>JALHPF010000005.1:0-159280 GCA_022842595.1 Rubrivivax sp.
GGCCCCGGGCCGGGCGCTGCGGTGCGCCGCTGGGCCGTGTGGCTGCGCCGCGAAGGCCGCTGGCGCCTGCAGGTGCTGCCCGGCAGCGCCACCCAGGTCGACGCCAGCGGCGCCGACCGCGTGGTGGCCAGTGCCATCAACCGTGTCGGCCAGGCCGGGCCGCGCGCCACGCTCCGCCTGTCATGAACGCCCCCCTTCCCACCGAACAACCCCACCCCGGCCACGCCGGCCTGGGCCAGTACGACACGCCCACGCTGGTGGCCGCATTCATTGCCGACCAGGCCCTGGCGGCACACGCCGTGCAGGCCGCAGCACCCGCGCTGGCGCAGGCCGTCGACGCAGCCGTGCCGCGCATCCGTGCCGGGGGCCGGCTGCTCTACGCCGGCGCCGGCACCAGCGGCCGGCTGGGTGTGCTGGACAGCGTCGAACTGCACCCCACCTTCAGCTGGCCACGCGAGCGGGCGCTGGCGCTGCTGGCCGGCGGCGAAGGCGCGATGTTCGTCGCCGTCGAAGGTGCCGAGGACGACCGCGCCCAGGGCGCCGCCGACCTGCAGGCGCTCGCGCCCACACCCCACGACGTGCTGCTGCTGCTGGCCGCGTCGGGCGGCACGCCCTACGCTTTAGGCGCCTGCGAAGCCGCGCGTGCCGCTGGCACGCTGACGGTCGGCATCGCCAACAACCCCGGCGCGCCGCTGCTGGCCGCGGCCGAGATCGGCGTGCTGCTGGCCACCGGGCCCGAGGTCATCAGCGGCAGCACGCGGCTGAAGGCCGGCACGGCGCAGAAGATCGCGCTCAACACCTTCAGCAGCAGCCTGATGGTGCGCCTGAACAAGACCTACGGCCCTCTGATGGTGGACCTGCGCGCCACCAACGCCAAGCTCGTGAAGCGGGCACTCGCTCTCACCATCCGCGCCACCGGCGCCAGCGAAGACGCCGCCCGCGCCGCACTGGCGGCCTCCGATTCGCGCGTGAAGGTGGCCGTGGTGATGCTGAAGGCCGGTGTCGACGCGGCCACCGCGGAACAGCGCCTGGCCGCTGCCGACGGCAGCGTCGACCGTGCGCTGGGCTGAGCAGGAGCCAGGACGCAGCGCGCCGCCATGACCGACCGCCTGCGTTCACTCGACGTCTTCCGCGGCGCCACCGTGGCGCTGATGATCCTGGTCAACAACCCCGGCAGCTGGGCGCACCTGTACCCGCCGCTGGCGCACGCCGGCTGGCATGGCGTCACGCCCACCGACCTGGTGTTCCCGTTCTTCCTGTTCGCGGTGGGCAACGCGCTGGCACTGGTGCTGCCGCGTTTTGCAGCGGGCGCGCCTGCGGCCTTCTGGTGGAAGGTGGCGCGGCGCACGCTGCTCATCTTTGCCATCGGCCTGGCGCTCAACATCAGCCCGCTGTTGCGCTGGGACGCCAGCGGCGAACTCGCCTGGCGCAGCCTGGACAACCTGCGCGTGATGGGGGTGCTGCAGCGCATTGCGCTGTGCTTCGGCGCGGCTGCGGCCGTGGCGTGGGCCTTGCGCCGCGCCGGGCCGCATGCGCTGCTGGCCGCCGCTGCCGCGCTGCTGCTGGGCTATTGGGCCGCCTGTGTGGCGCTGGGCACGCCTGGCGACCCGTACAGCCTGGAAGGCTTCTTCGGTACCCACTGGGACCGCGCGCTGATCGGCGCGAACCACCTCTACCGCGGCGAAGGCGTGCCTTTCGACCCCGAAGGCCTGGCCAGCACCGTGCCAGCCACGGCACAGGTGCTGCTGGGGGTGTGGGCGGGGCAGAAGCTTCTGGGCAGCGGGAACGGTGCAGCGGTCCGGCACGACAGCCGCACGCCGCTGGCACGGCCTGGCGCACGCACGCTGCGGGCGCTGCTGGCCTGGGCCGCGGTGCTGCTGGGGCTGGCGCTGCTGTGGCAGGCGGTGTTTCCATTCAACAAGAAGATCTGGTCGTCCAGCTACGTGCTGCTCACGAGCGCGCTGGCCATGGCCCTGCTGGCGGCGCTGCTGCACCGCGTGGAAGGCCGGCCGCTGCCGCGCTGGGCACGTTTCTTCGAGGTCTTCGGCCTGAATCCCCTGTTCATCTTCGTGCTGTCGGGCTTCGTGCCGCGGGTGCTGGCCCTGCTGCGCTGGCCCGACGGCGTGGCGGCGGACGGCACGCCGAAGTGGCTGTCGCCGCTGCCCTGGGCCTGGCGCGAGGTGTTCGCGCCGCTGGGCCGGCTGCTGACCGACGACCCGCGCCTGGGTTCGCTGCTGTTCGCCATCGCCAACCTGTCGCTGTACTGGGCGTTGGCGGCGTGGCTGGACCGCAGGCGCCTCTACATCCGCGTGTAACAGTGGCCGCCGGCCGGGCGTCTAGACTTGCCGCCCGACCCGTGAAGTGACCATGTTCAAGAACGCCCTGATCTACCGCATCGAACACTGGGACGCGCCGTCCCTGCCCGACATCGACAGCCGCCTGGCCACCGCCCCCTTCGTGGAATGCGGCGCCACCCAGCCCGAAAGCAGCGGCTTCGTGCCACCGCGGGGCGACAAGCACGCCGCGCTGGCCGAAAGCGTGGGCGGGCAGATCGTGCTGCGCATCTGCACCGAAACCAAGGCCGTGCCCGGCAGCGTCGTGAAGACGCAGATCCAGGCCGAGCTCGACAAGATCGAACAGGAGACCGGCCGCCGCCCCAAGGGCAAGCGCGTGAAGGAACTGAAGGAAGCCGTGGTCCACGCGCTGCTGCCGCGGGCCTTCCCCAAGCGCAGCGAGACGCTGGTGTGGATCGACCCGGTGGGCCGCACCGTGTGGGTGGGCGCGGGCAGCACGAAGAAGGCCGACATAGTGGTCACGCGGCTGATCGAACTGCTGGGCGGCAACCTGAAGCTGGCCCTGCTGCAGACCGAGCTGGCCCCGGCCACGGCCATGGCGCAGTGGTTGCAGACCAAGGAAGCCCCGAGCGGCTTCAGCATCGACCGCGAATGTGAACTGAAGCAGCCCGACAGCGAGAAGGCCACCGTGCGTTATGCCCGCCATACGCTGGACATCGACGAGGTGGGCGAACACATCGCCCAAGGCAAGCTGCCCACGCAGCTGGCCATGACCTGGCAGGGCCGCGTCAGCTTCGTGCTGACCGAGGCGCTGACGCTGAAGAAGATCGACCTGCTCGACGTGGTGCTGGAAGGCGCCGGTGTCGACGCGGCCAACCAAGGCAAGGACGAAGGCGGCTTCGACGCCGACGTGGCCATCGCCACCGGCGAACTGCGCCAGCTGCTGCCGGCGCTGGTGGAAGCACTCGGCGGCCTGCACGACCGCCAGGCGGCGCTTGCCGAGCCAGCGGCCGCACCACCAGCGGGCGGCACGCCTGCGGCCAAGCCCACCGGCCCGACCACCCTGGCCCCCTGGGACACGGCCGAGGCCGTGGACTGACCATCACCCCACCGAAGGAGACACCCATGATCGGCTACATCACCCTGGGCACCAACGACCTGCCCCGCGCCACCGCGTTCTACGACGCGCTGCTGGCCGAACTCGGCGCCAAGCGCACGATGGACTTCGGCCGCGGCTATGCCTGGGGCGTGAGCATGGACAAACCGATGTTCGGGTTGATGAAGCCCTTCGACGGCCAGCCGGCCAGCGTCGGCAATGGCGTGATGATCGCCTTCGTGGTGAACAGCAAGGAACTGGTCGACCGCGTCTATGCCAAGGCCATGGCGCTGGGCGCCAAGGACGAAGGCCCCGCCGGGCCGCGTGGCGAAGGCTTCTATGCCGGCTACTTCCGCGACCTGGACGGCAACAAGCTGAACGTGTTCTGCACGGGTTGACGCTTCGGCGCCCGGTTTGAGGTTCTCGAAGGCCGGTGCGCCTTCGACTCGTGCACCAGCCGCAGGCAGTTCCGGCCGGCCCACGTGGCGCTGAGGTCGAAGCTATCGACGGGTGCAGAATCGCGGTCGCGGTTTTGTTGCCGCTGTCCGGGGGCTCCGCTCGATGATGCAGACACCCGTTGCGATGAAGCGCGACTCGGTCGGTCGACGGGTCAAGGCGTTGTTGGCCGGATGCACCGCTGTGCTGATGGGGTGCGGCGCTGGTGAAATGACGGAAGAGCTCCCCGATGCCACGGCAGCGCGCGCGGCCGAGCCACCGGATGCAAAGTCCGACGGGAAAGCAACCCTGCTGTCCGCAGCCCTGGCCCGGGATCGACAGCCCCCAGTGCCGCCGGGTGCGCTGAGGATGAGTCAGCGATTCAGCTATTCGCTGAACGGCGTCGATCCCACTTACACGGAAGCCGTGGTGGAGGGCGTGCTGTCGAATTTCGACGCCTGGCGCATTCCGATCAATGTCGTCGAGTGCGGCACGGTGTCGAACGAGGACAACCCGCCCCAGCTGATCGTGTTCGGGATCGTGCTGGACGTCCTGCAGGAAGACCGGGCGGCCGCTGAGGCCTTGGGCTTCAGGGAGGCGGGGTCAGGGGAAAACACGTTCACCGTCTTCACCACCGGCGCGTGCAGCTACGGGCTGCCGACCATCACCGCGGAACAGCGCATCCACGGGTATGCGCAGCGGGTGTATCCGGAACTTTTTTCGCGACTTGCCGAGTACGGCACTTTCGAGCAGTACCGCTATCGCTACTACCTGGGTGCTCAGAACTACCTCGGCCTGGTGGGCGACGATGTCTACGTGCACAACGGCAGGGACTGGCACTTCCAGTTCGTCGGCAAGGTCAAGGACTTCATTCCGACCATCGACGGCATTCCAGGGCCGTGACGGCCGCCGTGGCGCGCAGGTAGCCCGCGTGGCGAGGGCCGCCGCGCGCGGGCGGTGAGGGCTTCGGCGCGTCTCGATGCCGGGGCCGCGTCGGTGCAGGGCCGCTTCAGGTAGGCAGGCTGCCCAGCTTCAGGTACTCCGCCAGGCGCTGCCGCACCGCGCCCGTGTGGATCGGCATGACCAGCACGTCACCGCCTTGTCCCCAGTCCAGCAGGCTGATCGCAGCGGCTTCTTCGTCGGGCTCCACCTGGACCTGCGTGTCCGGCATGCCGGCTTCGCGCAAGGCCTTCGCCAGCAGTGACGTGACATTGCCCGGCGCCCGCCCGCGCAGCATCAGGGGCAGTTCCTTCAGCACGACGCGGTCGGGCGCGAAGGCGGCGGCCGTGCGCGCCAGCTCGGCAATCGCCGCGTCGTCGCGGTTGCCGGCCTGGCCCAGCAGCAGGCCCAGCCGCCGGGGTTTCAGCGCCCGCGCCACCGTCAGCAGCTGGGCCAGGCCGTCGGGGTTGTGGGCGTAGTCCACCAGCACCGTCGCGCCCCGCCAGGCCCAGCGTTCCAGCCGGCCGGCGTTGTCCTGCGGGCGCGCGCCGAAGGCCTGCAGCGTGGCCTGCACGGCCGCCAGCGGCAGGCCCGCGGCGTTGGCGGCCAGCACCGCGGCGGCGATGTTCTCCAGGTTGAAGCGCGCGGCGCCGTTCAGCGTGAGCGGCATCGCGTCGATGGCGCCCAGGTCGGTCTGCCGGCCGCCTTCGCCCAAGTCTTCGCACAGCAGCAGGCGGCCTTGTTCGCCGCCGCAGGTGCTGCCGCCCGCGGCGCGGTGTGCGGCCAGGCGCGGGTGGCTGTGCTCGGCGGCAAACAGCGCCAGCCGCGTGGCCGGCGCCAATGGTGCAGCCACGGCCATCAGCACGTCGTCGCCGCCGTTCAGCACGGCCAGGCCGGCGTGGGCCACCGCGTGCAGCACCACGGCCTTGGCCTGGGCGATGTCGGCGACGTCGTGCACACCGTATTCGCCCAGGTGGTCGGCGCTGACATTGGTGATGACGGCGACGTCGGCGCGTCGCAGCGCCAGGCCGCGGCGCAGCAGGCCGCCGCGGGCGGTTTCGAGCACGGCGAATTCGACGCCCGGATGGCGCAGCACCGCGCGCGCGCCGGCCGGCCCGGCGTAGTCGCCACGCGCGACCAGCGCGCCGCCGACCCACACGCCTTCGGTGCTGCACAGGCCGGGCACCTTGCCCGCGGCCTGGGCCATGGCGGCCAGCAGCCGCGTCGTCGTCGTCTTGCCGTTGCTGCCGGTGACGACGATGGTGGGCACGTCGTGCAGGCGCGCCCAGGGCACGTCCATCGGCAGCGGCAAGGCCGCGCGCGGCCAGCTGGCACTGCCGCGACCGGCGCCGATCGACAGGCAGTCGTCATCGTCGAACAGCGGCAGCCCACGGGCTTGCGCCGCGGCCTTCAGCCGCTGCAGCGGCAGCGAGCGCTCGGCCGCGGCAAGACGCTGGAAGTGCGGCCGCAGCACGGCCAGGTCGTCGCTGGCGGGCTGCAGCAGCACGCGGCCTTCGCTGGCCAGCTGGCCATGGTCGGCGGCGCTGCGTTCCCAGGCCCATTCATTGACCTCGGTGGCGGTGAACAGGGCCTCTTCGGGTGCGGCGAAGGCCAGCGTCAGCCCGCCCGCATGGCGGTGCGCGCGCGGCTGCGGCGCGGGCCAGCCCAGGGCCGTGCACAGGCGCTGCACACGCTGCGCCCAGGCCGCTGCCGTGGTCTCGTCGAGGGCAGCGCTGCCCAATGCGTCCAGCACGACGGCGGGTCGGTCGAACCAGCGGTTGGGGCCAGGCAGGCGGCGCGAGTCCTCGTGCGCCTGCGGCGCGTCTTCCTCGGCGCGGCTCATCGGAAAGCTGTGTTCAGTCGGCGGCCTCGCCCACGAAGCGCAGCCCGCGCTCGTCGCGCACGAAGCCGGCAGCCAGCAGCGACCCGTCGTCGGACAGCGGGTTGGCCGTCTCTTCGCCGCTGTCTTCAGCGGCGACCGCCAAGGTCCGTTTCACGGCCGCGGCGGCCACGGGTGCGGAGCTGCCTTCGGGCCGGAACTTCGTCACCTGCTTCCAGCTGCGCGTCAGCGCGTCGGCAAACACCAGCAGCAGGTCGCCAGGCTGGCCCATGCGCAGCGCGGCGTCGATGGCTTCCTGTTCGTCGGGGATGATGGTGATGGCGCTGTCAGGCACGCCCTGCTGGCGCAGCACCGCGGCGATCATGTTCGGCACTTCATCGCCGGCACGGCCGCGCAGGCCGTCGTCGCGGCGGCAGATGTAGTGGTCGAAGCGGCCGGCCACGCTGAGTGCGATGTCGCGGATGTCCTCGTCGCGCCGGTCGCCGGGCCCGGCCACCACCACGATGCGCCGGCCGCGCACTTCCAGGCGTTCGGCCAGGTCGGCCATCACACCCACCGCATGGGCGTTATGCGCATAGTCGAAGATCACCTTGAACGGGTGCTCGTCGTACACGTTCATGCGGCCCGGTGCCTGGAAGAAGGTGGTGTCGAAGGTGCGCAGCCCCTGGCGGATGGCGTCGAGCTTGATGTCCAGGCTGAAGGCCAGCGCGGCGGCGAACATCGCGTTCTGCACGTTGTGCATCGCCCGGCCTTCGAGCGTGGCCGGGATCAGGTGCGTCCACATCAGCGGGATATGGCGGCCCTTGTCGTAGAGCGTGATCATCTGTCCGTTCACACCCGCTTCCAGCGCGCAGGCGCGGCCACCGGCGCGGATGTGTTCGCGCACCACCGCATGCTGCGGGTTGGTCGTCACGTAGCAGAGATGCTTCGCGTCGGTGTAGGCGCTCATGCGGATGACGTTCTCGTCGTCGGCGTTCAGCACAGCGCAGTCCTTCGCCACCTCGACGATGATGCGCTTGACCTCCGCCAGCTGCTCCAGCGTGTCGATGCCTTTCATGCCCAGGTGGTCGCTCTTCACGTTGAGCACCGCGCCGACGTTGACGAAGGGCACACCCATGCCGGCGCGCAGCAGGCCGCCGCGCGCGATTTCGAGCACGGCCATGTCGATCTTCGGGTCGGCCAGCACCATGCGCGTGGCCACCGGGCCGGTCATGTCGCCTTCCACGGTGCGCTGGCCGTCGATGTAGACGCCGTCGGTCGTCGTCAGCCCCGGTGTGTAGCCGGCCATCTTGGTGATGTGCGCCAGCATCCGGCTGGTGGTGGTCTTGCCGTTGGTGCCGGTGATGGCGGCAATCGGCACACGTGCCGAACTGCCCGGCGGGAACAGCATGTCGATGACCGGCCCGGCGGCGTCGCGAGGCGTGCCTTCGCTGGGCGCCACGTGCATGCGAAAGCCGGGTGCGGCATTGATCTCGCAGATGCCGCCGCCCACCTTCTTGTAGCTTTCGGTGATGTCGGGGCAGAGGAAGTCGACGCCGCCCACGTCCAGGCCGATGGCGGTGACGGCGCGCACGGCCATCTCGCGGTTGTCGGGGTGGATGACGTCGGTCACGTCGGTGGCCGTGCCGCCGGTGGACAGGTTGGCGGTGCTGCGCAACAGCACTTCCTGGTCGGCGGCGGGAACGCTGTCGAGCGTCATCGCCTGGCGCGCCAGCATCATGTCGGCCTGCGCGTCGAGCTCGATGCGCGTCATCACCTTTTCATGGCCGACGCCGCGGCGCGGGTCCTGGTTCACGATCTCGACGAGCTGCCTGACACTGTGGCTGCCGTCGCCGATGACACGCCCCGGCGTGCGCCGGGTGGCGGCAATGAGTTCACCGCCCACCACCAGCAGGCGGTGGTCTTCGCCGTGCAGGTAGGTTTCGACGATGACGCTGCTGCTGTGCTCGGCGGCGGCCTCGAAACCCTTGCGGATCTCGTCCGGGGTCGTCAACCCGATGCTGATGCCGCGGCCGTGGTTGCCGTTGAAGGGCTTGGTCACCACCGGGGTGCCCAGCCGCTCGGCCGCACGCACGGCGCGCTCGGCACTGCGCACCAGTTCCTGCTTCGGCACCGGCAGGCCGCAGTTGGCCAGGATCTTGTTGGTCTCTTCCTTGTCCTGGGCGAGCTCCACCGCGATGTAGCTGGTGCGGCCGGTGACGGTGGCCTGGATGCGCTGCTGGTACTTGCCATGGCCGAGCTGGATCAGGCTCTGTTCATTCAGCCGCAGCCAGGGGATGTTGCGGTCCTCGGCGGCCTTCACCAGCGAAGCCGTGCTGGGCCCGAGCGCACGCCGCTGGGCGTAGCGGATGAAGTCGGTGCGCGCCTCGGCCCACTGCCAGTCGTCGGGCACCACGTCGGCCGGGCGCAGTTCGGCCGGCAGCAGTGAACACAGCAGCTTCAGCGCCAGCTCACCGGCCTCGATGCCTTCGTCGCGTTGCGCGTATTCGTAGACGACGGTGTAGACGCCCGGCTGGCCTTCGATGCCCCGTGTCTTGCCGAAGCTGACGTCTTCGCCGGCGATGTTCTGCAGCTCGATCGCCACATGCTCGAAGACATGCCCCAGCCAGGTGCCCTGCTGCTGGTCGGGCACCTCGCTGTTGCCGCGCATGCGCCGGATGAAGCCGCCGGGCTCGCCGAAGCTGCAGCCGTGCTCGTGCAGCGTGGGCAGTGCCGCCAGCAGCGCATCGACGAAGCCCGACCCCAGCCGTCCGGTGGGCCAGGCTTCCAGCGGCCCGAGGTCGAGCACCAGCTTGATGACCGGGAAGTGCGCGTACAGCGACGGGCCGACGTAGACGTTGCGTTCGACGATGCGCATGGCGCGGGCTCCTCGGTCCGGTGGGGGTTCAGGTCTTGGGTCGGTGCAGCGTGCCGGCGTCGGCCTGCCGCGTGTGCAGGTTGAACGTGGCACCCTGCGTCAGGATGTGCAGCTTCACGCCCAGCAGGCACACCGGCCGGCCTTCGTCGACGCTGTCCATGCTGCTGAACTGCACCTCGGCGGCGTCGACGACCGTGATGCCGCCGCTGCCTTGCACGTGCACGGTGTTGTCGGGGGCGATGAAGGCGGCGGTGTCCTCGTCCAGGCCGATGCCCACCGCGAAGGGGTTGAAGGCCAGGGCGGTCAGCAGCCGGCCCAGGCGGTCGCGCTGGCGGAAATGCTGGTCGATGATGAAGCGGTTGGTCAGGCCCAGGCCCGGCGCCAGGCGCACGCTGCCGGCCATCGGCGTGCTGCCCTCGTCGCCGAAGGCGATCATGTGTTCGCTGATGAAGGCCGCACCCGCGCTGGTGCCGGCCACCGGCACGCCGGCGGCGTTCATCACGCGCACCGCCTTGGCGATCGAGGTGCCGCCCAGCAGCGTCGACAGGCGCAGCTGGTTGCCGCCGGTGAAGAACACGCCGCTGGCCTGCTGCAGGCGTTCCAGGCGGCCGGGTTCGTCGCAGTCACGGCGGGTGTCGAAGTCGATCGCCGTCACGCGTTCGGCGCCCAGGTCGCCGAAGATGCGTTCATAACGCGGGCCGGTGCTCTTCAGCTGGCTGGCGGTGGGAATGACGACGATG
This sequence comes from Rubrivivax sp., assembly GCA_022842595.1. GTDB lineage: Bacteria > Pseudomonadota > Gammaproteobacteria > Burkholderiales > Burkholderiaceae_C > Rubrivivax. The sequence continues at coordinate 10,202 of JALHPF010000005.1, forward strand.
TCGGCACTGCGGCCACCGGCCAGTTCGACGAAACGCTGCAGGATCTGCGGCGAGTTCTCTTTTTCCTCGGCGCCGCCGATGGGGATGATCCATCCGCGTTCATTGCCTTCGGCCACCTTGCTGGCGCACATCGTTGATCGTTCCTGCGTTCTTGCTGTCGCCGGATGATGCCAGCACGGCGCGTGCCCGAATCGCCATCGCCCTATGCTCGGGGCATGGCACACCCCCCGGCATGGCTGGCTGCGGCCCGCGACCACTGGCGCTGGCGCGGCCAGGGCCGCCCGCCCTTTGCGCAAGAACCCGGCCCTGGCCAGGAAAGCGTGTGGGACTACCCCCGCCCGCCCGCGCTGGTGCCGGACACGCGAGAGGTGGTCGTGCGCTGGGGCGAGACCGAGGTGGCGCGCACGTGCGCCGCAGTGCGCGTGCTGGAAACGGCGCACCCGCCCACCTTCTACCTGCCCTGGGTCGACTGCGATCGCAGCTTGTTCGAGCCCGCCCCGGGCGGCTCTTTCTGCGAATGGAAGGGACCGGCGCGCTACTGGCACCTGGTGCACGGCGCGCGGCGCCTGGAAGGCGTGGCCTGGAGCTACCCGCAGCCGCTGGCAGGGGCCGAGGCCCTGGGCGAATGCGTGGCGCTCTACGCCTGGCCGCAGTTGCACGTCACCGTGGCGGGCCAGCTGGCGCGGCCGCAGCCCGGCGGCTTCTACGGCGGCTGGATCACGCCCGAGCTCGTCGGGCCCTTCAAGGGCGAGGCGGGCAGCGAGGGCTGGTAGCCGGCATGGCGGCCGCGCCCATCACCGACCCCTTCGTGCTGCACGCCTGCGAGCTGCTGGCCAGCCTGGGGCCGTGCCGGGCGGTGCGCATGTTCGGGGGCTACGGCCTCTCGGTGGACGGCATGAACCTGGGTCTCGTGGCCTGGGACACGCTCTACCTCAAGGCCTGCACCGAGACCGAAGCGATCTGGCGCGAGGCCGGCTGCCTGCCCTTTGTCTACGAAGCCAAGGGCAAGCCGATGCAGCTGCGCTACTACACGCCGCCAGCCGAAGCGCTGGAGTCGCCTGCGCTGATGGCGCCCTGGGCGCGGCTGGCGCTGCAGGCGGCAGTGGCGGCGCGCAAGCCGGCCAGCAAGCCCGCCCGCAAGTCGCCGCGTAGGCCGGCGAAAGAGCGCCCGGCCAAAGGCTGATAGCGTGCCCGGCATGCAGCCCGACCTCCATTCCTACGAACCGCGCCACGGCCACGGCCTGCCGCACGACCCCTTCAACGCCATCGTCGGCCCGCGGCCCATCGGCTGGATCGGCACGCACGACGGCGCTGGGGGCCATAACCTGGCGCCCTACAGCTTCTTCAACGCCTTCAACTACGTGCCGCCGATCGTCGGATTCGCCAGCGTGATGGCCAAGGACACGCTGCACAACGCGCAGGCCACCGGCGAATTCACCTGGAACCTGGTGACACGGCCGCTGGCCGAGGCCATGAACCGGAGCAGCGCGATGGTCGGCCCCGAGGTCGACGAATTCGTGCTGGCCGGCGTCACGCCACTGGCCAGCACACTGATCCAGGCGCCACGTGTGGCCGAAAGCCCGGTCAGCTTCGAGTGCCGAGTGACGCAGGTGCTGCAGCTGCAGACAACCGAGGGTGCGCTGGTGCCCACCTGGTTGGTGCTGGGTGAGGTGGTGGCGGTGCACATCGCCAGGCACCTGCTGGTCGACGGCATCTACGACACCGCCGCCGCGCACCCGGTGGTGCGCGGCGGCGGTGCTGCCGACTACTTCGAGATCGCCGAATCAGCGCGCTTCAGGATGCCCCGACCGCGCTGAAACGCGGGCTCAGTCGAAACGCTGCTGAACCATCCATTCCGGGTAGGCCACAGGGTCGGCACCCTGGGCCGGGCCGGCTTGCAGTGTGTCGAGCGGCTGCGCTTCCGTCATCTGATCGCTCACCGGTTCGCTAGCCGGGGCGGGCTCGGCAGGGACAGGTTCGGTGGAGACCGGCCCGGTGGCTTCGGCCGGGGCGGCTTCGGGCGCGGCTTGGTTTGCGAGCGCAGGATGCACCGCCATGTCGGCGAGCGGGTCGACCCCCACGGCCCTGCTCGTTTCGGCCAGTGGCTCGGCGGTCAGGCCGGTGGCCTGTGCCGCTTCGACAGGGACCCGCGTTTCGCCGGCACCCAGGCTCTCGGTGGGCGCCGCAGCGGCCGCGGTCGGCAGCGTTGCCGGGTCGGCTTCCATCAGCGGTTCGGTCGGCTCGGCGACGATCACTTCCGAGCTCATGGCAACTTCGGCCTGGGCCGGCGTGCTGTCGGACTGGGCCACCGTCAGCGGTGCTTCGGCAGGCACCAGCACGCGCAGGATGCCGCCCTCGGCAACGCTGCCCACGACGATCACGCCGTCGCCGCCAGTCACGCGCTGCTCGCAGTCGCTGCGCACATCGGTCGGCACCGCATCACAACGCGCCAGCGCGTTGGCCAGCAGGTCGGGTTCGGTGGGTGCGATCTGGCCACTGTCGGCCACGGTCTGCAGGCCCAGCGTTCCGGCCAGTGCTTCCTTGCGCACGGCTGCGGCCTCGGCCAGGCAGGCGCTGCGCTCCTGCGTGCTGCTGCCGTCGGTGCAGGCCGCACGGTCGGCGCGGTAGGTCTGCTGGATCTCGGCCCGGGCAGAAGCGTCGGGGCGCTGCGTCGATGCGGCGAATGCACTGAACGACGACAGGCCGGCGGTGGCGATGATGGCCGTGGCGACGGCGGTGCGCAGATGCGTGGTCTGGTTCTTCATGAGGCTCTCCTTGCGGTGGGTGAAGGCCTCCAGTCTCGTCAACGCACCTGCCAGCGCCCATCGGACCATCGCCGTTGCGGCTGTGGGCATCGTCCGACACCCGCAACATGCCGCAACACGACTTGCAGAAGATCAGTCGATCTTCGCGCCCGAGGCCTTGACGACCTGCGCCCACTTCTTCGTTTCAGCGGCAATGAAGCTGGCGAACTCGGCCGGTGGCTGACCGCCCGGCACCGCGCCCTGGCTCAGCAGGCGCTCGTTGACGGCCGGCTGGGCCATGGCCTTGGCGGTTTCCTGCTGCAGGCGTGTGACGATGTCGGCGGGGGTGCCGGCAGGCGCCAGCAGCCCGAACCAGGAGCTGGCCTCGAAGTGCTGCAGCTTCGCGCCACCGGCTTCGGCCACGGTGGGCATGTCGGGCAGGGCCGCCGAACGCTTGCCGCTGGTCACGGCCAGGGCCTTGAGCCTGCCGCTCTTGATATGCGGCAGCGCACTCGGCAGGTTGTCGAACATCAGGTCGACGTTGCCGGCCATCAGGTCGATCAGCGCCGGCCCCGAGCCGCGGTAGGGCAGGTGCAGCATGAAGGTGCCGGTCATGCTCTTGTAGAGCTCGGCGGCCAGGTGGATGGACGTGCCATTGCCCGAGCTCGCCACGTTCAGCCGGCCGGGGTGGCGGCGCGCGGCGCGCATCAGGTCGGGCAGGGTGTTGATCTCGTACTTCAGTGCCGACGCCGGGTTCATGACCACCACGTTCGGCACGCCCGCCACCAGCGTGATGGGCGCGAAGTCCTTGACGTGGTCGTAGGGCATCTTCGGGTACAGCGACGGGTTGATGGCGTGGGTGCCCACCGTGCCCATCAGCAGGGTGTGGCCGTCGGCCGCTGCCTTGGCCACTTCGGCCGCACCGGTGTTGCCACCGGCGCCGGGCCTGTTGTCGACGACGAAGGGTTGGCCGAAGGCCTTCTGCAGTTCCGGAGCGATGGCCCGGGCCAGGATGTCGGTGGTGCCGCCAGCGGCAAAGGGCACGACGATGCGCACCGGCTTGCTGGGCCAGCCAGCCTGCGCCCACAAGGGCGAAGCGAAGGGCAGCAGGGCGCCAGCGGCAACGAAGGTACGGCGGTGCAGGCTCATCGTCAGTCTCCGGTCGATGTGGTTCGAAGCCGGAGTTTGCACGGCGCCGCTGACGGCGCCGGTTCCTAGAGCTTCAGTTCCAGCCGCAGCTGCCAGTTGACATAGCTCGGGCCGCCGCTGACGACCGTGGTGCGTTCGTTCAGGTTGAAGGGCGTGCCGTCGGTCACCGTCGTCGTGTCGTAGTCCTCGGCGGCCAGGTTGCTGCCCAGCAGGCGCAGCGCGATGGCCGGGGTGAAGGTCCACAGCGCATACACGTCCCACACCTGCTTGCGGCTGACGCTGACCGTCAGGTTTTCGTCGGTGCGCGTGGTGTAGCCGGGCACCCAGTTGACGTTGCCGCCCAGCGTGAAGGGGGTGCCGCGCAGGCGGTAGTCGGCGCCCAGGTTGGCGGTGGCCTTGGCCTGCTGGTCCAGCCGGTTGTCGGGGCCGGGCACGCTCTTGACCGCGCTGTCGAACAGGCTCAGGTTGCTGCGCACTTCCACCGCGGGGCTGCCGGCCACCAGCTGGTCGAGCCTGAACTTGGCTTCCAGCTCGATGCCCTGCACGGTCGCGTCGCCGATGTTCTGCTGACGCCGCACATAGCGAGGCACCGGGCTGTAGCTCACCGTCTCCAGCCGGATCTCGCCCCGGATGAGGTCGCTGATGTTGCGCCGGAAGTAATTGGCGCTGAGCACGCCGCCGCTTTCCAGATAGCGTTCATAGCCGAGCTCGATGCCAGTCGCCAGTTCAGGCCGCAGGTCGGGGTTGCCGGCGCTGTCGGGCGTGCTCACGGTGTTGGGTTCGTCGATCGGCCGGTCGCGGTTGATCGTGGGGCGGGCGATCAGCGCGTTCAGCCCCGGGCTGCGGTAGCTGCGCGTCAGGCTCATGCGCACCTGGTCGCGGCTCTTCGGGTCGGGCTTCCACACGGCCTGCAGCAGCGGCGTCCAGACGCTGCTGCGGTTGGTCGGCCGTTCGCCGTTGGCGTTGTCGCCGCGCGTGGTGATGCCTTCCCAGCGCAGCCCGGCGTAGGCGCCCCAGTTCGGGTTGATGGCCCATTCGTTCTGCGCGTAGGCCGCCAGGCGCAAGCTGCTGGCCTGCAGGTTCTCGGCCAGGTTGGTGAGAGTGGGAACGCCGTTCTGCAGGTTGCTGCGCGTTTCCTTGCGGTCGATGCCCTCGATCTCGGCGCCGGCCACGACCGTGTTTTCGCTGCCCGGCAAGTTGGCCTTGCCGCCCACCAGCTGCGTGCCCTTCAGGTTGAGCGTCAGGGTGTTTTCACGCGCGGTGCTGCGGTCCTGCAGCGTGCGCAGAACGCCGGCGCTGCCGCTGCCAAACTCACGGCGTGCGCTGTCGTTCAGCGAACGACTGCTGCCGGCATTGCCGTTGGCTTCCATGCGCACCTCGCCCAGGCGCTGGCGCCACATCAGCCCCAGCCTGCCGGTGGTGAAGCGGCTGTCGGCAACGCCCTCGGCGGTGCTGTAGCGGCCGGTGCTGGAAGGTCGCAGAAGCCGCGAGTCCTGCACCAGTGCGCTGTCAGCTTTGCTCTCGGTGTGGAACACCGAAGGCATCAGCGCGATGTTGTCACCCGACTCGTTCAGCCGCCATTGCAGCCGTGCGGTGAGGTTGGTGCCGAAGCGCCGGCTCTGGCTGTTGCTGCGCACCGTGCGGTCTTCCAGCAGCGTGTCGCTGCCGAGCTCGCGCACGGTGGTCGTGGTGCGGCTGTCTTCGTCGGTGCGCCTGGAAAAGGCCGAGCCCGACAGGTTGTAGGTCAGATCGTCGGCGCTGTTGTTGTGGGTCCAGTTCAGGCCGCCCGACGCGGCGCCGTTCTCGACACCCGTACCCACGCGCACGTCGTTCAGGCGCAGGCGGAAGCCTTCGCGCGTGATGATGTTGATGGTGCCGGCGATGGCGCGCGCTCCGGTCTCGGCGGTGGGGGCGCGCAGGATCTCGATGCGCTCCACCTGTTCCGGCGTCAGGCTTTCGAGGCTGAACCCCGGCGGCACACGCTGGCCGTCGATCAGCAGCTGGGTGAAGCCGCCACCCAGGCCGCGCAGCCGCGGCGGGCCGCCCCGGCCCGGCGCGCCGGGGGTGTTGACGCCGGGCAGGCGGCGCAGCACTTCGCCCACGGTGGCGTCGCCGAACTTGTCGATCTCCTCGCGCCCGATGACGATCTTCGAGGCCGTGGACCGGCGGCGCTGCTCAGTGTCGGACTGGCGGCCGCCGGTAATCTCGACACGCTGGTTGCCAGCCGGGGCCGCAGCCGCTGGGGTCGCCGGGGTCGACGAAACCGCCGAAGCCGCGGGCGCTGGCGCCACGGGCGCCGGGGCTGTCTGCGCCAGGCTGGCGCCGGCGGCAGCCAGCAGGCTCAAGCCCAGGGCCAGCGGTTTCTTGTTGTGGGTGTGCGTCATGGCGCAGGATTGTCCGTGCGCCAGCGCTCTGGCGCTGTCATCGGGTCTTGGGCCTTGCCAAACTTCACCCTGCCGGCACGGCTGCGGCGCACGATCGTGGTGTTGCCGCGTCAGCGGCCAGCCCCTGCGCCACCGCCACGCTGCAATGGCGCCCGCGGTTCTTGGCGTTGTACAGCGCCATGTCGGCCAGGTTGACGGCGCGGTCCAGCGTCATCGGCCCAGGCGTTTCGGCCAGCGGGAAGCTGCCGTAGCCCACCGACACCGTCACCGTCCGCTCGCTGCCGGGCAGCGCCACGGGCGTGGCCGCCACGGCCTTTAGCACGCGGCTGGCCAGGGCTTCGGTGGCGGCGGCGTCCAGGCCCGGCGCATGGATCAGGAATTCTTCGCCGCCCCAGCGCACCACGAGGTCGTCGCCGTTGACCCCATGGCCCTGCCGCACGCAGCCCTGCAGCCGGCGCGCCACTTCCACCAGCACGGCGTCGCCTGCGGCGTGGCCTTGTTCGTCGTTGATGCGCTTGAAGTGGTCGATGTCGACCAGCAGCAGCCCGCCCGTGCATTCGCCGGGCACGGCCTGGGCCAGCGCGCGGCGGTTGGCCAGGCCGGTGAGCGCGTCGCGCAGGCTCTGCTGGCGCAGCACGTCGTGGTTTTGCGCCAGGTGGCGGTTGACATCGCGCACACGGCGATAGATCAGCGCCGCCAGGGCCACGGCGAGCAACAGCGCCAGTGCTGCGGCAGCGGCCAGCTTCTGCTGCGCGGCGCGGTTGTCCAGCTGCGCGGCGATCAGGCTGTTTTCGCGGGTCAGCTGGTCGTGCTGGCGCTGCTGGGCTTCGCGGTCGAAGCGCTCGCGCAGGTCGGCGAGCGCGGTTTCGCGGTTGGCGTTCATCAGGCTGGAAGCGACGGCGCGTTCGCGGTGGTACAGGTCGAGCGCGCCGCGCAGGTCGCCGGCATTGGCCAGGGCGCTGCTGAATTCGCGCAGCAGCTGGGCCTGGTCGGTGCTGGCGCCCGTGTCGCGGAAGGCGGCGTGCAACTCCTCCATCGTGCGCCGCGCCGCCGCCAGCTCACCCAGGCCGATGCGAGCCAGGCTGGCGTTGACCAGCAGCACCCGTTCGGCGCGGCGGTCGCCATGGGCGCGGACCACGGGCAGGGCGCGGTCCACCGCCCGCAGGGCCAGGCGCGGCTGGCCGGCCTGCAGGTAGCTGTCGCTCAGATTGACGAGCAGCAGCGCTTCCAGCCGCGGCGAGCTGGCGCGCCGGGCCCAGGCCAGGCCGCGCTCGGCGGCCAGGCGTGCGCCTTCGGTGTCGCCGCGGGTGTCGCGGTGCAGCGTCTCGGCCAGTGCGATGCGTGCCAGCAGCGGCGGGCTGCCGTCCAGGCGTGCCAGGCGCTGTGCCTGCGTGAACAGTCGGTCGGCCTCGTCGCGTTCGCCGAGCATGTCGCTGGCGCGCGCGGCGGTGGCCAGCGCCTGGGCCTGGCGCATGTTGTCGCCCTGCTCGCGGGCCAGCAGCGCGGCGGCCTGGGCCTGTTCGCGTGCCAGGCTGGACTGGCCGCGCGCCACCTGCAGCCGCGCCAGCAGGTGGCGGCTGCGCCAGATGTGGCGGTAGTCGCACAGGGCCGGCGGCTGGCTTGTCTGCGGCTGTCGTGCCAGGCACGCCTGGCGATAACGCGCCAGCGCTTCCTCGCCCTGCGCCAGGCTTTTCTGCGGCATGCCGGCCACGTCCAGGCTGGTGGCCAGGATCAGCAGGGCGTCGGCCATGGCCAGCGTGCCCTGGCCCGCGGCGCGCAGCGGTTCGGCCAGCGCGCCGGCCACGGCGTGGCGGCCGGCACCAGCGGCCACCAGGCCGCGCGCCGTCTGCAGCACCTGCCAGTCGGCGCTGCCACGGGCCACGACGGCCTGCCAGCTGCCCAGGGTGGCCAGGGCCAGGTCGGGATGAGCGAAGCCCAGGTCGACCTGCACGGCGGCGCGCGCCTGCAGGCCGGCCAGCTCGCTGGTGGCCACGGGGTGGCTGGCCTGTCCGTCACTGGGCAGCAGCGCCAGCACCGCGACCAGCAGTGCCCCGGCCAGTGCTGCAGGCACGCTCGCCGGGCCGGCGGGGGTCACGGCATGGGCCACGGCCGGGCCGGGGTGGTGGCTCAAGTCGGCGCGGCCGGCGCGCCAGGCCGCTTCGAGCGTGGCCCGGGCCGGGTCGTCGTGCAGGCTGCGCACGCCCCAGGCGCGGTTGCGGCCGTGCGACTTGGCCAGGTACATGGCGCTGTCGACGAGGTCGATGGCCTGCTCCCAGGGCAGCGCCGGGGCATGCGGCGGCAGCGGGAAGCAGGCAAAGCCGATCGACACCGTCACCGCCACCGGCCGCCCGCCCGGCAGCACGGCCTGGCTGCCGACGGCCTGCAGCAGGCGCTCGACCAGGCTTTCCACCTGTCCGCTGGCCAGCCCGCGCACCAGCACCAGGAATTCCTCGCCGCCCCAGCGCACCGTCAGGTCTTCGTCGCGCAGCACGGTGCGCAGGCGCTGCGCCACTTCCACCAGCACGGCGTCGCCGATGGCATGGCCATGCTGGTCGTTGATGCGCTTGAAGTGGTCGATGTCGATCAGCAGCAGGGCGGCTTCCAGGCCGGGTGCGCCCACCTTGCCCTCGGCCTGGCGCATCACGCGCTGCAGGTGGCGGCGGTTGGCCAGGCCGGTGAGCGGGTCGCTTTCGCTGGCTTCCAGCAGCAGGGCGTTGCTGTCGTGCAGGGCGGCATTGCTGCGCCGCAGCCGGTGCAGCAGCAGCGTCACCACGGCCAGCAGCAGGACGCCGGCCATCGCGCCAACGACCCAGAGGCGCTGTGTCAACGTGCGGCGGTGCAGCTGGGCTTCGCCCAGGCGTTGTTCGGTGGTCAGCAGGGCCAGTTCACGCTGCCGGCGTTCATGGTCGAACGCTGCCTGGGTTTCCAGCAGCGCCTGCTGGTGCTCGCGGCGGAAGACTTCGTCGGCCAGGCGCCGGTGTTCGCTGAAGGCTTCCCAGGCGTCGGCCAGGAACCCGGCACGTTCCAGGTACAGGCCGGCTTCGCGCTGGATCTGGGCCATCGCCGTCAGGCCACCGGCGCGTTCCTCGATCACCAGGCTTTCGCGCACCAGATGCAGCCCGGCGTCACGCTGACCCATGCCGATGAGCGCCAGCCCGGTGTTGGTCAGCGCCACCGATTCCGCCACCGGGTCGCGCGCCGCCCGCGCCAGCGGCAGCGCCTGCTGCGACAGGCGTTGCGCGGTGGCGTAGTCGCCGCGCTTCAGGTAATGGTCGGCCAGGTTCGCCAGGCCCAGTACTTCCTCGATCGTGGCGCCAGCCTCGCGGGCGTGGGTGATGGCGGCCTGCAGCGACTGCAGTTCGCCCGCACTGTTGCCGGCGGCGCCCAGCAGGAGGCTCTGGGTCGTCATCACCTGCGACATCACCAGCGCGTCGCCTGCCTGGCGGGCCAGCGCCAGCGCTTCGGCCGAGACCACGCCTGCGACCTGCATCTGCTGGGCCAGCACCAGGGCGTACGACAGCGAATTGCGGTGTTCGGCCCGGCGCCAGGCCGGGCCCACCTGGTCGGCCAGCAATACGGCCTGCTGGTACAGGCTGACGGCAGTGTCGAGCTTGCCGCGGTGTTCCTTGATGCGGCCATGGGCCGCCAGGAAGCGCAGGCGCAGGCTCGCCGGTGCAGCCGGACCCAGCAGCGCCAGGGCATCGGCCAGCTTGCGGTCAGCCAGACCCAGGGAGCCATGTCGCCCCAGCCATTGGGCGCGAAGCAGTTCGGCGGCAGCCTGCGCCGGCACGGCATCGGCGGCGCCGGCTGCGGCCTGGCGACTCAGTTCCTGAGCGACGGCCTCCACGGCCGCGCCGTCGGCCAGGCGCACGAGCAGGCTGCCACGTGCGACCAGCGTTTCCTGCCAGGCCGAGCTGCCCGGGGTCTGCGCCTGCGCCAGCGCCTGCAGGGTCTGGGCGGCAACGTCCGGCCGCGCCCGCAGGCGACCCTCGATGGCGTCCAGCTCCGAGGCCGAAACCGCCGATGGAATCGCCAGGATCAACGCGAAAATATAAGTGTGCGCTAACTGCCAGAAGCGAAGGCCAGCCGCCATGCCGCCGGCTGGCCGGCCCGGGCGGGGCAGGCGGTACCAGTTCGAAAGGCGGGCTTCCATCCCTGCGATGTCGGCAGCGCAGGGCTGAAGCTGAAGCGGCTTCACATGATTCGGCTTGCCGGCAGCGTCGCGTGTAGATTCACCCCGTCCTGCACCGGTGGTGCAGCATCCCGAACGCACAAGGAAACCTCATGCAAACCCGCGCAGCCGTGGCCTGGAAGGCCGGCGCCCCACTGACCATCGAAACCGTCGACCTGGAAGGCCCGCGCGCCGGCGAGGTGCTGGTCGAGATCAAGGCCACCGGCATCTGCCACACCGACCAGTACACGCTTTCCGGCGCCGACCCCGAAGGCCTGTTCCCGGCCATCCTGGGCCATGAAGGCGCCGGCGTGGTCATCGACGTCGGCCCGGGCGTGACGACGCTGAAAAAGGGCGACCACGTCATACCCCTTTACACGCCGGAATGCCGCCAGTGCAAGTTCTGCCTGAGCCGCAAGACCAACCTGTGCCAGCAGATCCGCGGCACCCAGGGGCGTGGGCTGATGCCTGACGGCACCTCGCGTTTTTCGCTGAACGGCCAGCCCATCCTGCACTACATGGGCACCAGCACCTTTGCCAACCACATCGTGGCGCCCGAGATCGCGTTGGCGAAGATCCGGCCCGATGCGCCCTTCGACAAGGTCTGCTACATCGGCTGCGGCGTCACCACCGGCGTGGGCGCGGTCATCTTCAGCGCCAAGGTCGAGCCCGGGGCCAATGTCGTCGTCTTCGGCCTGGGCGGCATCGGCCTGAACGTGATCCAGGGCGCGAAGATGGTGGGTGCCGACAAGATCATCGGCATCGACCTGAACCCGGCGCGCGAAGCCATGGCGCGGCAGTTCGGCATGACCCACTTCATCAACCCGAAGGAAGTGCCCAACGTGGTCGATGCCATCGTCCAGCTGACCGACGGCGGCGCCGACTACAGCTTCGAATGCATCGGCAACGTGCACACGATGCGCCAGAGCCTGGAGTGCTGCCACAAGGGCTGGGGCCGCAGCCTGATCATCGGCGTGGCCGCGGCGGGGCAGGAAATCAGCACGCGGCCGTTCCAGCTGGTCACCGGCCGCAAGTGGGAAGGCAGTGCCTTCGGCGGCGCGCGTGGCCGCACCGACGTGCCGAAGATCGTCGACTGGTACATGGAAGGCAAGATCCAGATCGACCCGTTGATCACGCACACGCTGAAGCTCGAAGACATCAACGAAGGCTTCGAGCTGATGAACCGTGGCGAGAGCATCCGTAGCGTGGTGGTGTTCTGATGATCGAGACCCTTTCGGAACACGCCTCGTTCGGCGGCGTGCAGGGCTTCTACCGGCATGAATCGGCGGCCATCGGGCTGCCGATGAAGTTCGGCGTGTTCGTGCCGCCGCAGGCCCGGGGCCCAGGCGCCGGCCCGGTGCCGGCGCTGGTGTGGCTGGCCGGGCTGACCTGCAACGAGGAGACCTTCGCCATCAAGGCCGGCGCGCAGCGCGTGGCCGCGGCGCTGGGCCTGATGCTGGTGACGCCCGACACCAGCCCGCGCAGCACTGGCGTGGCCGGCGCCGACACCGACTGGGACTTCGGCACCGCAGCCGGCTTCTATCTCGATGCGACCCAGGCGCCCTGGGCCGAGCGCTGGCGCATGGAAAGCTACATCACCCAGGACCTGCTGGCGGCGCTAGCGCAGCACTTCCCGCTGCGCCCGCAGGCCACCGGGCTGTTCGGCCATTCGATGGGCGGGCATGGCGCGCTGACGCTGGGCCTGCGCCACCCCGATCTGTTCCGCAGCGTCAGCGCCTTTTCGCCGATTGCCGCGCCGATGCAGTGTCCGTGGGGCGTCAAGGCCTTCACCGGCTATCTGGGTGGCTCGGCACAGGACCGGTCGGCCTGGGCCGCACACGACGCCACCGAACTGGTGCGCGCCGGCAAGCGCCTGGCGCCAGGCGCGCCGGCGCTGCTGGTCGACCAGGGCGAGGCCGACAAATTCCTGGCCGAGCAGTTGCACCCGCATCTGCTGGAAGCGGCCTGCTTGCAGGCCGATGTGCCGCTGGTGCTGCGCCGCCATGCCGGCTACGACCATGGCTACTTCTTCATCGCCAGCTTCATCGAAGACCACCTGCGCCACCACGCCCAGGCGCTGGCGCAGTAAGTCGACAGCAGGCTGAACATGCACGTCAGCGACCTGCGCCAACGCCTGCGCGCCCTGGGCGCGCTGCCGCTGCACGAAGAACGTGTGCTGCGGCGCTGGGCGCGGGCGCAGCCGCAGGAAGGCGGGCGCAAGCGGCTCGAAACCTTCCTGCCCAAGCCGCTGCTGCAGGCGCTGCCCGGCATCGTCGCCGAACTCGATGGCCTGGCGCGCGTGGCCAGCCAGCACCCGGCCGCCGACGGCTCGGCCCGGCTGCTGGTGGCGCTGGCCGACGGCCAGACCGTGGAAACCGTGCTGCTGCCGCCCGACCGGGCGCAGGCGGTGTGCATCAGCACGCAGGTGGGTTGCGCGGTCGGCTGCGTGTTCTGCATGACCGGCCAGGGCGGGCTGCTGCGGCAGATGGGCAGCGCCGAGATCGTCGCCCAGGTGGTGCTGGCACGGCAGAAGCTGGGCCCCGGGCGCGACGTCCGCAAGGTGGTGTTCATGGGCATGGGCGAGCCCGCACACAACCTGGACGCGGCGCTCGACGCCATCCAGCTGCTGGGCACCGCCGGCGGCATCGGCCACAAGCAGCTGGTACTGTCGACGGTGGGCGATGTGCGCGTGTTCGAGCGCCTGGCCGCACTCGGCCCGGGTGAGGTGAAGCCGGCGCTGGCGCTGTCATTGCACAGCACGCGGCCGGCCCTGCGCGAACAGCTGCTGCCACGGGCGCCGCGCATCACGCCGGCCGAGCTGGTCGCCGCCGGCGAGGTCTATGCACGCGCCAGCGGCTACCCGATCCAGTATCAGTGGACGCTGATCGACGGCGTCAACGACGGCGACGACGAGGTCGAAGCCATCGCGCAGCTGCTGGCCGGCAAGTACGCGCTGATGAACCTCATCCCCTACAACGCGGTGCCCGAGCTGCCCTACCGCCGCCCGGCCGGCGAACACGCCGCCGAGATGGCCCGGCGGTTGCACCGCCGCGGCGTGCTCACCAAGCTGCGCCAGAGCGCCGGGCAGGACGTGGAAGCGGGCTGCGGGCAACTGCGGGCGCGGACGCTGCCCGATGCGCCGCAGCCGGTGCGCTGGCAGGCGCCAGCTCGCGCTGGCTGAGCCCCTGGCGGTTCTGGTGAGTGTGGCGTCGTGAGCCAGGTGCCGCCGGCATCGCCCCGGGTGCCGCCCGCGTGCCTGAACTGCGGCGAGCCCTTGCAGCCCACGGCCAGCGGTGCAGCGCCCGGCCATTGCCCGGTGTGTGGCCAGGAAACCCGGGTTCGACCGGCGACCCTGGGTGAATTGCTGCAGCAGTTCGGCGGGGCCTACTTCGCCACCGAAGGCGCGCTGTGGCGCAGCTTGAAACTGCTGCTGCTGAAGCCCGGTGAACTGACCCGGCAGTACCTGGCTGGGCGCCGCAAACACTACGTTCTGCCGCTGCGGCTGTACCTGACGATCAGCGTCTTGACGTTTCTGCTGTTGCGCCTGGTGGCCGGTGTCAGCATGACCCTGCAATTGCCATCCGACCTGGACCTGCGGCAGGGCCTCTGGACCGTGACCCACATGCAGTCGCCCATCAACGCAGGCTTGAACAACGGGTCGTTCTTCTGCCGTGGTTTGCCAGCCTGGTTCTGCAACCGACTGGAAACCCGCCTGGACACCGACCCGAAGGGGCTGCGGCGTGAAGTCGAGGCTTTGCCCGGCCGGTTCATCTCGAACCTGGGCGGTGCCATGTTCTTGATGCTGCCGCTCTTCGCGCTGCTGCACAAGCTGGCCTATTGGAACCGGCGGCTGCACTACACCGAACATCTGGTGTTTGCGCTGCATCTGCACGCCTTCTGGTTCCTGTGCCTGCTGCTGACGCTGCTGCCCTTCACCTGGCTGTCATGGCTGGTGGCGCTGCTGGTACCGGCCTACGCCCTGGCGGCCCTCCGGCGCGTCTATGGGGGCCGCTGGCACTGGCTTTGCCTGCGCGCGGGGCTGGTGTCCATCGTCTACGGGCTGGCGCTGGCGATCGGGCTGGTGTTGCTGGTCTTCTGGTCGTTGCTTTTTTAGCCCGGCTTCCGGCCCGGGCTGGCCGCGCGGCCGCTCAGGCCACGAAAGCCGACAGGTCTGCGCTCAGGTCAGCGTGGCCGCCCAGCTGCTCGATGCAGAAGTCGACGAAGGCCCGTACCCGCGCCGGCAGCTGCTTGCGGCTGGGGAAGTGAATGAACAGCTGCCAGCCTTCGGGCGCGTGGGCCGGCAGCACACAGCGCAGCGCGCCCGAGCGCAGGCCGTCCAGCGCCAGCGGCTGCGGCAACTGCGCGATGCCCAGCCCGCTGGTACAGGCCTGCAACAGGCTGCGATAGTCGTTGCAGGCCAGGCGGCACTTGCCCACCGTGGGCAGCAGCTGCAGGGCACGCGCACCGTCGCTGCGCGCCTGCATGATGAACGGCATGGGTTGCGCCTGCCCGCTGAGTTGCAGCGCCAGCAAGGCCTGGCTCGGTGCCGCCAGGGCTTCCAGGCTGGCAGGCACGCCATGGGCCGCCAGGTAGTCGGGCGACGCACAGAGCGGCAGCCGCAGGGGCCCCAGCGCGCGGGCCACGAAACCGGCGTCCTGCATCGCGCCCACGCGGATGCCGACGTCGAAACGCTTGCTGATCAGCGGGCTGCTGTCTTCGCTCAGCTCGAGCTCCAGCCGGATCTGCGGATGGCGCTTGAAGAACATCGGCAGCAGCGGCACCAGGTACAGAAACGCCACGGGCGAAACCAGGCTCGCACGCACCAGGCCGCTGGCCAGGCGCGCGTCGTCGTGGGCGCTCTGGCAGGCCGCGTCCAGCGCTGCCAGCGGCTCGCGGCACTGTTCGAGGAAGGCTTCGCCTTCCGGCGTCAGGGCCAGGGCGCGGGTGCTGCGAGCGAAGAGGCGTACCCCCAGGGCGGCTTCCAGCCGGCTGATGTTCTGGCTGACTGCCACCGCGCTCACGCCGAGCTCGCGCGCTGCCGCGGCAAAGCTGCCGAGCTCGGCGGCGCGGGTGAAGTTCAGGATGCCCCGCAGGCTGTGCATGCCGGCGATTCTGCGTGAAAGCGGGCTTATTCCAAATGAAAGCTTCGCAGTGCATGAAGCATTACATGCATTGGCTGAGCAATGGCCCCCGCCTATCGTGCGTTCACGGTTGCAGTCCACCCCACGGCAACCGCTCTGAACCACCCGCCAACCCCACGGAGAAAGCCATGAAATTCATGCTGATGTGCCAGTTCCAGCCCGCTGCCTTTGCCGGCGTTTCCGCCGCCGATGAAGCGCAGATGATGCAAGCCATGATGGGCTTCAACCACCAGCTCATCCAGGCGGGCGTGCTGCTCGCAGCCGGCCAGCTGGCGCCGCCTGACAGCGCCCAGCGGGTCTTTGCCAAGGCCGGCCGCATCCGGACCGAGGAGGGCCCGGCCCTGCCTGGCGACACGCAGATCGGCGGCTATTACCTGATCGATGTGCCCGGCGAGCCCGAAGCCACGGGCTGGGCGGCGCAATGCCCGGCCGCGCAATTCGGCGCCATCGAAGTGCGGCAGGTGGCCTTCTCGCCGCTCTGACCGACAGCCCCCATCCGATTCGCACCCACAAGGACAAGCCCCATGCAGTTCGAGCACACCCATCGCATCGCGGCCACCCCCGCGCGCATCTACGCCCGCTACGCCGATGTGGCTTCCTGGCGCGAGTGGGACGAAGACCTCAAGGCCTCGTCGATAGACGGCGCCTTTGCCAGCGGCGCCATGGGCGTGGTGGAGCCCAAGTCGGGCCCGAAGTCGAAGGTGCGCTTCCTCGACGTCAAGCCCGACCAGGGTTTTGCCGTCGAATGCGGGCTGCCGCTGTGCACGATGCGCTTCGAATACGAGCTTCGCCCCACCGGCGGCGGCACACTCGCCACCCATCGCGTCGTGTTCAAGGGTGCGCTCGCGTGGTTCTTTGGCCGCGTCATCGGCTCGGGCATGCGCGCAGATCTGCCAAAGTCGATGCAGCGCCTGGAGCGTGTCGTCCTGCAGACGCCCTGAGCCCGACCCACCCCCACGGAAGGAACTGCCCCTTGTCGACCGCACCCGTTCACTGGACTTTGCTGTTTGCGGGCGCCTGCGCCTTGCTGCAGTGCGCACTGACCGCGCTGGTGATCGGGCAACGGTTGCGATCGAAGATCCTCTTCCTCGACGGTGGCGACGCCCTGCTGCTGCGCCGCATGCGCGCCCACGGCAATTTCAGTGAAACAGCGCCCATGGCACTGCTGTTGATGCTGTTGCTGGAACTGGGCGGCGTGGCTTCGGCCTGGCTGGTGTTGCTCGGCACGGCCTTGCTGCTGGGGCGACTGCTGCATGCGGCAGGCTTGCTGGGCCTGGGCGGCTACCGCGTGCGGCTGCTGGGCATGACACTGACCCTGGCGGTTCTGAGCCTGGGTGGTCTGGCGTGCCTGGGCTTGTGGTTGTATTGATACCTTGTTTCCGAGACGACAGTTGGCTCGCATCACGGGTCGGCCAAAGATCTCAGGCGCGCGCGGGCGGAAAGAGGGGGTTCCTGGCATGGGTGCGATCGGCCAACCGGGGTGGATGGCGAGGCTGCTGCTGGCGGTTTCGGCGGCGCAACTCATGGCGGCATGTGCCTCGCCCCCGCCGCGCGCAGCGCCGCTGTCGAGCGCCGTGTCGGCATCGGTCGAGCCGCTGGTGTCGGCGCACGAGTTCAGTGGCGCCGTGGCCCTGATGCGAGGCGACCAGCTGGTCTACGCCCGCGGTTTCGGCCAGGCCAGCCACGACCCTGCGGTGGCCTTCGGGCCGCACACGCCCAGTGACGGCGGATCGCTGGCCAAGACCTTCACCGCCGCCGGCTTGTGGTGGCTGGTGCACGAGGGTCGGCTGAAGATGGACAGCGCCGTGCAAGCCATCGTGCCGGAGTACCCCCATGCCGGCGTCACGGTCGCCCAGTTGCTGGCCCACAGCAACGGGCTGGCGCCGGACTACGGGATCTTCGACGAGCACTTTGCGCCCGGCCAGCCGCGCACGACCGAGGCCCTGCTGCGCATCGCCGGCCAGACGATGCCGGCGCCGGCCTTCGACCCCGGAACTCGCTTCGAATACACCAACCTGGGCTACGACGCCGCGGCGCTGATCATCGAACGCATCACGGGCCAGCCTTACGACGGGTTTGTCCGTGACCGCTTCTTCCGGCCGCATGGGATGGCGTCCAGCTTCGCGCGCCCGCCGCACTTCGCCGACTGGCCGGTGCCCCGGACGCGCGGCTACCGCTTCCACGATGGCCGCTGGCAGGACCACGATGCCTATGACGACGAGGCTTTCCTGGGCGCATCGAATCTGATCTTCTCGGCCACCGATCTGGCGCGCTGGGGCCATGCCTGGGCCCACGCACGCGTGCTGCCCGCACAGGCCGAACGGGCTGGCCGGGCGCGCCCCCTCATCGGCGGACGGCCTTCGGCGATCAATGGCCTCAGCTGGTACTGCGCCCCGGAAGGGCGACAGTGCCATTACACCGGCAGCCTCAACGGTTTCCATGCCTGGGTCTACTGGGATCGGGACAGGCACGAGAGCGCTGCCCTGGTGTCCAACAGCGCGATCCCGGCGTGGGCCCTGATACCGCTGCAGCGTGGGCTGGTCGACCTGCTGGCCGGGCGACCGGCGACGCCACAGTCGCCCGTGGTGGAGGCACTCACGCAGCTGCCCAAGGCGGCCCGCAGCACAGTCGCTGGCCGCTACTTCGCTCAGGGCCTGGGCAGGGTGGACCTGCGCTGGACCGGCCAGCAGCTGCAAGTGCAGCCCGAAGGTGGGCTGCAGCTGGACGCCTATCCCGTCTCGGGCTCGGTGTTTTACGTTCCGGGCCTGGACTGGTTCATCGGCTTCAGCCGCGGGGCCGATGCCGGCGACGACCCGCGGCCCGCTCAGCTGCACGTGCGCAGCATGTACCTGCAGGCCGACGCCACCCGCGTTGCCGATTGATCCATCGTGCCCGTGCCTCGGCGCTGCCGCGCGCTGACCCGGCCGTGGCCCGACGCGCTTGCTGGCGGCGCGAAGAATCAGGCGGCCGCTCGGTACCCTCGCGGGGAATCAGGCGGCCGCTCGGTACCCTCGCGGGGAATCAGGCGGCCGCTCGGTACCCTCGCGGGGAATCAGGCGGCCGCTCGGTACCCTCGCGGAATGGCCGCCAGCAGCCGCTTCGTGTAGTCCTCTTTCGGCGCCGCCAGGATCTGCGCGGCGCTGGCCTGTTCCACCACCTGGCCGTCCTTCATCACCAGCACTTCGTCGCTGATGAAACGCACCACCGCCAGGTCGTGGCTGATGAACACATAGGCCAGGCCGAATTCGTCCTGCAGGTCGCGCAGCAGGTTCAGCACCTGGGCCTGCACGCTCACGTCCAGTGCGCTCACCGACTCGTCGAGCACCAGCACCTCGGGGTTCAGCGTCAGGCAGCGGGCGATGGCCACGCGCTGGCGCTGGCCGCCTGAAAACTCGTGCGGATACTTGCCGAAGGCGCGGCCGTCCAGTCCCACCTTTTCCAGCAGGGTGCGGGCACGCTGCTCACGTTCGGCGAGGTTGGCGCCGATGTTGTGGATGGTCATCGGCTCGATCAGGGTCTGGCCGATGGTGAAGCGCGGGTTCAGGCTGGCGTACGGGTTCTGGAAGACGATCTGGATGCGCCGGCGCATCAGCTGGCGTTCGCTGTCGGACAGCTTCAGCAGGTTCTTGCCGTCGAAGATGACTTCGCCGCCGGTGGGTTCGTGCAGGCGCAGCAGCGTCAGCCCCATCGTCGTCTTGCCGCTGCCCGATTCGCCCACCACGCCCAGCGTGTGGCCCTTGCGAAGCTTGAAGTTGACGTTCTGCACGGCCTTGAATTCGCGCTTGCCGAACAGGCCCTTGCTCAGCCAGAAGCTCTTGGCCAGGCTGCGTACTTCCAGCACCACGGGCGCGTTCGGGTCTTTCGCCGCGGCCACGCGCTCGGCCAGTGCTTCCTGGCCGGCAGCGCGGCGGGTGGAGGCGGCGATGTGGTCGTCGATGACCATCAGCCGCGCCGGGTTGCCTTCCAGGCTGGGCCGGCAGGCCAGCAGCGCGCGGGTGTAGTCGTCTTTCGGGGCTTCGAAGATCTGAGCCACCGGGCCCTGCTCGCGGATGGCGCCGTGGCGCATCACCACCACGTGCTGGGCGATCTCGCCCACCAGCCCCAGGTCGTGGCTGATGAAGAGCACGCTCATGCGGTGCTTCTCGCGCAGCCGCGCCAGCAGCTCGATGACCTGGCGCTGGATGGTCACGTCGAGCGCGGTGGTGGGCTCGTCGGCGATCAGCAGCTTGGGTTCGCAGGTCAGCGCCATCGCGATCATCACGCGCTGCTGCTGGCCGCCGCTCATCTCGTGCGGGTAGCTGGCCAGGCGGCGCTTCGGTTCGGGGATGCCCACCTCGGCCAGCAGTTCCTCGGCCCGCCGCATCGCCTGGGCCTTGCCCAGGCCCATGTGCTTCATCAGCGGTTCGCACAGCTGCTGGCCGACGTTGAAGACCGGGTTGAGCGAGCTCATCGGGTCCTGGAAGACACAGGCGATTTCCTTGCCGCGCAGGGCCTGCAGTTCCGGCAGTTCGGCCTTCAGCAGGTCGCGGCCCAGCCACAACACCTGGCCGGTGCGCACGGCGTTGTCCGGCAGCAGGTTCAGGATCGACATGGCAGTGACGCTCTTGCCCGAGCCCGACTCGCCCACCAGGGCGACGGTGCTGTTCTCGGGCACGTCGAAGCTCACGCCCTTCACCGCTTCGGCGAGCACGCCCTTGCCCATGCGGAAGGCGACCTTCAGGTCCTGGATCGACAGCAACATCTTGTTATTCCAATCCACGCAACTTCGGGTCGAGCGCGTCGCGCAACGCATCGGCCATCAACGAGAAGGCGGTGACGAACACGGCCATGAACAGCGTCGCCGCACCCAGCTGCCACCAGTAGCCCAGGATCAGCTCGCTCTGCGCCTCGGCCAGCATCGTGCCCCAGCTCACCTGGTCGACCCGTACGCCCAGGCCCAGGTAGGACAGGATGACCTCGGCCTTGATGAAGCCCACCACCAGCAGGCCCATGCGCACCAGCACCACGTGGCTGACGTTGGGCAGGATGTGCTTGAACATGCGGCTCATGCGGCTGGCGCCGATGGCCTCGGCACTGCGCACGTACTCGCGGCTGCTGTGCTTGATGAACTCGGCGCGCACCTGGCGGTACATGCCGGTCCAGCCGGTGAGTGCCAGGATGATGACGACGCTTTCCACGCCCCGGCCCACCACCGCAGCGAAGGCGAAGATGAGCAGGATGTTCGGGATGCTCTCGAAGACGTTGTAGACCCACTCCAGCAGGTCGCCGATCTTGCCGCCGAAGAAGCCGCCGAAGGCCCCCAGCAGCACGCCGATGGTGGTGGCCACCACGGCCGCGGCCACGCCCACGAAGACGCTGATCTCGGTGCCCTTCAATGTCTTGGCCAGCACGTCGCGGCCCAGGCGGTCGCCGCCCAGCGGCAGGGTCTGGGCCTTCACCGTCTCGGTCGTCTGGAACTGCTTGGCGCGTTCGTCCCATTCCTTGTAGCGCGGCGCCAGCGGGTCGATGTCCGACAGGTCGACATTCGGGCCCGTAGGCACTTCGATCGCGCCCGCGGCCTGCGGCGGCTTCGGGCCGATGAAGGTGGGGGGCGCGTTCGGCACGCCCACTTCGTTTTGCCAGTTCTTGGCCACCAGGCCGGTGAACGACAGCACGATCATCAGCATGAAGGCCAGCACCACGATGAGCGAGGCCAGGCCCACGCGGTCGGCCTTGAAGCGTCGCCAGGCGGCGTGCCAGACGCCTTCGCTCTTCTGCTGGGTGTCGTCCAGCGCGGTTTGAACGGGGAGGACGGCACTCATTTCAGCACCACCCGTGGGTCGGCGACCTTGTAGGCCAGGTCGGTGAGCAGGTTGATCAGCATCGTGATGACCGCCAGGTAGATGGTCACCGCCTGGATCACCGGGAAGTCGCTGCGGTTCACCGCCAGCAGCACTTCACGGCCCAGGCCGGGGATCGAGAAGAAGACTTCGATGAGGAAGCTGCCGACGAAGATGCCAGGCAGCTGCAGGCCGATGTTCGTCAGGATGGGGATCATCGCGTTGCGCAGCACGTGCCTGAACAGCACCACGCCTTCGGTCATGCCCTTGGCGCGCGCGGTGCGCACGTAGTCCTGGCCGAGTTCGTCCAGCAGGAAGCTGCGGTACAGCCGCGTCTGCGGCGCCAGGCCCACCATCACCGCCAGCAGCACCGGCAGCGGGGTGTAGACGGCCAGGTTGGTCCAGACGCTGTCGCTCCAGCCCTGCACCGGGAACCAGCCGAGCTGGAAGCCGAACACATACTGGCCGATGATGACGTAGACCAGGAAGCTGATCGACAGCGCCACGGTTGTGACGACCATCAGCGCGCGGTCGGTCAGGCTGCCACGGCGGTAGGCCACCCACATGGCGATGGGCAGGGCCAGCAGCACGTCCAGCACCAGGATCGGAATCATCACCGTCAGCGTGGCCGGCAGCCGGGTGGCGAAGAGGTTGCTGACCGCCTCGTTGGTGGCCCAGCTCTTGCCCCAGTCGAAGGTGACGATCTGCTTGACGAACAGCCACAGCTGGTACCAGATGGGCTCGTCCAGGCCCAGGGTCTGGCGGATCGCCTTGATCTGTTCGGGGCTGGCGTTCAGGCCGCCCAGTACCTCGGCGGGGTCGCCGCCGAAGTACTTGAACAGAAAGAACACCAGCAGCACCACGCCTGCCAGCGTGGGGATCATCTGCCAGAGGCGGCGTATCAGGTAGGCGGCCATCGTTTCGGTTCTCCGGGTGGCGCCACCGCTCGTGGCGGGACGCCCGAAATTTGGAATGGGCGAGTGTAGGTGGGGGCTGGGGCCATTCCGTCGGGTGATTTCCCCCCCGGGTGCGGGTGAAGTCCAGCAAGGGCCATGCCCGCGCGCGCCTAGACTTCGGGCTTTCCGACCCGCAACCCTCACCTGAGCCGCCTTCGGGATGACCGTGTTCACCGCTGCCTTGCCGTCTGCGTTGCCTGCCAGGCGCCTGCTCGGGCTGCTTTCGGCCCTCGCCTTGAGCTGCGCGCTGAGCCTGCCCGCCGCGGCGCAGACCAAGACCGTGCGTGTCACCTTCCAGGCCAGCGAGAGCGGTTTCGACCCTCCCCGGCTGTCCGACGTCGTCTCCACCGCGGTCGTGGCCAGCCTGTTCGATCCACCACTGACCTACGACCTGCTGGCCCAGCCGGCCACGCTGAAGGCCAACGCCGCCGAGCTGCCCGAGATCTCGGACAACTACACGCGTTTTGTCTTCCGCATCAAGCCGGGCATCTATTTCAGCGACCACCCGGCGTTCAAGGGCCAGCCGCGCGAGCTGACCGCAGCCGACTACGTCTACAGCATCAAGCGCTACTACGACCCGGTGACGCGCAGCCCGACGCTGTTCCATTACGAAAACGCCGGCCTGCTGGGGCTGGGCGAACTGCGCAAGAAGGCGCTGGAAACGCGCCAGCCCTTCGACTACGACACCGAAGTGGCCGGTGTGCGCGCGCTGGACCGCTACCGCTTCGAGGTGCGCACCGCGCAGCCGGCGCCGCGCCTGCCTTACGTGTTTGCCACCGCGGCGCTCAGCGGCGCGCTGGCGCGCGAGGTGGTGCAGTCCTATCCGGCCGACCAGATGGTGCCGCCGGTGGGCACCGGGCCGTTCCGGCTGGCGAGCTGGACGCGCAGTTCACGCATCGTGCTGGAGCGCAACCCCGTGCACAAGCACAGCGTCCACAACGAGCAGCCGCCAGCGGGCGACGCGCTTCGCCGCGACATCGCCAACCAGTTCCGCGGCCGCGCGCTGCCGATGGTGGACCGCGTGGAGATCGCCATCATCGAAGAGACCCAGCCGCGCTGGCTGGCCTTCCTGAACAACGAACTCGACCTGCTCTGGGTGCCGCCCGAGTTCATCACCCAGGCCGTGCCGAACAACGCCGTGGCGCCGAACCTGGCGCGGCGCGGCGTGCAGATGCGGCAGTACGTCATCCCGATCACGCGCCATGTCTACTTCAACATCGACCACCCGATGGTCGGCGGCCTGCAGCCCGAACGTGTGGCCTTGCGCCGGGCCTTGTCTCTGGCCTATGACGTCGAGCGCGAGATCCAGCTGATGCGCCATGGGCAGATGGTTCCGGCGCAGTCCCTCATGCCACCGGGCGTGAGCGGCTACGACCCGAAGCTGAAGTCCGAGATGGCCGAGCACAGCCCCGCCCGCGCCAAAGCCCTGCTCGACCTGTACGGCTACACCGACAGGAACGGCGACGGCTGGCGCGACCAGCCCGACGGCAGCCCGCTGGTGCTGGAACTGACGACCGAGCCCAGCCAGCTGGCGCGGTCCTGGCAGGGCATGTGGAAGAGGTCGATGGACGCCATCGGCGTGAAGATCAACTTCCGCGTCGGCGCCTGGCCCGAGAACATCAAGGCCAGCCGCGCCGGCAGGCTGATGATGTGGACCACCGGCTGGAGTGCCGCCATCCCCGACGGCAGCTACTTCATGGACCTGCTCTACGGCCCGAACGTCGGCCAGGCCAATGCCTCGCGCTTCAACCTGCCCGCGTTCAATGAAATCCACCAGCGCCAGCGCATGCTGCCCGACGGCGCCGAACGCGACGCGCTCATCCAGCAAGGCATGAAACTGGCATTGGCCTACATGCCCTACAAGGCCAGCGGCCACGACATCCAGACCTGGCTGGTGCAGCCACGGGTGCTGGGCTATGTGCCGCACCCGTTCATCCGCGACTTCTGGCGCCATGTCGACATCGCGCCCGACACCACCGCACCCTGATCTGCAGGAGCCCGTCATGAAACTCATCCGCCTCGTCACCGCAGGCTTGCTCGCGGCCGTTGTTGCTGGCACCGCCTTGCAGGCCCAGGCCCAGGTCCAGGCCCCGTCCCAGCCCGACGGCAAGAAAGTGCTGCGGTACGCCTTCCGCGTTGCCGAGACCAGCTTCGACCCGGCGCAGATCACCGACCTGTATTCGCGCACCGTGGCCAACGGCTTCTTCGAAGCGCCCTACGAGTTCGAATTCATGGCCAAGCCGGCGCGCATGCGCCCGGCCACGGCCGCGGGCATGCCCGAGATCTCGGCCGACTTCAAGACCTTCACGATCCGCATCAAGCCCGGCATCTACTTCGCCGACGACCCGGCCTTCAAGGGCGTCAAGCGTGAACTGGTGGCCGAGGACTACGTCTATTCGCTCAAGCGTCATTACGACCCGCGCTGGAAAAGTGGCAACCTCTACATCCTGGAAGGCGCCGGCATCCTGGGCCTGAGCGAATTGCGCAAGAAGCTGCTGGCCGAGAAGAAGCCGTTCGACTACGACACACCCGTCGAAGGCCTGAAGGCGCTGGACCGCTACACCTTCCAGATCAAGCTGGCCGATGCCTCGCCGCGCTTCCTGTACAGCTTCTTCACCGACGGTTCCTTCACCGGCGCGCTGGCGCGCGAGGTCGTCGAGTTCTACGGCGACAAGATCGGCGAGCACCCGGTGGGCACCGGGCCTTACCGGCTGGCACAGTGGAAGCGCAGTTCACAGATCGTGCTGGCGCGCAACCCGAACTACCGCGAGGTCTTCTACAACGAAGACCCGCCCGCCGGCAACGCCCGGCTGCAGGCCATTGCGCAGAAGTACAAGGGCCAGCGCCTGCCGCTCATCGACGAGGTGCACATCTCGATCATCGAAGAGAACCAGCCGCGCTGGCTGGCCTTCCTGAACGAGGAATTCGACCTGATGGAAGAGATGCCGGCCGACTTCGCCAGCACCGTGCTGCCGAACAACAAGCTCGCGCCTAACCTGGCGAAGAAGGGCCTGCAGGCGGTGCGCTACCCGCGTGCCGACGTCGCGGTGTCCTATTTCGGCATGGAGAACCCGGTGGTCGGCGGCTACGAGCCGCACAAGGTGGCCTTGCGCCGTGCCATCAGCCTGGCTGTCGATGTCGACCGCGAAATCCGCCTCGTGCGCCGGGGCCAGGCCATCCCGGGCCAGGGGCCGATCGCGCCCGAGACGATTGCGTACGACCCCAAGTTCAAGAGCGTGATGAGCGACTACGACCTGGGCCGCGCCAAGGCCCTGCTCGACCTGCACGGTTATGTCGACAAGAACGGCGACGGCTGGCGCGACCAGCCCGACGGCAGCCCGCTGGTGCTGGAATATTCCACCCAGCCCGACCAGCAGAGCCGCCAGCTCATCGAGCAGTGGAACCGCAACATGAAGTCGATCAACATCAAGATCGAGTTCAAGGCGGCCAAGTGGCCGGAAAACCTGAAGACCAGCCGCACCGGCAAACTGATGATGTGGGGCGTGGGCTGGAGCGGCGGGCCCGACAGCGACACCTTCCTGGCGCTGGGCTACGGGCCCAACAAGGGCCAGGCCAACCACGCGCGTTTCGACCTGCCGGCCTTCAACAAGCTTTACGAACAGCAGCGCGCGATGCCCGACGGCCCCGAACGCAATGCCGTGGTGGCCGATGCCGCGCGCCTGATGGTGGCCTACATGCCCTACAAGGTGCACGTGCACCGCATCTTCACCGACATCACCCAGCCCTGGGTGACGGGCTACCACCGCAACATCTTCGTTCGCGACTTCTGGAAGTACATCGACATCGACCTGCAGGTGCAGCAGCGCGCCCGCGGGGCGGCGCAGTGAAACGTCGCGACACCCTGGCGCTGGGTGCAGCCGCCGGTGCGGCGCTGGTGTTGCCGGCTGTCGCGCAGCAGCCGAAGCCCAGCGCTCAGCGTGTGCTGCGCTACGCCTTCCAGGTGGCCGAGACCAACTTCGACCCGGCGCAGCGCGACGACGTCTATTCCATCACCGTCACCTCGCACATCTTCGAGGCGCTCTACAACTACGACCACCTCGCCCGCCCGCCGAAGGTGGTGCCGCTGGTGGCCGCGGGCATGCCCGAGATCAGCGCTGACTTCAAGCTCTGGACCATCAAGATCCAGCCCGGCATCTTCTTCGCCGACGACCCGGCTTTCCAAGGCAAGCGGCGCGAGCTCACGGCCGAGGATTTCGTCTACACCTTCAAGCGCTTCGCCGACCCCGCCAACAAGAGCCCGAACTGGAACACCATCGAAGACATGGAACTGCTGGGCCTGTCGGCGCTGCGCCAGCAGGCACTGGATAGCCGCCAGCCCTTCGATTACGACAAGCCCATCGAAGGCCTGAAAGCGCTGGACCGCTACACGGTGCAGTTCAAGCTGGGGGTGTCGCGGCCGCGCTTCATGGAGATCCTGGCCGCGACCGACACCTATGGCGCGGTGGCCCGTGAAGTCGTGCAGGCTTATGGCGACAAGATCGGCGAGCACCCGGTGGGCACCGGGCCATTCCGGCTGGCGCAGTGGCGGCGCTCGTCGCTCATCGTGCTGGAGCGCAACCCCGCCTACCGCGAACGCCTGTGGGACGCCCAGCCTGCTGCCGACGACGCCCAAGGCCAGGCCATCCTGGCGCGCCTGAAGGGCCGGCGGCTGCCGCTGGTGGACCGGGTGGAGGTGTCCATCATCGAAGAACCACAGCCGCGCTGGCTGTCGTTCCTGAACGGGCAGTTCGACTTTCTCGAGCGCCTGCCCGGCAACTTCGTCAACGTGGTCATGCCTGGCGGGCAGATCGCGCCCAACCTGGCCAAGCAGGGCATCACCGGCCAGCGTGTGCTGACCACCGACGTGGTGATGACCTACTTCAACATGGAAGACCCGGTGGTGGGCGGCTACGAGCCGCACCAGGTGGCGCTGCGCCGCGCCATCGGGCTGGCCGTCGACCTGGAGCGCGAGATCAAGATCGTGCGCCGCGGCATGGGCATCCCGGCGCAAAGCCCGATCATCCCGTACACCAGCGGCTACGACCCGAAGTTCAGAAGCGAGAACAGCGAATACAGCCCGGCGCGCGCCAAGGCCCTGCTCGACCTTTACGGCTATGTCGACAAGAACGGCGACGGCTGGCGCGAGATGCCCGACGGCCAGCCCCTGGTGCTGCAGCCCGCCACCCAGACCGACCAGACCAGCCGCGAGCTGGCCGACCTGTGGCAGAAGAACCTGGCCGCGGTAGGCCTGCGCACGGACTTCCGCCCTGCCCAGTGGCCCGAGAACCTGAAGGGTGCCAAGGCCGGCAAGCTGCAGATGTGGGGCGTGGCCTCGTCGGCCTCGGGCGGCGACGGGCAGAGCATCCTGGCGCGGTACTACGGGCCGCAGGCGGGCGAAGGCAACATCGCACGCTTCAAGCTGCCGGCCTTCGACGCCATCTACGACAAGCTCTCGCTCGCGCCCGACGGCCCCGAGCGTGAAGCGCTGTTCGGGCAGGCCAAGCGCCTGGCCGTGGCTTACATGCCGTACAAGCTGCACTGCCACCGCTTCCTCATCGACCTCATGTACAGCAACGTCAGCGGCTACCGGCGGCCGGCGTACTGGTACAACTGGTGGCACATGGTCGACGTCGAGCCGCGCCAGGCGTGAAGCGCAGGCAGACGCTGGCGCTGACGGCGGCCTTCGCCGCGTCGTCACTGCCGCTGTCGTTCCCGGCCCGCGCAAGGACCCCGGTGCCGGCGGCCACCAAGGTGCTGCGGTATGCCTTCCCGGTGGCCGAAAGCAGCTTCGACCCGGCGCAGATCAGCGACGTCTATTCGCGCACGATCATCTGCCACATCTTCGAGTCGCCCCTGGCCTACGACCACCTGGCGCGGCCGGCCAGGCTGGTGCTGCTGACCGCCGCGGCCATGCCCGAGCCCAGCGCCGACTTCCGCACCTGGACGCTGAAGCTGCGCCCGGGCATCTTCTTCGCCGACGATCCGGCCTTCAGGGGCCGCCCGCGTGAACTGATGGCCGAGGACTTCGTCTACACCTACAAGCGGTTTGCCGACCCGGCGGTGAAGAGCCCGCTGTGGGCCAGCATGGAACAGCGCAAGTTCGTCGGCCTGGCAGCACTCCGGCGCGAGGCGCTGAAGAACAAGCAGCCCTTCGACTACGACCGCCCGATCGAGGGCCTGCGCGCGCTGGACCGCCACACCCTGCAGGTGCGGCTGGAAGACCCGCTGCCGCGCTTCCCCGAGATGCTGGCCACCAGTGGCTGGTACGGTGCCGTGGCGCGCGAGGTGGCCGAGTTCTACGGCGACCGCATCGGCGAGCACCCGGTGGGCACCGGCCCGTTCAGGCTGGTGCAATGGCGGCGCTCGTCGCTGATCGTGCTCGAACGCAACCGCGCCTACCGCGAACGCCTGTGGGAAGCCGAGCCAGCCGCCGAAGACGCCGAAGGCCAGGCCATCGCCGCGAAGCTGCGCGGCCGCCGCCTGCCGCTGCTCGACCGGGTGGAGGTTTCGATCATCGAAGCCGAGCAGCCGCGCTGGCTGTCGTTCCTGAACGGCCAGGCCGACCTGATGGACCGCCTGCCCAACGAATTCATCGACGTCGCGATGCCCGGCGGGCGCGTGGCGCCGAACCTGGCGCGGCAGGGCGTTCGCGGCCAACGTGTGCTCGTGGCCGACGTCACGATGACCTACTACAACATGCAGGACCCGGTGATCGGCGGCCTGGCGCCGCACAAGGTGGCGCTGCGCCGCGCCATGAACCTGGCCGTCGACCTGGACCGGGAGATCCGCAGCGTGCGTCGCGGACTGGCCATCCCGGCGCAAAGCCCGGTGCTGCCGCACATGAGCGGCTACGACCCGAAGTTCAAGAGCGAGAACAGCGACCACGCGCCAGCGCGTGCGCGTGCGCTGCTCGACCTGTACGGCTATGTCGACCGCGACGGCGACGGCTGGCGCGAGCAACCCGACGGCAGCCCGCTGGTGCTGGAATGCGCCACCCAGCCCGACCAGCAGACCCGCCAGCTGAACGAGCTCTGGCAGAAGGCGATGCAGAGCATCGGCATCCGCATGCGCTTCAAGACCGCGAAGTGGCCGGAAAACCTGAAGGCCGCGCGCGCCGGCCAGCTGCAGATGTGGGGCGTGGCCAGCAGTGCCACCAGCGGCGACGGCCAGGCCATGCTGACACGCTATTACGGCCCGCAGGCCGGGCAGCAGAACCTGCCGCGCTTCGCGCTGCCCGAGTTCGATGCCATCCACGACCAGCTCAGCGTGCTGCCCGACGGCCCCGAACGCGAGGCCCTGTTCGAGCGCGCCAAGCGCCTGGCCGTGGCCTACGCGCCGTACAAGCTGCATGTGCACCGCTTCGTCGCCGACCTGTTCCACCCGGCCCTGGTGGGCTACCGTCGCCCGGTGTTCTGGAACGAGTGGTGGCATTTTGTCGACATCGACGTGGGGCTCCAGCATGGGCGAACCTGATTTGCCCGGGTTCCAGCGCCGCGAGCTGCTCGCCGCGGGCAGCGGCGGCCTGCTGCTGTCTGCCGGCACCGGTGGCCTGCTGCTGCCGGCCCCGGCGCGCGCCAGCGCAGCCACCAAGACGCTGCGAGTGGTGCAGCACATCGGCGAATTCGGCTTCGACCCGCCGCGCGTGAGCGACCAGACTTCGCTGCGCATCAACGCCCACATCTTCGAAGCGCCGCTGACCTACGACCTGCTTGCCCGCCCGGCTGTGCTGGTGCCGCTGACAGCAGCGCGCCTGCCCGAAGTCTCGGCCGACTTCAGGCATTTCATCGTCAGCATCATGCCCGGCATCCTGTTCGCCGACGACCCGGCCTTCAAGGGCCAGCCGCGCGAACTGGTGGCGGCCGACTATGTGTACAGCATCAAGCGCTACTACGACCCGGCGACCATCACCGAACACCTGTACCAGTTCGAGAACGAGAAGATCCTGGGCCTGAGCGAACTGCGCGCGCAGGCGCTGAAGACCAAGACGCCTTTCCCCTACGACACCGAAGTGCCCGGCCTGCGCGTGCTCGACCGCTACCGCTTCGAAGTGCGCCTGGCCGAGCCTTCGCCGCGCTTCACGGCGCTGATGGCGTCTGCCGTGTGCGGCGCGGTGGCGCGCGAGGTGGTGCAGACCTACGGCAGCGACCTGATGGCCCACCCGGTGGGCACGGGGCCCTTCCGGCTGGTGCAGTGGCGGCGCGGTTCGCAGATCGTGCTGGAGAAGAACCCGCGTTTTCGCGAGCAGGTCTTCCACACCGTGGGCGCCGGGTCCGAGCCGCGGCTGCAGGCCGCGGCACAGCGCCTGGCCGGAACCCGCGCGCCGCGCGTCGACCGCATCGAGATGCAGATCATCGAAGAGTCGCAGCCGCGCTGGCTGGCCTTCCTGCAAGGCGAATTCGACATCCTCACCGTGCCGCCCGACTTCGGCCAACTGGCCATGCCCGGCGGCCAGCTCGCCCCCTTCCTGGCGCGCAAGCAGGTGCGTGCCGAACGCGGGCTCTCCCCGTCGATCAGCCACAGCTTCTTCAACTTCGACGACCCGCTGATCGGCGGCTACATGCCCGAGAAGGTGGCCCTGCGCCGCGCCATCGCCCTGGCCAACGACAACCTGGAGATCGTGCGCGGTGTCATCCGCGACCAGGGGCTGCCGGCGCAGAGCATCATCCCGCCGCATTGCTACGGCTACGACCCGACCTTCCGCAGCGAGCTGGGCACGCCGTCCCATGCCCGCGCGCGTGCGCTGCTCGACCTGCATGGCTATGCCGACCGCAATGGCGACGGCTGGCGCGAGCTGCCCGACGGCCGGCCGCTGGTGCTGCGCATGGCTTTCCCGCCCGACCGGCGTTCGCGCGCGCTGAGCGAACTGTGGTTCAAGCACCTGAAGGCGGTGGGTCTGAAGGTGAACTTCGAATTCGCCCAGTTCGGTGAACTCATCAAGCGTTCGCTGGCCGGGCAGATCATGATCTGGAGCTTCATCTGGAGCGCGAGCAGCCCGGACGGCGACTTCTTCCTGGGCCTCACCTACGGCCCCAATGCCGGCCAGAGCAGCGACAGCCGCTTCAAGCTGCCCGCCTTCGACCGTCTGTACGAACGCCAGCGCGTGCTGCCCGACGGCCCCGAACGCCTGGCCCTGATGCGCCACGCGCAGCGCCTGCAGCTGGCCTACATGCCGGTGATCCCGCACTACCACCCGATCGACACCGAATTGCTGCAGCCCGGGGTGCACGGCCCCGTGCGCCACCCGTTCAACTACGACTGGTTCCGCTGGGCCGACATCGACGCCCCGGCCGCCTGAAGGGAAGCCCATGCCTGCCACCCGGATGGCGCAATTCGAAGCCTGGCTGGCTGAACATCGCGGCCTGAAGTGCGACCGTTATGACGCGCTCTGGCAATGGTCGGTGACGGATCTGGCCGCGTTCTGGCAAGCCGTGTGGGACCACTTCGAACTGCAGTCGCCCACCCCGCACACCGCCGTGCTGGTGCCGCCGCAAGGCGCCTTGCGCATGCCCGGCGCGCACTGGTTCCCGGGCGCGCAGATCAACTACGCGCGCCAGGTGCTGCGCCATGCCGACGCGGCCCATGCCGCCGGCCAACCGGCCATCGTCTTCCAGGACGAAAGCCGGCAGGCGCAGGGCCTGTCACCGCAGACCCTGAGCTGGCCCGAGCTGCAGCGCCAGGTGGCCGTGCTGGCCACGCACTTCACGCAACTGGGCGTGCAGCCCGGTGATCGCATCTGCGCCTACCTGCCGAACACGCCGCAGACGGTGGTGGCCTTCCTGGCCTGTGCCAGCGTGGGCGCATTGTGGAGCGTATGCAGCCCCGACATGGGCCCGGTGGCCGTGCTCGACCGCTTCCGCCAGATCGAACCGAAGTTGCTGCTGGCGGTGGACGGCCAGGTCTGGGGCGGCACGGCACATGACCGCCGCCCGGTGCTGCGCGAGGTGCTGGCCGGGTTGCCGACGCTGCAGCACCTGGTGCTGGTGCCGGGCATCGACCCGGCCGCGCGTGCTGCCGATTTCGCTGCGGGCTTCGCCGGCGAAGGCGCCCCCTACGCCACCCACGACTGGGCTGATCTTTTGGCCGGCGAAGCGCCCGCCGGCTGGGCGCCGCGCTGGTTGCCCTTCGAGCACCCGCTGTGGATCGTCTATTCCAGCGGTACCACCGGCCTGCCCAAGCCCATCGTGCACGGCCACGGCGGCATCGTGCTCGAATCGTTGAAAGGCACGCTGCACAACGACATCCATCCCAGCACGGCCGCCGGCCGCGCCCATGCCGAACGTTTCTTCTGGTTCAGCAGCACCGGCTGGATCATGTGGAACGCGCAGGTGGCGGCGCTGCTCGGCGGCACCACCATCTGCCTGTTCGACGGCAACCCGGGCGGCGCGTCGAAGGCGCCCGACTGGGGCACGCTCTGGCGCTTCGCGGCGGCAGCCGGCGTCACCTGGTTCGGCGCCGGCGCGGCCTTCTACGCCAGCTGCCTGAAGGCCGGTGTCGAGCCGATGAGACAAGCCGACCTGTCGCGCCTGCAGGCCGTGGGCAGCACCGGCAGCCCGCTGTCCGACGAGTGCTACGACTGGATCTGGCAGCAACTGCCGCGCCCCGGCGGCCAGCCGATCTGGCTGAACCCGATCAGCGGCGGCACCGACTTCGCCGGCGCGTTCGTCGCCGGCCACCGCGGGCTGCCGGTGGTGCGCGGCGAAATGCAGTGCCGCTGCCTGGGCGCGGCGATCGAGGCCTGGAGCGAAGACGGCCGGCCCTTGATCGACGCGGTGGGTGAACTCGTCTGCACGCAGCCGATGCCGTCGATGCCGCTCTACTTCTGGAACGACCCCGGTGGCGCGCGCTACGCCGCCAGCTATTTCGACATGTTCCCCGGCATCTGGCGCCATGGCGACTGGATCCGCCTGACGCCGCATCCCGAAAGCGGCACCCATGGCGCGGTGATCTACGGCCGCAGCGACGCCACCATCAACCGCCACGGCATCCGCATGGGCACGGCCGAGCTCTACCGCGCGGTGGAAGCCCTGCCCGAGGTGCTGGACAGCCTCGTCGTCGACCTGGAATACCTGGGCCGTGAAAGCTGGATGCCGCTGTTCGTGGTGCTGCGCGAAGGCCTGGTGCTGGACGACGCGCTGCAGCAGCAACTGCGCAGCGCCATCCGGCAGGCGCTTTCGGCCCGCCATGTGCCGAACGACATCTTCCAGGTAGGCGCCATCCCGCGCACGCTGTCTGGAAAGAAGATGGAACTGCCGGTGAAGAAGCTGCTGCTGGGTGCCGCGCCAGAAACCGTGTTCAAGCGCGACGCGATGGCCAATGCCGATTGCGTGGACTGGTTTGCGGCGCTGGCGCGCAGCCGGGCCGCTTCATCGGCTGGGCTGCCCGGCTCCTAGCCGCCAGCGAAGCCGACGATCGCCGACGCCGGCAGCGCCCCGCTCTGGCGCTGCACCTCGCGCCCGGCCTGCAGCTTCACCAGCGTGGGAATGCTGCGGATGCCAAAACGTGCGGCCAGCCTGGGGCTGTCGTCGCTGTTCACCTTCACCAGTAGCGAGCGGCCGGCCAGCTGCCTGCCAGCCTGCGCAAAAGCCGGGGCCATGGCCTGGCAGGGGCCGCACCAAGCGGCCCAGAAGTCGACCACCACGGGCAGCCGCGTGGCGGCAACGACGGCATCGAAGTTGTCGTCGTCCAGCTCCAGCGGCTGGCCTGCCAGCAGCGGCTGGCTGCAACGGCCGCAGTTGGGGGCTTCGTCGATGCGTGCCACAGGCAGCCGGTTGGTGGCGCCGCAATGCGGGCAGGGCAGGTGCAGCGGGGATGGTGTCGTCGTCATGGCCGCAATTGCGGGCCGACCAGGCGACTTTCAAGCGCTGTTTCAGAATTGGCTGCCGCCGCGCCGATAAACTGCCGCCGACGAAAGCGCCCGGCCCCCAGCGGGCGCTGAACCTCTGGCCCCGAAAGTGGTCCACGCCAGGACTGAACTTCCAACCCACATGTGCGGGCCCCGCCCCCGGGCGACTTCCGCAGCCACGAATGACCACATCCCTGTCCCACGTTCCGACCTGCCTGTGTGCCCTGCACAGCCGCCGCCTCTTCACCGGCCTGCTGCTGGCTGGCGGGGCCGGCGTGCTCGCCGGCACGGCGCAGGCCCAGCAAGGCCAGGCGGCCGACCAGGGCCTGCGCGGCGATGTCGGGCGCGAATCGCGTTTCACCAAGCTGGTGCCGGCCGAACAGGTGGAAGCCGCCGCCAGCCAGCAGTACCGGCAGATGCTGGGCGAGGCCAGCCAGCAGCGGGCGCTGGCGCCCGACAACCACCCCCAGGTGCTGCGCCTGCGCAGCATCGCCCAGCGCATCGTGCCCTTTGCCATGCCCTGGAACAGCCGGGCGAGGCAGTGGCAATGGGAAGTCAACCTGCTGGGCAGCGAGCAGATCAATGCGTTCTGCATGCCCGGCGGCAAGATCGCCTTCTACAGCGGCATCCTGTCGAAGCTGCAGCTCAGCGACCACGAAGTCGCAGCCATCATGGGCCACGAGATCGCGCATGCGCTGCGTGAACATGCCCGTGAGCGCATGGGCAAGACGGCGGCTACGCGCATCGGCGCCAACGTGCTGAGCTCGCTGCTGGGGCTGGGTGGCGCGGGCGACGCCTTGCTGAACATGGGCGGGCAGCTGCTGACGCTGAAATTCAGCCGCGAGGACGAGACCGAGGCCGACCTGGTGGGCATGGACCTGTCGGCCCGTGCCGGCTACAGCCCGGGCGCCGGCGTCACGCTGTGGCAGAAGATGCTGGCCGCCAGCAAGGGCGCGCCGCCGCAGTTCCTGTCCACCCACCCGGCGGGCGAAACGCGGATCAAGGACATCCAGGGCAAGCTGCCGAAAGTCGAGCCGCTCTACCGGCGCGCCGACAAGCCCCCCCGTGAATTCGGTCCTCCGAAGGCTTAGCCCCCGAGCTCGCTGGCGCTCGCTACCTCCCAAGGGGGGCGAGCCGGACGAAGAACAGTCCAGGCGGACTGTTCTTCGCCTGCGAGCGCCTGCGGCGTCCTCGCCGCAGGCCGTCCGCTGACGGACCGGCAGAGCCGGATCCGTGGCGGGAAGCTTGAATCGGGCCGGGCCTGCGCAGTCACCACTTCGCGGGCAGCTCGCGCAGCAGCACCACGCGGCGGCGGCCGACCTCGACATATTCGCCCCGTTCCAGGTCCTTCATCACCCGGCTGATCATCTCGCGCGAGCAGCCCAGGCGCTGCGAGATTTCCAGGTGCGAGGGCGCCGGTTCGGCAACGCGGCGGCCGTCGACGGCGGGCACGGCAATCTCTTCCAGCAAGGCCTTCAGGCGGCCGTAAACGTCGTTCAGGGCAATCTGCTTCAGGCCGATGGTCGTGGCCCGGGCGCGACGGATCACCTTCGAGAGCAGCTCGAAAGCGAAAGCCGGGTCGTCATGCAAGTGGGCCTGCAAGGTCGGCCTGGCGATCACGGCGCAGATGCTGGGCTCCAGCGCTTCGACATTGGCCGAGCGCGGGCCGCCGTCCAGGCCCATCTCGCCGGCGTATTCGCCCGGGCCGTAGCTGGCATAGGTGACTTCGCGGCCGTCGCTGCCCACGCTGTAGGCCCGCAGCCGGCCCTGCAGCACGATGTAGAGGGTATCGCCGACGTCGCCTTCGACAATCAGCTGCACGCCGCGCCGCACGTGGCGGCGCTCGCCGCGGCGGGCCAGGGCACGCAGCGAATCGCTCATCGGCGCGCTGTCCAGCGGATCGGGATGGCGTGGCAGGGGGTGCGGTGGGCCCGCGCGGGTTTCGGCCATCGGCTGCGGCCCCGGGGCCGTGAGGGCCCGGCGGGGCGCACCGATGCTAGCGGGTCAGCGCCATTTCAGCGCCCGGCCAGGCCACTGCGCAGCGCGCCCACCAGCGGCGGCAGCAGGGCCACCTGGCGGACGAGTTCGCGGATGCTGCCCGCACCGGTCTTGCCGCGGATGCTGCCGATCTGGGTGCGCACCGTGCTCACGGCCACACCCTGGCGGGTGGCGATCTCGGTCGGCCGCACGCCGTTGCACAGCAGTTCCAGCACTCGGGTTTCAGTGGGTGTCAGCGACATGCTGCGCGCAAAACCCTGCACCGACAGCTGCGCGCACATCTGGCGTTTGCCCAGCACGAGCAGCGTGGTCTGGCCGGCCGCAGCAGCGCCACTGGCGGCCTCTGCGTCGGCGCAGGGCAGCGGCACCACCGAGACGCTGACCCGGTGCTCACCCTCGCCCAGCGTCAGCAGCCGGCGCAGGCCGCGTTGCGCCGCGGCCAGTGCGTCGTACAGCGGCGCCACGTCCTGCGGGTGGTGGGCGCGCAGCGCATGGCCCAGCAGCTGCAGCGGGTGTTCACCGTCCAGCTCGTGGCGGGCGGCATGGTTGACATACAGCACCTGGGCGTCGGCACTGACGAGCAGCATGCCGTAGTCGATTTCGTCGAGCATGCGCGTCAGCCACTGGCTGAACTGGCCGCCGCTGCGGCGCTCGGTCGAAGACGAGCGGTGGCCGAAGCTGCTGCCGACCGGCGCGCTGCCCGGGATCATGGCCGCTGCAAGAACCTGTTGCGCCTTGGCGCCGACGATCTGGTACATGATTTTTCCCCTTGGGCTGTTGCGGTGGCGTGGTGGCGCCATGGGGTGAAATCTACGGATTGATGCGCTGTCGGTGCGGTGAATCTGGGAGGCCCGCTTGGTGATCTATTTACCGGGATGGCGCAACGGCGGCAGGTCACCGAGCGCTGCCAGGAGGGTGGCGACGCTGTCGTGCCCGGTCTTGCGGCGGATCGAAGCGATCTGGCTGCGCACCGTGGCCACGCCCACGCCCAGGCGCTGCGCAGTGATTTCGGCCTGGTGGCCATGCAGCAAGGCTTCGAGAACGCGGGTTTCGGCTGCGCTCAGGCCATGGGTGTTGGCAAAACCGCTGACGTCGAACACGGTGCTGGGTGGCGGGGCGAGCATCACCAGTACCGGGGGTGATGGCGTTCCCGGCGTGGGCTCGGCCAGGGGGCGCAGCGTCGCGTGAACCGTCTGTTCGCCGTCGGCCCAGGTGAGCTGCTGCGGCTGGCCATTCGAGGCGGTCTGCACGGCCGAAGCAAAGTTGCCTCGATGCCCGGCGAGCCGCGGGGCCACGCGCCTGTCCGGCCCCATCTCCAGCGGCACACCCAGCGCCAGCAGTGCGTGCGCGGCCAGGTTGGCGTGCAGCAGCAGGCCATCGGCCAGCACCGCCAGCATCGGGTGGGCCAGGGCATCGACCGCGGCTGTCAAGGCTTCGTCGGTCGGCATGGGTGCGGGCGCGCCTGTCCCGTTCTGCTCGGCAACGACGTCGGCGGCTTCGGCCTTGCGCTCGTCCGGCCTGTCGGCGGGGCCTTCTATGAGGTTGCTCATTGTCTGCACGCTAGCTTTGACCCCCTAGAACAGCATCCTTGAGTTGTATGAACGCTGTCGCAGACGCCCCGAAAGTGGGTGGCTGATTCGATCAATAACCCCTTTTTGGGGGGGTATTGCATGGCGTTTCTTGCGCCTGCGGCACGTGCCTTGGCCCTCACGGCCCACCGCTATGATGGGCCGGTGCTGAAAAGCAAGCAGTTCATAGGGTGGCTCGGGGCCATGGCGAGGGTGCTGGCGCTGGCTGCGCTGGCCGCACCGTTGCACGTCTGCGCGAGCGACAAGCCCCTGGTCTTCTGCGCCGACGCCAGCCCCGAGGGTTTCGACCCCGCGCTCTGGGACAGCAGCGCCACCAGCAACGTCACGACCCAGCTCTTCAACGGCCTGGTTGCCTACGAGCGCGGCACGGCGCAGCTGAAGCCGGCACTGGCCACGGCCTGGCAGGTCTCGCCCGACGCCCGCACGATCACCTTCAGCCTGCGTCGGGATGTGGCCTTCCACACCACACCGTACTTCACGCCGACGCGGCCGCTGAACGCTGACGACGTCTTGTTCAGCTTTACGCGGCTCATCGACCCGCAGCTGCCGTTCAATCGCGCCTTCCCGGCGACCTTCGTCCATGCCCAGAGCCTGGGGCTGGCGCAGATGGTGGCCGGCATCGACCGCATCGACGCCCACACCGTGCGCTTCCGGCTGCACCGTGGCAACGTCAACTTCCTCTCGTACTTCGCCAGTGCCTTTGCGTCGATCCACTCGGCGGAATACGCCACGCAGCTGCTCGCAGCCGGGCGCGCCAGTGCCATCAACAACCAGCCCGTGGGCACCGGCCCCTGGCGCTTCAAGAGTTACCGCAAGGACGACGTGCTGCGCCTGCAGCCGCACCCGGCCTTCTGGGGCGGGGTGCAGAAGCCGCGCGCCTTGATCTACGCCATCAGCCGCGAGCCGAACGTGCGCGTGCAGAAGCTCGCGCGTGGCGAGTGCCATGTCGCTGCGGCCATCCGCGACGTCGATGTCAGCACGCTCAGCGGCCATCCTCGCGTCGACATCCTGCAGACCCGGGCCCTGAACATCAGCTACCTGGCCTTCAACCTGAAGCGCCCGCTGCTGGCCCGGCGCGAGGTGCGCGAGGCGCTGGACATCGCCATCGACCGCAACGCGCTGTTCAAGGTGCTGTTCCCGCGCGGCGACGCGCTGCAGGCGGTCAGTGCCTTCCCGCCCAGCGTGCCCGGCTTCAACACCAAGCTGCGCAACGAGTTCGACCCCGCCCGCGCCCGCGCGCTGCTGGCCCAGGCCGGTGTGCCGCCCGGCACCAGCGTCGACCTGTGGGCCCTGCCCATCAGCCGGCCGACCAACCCGAATGGCCAGCTCATGGCGCAGCTGATCCAGGCCGACTGGGCGCAGGTGGGTATCCGTGCCCGCATCCTCACCTACGAATGGGGCGAATACCTCAAGCGCGCCAACAATGGCGAACACGATGTCTACATGAGCGGCTGGAGCACCGACCTGCCCTCGGCCGACGACTTCCTGTCGCCCAACCTCACCTGTGCCTCGAGCCGCGGCGGCATCAAGTTCTGCAACCCGGAATTCGACGCGCTGCTCGACGCCGCACGCGCCGAGGTCGACGTGGCGAAGCGGCTGGCGCTGTTCGAACGTGCCCAGCTCATCTTCAAGCGTGAACGCCCCTGGATCACGATGGCGCACTCATCGATCTACATCCCGCTGCGCAAGGACGTGCGCGGCTTTGTCATGGCGCCGGACGGCAGCGTCGACTTCGAAGGGGTCTGGCGCGAATGAAGCCGGCGTCGATCGTCGCGGTCGAGGCCATTCCCGGCCACCCTGACTTCCGGCCGCTGGCGGGCGTGCGCGGCGTCGAGCACGAGCTGCGTTACGCCAGCACCGACAACTTCGCCGGCCGCGTGCTTTACCGCGGCTTCGACTGCGCCTGGCTGCGCGCGGAGGCCGCGGCCGGCCTGGAGGCCGCGGCCGCCTGGCTGCAGGCCCGCCACCCTGGCTGGCGGCTGCGCGTGCTGGACGCATTGCGCCCGCAGCGTGTGCAGCAGGCCATCTGGGCCGACGTCGTGGGCACGCCGATGGCGATGTACTTCGCCGACCCGGCGCGTGGCTCGATCCACAGCTTCGGCATGGCCGTCGACATCACCCTGCTCGACCCCGACGGCCGGGAAGTCGACATGGGCAGCGGTTTCGACGAGATGAGTCTGGCGTCGCACCCGGCGCTGCACGCCGAACACCTGGCCAGCGGCGTGCTCACGCCCGGCCACGTGGCGCTGCGTGAACGCCTGGCCGCGGCCATGGCGGCCGGCGGCTTTGCCGGCATTCCCACCGAGTGGTGGCACTTCGACCACGGCGACCGCGACGCCGTGCGCCGCACGCTGCCGCGCGTGGACTGAACCCCCCGAACAGCACACTGGAACCCTGGCCATGACCCTGCAGCGACGTCGTTTGATCCAGGCTGCGGCGGCGGTTTCGGCGGCTGCCGTGGGGTGGCCGGCACTGTCGGTCCAGGCCCGGGCCCAGACGGCGGCTCGGCCCTTGCTGCGGCCACGCCGCCTGCAGCCGGGCGATACCGTGGCCCTGGTCAACCCGTCGGGTGCGATCTATGAGCGCGCGCCCTACGAGATCGCCAGCGAAAACCTGCAGGCCCTGGGCTTCAAGGTGCGCGAAGCCCCGAACCTGCGCGCGCGCTATGGCCACTTCGCCGGCACCGACGCGCAGCGTGCGGCCGACATCAACGCCATGTTCGCCGACCCCGGTGTGCACGGCATCCTGGCCATGACCGGCGGCTCGGGCGGCGGCCGCATCCTGCCCCTGATCGATTACGCGGCGATCCGCCGCACACCGAAGTTCCTGGGCGGCTTTTCCGACCTCACGGCCCTGGTCAATGCCGTGCAGGTGCGAACGGGGCTGGTCACCTTCCACAGCCCGATGGGCGCGTCGGAGTGGAACGAATTCAGCGTGCGCCACTTCCGCGGCACGGTGATGGACGCGCAGCCGATGCTGCTGGCCAACCCGCAGGACAAGGAAGACGCACTCGTGCCCAAGGCCAACCGCACGGCCACGCTGCGCGGCGGGCGGGCCCAGGGACCGTTGGTGGGCGGTAACCTGGCGGTGCTGAGCGCGATGGCCGGCAGCGGCTACTGGCCGCGTTTCGACGGCGCCATCCTGTTCCTGGAAGAGGTGAACGAATACATCTATCGCGTCGACCGCATGCTGAGCACGCTGAAGCTGGCCGGCGCGCTCGACCGGCTGGCCGGCGTGGTGCTGGGCGGCTTCACCAATTGCGGCCCGGGCGACGGCAACTACGGCACGCTGACGCTCGACGAGGTCTTCGACGACTACTTCAAGCCCCTGGGCGTGCCGGTCTACAGCGGCGCCAGCTTCGGCCACATCCGGCGCAAGTTCACCTTGCCGCTGGGGCTGCCGGCCGAAATCGATGCCGATGCCGGGACGCTGCAGCTGCTGCAACCCGCGGTTGTCTAGGACAAAAATTCCGGGTTAGCCCTAGCGCCACTGAACATCACTCGAGCCTAATATCCATCCAAGCGAATATGTGAATAGACGGCTTGATCGGGGTCGTGTTGAACAGGCGTGATGGAAGGGCGAGATGGATGAGCGGCTGGCTGACAGGGTGTACGAAATCGCGGCCGAGCTGTTCGCGATGCTGTCGGCGCCGACGCGCTTGCGCATCGTCTGTGCGCTGATGGCGGGCGAGCGCAATGTCGGCCAGCTGGTCGGCCAGCTCGAAGTGAGCCAGCCCAACATCTCGCAGCACCTGAACATGCTGTACCGGGCCGGGGTACTGGCCAAACGCCGAACCGGTTCGCAGATTTACTACCGCGTCGAACACGAGCAAGTACGAGACCTGTGCCTGACTTTGCTGGACGGCATGCCCGCCGACCTGCAGCCGCCGAAGCGGCCGCGGGCCACCAAAGAAGCCTGAACCTGAAGGAGACTTCGTGAGCCTGGAATCCACCCACTCGGGCCGCCTGCTGAAGGCGCCGGAGAATTTCATCAGCCCCGACGGTGTGCGCCGGGTGTTTGCGGAGGCCAAGGAAGGCCGCCGCGACTTCATCCGCAGCGCCTTCGCGGCCGCCGTGGCGGGTGGCGCGGCCAGCGGTGCGCTCGGGCAGGCGAACCCCGTGGCCGCCGGCGGTGGTGACCCCAACATCCTGAACCTGCCCGCGCACACCACCGGTCTGGGCCAGGCGGTGGTGACCGACGGCTACGGCAAGCCCTCGAAATACGAAGCCAACGTGCAGCGTCGGCAGAGCCCGGGCCTGACCCAGACCAACCAGGCCAGCGTCAGCTTCTCGCCGCTGCAAAGCCTGTTCGGCATCGTCACGCCCAGCGGTCTGCACTTCGAGCGCCACCACCAGGGCTGGTGGGACATCGACCCGTCCAAGCATCGGCTGATGATCAACGGCAGCGACGACACGCTGCTGAAGACGCCCAAGGTCTTCACGATGGACGAACTGATGCGCCTGCCCAGCGTCAGCCGATTCCACTTCATCGAATGTGGTGCCAACACCGGCATGGAATGGGGCAACGTCGCCGTGCCCACCTGCCAGTACACCCACGGCATGATCAGCTGCAGTGAATTCACCGGCGTGCCGCTGAAGCTGCTGTTCGACATGTGCGGTGTCGACTACAGGCGCGCCCGCTTCGTGCTGGGCGAAGGCGCCGACGGTTCGAGCATGACGCGCACGGTGCCGATGGAACTGGTGGAGAGCGGCGAAGTCTTCGTCGCTTACGGCCAGAACGGCGAGATGCTGCGGCCGGAAAACGGCTACCCGCTGCGCCTGGTGGTGCCGGGTGTGCAGGGTGTGAGCTGGGTCAAGTACCTGCGCCGCATCGAAGTCGGTGACAAGCCCTACAGCACCAAGGACGAGGACATCCATTACATCGACCTGATGCCCGGCGGCCTGCACCGCCAGTACACCAGCACGCAGGAGTGCAAGAGCGTGATCACCACGCCTTCGGGTGGGCAGGTGTTGCTGGACAAGGGCTACTACCAGATCAGCGGGCTGGCCTGGTCGGGCAAGGGCAGGAT
Organism: Rubrivivax sp.; assembly: GCA_022842595.1. GTDB lineage: Bacteria > Pseudomonadota > Gammaproteobacteria > Burkholderiales > Burkholderiaceae_C > Rubrivivax. The sequence continues at coordinate 53,024 of JALHPF010000005.1, forward strand.
CAAGCGCGTCGACGTCTCGGTCGATGGTGGCCGCAACTGGAAGAGCGCGCGGCTGCAGGACCCGGTGATGAGCAAGTGCCTCACCCGCTTCAGCCTGGACTGGGCCTGGGACGGCAAGCCCACCCTCATCCAGAGCCGCGCCATGGACGAGACCGGCTATGTGCAGCCCACCTACAAGCAGCTGCGCGCGGTGCGCGACACGCGCTCGATCTATCACAACCATGCCATCCAGACCTGGCTGGTGCAGGACAGTGGCGAGGTGAAGAATGTCCAGCTTTCGTAATTCGATCGGTGCGCTGACGCTGCTGGCGCTGGCCGGCACGGCGTGGGCCCAGGCCGGCGCCAACCCCGCTTACTCCGGGATTGGCCGCGCCGCCACGCCGAAGGAAGTGCAGGCCTGGGACATCGACGTGCGCCCCGACTTCAAGGGCCTGCCCGCGGGCAGCGGCTCGGTGGCCAAGGGCATGGAGGTGTGGGAAGGCAAGTGTGCTTCCTGCCACGGCATCTTCGGCGAAAGCAACGAGATCTTCTCGCCGCTGGTCGGCGGCACGACCAAGGAAGACGTCAAGACCGGCCGCGTGGCGCGCCTGAACGACCGCAGCTTCCCGGGCCGCACCACCCTGATGAAGGTGTCCAACGTCTCCACGCTGTGGGACTACATCAACCGCGCCATGCCCTGGAACGCGCCCAAGTCGCTGAGTGTGGAAGAGGTCTATGCCGTCACCGCCTACCTGCTGAACATGGGCGAGGTGCTGCCCGAGAGCTTCGTGCTGTCGGACAAGAATATCGCCCAGGTGCAGGGCCTGCTGCCCAACCGCAACGGCAAGACCACCGACCACGGCCTGTGGCCCGGCAAGGGCATGGGCAATGGCGGCAAGCCCGATGTCGTGGCCAAGGCCTGCATGACGAACTGCGAGGCCGAACCCAAACTGGCGTCGTTCCTGCCTGACTTCGCGCGCAACGCCCACGGCAACCTGGCCGAGCAGAACCGCCTGGTCGGCGCGCAGCGCGGCGCCGACACCACCCGGCCGGCGGGCGCCACGCCGGCTGCCGTGCCCTTGTCCGCACCGGCACCGGCCGCGGCCGCCGGCAACGCTGCGGCGGTGGCGCTGGCCGGCAAGCACACCTGCACGGCCTGCCACGGCATGGACAACAAGATCGTCGGGCCCGGCTTCACCGAGATCGCGAAGAAGTACGCCGGCCGTGCCGACGCCGAAGCCTACCTGGCGGGCAAGATCAAGGCGGGTGGTCAAGGCGTATGGGGTGCCATCCCGATGCCTGCGCAGGCCTTGCCCGAGGCCGATGCCCGGACCCTGGCACAGTGGCTGGCGGCCGGCGCCAGGAAGTAGCGTGAGGTCTGCAGACCGCCTGCTGGAACCTTCAGGGATGATCCGTACCCCACGGGGTCATCAGTTCATTACGATGTTTGAATCTAGGAGAAAGACATGCTGAATCGTCGAGAAGCTCTGACCCATTCCGCGAAAGTCGCGGCCCTGCTGGCCAGCGCCGGCCTGCTGCCGATGGCTGCCCAGGCGGCCTTTGACGCGAAGGCCTTCGATGCCAAGACCATGGCCGAACTGATGGCCGCGCTGGGCGGCAGTACGCCGGTGGCAAGCAAGGACGTCACCATCACCGCGCCGGACATCGCCGAAAACGGCGCCGTCGTGCCGGTGGGCGCCTCGACCACGCTGCCGGGCGCCAAGCGCCTGCTGCTGCTGGTCGAAAAGAACCCGTCGATGCTGACCGCCATGTTCGACGTGTCCGACAGCGTCGAGGCCAACTTCGCCACCCGCGTGAAGATGGGCCAGTCGTCCAACGTCTACGCCGTGGCGATGATGAACGACGGCAAGGTGCTGTACGCCGTCAAGGAAGTGAAAGTCACGCTGGGTGGCTGTGGAGGCTGAGGCCCCGACCCGCCCACCGTCACTTCATCGAATTCCACTTTTCCCTATTTAGGAGCCCACCATGGCAGATCCGATGCGCATTCGCGCCCAAGTCGCTGGCGACAAGACCACCGTCCGCGTTCTCATGAGCCACGAAATGGAAACCGGCCAGCGCAAGGACGCCGCCGGCAAGGTGATTCCCGCCTGGTTCATCCAGGAAGTCAGCGCCGCCCTCAACGGCAAGCCCGTGCTCACCGCCCAGTGGGGCCCGGCCGTGTCGAAGAACCCGTTCATGCAGTTCACCGTGAAGGGTGCCAAGGCCGGCGACAAGGTCAGCGTGAGCTGGAAGGACAACAAGGGCGAAACCCGCACCGACGAGACCACGGTGTCCTGATCCCCCCCCCTTGGCCCCGCCCTTGCCCCGCCCTATCCCGGTACGCGCTGGCTGTTTGATGGAGACACGATGAAGAACAAGATTCTGGTTGCCGCAGCACCCGCCCTGCTGGCCGCCTGGGCCGCAACGCCTCTCCTGGCGATCGCGCAGGAAAAGTCGGCCGCCGACGGCATTGCCGAGTACCGCAAGATGCTGGAAGACGGCAACCCGGCCGACCTGTTCGAAGCCAAGGGCGAAGACCTCTGGAAACAGAAGCGCGGCCCCAAGGGCGCGTCGCTGGAGAAATGCGACCTGGGCAAGGGCCCGGGCGTAGTCAAGGGCGCGTTCGTCGAACTGCCGCGCTATTTCCCCGATACCCAGCGTGTTCAGGATCTCGAGTCGCGCATCGTCACCTGCATGGCCACACTGCAGGGCTTCAACGAGGCCGAGATTGCCAAGACCAGCTTCGGCCGCGGCGAGATGGCCAACGTGACGGCGCTGGCGACCTGGATCTCGGCCACCTCGAAGGGCATGAAATTCAACCTGCCGCAGGCCCACCCCGAGGAGCGCCGCTTCTACGAACTGGGCAAGCGCGCGTTCTTCTTCCGCGGCGGCCCGCACGACTTTTCCTGCGCCGCCTGCCACGCGCAGGACAACATCCGCATCCGCCTGCAGGACCTGCCCAACCTGACGAAGAACCCCGGCGACGGCGTCGGCTTCGCGGCCTGGCCGGCCTACCGCGTGAGCAACGGCCAGATGTGGAGCATGCAGCTGCGCCTGAACGACTGCTTCCGCCAGCAACGCTTCCCGTACCCTGGCTTCGGTTCCGACGTCACCATCGCGCTGGGCAGCTACATGGGCGTGAACGCCAAGGGTGCGGCTTCGGCCGTGCCGACCATCAAGCGCTGAAGCCTCTGGAAAGCCGCCATGAAGATCACACGCACCAAGCTCACCTTGTCGGCCGTCTGCGCCGTCGGCCTGCTCACCGCCTGCGCCAGCGCGCCCACGCCAGCCGAACTGGACGCACAGTTCGCCGCGATCATGAAAGCCTCGTTCCGCGACGAGGGCATCGCCAAGGCCGACCGCATCCAGCAAGACCTGGGGCAATCGGCCTGTTCGTCCGACAAGGAACCGTCCGAAGCCACCACCAAGCAGATCGAGGCTCTGGCCCTGGCCAGCATCAAGTGGCCCGCGGGCGGCGAGTACATCGGCGACTGGAAGGCTGGCGAACGCCTGGCGCAAAGTGGCCGCGGCATGACCTGGACCGACACCAGCACGGCGCCGAAGGACAACGGCGGCAACTGCTACAACTGCCACCAGATCGACAAGAAGGAGATCAGCTACGGCACGATCGGCCCGAGCCTGTGGAACTACGGCAAGCTGCGCGGCGTGAGCGACGTCACCGCCGCCACGGCCGCACCCATCGTGCAATACACCTGGGGCAAGCTCTGGAACGGCAAGGCCTACAACGCCTGCTCCAACATGCCGCGCTTCGGCCACGCCAAGCTGCTGGACGAGCAGCAGATCCGCGACATCATGGCCCTGTTGCTGGACCCCAAGTCGCCGGTGAACCAGTAGCCCGCGCACCGCGCCGACCTGCAGACACGCCCGACCAGCCCGCCCTGTGCGGGCTGTTTTGCCCGACATATATCGCTGATTGCTGAATCATGAATCTTTCAAAGCGCGATTTCCTCCAGGTGCTGGGTGCGGCCTCGGCCGCCGGCCTGGCGCTGGGCCGCTATGCCGATGCCGACGCCGCCACCGCGCAGGCCGGGCTGTACGACATCGCGCCTTTCGGCAACGTGTCGCTGCTGCACATGACCGACTGCCATGCGCAGCTGAAGCCCATCTACTTCCGCGAGCCCAGTGTCAACCTGGGCATCGGCGCGATGCGCGGCCAGGCGCCGCACCTGGTGGGTGAACACCTGTTGAAGCTGGCGGGTGTGCGCCCGGGCACGCCCCAGGCCCATGCCTACACCTACCTCGACTTCGAACGCGCCGCGCGCCGCTATGGCCGGGTGGGCGGCTTCGCGCACCTGGCCACGCTGGTCAAGATGATGAAGGCCAGCCGCCCCGGTGCGTTGCTGCTCGACGGTGGCGATACCTGGCAGGGCAGTGCCACGGCGCTGTGGACCGACGGCCAGGACATGGTCGACGCCTGCAAGGCGCTGGGCGTGGACGTGATGACCGGCCACTGGGAATTCACGTTGGGCATGGAGCGCGTCAAGGAGATCGTCGACAAGGACTTCAAGGGCCGTGTCGACTTCGTCGCCCAGAACGTCAAGACCAACGACTTCGGCGACCCGGTGTTCGCGCCCTACACGCTGCGCCAGATCAACGGCGTCAGCGTCGCCATCATCGGCCAGGCCTTCCCCTACACGCCGATCGCCAACCCGCGCTACATGGTCGCCGACTGGAGCTTCGGCATCCAGGACGAGAACATGCAGAAGATGGTGGACGAAGTGCGCGGCAAGGGCGCGCAGCTGGTGGTGGTGCTGTCGCACAACGGCATGGATGTCGACCTGAAGATGGCCAGCCGCGTGCGCGGCATCGACGCCATCTTCGGCGGCCATACCCACGACGGCGTGCCCGTGGCTATTCCCGTGGCCAATGCCGGCGGCAAGACGCTGGTGACGAACGCCGGCAGCAACGGCAAGTTCCTGGGCGTGATGGACTTCCAGGTGACCGACGGCAAGTTGCGTGACTTCCGCTACCGGCTCCTTCCGGTCTTCGCCAACCAGCTCAAGCCCGACGCGGACATGGCTGGCCTGATCACGAAGATCCGCGCACCCTATGAAGCCAAGCTGGCCGAGAAATTGGCCGTCACCGACGGCCTGCTCTATCGCCGCGGCAACTTCAACGGCAGCTGGGACCAGCTGATCTGCGACGCGCTGATGGACGTGCAGGGTGCCGATCTGGCGTTTTCACCCGGCTTCCGCTGGGGCACCACGCTGCTGCCCGGCGACACCATCACGCGTGAACTGCTGATGGACCAGGTCGCCACCACCTATTCCTTCGCCACCGTCACCGAAATGACCGGCGAGACCATCAAGACCGTGCTCGAGGACGTGGCCGACAACCTCTTCAACCCCGACCCGTACTACCAGCAGGGTGGCGACATGGTGCGGGTCGGCGGCCTGCAGTACACGATGGACCCGGCAGCCGGCATGGGCGGGCGCATCACCGCCATGGCGCTGAAGGGCCGGCCCATCGAAGCCGGCAAGAAGTACAAGGTGGCCGGCTGGGCGCCGGTGGCCGAGGAAGCGCGCACCATGCCTGGCGTGAAGCCGGTGTGGGACGTGGTCGAGATCTGGCTGAAGAGCCAGGGTGGCCGCGTCAGGGCGCGCACCATCAACACACCCGAGCTCGTCGGCACGGCCGGCAACCCCGGTATCGCGGCATGATGCGCATCGCCCCCCAACGCCAGGAGACAAACCCCATGAAGTCGATTCGCAATCACGTCGCCGCTGCCATCTTCGTCGCCAGCACGGGGCTGGCCGGTTTCGCACAAGCCCAGGACGCCGTCGTCTACCACGTCAACGACACGGCATCTCAGGCACTGTCTGCCTTGCGCAATATCCGCAACCACCTGGACGTGGACCCCAAGGCCAAGATCACGGTCGTCACCCATGCCTTCGGCGTCGACTTCCTGATGGAAGGCATGAAGGACCGCAACGAAAGCCCGTTTGCGGCCACGGTGGCGGCGCTGGTGAACCGCGGGGTGAAGTTCGAGGTCTGTGAGATCACCCTGCAGAACCGCAGCCTGAAGAAGGAGCAGTTCATCCAGGAAGCCGAATTCACGCCATCCGGCGTGGTGCGCCTGGCTAAGCTGCAGAAGGCCGGCGCGGCCTACATCAGGCCCTGATCGCGTTCGCCGGGCACCGCAATATCACTGCCCGCTGATGTCGATCAAGATCGACAGCGCTGCCCGCATCGACACTGGCCGCAGCCGGGGGTCGGACCACGGTAGGGGTTCGCCATGTTGACTGCTGTCGTCGAAAAACTCGGTGAAAACGGGGCGCTGCTGGCTGGCGGCCTGGTCATCGGGCTCGTATTCGGCTTTTTCGCCCAGCGTTCGCGCTTCTGCCTGCGATCGGCGGTGATCGAGTTCGCACGCAATCTCACCGGGGGCAAGCTCACGGTCTGGCTGTTTGCCTTTGCCAGCGCGGTGCTGGCGACGCAGTTGCTCGCTTACGCCGGTGCCTTCGACAGCAGCCAGGCGCGGCAGATTTCCGCCCGCGGCAGCCTGTCGGGCGCAGCCATCGGCGGCGCGATGTTCGGCGTGGGCATGGTGCTGGCACGTGGCTGTTCCAGCCGTCTGCTGGTGCTGGCTGCCCAGGGCAACCTGCGTTCGGTGCTGTCGGGTCTGGTGTTTGCGGTCGCGGCGCAGGCCTCGTGGACAGGCGTGCTGGCGCCCGCACGCCTGGCCATCAGCGAGTGGTGGACGGTGGACGGCGGTGCCTCGCGCGACCTGATCGCCCGCACCGGCATCGGCCATGGCGGCGCGGTGCTGTTCGCGCTGGTGTGGCTCGGTGCCGCGGTGTTCTGGGCGCGAAGGCAGCGGGTACCTGTCTGGGGCTGGGCCGGCGCCATCGGCGTGGGCCTGGCAGTGGCCGGGGCCTGGTGGTTCACGTATGCCATCAGCCAGGTGGGTTTCGACCCGCACCCCGTGCAGGCACTCAGCTTCACCGGCCCTTCGGCCGAAGTGCTGACGCGGGTGCTCTTCAGCAGCGACAAGCCGCCGTCCTTCGACCTCGGCCTGGTGCCCGGGGTCTTCCTCGGCTCATTCCTGGCCGCCTGGCTGTTCGGTGAACTCAAGCTCGAAGGTTTCGAGGGCGGTGCCAGCATGCGCCGCTACCTGCTGGGCGCGGTGCTGATGGGTTTTGGTGGCATGCTGGCGGGCGGTTGCGCCGTCGGTGCCGGCCTGTCGGGCGCGGCCATCTTCACGATCACTTCCTGGGTCACCCTGGTCGGCATCTGGGCGGCTGCGGCCATCACCGACCGCCTCATCGACCAGCGCCCCGCCGCTGGATCCCTGGACCAGTCCATGCCGGGGCAGAACCAGAACCACCCGCTGGGGGCCCACCCCGCTTAGTCTTGCTGTTGAAGAGTGACGCAATGCTGAACACGAACCACCTGCTTCCCGCTGCGGCGCTGGCTGTCCTGGCCACCCTGGCCCTGCCAGCGGCGGCCACCGCCACCCACACCGAACTGGCCCGGGGCGAAGAGATCGTGCAAGCCAAGTGCTTCATCTGCCACGGCGCGGAAGGCGAGAGTTCGAGCCCGGCCTTCCCGCGCCTGGCGGGGCAGAACCCCGCCTACATGCTGCGCCAGCTGTCCGACTACAAGTCGGGCAAGCGCAAGAGCAGCACCATGCAGCCGATGGTCGAAGACCTGACCGAGTCCGACTTCAAGGCGCTGGGTGCCTTCTTTGCCAGCCGCACCACCCACGGCCACGAGGTGCAGGACCCCGAGCTGGCGGCGGTGGGCCTGTACATCTTCAAGCGCGGCAACCCCGACGCTGGCGTTGCCGCCTGCGCCAGCTGCCATGGCGCCAACGCCCATGGTTCGGAAAGCCTGCCGCGCCTGGCCGGCCAGCATGCACAGTACACGCTGAACCAGCTGAAGCTGTTCAACAAGCGCGAGCGCACCAACGACAACGCAGTGATGCATGGCATCGCCAGCAAGCTGACGGAACTGGAAGCCAAGGCCGTTTCCGCCTACCTCAGCGGGTTGAAGTAGGGCCCCCGAGCTCGCTGGCACTCACTACCCCCCAAGAGGGGCGAGTCTGACGGGGAACAGTCCTTGAGGACTGTTCCTCGCCTACGAGCGCAGGCGGCATCCTCGCCGCCGGCCGTTCGCCTGCGGACCGGCAGAGCCGGATCCGCGGCTTCGCTTGATGCTCAGGACCGGGTTGGCTACGGCTCCGCCCGGCGTGCGGTCTCTCGGTTTCAGCCCAGGGCCAGCATGTCGTCCCAGATGTTGTCGGCCCAGCTCAGGGCATAGCGGCCCTCGATCTGGTTGGCACCCGCGGAGACACCGCCCGAACCCGGCACGGCCTTGAAGGTCTTGTCCTTCTCGTCGTACTGGTGCACCGAGGCGACGTGCACCACGTCCTTGGCCGTGACGAAGCTGTAGCAGGTGTTCATCACCACCGGCGTGGCGTTGACGGCCTCGCCCTTCAGCAGGTTGATGATGGCCGCGGCCGCCACCTTGGCATGCTGGTTGGCCATGTGGCCCGACTTGGGCATGGCCGGCGCCGAGAACGTGGCGTCGCCGAGTACGTGCACGCCGGGAACGGCCGTGCTTTCCATCGTCAGCCAGTTCACGCCCACCCAGCGGCTGTTCATGTTCACCAGGCCGGCGGTGCGGGCGATGTCGCCAGCGCGCTGCGGCGGGATGACGTTCAGCACGTCGGCCTTGACGTCCTCGAACTCGAACTTGGCGGTGTTGCCCGACACTTCCTTCACCTCGGAATTCGGCTTGTATTCGATGATGCCTTCGTAATGCTGCTTGAAGGCGCGTTCGAACAGGGCCTTCTTCGACTGGATTTCCGGGTTGGCATCGAACACCAGCACCTTGGCGCGCGGCTTGGCGGTCTTGAAGTAGCTGGCCACCATGCAGGCGCGTTCATACGGCCCGGGCGGGCAGCGGTAGGGCACCTTGGGGATCGACATCACGTAGACGCCGCCGTCGGGAATGGCCTCGAGCTGCTTGCGCAGCGCCACGGTCTGCGGGCCGGCCTTCCAGCTGTGGGCGATGCGGCCGCTGTCGACGGCGGCCTGCAGGCCGCCGACCTGGTCGTACATGAAGTCGATGCCGGGTGAAACGATCAGGCGGTCGTAGGCCAGTTCGGTGCCGCCGGCCAGCCGCACCTTCTTCGCCGTGGCGTCGATGGCAATCACGTCGCCCTGCACGAACTTCACACCCATGGCCTTCAGGCCGTCGTAGCTGCGGCTGATATCGGCCATCTGCTTGTAGCCGCCCAGCACCAGATTCGACATCGGGCAGCTGATGAATCCGGCACTGCGTTCGACCAGCGTGACGTCGACGTTGCCGCCCCACATGCGCAGGTAGCGTGCCGCGGTGGTGCCGCCGAAGCCGCCGCCGACCACGACCACACGGCCGATGGGTTTGCTTCGTCCAAGGCTGCCCAGGCTGTCGATGCTGGCGCAACCGGCCAGCGCCAGGCTGCCGAAAGCCGCACCGGCGCCGAGCAGGCGGCGGCGGGAACTGTCTTGAAGCTTCGTCATCGCGCGGTCCTTCACTTCTTGGGCTGCTTGGCAGCGAAATAACCGGCGATGAGCTTGATCTGCTCGGGGGTGTAGCCCTTGGCGATCTGGTGCATGATCGTTGCGGGCTGGTTGCCGTTCTTGTAGTCGTCGAGCATCGCGATCAGCTTGTCGGCCGGCATCCCGGCGATCGGCTTCATGTCGCCGCGGGCGTTGCCGTTGACGCCATGGCAATTGGCGCAGGTGGCAGCCAGGTTGCGCGCCAGGTTGGGGTCGGCAGCATTCACGGCTTGCGCCAGGGCGGGCATCGCGGCCGCCATGGCGATGACCAGGGCCGCAGCCCGACAGGCATTGTGGAAGAGGGGCGGGTGAAACGACATCAGGCTGATCTCCGGCTGGGGGATGGGGCAAGTTTCGCAGCAACCGGCACCGACTGCAGGGCATCACCTCCTGCGCACAAATTCTGGCTTATATTGGTGCATGCAGATTCAGCAGAATCCCTGAGCAGGCTGCCGTGATCAGATGGCTCTGCGCTCTCTGGGCGGGTGTCATGTGCAGCCATCTGGCGGCCGAGCCCCTGCGTGCACAAGCGGTGGCGCCAGGGGTGTGGTTCGTGCAGGGTGAAGCGGCGCTGGGCTCGGCAGCCAACCGCAACTTCATCAGCAACGCGGGCTTCGTGGTCACGCGCGACAGCGTGGTCGTGATCGACGCGCTGGGTTCACCCGCACTCGCCCAGGAACTGCTCGCCGAGATCCGGCGCATCACGCCGCTGCCGGTGCGCCATGTCATCGTCACGCACTACCACGCCGACCACATCTACGGCCTGCAGGTCTTCAAGGACGCCGGCGCGCTGGTCATCGGCCAGCAGGGCGGTCGCGAGTACCTGACTTCAGACGCCGCGCAGCTGCGTCTGGCAGCCAGCCGCGAGGAGCTGTTTCCGTGGATCGACGAGAAGACGCGGCTGGTGCCCGCCGATCGCTGGCTCGTCGGTGGCGAAGTGCTCGAAGTCGGTGGTGAGCGTTTCGTCCTGCGCCATGCCGGGCCGGCGCACACGCCCGAAGACCTGGTGGTGATGGTCGAATCACGCGGCGTGCTGTTTGCTGGCGACCTGGTGTTCCGTGGCCGCATTCCCTTCGTCGGCCAAGCCGACAGCAGCCACTGGATCGACGCCCTGGGTGAACTGCTGCAGCTGGCGCCGCAGGTGGTGGTGCCCGGTCACGGGCCGCTGTCGTTCGAACCGCGGCAGGACCTGCAGACCACCCGTGACTATCTGGCTTATCTGCGCCAGACCATGGGACGCGCCGCGCAGGACATGCAGCCCTTCGACGAAGCCTATGCCGCCACCGACTGGTCGCGCTTCGAATCGCTGCCGCTGTTCCGCGTGGCCAACCGCATGAACGCCTACAACACCTACCTGCTGCTCGAGCGGCAGGGCGGCAAGTGACGCAGCGCCTGCGCCGCGGCCTGCTCATGGCCGGTGCTCTGGCTGCGTGTCCGGCCTGGGCGCAGCGAGTGGGGCCGGTGCCGACACCGTTTCCCTGGCCCGACATCACCCTGCTCGACGGCAGCGTGCTGCCGGCCGCGGCCTGGCACGACACCGCCGCCGTGCTCGTGTTCTGGGCCACGCATTGCCCCTTCTGCCGGCGCCACAACGCCCATGTCGAGAAGCTGCACCGCGCTGCCGCCGGCAAGCGCCTGCGTGTGCTCGGCTTCGCCACCGACCGCGACGCGCAGACGGTACAGCGCTACCTGCTCGCCAACGGCTACACCTTCCCGGTGAGCCTCGTCGACAGCGAAACCATGCGCCTGCGGCTGGCCCTGCGCCGCACCATTCCCACCACCGTGGGCATCAGCCGCGACGGCCGCGTCGGCCTGGCCCTGCCCGGCGAGATGTTCGAGGAAGACGTGATGGGTATGTTGCGGCTGGCCGAAGCGGGTTGAGGGTGGCGCTGCCGGGGATCAGCCGCGGCTGATGTGCAGCACAAGAAAGTCTGACTTTCAGCCGCATTCACGGCTACTTATATTTGCCTGCAAACCCGACTTCCCTGCAGGAACCCCACGATGGCCTCCAGTTCCACCGACCGCGTTGTCCGCCCCGGCGCGGCGCCGCGCGACGAGCTCGCGAATGCCCTGCGCGCACTGGCGATGGACGCCGTGCAGCAGGCCAACAGCGGCCACCCGGGTGCGCCCATGGGCATGGCCGAAATGGCGGTGGCCCTGTGGCACGGCCATCTGCGCCACAACCCGGCCAACCCGAAGTGGTCCGACCGCGACCGCTTCGTGCTGAGCAACGGCCATGCGTCGATGCTCATCTACGCCCTGCTGCACCTGACCGGCTACGACCTGCCGGCCAGCGAACTGAAACAGTTCCGCCAGCTGCACAGCCGCACGCCCGGCCACCCCGAGGTCGGCCTCACGCCCGGGGTCGAGACCACCACCGGCCCGCTGGGCCAGGGCATCACCAATGCCGTGGGCATGGCGCTGGCCGAAAAGCTGCTGGGCGACGAATTCAACCGCCCTGGACACGCCATCGTCGACCACCGCACCTACGTGTTCATGGGCGACGGCTGCCTGATGGAAGGCATCAGCCACGAAGCCTGTTCGCTGGCGGGCGCCTGGCGCCTGGGCAAGCTGATCGCGCTCTACGACGACAACGGCATCAGCATCGACGGCCCGGTCGAAGGCTGGTTCCGCGACGACACCGCCGCGCGCTTCCGTGCCTACGGCTGGAACGTGGTGGGGCCGGTCGACGGCCACGACACCGCGGCCGTTTCGGCGGCCATTGCCGCGGCCAAGGCCCAGAGCGTCGCGCCCAGCCTGGTGATCTGCCGCACCACCATCGGCCGCGGTTCGCCCGCGCGCGAAGGCAGTGCCAAGGTGCATGGCGAGCCGCTGGGCAAGGACGAGATCGTGGCCACGCGCGCAGCCATCGGCTGGGACCACGCGCCATTCGAGATGCCGCCGGCCGTGGCCGCGCGCTGGAATGCGCGCGGGTGTGGTGCCGCCGCCGAATCGGCCTGGCGCCTGCGTTTCGAGGCCTATCGCAGCGAACACCCGGTGCTGGCCGCCGAATACGAGCGCCGCGTCGCCGGTACCCTGCCAGCCGACATCGAAGCAACACTGGCCGCCACCGTGGCCGAACTGGCCGGCGGGCCAGGCATGGCCGAGCCCGTGGCCACGCGCAAGGCCTCGCAGAAGGCACTGGCGGTGCTGGCCCCGCGCATTCCCGAGCTGCTGGGCGGCAGCGCCGACCTGACCGGCAGCAACCTCACCGACTTTCCCGGCTGCGGCGCGGTCCGCGGCGGTGCCGCCGGTGGCCGCCACATCAATTACGGTGTGCGTGAATTCGGCATGGCCGCCATCATGAACGGCATCGCCCTGCACGGCGGCTACATCCCCTACGGCGGCACCTTCCTCACGTTCAGCGACTACAGCCGCAACGCCATCCGCATGGCCGCGCTGATGAAGCAGGGCGTGGTGCATGTCTTCACGCACGACAGCATCGGCCTGGGCGAAGACGGCCCCACCCACCAGCCGGTTGAACATGCCGCGAGCCTGCGCCTGATCCCGAACCTGGACGTCTGGCGCCCCGGCGACGCCGCCGAGACCGCCGTGGCCTGGGCCTGCGCGCTGCGCGAACGCACGCGGCCCACCGCGCTGCTGCTGTCGCGCCAGAACCTGCCGCCACAGCCGCGCACCGTCGAGCAGATCGAGGACGTGCGCCGCGGCGGCTACGTGCTCAGCGACCGCAGCGACGCCAAGGCCGTGATCCTGGCCACCGGCAGCGAGCTGGCGCTGGCGATGGCCGCGCAGAAGCTGCTCGACGAGCAGGGCCTGCCGGTGCGCGTGGTGTCGGTCCCGTCGTCCACCGTCTTCGACCGCCAGGACGCTGCCTGGCGCAACGCCGTGCTCGGGCATGGCCTGCCGCGCATCGGCGTGGAAGCCGGGGTCACGCGCTGGTGGGGCCAGTACGGCTGCGTCGCCGCGCTGGGCGTGGACAGCTTCGGCGAGTCCGCCCCGCTGGCCGCCTTGCTAGAGCACTTCGGCCTGACACCGTACAAGCTGGCTGCGCTGGTGCAGGCCACCGTTGCCCACCCAGCCTGAACCCGATCGAACACCTGAGCTCCGGCGCTGTGGAGACGTCGCCCGGGGCTCCGGGTTTGTCTCAGCACGGTCCGGCGCGCCTTTGAATATCATTCACCGCTGATTTTCTTCATGGAGGACCAGCCTGTGAGTTTCCGCAACCTCGTACTGCTGGGCACGCTCGTGTCTGCCCTGCCGTTCACCGCCCACGCCAACCTGGCGCTGGCGCAGAAAAACGCCTGCACGGCGTGCCATGCCGTCGACAAGAAGCTGGTCGGGCCTTCCTACCAGGAGGTGGCGAAGAAGTACGCCGCCGACAAGGACGCCGTGGCCAAGCTCACCGCCAGCATCCGTGCCGGCGGCGCCGGCAAGTGGGGCCCGGTGCCCATGCCTGCCCAGCCCAACCTGAGCGAGGCCGACGCCAAGCTGCTGGCCACCTGGGTGCTCGGCGGCGCGAAGTGAAGACAGCGGCGGCCCTGGCCCTGGCGTTCGCCTGCGGGACTGAGCAGGCCCAGGCCCAGGCGCAGGCCCAGGATGCCGCCGCGGCGACCACGGCCGCCGTGCTGTTCAAGGGCGCCGACCTGGCGCTGGGCAGCAAGCTCATCGAAGAACACCGCTGCACGGCCTGCCATGTGCGCAAGGTCGGCGGCGACGGTTCGGCCATCTACCGCCCGAAGGGGCGGATCAACACGCCCGGCTTCCTGCGCGGCATGGTCGAGCAGTGCAACACCGAACTGAACCTCGGCCTGTTCCCGGAAGAAGCCACGGCGGTCGCGGCGGTGCTCAACCGCGACCACTATCGTTTCAAGTAGCAACTGCCCCTCTACAAACTGCGAACAAGGGGTCCCATGCATTCACCCGTACTGATAGACTGATTCGCAGGACTTTGAAGGGTGTGTCGATGAGTGCAGGGAACGACCAGGACAGGGTGTTCGAGTCTGCTGCCGAGTTGTTTGCGTTGCTGGCCACGCCGATCCGCCTGAAGATCATCAGCGCCGTCTGCAACGGCGAGAAGAACGTCTCTGAACTGCTGGGCGAGATCGACACCACGCAGCCCAACATGTCGCAGCATCTGTCGACGCTGTACCGCACGGGTGTGCTGTCCAAGCGCCGCGAGGGCACGCAGATCTACTACCGCCTGCAGAGCGAACGCGTGGCCACCTTGTGCCGCGCGGTGTGCACGCAGGTGGCCATCGAACTCGACCGCGACGCCGACACGCCGGTCGCCGAACGTCTGGTGCCCGCCCCGGCGCGCTGACTTCGCGCGGCGCAGGCCCTGCCGCTAAGGCTGGCCGACGATGCTGGCCGTGGCCATCAGTTCCTCGAACAGCGACATCGACACCGCGCCGGACACGGTGTACGGGTCCAGCGTCGGCCGTTCCGAGTATTTCAGCAGCAGGGCGGGGTTCAGCCGCGCGATGTTCACCTGGCCCATGCTCCAGCCGGCAAACCGGCGTTCGCCGATCTCCTCGTAGCTGAGCAGTTCCACCTGGGTGTGGCGTGAATCGGTGGCGATGCGGTTGTAGAGCTTGTTGACAGCACTGCGCCCGCCTTCCAGCGCCTGCAGGAAGATGCCTTCGCTGAAGCACAGCACGCCCGTCACCCCTTGCTGCGGGTTGTTGGCCTTGCTCTTGCGCAGGATGGCGATGAGTTCGTCCTGGTCCACCGCCGGAATGGCGCGGCTGGCATACATGAGGCGTACGAGCATGGTCTTGTTTCCTTCAGCCTTGTTGGCGGCGTGGCAGCAGCGACAGGAATTCGCGGCGCAGGTTGGCGTCCTTCAGGAACGCACCGCGCATGACGCTGTTCACCATCGCGGTTTCGGTGTCCTTCACGCCGCGCCAGTGCATGCAGAAGTGGTCGGCTTCCATGACGATGCCCAGGCCGTCGGGCCGCACACGCGCCTGCAGCTCGTTCGCCAGCATCGTGACGGCCTCTTCCTGGATCTGCGGCCGGCTCATGATCCAGTCGGCGATGCGCGCGTACTTGCTCAGGCCGATGAGGTTGCTGTGCTCGTTGGGCAGGATGCCGATCCACACCCGCCCGAAGATCGGGCACATGTGGTGGCTGCAGGCGCTGCGCACGGTGATCGGGCCGACGATCATCAGCTCGTTCAGGCGTTCGGCATTCGGGAATTCAGTGACCGCGGGCATCGGCACGTAGCGGCCGCGGAACACCTCTTCCAGGTACATCTTGGCCACGCGCTTGGCCGTCTCGTTGGTGTTGTGGTCGCTGTCGGTGTCGATCACCAGCGCCTGCAGCACGTCCTGCAGCTTGGCCTGCACTTCGGCCTTCAGTTCTTCCATCTCGCCTTCGCGCATGAACGCCGCGATGTTGTCGTTGGCGTGGTAGCGGCGGTCGGCCTGGACCAGCCGGTAGCGGATGCGCTCGGAAGCCGGCAACTGGGCCAGTTCCTCTTCGCTGCGGAAGATCTTGGGCGCGGATTGCGTGCTGGCTCTCGACATTGACACCGTCCATGACAACAGGGGCTTGATTGTGCGCCGCGGTTCGCGGGCCGTGCCGGTGCAGGGCATAGACTGACCCGATGCCGAACCCTCCACCGCCTTCGCTGCCGCCGCTTCGGCCCGTTTCCGTGTCGGGCGTGGCCGCTGTGCCTGGCGCCACCGCCCAGGCCGCGGCCGGCGCCAGCGGCGTCCTGAGCGCACCGCTGTGGCAACTGCTGGACCAGGCCGCACAAGCGGTGCACAGCGTGCGCAACGGGGCTTCGCTGAACGACGCGCTGGCGCGCGTGCCGGTGCTGCAGCGGCCGGGCGTGCAGGCCCTCAGCTTCCACGGCCTGCGCTGGCTGGGAAGCGCCATCGAGCTGCGCGCGCTGCTCGCGCCGAAGCAGCCGGCGCCGCCGGTGGACGCGCTGCTGGTGCTGGCCCTGGCCCTGCTGTGGCCGGGCGAGCCCGCGCCGTACGCCGAACACACCCTGGTCGACCAGGCCGTCACCGCTGTGCGCCACCGGGCGCCGCAGGCCGCAGGCTTCGTCAACGCCGTGTTGCGGCGCTTCCTGCGCGAGCGCGAAGCCCTGGTGGCCGCCGTGCGCCACAGCGCCACGGGCGCCTTCAATCACCCGGCCTGGTGGGTGGAGCGCCTCAAACGCGACTGGCCCCAGGCCTGGCAGCGCTTGCTGGAAGCCGCGAACCTGCGCCCACCGATGACCTTGCGCGTGAACGCCCGCCGAAGCACGGGTGCGGCCTATGTGCAGCGCCTGGCCGCCGCTGGCCGCGCGGCCACGGTTCTGCCCGGGGCCGGCTTGCGTGGCCAGGCCGTGCATCTGGCGCAGGCCTGCCCGGTGCCGCTGCTGCCCGGTTTCGCCGAGGGCGAAGTCTCGGTTCAGGACGCCGCGGCGCAGCAGGCCGTCACGCTGCTTCTGGGGACGGGCGCGACGGCGCTGCGCCCCGGCGCACATGTGCTCGACGCCTGCGCCGCCCCCGGGGGCAAGACCGCGCAGCTGCTGGAACTGGCCGACCTGGACCTGCTGGCCCTGGACAGCGACGCCCAGCGCCTGCAGCGGGTGCAGGAAACCCTGGTCCGTCTGGGCCTTCCTGCCGTCACTGGCAGCGGTGACGGGGCAAAGGTCGGACAGGTCGCGCTGCGCGCCGCCGACGCCCGCCAGCCGCGCAGCTGGTGGGACGGCCGGCCTTTCGACGCCATCCTGCTGGACGCACCCTGCACCGCCTCGGGCATCGTGCGCCGCCACCCCGACATCCGCTGGCTGCGCCGCCCCGAAGACATCGGCGCACTGGCCCGTGTGCAGGCCGAACTGCTGGACGCGCTGTGGCCGCTGCTGGCCCCGGGCGGGCGGCTGCTGTACGCCACCTGCTCACTGTTCCGCGCCGAAGGGCAGGACCAGATCGACGCATTTTTGCAACGCCTGCCGGCCGGGGCGGCCCGTGTCGATCCCGCCTCGCCCGGCCATCTGCTGCCCCTGGCCGACAATGCACCGCAGGAAACCATGCCAGTCCCTGCGCACGATGGTTTCTACCTGGCCCTGTTGCACAAGACCTGACGCCCCACCGCCCCGAACCCATGCACCCGCCGCTGGTCCGCCGTCGCATCCTGCAGGGCCTGGGGGTCCTGCTGGCATGGGCATGGTGGGGGCTGGGCTTGGGGCTGGGTTTGGGCTGGACGCAAGTGGCGCAGGCCCAGGGCGTGGAACTGTCGACGCTCAGCACCAGCCGCACCGACGGCGTGCTCGCGCTCGAATTTGCCGCCCGTCTGACCCTGCCCAAGACCGTGGAAGACGCGCTGCAGCACGGCGTGCCCATCTATTTCGTGGCCCAGGCCGAGCTCAAGCGCAACCGCTGGTACTGGCGTGACGAGCGCGTGGCCCGCGTCACGCGGCAGTGGCGGCTGGCCTACCAGCCGCTCACTGGCACCTGGCGCGTGGGGCTGGCCGGCATCAACCAGACCCACGCCACGCTGGAAGAAGCGCTGTCGGTGATGTCGCGCAGCGCCGGCTGGCGCCTGGCCGACCTGAACCAGATCGACGCCGACAGCCGCTATTACGTTGATTTCAGCTACCGGCTTGACACCTCGCAGCTGCCCGGCCCGATGCAGTTCGGCCTGGGCGGCGACGGCGAATGGGCCGTGGGCGTGCAGCGCAACCTGCGCGTGGACTGAAGGCAATGACGGCTTCGGCGCGCTGGGCCTGGACGATCTCGGTCGTGGCCGCCACGGGTGCGGCCCTGGTGCTGGCCTTCGTGCTGTCGTTCAGCACCCAGGGCGGCGGCTTCTACGAACGGCATTTCGTCTGGCTGTTCTGGGTGAACGTGTCGGTCGCTGCGCTGTTGGCGCTGGTGATCGCCATCGCCGCCTTGCGCCTGGTGGTGCGCGCCCGGCGTGGCAAGTTCGGCAGCCGGCTGCTCATCAAGCTGGCCGGCATCTTCGCGCTGGTGGGGCTGCTGCCGGGCATGGTGATCTACACCGTCAGCTACCAGTTCGTGTCGCGCAGTATCGAGGCCTGGTTCGACGTGCGCGTGGCCGGCGCGCTGGACTCGGGCCTGAGCCTGGGCAAGGAGACCCTCGAGGCACTGAAGGCCGATGTCGCCAGCAAGGCCCGCGTGGGTGCCGACCGCCTGAGCGACGCCGGCCCGGCCGGGGTGGGGCTGGCGCTGGAGCGGCTGCGCGAGCAGCTGGGCGCGCAGGAGGTGTCGTGGATCGGCTCGCAGGGGCAGGTGCTGCAGACCGCCGGCGCCGGCGTCGCGGCGGGCCCGCCCCACCGCCCGACCCCGGCCCAGCTGCGCCAGGCACGCGCCACCGGCCAGGCCAGCCAGGTGGACGGCCTCGACGAAGAGGCCCTGGGCCCCGCCGGCGGCGGCGCCACCGTGCGGGCCCTGGCCAGCGTGCCGCGGCGTGGCATGGCCCTGGGCAGCAGTGAAGAACGTTTCCTGCTGGTGGTGCAGCCGGTGCCACGCAGCCTGGCCGCCAACGCCCTGGCCGTCCAGGTCGCCTACAGCGAATACCAGCAGCGCGCGCTGGCCCGCGACAGCCTGCGCCAGATGTACATCGGCACGCTGACGCTGGCGCTCATCCTGGCGGTGTTTGCCGCGGTACTGCTGGCCATCGTGCTGGGCAACCAGCTGGCCAAGCCGCTGCTGCTGCTGGCCGACGGCGTGCGCCAGGTGGCCGCCGGCGACCTGACGGCCAAGCCCGTGTTCCCCAGCGCCGACGAACTGGGCGGCCTGACGCGCAGCTTTGCCGCGATGACGGCCCAGGTGGCCGACGCGCGCACGCAGGTGCAGCGCGGCGTGCAGCAGCTGGAAGCCGCGCGCACGCGCTTGCAGACCATCCTGGACACGTTGACCGCCGGCGTCATCGTCTTCGACCGCGAAGGCCGCATCGACACCGTGAACCCTGGCGCCACGCGCATCCTGCAGCTGCCGCTGTCGGCCTGGCGCGGCCGGCGGCTGTCGGAGCTGCCGGAACTGGCGGTGCTCAGCCAGAACGTCGAACAGCGCTTCGAGCTGCTGGCCAGCAGCCCCGAAGAGGGTGAACGCGACCAGTGGCAGGAATCGTTCGAACTGCCGCGTGCCAACGGCTCGCAGCTGACCCTGCTGGTGCGCGGTGCCACCCTGCCCGGCGGCGCCAGCCTGATGGTGTTCGACGACATCACCGAAGTCGTCTCGGCGCAGCGCAGCGCAGCCTGGTCGGAAGTGGCGCGGCGCCTGGCGCACGAGATCAAGAACCCGCTCACGCCCATCCAGTTGTCGGCCGAGCGCCTGCAGATGAAGCTGGAGCACAAGCTGCAGGGCACCGACCAGGCCCTGCTGCTGCGTTCGGTGAACACGATCGTCAACCAGGTGCAGGCCATGCAGCGCCTGGTGAATGAATTCCGCGACTACGCGCGCCTGCCCGCGGCGCAGCTGAAGCCGCTGGACCTGAACGCCCTGGCCAACGAAGTGCTGGGCCTGTACGGCCAGGCCCTGGACAGCCACCTGCTGGTGCCGCTGCTGACACCCGACCTGCCCAAGGTGATGGGCGACGCCACGCAGCTGCGCCAGGTCATCCACAATCTGGTGCAGAACGCGTTGGACGCCGTGGCCGACCGCCCCGACGCCCGCGTCGAACTGCACACCACCTGCCCGCGTGGTGAACACGGCGAGGTGCTGGCCGTGCGCCTGGCTCTGCTGGACAACGGGCCGGGTTTCAGTGAAAGCGTGCTCAAGCGCGCCTTCGAACCCTACGTCACCACCAAGGCCAAGGGCACGGGTCTGGGCCTGGCGGTGGTGAAGAAGATTGCCGACGAGCACGGGGCGCGTTTGCGCGTGGCCAACCTGCACGAAAACGACCTGCCCGACGGCCCGGTCGTCGGGGCGCGGGTTTCGCTATCATTTTCAAATGTCGTGGGTGCCGTCAACGTCGTGAACACAGAACGGGCCCCTGCGTCTCTGCCAGCCCCCCTGGACGCCACAACAACACCATCACAAGGATGAATCGCAAGGGCCCATGGCAACGATTCTGGTAGTCGACGACGAGCTGGGCATCCGCGCCCTGCTGTCTGAAATCCTCAGCGACGAGGGCCATGCCGTCGAGCTGGCGGAAAACGCCGCGCAGGCGCGGCTGCTGCGCGAGAGCGTGCAACCCGATCTGGTCCTGCTGGACATCTGGATGCCCGACGTCGACGGCGTCACGCTGTTGAAGGAATGGTCGGCCGGCGGCCAGCTGAACATGCCGGTCATCATGATGAGCGGCCACGGCACCATCGACACCGCGGTGGAAGCCACGAAGTTCGGCGCCAGCGCCTTCCTGGAGAAGCCCATCACGCTGCAGAAGCTGCTGCGGGCTGTCGAACAGGCGCTGGTGCGCCCGTCGCAGCGTGGCGGCCTGCCGCCGGCCGACCGGCTGGGCGACGCGGTGCCGGGGCACGAAGGGGGCATGAACACACCGCATGCGCTGGTGGCCGCGCCGGTGCTGGCACCGGCGCCCGTCGGCCCGCAGGCCCAGCAGAGCTTCGACCTGGACCGCCCGCTGCGCGAAGCCCGCGACGCCTTCGAGAAGAGCTACTTCGAATTCCACCTGGCCAAGGAAGGCGGCAGCATGACGCGCGTGGCCGAGAAGACCGGGCTCGAACGCACCCACCTGTACCGCAAGCTCAAGCAGCTGGGCGTCGACCTGTCACGCAACAAGCGCGGGGCCACCTAGGCCCATTTGGAAGCCGCTGCGGGGCGGTTATACTGTTTGGCTTCGTTGGCCTGGTAGCTCAGTTGGTAGAGCAGCGGATTGAAAATCCGCGTGTCGGTGGTTCGATTCCGCCCCAGGCCACCATATAAATCAACGGGTTAGCAGCAAAAGTTGCTAACCCGTTTTGTTTTCTGGCCTGCCGTGTAAGCGCCGGTGTAAGCAATCTCCAGCCGCCGCCTCAGGACGAACTCATGCGCCCTTGGTTCTGTTGGGAGCAATATCGCGCCGTTGAACGGAATGAACGGGCGGTCTATGTCGGCAAGCCAACCTCGAGTCCTTGATGGACATTCGACGGGAAGTCCTCCACTCAAGGGACCGCGGTATGGCCCTGAGGTATTCAAGGCAATGCTGGAGGCAATGATGCCTATACCTCACGACGGGTTCCCGCATGGCCGATCCGGTTCCGATGACTCGAACCCGCTTGATGCGTTTATTGAACTCGAGCCTGATGGAGTCTTCGTCCGGGCCGCTGACAACAGAAGCGCCTTAGCATGGCATCCCGCGTGCGAGATCGACACGCGTGGCAGTCCCGATCCTCTGACGGCGCCTTGGCTGCCATTCCCCTTTTCTGCGGAAGAGCTAGCCGCCTTCATGTGCGGAGGATGGGGCGAATTCGTTCGCGAGCGGTTTGGCCCCTGGGATTCTGGACCTTGGCAGCATGAACTGCGGCGCCACTTCTTGGGCAGGCGGTCACTCAAGGCGGCTGAGGTTCTCACGGCTGCCTATGAAGCCGCTCGAGGGGCAATTGCAAAGGCTCCGCCGCTTGAAAGTCGACTGCCGGGCCCTGCCGAAGGCACTCGCCTACCGGCGTCTCGCCGGGCTGCATACAGGACACGTTTGCGGGCCGAACAGATGTACAGCCGATGGCGCCGCGCAGTTGTCCAGCACCTACTTCTGCCAACTTCTGAGGTACCTCTAGACGCTTTTCGTGACCGTGTGCAGGGGGGGGCTTCGGCTGCGGCCATTCCAGCAACAAGCACGCAACGAAGTGAGTCCGCGCACAGGGAGACCGACGAAGATCGCAAGAAGCGGCGACTCGCTATGTTGCGAGCTGAGGGCGGCGACATGGTCAAGCGCCGCAGCGATATGAAGTGGCAGCAAAAGAACCGAATCGGGGCGCTGGCTCGCCTTGTCAAGCAGGAACAGCGCAACAGTGCCCCATACAGTTGCGAAAAGTCGGTGCGTCGAGATTTGGAGGACGCGGCAGCCGCCGAAGACGACGCTCGACGCGCCGGCCAACTGACAGCGCAGTTGGTCGTTAGGCACAAGGTCTAGTCCAGTCGGACTGATCGACTGCGTTCCGGATCATTCCGGATTTCGTTCCGGATCAGCTATGGCGGATGTGGTGCCGGATGTCGACCTTTTGGTCCGGACTGTGCCGGACTGCGTCAATTCAACCCGAACCAGCACTCCTACCGATGTTGAAAGGGTTGGGTATGGAAGCGCCTTTGCTTCAACACCAGCATGAAAAGCCACTAGCCGCGATACCGGCTCCAGCCACCGCGTGGCAATTTACGCCACTTGACCGCGAAACCCGCACGCACGTCGACACAGCGACGATGTGCTGGCACCTGGGCTTTGCGCAGCAGACAGCCCGCTTGTGGGCCTGCAAGCAGACCCATCCCGAGGGCCTCGAGCCAATCCGCATCAAGGGGCGCTTGAAATGGCCTGTTGCGGGCATCCGCAAACTCCTGGGAGTGGCCTGATGGCTGCGCGTGAGCCTGATCAAGATCAAGGGCCCATGAACTCCAAAGACCAAGAGCGAACGCCATCCTTGCTGTTCGACTGCTGCCGCTGTCGAACCTATTCAACTTGTCTCGCTTGCCGCCGCTTCGGGCGCTATGCCGCCGAGCTTGCGCATCGCGCTCGCCAATCTGGATCTGGGCAGCGGTGATGGCACGCATACGGAGCATCAAACCCGAGTTCTGGGTGTCAGAGCAGCTCGCCGAGTGTTCCCGCAGCGCACGCCTGGCATTCATCGGCATGCTGACATTCAGCGATGACCACGGTGTGCATCCCGCCAAGTCAAAGAGGTTGAAGGCCGAGGTCTTCCCGATGGACGACTGCTCCAGCGATGAAGTTGCCTCCTGGGTTGAAGAACTGATCGGCGCAGGGCTGGTCGCGGAATTCGAACACGAAGGTGAACGCTACTGGTACGTCACCGGCTGGTCGAAGCATCAGCGAATCGACAAGCCTACCTTCAAGTATCCAGTTCCGCCCAGCATGGATTCCAAGACTGCTCGTCATTCGCTCGCCGAAGCCTCGGGGAGTCCTCGGATAGGAATCGCCGAAGACTTGCCGAGGACTCCTGATCGACGCGTTGAAGGCTCGCCGAAACAGGGTCGACCGTTCGTTGACGCCCCTGCGAGTGGTCTTCCCGCCCTCGCCCCCGGAGTGGAGGGGACTGGAGAGGAGGAGAGTCGACAGGAGAAGGCGCTCTCGCGAGAAGCTGGCGACTCGAGCAAGGGTTCACGGTTGCCCCGCGACTGGGTGCTACCTGAGGATTGGCGGCAATACTGCATCGAGACGCGTCCGGACCTCGACCCTCTTGCGGTCAGCGAGAACTTCCGCGACTTTTGGCATGGCAAGCCAGGCACAAACGGCAGGAAGGCTGACTGGGCAGCGACCTGGCGCGCATGGGTTCGAAAGGAACTGCCGCGCCGACTTGCCTCCAGCCCGCCCCGGCGCAATGCCCTGCATGCCGACGACTTGCTGGGTGGCGCGCAATGAGGGCTCACGAGATCAACACCTCAAACCTGCCCTGGAGCGAGGTCATGGAGCATGCTGTTCTAGGTGCTCTCCTCACCGACTCCGACGCCGTCCTTCGTGTCCCCGAAGTGAAGAGCGAACACTTCTTCGATCGTCGGCACCGCTTGATTCATGCGGCAATCCTAGAGCTGCGCGCCCAGCATCACCCAGTCGATGTGGTCACAGTGTTCGAAGCTTTGCGCGCCCGCGGCCAAGACCATGAGTGCGGGGGCTTGGTGTACCTGAACCAGTTGGCGCGGTGCGTGCCCAGTTCGGCGAACATCGAGCGCCACGCTGAAATCGTGGTCCAGCGGGCGATGCAACGCGCGATCGCCGCTGCTGCCGACCGGGCCCTCTCGATGGCGCTGGATCTGGACAGTGACCCAGGTGTCGCGCTGGACAGGATCCAGAAGTTGTTCGGCGAGATTGCGCGGTCAGATGCTGCTCAGGCGCCCGAGCGCATCGGAACGCTTCTGGCAAAGCGGACTGAGCATTGGGAAAGCCTCGAGGCCGGCACATGCCTGCCAGGGATCCCTACCCGGTTTGAGCGCCTGAATGCCGCTTTGGGCGGCGGGCTCAAGGGCGGAAAGAACATTGTCTTGGCTGGTCGGCCCGGGTCGGGCAAATCGAGCCTTGCGTGGTCGATCGCCTGCGATGTGGCGGGTCGCGGGCACCCAGTGCTCGTGCTGTCAATGGAGATGCAGGCGGGCGACTTGGTAGATCGGGCTGTGGCCAGCCTCGGCGGGGTGAGCTTGAGCCGGCTGCAGACCGGCAAGTTCGAACCTGGCGACTGGGCGCTCATCGCCGATGCCTGCGACGATGCGGCATCAATGCCACTCTTCATCTCCGACCAGCCGGCCCTCTCGCTGTTGGAGGTTCGTGCCAAGGCACGTCGTGCCAAGCAGGAAAACGGCCGGCTGGCGCTCGTCGTCGTCGACTACCTGCAGCTCGCCGCCAGCTCGAACACGTCAGACCGCCGACATCACCAGATCGAAGCGATCAGCCGCGGCATGAAGGCGATGGCCAACGAACTCGACATCACCGTACTGCTGCTGTCACAGCTGACGCGGGAAAGCGAGCGGGAGGAGCCCGAGCTGTTGCATCTGAAGGAATCCGGTGCCATCGAAGAGGACGCCGACACAGTGATCCTCCTGCATGCCCTCGGTCAGGCACCCGAGGGAGGCCTTCTGGTGCTGGCAAAGGTCGCGAAGAATCGCCAGGGCCCGCGCGGTCGCCTTGCTCTCGCGTTCGACGGTGCCACGCAGCGCTGGCAGTCGTCAGCCGGCAACGTTGTCCGGGACCGTGCAGGAGCAAGTCTTCCCGGCTGACAGACGTGGCCGAGAGGCTGCGCGGGATGGTTCGGGTGTAACACCGGTTCACATCGATTTCGGGAAAACCTGGAGCTTGCAATGGGTGGCTTGGGTAGCGGTCGACGACCCGGAGAACGACCGAGAAGGAAGACGCAGGACGCATTGCCGCTGGACGTTCGTCACCTTGCACGAGCAGGCGCGCTGTCGCCTGATGCGGAATTCATCTGGGAGTGGAGCAGCGGGGGAGGCGTCCGTGCATCAGCCGTGGTTCGGGCCGGTGTCGACAACGTCGCGATCGCCTTCCAGGACTTGCGGCAAGGGGTCACGCGCGAGGTCAACAGCCAGCGGGTCCGAATCGAAAGGACGACGGGCCCCGTTGGGGGCGCGCGGCCCTGGTTCCTATGCCCGGACTGTGAACGACGGGTGGCGATCATCTATGGCGCAGGACTGTGGTTCTCGTGTCGAACCTGCAAAGGGTTGGTGTATGCGAGTCAAGGCCAAAACGCAGGTATGCGAGCTACTCGGCGCGCGCACCGCCTCCAGCGCGCCATGGGCTGGCCCGCGGGCCTCTTCGCTGAGCCCGGCGAGAAGCCGCGCGGCATGCACTGGCGTACATACTGGCGCATACGGGCAGAACTGGCTGCCCTCATCGGCGAGTCGACGGAGCATGCTCAGGATCGGCTGAAAATGGCTAACCGAGCGTTGGCTCGGTTGCAAGACAACATTGCAATCGTTGGCAGGTAACCGGTGCTATCGCTCCCGCACACACCACCGTGCAGCGTGACGGAGGCCTGGCAGCGATTTGCTGTGAGGCGCGTTTCGGCCACCGGTTCATCCTGCCGCTAGGGGAAGACGGCTGCCTTGTTCGCACTTGCTTGTCTTGAGTCGAGCACCAATCGACATGCAAACGCGGTGGCTGCCATTCGGGCCTGCAGCAAGCTGATTTCGCGGGTGCCACGCAACCCGGACCCGCTGAGGGCCGGCAACTCGGAAATCGGAGTCGAGGTGCCCATTCTGTCAAGGCCCGGGTCTTTCCTGATGTCCCGTCACGCCACACAGTCGGGCCTCTCTTGCTGCTCGTTATCGCGAGATACTGCAACGTCAAGCAGCTACGCACTCTCGCATGCGAAATCTACCAACGACACAACGCTGCACCTCAAGTCGGCAGAAGGGCGCGCGCGGGCTAGCACCGGGCAATCCGCAGCGCATGCTGATTCCCTGGATATGGCCGGCCCAGGTGCCGCTGCAGCCTAACTTGCTAAGCGCACCCAGCGCAAACGCCCACTCCTAGCGTGCGATGACAGTACCAATCATTGATATCTTTGCTGGGCCTGGTGGGCTCGGTGAAGGCTTCGCATCGTTGTCAGACGGACGGGGTCGCTGCGCCTTCAAGATCGCTCTCTCCATTGAGAAGGACGAGATCGCTTGCCAGACCTTGAGGCTCCGGGCAATACGCCGGCAACTCGCCTATGCCGGCGAGCTGGCTTGCTATCACGAACTGCTTCGCGGAGAGATGTCTCGTGAACAGTTCTATGCGCTCGATCCTGTTCGGCATGCTTCGGTGGAAGCCGAGCGCGAGGTCTTGAACGCGGAGCTTGGCAAGGTAGGTGCGTCGGGCATCGACACGCGCATACGAACTGCCTTGGCAAACGCGCCGAGCTGGGTGTTGATCGGCGGGCCACCTTGCCAGGCGTATTCGCTGGCGGGCCGCGCCCGTAGAGCCAACGACGAGAACTTCGAGGCCGACGAGAAGCACTTCCTCTATCGCGAATACCTCCGGATCCTGAGGGTCCATGCACCACCGGTTTTCGTGCTGGAGAACGTGAAGGGCCTTCTGTCGTCGCACCACGGCGGCGCTCCTATGTTCTCGCGGATCCTCCACGACCTCGCAGCACCGGCGAAGGGCCTCTCCTACGAGATCAGATCGCTGACGCGATCGGATGAGTTCTTCGAGCTCAAGCCGGACGACTTCCTGATCGAATCCGAACGTTTCGGCGTTCCACAAGCTCGCCACAGGCTCATCTTGTTGGGCGTAAGGGCTGACTTGGCACACAGACGGTCGGGGCTGCTGGCGCCTGTCAAGTCGCCAGCCACGGTCAGCGATGTTCTCGCTGGGCTGCCGCGAATTCGTAGCAAGCTGAGTCGAGGACATGACTCCGTAGAAGCTTGGCACGTAGCGGTGCGTTCGGCCCCTAGAACTGTACGCGGCTGGGGGACAGACGGGGAGCACCAGCTTATCGCTGCCATGACAGCGGCGGCCGATGAGGCCCAATCGCTCAACGACACAGGTGGCGCATTTCTCCGCTCGAGGTCAACACTCGCAGCTACCCCACGCTGCATTGCGGAATGGTTGAAGGCCCCTGGCCTTGGCGGGGTGATTCAACACGAAGCGCGTCAGCATATGGCCAGCGACCTGGCCCGATACCTCTTCGCAGCTACGTTTGCTCAGGAGTTCGGACTCTCGCCGAAGCTGGATGTGTTCCCCTCAGTGCTGCTGCCTAACCACGAAAGTGCCAAGGGTTTCATACCGACCAAGGCGCCATTCCCGGACAGATTTCGGGTTCAGTGCTGGAACATGCCATCCAGCACCATCGTGTCGCACATCGCCAAGGACGGGCATTACTACATCCACCCTGATCCGGTTCAGTGCCGCAGCCTCACGGTCAGGGAAGCTGCTCGACTCCAGACCTTTCCGGAGGACTACTTCTTCGAAGGCAACCGGACGCAGCAGTACGTCCAAGTCGGCAACGCGGTGCCGCCGCTGCTCGCATTCAAGATCGCCGAGATCGTGCGTGATCTCGTGCAGGACGACGACGGACAGCGCCAGGCCGTGCGATCCCGAGCCGTCACCGACCCGCAGGAGGCCTGATGACGACCGAGGAGGCGAGCGCGTCTGGCAGCAGACGCCGCGACGAGGCGCAGCTGACCGCCATCGGCGCCGCAGCGTCGGCAAGGATGCTCGTCCTGGCCGGGCCTGGAGCGGGCAAGACAGAAGTGTCCGCCCGCCGCATCTCGGCGCTGCTGTCGCAAGGCCTTTCGGCGCCCAACCTGCTCGTGCTCTCGTTCTCGCGATCAGCCGTCAGAACGCTCACCAAGCGCCTTGCCCGCCTTGACGGGCTCGACGAGCAAGTGCTCGAGGAGCTTCGGCACGTCTCGATCAGGACATTCGATTCCGCGGCGTTCCGGATGCTGCGTCGTCTCGGCAGCGACAGCGACGAGCTCCTCCGGCGATCGCACGACGAGAACATTGCGGCGCTCGTCGACTTGCTCCGCACGCCGCAGGCGGCCGAGGTGCAGCGAGCGCTCAAAGGTGTGCGGCACGTCCTCATCGACGAGGTGCAGGATCTGGCCGGCGTGCGCGGCGACCTCGTCCTCGAGCTGCTGAAGGTCATCGCGCCGCCTGCATCCGATGGAGCCGGATTCACGCTTCTCGGAGACCCTGCCCAGTCCATCTACGGGTTCGGCGTGAGGTCCGCCGAGCGCCCGGCCCTGCATGGCTCCACCACCGCGGATCTGCTCACGGCGATCCGCGGCGAATACGGGCAAGTCCTGCGTGAGGTTGCGCTGGATCGGAACTTCCGTTCAGTTCCACAGATCGCCATGTTCCTCGAGAAGCTGCGCGGAATCCTGCGTAGCGACGCGGAAGGCGCCCAGAAGCTGGCACGGATGGCCGAGGCGCTGGCGGAGTTGCCGGCAGCCGATTTCCCGCTCGACGGCACCTTGTTCGACGCAAGCCGATCCCAGTCGATCGCGCTGCTCGCGAGGACCAACGGCGAGGTGCTGCGGGTGGCGCAGAAGGTGCTCGGAACGGACGTGGAAGGACCCGGAGTCACGCTGCAGATCGGCAGCGGCGATCCGACGGCCGCGCCTGCTTGGGTGGCCGCACTGCTGGCCTGCCTGCGAAGCGGAACGCTGACTCGTCAGCAGTTCACCCTGATCCATGCCAGAGCAGCCGGGGAAGCGCCGGAGGCGTTCGCTGCGCTTCAGGTGCCGCAGGCGGAGGTCGCGTGGCGACGGCTCACCGCTGCCGCCGGGACGACTCTTGAGGCCCCTTCGCTTGTCGTCGGCGATCTGGCGAAGCGCATGTCGTGGCCCGACGCATTTCCGGACGACGAAGGCGTTGCCGATTCCGGCCTGTGCATTTCGACCATCCACCAGTCCAAGGGTCGAGAGTTCGATCTCGTGGCCATCATGGAGCGCGACCCGGAGCGCACGCCGGCCGAATCCGACCCCGAGGAGGAAGCCTGCGTGGGCTTCGTGGCGCTCAGCCGCGCCGCCAAGAAGGTCGTTCGCCTGCCTGCCGAATCGATCTACGCACCCCCGTCGATGCGCGAGTTCGGCCACGGAACCCGCAAACGCCTCGTCTGGTGGCGCAACGGCTGGGTGAACATGGAGATGGGCATTGCCGGAGATGTCGTACCTGAGAGCTTCGCGGACGTCGCGCTCCACGGCTCCGACGAGACCGTCGCAGAGAACTACCGCTTCCTCGCGGTCAACTCCCGTGCGCTCGCTGGCCACAAGGTCATGCTTCGAAAGACTGCGGTCCCGGGATCCGAAGGCGGCAAGGCCCGCTACGAGATCTGCCTGCAGGACGGCAGGCAGCCCGGACGTCTGCTGGGCGCGATGCACCAGAACCTCGTCTACGACCTTCTCGGCCTGCTGCATTCACACGGCCACTCGCTGCCGAAGCTGATCATGAACCTGCGGATCGCGCGTGTCGTCTCGGTGGCAGTTCGCGCTGGCGCTGTCGGCGAGGTATCGAGCCTCTTCGCATCGAGCGGGATGTGGCTCGGCTTGGAGCTGTTCGGCACGGGCGATTTCCGTACCTTCGCGCGGGGCTGAGTCAGTTCAAGGGAGCCACAAGAATGAAGAACCAAGACGACTTCCGCAGCGGTCTGATCGACCTGTTCGATCGCCTCGCATGCGGTCCGCTGGCGGAGGTGGAGCTGATCGAGTCGGCGCCAGGCGATACCTACCTGACCGGAATCTTGTGGCCTCGCGGCACAGGTCCTGAAGCGGGCGACGACGAGGGCATCGTCGCAGGCGAATCCGATGATCCCGATGGCGATGGCGAAGTCCCGGGCTATCGCGCAATCAAGCCGTGCTCGATCGGCATCACCTTCACCGTCGCTGACAACGCCGATGTCGATGTTGACCTCGGTGCAACTGCGCGATACACGCCCGAAAGCGCCCCAACCCCTTCCGAGGGGGACACGGCAGTGAACGCTGGCAACGGGCGGAGGCGCCAGATGCGGCCTGCCGTCGTCTGGCGTCACGCGCGTCTCGGATACCGACTGACCCTCCCGGGCGGCCAGGCTGCAGGCACCTACAAGCTGAACGAGTTTCTCCGTCCTGACGGGTCGCGCTTGCAGGATCGCGATGTCTGCCTGCACATCAGACGCCGAGTCGCAGGCAACGAAGCCACGCTCACCCTGACTCTCATCAACATGTCGACCGAATCGGAGGACTCTTCGCTGCGCGACGCAGCCTGTCTCTTCCAGGCGCAGATCCTGATCGCGGCCCGCGTCGGTCAGGCTCCTGCCACCATCGTTCCTCGTCGACAGGCGCATTCGAACGCATCGGATGCCGATGCACTCTCCAACCTGCTGATCTACCGTGATGCCGTCGAGTATGCGGTCGGGCACGGAATATCGGTCGAGTGGCCCGAGCCGGTCTCTTCGGGCGTCGAATGGATCCGGACGGCGTGGCTTCCGCGCCACCATGTCCCCAGCACCGATCCCAGGGGCCACTCGAGACTGGGCGATGTCCTCAAGCGGTTTCCGAAGCTGCTTCATGCAGAGTGGCTGCAAACGACAGATCGCGGCTCCGTCGTCGCCGGCCTCGATGCAATGGTCGGCTGCTACGAGGGGTGGATCAAGGAGAAGGTCGAGGACCGGATCGATGCGCTGCAGGGAGACCTGAACCGCGCCGCGCGCACCAACCATGCACGATGTCGCGAGGCCGCTCTCCGGATGGGACAAGGTGTCCGTGTTCTCGAGCAGGACAAGGATGCCTGGCTGGCGTTCAGGCTCGCCAACGAAGCCATGGACATGCAGTCTCGCTTCCCAGCGAAGGGAGACCGTGCAGGGCCGTTGGAGTGGCGCCCGTTCCAGCTTGCATACATCGTGATGGCGATACCATCCCTGGTGGACCCGAAGCGTCCCGATCGCGACTGCATGGACCTGCTATGGTTCCCTACGGGTGGCGGAAAGACCGAGGCGTACCTGGGCCTCACTGCTTTCCAGATCTTCCTTCGGAGGTTGACTTCCGAGGTGGCACGAGCCAGCGGGGGCGTCGACGTGCTCATGAGGTACACGCTGCGGCTGCTGACCGTCCAACAGTTCCAGCGGGCCGCGGCGCTGATCAGCGCGTGCGAACTCATGCGCGCAAGAAGCCCGAAGTCCCTGGGACATGCGCGCATCACCATCGGTCTCTATGTCGGAAAGGACACCACGCCGAACTCGATGGCCGATGCGCGCGATGCCCTGCAGCGCGAGGCTGCCGGCGAAACTCCGAAGTCCACCCCTCGCCAGCTGCTGACCTGTCCCGTCTGCTCGATCGCCATGGGCCGGCAGCACTACCGCCCGTCTCCGACGGAGCCTAGCCTGGACATCGTCTGCCCGTCGCCGACCTGCCCGACATCAGGCCATCCGCTCCCCGTGCTGGTCGTCGACGAGTGCATCTACGACAAGCCCCCGTCGCTTCTGATTGGGACGGTCGACAAGTTCGCCCAGATACCGAGGAACGAGGAAATCGGAAAGCTCTTCGGGCTGCGGGGAACTCTTCCCCCGGGCCTGATCATCCAGGATGAGCTGCATCTCATCTCGGGGCCGCTGGGTTCCATGTCCGGCCTGTACGAGTCGGCCATCGATATCCTGTGCACGAGGGACGGCGTTCGGCCGAAGATCATCGGATCCACCGCGACGATCGGCCGAGCCGAGAGCCAGGTCCGTTCGCTGTTCGACCGCGGCGTGCTGCAGTTCCCGCCGCCCGGGATCGATGCCGACGATTCGTTCTTTGCCGTGAGGCTGCAGTCCGGGAGCGATCGCCTGTACTTGGGCGTCCCCACGGCCGGACGGAGCCCGAAGTTCGCGCTGCAGGCGGTGCTGGCCGCGCTCCTTGAGGGAGCGCAGAAGCTGAGCCAAGCAACCGACGACGTGAGCGTCACGGATCCGTACTGGACCTGCGTTGCCTACTTCAACAGTCTGCGCGAGCTCGGCGGCGCGCATGTCCTTGTCCAGGACGACGTTCCGCGCCAGATGGTGTTCCTGTCGAAGCGCCTCAATGCCGCATCCCCTCGGCCGATGATCAAGAACCCGGTCGCAGAACTCAGCAGCCGCGTGTCTTCGAGAGACATTCCGCTGATGCTGAAGCGCCTCGAGGCCAGGCTCGGCGCCGATCCGATGGACGAGCAGGCGGAGGACGTGGTGCTCGCGTCCAACATGATCTCCGTCGGCGTCGACGTGCCGCGACTGGGCCTCATGGTCGTGAATGGCCAGCCCAAGTCGACGTCGGAGTACATACAGGCAACCAGCCGCGTCGGGCGCGGCCTCCCGGGCTTGGTCGTCACGCTCTACAACTTCGGCCGCCCTCGCGACCTTTCCCACTTCGAGCACTTCAAGTCCTATCACGCAGCACTGTACCGAAGCGTCGAGGCGACCAGCGTGACGCCGTGGGCACCTCGGGCGCGGGACAAGGCGTTGCCCGCAGTGCTGATCGGGGCGGTGCGCCAGCTCCTGCCTGACATGGTCGACGACGAGGCTGCATCGCAGCTTCAGCCCGGCGATCCCAGAGTCAAGATGATCGTCGACGAACTGGTGCGCCGCTGCCGCCTCGGCTCGTTCGGGATCGAGGATGCTGAGACCGCGGACGAACTCGCAGCAATAGTCGAGTACTGGGAGGCCCGCGCAGCCGATGCCCGGGCGACCGGAAGGAAGCTCCTGTACTGGCAGAGGAAGTCGAAGTTCGGCAACGCGTCGCCGCACCTGCTTCGCCCGGCAGAGGAGGCGGGCGATCCTGCCTCGCTCGCCTGGGCGGCACCTGGGTCGCTGCGCGAGGTCGAGCCCTCGGCGGCGTTCGTTATGCGCGGCGGCAGGGGGAGCTGAAGCATGGCTACAGCACGCAACGCAGGGCGTCCCCGCGCCGGAGGGCCCGCTCGGCCGCAGCCGGACGTACCGGGTGTCGAGCCCCTGGGCACCGTCAGGCGCTCGCAGCTCATCACGACCTATGGGATCGGGGCCATCATTGACCTGGAGGCTGGCTCCTTCATGCCTTCCGGTCTCGAGGACTGGGCACACGCGACTCGGTTCGCCTCGCTCTCCATCTCGGAGCCGCGCCTGCAGGCGCAGCTCAAGGTCACGCACTTCCGCGCCGCGCCGATCCTGGAGGTGATTCCCAACTCGTTCGGCAAGGTCGACTCGAGAAAGACGACGCCCGCCGTCCGCTTCCCGGAGTGGCACGAGTGCCCCAAGTGCCACCGCCTCGGCGTGGAGGAAGCGCCGTTCGAGGCCAAGGGCAATCGGCTTCGGTGCGTCGGCTGCGGTGTCTTGGTCAATCCGGTCCGCTTCGTCGTTGCGTGCCGCCGCGGCCACATCTCCGACTTCCCATGGTCGTGGTGGGCGCACAGGAGCTATCCCGACGGCATGTGCGACAGACCGACGCTGTTTCTCAGGTCGCATGGCTCGTCGGCAGCGCTTTCCGACCTGTACGTCGAGTGCGTGGCGTGCAAGGGTGCACGCAGCTCGCTCGGCGACGCGTTCGGAGCGAAGACCTTCGAGGGCAGACGGAGCTGCACCGGCGCGCGCCCCTGGCTCCATGACCGAGAGGACTGCGACGAGATTCCTCGCGCCATCCAGCGCGGTGCGTCCAACGTCCACTTCGCCGTCGTGGCGTCGGCGCTCTCGATTCCTCCTGCATCCCAGCCGGCATTCCAGGCTGTCGAGGAGCTGATGCAGGTGCTGCGCCACATCCCGGAGTCGACTCGCATGGACGCGCTCGACGGGTTCGCCGCCGAGCGCGGATTCGACCCCGGCGAGCTTCGCGCAGCGTACGAAGCTACGCAGGCCGTGCAATCGGGCGACGGGCGATACACCGACGCTGTGTCGCGTGCCGAGGAGTACAGGGCCCTGTGCACCACCACGCATGACGATCCGCAGGCAGGCTACGTTCCCCACTTTCAGAACGACGCGCGTCCGGCCGAGGGGGCCATGTCCCGATGGTTCGACCTGATCGGCGCAGTCTCCAGGCTGCGAGAGGTCCGTGCCCTCGCGGGCTTCTCCCGGATCGAGCCCTACCCGGTCGCCGGCGAGCGGATCCTCGACGCCATCGCCGATGGCCACGTGTCCCCGCTTGCAGCGGATCCCGCGCCTGACTGGCTGCCGGCCGCCGAGATCAGGGGAGAGGGCATCTTCCTGCGATTCAGGAACGACCGGATCGAAGAGTGGCTGCAGCGCAATCCGGCCCTTGCGGCTCGGGCAGCCGTGCTCGACAGGGTCTCGGCAGCGGTAGCTACCAGAAGGGGATACGCGCGGGAATACGCGATCACGCCTCGCCTTCTTCTCGTGCACTCGTTCGCCCACGCACTCATCAGGCAGCTGTCCTTGGACTGCGGATACTCGGCCTCATCCCTCAGAGAGCGGCTCTACGTCTCCGAGCCACTGGACGGTGCGCCGGCCATGAGCGGGCTGCTCGTGTACACAGGCTCGCCCGATTCCGACGGCAGCCTGGGCGGGCTCGTGCGCATGTCCGACCAGGCGCTGCTCGAACAAGTGATCCTGCGCACGGTGGCCGGCGCCGACTGGTGCGGGAGCGATCCAGTCTGCCTGGAGACCGACCCCGCACAGGCTGGCGAGCGCATCAGCGGCGCTGCATGTCACAGCTGCCTGCTCCTTCCGGAGACGGCCTGCGAGAAGTTCAATCGCGAACTCGATCGGACGATGCTCGTCGGGAGCCATGACGGCACATGGACCGGGTTCTTCTCCGATCCCGAGGACGGTGGCTGAGATGGCGGTGCTCATCCCCGATACGCCGAAGGACTGCACCCGAAGCGAGCTGGTCGTCTATCAGAGGCTCGGAGAAGAACTCGACAAGGACTGGGTGATCCTCCATTCGCTCGGGCTCGTGAACCACGAGACGAAGCGACGCGGCGAGGCAGACATCGTGGTCCTGAGCACGCGCGGCATCTTCGTCCTCGAGGTCAAGGGCGGTCACGTCTCCTGCCGGGACGGAAAGTGGTACTTCGGGACACCCGGCGAGAGGGAAGTCGAGCGCAAGGAAGACCCCTGGTCTCAGGCCTCAGGTGCCATGTTCGCGGTGATCAAGCGGATCAAGGCCGATGCGCCCGACCTCGAAGGCCTACTCTGCGGCTTCGGCGTCGTCATGCCCATGGAGAGGTTCACCACCAAGGGCATGGAGATCGACCCCGAGGTGCTGCTGGACAAGCGCGATTTCGGCAGGAACCTGTCCTTCTACATCGGCGACCTGGAGCGTCGATGGCGGCAGATCCATGCGGAGCGAGGTCTCCGCGAGCCGCGGCGACCGACCGTGGAGGACATCAAGCGGATTCGCAAGGTCCTCAGACCCGACGTCGAGTCGGCCTTCAGCCTCGGTTCGTGGCTGAACGGCCTCGAGCAGGAGCTGCTGCAGCTGACGAACGAGCAGATCCGGATCTCGCGGCGGCTGGCGGCCAACCCGCGGATGATCGTCACCGGCAAGGCCGGGACGGGCAAGACCGTGCTCGCCGTGCAGCGTGCTTTGACGCTGGCCGAGCGCGGCCTCTCCGTCCTGTATCTCTGCTTCAACCAGCTGCTCGCCCGCCATGTCGCGGAGACGATCGGAGGCCGAGCCGGTGCCGACAGAGTCACCGTCCGCCATCTGCACGGGCACTACCGGGACGCGATCGCGGCGGCGGGCCTCCAGGAGAGGCTGCCGTCGGCAACAGCAGACCAGACGCACGCGTATGGCGTCGTGTATCCGCAGCTGTACGTCGAAGCGCTGATGGAGACCGAGCCGAAGCCGTTCGACGCCGTCGTGGTGGACGAAGCTCAGGACATCCTGACGGCCGAGCACCTCGACGCCCTCGACCTCACCGTCGACGGCGGGCTGGATTCCGGCCGCTGGCATCTCTTCCTGGACCCGCAGCAGAACATCTACGGCAAGCTGTCCGAACAGGCCGAGAAGCGCCTCGACCGCATCAGCATCGCGCGCGACGAGCTTCTGGACAACTGCCGGAACACGCGCGAGGTCGCCTACCAGACCTCGATCCTGTCCACCCTGGAGGTCGCGGTCGAAGGCGCACCGTCGGGGCCGTCCTGCGAATGCGTCTTCTACGGGTCGCCTGCCGACGGCGTGGCCCGCATCGAGGCGGAGCTACGGCGGCTGCTCGCTTCCGACGTGAAGCCGTCGGACATCGTCGTCCTGTCGACCCGCCGGCGCGAGAACTCCATGATCGCCGGCCATGCCGTCCTCGCGGGGCTGCCGGTGCGGGACGTTGCCGAAGGCCCTGCCGCGAAGTCGATCGCTTTCTGCACCATGCATGCCTTCAAGGGGCTGGAGCGATCCGTGGTGATCGCCATCGACCTGAGCGAGATCGGGCAGGACGACTGGGCGATGATCCACTACGCAGGTCTCTCGCGCGCAAGGACGCTGCTGCTGCCGCTGGTTCCGCAGGCCTGCGAACGCCGCTACAAGGAACTCGTGGCAGCCTTCGGCCGCCGCATCAGCCGCGGTTGACGGCCATCAGACAAGAACATGACCGACAGTTCCTTCTTCGATCGACCGATCCTCAATTCGCCGTACGCCTGCCCGCAGCGGCACTGGGAACTGGATTCCTCGGGGCAGCCGACCCAGCGCATCCTCGAGTCCCGCCGCCCCGCCGAGTTCATCACGCCCATCCCGAAGCCGAAGAAGCAGAAGGGCGCCGGCAAGCAGGAGTCGCTGCTCTTCGACGAGGGGCTGTCGACCCAGGACACGCAGTACCACTCGGCCATCATCAACGGCGTGCGCGCCGAGGTCGACAAGTGGCGTGCGCTGCGCAACCCGGCCGACTGGAAGGTCACGCCGGAAACCGCACGGCTGCTCCAGCACTGGCGGCATCACCAGTTCGCCGGCGTGCGGCCCTTCTTCTGCCAGGTCGAGGCGGCCGAGACAGCCATCTGGCTCACGGAAGTCGCACCCCAGCTCGGCAAGGCCGGCCAACGCTTCATCGAGCATCTCGACAGCGCCAATCAGGAGGCAAATCCGGGACTCGCGCGCCTGGCACTCAAGCTGGCCACCGGGGCCGGCAAGACCACCGTGATGGCGATGCTGATCGCCTGGCAGACCGTCAACGCGGTGCGGCGCCCGAACAGCCGCAAGTTCACGCGCGGATTCCTGATCGTCGCGCCGGGGCTGACGATCCGGGACCGCCTGCGGGTACTGAAGCCTAACGACCCGGACAGCTACTTCCGGCATCGCGAGATCGTGCCAGGCGACATGCTGCCCGACCTCGACCGCGCCAAGATCGTCATCACGAACTATCACGCCTTCAAGCGGCGCGAGCGCGTGGAGCTGTCAAAGGGCGGCCGGCTGCTGCTGCAGGGCCGCGGCGGCGAGGAGCTCGACACGCTGGAGACCGAGGGCCAGATGCTGCAGCGCGTGATGCCCGATCTGATGGGCCTGGGCAACATCATGGTCATCAACGACGAGGCACACCACTGCTACCGCGAGAAGGCCGGCGCCGCCGTGGACGAAGACCTGAAGGGCGAGGAGCGAAAGGAGGCCGAGGAGAACAACGAGGCCGCACGCCTCTGGATCTCCGGGCTGGAGGTCGTGGCCCGCAAGCTCGGCATCGTGCGGGTCCTGGACCTTTCCGCCACGCCGTTCTTCCTGCGCGGGTCAGGCTACGTGGAGGGAACGCTCTTCCCGTGGGCGATGAGCGACTTCTCGCTCATGGACGCCATCGAGGCCGGCATCGTCAAGCTGCCGCGCGTCCCCGTGGCCGACAACATCCCCGGCGCGGAGATGCCGATGTTCCGCAACCTGTGGGAGCACATCCGCGGAAAGATGCCTAAGAAGGGCCGGGGCCAGGCAGAGAACCTGAACCCGCTCGACCTGCCGCCGCAGCTGCAGACGGCGCTCGCTGCGCTGTACGGCCACTACGAGAAGACCTATGCGCTGTGGGCCGCGGAGAATCTGCCCGTCCCGCCATGCTTCATCGTGGTGTGCAGCAACACCTCGGCGTCGAAGCTGGTCTATGACTACATCGCCGGCTTCCAGCAGCCGCAGAAGGACGGCAGCACGCGCCTCGTCGAAGGCCGGCTGTCGCTGTTCCGGAACCACGACGAGAACGGCAACGCGCTCGGGCGGCCGCGCACGCTGCTGATCGACAGCGAGCAGCTCGAGTCCGGCGAGGCCCTCGACGACACCTTCCGTACCCTGGCCTCCGACGAGATCGAGCGGTTCCGGCGCGAGATCGTCGAGCGCACCGGCGACGTCCAGGCTGGCCAGAACATCCCGGACAACGAGCTCCTGCGCGAGGTGATGAACACCGTCGGCAAGAAGGGCCGCCTCGGCGAGTCCATCCGGTGCGTTGTGTCCGTGTCGATGCTCACCGAAGGCTGGGACACCAACACGGTGACGCATGTGCTGGGCCTGCGCGCGTTCGGCACCCAGCTGCTGTGCGAGCAGGTCATCGGGCGGGCATTGCGCCGCTACTCGTACGACCTGAACGAGCACGAGCTGTTCAACGTCGAGTACGCCGACGTGCTGGGCATCCCGTTCGACTTCAACGCGAAGCCGGTCGTGGCGCCGCCGCAGAAGCCGCGCGAGACGGTGCAGGTGCGCGCCGTGCGACCGGACCGCGACGCGCTCGAGATCCGCTTCCCGCGCGTGCGCGGCTATCGGGCAGAGCTGCCGGCCTCGCACCTGGAGGCCGAATTCAATGCCGACTCGACGATGGAGCTCACGCCTGAGCTGGTCGGCGCGACCGAGACGCGCAACTCGGGAATCATCGGCGAGACGGCCGACCTGAACCTCGTGCACACGGGCGACGTGCGGCTTGCGCAGGTCGCCTACGAGCTCACCGCGCACCTCGTGCTCACGCGCTGGCGCGACGCCGACGGCGATCCGCAGCTGCACCTGTTCGGCCAGCTCAAGCGCATCACGCGGCAGTGGCTGGAGCAGTGCCTGGTCTACAAGGGCGGCACCTACCCGGCCCAGCTCAAGTACAAGACCCTGGCCGACATGGCCGCCAGCCGGATCACCGACGCGATCACGCGCACGGCGGTGGGCAGCCGGCCGATCAAGGCCGTGCTCGACCC
Source organism: Rubrivivax sp. (assembly GCA_022842595.1). Lineage (GTDB taxonomy): Bacteria > Pseudomonadota > Gammaproteobacteria > Burkholderiales > Burkholderiaceae_C > Rubrivivax. Next base: position 92,642 of record JALHPF010000005.1, read on the forward strand.
CTACAACCCGACCGGCAGCACGGCGCACGTCAACTTCAATACGTCCAAGACCGAGCGCTGGGAAACCGCGGCCGACCGGTGCCACCTCAACTGGGTGGTGCTCGACAGCGACTGGGAGGCGGAGTTCTGCCGCGTGGCGGAGAAGCACCTGCGGGTTAAGGCGTACGTCAAGAACCACAACCTCGGCTTCGAGGTTCCCTACCGCTACGGCTCCGAGATGCGCATCTACCGGCCCGACTTCATCGTGCTGGTCGACGACGGGCGCGGCGACGACGACCTTCTTCGCCTGGTCGTCGAGATCAAGGGCTATCGCCGCGAGGACGCCAAGGAGAAGAAGTCCACGATGGACACCTACTGGGTGCCGGGCGTGAACAACCTGGGCAGCCACGGCCGGTGGGCCTTCGTAGAGTTCGCGGACGTGTGGCAGATGCAGACGGACTTCGCCGCGAAGGTCGAAGCCGAGTTCAACGAGATGATCGACGCGGCTGCGCCCGCCGTCGTGGCCGCGGAGGCGAGCAACTGAGATGGCGACCAAGAAGAACAGCCCGCTGACCGTCGAGACGCTGAAGCACGGCGACGCGACGCGCAGGAACATCCCGACCGCGGAGTACCAGTCGGTGATGGCGAAAGACGAGCAGAGCCCCGTGCGGGTGGCCTACGAGCGCCGCAACCGCGACCTCGACCCTCAGCTTGTCTGGCGCGGCAAGGACCAGCAGGACTGGTCGGACCTCGTCGTCCATGCGCCGCCGATGTACATCCAGGAGAAGGTCCACCCGAAGGTACTGGTCGACGACCTGCGCCGGGAATCGGAACGGCGCCGGGAGGAGAAGGCGCCGAAAGCCGATCAGGTCGACCTGTTCGCGGACTTCAACGGCCTTCCCAGCGAGGACGCGAGGACCGAGTTCTACCAGCACGACGGGCACTGGTCGAACCGGATGATCCTGGGCGACAGCCTGTCGGTGATGGCATCGCTGGCCGAACGCGAAGGCCTGCGGGGCAAGGTCCAGTGCGTCTACTTCGACCCGCCCTACGGCATCAAGTTCAACAGCAACTTCCAGTGGAGCACTACGAGCCGGGACGTGAAGGACGGCAACGCAGATCACATCACACGGGAGCCTGAGCAGGTCAAGGCATTTCGTGACACGTGGCGCGACGGCATCCACTCCTATCTGACCTACCTCCGCGACCGGCTTTTGGTCTCGCGTGACCTACTTGCTGACTCGGGTGCCGTTCTCGTCCAAATCGGGGAGGAGAACTGTCACCTCATTCGCGCTTTGCTGGATGAGGTCTTCGGAAGCGAGAACTTCGTTTCCCAGATCGTCTTCTCGAAGACTGCCAGCGCAACGTCTGAGTATCTTGCGGGAACGTATGACGTCATAGTCTTCTACGCTAAATCGAAGGAGCATCTGAAATTTCGTCAGCCGTACTCCACGAAGCTGGTCGGAGGTGTCGGTGGATCCGCATACAAGAGGTTGCGCTTACCCGATCAGAACGAACGCAGCCTTACGAAGGAAGAACTGGCAGGGATCCAGCCCATTCCTGAAGGGGGGCGTGTCTTTCGAATCGACAATTTGACTAGCCAAAGCGTGGGGCGGGATAAGGGAGAGGGTGCCGCGTCGTGGTTTGCCGTGAATTTCGAGGGCAAGGTAATTCGTCCATCCGAGAAGGTTCGCTGGAAGACGAACGAACAAGGGATGAATCGTCTACTTCGAGCTGGGCGATTGAGCGCAACGACAACGGGCCTCTACTACGTCCGCTACTTTGACGACTTCGCCGCTTTTCCAGATAACAACGTTTGGAGCGACACCGGCATCGCTGGCTACGCATCGGATAAGCGGTATGTCGTTGAGACGTCAGAGAAGGTAATTCAAAGATGCCTTCTTATGGTCACAGATCCGGGTGATCTAGTCGTCGACCCAACTTGCGGGTCAGGGACAACAGCCGTTGTCGCCGAGCACTTGGGAAGACGCTGGATAGCGATAGATACATCCCGCGTTGCCTTAGCGCTGGCTCGCGCTCGCGTGATGGGAGCGCGCTACCCATACTTCCTTCTGGTGGATAGCCGCGAGGGGCAACTCAAAGAGGCGGAACTGACACGGAGTGCGCCTCTGAATGTTCCGACTCACGGTCGTGTCAGACAGGGCTTTGTATATGAGCGACTCCCGCACGTCATGCTCAGTTCTATCGCAAAGAACTCTGAGATTGATGTCATCTGGGACCGGCATCAAATGCATCTGGAGCCGATTCGCGATGCGCTTAACAAGTCGGTTGGCAAAGATTGGCAGCCATGGCAGGTGCCACGTGAGAGCGATGTCAAGTGGTCCAAGGCGTCAAAAGACTTGCATGCGCAGTGGTGGCACGCCATCCTTGCACGGCAACGGGAGATTGATGCGTCGATAGCCTCCAAGGCTGAGCCGGTGTACCTGCGTGACAGTCCTTTCCAGGACAAGAACAGGGTTCGGGTCGCCGGCCCGTTCACGGTCGAAAGCTTGTCGCCCCACCGCGTGCTGGCTGTTGACGAGAACGACGAACTGGTCGATACGGCGGCCGAACCCAAGGCCAAGTACGACACTGAGCGCGACTTCGTCTCGATCATCCTGGAGAACCTGCGCACCTCCGGCGTCCAGCAGGCGCACAAGCAGGACAAGATTGACTTCACTTCGCTGATGCCCTGGCCTGGCAACCTCGTGTGCGCCGAGGGGCGCTACGTCGAGGGGTCCGCGGAGAAGCGTGCGGCGATCTTCATCGGCCCGGAGTTCGGCACGGTGGCACGCCCCGACTTGGTGGCGGCGGCGCGCGAGGCCGGCGACGCAGGGTTCGACGTTCTGATCGCCTGCGCGTTCAACTACGACGCCCAATCGTCGGAGTTCGACAAGCTCGGGCGCATCCCGGTCCTCAAGGCGCGGATGAACGCCGACCTGCACATGGCCGAGGACCTGAAGAACACGGGCAAGGGCAACCTGTTCGTCATCTTCGGCGAGCCAGACATCGACATCCTCGACGCCGGCGACGGCCGGGTGCAGGTGAAGGTGAACGGCGTGGACGTGTTCCACCCCAACACCGGCGAGGTGCGAAGCGACGGCGCCGACGGCATCGCCTGCTGGTTCATCGACACCGACTACAACGAGGAGAGCTTTTTCGTCCGTCATGCCTACTTCCTGGGCGCCAGCGATCCGTACAAGGCGCTTAAGACGACGCTGAAGGCCGAGATCGACGTCGATGCGTGGGCTACGCTCAACAGCGACACCTCGCGTCCGTTCGACAAGCCCAGGTCCGGCCGCATCGCGGTGAAGGTGATCAACCATCTGGGGGACGAGGTGATGAAGGTCTTCAGGGTCGCTTGATGGGCAACGGGAAGCAATCGATTGATGCCTGCCGACTTGGACTGGCTCACCTGGTGAGCCAGGTGGTCGCTACATTGCGCTCTGACTTGGGTGAAGACCGGAGCAGGAGAGACTTGTGGTGACGCTGAAGCCACACGCGAAGAATCGTCGCGTGCAAGTGGATAGGATCGAGATACTCGGGGTTTTCGGATCTGGCAAGACGACGCTTGCTCACCGGCTTGCAGGCGACAAGCTTCGGGTGCTTGCCGAGAGCCATGAACAGAACGCCTTCTGGGGAGACCGGCGAGCTGGCAAGACTCTTGGGTTCCTGCCGTACGACCTGTCGTTCCTCCTGCAGCACGCCCATGTCGTCGCTATGGCAGATGGCACCGGAATGCGATTCTGCGACTGGTCCTTCGCGTCAGACCGGTTGTGGGCCTCAATGCGTCTCGGTCACGAGCTTCCTGCATATGAAGCTGTCCACCGACTGATCCTGAAACGAGTGGGACAGCCGCTGGGCTACCTCTACTTGAAGCACCCGGTGAAAGAGATCGTTTCTCGCTTGGTTCAGCGTCGGAGGGAGCAGGAGGCAAGTTTCACTGAACAAGTTGCCGTTGCAGCTCAGCGGCTTGAGGAACTAGTAAAGGCCTTGCCAATGGATCGGGTTCTCACCGTAGGCGATGACGTGGCCCTGGGCGCGGTCAACGCCTGGGTCATTGAAACAAGGAGGGCGGCAAGCGATGGCTGACAGAAGCAGTGCCGCGGCCGACCTGCTGAAGACTTACCGCGTAGATGGAACGCCTCTCTACGTCATCGGCACGTTCGATACTGGCGTGACGGTCTTCAGCCAGCAGATTCGTGCCTTGAATCTGGCTTGGGCCGCAGTCGAGGCCGAGCTTGTGCCGGCCTCCGCTGAATCCCCTGCGGTCGGGCGTTGCCGATGCAAGGTGGCGGTGATCGGCGCGGGCTTTGCCGGGCTTTCCGTTACTGCAGGCCTTCTCTCCAAAGGTGCGGACGCGGAAATCACAGTCTTCGAGCAGCGCGACGCACTCCTTCCCCTCCAACAGGGCAGCGACTCCAGATGGCTGCACCCTCGAATTTACGACTGGCCCAGGAAGGGTAGCCAGGCAAGCGTCGCCATGCTCCCCGTGCTCAATTGGACCGCAGCGCGTGCCTCCGACGTCGTCGTACAGGTGCTGGCGGAGTGGAAAAAGGTCCTGACCGCGTCCGACCGGATCCGTCCGACCCTCTATTGCAATGCACGGCACTTGCAGATTCACGAGACGAGCGGGATCAGCCAACTGATGATCGAGTGGGTCGGTGAACGGCGTAGCGTTGTCGACGGTACAGCGCTGAATGAGCCCGAGATCTCAGCGATCGGCAGGTCCGACACGTTTGATCTGGTGATCTTGGCTGTCGGCTTCGGGCTTGAGCGCGATGGTGCTCTCTCCTACTGGCGGAACGAGACCATTGGCCAGCCCAGCTTGGATCAGCCTCGTCGGGCTTTCCTGGTCTCGGGCCAAGGCGATGGCGCCATGATCGACCTCTTGCGGCTACGCATATCGCAATACCGACAGGATCGCATCCTGGACGAGTTGTTCTACGGCAGGTCGGCGCTGCTGCAATCCATCCAGGCCTTGCATCAGATATACGGGGACGATCAGCACAAGAGCGGACTATTCGCGGAGCTTGAGTCATTGGAGCGCGACACCGCAACAAGCGCCGATTTCAGGGAAGTCCGTGAGGACCTGTTCCGCCGACTCCGCAGGGACACCGATGTGATCCTGCGACTGCAAGTGAAGAAGCTGTCTCAGCTCTTCGATCCTGCTACTGCAAGGATTTCGTTCCAGAACAAGCTTCTCGTCTTTTTTCTATACAAGTGCGGCGGTTTTGTACCCTCGGCGCTCAATGAGGACAAGTTGCTCCGTCAGCATGGCATCGCTCCGGAGCGCGTTGTCCGTCGACACGGAACCCTTCGCGACGATCAGCTGAAGGAGCTTCTTTCCGAGAAGCTCTACCAAGCGATCGAGACGCGCAGGGGCAAGGCAAAGCCTGACCCGTTTTCGCAGTCGGACCAGGTGCGTTGGCCGGGTGGCTACTTCGATGTCCTCGGCAAGAGCAAGGACAGCGGCAAGGTTGGTGAACAGCAGCGTGCCCACTGGCGCAAGGAATACCTTCCTGGGCCTACCCAGCTGCTGGCGAGTGCATTCTGCAGTGCCTTGGCTGGCTTCTTGCGCTCACGCCATCCGAAGCCGGGTCGCCTGCGAGTCGCCCTTCACCGTGCGGTTGCCTTCGGAAACGAGGAGCTTCTTCAGCAGGCCTGCGACTACCAGGGAACAGCGGACGCCAGAGGCGATAGGTCGGCTGCCGCTCGGACCTTTCCTGCAGAGAATGGAACGATCGGACTTGCATACCAATGCCGCCGCATCGTGCGGTCCGCCCGTGCCGTCAAGCCATTGAGGTTGAACGAGGCGATGAAGCCACTCAAGCTGCATGCCGCGTCAAGGCTGATGTCGAAGGAGGTCGGATTTGTCCTGGCCATTCCGCTTCTTGAGCCCGAACACGCTACTGGCTTTACGGCACCTTCCCCGGTGGCAGGTGTCATCTATGTCGACAGTCAAGCTCCTGGCTTCTTCATCGAAGACAAGGAACTCCGAGAACTGGTCGCGATGGCTGCTGAGTTCGTCGAGGTACTTACTCGTACCGACAAGAGCCCCGTCGACCGCATTCGAAATATCAGGCTGTCAGACCTTGGTGTTGCCGCGCGGCCGCCGGGGCGACTTCCGAAGAGCCTGGCGGGTATCCTGGATCTAGTCATGGATGTGGAGCCACCCCGTTCATCAGCGCCACTGCAGATCAACTACGACTACTCGGACTTCTATCCCGTCCAGACGGCGAGCGCAAAGTGAAGACCCATACCCTCAGAAGCTGGCCTCAGTTCTTCGAACCGATCGTCACCGGCAATCGCACTCATGAACTTCGACGGAATGATCGCGACTTCAAGGTCGGAGACACGCTGGAGTTGCATGAGTTCGAGCCAAGTACTGCCACTTACACAGGGCGGACATGCCGTGTGTCAATCACGTCCATGACGTCTGCGGAGGAGCCGTGTGCCGTCTCTGCCGAGGCGCTCAATCCGGCGTTCTGCATTTTGAGCGTGCGGCTTGCCTGAATGCTGAACGGGAAAGGATGTCGTGACGAACGGCGGCGCTCCACCCGAGCGCTCGACCCCTTGGTTTTGCAAGCAAGGAAGCTAAACCGATTGAGGGGCGCTACCTGACGAGTGACGGGGACAAGAATGGCGTCTGATCTACCCGCAGCGCTCAAGGCTTACGTCGAGCTCCACAACCAGGGGCTGCTGAATGCCTACGCGGCGCACAAGTCCCTGATCCGCGAGCATCACGGGATCGAGCAGACGGTGATGGCCGGCGGCTACGGCTACCGCCAGATCCTCGAGCTGGTCCAGAACGGAGCCGATGCGATCCTGGAGGCGCACGAGTCCGGCCTTGCCGCACGGTCCCGCAGCCGCGTCCAGGTGCTGCTCAGAGGCAGTCGCCTCTACGTTGCCAACACCGGAGCCCCGCTGAGCCATGACGGTGTCGGCGCGCTGCTGAGCTCGCATTCCTCGCCGAAGCGCGGCAACCAGATCGGCCGATTCGGGCTCGGCTTCAAGTCGCTGCTGGCGCTCGGCGGCACGATCGACCTGTTCACCCGGAACTCAGGCGCAATCCGCCTTGATCCGCCTCGCTGCCGACGGATGCTCAGCGAGAGGTTCGAGGTGGCGAACGCACCTGGCCTCAGGCTGGCCTGGCCGCTGGAGGACAGCGAGCGCCTCGACGACCGTGAACTGATGGGCCTCGGGTGGGCGGAGACGGTAGTGCGCGTCGGCGTCGGATCCGAGGAGACCCTGGAGCACCTGAAGCAGGAGATCCGATCGTTTCCTGCAGAGTTCCTGCTTTTCTTCCCCGTGCCCGTCGAACTGGTGCTGGACGAGGGCGACCAGCCTGCACGCGAACTCGGTGTCCAGGTAGACGGGGAGAGGCTGGTTCTGCAGGACGGCAAGGAGACCTCGCGCTGGCTCGTGGCGCGACGCGAGGTCCGGGTCGCCGACCCCAAGGCATTGGCGGATGCGACTCACATCCACGCGCGGGATTCGGTCCCCGTGACGTGGGCCGTGCCGGTCGAAGGGCGACGCGAGGAGGCAGGCCGGTTCTGGGCCTTCTTCCCGACGCATACGCCGACGTTCATGCGCGGCATCCTCAATGCGCCCTGGAAGCTGAACAGCGACCGCAACGCCATCATCGGCGGCGAATGGAACCGCGCGCTCATGTCCGAGGTTGCAGCGCTCGTGGCCGAGACGATGCCGTCGCTTCGCACGGACGACGATCCCGCACTGCCGCTGGACGCGTTTCCGCGACAGCTCGATCGCCGCGACGACGATGCAGCCCCTCTGGTGGAGGCGCTCTGGAAGGCGATCGAGACGGCACCTGTCATCCCTGATGCCACGGGAACACTCCGTGAAGCCGCCATGCTATTGAGGCATCCACGCGAGAGTGAGGAATTGGCGAGGCAGTGGCAGGCACTGGCAGCCTCAAGTACCGCGGCCGGTCTCGTGCACCCAAAGTGTCACGATCGTCTGCGTTCCGCGAGGCTCGATGCCCTTGCGCGCCGGCTTGCCGAGCGAGTCGAGGAGCAGGGTACGAAGAACCTCAGGCGATGCAGCGTCGAGTCGTGGTTTGCCGTCGTTGCCTCTTCCGATGCAGCACGCGCCATCGAAGTCCTCGGACTGGCGAAGGCATTCGCCGAGGATTGCAAGCCCGTCGAGTGGGCGGGCGTACGGGACGGCCTGCAGATCATTCCTGACACCGGCGGGGCCTTGAAGTCGCCGCCGCAGGTCATGCTGGCCCCGGAGGGCACCCGGGTGGCGGGCCTGTCTGTGGTCGACGCCAGGCTTCAGGCCGATGACACGGCCCGTTCGATCTTGACCGCGGTGCTCGGGGTGCGACCGCTTGGCGATCAGATCTGGGATGAGCTTCTCGGAGAACGGCTGTACGCGGTTCCGCCCCAGCCGCCAGCGGCGGCGGACAACGGCTGGCGGAGGTTCTGGGAGACTTTGAGGGAGGCACCGGCTGGAGTCCGCGCCGGCTTCATCCTGGCGCACAGGGTTCACATCCACGTAAGGCGTGCAGACGGGTCATGGACAAGGCCGGCGGACGTGTTGCTGCCCGGCGGGATCGTTGCGCCTGACGATCAGTCGGCCAGCAGGCTGATGCTCGCGGACCTGGGTACGCATGCCCTGGACTTGGACGCGCTTGCAAGATTGGGGGTGAGACCGGTGCCGGAGGGCAGCATTGGCCCCGGGAGCTACGAGACCGTGCGATCTGTGGTCCTTGATGACTGGCTGGAACACTGCCGAGGCCTGTACAAGAGCACGCACTCGAACTCCGCGTCATGGAACTATCTCGAGCCACGCTTCATGGCCATGCCGGCCGGTTTCCCACTGCTTCCGAAACTGGATGGCGTCGCGAACGCGAGGCTGAGCAGGCACTACCTCGAACGTCTGGCGAAGGGCGAGTTCCGGGCGCGTATCAAGGTCGGGCACTGCACGATGAGCGTCTACCCGGAGATCGAGGTAGCACATCCGCTCGAGTGGCTCCTGCTGCGCCATGGCTGTTTCGAAATTGGCGGGCACGTGGTGCGCCTCTCCGCGATTGCCGACCGCCGCAACAGTTCAGTCTGGCTCGAGTTGCCTGGGTGGAGCGACGCCATGCAGCCAGTCATCGAGACGCTGGGAGCCGCACTTCCGGCAGTGCCCTCCACAGCGGCGGAGCGCCGGACGCTGTGGCTCGCGCTGATCGACACGCTTGCAAGTCCTGAGTCGATTGCCGATCCATCCCTTTCGCGGATATGGAGCGACGCGGCAGCCGACGCTGTCGTGCCCTCGGCCCTGCCCGGCAGCAGCGGCCGAGTGCGTCTAGCTGAGGTCTTCGTGACGACTTCCGTCGACCTTGCACGGCGTATGCGGCTGACGGGCCAGACCGTGGTGACGCTGGAAGAGAACACGCTGGAGATCTGGCTGAAACAAGGTGCCCGGAATCTTGCCGAGTTCGTAAGGCCGGAGTGGACTGAGGCAACTGGACCAGTTTCCCCGCTCTCTTCCCTTTTGCCTGAACTCGCAGAGGCGTTCGACCCGGCTCAGGCCAGCGCAGCGCGCGGTCTGGCGGTTTCGGGACTTCGTTTGAGGCTGGCGGATGACGCGGAGCTGATTCCCTGCCTCATATGGAACGAGACCCTGCTTCTCGATCTGGAGCAGCTGAGTGCAATGTCCCGCTCCGACCGGCTGCGGGTGATGCTGGACGAAGCGTCTGCTGCGGGACTGCTGCGCATGTCCACGTTGGAGGCAATGGACCTGCTCGCCAATCGGCGGGTGGACGAGCTCAGGGGCGCGGTGCGAAGTGCGGCCACGCTCCCTGAGCGGCTTCTGCTGGCCTTGGGAGGTCGGCGCGAGCCGCTAATCGCCGCGCTGGGCGCCGCAGGGCAGCTCGAAGTCGTCCAGGCCTGTGGTGAGAGGCAGCTTGCCGAGCTCGTGCTTGCACACCTTGGGCCGGCGGTCCTCGTCTCGCTGCGGGACGATCTCGACTCCGAGGGGCTGCGCCCGCCCTCGCGGTGGAGCGGTCAGGAAGCAAGGGCCTTCGTGGCAGCGATTGGCTTCCCTGACAGCTTCGCAAGTTCGCCTGAGGCGAGGCGGGACGCGGAAGAGATGATCGCGGGACCCATCGAACTGCCTCCGCTGCATGACTTCCAGTGCGAGGTGCTCGAGGGAGTGAAGTCGCTTCTCGAATCGGGAAACGGGCGAAGACGTGCGGTCGTGAGCCTTCCGACCGGGGGCGGCAAGACCCGCGTGACCGTGGAAGCCGCGGTGCACCTGGTGCTCGCGCCAGAGGGGAGCCGGCGAAGCGTGATCTGGGTGGCGCAGACGGACGAACTTTGCGAGCAGGCCGTACAGGCCTTTCGCCAAGTCTGGCTCAACGTCGGCGCGGCGAGGACCGGGCTGCGCATCGTTCGGCTCTGGGGCGGCAATCCGACCCCTGCGCCTCAGGATCCGGCCAAGCCTGTCGCGATCGTCGCCTCGATCCAGACGCTCAACGCGCGGTTCTCCGCCCAGGAGCTGGCATGGCTGAGAAGACCCGGCTTGGTCGTCGTCGACGAGTGCCATCACGCAATCACGCCAAGCTACACGAACCTGCTCCGCTGGCTAGACGCAGAGGCGCCCCGGCCAGGAGCTCCGGCAAGGGAAGAGCCGCTGATCATCGGCCTGAGCGCCACGCCGTTCCGGACCGACGACGACGAGTCGAGCCGGCTCGCCCGGCGATTCGACGGTCGATGGCTTCCGCATGATCAGGAGGCGCTCTATCAGCGGCTTCGCGCGCAGGGGGTCCTTGCAGAACCCGTCTACGAAGGACTGCAATCGGGCACCGCGCTTTTGCCGGACGAGGCAGACCGCCTCGCGCGCCTGCCGGTCCCGTGGGAGGGTCTCGACTTCGAGAACCTGCTCGAGGCCATCAACCAGCGCCTTGCAGGTGACGCGAAGCGCAACGAAAGGCTTGTGCAGTACCTGCAGGGTTGCGACGAGCGGTCTATCCTCTTCTTCGCCAACTCGGTGTCGCATGCGCACGAGATGGCGGTCCGGCTCAACTTGGCGGGAGTGCCCGCGGCGGCTGTCAGCGGTGCAAGTCCGAGTGCCGCGAGGCGGGACTTCCTGGGCCGGTTCCAGCAAGGCGCCGTGCGCGTGTTGTGCAACCATAGCGTCCTGACGACCGGCTTCGACGCACCCAGGACGGACATGGTGCTCATCGCGCGGCAGGTCTTCAGTCCCGTGCACTACATGCAGATGGTCGGCCGCGGCCTGCGCGGCGAAGCGAACGGCGGCACCGCACGGTGTCGCGTGGTCACCGTACTGGACAACCTGGGGCGATTCCAGGACCGACACCCGTACCATTACTGCAGGCGGTACTTCGAGGCGCAGTTGTCCGAGACGGGCTGAGACACGAGCATGGCGGACATCGTCGACACAGCGACACGCTCCCGGATGATGAGGTCCATCCGCGGGCGGGACACGGCGCCTGAGCGCATCGTGCGAAGGTACCTTCATGGAGCAGGGCTCCGGTTCCGCCTGGGCGGGGCCGGCCTTCCTGGGCGCCCCGATATCGTGCTGCCGCGGCATCGCGTGGCACTGTTTGTCCACGGCTGCTTCTGGCATAGACATGAGGGGTGTCGGTTCACCACGACACCGGAAGCCAATGCCGACTTCTGGAGGACGAAGTTCGCGCGCAACGTAACGCGCGACGCTTTGAACGAGAACAGGCTGGAGTCCCTGGGCTGGCACTGGTTGGTCATATGGGAGTGCGAGACGTCCGACGTCTGCGCACTTGACAAGCTCGTGTGGAAAGTGCTCTCGATGCCAACAGTCTGTTGAGGCAGGGAGATGGCGCGCCACCTTCGACTTCCCGGACATCGCCAAGGGTCTGGACATGGCCTAGGTCAAGGAAAACGTTCGGAAGTTCCTGAAGGCAAACGAGGAACATCTGTCACGGCTGCGCCTGCTTCGCAGACTGGCACTCGAGTCGATCGACCAAGTGGCGCGAGCCTCGAATCATCGGGCGATTTCGCGCACTGTCACAACCTGCAGCGCAAGTCTCGGGGCACCGGAAGTCAGCCAGCCGCCCTGCTGTGAAATGCACATTTGTCATCAGCACAGCCTCGAAGTTGCTCGCCTGCCAACTCATGTAAACGGCCGTGTAGGCGGCGCAGTCCGACGGCTGCGGCCGTGGCAGCCAAAGGCTGGTGCGTTGGGTCTTTGTGGCACCCCGACTCTCGGGCCGTGACAATGGTTGCCAGTCCCAGCACACCCGGACCACACGACCATGCCCCGCTTCACATTGATTCCGGAAGCCCATCTGCTGTTGGTCAGCGAGGGCTGCATCCTGTTGCTGCGCCGGCAGAACACTGGCTACGAAGATGGCAACCACAGCGTCGTGGCTGGCCATGTGGACGGTGGCGAGACAGCACGCCAAGCCATGGCCCGCGAAGCCGAGGAAGAAGCCGGCCTGCGCATCGCGCCCGCCGACCTGCAGCTGGCGCATGTGATGCACCGCCGCAGCGACGTCGAGCGCGTGTTCTTCTTCTTCAGCGCCGCGCGCTGGGCCGGTGAGCCGGTGAACCGCGAGCCGCAGAAGTGCAGCGAACTCGCCTGGTACTCACTGCAGACCCTGCCCGCCAACACCGTGGCCTACGTGCGCCAGGCCATCGACGCCGTGGCGTGTGGCCAGACCAATTCGGAATTCGGCTGGCCCGATGCGCCACCATGAGAACTGCCACCGATACCGAGGACGCCTCAATGCAGCAGAACCTCAGCAGACGGCGCGTTGGCAGAGCGCTGGTCGAACTGGCCTGTCAGCGCTCTGACGGCGAGCGTTCGCCGAAGAATTGTTGTTCCTCGACCACGGGAAGACGCGGTGAGCGCAGGGGCTGATGCGCAGGCAGGCGGCATGGCGCAGGCCGGCAGCCCGCCTGTGTACGACGCCTTCATCTCCTACCGCCGCAGCGACGGCGCCCGCGTTGCGCGCTGGCTGCGCCGTGCACTGCAGACCCACCGCGTGCCCAAGGGCTTTGCCGAGCTGCGCCAGCGCCGCCTGGTCGTCTACATGGACACGGCTTATGAACGCAGCACGCAGGACTTCTACGAACAAAGCATCCGCCCGGCCTTGCAGGCCTCGCGCCACCTGATCGTCCTGGCCACACCCGATGCGGCACAGCGGCGCCCCGACGCCACCACGGACTGGATGTGGCGCGAACTGCAGGACTTCTCAGCCCTGCCGCAGCGCGACCGCGTGATCGTCGTGCGTGCAGCCGGCGACTTTGGCGGCGATCTGCCAGCCGGCCTGCTGCAGCGATTCCCGAACATCGAGGTGGTGGACCTGCGCGACGCCGGGCGCTTTGCCGCGCTTGCACCGTGGCGGGAAGCGAGGCTGAACCATGAGTTGGTGAAGATCGTCGGCCCGCTGCTCGACATTCCCGCACAGCGCATGCCCGACCTGCGCCAGGAACAGGAGCGCCGGCAGCAGGCCCGTCTAGGCGCCTTGGCCGGTGCTGCAACTGCGCTGTCCTTGGCAGCAGTGGCCGCGGCGGTGCTGGCCTTGCGCGGCGAGCAGCGTGCCGTGCAGGCCCTGCAGGACGCGGTGTTCGCCACCGAACGCGTGATCCTGGCCGCCGATCGCGCATTGGAACCCAGCGACGACGTGACCGATGCTCGCGGTCGGGTGCTCGACGAGGTCTGCGACCTGCGGTCGCGCATGTTGGCCGAGGGCCAGGGTCCGGGCGGCCTGCGCGAGCTGCGCATCTGCGAAGCCGAGCGTGCGCGCGGCCTGCTGGCGCAGGGCGACAACGAGCAGGCGCAGGCCCGGCTGGACCGCCTGGCAGTGACACTGCGAACCGCGATGACCCAGGGCGCCGACAGCGACGCCACGGTGCAGTGGCTCAGGGCGTGCGATGCCATCGCTGATGCAGCCCCGCAGCGGCTGGACGCAGCGGGCTGCGGCTCTGCGGCGCAAGACCATGCCATCCAGCAACACCGGGGCAACGCCGACGCTGCCGACGCGCTGGCAGCCCGCTGGATCAGCCGCGCCGAGGTGCAGCGCCGCAAGGCCTCAGCCGCCGTCGATCGCAACGATGTGCCTGCAGCGCTGGGCTTTTGGCGCCAGGCAGTGGTGGAGTACGGGCAAGCCCGTGCCATCCAGTCTGACCCCGACAAGCAGCAGCGCGTGGCGTTGGACGAAGCCGCCACGCTGATTGCCGTCGCAGCGTTTGAAACCTCGTTGCGGCGTGCGCAACCTGCGGCGCAGGCCCGTCGTGCAGCCAAGCAGTTGCTCGACCAGGTTCAACGTGCGGCACCGCAGGACCGCGAGGTGGCAGGCTATGCCCGCGAACTGGCCCGCAAGTGGGCGGAGTTACCGTCGCTGGAGCGCAGCCCGTGACCCTGGGGAAGCGCGGCGTCTTCGTGCTGAGCTTCCTACTGGCTGCCCTGGCAACCGGGCTGGCTGTTGGCGGCGGCGCCTGGCTGGCAGCGAGCCAGCTGGTCGGCAAGCCGCCTGAGAGGCTGCGCACCAGCGTGTTCGAGTTCGCGCTGGTTCCTGGCTGGAGCTGCGTGCGTGAAGGGACCGAACAGGTCTGCCGCAAGGCCACGGCTTCCAAGGAAGCCATTGCCATCATGACGATGAAGGAACGCGGTCCCAGCGACACGCTGGAGAGGTACAGGCAACATCTGTCGACGCCGCAACAGCAAAGGGACAAGAACGGCACTCAGTGGACGTCCGACGTCATCAGCGTGGAGCAGCGCCGCCTGGGCGGGCGCGACTGGATCGTCGGGCGTCACTTGGGCTCCGAGGTGCGCAACTACTACACCGACTACTACGCTGCGCTGACCTCGCACAAGGCCATCCTAGTGACCTTCTCGGTCCACCGCAGCGCCGTGCAGGCCTTCGAGCCCGAGTTCAGGCGCATGGTGGACACGTTGAAGGTCTTCCAGGATTGATGCCCCGTCCCGCGCCCGCGCCGGCCTCAGTCGGCAATGGCCTGTGACATCAGGTCCTTCATGGCCCCGCGGTAGCAGGCCTGCAGCCGTCGGTGCCGTTCACTCAGCAGCATCGAAACAACCTCCAACGCGATAGCTCCGACAAGCAACCTGCAGGCTAGCGGCGACACCCCCGACTACCAAGGTTGACTGACGCAGATGCCGGCCGCCGCGACCACTTGGCTGCCGTTGGCTAGGCAGACATGTCAGGAGCAATCCGGGCGCGGTGACTGCAAATGGGCGGGAAGATCAGTTCGCGGCCAAGCCCGCCCGGGCATCTTCGGCCAGCGAAGCATAAATGATGTTTGCTTCGTCCCACAGAGCTTCACAGACTTCCTTGAACGCCGTCAGTTGGCGCGAGTAGTCGTAGAGACCCGATAGATACAGGACGCATGCGTCCTTGTACGTGGGCCAGAAGTAGATCTCCGGGCACAGTCGAAACTGCGTAAGTCGGTCGGTCTCCAGCGTCTGCACGATCTCGGTGGTGGGGTCGTCGGCTAAGCCCCATCGTGCCCAATCACCTTGCATGCTGAGCTCTGTGCTGCCTTGCAGCCTAGACAGGCATGCCGTGCTTACTAGGAACTGTTCGAATGCAAGGTATAGCCGCTCTGGCAGCTCGGCTGTAGCCTGTGCAACTGCAAGTGCCATCAACCTCTCTTGCGCGGCGTCGAAAGATTCAGCCTCGAGAGCCCAGGAAAACGTACCGTGAAATCGGACCCACAGGCGACGGACCGGCCCAGTCAATGCGATCGGCATGGAGTTGAAAGGTTCTGGGTTCGCAAGTCAGAAAGCGCCTTCCGGATTGTGTCTGTAGTTGAGCTGTTGACGCGAAAGAGCAGTCACCCTCATGAATCGCCTTTCCTCGACGCCCCGCGCTCCAGCCTAAGGCCCAGTAGCTGCCGCTCCGGGAGGGCTTCTCATACTGGCCGGGTCCGGTCTCCGATGGTCGTGCCGTTGAGCACCCCTCGTCCAGTCCGTCATCAAAACAGATGACGGCTTCCAAGAACACCCGGAATTTTAGGACTTCGGCAAGTAGCGGCCACTCGAAATAGCTGCCGTTCGTACCGCCTCGGCGGAACGTGGGTCAATCGCTCATGCGTTCACGCGTGAGCCGCCATACGCCGCTGCGCTCCTTCGCGTCAACCTTCGCCTACGGCATTTCACTCCGGTAGAGTTCGCGGGGCGCTCAAAGGCGACGGTCGGCGTCCAATATGGGCAGCCGCCCGCTTACTCGGGACGGACAATGCACAACTCCAGGGGAATCACCGGATCCTTGAGGTAGTTCAGCAGACTCGTGGTTTGGCCGTGGGTTAGCTTGTCCCTATTCTTCACCTCTACGAAGCGTAGTTGCTTAGTTGCGGGGTCAAACACCGTCAAGTCGTAGTTGCTGCCGGGCACTTCGAAAACCTCGAGTTCGTTGTACGCTGCTGAGTAGCCGCCTTGGTCTAGAACAGCACAGGCAAATTCTAGGAAGTAAAGGGAGCTCCCATACTTATCTAGGCCGGTTGCAACGTAGTCCTGTTGGGCAAGTTTAAGGAATGGGCCCAAAAGAGCACCGGCTTTGTCCTTCAGCGCTGAGATCAGGGCGCGGTACCGATTGGAGAGCTCTTCTTTTGAAACTGTGAGGTCAAACAGTGGCTGGGGCTCGATGATGGCTACGAAATATGCCTGTCTCGTGGCACGCGCTGGGGGAAGAGCAGCCCCAGCGAGATCGAAATAGACGTGGCCATGCAGAAAATCTCCGAATTTCACGACGTCCGCGACGTCTAGGCTCAGATCTTCACGCAAATGCCATGTGTAGTTCTGGGAACTCCTGGGGGTGATTTCGATGTTCCTGTTGTAGCGATAGGAACCCGCGAGGCCCGCACAGATGTAGAGCTTCACCGCTTTGCGCAGAAACTGAAAGGCGGCGCCTTCACTCCAGGTCGCGATGCACCCCTGGCTCTCGAAGTATTTTTTCGCCACCAGTTCCACTCTGGAGAAAGTTGCGTCTCCGTACCTGAAAGAGCGATAGGGCTCCGCGCGCACATCAGGAACTACTGTGACAGGCAAACCATACGCAGCAAAAGCCTCCTGTGGGGTCTTGAATTGCTTGGTGACTTCTACGGGTCGCGAAGGCAACCCGTCGCGGTCTTCCCCTACTGGCGTGAGTTCAACGGTCATGCGGTTCTCCAGAAGATTCGCTCATCTTAGGGGTGGGCGCACAGATTCGCGGACTGGGGGAACGCTGACAAAGTCAGAAGTTGGTACTGCACCTGTTCGTTCGTTCGCATGAAGGTCCAGACCCTCGCTGAGGAGAGCGGTCGTTCAGCCGCCGCTCTGACCGGCGGCGTCGCCCGGCGGGCCGGTCACAGAAGCGGAGCAGTCAGCGGTAGGGCCAACAACCTGCGTGAGACCGCTTTCCGGCCAAGAGTCGCCACTCAAACGACGAGCCTGAGTGGCTGCAACCAGTCTTAAACAGACGGTCGCGCTCGAGTTCTCCCTGTCATCGTTCAGCCAACCGCCTCATCAAGCTTGATGACTGCTGTCGGACAGCGGGATCTCCGGTGCGGTCGACAAGATTCGACCCGGTGCGGCCGTTCGCTGTTTTCCGATGAGCAGCAGCAATGCCGCAGCAGCTGACATTTGTCATCGGTGGACCGAGTCTAAGTTGAGTCGATCTCAGCAATCCAAGCATCTTGGTCGGAGCGGCCGCCCGAAGTTTTATCGCCTGCGCCGCCAAGTCCCCCAACCTACTGGATGCCCTCCCGCTGTCTCCTTTGCTGTTGTACCCTCTCCATGCATGGACTCCGACATCACGAGCCTGCTTGCCCAATACGCAAGTGCCGAGCCGCGCCGCGCAGCAGGTGGAATCTATGCGATGGCAGGCTTTGCCTTTCAGGCGCGCGTCTATGTTGCGGAACTGGCTGAGGCACTCACTCGTTCAGGCGGTGATCTAGGCAGCAAAGGCGATGTCTTCGTAGAGGCCCTATCGGATATCGCAAAGTACGAAACCGCCCAGCAATTGGTGCTGCTGCAGGTGAAGCGGACGTTGACTCCAGCCACACTTGATTCCGCAGCTGGCGAGGTTGCTGCGATCGAGGCATTCGTAGCCAGCGCTAGGCCCGATTTGAAGGGCACATTCAAGTACGGCGTCGTCTCGGCGTTCACTTCGGGAGCAACCCAATGGGCTGATCTGCCGAAGGGCTCATCGCACAGAGGCTTGATCGAGCAGTTGGAGGCAGAAGGCCGCCTTGTATCGCCAGGCATTGAGAAGGATCCATGGTGGCGCGCCGTTACTGCCCTCTGGCCTCACGTTGTCGATCCCTTTGGCTTTGCCAGATTTGCATTCGAACGCGTCTTGCTCAGACGCCTCGAGCCGGACGATGCCCGCGCGTGTCGAGATGCGATTGCTGAGCGCTATGCGACTTCCCGCCATGCGGGACCTCGCCTTGGGCAAATGCTCTCGGCTGCCGATTTCGCGCTTGAAGGTGGGCAACAGCGTTTTCGTCTAGAGGTAGGTCGGCAAGCGACGCTGGCCCGAGTACGTGCGGGCCAGTACATGCCGCGCGACGGCCGAGTGGCGGCGTTGGCCGAGCGGGCATCCGCTCTCAACGATCTCGCCGCGCTTTCCCCAGAAGCCGCCGTCCGGGTGTTCTGGCTAAGCGGGCGATCTGGCGCGGGCAAGAGCGTACTTTTGCTCCAATTGCTTGAGCACTTGGTTGCAATCGGGCGCCGGGTACTTTGGCTCGGTGGTGACGCAGGTTTGCTCGATCGCGCGCTTCGCGACCTGCAGAGTGTGCCGGCACACGAAGCTCCCGAGTTCATCGCCATTGACGACCTCTACGATCGGGATGCGCGCGAACAGCTGGAACTGGCCGCACTGGCCGGTTACATCGATGAACAGGGTCGACGCCCCTGGCCGCTGCTCATCACCTGCGGTCCCACGGAGTTTGCAGACGCATTTGTGGACGCGACCCGGTTCCGCGGCTTCGAGGTCACCGCCGCCCCGGTCATTCCTCTAGGAGCGGGCGAAGCGGCTGACCTTCTTCGTTGGGTGGGCGCCAAACGCGGAACCCTGGCGAGCGGGGAAGGCGACGCGTTTGCCCAGGCACAGCACGGGCAAGGTCTCTTCGTGTCCATGGCGTCTGAACTGGAGTTCGGTGACCTTAGGGAGTTTGCAGCCCGATTCTGTGACCGCGTTTCGGCCATGTCGCTCCGAGAACCGCTGCGCCCCATGCTCGCGCTGAACCGACTCTACCTTCGGGCACCGTACCGATGGCTGAGCGATTCAGACCGCGAAAGACTGGAGGTATTGAATCGCGATGGCGACTTTTCGCTGTTGGAACTCTTGCCAGGCAATGCGCTGGTGCGCCTCACCCACCCTCACCTGAGCGATGCCATTTACCGCGCGCTTGTCAGTCCCGCCACGCCTTTGGCATTCGCCAATGACCTTGCATCCGCATTCGAACGCGCCCTGGACGAAGGGGATGACGCACTTGCCGCCCGGCTACTACGGACCTTCTCTGCCAGCGATCGAAGCTTGGTAGCCGACCGTCTGGTGGACGTCAACATGCCTGCATTGGCCGAGCGGTGTGTAGCCAAGTGGCGGACTTTGCCACCGGGAGGTGATCGAAGGATTCAGTCAGACATGGCCATCAGCTGGGCATGTTGGCCCGCCGCGCACGCAAGCCTGGGTAGTAGCGCAAACGCTTTGGTTCAAGTGGCGCTGGACAGCATGGGGCAGTGGCGCGATTCAGATCCACGCCAGTCCTATTGGCCAGCGTTTTGGTGGCGTCTGTGGCGGTCCCATCCGAATACCGAAGCGCTGGCGGTTTGGGCAGGGCAGCGCATCGTCTCGGACGAGGGCTTGAAGCTCCCGCAGTGGTCTCGGATATGGGAGACCCTTGCTGAGCGTGATCCCACCAGTGAGGGCGTCGCGCCAGAAATGGCCAGGGTCGCCGTGCGCTGGCTTGCCTGCAGTCAGGAACGCGCAGACTGGCACTTCGTGTGGAAGAAGTTGCCGCGACATGAGGCGACCGCTCTGGAGACCTCTCGCCGTCTTGCAATCACCGAACTTGAAATGCCTTCTGCCCCGTGCTGGGCATTTGTGTTCCAGGACATGCTCGCTCACGCAGCAGCCTCGGCGAACGAAGCCGAAGCACGTTCCCTGGTCGCGCAGGGCTGCTCGTGGCTGACGGGTCGAGAGGATCGCGCGGAATGGAACTATGTCTGGCAGGCGCTGCTGGAGCGGACCCAGTTGCTTCCGCCGACCGTCGACGAGCGCGCCCTGGTCGTGCAAGGCTGCGCTTGGCTGACGGGTCGAGAAGATCGTGCGGAGTGGAGCTATGTCTGGCGGGCGCTGCTGGAGCGGACCCAGCTGCTTCCGCCGACCGTCGACGAGCGCGCCCTGGTCGAGCAGGGCTGCTCGTGGCTGACGGGTCGAGAAGATCGTGCGGAATGGAACTATGTCTGGCAGGCGCTGCTGGAGCGGAGCCAGCTGCTTCCGCCGACCGTCGACGAGCGCGCCCTGGTCGTGCAAGGCTGCGCTTGGCTGACGGGTCGAGAAGATCGTGCGGAGTGGAGCTATGTCTGGCAGGCGCTGCTGGAGCGGACCCAGCTGCTTCCGCCGACCGTCGACGAGCGCGCCCTGGTCGCGCAGGGCTGCTCGTGGCTGACGGGTCGAGAGGATCGCGCGGAGTGGAGCCATGTCTGGGAGGCGCTGCTGGAGCGGAGCCAGCTGCTTCCGCCGACCGTCGACGAGCGCGCCCTGGTCGTGCAAGGCTGCGCTTGGCTGACGGGTCGAGAAGATCGTGCGGAGTGGAGCCATGTCTGGGAGGCGCTGCTGGAGCGGACCCAGTTGCTTCCGCCGACCGTCGACGAGCGCGCCCTGGTCGCGCAGGGCTGCTCGTGGCTGACGGGTCGAGAAGATCGCTCGGACTGGCTGCCTGTGTTCAAGGCCCTACTTGAGAGGCGAATGCTCTTGCCTGAGGGGGATGACAGCAGCCTGCAGGTTCAGGCTCTCAGTCTTTTGGCTGGGCTGAAAGACCTCTCGCACGGCGAGGCAGGACATCTCTTGGAATCGATGATGGACGCCGGCATCGCAGACGAGGCCATCGTCCGCGCGACGCTTGAGTGGTTGCATGCGGATCGGTCTCACCCGGCCTGGCCTCTTGTTGCTGGGAAGTGCCTTCAGCGCATGCCTGAGGGTGAGCAGCGCGGTGCATTAGCGACTGAATTGGTTGACGCCATTCAACGCCACCCGAACGCCGGAGCCTGGCATCGGCTTCAAGGCATTTTTGAAGCGTATGGCCCAGCAGGCGAATCCGATGCACGGAAACTTGTGCAGGAAGCACTGGCGCGGCGCAGGTCGTTGCCCGTTTGGAAGACAGTTACACACAAGCTGCAGTCTGGCGAACCGGTGAAGGCGACAGTGACAAAGCAGATGGGACAGGCTGTGACTGTCGAGCTTGACGGTGGGCTGTTCGCTGTGCTGAGCGTTGCCGAGGGCTTCCGACATCGGCGCGGGCAGATCATGCAAGTGGTGGTGTCGAAGATCGCCACGCATCTGGATCGAATAATCGTTTCGCCCTATGTGAAGGCAGCAGGCCCTTTGGTGGCGGCAGACCTTGTGCCGGGCGCAGACTATGAGGGCGTCGTTACCGGACACCAGCCGTATGGTTTGTTTGTGCAAATAAGCGGGCGGACAGGTCTTGTGCACGCGAAATACTTGGCTGATGTTCCTTCGTTTTCGGCTCGTTTTCCAAAGGGTTCCAAGGTCCAGGTACGGCTCCTCGAGGTTGGGGCTAAAGGCCTTGTGCTTGCCTTTCCACCTGCGCCTTGAATCTGCGTTTCGACATTGCTGCTTGATCGTTGCTCGAGCAAGACTCATCACGATGCGTGGCGCGGCGCGGCGGAGCCGACCGCCCGGTCGGAGTGGTTGGCATTGGTCAGCTCATGTCGGAAGCAGTTGCAGGCCAATAGCTCACATAAGACCGCACCTGGAGTATTGCTGACGCTGGGATCGCCGAGTGGAGTGTCAGCTGATGGCCGACTGCCGGTGGCCACGAACAGTTGCTTCGTGGAAGCGAAGCGCCACAGTGCTCGGCTCGCTTGTCTGGCTGCTATCGGGAGCCGCGACCGGCGGCTCAGGGTCGATGGCCGTCGACCGGATCTATTCGGTGAGCGCCCGGTGTGGAGCAGGTTGCCGACGCTCCCTCCGCGTTATGCGACGGCTTTTGAGGGCCGGTCGTGGGTGAGTGCTCCAGGTTTGCGGCGCGACGTAGCTGCTGCCAGCCGCGGCGACTACCCAACCTTCGCCAAAGTGCGTCGAGGAGCGGCTTGACCTAAACGCTTGTCTCGAATCGATCAAGCAGCCTTGTTCGCTGTCACGACCTAGTGAGCAGGCTTCTCGTCGACCTTGGGCTTGAATTCGATCTCGGCCTGATCCAGCACCCATGCTTCGATGCGCTCATGCCACATCCGCAACAAGTCGAGCGGGCGCACCCGGTAGTGCTTCTCGGCAATGGCGCTGGGCTTGTGGCCCTGAATCTGCGCCACCACGCCCACGGGCACCTCCACCCACTCCGACAGCGTACCGAAGGACCGGCGCAAACCGTGCAAGGTGACGTGGGGCAAGCCCGCGACCTTGAGAGCCCGGGTGTGGTTCGCCCGCGCGTCTTGCAGACGTCCACTCGCCGCGCTGGGGCTGGTAAAGACGTGGGGGTTCTTCGGCCGGCGCGGCAACCACGACAGCAGATGCGCGACGTAGGGTGTGAGCGGAATGGTCCGCTCACCCTCGACTTTGTCGCGTATGCGCAGCGCCTTCCACTGAAAGTCCACGTGCTCCCAGCGCAGGCCCGCCAGTTCTTCCCGGCGCGCACCGGTCAGGAGTAGGGTCTGCAGGTACGCGGCGGCGACCGGGTTGGGGTCAGCACGCACGGCCTTGAACCACACGGCCAGCTGCTCGCGCTGCAGGGAGTCCGTCTTGGCGGTGGGCTTGCCTAGCTTCTCGCGGGTCTTCTTGCTGCGGCAAGCTTCAGGCTGAGCCATGAGGCGATAGTCATCGCTCTCGGCGCACCAGTTCAGGAAGGCTCGCAGTAGGCGAAAGCCCAACAGAGCACGCGCCGGCCGGGCCTTCGTCTCCCGCGTCACCCACGACTGCACGGCGGCGGCGTCAATCTCGGCCAGCGGGCGGGCCAGGAGCGGGCGCAGTGGGCCGACGATGGTCTTGCCCTCGGCGCGCTTGCGCTGCCTGCCGCCCTCGGTGGCGAATGCCAGGTGATCGGCGTGGTTTCGCTCGCTCCAATGCGGCTTTCGCTCTGCGCAGTAGACCTCCCACGCCATGAGACCCGTGACTTCGAGCCGCTGGCGGGCTGCCTTGGCGGCATCACGGACGGCGCGGTCGCTGGCTTCCTGTTCGGAGCGCTCACGGCGTGGGTCCTTGCCCTCGTCGATAAGGCGCTGAAGGCGGCGGGCCTGCTCCTGGGCCTTGGGGATCGTGTACACGCCACTGCCGTCCTCACTGATGGGTTCGCCGATGGTCAGGCGGACGGTCTGGCCGTCGCGAAGTCGCGTCTGAAAAATGTAGGCCCGCGCACCCTGGGCCGTAACCCGTAGCCCCAAGCCCGGTGCCTTCGCGTCCCATAGGAAGGCTTGAGCCTTGCCTTCAGGGCAGGTGAATTCGGCTAGCCGGCCGGCGGTGAAGTTGACCTTGGCCATCCCGCACCCTCCAATGCGTACACCCGCGAACCCATGTAAGCAGAGATGTAAGCACATTCTAGGCATCCGGATCAACACCGTCCAACATAAGGCGCAGACCTGGAACCCGGATGGATGCTTGATTTCATAGGAAACCGCCGGGAATTTCAACACGCCGAAACTGCTGCGAGTTCGGCATCTCGCATATTGAAAATCCGCGTGTCGGTGGTTCGATTCCGCCCCAGGCCACCAAGATCGCAAGCCCTTGATTCTTCACAGGATCGAGGGCTTTTTCACATCTTGGGCTGCGCTTCCCGCTTGGTTTGGTACACCGGGCAGGTACGCCATGAGTCTTTCGCAGCATGCCGGTAGCCGACACCTCTTCTTCAATGAATTGCTTGCTGGCGCGAACGCCGCGTGCTCGCGCTGCACTGCGCGACCTTGCACCCACCGACTCGCCCAGGTGAACTGCAAGCATCAGATCTTGAACCAGTCCGACAGTTGCTCGACATAGTCCGTTGGCAACAGATGCCCTGATTCAAATCGCAGGTGCTTCTTGTCCTGGCTGGGTATGGCATCGAAGAGGGCCTGGTTTTGCTTGGGGTTGGCCTCGTCATCCTCGTCACCCGTCAGCAGCCACACGCGCTTGCCTTGCAGTCCTGCGACCAGGTTGATGGGAGCCACGGCCGCGACGTTGTCGCCCAGATGAGGCGGCACCATGGCCGCGACGGCATGCACCCGCTCATCGAGCCCAGCCAGCAGCAGCGCGCCCTGTGCGCCCATGCTGTAGCCGGCTGCCTTGATGCGTTGGGCGTCCAGATGAGGTTGCGTGACCAGGAAGTCGAGCAGCACGCGGTGATCACGCACCGTGTCAATGATCATCTGTTCGTAGGCTTGACGCTTTCCGAACCAATGCATGTCACGCATGGCCATGCGCATCGGATGCGGCTGACCCAGATTCCTGCGCTGGCCGTGCGCACGTGCATCGATGGCAACCACCGCGTAACCCCGCTGCAGCGCCATCTGCGTGATCCGGTGTGTCTGCTCGATGGTGGGTCTTCCGTTGAACTCCGCTTGCCACCAGCGCATGTGGGTGCTGCCCATGGCGTGCATGCCGATCAGCACGGGAAAGGGTCGTGTCGCCTTTGCCGGGTCACTGGGATAGACGATGCGGCCGTTGAACAGCGCGCCGTCAAAGCTCTGCAGGCGTAGATCGACCGAATGGGTGTCAACCGCGGTGAGTTGCTCTTTGTACGCATAGCGCGTCTGCAGCTCGGCGGGAGTGACGGTGTAGGGTTTGAGCCAGACGAAGTGCCAGATGGCGGCGGCGGCCGCCGCCAAGCCAATGAAGATTCCGATCGCTGTGGTCGCTCGTCTGTGTTTCATGATCGCCCCGATGCTTGTTGAGAAGGCAGAGACCGGCTCTGGTGGCAGCGCACCTGAAACCGACTGCAACGCAACGCTAACGATGACGGTGTGAATGGCGCGTGAAGCTGGCGCCCGGCCGACCCCCGGTCAGGCGCTGGCAGAACGCGCGGGCTTTGCCAGCCAAGCCTTGGTTGCCCACAGCAACTGCACTCGGGTGTTGCCGTCGGCCTGGGCAATTGACAACTGCAGGCCCTGGTGTTCGGCCAAACGATGAACGATGGCGAGGCCGAGACCGAGCCCCGCGCTGGCTGCGCCCTTCTGGAAGGGCTGACCCAAACGTTCGCTCAAGCCCGCTGGCAGTGCCTGGCTGCGGTTCTGCATTTGCAGGCCCTCGACGTCGGCCGCCAGGCTTACCGGCCCAGGTTCGCAATGGGAAAACGCATTGCCGACCAGGTTGGACAGCAGGATGTGAAGCACGCCCGGGGCCAGGTCAATGCGCAAGGCCGGGCTGACGGCGATCTCCAACTGGATGTCCTTGCCCTGCAGCCGCGACATCTGTTCGAGCACCACACGTTCCAGCAGCGGCAGCACCTCCAGCGTGACAGGGGCGGTGACGGCTGCCATGTCGTCCGACACGGATGCCGACATCCCGTTCGCCATCGCGGCAGAGACGGCAGCTTCGGCAGACAGGGCAGGCGCACGGGACTCGCGCGCCAAGGCCAGCAGGGTATTGGCGGTCTGCTCCAGATCCCACAAGATCTGGCGCATTTGCTGCAGCTGGGCCGCGACATCGGTGGGCAGATCCTTGCGGCCCAACAGGCGCTCGCTGGCCATGCCCAGAACTGACAGCGGCGTGCGCAGCTCGTGGCTGACATCGCGCGTGAAGACCTGTTCGCGCTCAATGAAGGACTGGGTGCGCGCCGTCAGCGCGTCAAGGTGTCGGGCCAGCAGGCCGACCTCGTCGTCATGGTGGTCCAGGGCGTAGGGGGTAGAACGAGCAGAACTGTCCCCCGGTCGGCTGCGCGCGACGGCGTCGGCCAGGCGCACCAGTGGCGCGCTGATGCGCCGCGCTCGCCATGTGGCCAGCCCCAGAGCTGCCAGTGTCAGGCCGCCGCTGCCGGCCGCCCACCAAGCCAGCAACTCGCGGCGAATGGGCCGCACCACCAGCAGCCCGCTGGCCTCGGCAACCAGCAAGGGGTGGCGGGCGTCGGGAACTGGCGGGTCGGGGGGCGCCCCACCCGGGCGGTCCAGCCAATGCAGGTGGTAATGGCGACCCTGCGTGCCGGGGAATTCGCGTCGGTGCGGCTCGGCCTGCCAGGCCAGGCGCAAGTCAGTCGGAAGGCTGGCCGCAGCGTCATGACGCTGCATAAAGGCCTGCGGCGGCGTCGACCAGAGGCCGCCAGCCTGATGCCGGAGCTGCATCTCCGTGGCGGTCCGGGACAGGGTTGAAACAACGAAACGGTCTTCCACCGAGTACACGAAGGCCATGGCGAAGAGGCCCAGCAGAGCACTCACGCCCAGGGTGAAGAGCGTGAAACTGAGCATCAGCTGGCGTCGCAAGCCTTGGCGTGGCCTGGGGAAAGGCGGCAGGGGCTGCGGCGCGGGCCGTGCTGGCGCGCCCGGCGCTGGGTTCGAGTGACCGGGCGCTTGCGGAACTTCAGCCACGCGGCAGTTCCAGGGTGTAGCCGACGCCGTACACCGTTTTGAGCATCGGCGCAGCGAAGGGTTTGTCCAGCGCCTGGCGCAGCACATACAGGTGGCTGCGCAGCGGGTCAGACTCTGGTGGCTCATCGCCCCACACGCTGCGCACAAGCTCCGAACGCGTCACGATGCGCGGCCAGGCCTGCGCCAAGTGCAGGAGCAGTTGGTAGGCGATGGGCTGCAGGTCCAGAACCTGGTCGGCCCGCTCGGCGCGCCCGCGGGTCCGGTCCAGTCGCAGATCGCCCAGCACCAATACATGGGGCTGGCCCAGGCGGTGGCGGCGCGACAGGGCGCGGCAGCGCCACAGCAGCTCTTCGCCGGCAAAAGGCTTGACGAGGTAGTCGTCGGCCCCGGCTGCGAAGCCCTGCGCCTTGTCGTCCAGGCTGTCCCGCGCCGTCAGCATCAATACCGGCACATGGGCGGGTGTGGACTCGCGCAGCGCGCGACACAGTTGAACGCCGTCCAGACCCGGCAAGCCAAGGTCCAGCACCAGTACATCGGGTGGTTGCTCCAGCACCATTTGCAGGCCCAAGCGGCCGTCGCTGGCTTCCTCGACGACGTGGCCAGCATCGCGCAGCAAAGCGACGATCTGGGCCCGCAGCATGCCGTGGTCCTCGATCACCAGAACGCGCAGCTGC
This sequence comes from Rubrivivax sp., assembly GCA_022842595.1. Taxonomy (GTDB): domain Bacteria; phylum Pseudomonadota; class Gammaproteobacteria; order Burkholderiales; family Burkholderiaceae_C; genus Rubrivivax. The sequence goes on from JALHPF010000005.1 coordinate 119,980, forward strand.
GCGTTCTGGTTCATGACCGCTTCTCTCGACCCGGCGGCGCGGCAAAGGTCAGCTCGAGCTTGAGCTTCATCCAAGCTTCTCCAGGACAAGAAGGAAACAGTCTACGAGTCCGAATGTGAAGCCAAAGTCAAGCAACGCCTTCGTGGATGAAGACAGGCCACGCCGACCCGAGACGACGGTTGCGGAACCGAGTCTTCAGGCGTCTGGCGCCTCACAGCGCTTCCTTCGATTCCGCCCCAGGCCACCAAGATTGCAGGCCCTGATTTCTTCACAGGATCGAGGACTTTCTTGCATCTTGGGCTTCGCTTCCCGCTTGGTTCGCGAAACCGAGCAACTACGCCATGAGTCTTTCCCAGCAGGCCGGTACGAGTCGATGGTCCACGACTTCATCGAGCTTCACCCCGGCACGTCGTCGCCAGCCTCGAGCCTGCGTGCTTCCCGCTCGAAGTGGTTGTCGATGTACGGCCGGCGACCTCGGAGCAGTTGCCAGGCGCTGCTGCCCAGATAGAGCACGAAGAACAGCAGTCCCCACCGCTCGTACTGCGCGACGTGGACCCGTTCGTGCGAGCGCACGGCGCCGTGGCACGCATGCGTGCGCGCCAGCACGATGTGGCCCAGCGTGATCGCGCTGAAGGGCAGCCGTGCAAGCAGCCTTGCGCCGGGGAGCCGGTCGCTGTCAAACGCCACCTCGATGACGCCGGTGACGCGCCGCGCCGATGCGCCGGCGGCGGACAGCAGCAGCGCAGGCAGCACGCCCACCGCCGTGCAGGGCGCCACCCACAAGTACTTCCAGCTGGACGCTTGTCCCATCACGTCCCCGTCAGCCCCGACGCGGTGTCAGTCCTTCGTCAACAACAACTCCCCGGCTGTTTGCAGCCGGCCCCTGAACGCGCTGGCAATCCGGCCCAGCAGCCCGGGCAGCTCGATCTCGATGGCCACGACCGTGTCCAGCACGTCGATGGTCCCGGGCATCGTCTGACCCATCGCCGCGATGCTGAACGTCAGCCGGTCCCCATCCCAGCGTTGCGTGCAGACGCCCGCACCCCCGGGAAGCTGGCGGGCGAGGTTTCCGAAACCGCTCTCGATGCGGCGGCGAGCTTCCGCACGACCGAGCTGGTGGGGGATTTCGACCTTGAGCGGTTGAGCCATGCGCGCAGGGTGACGCAACCCGAAAGCCCCTGCCGCTGGTGAAGGAACCCGCGGCGCGCCGTCTGCGCTGATCGCTGGCCACCCGGCAGGCGGGCTTTCGGGCTGGACCCCGCGCGGCTGCGGGGCGGCGATGCGGGGCCTGGCGCATGGATTGCCCGCGTGATGGCTTGGTAGAAGCGCGGGCGCGTCGCCCCCAGCGCACCGAAGCCTTCTCGCTTCTGGAGCCGATCGGCCGGGGCCCCGCCTGTCGGCGGTTCCTGCGGAAAGCCCGTGCGCAACAGCGCTTCGTCGCATCGAGCTCGCAGCGCAGTCCGCGCCTGCCTAAAGTGCAGTCATCGAATCGCAAACGCCAACGGACATCATCATGACCACCCACCAAACCTCGACCCTCTTCTCCCTTTTCGGCGCCGCCATCATGACGATCGCGATGCTGGCCGGCGTGAGCGGCTTGGCCACCAGCGAGGCGGCCAGCGCGCATCTGGCCCACGCCGCGGCGAGCTCCGCCAAGGCCTGAGCGTCGTCCGGGTCGCCGCCTGAACGCCCGGGCTGTGCGGGCGTTCGCGCTTCGGCGATCCACGTCTGGCTCCGCGTCAGCTTCCCTCGCGAGCCATCCTGGCATGCCGTTCGACCTCCTTCGCGCTCGGCGCGGTCTGGGCGAACGACCCGACTAGCAACTCGCCGGCAGTGGCCGCGGCACCCTGCAGGATCGACTCGTCGTTCCAGTTCAGGCTTTTCAGCGTGAGAGAAGCAACGTGCTTGCGGGGCGCATTGAACGTCGTTGCGATCGGGCCGTCGGCCGGCTGGTAGGGTCAGTGGGTCTCGACGATTTCGTAGGTCCGGCGGCAGGGCAGCAACTCGAGATCCTTGCCTTCGAAGCCGTCACACAGCAGCCGCACAGAAGTCGGCAGGCCGGCCTCGTTGTGCAGCTTGTCGCGCACGAGCCGGAATGCGCGCAGGTAGTTGGTGACCTCCTCGACATCGGCAGTATTCGCCAGCACCTGGCCGGCCTCGTCGTCGAAGAGGTCGGTCAGCGTCGCCTGGGTGCCTTCGATCTGCGAAGTGAGCAGCGCCTCCTTGCGGATGGCGCTGTAGAGCAGCCAGTCGACCGAAGGCACCAGGCCAGCCAAGCCGGCCAGCCGGGCCAAGGCCATCTCGGCGCGGTGGTTGCCGGTGGCGTGGATTTCAGCCGCCAACGGCGGGTCGGCCGGCGGCAGCGGGTGGGGCACGAACGCCTGCACCGCCTCGCCCAGCGTGGTGGTGGTGATGGTGGTGCCGGTGGTGCGCATCGTATGAAAGCCAGCTTGAGACGCCGACGTTCATATTAAAGCGATCTTTAATTAGAGGGAAGGCAGCGCAAGCAGGTTTGCAGGGCGTCCCGCGGCGGCGCCCGCCCGTCAGCCCGTCCATGTGCGCGCGCGTTGGGGTTGCTCTGTGAACTTCCGCTTACTCCCCCATCACATGCAGCGCCACTTCCCGCCGATGCGGCCGAAGCCGGTGCTCCCAAAGGTAGATGCCTTGCCACGTGCCGAGCACGGGTCGCCCCTGGCTCACGGGAATCGACAGCTGCACGGCGGTCAGCGCTGCGCGCACATGCGCCGGCATGTCGTCGGGGCCTTCGTCGCGGTGGCGAAACAGCGGGTCGCCATCGGGACCGAGCCGGGCGAAAAAGCGTTCAAGATCGGCCCGCACGTCCGGGTCCGCGTTCTCCTGGATCAGCAAGCTGGCCGACGTGTGCCGAACGAACAGCGTGAGCAAGCCGTCGCGCAAGCCGCTGGCAGCAACCCATGCGTGCACCTCCTCGGTGATCTCGTGAAGGCCACGTCCCTTTGTGTGGACGATGATCGTGGTGTTCAGCTGTCGAAGCATATGCCAAGCATAGCCAGAGCTCATCGCCTGCTGCCTGAGTGACACTCGCTTGTCAGGTTAGCCAGCGGACTGCACACAGCACACGCGAAGCACGCGCGCTAAGCCGCCTTGGCGAAACCATGGACATAACCGGCCTGCCCGTACCGCCGTGAACCCAGCACCCGTGCGGCTTTCCGCGCTTCTTGCGGTAGCGCCCCAGGCCACCAAGATTGCGAGCCCTTGATCCTTCACAGGATCGAGGGCTTTTTGCATCTTGGACTTCGCTCCCCGCTTGGTTCGGGATACCGAGCAGGTACGCCATGAGTCCTTCTCAGCATGCCGGTACGAGTCGATGGTCCACGACTTCATCGAGCTTCACCCCGGCAGGTCGTCGCCGCCCTCGAGCCTGCGTGCTTCCCGCTCGAAGTGGTTGTCGATGTACGGCCGGCGAGCTTGGAGCAGTTGCCAGGCGCTGCTGCCGAGATAGAGCACGAAGAACAGCAGTCCCCACCGCTCGTACTGCGCCACGTGGACCCGTTCGTGCGAGCGCAAGGCGCCGTGGCACGCATGCGTGCGCGCCAGCACGATGTGGCCCAGAGTGATCGCGCTGAAGGGCAGCCGTGCAAGCAGCCTTGCGCCAGGGAGCCGGTCGCTGTCGAACGCCACCTCGATGACGCCGGTGACGCGCCGCGCCGATGCGCCGGCGGCGGAAAGCAGCAGCGCAGGCAGCGCGCCCACCGCCGTGCAGGGCCCTTCGGGTGCTCTCGCGCCGAAGGACGGTTGCACTCACAAAAGCGAACAGTCGAGGCTTCAGGCCCACGTCCTGGGTCGAACGACCGTTTCCATACGGGTTGAACTCACCAAAGCGACCTTCTGCAGACATGGACCCCATCCGTCGCGCCGTCGCAGACCGGACATTCGACAGGCGGCGCCATAGGCTACAGCGGCGATATCATCCGAGTGAGCCAAGGCAACACTCCTGCGGTTCCATGCCCCGCCATGCGGGCAGCGTGCGCGACACAATCTGCGCCAGGTAGTTCGCTTCCATCGATGTGCACCCCAGCCAAGTCTTCAGGTCGTCGACAAGGGAAGGTTCAGATGGGATATCCGAAGGACTTGCCGGGACTCGCACAGAGTGCACGAAATCTGTCCAAGGCCATCTTCGAAGGGGAGCCCACGGAGACGTGGGATCTTCTCTTTCCGCGCGAACCGAGCCTTCGCGCCAGGCGAATGGCATGGCAAGAATTGAGCGTGCCGTACTGCATGCTCTTGTTCCTCGTCAGCGTGCATCGCAAGCTCGAACCCGAGAACTACAAGGCTTGGCATGCAGCGATCCTCTCGCCTTTTGTCGGAAAGCCCTTTTCGGGGAGCCCGGACTTTGAACCGGCGATCAACGCATTCATGAAACTCGTCTATCACATGGGCGAGTCAACCAAGCAGCAACAAGACTCCTTCGTCTCCGCGCTGCAGTGGTTCTGTGAAGATCTAGGCGCCGACGAGGAACGAACCATCAAGCTTGCGGCTCGGGTGTTCGTGGGGATGAGCCAGTCCGTGGACGCGGAAATCGCCTGATCGGGCGTACCAGATGACCGAACCGAGAACCAAGGTCGTCATCGACAACTCCTCCGTCGCGGGCGCTGGTCGGGCGCTCTACGAGGCGGAGCCGGATCCATTGGATATCGCGGGACTCGAGCATCTCCTTCTATCCTTGTTGTTGTCGGACGAGGTCGTCCTCGACGGGTCGTCGCGGCGCATCGGCATCCAGGCGCATCACAAGCTGCCAGAGCCCTTCCGGGCCATGGCGGCAAAGGGTGTCGATGCGACCTGGACATGGCATTTGGCCTTTCCTGCGCTGACGAAGCTGGGGCCGATCACGGACATGTACGTCAAGAACAAATACCGGGCCATCGATGCGATCGCTCCGTACCTTCTCAGATACTTCTCTCGTGCCGAGCAGAGCGAGTATCTGTTCTCCAAGGTCCCCAGCATCTACCGATCATCCGCGCACTTCGACTGGTATGCGTTCGAGCAGGCGGAAGCCCGGATCAGGGATGCGGATCCCGGCTTCCAGGCCAGCGATGCCGCGTTTGCCTGCGCGCTGTACGCGTGGCGGGGCCTGTACTACTTCGAGTTCGCGAAAGAACAGGGCCTCACCTACTTGCCAAGTCCCGAGCGAACCGCTTTCATCGAGCGGATCGCGATTCCTGGAGCGCGACTGGTGAACCTGAGTACCGTCGACATTGCGCGAATCGCCGACCTCCTCAGCGAACCGCGCGTCGAATTGCTCGAGTCCAGCTTCGCGAGCGACCAGACTCTAGAGTTCGTACTTCCGCCGGTGGTGAACCTGCTGGTGGGAGAGGCGAAGACCAGCCGAAGCGAGGTGGTCGACCGATTCGTCGAGTTGCGTCTCTCGAAGGAGGGCAAGGCGCTGCGGCGTTGGTTCGCGCGATACCTGCGAGCCTATCGGTCCGGTGACTTCGTGATGCTCGGATCACTCACGGGCGAGTTTCGCGAGTCTGTCGAGCGAGCGTTTTCCGAATGGGGCGCCGCCGGAGCCCCGCAAGGTGGTACTTGCATCAAGCCGAAGCTTCCGTTCCAGGGCGTCAGGGTCCCGAAGACCTTGAAAGGCGAGGCGTCCAGACTCCTTGCAGGGATCTTCGAGAACAAGAGCTTCGACATGCTGATCTCGCAAATCGTGCGCCGGTCCGTGGATGCAACCCAGTGGCACGAGAGATTCGCACAGCTGTCACCGATCGCCGATGCACCAGATCGGGTCACGTGGGTCGTCAAGGACGACTCGCCGCTTGTTGCGCTGGCAGAGCAGCAGAGCCGTTCGCGCATGAAGACCGAGTCCGCAGTGGACCAGTCGGCCTGGTATCGGACGGGGCGGCCGTGGACGCCGGCCGGAGGCGGGCCCGCCCACACTGCCGAGACCCAGGGGTCGCAGTGCGCTGACGACGCCGAAGGCAGCGCTGGGAACTTCCGATACGACGTCTTTATCAGCTATAGCCACTTGGACAGCGAATGGGTGAACGGCGAGTTGCTGCGCAGACTCGAAGACGCCGGCCTGAAGGTTTGCATTGACCACCGGGACTTCGAGATTGGCACTGCGAGCCTCCTCAACATGGAGCGTGCGGTAGATTCAAGTCGGCACACGCTGTTGGTACTCACGCCACACTTCGTGAACAGCGAGTGGACCGATTTCGAAGCGCTGCTCGTGGGAACGAAAGATCCCGCCGGGCGCCGGCGCAAGGTCTTTCCGCTGATGCTGGAGCGATGCAAGGTCCCACCGCGTATTGCGATGTTGACTCACGCGGACTTTGTCAATCCCGCCGCGCGCGACGGGGAATTCTCTCGCCTGATCGGCCAATTGCGCGGATCGCGGGCTTCAAAGGAAGTGCGTAACGTTTGACCTGCATGCCATGCCGACGAGTATCGGCCGCGGCCTGCAGGTTCAGGGCAACGAGACCCGCGCGAGCAGCTTGCGCGCAAGCTCAGAAGTCATGTTGTCGACCCCTGGGTGCTTCTGACAAACCGGGACAGATGGAATGCAATCAGCTGCACGTCTTCGTTGCGCAGACGAAGCGGTTCCTGCTCCAGGAAAGAAGGCAGAGCCTTGGGCTCCAACACCCACACCTTCTCTCTGCTTGACGCCGCCTGCTCGACGAACCAACCAGGGAAGACGACGACTGGGAAAACGCCAACGGTGCGGCCCGTACTCTCCAGGATGAGGGTGCGTAGCCAGGAAGCCTGAGCGCGGGCCTGGGTGACCGGGTCGCGATCGGGCACGTGACCAGCGGCCGTCAAGGTTTCGCCATTGAAGACAACCCGGGCATCGCCGCGAGACGGCTTGCTCCAGGTTTTGGTTTCCACGGTGAAGACACCCGCAGGTCCCACCAGAACGTGATCAAGATTGAACCGCGGGCCGACGACGTCGTGGAAGACGCGGTAGCCCCGCGATCGCAATCCAGCCAGATATTCCCCGACGACACGTTCGCCTTCGATGCCCTGCCGCAGCCGCTTCAGCTTCGGCAACGCCCGCCAGAGCTTCCAACCCGCTAACGCGGCAAAAGAAGCGGCGACGGCGCTGACAAGCAGCGGGGTTGGAGGCGACTTCGTGACGTATCTGAACCATTCCAGTGCAGCGGTGGCGATCATGAACACGGCCAGCATCAACCACGGTTCGATTTTGTCGTCCCAAAGTGCCTTGCGTTCCTCCGAAAGTGACTGCCCAGGCAGTCGCAACGGTCGGTCTTTGATTGGCGAACGAGCTTCCCTCATGGAATCAGATCGTACTGGGCGTTAGCGGGCCAGGACCCTTGCATTGATGAGCGTGGTGGCCACGCCAGCGCCAAGCATGCTTGACCGGGCGTGGACAGCCACCGAAACTTCGTCGGGCCGCGTGTTCGCGGCCGGGTCGCCACGGGCGTGATCCGCGAGCTCGGTGTCACAAGGAGACAGCCGCCTGGCCAGTTGGTGCTTGACCATCCGCGACGCCGAACCGCCGGCAGCCGGCATCTACCGGGGGCTGCAGCGCATCCGTGGCACGACCCAGGTGGCCACCCACAACTTCAGGCCGCGACGCGACAAGCCGGACGGAACTGCCTTCTTCGTCCACACCGGCCAGGCTGCGACGAATCATCAGTACCCGCATGTCAGCGTGATGATCACCGGCGCGCTGTTCCAGCGCGCCGGCCTGCTGTTCTTCAGCAGCAACGAGTTTCATGTCTCGCTCAGCGATTCCTACAAGCTCTTCTACAGCGTGGTGGACGGCATGTACCAGCGAGATCGAGGTCAGGGTTCGCTGCTGGGCCTGGACACCATGGCCCAGATGGCCGACACCTTCATCCGGATGGTCCGGCGCGACATCACCGCCGGCATCACGCCCGAGCGCCTGGCCCAGGGCCGGCGCGACCTGGCGCCCGAAGACTCCTATGGCCAGCCCATCTGGGTGCGCGAACAAGCCGAACGCCAGGCCGTCGAAAACGACCAGGGCCGTCTGCGCCAGATCGTGCGTCGGCAAGACGAGGCCTGGGCCAGCCAGTTCGAGTGGCCCGACGCGCGGTAGGCCACCCAGGCCCTTCGCGCCGGCCCCGGGCCACCGGCTTCAGCGCCCCGCCCTTCAGGGGCAGGCAGGGTCTGGCGCCTGCGTATCGCTCACGGCCGCCATGGCGTCGATCTGCTTGACCGAGGCATTGCAGAGCGGTTTGCTGCGGTCTTCCAGGCGTTTCAGCAGGTCTTCGGGCAGCCACTGGCGCTGGGGTGGGCGGGTCGGGTCGCCGTCCCTGGGCAGGGTGGCCAGCACCAGGGCGGCGGTGCCGGTGGCCAGCGGCGCGGCCATCGACGTGCCCGACCAGGTGCCCCAGCCACCGCCCGGCACGGTGCTGATGATGGCTTCGCCGGGTGCGGCCAGCTTGATCCAGCCGCCGGAATTGCTGAAGGCGGCCAGTTGCTGCTGCGCGTTGCCGGCGGCCACGGCGCGGGTGCCCTTGACCTCTTCGGCGGCGGGGTAGATGCGTTCGTCGGCACTGCCGCTGTTGCCCGCGGCGGCCAGCACGGCGGCGCGGTGGCCCAGTTCGCAGCGCAGGCGGTCGTCGTCGAAGCCGGGGTCCTCGTAGTCGTCATCGTCGTCGCCGAATTCGCAGCTCACGAGTTCGGCCACCGTTTTCAGCAGCGCGGTCGGCCGGGTCGTGCCCAGGCTCAGATTGACGAGATGGGCGCCGTCATCGGTGCGCGGGTTGCCGTCCGGGTCCACGGCCCAGGCCAGGGCTTCGGCCAGCACCCAGGCGTTGCCGCGGCCGGCTCGGTCCAGCACCCGTACCGGCATGATGCGCGCGGCCGGCGCGGCCAGCGCCACCAGCCCGGCGACATGGGTGCCGTGGCCCCAGCCCAGGTCGATGCGGCTGCCTTCTTCGGCCGGGTTGGCGTCGTCGTCGACGAAGTCGCGGCCGAGCAGGCTGCCGTCGGCGCGGCGTGCCAGCACGCCGGCCAGCGCCGGGTGGTCGGCGTCGATGCCGGTGTCGAGCACGGCCACGCGCACGCCCTCGCCTCGGCTGCGGGCATGGGCCGGGCCCAGGCGCAGGGTCTGCGGCGCCCATTGCGTGCCGAAGGTGCCGGCGTCGCCGCCGATGGCCCATTGCGAACTCCGCCGGCCCTCGGGGGTTTCGCTCAGCACATTGGGCTCGGCGAACTTCACGCCTGGCGTGTTGCGTAGCGCATCCAGCATCGCGTCCAGGTTGCCGCCGCCGCGCAGCCGCAGCCGGTAAATGGGCCGGCGGCCGAACTGGTCCAGCACGGTCAGGCCAAGGGCCGTGGCGATGGGGGCGATGGCAAAGCCGGGTTCCAGCTGCACCACGACTTCCGGGCCGACCCGTGAAACCCGGCCCGGGCCGGCGCCAGTGGCCTTGCTGATGCCTTCCGGATTGCTGGCCGGGTCGAGCCCGGCGTCGATGTCGGCTTCGCCGCCGCCGCAGGCTGCCATCAGCAGGCTGGCAGCCAGGGCGGTCGCGCGGATGGGCATGGAAGTGGAAAGCGGGTGCATGGAGCTCGTCCTGAGTGCTTCATCGGTGCCCACAGAGCGCGGGCGCTGCGCATTGATACATCAAGCCCGGCCATGCAGCACAAAGCCTGCCCAGTAGAAGGGGTGCTGCCCCGCTGCAGCGCGCGTGGCCTGGGCCTGCTGCAACGCCGCGGCGGCGCAGGCGCCAGCGCGCAGCCGGCCGTAGAAGTCGGCCATCAGGTCGGCCGTGGCGGCGTCGTCCACCTGCCACAGCGTGGCCAGCACGCTGCCGGCGCCGGCCAGCATGAACGCACGCACCAGGCCCAGCACCTCGTCGCCAGGGGCCACGCGGCTCTGCCCGGTTTCGCAGGCCGACAAGACCACCAGGCTCGCCTGCAGCCGCAGCGCGCCCAGCTCATGCAGCGACAAGGGGCCGTCGGCCAGCTGCAGCATCGAGAAGGCCGGGTTGTCGGCGCGAAAGCGGCCGTGGCAGGCCAGGTGCAGGACGTCGGCCTCGGGGGCCGCCGCCAGCCACGCGGCACGGCTCGCGGCTTCGCCCAGCAAAGCGCGCGCGCCTGCCCCGGCAGCCGCGGTGACGGCCTCGACTTCGCGCACGACGTGCGGCAGGGCGCTGGCGCCTGCGCCCAGCGCCAGCACGCGCTCGTAGCGCGGCGCCGCGCGCAGCTGCTGCTGCAGCCAGACGCTGGCGCTCGGGGCGAGCAGCAGTTCGTGGGTTTCGGCCAGACTCTGGCGGCCGTCGTGCAGGGCGGCGAAGGGCAGGTAGTGCAGCTCACGGTGCGGCACCACCACCACACGTGCACTGCCCTGCAGCAGTGGCAGCAGCGGCGCCCAGACGAGCGCATGCAAGGCTTGCAGATGGGCCTGGGCGCGCGCCAGCAGCAGCGGCCCATGGCGTTGCATGGCGGGGCCGCGGGCGCGCAGGCTGTCGATCTGGAAGCGCAGGGACTGCAGCCGCCCCGGCAGCTGCAGGGCGGCCAGCACACGGTGGGCGATATGGCTGTGGTTCACCACGCAGGCCAGCAGCTGGTCGCCGTGCAGGTAGTAGGACAGCAGCGCCGTACCCGCGGGCAGGGCCTGCTGCAAGGCGGCGAGCAGGGCTGCGGGCTCCGTGGGCGTCGAGGGTGATGCGTTCGCGGGGGCCACGGCAGGCTGCGACAGCAGTTCGCGGCGGTGGGCTTCCAGCAGCTCGTATTCCTGCGCCTGCACCTGCCGGGCCAGTTCGGGCACACGCAGCCGGTCGCCGTCCGCCAGGGCCTGGCGCCACTGTTCACGCAGCCATTGCAGGCGGGTGGAAGCAGGTGCAGGCGCGGGGCGCGGTGTGGTGTCGCGCAGGCTCAGCGCCAGCGCCCGCGCGCGGCCGCGTTCCAGGTCGGCCAGCAGCCGTGCAGGGTCGCCCAGAGCCAGCGCCTGCTCGACGAGCAAGGCATGCGCGGCGCCGCCGTCGGCGGCCACTGCGCTGCGCAGGGTGTCGTCGGGCAAGGCCAGGCGGGCTGCGTCGACGAGCTGCAGCGCCGCTTCGAGCGCCGTGCGCGCGCCGGCCAGGTTGCCAGCCCGCAAGGCCAGCGCGCCCAGCCCGGTGTGGCAGGGCAGGGCCAGCTGCGACAGCCGTGCTGCACCCGCCTCGCCAAGAACGGCCTCGAACTCGCTTTGCGCAGCCTGGCCACGGCCTGCGGCGGCGTCGGCCTGGGCCTGCAGCACGCGGGCCTGCAGCCACCAGCCGGTGATGCCATGGGCCAGCAGCACGGGTGCTGCACGCGCGGCCAGGCGGCGGGCCTCGTCGGCCTGGCCCATGACCAGGGCCAGTTCACCCAGGCACAGGTCACACCAGGCCACGGTGGCCGGGTTGTCGAGTTCGGCGAACCGGCCGCGTGCCTGCTCGAAGCCTTCGATGGCCTGGGCGTGATGGCCGCGCCGCCCATGAGCCTGGGCGCGGTGCAGCAGGGCGCGGGCGGCTTCGGCAGGCGCCTGCAGGGCCTGCGCGGCGTCCAGCACGCGGGTGTACAGGGCCACCGCCTCGTCGAGCAGGTTCACTGCCAGGTAGGCGTCCGCAAGTGCTGATTCGGCCTCCAGGCAACGCTGCGGCGGTGCCCCGGCCGCCGCCAGCAGCCGGCTGCCTTCGGCCAGCTCGCGCAGTGCCCGGTGGCGGCGCCCACGGTGCAGTTCGATGTGGCCGATGGCTTGCTGCGCGTCGGCACCCAGCACGGCATAGCGATGCGTGCGGGCGCGGGTGCGGGCTCGCTCGTTGACCCGCAAGGCCTCGTCGAACTCCAGCTTCCACATCAGCGTGTTGGCCAGTGCGATGTCGGCAGAGATCGAATGTTCGACATCGCCGGTGCGCGCAAAACGCACGGCGGCGCCGCGAAAGCGTGCTTCGGCTTCGGTGTGGCGGTCCTGGCGCGACAGCATCGTGCCCAGATTGATCTCGATCTTGCCGGCGGAGCGCTCGTCACCGCTGGCGACGAACTGCGCCAGCGCGGATTCGGCGCGCTCCAGTGCCTGGGCATCGCGGCCCAGCATCGCCAGCGCCACCACCTGCGGCACCTGGGCCTCGGCGGCGTGCTGGGCGTCGCCCTGGCGGTCGAAGCCGGCTTGCGCCGCTTCCAGCCTCGTCAGTGCGTCGGCCAGCCGGCCATCGGCCAGGTGGGCAATGCCGGCGGTCCAGTCGGCCAGGGCGCGCAGCGTGGCGGCATCGGCCGTCTCGGCATCTTGTGTCGGCAAGGCTTCGACCAGGGCCTGGATGGCGTCGGCCGAGGCCTGGGCATCGCGCGGGGCCGTGTGCCAGGCCTCGTAACACGCGGCCTTCAGCGCCCAGGCCTGGTCCAGTGCGTGGTCAGCCACGCCGGCGCTCAGCTGCGCTCGGCCGTCTGGAAGCTGGGCAGCACCAGTTCCCAGTCGGCGCTGCGCAGCACCAGGCTGCAGTCGCCGGCCGGCACTTGCTCGAAGCCGAATTCAGCGAGTTCGTTCCAGGCCGTCTGCAGGCAGATGGTGCCGGCCATCAGCTCGGCCATGCCACCGCCGTCCGGGCCGAGAACCTGGCCGCGGATGTCCCAGTGCAGGCCGTCGGCGCCCGGGCTGATGCGCAGGTCGATGTCGCGGCCTTCTGACGTGAAGAGCAGCTGCCGCGTATCGCCGGGCTCGGCCGCGGCGCGCAGCCCCAGGGCCAGCCCGCCTGCTTCGTTCACCCCGGCCGCGCTGTCGAAGCTGAGCACGGCGCCCAGGCGCTGCAGCAGGCTGGCGCCCGAACGCGCGGCGGCCCGCGGCTGGAACACGCCCATGGCACGCTGGATCAATGCTTCGGGCGCGTCTTCCAGTACGCGACTGCGGCGCAGCGCGTCGGCCAGGGTGTCGTCGTCGGGCTCGGGGGATGCAGTCATGGTGGGCAGCGGCATGGCAGAGGGTGCACCGATCAGCGGGCGGGCTGAAAAATACCAGGCGTTACAAACGACTTCATGGCAGCGCCAGCAGTTCCCGCAGCTTGGCCAGGCAACGTGCCCGGGTCGGGCCGATGCTGCCTTCGGCCATGCCCAGGCGCAAGGCGATCTCGGCGTAGGGCATGGGTTCCTCCTGCAGGAACAGCAGTTCGACGAACTGGCGTGAGCGCGGGTCGAGCCGGTCCACCGCCTGGCGCAGGCGGTGGTGCTGCTGCAGTGCGGACAGCGCGTCTTCCTGGAGCGGGCTGTCGGCTGGCAGCCGGTCGAGTGGGTCGCCGAGATCGGCGTCGTTGTCGGTGTTGCCGCGGCCGGCCACCGGGGCCAAGTCGACCTGGCGGGCGTTTTCGTTCAGCAGCCGCAGCGTCTCGCGCCGCGCCGTTGTCACCAGCCAGGCGCGCACACGCGACAGATCGTCGATGCGGTGCAGGTGTTCGTGCAGCCGCGTGAAAGTCGCCTGGAAGACGTCGGCGGCCTGCGCTTCTGACAGGCCGGCGCGGCGCGGCACGGTGTAGATGAGGCGCTGGAAGCGCCGTACCAGCGTGTTCCAGGCGGCCTGTTCACCTTGCCGGCAGCGTTGTGCCAGCGCTTCGTCTGAGAGCTCTTCCAGCTGGGTTACCGCTCGCGTCATGGCCGCGGATGATGCCATCGGCATCGGCCTGCGCTTGCACGGCAGCGGTGGCGATTGCGTTGCGTTCGCTGCCACGGCCAGCGTTTCATCTGCTCACGTATCGGCCAGCAAGGTTCGCCCTCTGTGCACGGCGAGCGCCCCGGTGGTCGGGGTGGCCGCAAGAGCCTTCCAATCCAGGAGATTCCCATGAAGACCTACGCCTCGAACCCTGCCCGCCACCTGGCCGTGCTGGCCGGTATCGGCGCCGCCGCGCTGCTGCTGGCCATGCCCGCGGTTGCCGAAGAACGGCAGTGCACCGGCACCATCGGCCCGGTCTATCTCGACAACATCTTCGTGCCCGACGGCGCCAGCTGCGTGCTGAACCGCACGCGCGCCAACGGCAATGTCGTCGTCGGCACAGGCGCTTCGCTGATCGCCAACGGGGTCTCGATCAACGGCAACCTGCAGGCCGAAGGTGCGCAGTCGGTGGTGGTGCAGGGTCGTTCCAGCTTCGGTGGCTCGGTGCAGCTCGTCAAGGGCGGCAGCGCCAGCATCGACGCGGCACGCGTCAAGGGCGACATCCTGTTCGACGAGAACACCGGCCCGCTTTCGGCCAGCGCCAACACCGTGGGCGGCAGCCTGCAGGCCTTCAAGAACATGGGCGGTGTCGCGATCAACCGCAACCGCATCGACGGCAACCTGCAGTGCAAGGAGAACATCCCTGCACCCACCGGCAGCGGCAACCAGGCCGCGAGCAAGGAAGACCAGTGCTCGCGGCTGTGATGCGCTGACCGCATCGACCGCGCCGACCCCGCTGCAGCGGGCGGCCAGCCTCCTGCCCTTTTACAGCTGGCCGGCCGGCGTCGCGTAGATCGTCTTCCAGTTCGACTCACCCTTGCGGATGGTGCCGGCCGTGTCGCCCAGGAAGAGCTTGTTGTGCGCGGCGTCGCTGCTGTTCAGGTACAGCTGCCCGTCGACCACGGCCCAGTATTCGGCTGGCCTGGTCATCACCTTCTTGCCCTTGCTGGCCCCGGCCGAGCACCAGCCGCCATAGGCCGGGGAATACCTGGCCGGGCTGGCCATGAAGGCGTCGCGGTTGGCGGCGCTGGCGAACTGCCAGGTCACGCCCTGGTACTGCGCGGTGAACTGGCTGCTGCCCGGCGTGGGCTTGCCGGCGGTGTGGAAGGCCACGGTGTCGTAGCCCTCGATGGCGACACCGCCCTTGACGAAATGTTCGTCGGCGGCATGGCTGGCGCTCATCGGCAGCAGCACGAAGGCCGCGGTGGCGGCGATGGCGGCGGCATGGCGAAACATGTTCGGGGTGCGGTTCATGGTGTCTCTCCTGTGGACGTGGCGGGGGGAACAGGGACTTGGAATTGGGACTTGGGACCTGGGACCTGGGACCTGGGCTTCAGCACATCAGCGCCTTGCGCGCGCGGTGCAGGCGGACGAACAGGTTCTGTTCGCTGATGTGCAGGGTGTTGCAGACCTCGGCGCTGCTCTGGTCGTGCAGCAGGCGCAGTTCGACCACGCGTTTCAGCGTGGGCGGCAGCGCAGCGATGCGCTTCATCGTCTGCGCCAGGCGCTGGCGTTGTTCGGCCACTTCGTCGGGGCGCGGCTGTGGGCATTCCAGGCCAGCGTGGCCGAAGTCGCTGCCGAATTCCTCGTCGCTGCTGCCGGCGTCCAGGCTGTCGTGGCCGCTGCGCTGGCGCACCAGGTCGACGATCTTGTGCTTCAGGATGCCCACCAGCCAGCTGCGCAGGGCGCTGCGGCCGCCGAAGCTGGCGCGGCCGGTGACCACGGCCTCGAAGACGTCGTGCACCAGGTCTTCGGCCAGCGCCGGGTCCTGCAGGCGGCGGCGGGCATAGCTGACGAGGAAGCCGCGGTGCGGGGCCAGATCGGCCCAGCCCAGGGCCTGGAAGGTGGCCAGGGCCGGCGCGGCGTGCAGGGTGTCGAGGCTGTTCATGGTGGTGCGCGTTGGGGTGGAGGCGATGACTACACTGTCATCGCCGGCCCTCGCATGCCGCTCACCGAAGATCACAACCAGATCACATCGCCGGCAACATGGGCGATGTAAGAGGCCTCTGCCGCCGCGCGACCCCCTGCCATGCCCACACACATCCTCGTTGCCGAAGACCAGGCCGACATCCGCGACCTCATCGTGCTGAACCTGCAGCAGGCCGGCTACCAGGTGCAGGCCGTGGCCGACGGCAGCGCCGCGCTGGCCAGCCAGCTGGAGCAGGCTTCCGACCTGCTGGTGCTGGACCTGATGATGCCGGGGCTGGACGGCCTGGAGGTGTGCAAGGCGCTGCGCGCGCGCGGCCGGGCTACGCCGATCCTGATGCTCACGGCCAAGAGCACCGAACTCGACCGCGTGCTCGGCCTGGAACTGGGCGCCGACGACTATCTGACCAAGCCTTTTTCGATGGCCGAACTGCTGGCGCGTGTGAAGGCCCTGCTGCGCCGGGCCGAACTGCTGCGCGCCGCCGCCCTGGCGCCGGCCTCGCCGGCGCAGACAGTGCGCAATGGCGAACTCGAGATACTGCCCAGCCGCCGGGAGGTGCGAGTGCGCGGCGGCGCGCTCGACTTCACGGCGCTGGAATTCGACCTGCTGCTGCATTTCGCCAGCCACCCCGGGCGCGTGTTCTCGCGCGCGCAACTGCTCGACGCCGTGTGGGGCTACACCCACGAAGGCTACGAACACACCGTCACCACCCACATCAACCGGCTGCGCGCCAAGCTCGAACGTGACCCGATGCAGCCGCAATTCATCCTGACCGTGCGCGGCGCCGGCTACAAGATGCGGGACGCACCGGCATGACCGTTCGCGCCCGGCTGGCGCTGGCGGTGCTGCTCACCGGCGTGCTCACCGTCATCGGCGTCATCGCCACGCTGGCGCTGGCCTTCCAGCGCGTCGAGCACGAAAGCGCCTACCTGCGTGCCGACGAATTCCTCGGCCGCGTCGTCGCGAAGTACGACGACCTGATCGACCTGCACGCGCGCAACCCCGAGAACTTCACCCAGTTCCTGGCCAGCCTGCTGCTGTTCGAACCCGACAGCCAGCTCTACCTGCTGGCCGCCGACGGCACGGTGCTGGCCCACACCGGGCAGGTGGTGCTGCCTGCGGGCTTCAAGGTGGCGCTGGGCCCGGTGCAGCAGTCGGCCGCCGCGGCCGTGGACGTGCAGGCGCGAAAGCTCGCGCCCTATGTGATGGGCGACGACCCCGAACGCATGGACGCCGACGCCGTGATCGCCGCGCGCGCGCTGCAGCGCCCGCTGATCCGCGCAGCCGAGCCCGTGGCCGGCTACCTGTACCTGGTGTGCCGCAAGCAGGGCCTGCCGGGTGCCAGCCAGGCCCTCTTCCGCAGCAGCCTGGCCGGGCCGGCGCTGGCGGCAGTGGCCGCGCTCATCGTGCTGGGTTCGCTGCTGGCGGCCTGGATCATCGGCACCGTGACGCGGCCGCTGCGGGTGCTGAGCGACGAGGTCGCCAAGGCCTCGCGCGACGGCTTCAGCGCGGCGGCTGCGGCGGCCACGCGGGTTCCCGCCGCCACGGCTCAGGCCGTCACCGGCAACGACGAATTCAGCCGCCTGCGCCAGGGCTTTCACGCGATGCTGGCGACGCTTCGCACGCAGTGGGACGCGCTGCAGCGCATGGACCATTTCCGCCGCGAGAGCGTCTCGAACCTGTCGCACGATCTGCGCAGCCCGCTCACCGCCACCGTGGCCTGCCTCGAAACACTGGAACAGCGCTGGGCCGGCGACACCACGCGCCGCGACGACCGCCACCTGGTGCAGGTGGCGCTGCGCAACACGCGCAACGCCGCCGGCATGGTGCGTTCACTGGGCGACCTGGCCCTGCTCGACGAGCCCGAGTTCAAGCTCAAGCCGATGCGCCTGAACCTGGCCGAAGTGCTGGACGACATTGCCCTGCGCTTTGCCGAACGCGCGCAGCAGCAGGGTGTGGCGCTGCGTTTCGAGCAGCAGGGCGACGAGGCGCCGGTGGCTTCGGTCGATGTCGAGCTGTTCGAGCGCGCGGTGGCGAACCTGCTGGACAACGCGTTGAAGTTCACGCCTGCTGGCGGGCAGGTGCTGCTGCGCGCCGGCTGCCACGGCGACCAGGTGCAGGTGGCCGTGGCCGACAGCGGTGCTGGCATCGCCGCCGACGAACTTCCGCACCTGTTCGATCGCCTCTACCAGGTGCGCCAGACCGTGGCGCCGGCCACCAGCGACGAGGGCAAGGGCCTGGGCTTGGCCATCGTCAAGCGCATCGTCGAACTGCATGGCGGCACGGTGGACGTGGCCAGCAGGGTCGGCCAGGGCACGAGCGTGCGCATGGTGCTGCCGGCGGCCTGAGGCTGGAAGGCGCGGCCGACCCCAGGGCGAGAGGCGTTGGAGAAAGCCGGCCTCAGTTCAACACCCCTGCAAAAAACGCCGACAGCTCCTCGAACCCGTCCAGCGGCAGCACGTTGGCGGTGTATTGATCCGGGCGGACGACGATCATGCAGCCCTTCTCGCGCTGGATGCCGCGCATGTCGAAGATGTCGCCGGCGCCCTTGTGGTCGACGCAGAACACCTTCTCGTGGTCCTGCAGGCCCAGCTTGCCGGTCATGGGCTTCAGCAGCGACGGCATCGGCGCGTCGACGAGCTGGTCGAAGGTCTGCTGGAACACGGCGCGGACGTCGATCACCGCGTCGATGTCTTCGCCCTGTCGGGCATGGCGGACGAGCGGGGACAGCGGGTCGGTCTCCAGCCAGTGGGCGAGCTGGTGGATGGCCGAGCCGGGGCTGGCGTTGTCGGCGTGGCCGGCGAAGAGGTAGATGCGCCAGCGTGTGTCGGCCTGGGCCACATGGCCCAGCTGCATCTGCCTGGCGTCCGCCAGCCGCACCACCGGCGCCGAATGGAAGCGGCGGCCGATCGCTTCGCCGCGGGCCAGCGCCTGGTGCGTGCCGGGCGCGATCAGCGCGGAGGTTTCGTACAGGACCGCGTTGCCACCGGTGAACTCGAGGTTGGCCTTGAACTGCCGGACGATGCGTGGCTCCTCGAAGCCTTCACGCTCGGCCTGGGTGGTGGGCGCGGACATGACGCGTGACCAGGCGTGGTCGGTCTCGACCAGGCGCCTGGCCTCGGCCAGGCGTTCCCTGGAATAGCTGCGCAGCAGGCTGGCAGGCGCCCGGCCCTGGAGCACGTGCACCAGCTTCCAGCCCAGGTTGAAGGTGTCCTGCATCGAGACGTTCATGCCCTGGCCGGCCTTGGGCGAATGGGTGTGGCAGGCGTCGCCCGCGGTGAAGACGCGCGGGTTGCGGTCCGTGCCCTCGGGCACGTCGTCGAACCTGTCGGTGAGGCTGTGGCCGATGTCGTAGATCGACCACCAGACCACCTCTTTCACGTCGATCGAGTAGGGCCTGAGGATGCGGTTGGCCGCAGCGATCATGTCGTCCTGCGTGAACTTGCGGCTCGCCGCCTTCTCGCCGTCCTTGAGCTTGTCGAGCTCGACGTACATGCGGAAAACATAGCCGCCCTCGCGCGGCAGGATCAGCACGTTGCCCTCGCTGGCCGAAGAGATCAGGCACTTCTGGCGCACGTCTGGGAAGTCGGTGTTGGCCAGGATGTCCATCACGCCCCAGGCCTGGTGCGCAGCGTCGCCATGCAGGGTGCCGCCGATGGCCTTGCGCACGGCAGAGTGGGCGCCGTCGCAACCCACCACGTAGTTCGCGCGCACCGTGCGCGTGGCCCACCAGTTCACGCCGCTGGCGTCCTTCAGCGTCACCGTCACCGGGTGGTCGTCGGTGCTGGGGTCCACCGCCAGGCCCACGATCTCCCAACCGTAGTCGGGCTCCAGGCGCGACGGCGAGTTCTTCATCACTTCCAGGAACAGCTCGTGCAGCCGTGCCTGGTTGATCAGGATGTGCGGCATCTCCGAGCTGTCGTCGGCCACGTCCTGCACCCGGCCGACGCGCTGGATGTGCTGCGGGTTCGCGGGGTCGGGCATCCAGAAGTTGGTCTGGTTGACCCAGCAGGTTTCGCGCTTGACCTTTTCGGCGAAGCCGAAGGCCTGGAACATCTCCATGGTGCGCGTGTTGATGCCGTCGGCCTTGCCCTTGACGATGTTGCTGGGCATGCGCTCGACGATCATGGTCTCGATGCCGGGAAACTGCGCCAGCTGCGCGGCCAGGCACAAGCCCGCAGGGCCGGTGCCCGCGATCAGCACGTCCACCTGGTCCGGCAGCGGCTCGTTGATGCCGCGGTTGCGGCGGTTCGGCGCGGCCTGCTTGACGTCGGGATTGCCGCCGCGGAAGCCGTCTTTGTAGAACTGCATGGCGGGTCTCCCGGGTTGAAGTGCTGCCAGAGCCATGGGTGTGCGAACAAATGATATTGATACTTACTATTGCCTGTCAATACAGTACGTATACTTATCAAACGACGACCTGGGCGTCGATCTGGAAGCGGAGCGCGACGATGGACTCACTCGACATGGCCGGGCACCTGATCCGCCGGCTGCACCAGCAGTCGACGCTGGTGTTCGCCCAGCGTACGCAGGCCGCGGGCCATGACCTGACGCCGATCCAGTTCGCGGCGCTCGACGCCATCCACCACCAGCCGGGCACGGACCAGGCGCGGGTCGCGGAAATGATTGCCTGCGACCGCGCCACCATCGGCGGCGTCATCGAACGGCTGGAGCAGAAGGGGTGGGTTCGCCGGGTCGTGAGCGAGCGCGACCGCCGGGCACGCGAACTGTCGCTGACGCCTGAAGGGCAGCGCATCTTCAAGGCGCTGGTGCCGGTGGTGCGGGGTCTGCAGGGCGAGATCCTGCTGGCCCTGAGCGAGGCCGACCGCGCGCGCTTCCTCAGGCTCGCGCGTCAGGCCGTGGGGCAATAGCCAAGGGCGGCTGCTTTCGCCGGGGACCGCGGACGACCTCGCCGCGCTAGAGCCCGGCCGCTGCCTTCGCGCGGATCTTCGCGTTGATGTACGCGCCATGCGGCACGTGCAGCAGGTCGGCCACCCGCCACAGCACATGCTGTTCGTGCGCGGCCAGTTCGCCGTCGGCATAGGCCACGTCCCACATCGCCTCGACCACGCGCACCTTCTCCTCGAAGTTCAGCCGGTCGTTCAGGGCCGAGGTGAAGGCGTGGAAGTCGGTGGCGCCATGGGCCGTGGTCTCGGCCAGCTCCAGCAGGCGCGCGAGCTCGTCGTCGGCCAGGTCGAACTTGCGTTTCAGCGCGCCCAGTACCGAAGCACGTTCGGCCGCGCCCAGCGTGGTGTCGGCGCGCATCACTTCCACCAGCAGCACGGCGGTGGCCAGCTGCAGGCGGTGGTCGGGGCTCATGGTGCCCAGCGGCGAAGCCAGGGCCGCGCCTTGCGGCGGCAGCAGGCTGTCGAACAGGTCTTTCAGGGTGCGCAGCATGGTGGGTTCGTGGTGGTGTCGCCCAGGTCCCAGAAGAGGCCGGCCATGATCTGCAGCGCCTCGCGCGCCACAGGGGCCAGCAGATGTTCGTCGGGGGCGTGCTGGCTGCAGCCGGCGTAACTGTGCGGCACCCAGACGGTGGGCAGGCCCAGGATGTCGGCAAACACTTCGTTGGGCAGGCTGCCGCCCAGGTTGGGCAGCAGAACGGGGGCGCTGCCGGTGCTGCGCTCGATCGAGGCCAGGCACCAGCGTACCCAGGGGTGGCCGGGGTCCAGGCGGGTGGCAGGCATCACCTCGCCGGGTGTCACCTGCACGCCGTCGATGCCATGCGCTGCCAGGTGGGCACGCACATGCTCGGCCAGGTGGGCGATGTCGGTACCGGGCACGAAGCGCATGTGCATGTGCGCTTGCGCCGCGGGCGGGATGGCGTTGACCGGGAAATCGGGGTTGCCGGTGCGCATGGCCAGCACTTCCAGCGTGTTCCAGGCGATCACGCGTTCGGCCGGGCTCAGCCCGGGTTCGCCCCAGTCGGCGTCGACCTTCGGGTCGCCGGCGTCGCCGCCGAACTGCAGGCCTGCGAGGGCCACGCGCACGTTCGCCGGCACCGGCGGCGGGCGCAGGCCGGGCACCTGGATGACGCCGCGGGCGTCCACCAGGCAGGCAATGGCATGCGCCAGCACCGTGCCCGGGTTGCGCAGCAGCCCGCCCCAGTTGCCGCTGTGGTGCGCGCCCTCGCGCAGGTTCAAGGACAGCGTGAAGTTGGCCACCCCGCGCGAGCCCAGGAAGACGGTGGGCCGGTCGCTGCGGTAGCGTGGGCCGTCGCTGGCGATCAGCACGTCGGCGGCAAGTTCGTCGCGCTGCGCGGCGCAGAAGGCGGCCAGACCGGGCGAGCCGGTTTCTTCCGACATCTCGAACAGCCAGGTGATGTTGAAGCCCAGCCCGCGCCCTTCGGCCCGGCGCACCGCCAGCACCTGCGCGAGTGCGGCGATGTTGATGCTGTGCTGGCCCTTGTTGTCGGCGGTGCCGCGGCCATACAGGCGCGGGCCATCGGCGGCCAGCCGCCAGGGGCCCTGGCCGCGGGTCCACGACTTGTCCTGCCCGCGCACCACGTCGCCGTGGCCGTACATCAGCACCGTGGGCAGGGCAGCCGCTTCGATGCGGCGGGCGATGAGCAGCGGCCCGCCCCCGGGCACCGGGTTGGCGTGCGTCTGGCAGGCGAAGCCCAGCGCGGCCAGCGTGGGTGTCAGCTCGTCGACCAGGTAGGCCAGCAGCGCGGGGGCAGCGGCCGGGTTTTGGCTTTCGGTGGGCATGGCGACGCGGCGGGCCAGGTCTTGCGCGAAGCTGCCGCTGTCCAGGTGTGCCGCCGCGGCGGCCAGCACGGCCTGCCGGGTCATCAGGGCTTGCTCACCAGTTCGAAATGCTCCACCGCCGGGGGCGCGGCGAAGAAGGGGCCGACGATGGCCCGCCACTCGGCGAACAGCGGGCCGCCGCGGAAAGCCACGGTGTGGTCTTCCAGCGTCGCCCAGAAGATCTGCAGCACGTAGCGCTCGGGGCTTTCGATGCCGCGGTTGACCTTGGCGCCATGGAAGCCCCGGGCCCGGCTGATGACGCTGGCGATGCCACGCTGGATGGCTTCTTCGAAAGCGGCCTGCTGGCCGGGCTGGATGCGGATGTCGGCGAGTTCGAGGATCATGGCGGCATGGCAGGGGCGTTCGGGGCACCTAGTCTAGGCTGCACCCGGCGCCGCCGTGCAGCGCCTGCGTTCAGCCCAGCGCCAGCAGCGGCTTCAGGAAGCGCCCGGTGTGGCTGCCCTCGCACGCGGCCACGGTTTCCGGTGTGCCCGCCACCAGCACGCGGCCGCCACCGCTGCCGCCCTCGGGCCCCATGTCGATGAGCCAGTCGGCGGTCTTGATGACGTCCAGGTTGTGCTCGATCACGACGATGGTGTTGCCGGCGTTGCGCAGCTGGTGCAGCACCGTCAGCAGCATCTGGATGTCGTGGAAGTGCAGGCCGGTGGTGGGCTCGTCCAGGATGTACAGGGTGCGGCCGGTGTCGCGCTTGCTCAATTCCAGCGCCAGCTTCACGCGCTGCGCCTCGCCGCCGGACAGCGTGGTGGCGCTCTGGCCCAGGCGGATGTAGCCCAGACCCACGTCCAGCAGCGTCTGCAGCTTGCGCGCGATGTTGGGCACGGCGTTGAAGTAGCCGTTCGCGTCCTCGACCGTGAGTTCGAGCACCTGGGTGATGTTCTTGCCCTTGTAGAGAACTTCCAGCGTCTCGCGGTTGTAGCGCTTGCCACCGCAGACGTCGCAGGGCACGTACATGTCGGGCAGGAAGTGCATCTCGACCTTGATCACGCCGTCGCCCTGGCAGGCCTCGCAGCGGCCACCGGCCACGTTGAAGCTGAAGCGGCCGGCGCCATAGCCGCGTTCACGCGCCATCGGCACTTCGGCAAAGAGCTCGCGGATCGGCGTGAACAGGCCGGTGTAGGTGGCCGGGTTGCTGCGCGGCGTGCGGCCGATCGGGCTCTGGTCGACGTTGATGACCTTGTCGAAGGCCTCCAGGCCGTCGATGCGGTCGTGTTCGGCCGGCTCGGCATGGCTCTGGTAGAGCTTCTTCGCCACCGCGGTGTACAGCGTGTCGTTGATCAGCGTGCTCTTGCCCGAGCCCGAAACACCGGTGATGCAGGTCAGCAGGCCCACGGGAATGTCGACGTTGACGTTCTTCAGGTTGTTGCCGCGCGCGCCCTGTATCGACAAGCGCAGCGCCGAGCCACCGAAGGCGTTCGCCGGCCGGCGGTCCTTCGGCACGTCGATGCGCAGCGTATGCGCCAGGTAGCGGCCGGTCAGGCTGTCGGGGTTGTCGGCCACTTCCTGGGGCGTGCCTTCGGCCATCACCCGGCCGCCGTGCACGCCGGCGCCCGGGCCCATGTCCACCACGTGGTCGGCGGCGCGGATCATGTCCTCGTCGTGC
Organism: Rubrivivax sp.; assembly: GCA_022842595.1. Classification (GTDB taxonomy): domain Bacteria; phylum Pseudomonadota; class Gammaproteobacteria; order Burkholderiales; family Burkholderiaceae_C; genus Rubrivivax. Next base: position 143,904 of record JALHPF010000005.1, read on the forward strand.
TCGACCACGAGCACGCTGTTGCCCAGGTCGCGCAGGTGCTTCAAGGTGCCGATCAGGCGTTCGTTGTCGCGCTGGTGCAGGCCGATGCTGGGCTCGTCCAGCACGTACATCACGCCTGAAAGGCCACTGCCGATCTGGCTGGCCAGGCGGATGCGCTGGGCTTCGCCGCCGCTGAGCGTGTCGGCACCGCGGTCCAGGCTCAGGTAGGTCAGGCCGACGTCGTTCAGGAAGCGCAGCCGGCTGGCGATCTCGCGCACGATCTTGTCGGCGATCTCGGCCTTGGCACCCTGCAGCTGCAGGCCTTCGAAGTAGGCCAGGCAGTCGGCCAGCGTGGCGTGCTCGACTTCATAGATGGGCTTGCCACGTTCGCCATCGGCATGCTGCAGGAACACATGCCGTGCCTCGCGCCGCAGCCGCGCGCCGCCGCAGGCTGCGCATGGCTTCACCGCCTGGTAACGCGCCAGGTCTTCGCGCACCGCCGTGGAATCGGTCTCGCGAAAGCGGCGCTCCAGGTTGGGCAGGATGCCTTCGAACGGGTGCTTGCGCTTGACGCTGCGGGTCTTCGCCTTGCCGTCCTTGCCGGCACCTTCGGCCTGGTAGACGAACTCGATCTCTTCGCTGCCCGAGCCATGCAGCAGCACCTGGCGCACCGCGGCGGGCAGCTGTTCCCAGGGGGTCTCGGTGTCGAAGGCGTAGTGGCGGGACACCGCCTCGAGCATCGAATGGGTGTAGCTGTTGCGCCGGTCCCAGCCCTTGATGGCGCCGCTGGCCAGGCTGATGCTGGGAAAGGCGACGACGCGGTCGGCATCGAACACGGTGACCTGGCCCAGGCCGTCGCAGGCCGGGCAGGCGCCCACGGGGCTGTTGAAGCTGAAGAGGCGCGGCTCGAGTTCGCTCAGCGAATAGCTGCACACGGGGCAGCCGAACTTGCTGCTGAAGAGGTGTTCCCTGCCGGTTTCGGTTTCCAGCGCGATGGCACGGCCCTCGGCAATGCGCAGCGCCGCCTCGAAGCTCTCGGCCAGGCGCTGCTGGAATTCCGGCCGGGTCTTCAGCCGGTCGATGACGACGTCGATGTCGTGCTTCTCGTTCTTCTTCAGCACTGGCAGGGTGTCGGCTTCCAGCACCTGCGGAGGGGCACCACTGGCGCCGATGCGAAAGCGCACGTAGCCACGCGCCTGCATGTCCTGCAGCAGGTCGGCGAATTCGCCCTTGCGGTCGCGCACCACCGGGGCCAGCACCATCAGCCGCGTGTCCTCGGGCAGGGCGAGCACGGCGTCGACCATCTGGCTGACGCTTTGCGCCTGCAGCGCCAGGCCGTGGTCGGGGCAGTAGGGCGTGCCGGCGCGGGCGAACAGCAGGCGCAGGTAGTCGTGGATCTCGGTGATCGTGCCGACCGTGCTGCGCGGGTTGTGCGAAGTCGCCTTCTGCTCGATGCTGATCGCCGGGCTCAGGCCCTCGATCACGTCGACATCGGGCTTGTCCATCAGCTGCAGGAACTGCCGCGCATAGGCGCTCAGGCTTTCGACGTAGCGCCGCTGGCCTTCGGCATAGAGCGTGTCGAAGGCCAGGCTGCTCTTGCCGCTGCCCGAAAGACCCGTGATCACCACCAAGGCGTGCTTGGGGATGTCGAGGTCGATGTTCTTCAGGTTGTGGGTGCGTGCGCCCCGCACCCGCAGCATGGTGTCATTCAGAACGCGGGGCGGGGGCGGCATGGTGGCGGTTTTGCACAGGCAAACCGCGGACTATAGCGACCGCCCCCCAAATGGGTAGCCCCCTGCTGCTGGCGAAAGGGCGGGTCTCGGTGTGCGAGCCTTCGTGGCCACGGGCCACGGGCCTGGTACCCAGGTGTGGAATGGCGCGGGGCAAGCGGAATGGGGACGATCGCGTTGCGTCCGACGAGTGCGTGACCTAGTCCAGGTGCGGGTCGTGGGCCAGGCCAGCATCGTCGTGTGCGCCCCGCGGCCCAGCCAGCAGCCGCAGGATCTCGCGCCCATAGGCTTCGAGCTTCTTCGCGCCGACACCGCTGATGCCGGCCAGGTCGTCCAGCGTGGCCGGCCGCTCACGCGCCATTTCAGCCAGCGTGGCGTCGTGGAAGACGATGTACGCCGGCAGGTTGTGTTCGGCGGCGATTTCGGCGCGCCAGGCCTTCAAGGCGTTGAAGCGCACAGTGGCTGCCTTGTCCAGCGGTAGCGGTGGCGGCTTGTCGGCACTGCCGCGCCCGGTGCTGCGGCCAGTCTTGCCCTTGCCGCGGGGCGCGTCGGTGGCCACACGCAGGCGCACCGGGACGGCGCCGCGCAAAACGTCGCGGGCGCTGTCGGTCAGGGCCAGGGTGTTGTATTCGCCTTCGGTGCACAGGTGGCCCAGCGCGATCAGCTGGCGCAGCACCGAGCGCCATTGCGCTTCGGACACATCGGCGCCGATGCCGAAGGTCGACAGCTGCTCGTGGCCGAACTGCGCTACCTTGTCGGTGCGCTTGCCGCGCAGCACGTCGAGAAGATGACCGGCGCCGAAGCTGCGCGGGCCCTTGCCGCCCTCGCCCGCCTGGCGGAAGCGGTAGATGCAGCTGAGCGCCTTGCGCGCGGCTTCGGTGGCGTCCCAGGTCTCGGGCTCGTTCAGGCAGTTGTCGCAGTTGCCGCAGGGCGCGCTGTGCTCTCCGAAATAGGCCAGCAGCCGCACGCGTCGGCAGTCGTGGGCTTCGGCCAGGGCGAGCAGGGCGTCGAGCTTGCCGCGTTGCAGGCGTTTGAAGTCTTCGCCGGCCTCGCTTTCGTCGATCATCCGGCGCTGGTTGACGACGTCGGCCAGGCCGTAGGCCATCCAGGCGTCGGCGGGCAGGCCGTCGCGGCCGCCTCGCCCGGTTTCCTGGTAATAGCTTTCGATGTTCTTGGGCAGGTCCAGGTGGGCGACGAAGCGCACGTCGGGCTTGTCGATGCCCATGCCGAAGGCGATGGTGGCCACCACCACGACGCCGTCCTCGCGCAGGAAGCGGTCCTGGTGGCGGCGGCGCACGTCGGCGTCCAGGCCAGCGTGGTAAGGCAGGGCGTTGATGCCCTCGGCCGCCAGCCACGTGGCGGTCTCTTCGACTTTCTTGCGGCTTTGGCAATAGACGACACCCGCGTCGCCTTCGTGTTCGTCGCGGATGAAGCGCAGCAGCTGCTTCTTCGGCTCGTCCTTCTCGACGATCGTGTAGCGGATGTTCGGCCGGTCGAAGCTGGCGACGAACAGGCGCGCGTCTTCGAGCTTCAGGCGTTCGACGATGTCGGCGCGGGTGTGATCGTCGGCGGTGGCCGTCAGCGCCACGCGGGGCACGCCCGGGAAACGCTCGTGCAGCATCGACAGGCCGAGGTATTCCTCGCGGAAGTCGTGCCCCCACTGGCTGACGCAGTGCGCCTCATCGATGGCGAACAGGCTGAGCAGCCCGCGTTCGTGCAGCGATTCGAGCATGCCGGTGAAACGCGGCGTGAGGATGCGTTCTGGCGCCGCGTACAGCAGGTTCAGCCGCCCGGCCATCAGTTCACGTTCGACCTGGCGGGCCTCGTCGGCGTCGAGGCTGCTGTTCAGGAACGCCGCAGGCACGCCCAGTTCGTCCAAGGCGCCGACCTGGTCGTGCATCAGCGCGATGAGCGGCGACACGACGATCGCCACACCCTGGCCGGCTCGGTGGCGGGCGATGGCAGGCACCTGGTAGCACAGGCTCTTGCCGCCGCCGGTGGGCATCAGCACCAGGGCGTCGCCGCCGGCGCAGACATGGTCGACGATCTCGCGCTGCGCGCCGCGGAAGCTGGCGTAGCCGAAAATCTCTTCGAGCACTCGCTGCACGGGGGTGGCAGCGGGCGTGGAAACCGGTGCGGAAGAGGGTTCGAGGACGGCGGCCATGATGGCCGGGATCGTAAGCCAGCGCCTGCCTCCTTGGCCCGGCCTTCGACCCCACGGCCGGGTGCCGACCTTCGAGGCAACCTGTCGGCGGGTGTCGACGGCAGGGGCCAGGGGTCGATAATCTCGCCATCCCACTCTTCAGCCCGTCGGAGCAGCCCCCATGGCCTCAGTCAACAAAGTCATCCTCGTCGGCAACTGCGGCCGCGACCCCGAAGTGCGCTACGCGCCCAGCGGCTCGGCGATTGCCACCGTCAGCATCGCGACATCCAGCAAGCGCAAGGACAAGGCTTCTGGCGAGATGATCGAGGACACCCAGTGGCACCGCGTCACCTTCTACGACCGCCTGGCCGAGATTGCCGGTGAATACCTGAAGAAGGGCCGCTCGGTCTACATCGAGGGCCGGCTGAAATACGGCAAGTACACCGACAAGGACGGCGTCGAGCGCAACACCACCGACATCGTTGCCAATGAGATGCAGCTGCTGGGTGGCCGCGAAGGCGGCGGCATGGGCGGCGGTGGTGGTGGCGACGACGGCTATTCCCAGGCCCCGGCCCCGCGCAGCGCCCCCCCGGCCCGCAGCGCCCCAGCCAGCCGCCCGGCCCCCGCACCCGCCGCATCGAAGCCGGCTTCGGGCTTCGATGACATGGACGACGACATTCCGTTCTAACCGGCATCAGAGCCGTTCTAGCCAGTCCTGCTCCAAGGTCGGCTTGCGGCAGGTTGCGGTCGTTCACTTCTTGCGTGCATGGTCCCTTGGGCTGGGCGAGCCGGGTGGCCCCTTCCGCTCATGTCCCCCGCCGCCGGCCCTGGCGGGCCGGCGGCTCCTCCTTTACTTCGCTCCAGGGGCCACCCGACTCACCCAGCCCAGACAACGTGTCGGCGCGCGACGGAAGAGCGCCAAACACGCTGTTTGCAAAGGTGGGCTGGGGCTGGCTGTGGCGCGCAAGGGACGCGCCGAGGATAAGCGCCACAGCCAGCCCCAGCCCGCCTTTGCAGGGGACCAAGCAGGCACACGAACAAGCACGAAAGCAAACGTCCGCAACCTGCCGCCCGCAGCCCCTCAGAGCTGGAAGTCGTAATCTATGATCAACGGTGCGTGGTCGCTGAAACGCTGAGCCAGGTAGATCACTTCCCGTTTGGCGGTGGCCGCCAGTGCCGGTGTCGCCAGCTGGTAGTCGATGCGCCAGCCCACGTTTTTCGCCCAGGCTTGGCCGCGGCTGCTCCACCAGGTGTACTGGTCGGGGTTCGGGTTCAGGGTGCGGAAGACGTCGACGAGGCCACCTTCGGTCAGCAGCTTCGTCATCCAGGCGCGCTCTTCGGGTGTGAAGCCGCTGTTCTTCTGGTTGCTGCGCCAGTTTTTCAGGTCGATGGCCTGGTGGGCGATGTTGATGTCGCCCATGAGAACGAATTCACGTTCGGCCCGCAGCCGTTGCAGGTGTTGATAGACGCTGGCCAGGAAGCGGAATTTCGCCAGTTGGCGCTCTTCGCTGCTGCTGCCGCTGGGAAAGTAGGCGCTGATCAGGCTGAGTTTGCGCGCCGGCGTGTCGAATCGCACTTCGATCCAGCGGCCTTCAGTGTCGAATTCACCACCGTCGAAGCCGCGGATCACGTCGCTGGGCTCGCGCCCGGTATACAGGCCGACACCCGAGTAGCCCTTCTTGTCGGCGAGGTGGAAAAAGCCCGGCATGCCGGCCAGCGTTTCATGCCCGCCGGACAGCTGATCGGCCTGGGCCTTGACTTCCTGCACGCCGATACAATCGGCGCCTGTGGTTTCTGCCCATTGCGGGAAGCCTTTCACCGCCGCGGACCGGATACCGTTCAGATTGATCGTGAGCAGCCGAAAACCCAAGTCTGTTCCTTCAAGACTGCAATCCTGGCAAGCCTGGCATGACAAGCCCTACCGACACCCATCTCGCTGCTGACTTCGTGCGTTTCGCCGTGTCAGCGGGCGTGCTGCGTTTTGGTGAATTCAAGACCAAGGCGGGGCGGTTGTCGCCCTACTTCTTCAACGCCGGCCTGTTCGACGACGGGGCCAAGCTCTCTCGGCTGTGCGAATTTTATGCGCACCGCCTGCTGGCGCATGCCAGCACCATCCCCCAGGGCCAGGGGTTGGGCTTCGACATGCTGTTCGGCCCGGCCTACAAGGGCATCACGCTGGCTGCCGGCTTGGCCATCGAACTGGCCCGGCTGGGCCATAACCTGCCGTTTGCCTACAACCGCAAGGAAGCCAAGGACCACGGCGAAGGCGGCACCCTGGTCGGTGCGCCGGTGCGTGGGCGGGTGCTGATCGTCGACGACGTCATCTCGGCCGGCACCTCGGTGCGTGAGTCGATCACGATGATCCGCGCTGCCGGCGGCGAACCCGCCGGGGTGGCCATCGCACTCGACCGCCAGGAACGCGCCACCCACGAAGGCCAGGACGCGCCCTGGAGCGCCGTGCAGTACGTGCAGCGTGAATTCGGCCTGCCCGTGGTCGCCGTGGCCACCCTGGCCGACCTGATGGCCGTGCTGCAGGGCAGCGACGACCCGGCGTTGCAGGCCCACGCCCAGCCCGTGCTGGCCTACCGCACCCGCTACGGAGTCTGAATGCGGCTGGCTGTCCTTGCGGTTCTCTGGTTCGGCCTGGCTGGCGCCGCCTTCGCTCAAGCCACGGGCAAGGCGCCTGCGGGCATCTACACCTGCGTCGACGCGCAGGGCAAGCGCCACACCGCCGACCGGCCGATCCGCGAATGCCTGGCGCGCGAGCAGCAGGTGCTGAACAAGGACGGTTCGATCAAGTTCGTGCTGCCGCCGTCGCTGACCGCCGAAGAGCGCATCGACCGCGAGGCCCGTGAACGCCGCCTGGCCGAGCAGCGCATCGCCATCGCCGACGCCGGCCGGCGCGACCGCAACCTGCTGGCCCGCTACCCCGACGAAGCGGCGCACCAGCGCGCCCGCGAGGCTGCCCTGGACAATGTGCGTCTGGCCATCAAGGCCAGTGAATTGCGCTTGCGGGAACTGGCCCTCGAACGCAAGCCGCTGCTCAACGAGGCCGAGTTCTATGAAGGCCGACAGTTGCCACCCAAGCTGCGGCAGTCGCTCGAAACGAACGAAGCCGCTGCCGACGCGCAGCGCACGGCCAGTGCCAACCAGGAAGCCGAACTCGGCCGTGTGAACCGCCTGTTCGACGCTGAACTGGGCCGTCTGCGCCGCCTGTGGGCCGGCGTTGCGCCGGGCAGCCTGGGGCCGCTGACGGTGCCGCAGTCGCCGCAGGGTGCGCTGGCAGCGCAGCCGGCGCCGACCAGCACCCGTTAGCTCAGGACAGCGCGCGCTTCAGCAGTTCGCTGGCCTGGCCCGGGTTGGCCTTGCCCTTGCTGGCCTTCATCACCTGGCCCACCAGTGCGTTGAAGGCCTTGTCCTTGCCGGCGCGGTATTCCTCCACCGACTTGGGGTTGGCGGCGATCACTTCGTCGACGATGGCCTGCAGCGCGCTGCTGTCGTTCATCTGCTTCAGGCCCTTGGCATCGATCAGGGCGTCGACGTCCTGGCCCTGATCTTCGGATTGTCCGGCCCAGAGCGCGTCGAAGACCTGGCGAGCGCCGTTGTGCGAGACCGTGCCGTCGGCCACACGGCCGATCAGTGCCGCCAGCACCGGTGCGGGTACCGGCACCGCCGTGATGTCCAGTGCCGCTGAATTCAGGCGCTTGCTCACCTCACCCATCAGCCAGTTGGCGGCCAGCTTGGGTTGCCGGCAGGCGTCGCGCACGGCTTCGTAGTAGCGCGCGAAGGGCAGGCTCTGCGTCATCAGGTGGGCATCGTCGGCGGGCAGGCCGTCCTGCTGCTGGAAGCGCGCGGCCATGGCCGCTGGTAGTTCGGGCATCGTGGCGCGTACGCGCTCCACCCATTCCGGCGCAATCACCAGCGGCGGCAGGTCGGGGTCGGGGAAGTAGCGGTAGTCGTGCGCATCTTCCTTGCTGCGCATGGCCCGGGTCTCGCCCGTGTCGGGGTTGAAGAGCACGGTGGCCTGCTCGATGGCCAGACCGTCCTCGATGCGGTCGATCTGCCACTGCACTTCGAAGTCGACGGCCTGCTGCAGGAAGCGGAAGCTGTTCAGGTTCTTGATCTCGCGCCGCGTGCCATAGGGCGCGCCGGGCTTGCGCACGCTGACGTTGGCGTCGCAGCGGAAGCTGCCTTCCTGCATGTTGCCGTCGCAAATGCCCAGCCAGACCACCAGCGCGTGCAGCGCCTTGGCGTATTCCACGGCCTCGGCGCTGCTGCGCATGTCGGGCTCGCTGACGATTTCCAGCAGCGGCGTGCCGGCGCGGTTCAGGTCGATGCCGGTCTGGCCGGCAAAGTCCTCGTGCAGGCTCTTGCCTGCGTCTTCTTCCAGGTGGGCGCGCGTCAGCCGCACCGAACGCGCCTGCCCGTCCAGCACGAAGTCGACATGCCCGCCCTGCACCACCGGCGTCTCGTACTGGCTGATCTGGTAGCCCTTGGGCAGGTCGGGGTAGAAGTAGTTCTTGCGCGCGAAGATCGACGTCAGCGCGACCTTTGCGCCCACGGCCAGGCCCAGGCGAATGGCGCGTTCGACGGCGCCGCGGTTCATCACTGGCAGGGTGCCTGGCAGCGCCAGGTCGACGGCGCAGGCCTGGGTGTTGGGGGCAGCGCCGAAGGCGGTGGAGGCGCCGCTGAAGATCTTGCTGGCGGTCGACAGCTGGGCGTGGGTTTCCAGGCCGATGACGACTTCGAAACCGCGAATCAGGGGGGCAGGGGTGGGCATGGGCGTGTTCAGAAACCCGCAGGGCGGGCCAGGTGCCAGTCGGTGGCCTGCTGCAGTGCGTGGGCGGTGTGCAGCAGCTCGCCTTCCTGGAAGTAGTTGCCGATCAGCTGCAGGCCCACCGGCATGCCGTGGGCTCCGGTGCCAGCGGGTACGCTCATGCCGGGCAGGCCGGCCAGGCTGCCGGGCAGGGTGAAGATGTCGGCCAGGTAGGCCTGCAGCGGGTCGCCGCTTTTTTCGCCCAGCCTCCAGGCCACCGTGGGCGCCACCGGGCCGGCAATCACGTCGCATTGCGTGAAGCAGGTCTGGAAGTCGTCGGCGATCATTCGGCGGAGCTTCTGCGCCTGCAGGTAGTAGGCGTCGTAGTAACCGTGGCTCAGCACGTAGGTGCCGATCATGATGCGGCGCTTGACCTCGGGGCCGAAGCCTTCGGCGCGCGTCTTCTTGTACATGTCGAGCAGGTCGCCGTGCTGTGCGGCGCGGTGGCCGAACTTCACGCCGTCGAAGCGACCCAGGTTCGAGCTGGCTTCGGCCGGCGCAATGATGTAGTAGACCGGGATCGACAGTTCCGTGCGCGGCAGGCTCACGTCCACCAGCGTGGCGCCCAGACGCTCCAGTTCGGCCAGAGCAGCGCGCACGCGGCCTGCCACGTCGGTGGCCAATGCAGCGGGAAAGAATTCCTTCGGCAGGCCGATGCGCAGGCCCAACAAGGGCAGGCCCGATGTGGCGCCGGCGCGGGCTTGCAGCATCCGGGCGTGGAAGTCTTGCGGCGGGCGCTCCGCGCTGGTCGCGTCGCGCGGATCGAAGCCGCTCATGGCCGACAGCAAGAGCGCGCAGTCGGCAGCGCTCTTGGCCATCGGGCCGGCCTGGTCCAGGCTCGAGGCGAAGGCCACCATGCCGTAGCGGCTGCACACGCCATAGGTCGGCTTGATGCCGGTGATGCCGCAGAAGCTGGCCGGCTGGCGGATGGAGCCACCGGTGTCGGTGCCCGTGGCCGCGGGCACCAGGCCGGCAGCCACCGCCGCCGCCGATCCACCCGAGGAACCACCCGGCACACGCTGCAGGTCCCAGGGGTTCCTGACCGAACCGAAGGCCGAGTTCTCGTTGGCCGAGCCCATCGCGAATTCGTCGCAGTTCAGTTTGCCCAGGTTCACCATGCCGGCGCCCGGCGCTTCGCCCGGCAGCCCCGCGCCCAGCCGCGCCACCACGGTGGCGTCGAAAGGGCTCTGGTAGCCGGCCAGCATCTTCGAACCTGCGGTGGTGGGCAGATGGCTGGCGGGATAGTCGGTGGCGAAGATGTCCTTGTGCGCCAGCGGCACGCCGGTCAGGGGGCCGGCCCGGCCGGCGGCGCGGCGCTCGTCGGCGGCCTGCGCCTGGGCCAGCGAAGCTTCGGCGTCGACGGCGAGAAAGGCGCCGAGCCCGGCATGTGCGGCCTGGCGGGCCAGCAGGTGGCGGGTAAGCTCGACGCTGGAAAACTCGCCCTGCTGCAACCCGCGGGCCAGCGCCTCGACGCTGGCATGTTCTACAAGCCCGGCGCTCATTCCACCACCCGCGGCACGAGGAACAGGCCGGCTTCGACGGCCGGGGCGCTGGCCTGGTTGCGTTCGCGCTGATCGGTTTCGGTGACGCGGTCTTCGCGCAGGCGCAGATGCACTTCCTGGATGGCCGACAGCGGGGTGTACAGGGGTTCGACGCCGCTGGTGTCGACGGCACGCATCTGCTCGACGATGCCGAAAAAGTCGTTCAGCTGGCCCAGCATCTCGGGTTCTTCGGCCGGGCTCAGCTGCAACCGCGCCAGGTGGGCGATGCGGCTCACGTCGTTTGGGGTCAGGGCCATCGGGGTGATCGGGTCTGGAGCGGGTGAAGGGCAGGCAAAGTGCAGATGGGGGACCACTGCCACAAAAAGCAGCGCGCCAAGCCAGTTGCAACGGGGGGATAAGTTATTATCTCCGGTTACTCGCAAAGCCCGTGTCAACCCCTTGGTGCAGGGACTGGTCGGAAGTATCGTCATGGCCCGTCAATGGTCCATTGGCGGACTGCCATCTGGTCTGCGCCTGCGGGAACTGACAACCCGCCGCGAACAGATTTCACCACCCACGCGCTGCTGCAGGCTCCGCCTGCTTGAGCCCGGCCTGCCCGCGCGCAGGCCCGCCCGCCCTGCCCATCACGCCCCCCATGTTCGCCTCACTGCGCCGCTACGTTTCAACCGATCTCGCCATCGACCTCGGCACCGCCAACACACTGATCTATGTGCGCGGCAAGGGCATCGTCCTCGACGAGCCTTCCGTTGTCGCCATCCGCCACGAAGGCGGACCGAACGGCAAGAAGACCATCCAAGCCGTCGGCCGCGAGGCCAAGGCCATGCTCGGCAAGGTGCCGGGCAACATCGAAGCCATCCGGCCGATGAAGGACGGTGTGATCGCCGACTTCACCGTCACCGAGCAGATGCTCAAGCAGTTCATCCGCATGGTGCACCCGCGCGGCCTGTTCAGGCCGAGCCCGCGCATCATCATCTGCGTGCCCTGCGGCAGCACCCAGGTCGAACGCCGCGCCATCCGCGAAAGCGCGCTCGGCGCCGGTGCCTCCGACGTCTACCTGATCGAAGAACCCATGGCCGCGGCCATCGGTGCCGGCCTGCCGGTGTCGGAAGCCAGCGGCTCGATGGTGGTCGACATCGGCGGTGGCACCACCGAAGTGGGCGTCATCAGCCTGGGCGGCATGGTCTACAAGGGCAGCATCCGGGTGGGCGGCGACAAGTTCGATGAAAGCATCATCAACTACATCCGCCGCAACTACGGCATGCTGATCGGCGAGCCCACGGCCGAGGCCATCAAGAAGAACATCGGCAGCGCCTTCCCCGGCAGCGAAGTCAAGGAAATGGAAGTCAAGGGCCGCAACCTCAGCGAAGGTGTGCCGCGCAGCTTCACGATCTCGTCGAACGAGATCCTCGAAGCCCTGACCGACCCGCTGAACCAGATGGTCAGTGCGGTGAAGAACGCGCTCGAGCAGACGCCGCCCGAGCTCGGAGCCGACATCGCCGAGCGCGGCATGATGCTCACCGGCGGCGGCGCGCTGCTGCGCGACCTCGACCGCCTCCTGGCCGAGGAAACCGGCCTGCCGGTGCTGGTGGCCGAAGACCCGCTGACCTGCGTCGTGCGCGGCTGCGGCATGGCGCTGGAACGGATGGAACGCCTCGGTTCCATCTTCACCTCAGAGTAAGCCAGCCAGCCACCCCGCAGGAGCGACCCCATGCCCTTGGGAACGCTCGACCGCACCCCGCCGCCGTTCTTCCGCCAGGGCCCTTCGGCCTTGAGCAAGCTCATCTTCTTCTCGGCGCTGGCGTTGTTCCTGATGGTCGCAGACGTGCGCTTTCGTTGGCTGGAACCCCTGCGCGCCGCGCTGGCCGTGGCCTTGCTGCCGGCGCAGCGCGCCCTGGTCGTGCCGGTCGACCTGTGGCGTGGCGGCAGCGGCTACCTGCGAGGCCTGGCCGCCGCTCAGGCCGACGCCGAGACGGCGCGCCGCACGCTCGCCGCGCAGGCGGCACGCAGCGCGCGCGCCGAAGCCCTGGCGCGTGAAAACGATCGCCTTCGGTCACTGCTGGACCTGCGTGCTGCGCTGGCCCCACGCACCCAGGCGGCCGAGGTCATGTTCGAAGCCGCCGACCCGTTCTCGCGCAAGGTGTTCATCGACCGTGGCCAGACCCAGGGCGTGGTCGCCGGTTCGCCGGTGATCAACGAAGCCGGCGTGCTGGGCCAGGTCACCCGCGTCTTCCCGCTGTCGGCCGAGGTCACGCTGCTGGCCGACCGCGACGCTGCCATCCCGGTGCTGAACGTGCGCACCCAGCAGCGCAGTGTCGCCTTCGGCGGCGGCGCGGGCGTCGAGGCTGGCATGGAACTGCGCTATCTGTCGGGCAATGCCGACGTGCAGGTGGGCGACGAGATGCAGACCAGCGGCCTGGATGGCGTCTACCCGCCCGGCCTGCCGGTGGCCAGGGTGAAGCAGGTGGAACGCCGAGCCGAAGGCGGCTTCGCGCGGGTGATGCTGGCGCCAGCCGCTGCCACCGACGGCGTGCGCCATGTGCTGGTGCTGGAGCCGCTGGGCGCGCAGTTGCCGCCGATGCCAGAGGCTGCGGCCTCGCAGCCGGTTGCTTCCGAACGGCTGCTCAAGACGCCGAAGCGGGGGGTCGCGCCGTGATCCTGCGCAAGCCCGGAGGACCGTCATGATCATGCCGCGGGGTTCCGACCAGCTGCTGCTGCCCGTCAACCCCTTCTTCATCGCCTTCACGCTGCTGCTGGCCCTGGCCAGCAACCTGCTGCCGCTGGGACGCGCGCCGGCGCTTCCCGACCTGCTGGCGCTGACCCTGGTGTTCTGGAACGTTCACCAGCCGCGCCGGGTGGGGGTGGGCGTGGCCTTCCTGTTCGGGCTGCTCCTGGACGTGCACCAGGGCGCGATCCTCGGCCACCACGCGCTGGCCTACACGCTGCTGAGTTTCGGCGCCATCACCATTCATCGCCGCATCCTCTGGTTCGGGCTGCTGCAGCAGGCCTTGCACGTGCTGCCACTGTTCGTGAGCGTGCACCTGGTGCTGCTGGCCATCCGCATGCTGGCCGGAGGCATGTTCCCGGGCTGGACCGGCCTGCTGGCCCCCGTCTTCGAGTCGCTGCTGTGGCCGGTGGTTTCGGTGCTGCTGCTGGCGCCGCAGCGCCGAGCCCCCGATCCGGATCAGAATCGCCCCCTGTAGCCGCGGCATGACTGAATTCAAGGACGTCGAACAGGAAATCGGCCGTTTTCGCGGACGCCTGCTGGCCGCTGGGCTGTTCGTGCTGCTGGGCTTCGCGCTGCTGGCCTGGCGCATGGTGCATCTGCAGGTGATCCGCCATGACGACCTGGCGACGCAGGCCGAGGCCAACCGTATCGCCGTCGTGCCCGTGGTGCCGAACCGCGGCCTCATCGTCGACCGCAACGGCGTGGTGCTGGCCACCAACTATTCGGCCTACACCCTGGAAGTCACGCCTGCCCGGCTGGCCGACCGCAGCGCCGCCGCCATCGACGCGCTGATCGACGAGATCAACGGCCACGTCGAAGTGCCGCTGCGCGATCGCAAGCGTTTCAAGCGACTGCTGGAAGACAGCAAGAACGTCGATTCCCTGCCCTTGCGCACCAAGCTCAGCGACGAGGAAGTGGCGCGCTTCACCGCGCAGCGCTTCCGCTTCCCGGGGGTGGACATCAAGGCGCGGCTGTTCCGCAGCTATCCGCTGGGCGAGACCGGCAGCCACCTGCTGGGCTACATCGGCCGCATCAACCAGGCCGAACGCAAGGAAATGGCGGACTGGGACGACGAGATCCAGGACAACTACAAGGGCACCGACTACATCGGCAAGCTGGGCCTGGAGCAGAAGTACGAGCAAGTGCTGCACGGCAAGACCGGTTTCGAGGAGGTGGAAACCAGCGCCGGCGGCCGCGCCGTGCGGCGCCTGAACAGCCACCCACCCACGCCCGGCGACAAGCTGGTCTTGTCCGTCGACATCCGTCTTCAGGCGCTGGTGGAAGACATGTTCGGCGGCCGCCGTGGCGCCCTGGTGGCCATCGACCCGCGCAGCGGCGAGGTGCTTGCCTTCGTCAGCAAGCCCACGTTCGACCCCAATCTGTTCGTCGACGGCATCGACAGCGAGAGCTGGAAAGAGCTCAACGAGAGCATCGACCGCCCGCTCTTGAACCGTGCGCTGCGCGGCACCTACCCGCCGGGCAGCACCTTCAAGCCCTTCATGGCCATGGCGGCACTGGAAAGCGGCAAGCGCACGGCCAGCACCGTCATCAACGACGGCGGCACCTTCACCTTCGGCAATCACACCTTCCGCAGCCATGGTGACCGCGGCCTGGGCCCGGTGGACATGTCACGCAGCATCATCAAGAGCAGCAACGTCTACTACTACTCGCTGGCCAACGAGATGGGCGTGGACCTGATGCACGAGTACCTGTCACCGCTGAGCTTCGGCCAGCGCACCGGCATCGACCTGGAAGGCGAGGTGACCGGCCTGCTGCCGTCGACCGAGTGGAAGAAGCGCGCCTACAAGAAGCCCGAGCAGCAGCGCTGGTATGCCGGCGAGACGATTTCGCTGGGCATCGGCCAGGGCTACAACAACTTCACGATGCTTCAGCTGGCCCATGCCACGGCCACGCTCGTCAGCGGCGGCAAGCGCTACACACCGCGGCTGGTGCGCGAGATCGAAGACGTGATCACGCGTGACCGCCGATTCGTGGCCAACGAGGCGCAGGAGCCCTTGCCCTACAAGCCGGATCATGTGGCCGTGATCAACCGCGCGCTGTATGGCGTGACGCAGGAAGGCACGTCCACGCGTGTGTTTGCCGGAGCGCCCTATCAGAGCGGCGGCAAGACCGGCACCGCCCAGGCCATCGGCATCAAGGCCAACCAGCGCTACGACGCCAGCCGCCTGGAAGAGCACCAGCGCGACCATTCGCTGTACATCGCCATGGCCCCGCTGGACCAGCCCACCGTGGCCCTGGCCGTGGTCGTGGAAAACGCCGGCTTCGGCGCCGAAGCCGCCGCCCCCATTGCCCGCCGGGTGTTCGACTATCTGCTGCTGGGCCTGTACCCCAGCGAAGAAGACCTGGTGGCCACCCGCATCGGCAAGAGCAGCGCCCCGAGCGGCACGCCCCGGCGCGCCCTGGATGTGCCGCTGCCGGGGGCGGCGCCTTGAGTGCGGCTGCTTTCGGCCCAGAGCGGCCG
>JALHPF010000005.1:159380-182615 GCA_022842595.1 Rubrivivax sp.
AGCGGCCGGCTGCGCACGCGTGACTGGGCGATTCGCATGAACGCTGTCTTTGAACGCCAGCCCGTGTGGCGACAGACGCTTCGGGTGTTCCAGGGTTTCGACGGCCCGCTGGCGCTGGCCATCGGCTTTCTGGCGGCCATCGGCCTGGTGGCCATGTATTCAGCGGGCTATGACCACGGCACGCGTTTCGTCGACCATGGCCGCAACATGCTCATCGCGCTGGCGGTGTTGTTCGTGGTGGCACAGGTGCCGCCGCAGCGGTTGCAGACCCTGGCCGTGCCGCTGTACACGCTGGGGTTGGCGCTGCTGATCGCCACGGCGCTGTTCGGCATCACGCGCAAGGGCGCCACGCGCTGGCTCGACATCGGCGTGACCGTCATCCAGCCCAGCGAGATGCTGAAGATCGCCGCGCCGCTGATGCTGGCCTGGTGGTTCCAGAAGCGTGAAGGGCAACTCACCGTACCCGACTTCCTGGTGGCCGGCCTGCTGCTGGCCGCCCCCGTGCTGCTGGTGGCCAAGCAGCCCGACCTGGGCACGGCGCTGCTGATTCTGTTCGGCGGCCTCTATGTCATCTTTTTTGCCGGCCTCAGCTGGCGGCTGGTGTTGCCTGCCGTAGGCCTGGTGCTCGTGGGCGCGGCCCTGCTGGTGATCTTCGGCGGTGACATCTGCGAGCCTGGCGTGCGCTGGCCAGTGCTGCGTGAATACCAGCAGAACCGCGTCTGCACCCTGCTGGACCCCACCAAGGACCCGCTGGGCAAGGGCTTCCACATCCTGCAGGGCATGATCGCCATCGGCAGCGGGGGCCTGTCCGGCAAGGGCTTCATGCAAGGCACACAGACCCATCTTGAGTTCATCCCCGAGCGCACCACCGACTTCATCTTCGCTGCGTTCTGCGAGGAATTCGGCTTGTTCGGCGTGCTGCTGCTGCTGGCCGGGTTCGTCTTCCTGATCCTGCGCGGGCTGGCGATTGCCGCCGAGGCGCCCACGGTCTTCACGCGCCTGCTGGCCGGCGCGGTGACGATGAATTTCTTCAGCTACGCCTTCGTCAACATGGGCATGGTCAGCGGCATCCTGCCCGTGGTGGGAGTGCCGCTGCCTTTCGTCAGCTATGGCGGCACGGCGATGGTGACGCTGGGGCTGGGTCTGGGCATCCTGATGTCGGTGGCCAAGAGCCGCCGCTTGCTGCAGAGCTGAAGGCTCAGTCGGCCGGCAGATTCACCGGGAAGCGCACCGTGAACAGCGCGCCCGGCGGGCCGCTGCTGCCGCGTGGCTGGGCGTCGTCCAGGCTCACTTCGGCACCATGGCGCTGCGCCACTTCCTGGACGATGGCCAAGCCCAGGCCGCTGCCGTCGACCTGTGTGTCGAGCGCCCGGTAGAAGGGCTGGAAGACGAGTGCCCGTTCGGCGGCGGGCACACCCGGGCCGGTGTCTTCGACCTGAAGCACCACCACCTGGCCGAACGGGTCGGGCAGAACGCGTGCCGTCACCGTGCCGCCAGAAGGTGTGTACGACAAGGCGTTGTCGATGAGGTTGCGCGTGAGCTCGCCCAGCAGGATCGCCTCGCCCATCATCTGCGTGGCCGGCGTGGCGGCCGCTGCGCCTTCGCCCCAGCTGGTCGGGCCCTCGTAGCCCAGGTCGATGCGGCGTTCCATGGCCTGCGGCACGAAGTCGCGCACGACGTCGCGCACCACGGCGGCCAGGTCCAGGCGTTCGCGCCGGATCACCCCGCCGTGGTCTTCGGCACGCGCCATCGCCAGCAGCTGGTTGACCATGTGCGCGGCACGTTCGCTGGACAGGGCAATCTGCTGCAGCGAGTGGCGCAGCGTCGCGGCATCGGCGCGGCCGCTGTCGATTTCACGCGCCGCCAGCTCGGCCTGTGTGCGCAGGCCGGCCAGCGGCGTCTTCAGCTGGTGGGCGGCGTCGGCCAGGAAGTGGCGTTGGGCGCCCATGGACTTGTCCAGCCGCTGCAGCAGGTCGTTGATGCTGCGTACCAGGGGCGCCACTTCATCGGGCACGTCGCGTTCGTCGATCGGGCTCAGGTCGTGGCTTTCGCGTTCGCGGATGGTCTGCTGCAGCTGCGCCAGCGGGCGAAAGCCGCGCGAAAGCGCAAACCACACCAGCAGCACCGCCACCGGCAGGATGACGAACTGCGGCAGGATCACGCCCTTGACGATTTCGGTGGCCAGCCGCGAGCGCTTGCCCAGCGACTCCGCCACCTGCACCAGCGCTTCGCTGTCGCCGGCGCTGATGGTGGTGCCCGCCGGCTGCCCCGCGGCGGCCAGCCACAGGTAGGCCACGCGCACCGGTTCGTCGGCCAGCACCTCGTCGCGGTAGCGCACGATGCCGCTGGTGCTGTCCAGGCCGCCAGTCTGTTCAGGTACCGACAGGCGCGAGTCACCGGCCAGCAGTTCGCCGCGCCGGCCCAGCACCTGGAAGGACAGGGCCTCGTCGTCCTCGGGGCTGAGCAACACCCGCGCTGCGCGTTCGAGTTCGGTGCGGGCGGCTTCGGCCGTGGCTGCGTCGGCGGGTGCCACGGCCAGGGCCTGGCGGGCCAGGCTCTGAACGCGGTCGCCGAGTTCACGGTCATAGGGGCGGTTGGCGATGGTCTGCGCCACCAGCCAGGTGATGACCAGGCTCATCGGCCACAGCAGCAGCAGTGGCGCGAGCATCCAGTCGAGGATTTCGCCGAACAGGGAGCGGGGTTCGTGCGGGTTGGGTGGCCCCAGTGTGTCGCGCAGCACCGCCCAGCGGCCGCTGCGGGGCAAGGGCGGAACAGGCCGAACGGGCGGGCCTGGCAAGGGGCTCATCGAGCCCGGCCTTGCGCCGCATTCAAGCTGTCAGGCAGCGATCTTTTCCAGGCAATAGCCCAGACCGCGCACCGTGGCAATGCGCACCGGGCCTTGTTCGATCTTCTTGCGCAGGCGGTGAATGTAGACCTCGATGGCATTGTTGCTGACCTCTTCACCCCATTCGCACAGGCGTTCGACGAGCTGGTCCTTGCTGACCAGCCGGCCCGAGCGCTGCAGCAGCACTTCCAGCAGGCTCAGTTCACGCGCCGACAGTTCGACCATCTGATCGTTCAGATAGGCCACGCGGCCTGTGGCGTCGAAGGTCAGCGGCCCGTGCTTGAGCAGACTGGAGGCGGTACCCAGCCCGCGCCGCGTGAGGGCCCGCACCCGCGCTTCCAGCTCCTGCAGCGAAAAGGGCTTGGCCATGTAGTCGTCTGCGCCCAGGTCCAGGCCCTTCACGCGCTGCTCGACGCTGTCGGCCGCGGTGAGGATCAGCACTGGCACGCTGCTGCCGCGGCCGCGCAACTTGCGCAACACCTCGAAGCCGTGCAGTTTGGGTAGCCCCAGGTCGAGGATGACGACGTCGAACTCGTGGGCTGCCAGGGCTGCGTCGGCTTCGGTGCCGCTGCTCACCTGGTCTACGGCATAGCCCGCAGCCCGCAATGACCGCAACAGGCCGTCGGCCAAAACCTGGTCGTCTTCAGCGATGAGGATGCGCATCGTTCCAGTCTCCAAGCATTTGTGGTTTTGCTCACTTGCGCGGCTGCGGAATTCTAGGGAGCCCGTTGCCGATGCACTTGACTCGCATCAAGCCTTCGCACAGCGCCTGACGATTCCCCCACCCTTCCCGCGGCGGAGGGCACCCAAAAGAGCTGTACAGATATCCAGTCTCTGACATAATCCCGTCCCATACGCCAGAGTCAGACCAGCCAGGAGAAACCCCATGGACGCACCCGTCAAAGCCCTCAATACCGAAAAAGCCAAGGCCCTCCAGGCCGCTCTCGCGCAGATCGAAAAGCAGTTCGGCAAGGGCTCGATCATGCGCCTCGGAGAAGGCGAAGTCATCGAGGATATCCAGGTGGTGTCCACGGGTTCGCTGGGTTTGGACATCGCGCTGGGCGTCGGCGGCCTGCCGCGCGGCCGGGTGGTTGAAATCTACGGCCCGGAATCTTCGGGCAAGACCACCTTGACGCTGCAGGTCATCGCCGAAATGCAGAAGCAGGGCGGCACGGCTGCCTTCATCGACGCCGAACACGCGCTCGACATCCAGTACGCGCAGAAACTCGGCGTCAACCTGCAGGAACTGCTGATCAGCCAGCCCGATACCGGTGAACAGGCGCTCGAGATCGTCGACGCCCTGGTACGCAGCGGCAGCATCGACCTCATCGTCATCGACTCGGTGGCGGCACTCACGCCCAAGGCCGAACTCGAAGGCGAAATGGGCGACAGCCTGCCCGGCCTGCAGGCCCGCCTGATGAGCCAGGCACTGCGCAAGCTCACCGCCACCATCAAGAAGACCAACACCATGGTCATCTTCATCAACCAGATCCGCATGAAGATCGGCGTGATGTTCGGCAACCCCGAAACCACCACCGGCGGCAATGCGCTGAAGTTCTATGCCAGCGTGCGCCTTGATATTCGCCGCACCGGCAACATCAAGAAGGCCGAGGAAGTGATCGGCAGCGAGACCAAGGTCAAGGTCGTCAAGAACAAGGTGGCACCGCCCTTCAAGACGGCCGAGTTCGACATCCTCTACGGCGAAGGCATCAGCCGCGAGGGCGAGATCATCGACATGGGCGTCACGGCCAAGGTGCTGGAAAAAAGCGGCGCCTGGTACGCCTACAACGGCGAGAAGATCGGACAAGGCAAGGACAACGCCCGTGAGTTCCTGCGCGAGAACCCCGAAGTTGCCCGCGAGATCGAAAACAAGGTGCGCGAATTCATGGGTATCCCATTGCTGAACCCCGAGGCCGCTGCTGGCTGACGGCGCAAGCCATGGCTTTCGGCGCGCCTTCGCTGAAGGGCCGGGCGCTGCGCTACCTGGCGCAGCGCGAACATTCCCGGGCCGAGCTGGTGCGCAAGCTGCAGCGCCACACCGAGGCCGGTGAGGGCATCGACGCAGCACTCGACGAACTGGCGGCCCATGGCCTGCTCAGCGACGAACGAGCGGCTGCCTCGGTGATCATCAGCCAGGCGCCACGCAGCGGCGAAAGGCGGCTGAAGCAGACGCTGCAAGCCAAGGGTTTGGCGCCCGAGCTCGTCGCGCGCAGCCTGGCACAGGTTCGCGGCAGCGAATTCGAGCGTGCCCAGGCGCTGTGGCAGCGCCGCTTTGGTGCTGTGCCGCAGGACGCTGGCGAACGCGCCCGCCAGATGCGCTTTCTGCAGGCGCGCGGTTTCGGCTTCGAACTCGTCGCACGGGTGCTGCGCACGGCAGGCCTCCCCCCCGACGACCTGCCCGACTGACCCGCCACCCCTGCCGGCGGGCCACGCCGACCGATCCATCCGCTGTAAGTTCTGCTGCAACGCAGCATGATAGATTCGCCGGCGCTGGCTCCCAGCGACCTTCCCACCGCCACCGATGTCACTCCCGCCAGCGGCGCCACGGCGCCAGCTCAAACACCGCCGTCATATCGACGTGCAGGTGTTTTCGCGGGACGATGGTCTCTGGGAAGTCGACGCCACCCTGGTCGACACCAAGACGCGTGACGCACTCATGGCCGATGGCTTGCGCCCGGCGGGCACGCCGATCCACGACATGCTGCTGCGGCTGGTGGTCAATGCCCAGCTCGACATCCTGGCCGCAGGGTCCGAAAGTCGCTGGGTTCCTTACCCTGGCCAATGTGGCGAACACGGCGATGCCTACACCCGCCTTGTCGGCCTGAACCTGTTGAAAAACTTCCACCGCCATGTGCGTGAGCGCCTGGGTGGTGTCAAGGGCTGCACCCACCTGACTGAACTGGCGCAGGTGCTGCCCACGGCCGTGGTGCAGGGCTTCGCCGGGGAAGTCATCGACACCCGTGGCACCGCCGAAGACGCGAGCCAACCCTTCCAGATCGACCGCTGCCACGCCTTGAGCAGCAGCGGCGAAACCGTGCGCGTGCACTATCCACGCTGGTACCAGCCGCGGCCCGCGCTGGCCGACAATCCCGAACCGACTGTGCGAACGACCGAGGACTCACCATGAAAATCCACGAATACCAGGCCAAGGAACTGTTGCGCGCCGCTGGCGTGCCGGTGCCGCGCGGCCACGCCGCCTTCACCGTGCGCGAAGCCCAGGAAGCGGCGCAGAAGCTGGGCGGCAGCGTTTGGGTCGTGAAGGCGCAGATCCATGCCGGCGGCCGCGGCAAGGGCGGCGGCGTGAAGCTGGCGCGCACCCCGGCCGACGTGGAAAAGCTGGCCACGGAAATCCTGGGCATGCAGCTCAAGACCCATCAGACCGGCCCTGAAGGCCAGAAGGTACGGCGCCTGTACATCGAGGAAGGCGCAGATATCCAGAAGGAGTACTACGTTTCGCTGGTGACCGACCGCGCGACGCAGAAGATCGCCTTCATCGCCAGCAGCGAAGGTGGCATGGACATCGAAGAGGTGGCCCACAGCACGCCCGAAAAGATCATCACCGAATACATCGATCCGCTCACCGGCCTGGGCGAGGCCCAGGCCAAGAAGATCGCCGATTCGATCGGCTTGCCGGCCAACAGCACCGCGCAGGCCGTCGACGTCTTCCAGAAGCTCTACGCCTGCTACATGGCCACCGACGCTTCCCTGGTCGAGATCAACCCGCTGAACCGCGACAGCAAGGGCAATCTGATCGCCCTGGACGCGAAGTTCAACTTCGACGCCAACGCGCTTTTCCGCCACCCCGACATCGTGGCCTACCGCGACCTGGACGAAGAAGACCCGGCCGAAGTCGAAGCCAGCAAGTTCGACCTCAGCTACATCAGCCTGGACGGCAACATCGGCTGCCTGGTCAACGGCGCCGGCCTGGCCATGGCGACCATGGACACCATCAAGCTCTTTGGTGGCGAGCCCGCCAACTTCCTCGACGTGGGTGGTGGTGCCACCGCCGAGAAGGTGACCGAGGCCTTCAAGATCATGCTGAAGAACCCCGAGGTCAAGGGCATCCTCGTGAACATCTTCGGCGGCATCATGAAGTGCGACACCATCGCCGAAGGCGTCATTGCCGCCTGCAAGGCCGTGAACCTGAGCGTGCCGTTGGTCGTGCGCATGAAGGGCACGAACGAAGATCTGGGCAAGAAGCTGCTGGCCGAAAGCGGCCTGCCGATCATCAGCGCCGACACAATGGCCGAAGCCGCCACCAAGATCGTCAAGGCTGTGGCCTAAGCCCCGGGGGAAACAAACATGAGCATCCTGATCAACAAAGACACCAAGGTCATCACCCAGGGCATCACGGGCAAGACCGGGCAGTTCCACACCCGCGGCTGCGTGGCCTACGCGAACGGCAAGAACTGCTTCGTCGCCGGCGTCAACCCGAAGAAGGCCGGCGAGGACTTCGAGGGCATTCCCATCCATGCCACCGTCAAGGAAGCGGCGGCAGCCACCGGCGCCACCGTCAGCGTCATTTACGTGCCGCCCGCGGGCGCAGCGGCGGCCATCTGGGAAGCTGTGGAAGCCGACCTGGACCTGGCCATCTGCATCACCGAAGGCATTCCTGTCAGGGACATGCTGGAAGTGCGCAACAAGATGAAGGCCAAGGAGGCCGCAGGCGGCAAGAAGACCTTGCTGCTGGGCCCCAACTGCCCCGGCCTGATCACGCCCGAGGAAATCAAGATCGGCATCATGCCCGGCCACATCCACCGCAAGGGCCGCATCGGCGTCGTCAGCCGTTCGGGCACGCTGACCTATGAAGCCGTGGCCCAACTCACGGAAATCGGCCTCGGCCAGAGCACTGCGGTCGGCATCGGCGGCGACCCCATCAACGGCTTGAAGCACATCGACGTGATGCGCCTCTTCAACGACGACCCGGACACCGACGCCGTCATCATGATCGGCGAAATCGGCGGCCCCGACGAAGCCGAAGCTGCGCGCTGGTGCCAGGCCCACATGAAGAAGCCCATCGTCGGCTTCATTGCCGGCGTCACTGCACCGGCCGGCAAACGCATGGGCCATGCCGGTGCGCTGATCAGCGGGGGCGCCGACACCGCCGATGCCAAGCTGGAGATCATGGAAGCCTGCGGCTTCACCGTCACGCGCAACCCCAGCGAGATGGCGCGCCTGCTCAAGGGACTGCTCTGACCGCCTGGCTCCGAGCCGCACGCCTCACCTGAAGAGGCCGCCTTCCAGGGCGGCCTTTTTTGCGTTTGCTGCGCCATCTGTAGTCACCGCAGCGTGGTCGCAGCAAGCGACCACTAAACTCGCTAGGGTCAACCCTCACCGCGCCGCGCCAGCCGCCCCAGCCAATGGAAATGCTCTCCGACCCCGCATTCTGGATAGCCGTTGGCCAGATCATCATGATCGACATCCTGCTGGGTGGCGACAATGCCGTCGTGATTGCGCTGGCGTGCCGCAAACTGCCGCCGGACCTGCGCACCAAGGGCATCATCTGGGGCACCGTGGGCGCGATCATCCTGCGCGTCATCCTGATCTTCTTCGCGCTGACGCTGCTGGCGATTCCCTACCTGAAGCTCATCGGCGCCATCCTGCTGGTGTGGATCGGCGTCAAGCTGCTCGCGCCCGACGAAGAAGGCCATGGCGACATCGCTGCGTCCGACAAGCTGTGGGCGGCGGTAAAGACCATCATCGTGGCCGACCTGGTGATGAGCGTCGACAACGTCATCGCCATTGCCGGCGCCGCGCAGGGCGCCGGCGACCACCAGATGGTGCTGGTCATCTTCGGCCTGCTGGTCAGCATTCCCGTCATCGTCTGGGGCAGCCAGCTCGTGATCAAGCTGATGGACCGCTTCCCGACGATCATCACGCTCGGCGGCATGCTGCTGGGCTGGATCGCCGGCACCATGGCAGTCACCGATCCGGCGATCATCCCGTTCATGCCCCTGGTCGGCGAGACCGGTGAAGGCAATCTGCCCCAGGTCGTTGCCGGCGTGCGTTACGGCGCCGGTGTCGCCGGCGCACTGCTGGTGCTGGCCATCGGTGTCGTCATCAAGAAGCGCAAGGACGCAGCGGCTGCTGCTGCTGCTGCGCGCAGCAGCTGAGGCCCGCGCGGGCCCCAACCGCCACAGCGCCTGCCCCCATGGGCCCGAAGCCCGGCATATCGCGCCGCCGTCTGCGTTTTGCAGAACGGTTCGATCTCTTGCGGCTGCTGGGCCGGGGCTTGGGCGGTCGCGTCTACGCCGCGCACGACCGCCAGCTCAACCGCCTGGTGGCGCTGAAGATCTTTGCCCTGCCGGAAAGCAGCGACAACGCCCGCCCCAGCGCCGCCGAGGCCGAGGCGCGCAGCCGTTCCGGCGCCGAGGGCACCATCACCCGCCGCCTGCGCCACCCCGATATCGTGCAGGTGCTCGACCAGGGCATCCACGAAGGCCAGGCCTGGATGGCGATGGAACTGGTGCCCGGCAGCTCGTTGCAGCGCTACACCGACGCGCAGCGCCTGCTGCCGGAACCGGTGCTGCTGCAGGCCGGCCAGCGCATCGCGCTGGCGCTGGACCACGCCCATGCGCTGCGTGTCGTTCACCGCGACCTGAAGCCGGCCAACGTCTTGGTTCACTGGCCCAGCGATACGCTGAAGATCGTCGACTTCGGCCTGGCCCGCACCGAGGATGCCGCCGCCACGCGCACCGGGCTCTTCCTGGGCACGCCGCAATACATGGCGCCGGAAACGCTGGCCGGCGCACGGCCCGACGCGCGCAGCGACTGCTACGCCCTGGGCGTCATGTTGTTCGAATTGCTGACCGGCCGGCTGCCCTTCGAGACCACGAACATGGGCGAACTGCTGCGCCGCGCCGCAAGCGACCGCGCGCCCGACCTGCGCGAGCACAAACCCCAGGCACCCGCGGAGCTGGCCGAACTGCTGGCCGAACTGCTGGCCACCCAGCCCGGCCAGCGGCTGGCCGAAGCCTCGCGCGTGGCCGGCCGCCTGCGCAGCGTGCGCCTGGGCTGGCCGGGCGGTGCGATGTCACGCTGAGCCCCCCTGGCCGGGGGGGGAAGCCGGGCTTTCGGGCGCACAATCCGCCTACGTCATGTGCGGCGCATGCCGCAATTTCCACTGTACCCATTGCTCCGACAGCGACCGCCTTGGCCACACCCACCCCAGCGCCACCGATGACGATCGAGCTGCACGCGGCCGTCGACCCCGGCCGGGCGCGCAGCAACAACGAAGACTCCGTCGCCATCGACCCCGGCGCCGCCCTGGCCGTGCTGGCCGATGGCATGGGTGGCTACAACGCCGGCGAAGTGGCCGCCAACATGGCCACCAGCTTCATCCGCACCGAACTCGGCCGCTGGATGCGCGAAGCCAGCGGACAGGCCAGCGACGCCGAGGTGCGCCGTGCGATGGACATCTGCGTCGACAACGCCAATCGCGCCATCTACGACGCCAGCAGCAGCAACCCGCAGTACGCCGGCATGGGCACCACCCTGGTGGTGGCCGTGTTCCGCGACAGCCGGCTGCTGCTCGGGCATGTGGGTGACTCGCGCTGCTACCGGCTGCGAGCCGGCCGCCTGCAGCAGCTTACCCGCGACCATTCGCTGCTGCAGGAACAGATCGATGCCGGGCTGATCACGCCCGAACAGGCGGCGTTTTCGGCCAACAAGAACCTGGTCACCCGCGCCGTGGGCGTGGAAGACACCGTGCTGCTGGAAACCCACCAGCACGACGTGCACAACGACGACCTGTACCTGCTGTGCTCCGACGGCCTGTCCGACATGCTGGACGACGCCGCCATTGCCCAGCTGCTGCTGGCGCAGGCCGCATCGGAAACGCCCGAATCGTTGGAAACGACCACCCAGGCGCTGATTGCGGCGGCCAACGATGCGGGCGGAAAGGATAATATCTCCGTGATCCTGGTGCGTGCCTCCGGCGGCGCAAGCGCATCGGCGAAGTCGTGGTGGCCGTTCCGCCGATGATGGTGCCGCCCCGTCCCCTGAATACAAGAACCGACGCCGAGCGCGTCACGCGTGTTGCGGCCGGCAACACGCAGCAATGAGGTCGTGCATGGGCAAGCTGGTCGTATCGCTCGACGGTGTGGTCATCAAGGAAGTCCAGATCACCAAGGACAAGACCACCCTGGGTCGGCGGCCGTACAACGACATCGTCATCGACAACCTGGCGGTGAGCGGTGAACACGCCGTGCTGCAGATGGTGGGTGCCGACGTCTTCATCGAAGACCTGAACAGCACCAACGGCACCTACATCAACGGCAAGGCCATCAAGAAGCAGCTGCTGACGCACAACGACACGGTCGAGATCGGCAAGTACAAGATCAAGTACCTCGTCGACGACAGCAACGACTACGAGAAGACCTTGATCATGCGGCCGCCAGCCAGCCAGCAGCCAGCCCACGCGCCGCCGCCGTTCGCAGCGCAGAACGTGATGCAGTCCGGCCATCCTGGCCTGGGTCTGGGTGGCGCTGCACCGGCACCGGGCGGTGGCAGCTATGTCAACGCCGCGGCGGGTGGCACGGCTGCTCTCATCAAGGTGCTGAACGGCGCGGCGGCCGGGCGCGAAGTGGTTTTGACGAAGATCGTCACCACCGTCGGCAAGCCGGGCGTGCAGGTGGCCAGCATCACCAAGCGGCCCACGGGCTATGCGTTCGCGCATGTCGAAGGCACCACCAAGCCCAGCATCAACGGTTCGCCGCTGGTGGGCGACTCGGTGCCGCTGCGCAATGGCGACGTCATCGAACTCGCCGGCACCCAGATGCAGTTCATCTATCGCTAGACCGGACGCTGGCGCGCCGTTCTAACTCGCCGCGTTCGACCGGACGCTGGCGCGCCGGTCAACTTGGCGGGCGGCTTCGCCTTGGTGGGGGTGCTCGGTCTTCGGTGTGATGGGGTTCACGGGGCCATCCTTCGGAATGGTGTTTGTGTGGCGGGGTGCCTTGCGTGGCGGCCCGGCTGGCTTCACGATCGGGGTGCGCTGACGGGTGGTCCGGGCAGCGCACTTTTTTTCCACCGCTCCATGCAGATCCGCGTCCTCGGTTGTTCGGGTTCCATTGCCGCCGGCAGCCGCACCACATCGTTCCTGGTCGACGGGCGCATCCTCATCGACGCCGGTACCGGCGTTGGCGACCTCACGCTCGACGAGCTGACCGCGGTCGACCACATCCTCGTCACCCATTCCCACCTGGACCACGTGCTGGCCATCGGTCTGCTGGCCGACAGCGTGGCCCGTCGCCGCACGGCGCAACAGCGTCCGCCCGTGGTGGTGCACGCGCTGCCAGCCACCATCGAGGTGCTGCGCACGCACATGTTCAACGGCCTGATCTGGCCTGACTTCACGCGCCTGCCCACCCCCGCCCACCCGGTGCTGGCCTTCAGCCCGCTGCACCTGGGCGACGTACTCACCGTGGCCGGCCATCGAATCGAAGTACTGCCCGCCGCCCATACCGTGCCCGCGGTGGGCTATGCGGTGCTCAACGCCACGGCCGATGGCGGCGCCTGGGTCTTCACCGGCGACACCGGCCCCAACCCGCTGCTCTGGCAGCGCCTGGCCAGCCTGCACGTGGGTGCACTCGTCATCGAAACCGCCTTCCGCGACGACGAGCATGCCGTGGCCACCATCAGCCAGCACCTGTGCCCGGCCAAGCTGAAGGTGGAACTCGACAAGCTGGTCGCGCCGGCCGACATCTACATCACCCACATCAAGCCCGGCGAGGTGGACGCGGTGATGAGCGAGATCGGCGCGCTGACCAGCCACCACCGCATCACGGCGCTGCACACCGGGCAGGTGATGGGGGTGTAGTGCCGGATGCGGCAGCCCAAGATAGGCTGCATGCCCGTGGTGTTCCGACACAAGGGCTTCAGGTTCTTCTTCTATTCGAACGAAGGCGACCCGCGCGAGCCACCCCACGTTTACGTCCGAGGAGCGGGCGGCGAGGCCAAGTTGTGGCTGAGGCCCCATGTCAGTGGGGCTCTTAGTTTTGGCTTGAACGCGTCATTGCTCAGGGAGTTGACACAGGTTGCACAGGCGCAGCGCGAAACGATCGAAAGGGCGTGGAATGAACACTTCGGCGATGGCAGTTGAGTTCGATGCAGACAGCTTGCATGTTCACCTGCAGGATGGACGCGTGTTGTCCGTCCCGCTGGCCTGGTTCCCACGATTGCTGGCCGCGAGCGCGGCCGAGTTGGCCCGATATGAACTGAGTCCGCTGGGAATCCATTGGGATGCCCTGGATGAAGACATCTCCATCGAAGGGCTGCTGGCGGGACGTGGTGACCTGACGCGCGGCGCGGTGAGCGCGGCTTCGCAAGGGTAGCGTCTTGCGCATCCAACTCGACATTGACGACGATGTGCTGCGGTCTGCAAGGCAATGGCCCGAGAGGCAGCGCCAATCCATCGGCGCTGTCATCTCCGGCTTGGCACGCCAGGCACTCGAATTCGGCGGCTCCGCGCCCACTTCCAGGCGCAACGGCATCCCCTTGCTGCAAGGTCGCGTGAACAGCCAACCGGTCACCACCGACCTCATCAACGAAATCGACGACGGCGCTGTGTGACGCGCCGTGGGTCAACGTGCTGCTGCCAGCCCCTGCAGCCCAGGTGACACATCCTGTCAGTACCGGCCGCCGGCGGCCGGGGGTGGGCCGGGGCAGGTGACCAAACGTGTCGCTCGATGTGATGGTTTGCACGTGAAACACAGGGCTTTCGGGCCGTTTGGGGCTGGCACGGTGCCTGCAAACTAACACGCTGTCCCCTCCCCCAACACCCCTCTCGGAGTCTCATCCATGAATCGTATGCAACGCACCGTCCAACGCGGTTTCACCCTGATCGAACTGATGATCGTCGTCGCGATCATCGGCATCCTGGCCGCCGTCGCGCTGCCGGCGTACCAGGACTACACCAAGAAGGCCAAGGTCTCGGAAGTGGTTCTGGCCGCTTCGCAGTGCCGCACCACCATCACTGAAGTCATCCAGACGACCACGCTGACCGTGCTGCCTGCCGCCAACGGCTGGGGCTGCGAGACGACCGCGGGTTCGGGCTCGAAGTACGTCAGCACGGTTTCCACCGCTGCCACTTCCGGCGCCATCTCTGTCCTGACGAGCAACGCTTTCGGCGACGGCCAACTGGACGGTCAGACGCTGACCTTGGTGCCGCTGAACGCCGCCGGTAACGCGATCACCGTTGCCGACATCGGCACTCCTGTCAACCGTTGGCGCTGTGGCTTGCCTGCCGATGGCACCACCATCCTGGCCAAGTTCCTGCCGGGTTCGTGCCGCGGCTAATCCGTTCAGACGGGTATTCAAACAAGGCGGCTTTCGAGCCGCCTTTTTCATGCGCCAAGCCACATTCATTGCCGGCCTGTTCTGCCTGTTCCTTGGCTGGAATGCGCCGAACCATTACCCGCCCTGGGCCGCCTTCCATCTGGAGATGTTTGCCGGCCTGGGGCTGTGTTTTCTGGCCCTGGCAACGGCCTGGCCGCAGCCCCGTGGCCAGGCCCTGCCGGCGCCGCAGCGCGCGGTCTATGCCTGGGCGCTGGTGGCTTGCCTGCCCTGGGTGCAGTTCGCCAGCGGGCAGCTGGACTTCAAGGCCGACGCCTGGATCGGCATGCTCTATGGCCTGGGTGTCGCCGCAGCGCTGGTCACCGGCCAATGGTGGGCCTGGCGGCAGGGTCGGGACCGAGCATTGCGCAGCCTCTGGCTGACTTTGCTATGGGCGGCCATCGTCGCCGCTGCCCTGGGCCTGGCGCAGGCGGCAGGCCTCACGGTGCCGAGCTGGCTGGCCATGGAACTGATCGACGACCGGCCGTTCGCGAACTTCGCGCAACCCAACCACCTGGGGCTGGCGATGGTGTGGGGCATCGTCTGCGCGATGGGGCTCTTCGAAAGCCGCGTCTTCACTTCGCGGCTCAGCCTCTATCTCGCCGTGCTGTTCCTGCTGGCCGGCCTGGCGGCCAGCCAGTCGCGCGGCGCGCTGCTGGCATTTGCCGCCGTCGTCGGCCTCTGGCTGGCCAGCAGCTGGAAGCGACCGACACGCTTGCGCTGGTTCGATGCGCTGGCCGCGCTTGTCGCCGCCGCCGTGTTGTGGCGCGTTGCCGCCGAAGTCTCGGCATGGATGAACGCCGGCTTGCCCGACCCGGCGCGCGGCCTGGCCGAGGTCGGGCCGCGCAGCGCCATCTGGCAGCACTTCTGGGCCGCCGCCCTGGCCAGCCCGTGGGTGGGCCATGGCTTCAACCAGGCGGTGTCGGCAATGGGTTCGGTGGCGGCCAGCGTGGCACCGTCGCGCAACGTCGTCTTCGCCCACAACCTCGTGCTCGACCTCATCACCTGGTTCGGCTTCCCGCTGGCCGTGCTGTTGCTGGCGGCACTGGGCCGCTGGATGGCCGGGTGGTTGAAACGCCGCGACGACGCGCCGTGGGAACAGGCCAGCCGCGCGGTGCTGGCGCTGTGGCTGGCGCTGCTGGTGCAGTCGCTGCTGGAATTTCCGTACGCCCACGCCTACTTCCTGCTGCCCGCTGCGCTGGCCGCCGGCATGGTGGCCCTGCCGGCGGTGCAAGCGCCAGCGAGCCGGCCCGTGCGGGTGGCCACGCTCACGCTGATGGCTGGCCTGGCGGTCTTGTTCCTGGCCACGACCTGGGAGTACTTCCGCGTCGAGACCGACTTCCGCTTCAATCGTTTCGACCGGGCCAACTTCTCGACCAAGGTCGAACACGAGGTCCTGCCATCGGCCTGGGTGCTGGACCATCTGGTCGCGCTGAACCAGAGCGCGAAGATCCGCGTTCGGCGCGGCATGCCCGCGCACGAGATCGACGAACTGCACCGCCTGGCCCGCCGCTTCCACATGGTGGGTGGCCGCCTGGATTACGCCCGGGCGCTGGCCCTCAATGGCCGCTCGGCCGATGCCGAAGACGAGATGCAGCGGCTGCACAGCGTGCTGCCCGCCGCGCGGGGCGCTCAGACCCGCGCCGCCTGGCAGGCCTGGCGGGCCTGCGTCGAAGCTGCTGGAGACCATGCGCTGCAGGACCGCTGCCAACTGGGCGTCAACGCCGCGGTCATCGATTCCGTACCACTCCCACCGAAGAAAGGAATTGAAAAGTGAAGGAGCTTCCGTTCCGCTGGCGTGCATTCGGCTGGCATCTGCTGGGCAGTGGCATCGCCGCCCTGGGCGCCTGGCTGCTGGCGACCCAGGTCTGGTTCCCCTGGCCGCTGGCCACGCTGGCCGGGGGCATGCAGCTGTTCCTGATCGTCATCGGTGTCGACATGGTGCTCGGCCCCAGCCTGACGGCGGTGATCGCCAACCCCGCCAAGCCCAAGCGCGAGCTCGTGCGTGACCTGGCCATCATCCTCGTGCTGCAGCTGTCGGCCTTCGGCTACGGCATCTACACCCTGGCCGCGGCGCGCCCGGTGCTGCTGGCCTTCGAGGTCGACCTGTTCCGGGTGGTGTCGGCCGCCGAGGTCGACACGCCCAGTTTGCCGCAGGCACCGGCTGCGTATCGAACGCTGTCGTGGACCGGCCCGGTCACCCTGGCTGCCATCAAGCCTGCGGACCCCGGCGAAGTCCTGCGCACGATCGAACTCGGCCTGGCCGGCATTCCCCTGGCGGCATTGCCCGCGTACTGGCGCGACTACAGCAGCGAGAAGGACAAGGCCTGGGCCAAGTCGCAGCCGCTGACGGCCGAAGCGATCGCGCGTGTGCCCGACCCGGCCGAGCTCTCGCGCATCGCCGCCAGGGCGGGTGTTCGCGCCACCGAACTTCGCGCCCTGCCGCTGCTGGCCCGCCGCGCCGAAGGCACCGTGCTGCTGGCCCCGCCCGACGCGCGGGTGGTGGGCATCCTGCCGGTGCCGCTGCTGCCCTGATCGTCAGGCAGGCGCTGTGGCCTGGCGTTCACACCGCCAGCGCCGCCAGATGCCCCCGCGCGGCATAGGCCAGCAGTGCGGCATCGGCCGTCACCAGCGCAGCGCCCAGATGCCGGGCCGTGGCCACGATCAGGCGGTCTGCCGGGTCGGCATGCAGTGCCTCAGGCAGCCGCGTGCTGGCAACGCTGATCGCGGGCTCCAGCGCAGCCAGCCGAATGCCCGGCAAGCCCAACGCGGTGTCCACCCAGGCCATCACATCCCGGTCCAGCGTCAGCCGCCCCTTGGCGACGAGCATGGCAATTTCCCAGGGTGTGATGGCGCACACCCACAGTTGTTGCTGGGCCGCTGCGAGGTCGATGGCAGCCCGCACCGCAGCGCCAAGGCGTGCCTCGCCGGCCATCAGCCACACCAGCACATGGGTGTCCAGCAGCAAGCGCTGGTTCGCGCCTGCGCTGGTCCTGCCAGAAGGCTGGCCGCGACCGCGGGTGGCGCGCGGCTCAGGCTTCTGCATCTGCCGCCCAGGATTCACCCAGTGGCGCAAGCAAGTCGTGTGAAGCCATCACGCTGCCGGCCATCGCACCGAACAGGCTGCGCTCGGGCGGCAAAGGCACGAGCCGGGCTACAGGGCGGCCGTGCTTGGTGACGATCAAGGCTTCTCCCGTCGCGGCTACCTGATCCAGCAGCTGCAGGCAATGCGTCTTGAATTGACCGGCAGGAATGGTCGGGTCGTCCATGATTGGATAATTGGTCATCGAATATAGTCATATTAACCCAATGCCGGTCCAGGATGCGGGTGTAACTGCCGCCGCGCACTCCAGCGGCCCCTGTGCAGCCCGCGGGTAGCATGCGCGACCGCTGGCGCTTTGCACCCCCCCCCCACTTGTCCGCCACCTCCCGTTTGCTTCGTCAACCCGAGCCAGCGCAGGCCTTGTCGCCGGCGCTGCTGCTCACGGCCCTGCTCGCTGCCGCCGCGCCCACGCTGCTGGCCTACAACGTTTCGCCCTCGCCCACCTTCCTGAACCAGGCGTTGGCACTGGCGCTGTGGGGTTTGTGGGTGCTGGTGTCTCAGCCTTGGCGGCCGGGGCGGGGCGTCGGCGCGCCGCTGCTGGCGCTGGCCTTGCTGGGTGCGGGCGTGCTGTGGTCGTGGCTGCCCGGCGGCCTGCCTCCGAGCCTGGCGCTGTCGGCCCTGGGCCTGCTGGCCGCGGCCGCGGTGCTGGTGGCCGCAGGGGCCGGCGCGCGTGCGCGCGCCGATGCAGCGTCGGTGTTCGCGGCTTTCTGCTGGGCCTATCTTGCAGCGGGTGTGCTGAACGCCGCGCTGGCCGCTGTGCAGGTGTTTGCGCCCGGCTGGTGCGACGGCACGTGGCTGGCGGCCTCGGGCATCCCCGGACGCGCGGTGGGCAATCTGCGCCAGCCCAATCATCTGAGCAGCGTGCTCACCTGGGGCTGCATCGCCGTCGTCGGGCTGGTGGAACTGCGCCGGCTGGCGCCACGCTGGGCGACGCCGCTGCTGGCGCTGTTGGTGGCAGCCGTGGTGCTGACGGCTTCGCGCACAGGCCTGCTCAGCGTGCTGCTGCTGGCGCTGTGGGGCCTGGCCGACCGCCGCCTGCGCGGCATCACCCGGCTGCTGCTGCTTTCCACGCCGGTTCTGTATGGCGCGGCCTGGTGGGGCGTGGCGCAATGGGCCGCGGCCACGGCGCATGAATTCGGCGGCGCGGCGCGGCTGGCCGAAACCGACATCTCCGGCTCGCGCTTCGGCATCTGGGCCAACACGTTGGCCCTCATCCGCCAGCAGCCCTGGACGGGGGTAGGTTGGGGCGAGTTCAACTATGCCTGGACGCTGACTCCGTTCCCCGGCCGACCGACCGCGTTCTTCGACCATGCCCACAACCTGCCGCTGCAGTTGCTGGCTGAACTGGGCGTGCCGCTGGGCGGCGCCGTGCTGCTGCTGCTGCTGTGGGGCCTGGGGCGCGCGGTGTTGCTCGCCTGGGGGCGCGGCAGCGGTGGTGCCGCTGGGTCGCGACCGACAGAAAGACCGGGCGGTTGCGACACGGCCCTGGCCGCCGCGCAGCGCTGCGCGGTGGTGGCAGTGGTGATGATCGGGCTGCACAGCCTGCTCGAGTATCCGCTGTGGTACGCCTACTTCCTGCTGCCTACGGCCTGGTTCTGGGGCTTTGCCTTGCCGACGGGTGCGCCTGAAGTGGCTGGCCGCGCCGTACCTGCGCGCAGGCTGGCTGCGGCCGGCGTGCTGCTGGTGCTGGGCAGTGCGCTGGCGGTGGCCGACTACCGCGCTGTCGCCAGCATCTTCAGCGCCAGCGAAGGCGCAGCACCTCTGGAGCAACGCATCGCGCGCGGTCGACAAAGCCTGTTCTTTTCCCACCATGCCGACTACGCCGCAGCCACCGCCGGCGTCACCGTGGCCGACCCGCAGGCCGCCTTCGACGGCGCCACGCACTATCTGCTGGACACGCGGCTGATGAAGGCCTGGGCGACGTTCCTCGATGCGCAGGGCCGGGTGGACGAAGCCCGCTTCGTGGCGCAGCGGATGCAGGAATTCCGCAAGCCCGAGACGAAGGAATTCTTCGACGCCTGTGCGGCGGTGCCGCTGGTGCCTGTCGCTCCAGTCGCGCCGTCAGTGCCGGCGGCCAGCCTGCCATTCCAGTGTCTGCCGCCGCAAGGCGCGGTCGGCTGGCGCAGCTTTCTGCAGCCGTAGTCCCACGACGGGGCGGTGCATCTGGTGCAGCCATTGGCCCAAGCTGTCGACAAATGCCTCGACCGGCGCTTGCGCGCAAGCCAGGATTCAAGCTGACTCAGCCAGCGAACGACCGATGAGCGTTACGACTTCCGATCTGATCGAAACGTTCAACCAGCGCCTGCTGCCGATGCTTCGGTCCATGGTCGGCCAGGCGGATGCCCTGGAAACCGCGGTCTACATCGTGGCCTTGCTGGCGCTTGTGCTGCTTGCACTGCTGGCTTGCCGGCTGGCCTGGCAAGCGCTGGTGGCCACCCGTGCCCGCTGGGGCGCCATGGTGCTGGCGTTGCTGCTGGTGCTGCCGGCGGCCATCGTCTTCAAGTTCAGCTATGGCAACGGCCCGGGCCTGCCCCTGCTGCGGCCGCTGGAACTGCTCAACGTTCTGGCCTTGCCGTTTCAGAGCCTGCTGGTGGGTGAAGGCCCGTGGGTCAGCCTGAGGCAGGACGTCCGGCTGCGCCTGGCGGCAACGCTGACCCTGCTGCTGCTCGTGCTGGTGGTGGCGCTGGCGGCTGTGCGGCGGGCTGGCCCGGCCCTGCGGGCCGGCGGGCTTGCCCTGGCCGTGAGCCTGTGCGTGTTTCCGGTCAGCTACCTGGGGCAGGCCACGGTGGCCAGCGCCAAGCTGGCGCGTGTCTACGCCGAGGGCCAGGCATTGTTCGATGCCAAGTGCCAGACGGTGGGCGCCAAGCGCCTGCGCAGCGGCGCGCAGGCCGATGGCATCCGCCTGACACGGCTGCGCGGTGAAGCGGGCGACGAGCGTTACGAAGACGCGCAATGGCCCGGCGCCGGGATTCCGCGCGACCGCGTCGGCCAGGCCTACATCGAGTCGTTCCTGGACTTCAGGTACCTGGACACGGCTGACCATCCGGGCTGGAACAGCGGTCTGCTGGGCGGGCAGGTGACGATGGGCGGGTTCCAGTTCGTCGATGTCGAGCAGGGCGAGGGCCGTTTCCTGCGATATCGGCGGGCCGATGGCACGGTACGCAGCAAGGTGGTTACCGAAGAGATTCCGGCGACGGCTGCGGCGCGCTACGCGGTCAGCGTCCAGTCTACCGGCACCGCGCAGGAGCGTGCGAACTGGGTCGCCGGGGCGGTCGTGAGCGTCACCGACACCGAAACGGGCGAGTTGCTGGGCGAATTGCGCACCGCGGCCTACGCGCCGCCGTCGCGCCGCAGCTTCGACGACCCCCAGCGCCGCAACTGGCAGTTGGCGCAGACCTGCCCGCCCTATGGCGACGTGCCCGATGCGATGGTCCGGATGTTCGTCGGCAAGGTGGTGGCGCCAGTGCGCGCCCCCTGAAGGACGGGCGGGCCGGCCGGGAGGCGGGGCGCGTGGGTCAGCGGCCCGACCAGTCCCCGCTCTTGCCGCCGCTCTTGTGCAGCACGCGGATGCCGTCCATCACCATGCCGCGGTCGGCGGCCTTGCACATGTCGTAGACGGTGAGCAGGCCCACCTGCACGGCGGTCAGGGCTTCCATCTCCACGCCGGTGCGGCCGAAGGTTTCCACCTGGGCGCTGCAGTGCACGGCGCTGGCCGCCTCGTCCAGCGTGAATTCCACCGCCACGCGGGTGATGGGCAGCGGGTGGCACAGCGGCACCAGGTCGGCGGTGCGCTTGGCGCCCTGGATGGCAGCAATGCGCGCCACGCCGATCACGTCGCCTTTCTTGGCCTGGCCCTGGGCGATCAGCTGGAAGGTGGCCGGCTGCATGCGAATGCTGCCCATCGCCCGCGCCACGCGGTGCGTCTCGGCCTTGGCCGACACGTCGACCATGTGCGCCTGGCCCTGGGCGTCGAAGTGGGTCAGGGGGCTGGGGGCGGCGGGCTTGTCAGAGTTTGTATCGGCAGTCATGGCGAGCGGCAACCTTCGGGAAACATGCAGGTGTCATGATTGTCCGGGGGAACGCTTCGCGCTTGCGGGCACTCCCACACCCCGCCTCCACGACAGTGCTCCTGAATGAATGCCACAGTGCAAACCCGTTCCACCCCCCGCTGGCAGCGCCTGTTGGCCGCCTTGCTGGCGCTGCTGATGGCGCTGCCACTGCCGGCCAGCGCCCAAGGCCAGGCCGGGCCATCGTCGGTACGGCTGCCCTCCCTCGGCGAGACGGCCAATGCCGACCTGAGCGTGGCCGACGAGAAGCGCATCGGCGAGTCGATCATGCGCGAAGGCCGGCGTGACCCCACCTTTCTCGACGACCCGGTTCTGCTGGACTACCTGCAGTCGCTGTGGGCACCGCTGGTGCTGGCGGCGCGCGAGCGCGGCGACATCGACGCCGACACGGCCGCCTACTTCGCCTACGAGTCTTTCCTGCTGCGCGAGCGCAGCGTCAACGCCTTTGCATTGCCAGGCGGCTTCGTCGGCGTGCATCTGGGGCTGATCGGCATCACCACCAGCCGGGACCAGCTGGCTTCGGTGCTCGCCCACGAGCTGGCGCATGTCACGCAGCGACACATCGCACGCAGCATCGCGCCCGGGGCGCGCTCGTCGATGGTCGGGCTGGCGGCCATCCTGCTGGGCATCCTGGCGGCCACCCAGGGGGCCAGCGCGGACGTCGTCAACGCGTCGATCGCCGGTGGTCAGGCTGCGGCCATCCAGGGCCAGCTGAATTTCTCGCGTGACATGGAACGCGAGGCCGACCGCATCGGCTACGGCCTGCTCGGTGCAGCCGGCTACGCCACGGCGGGCATGGGCGAGATGTTCGAGCGCATGGAAGTCGCCAACCGCCTGAACGACGCCGGCAACTTTCCGTATCTGCGCAGCCACCCGCTGACAGTGGACCGCATCGCCGAGGCGCGCTCACGCACCCTCGTGCCGGGCAGCGCGGCGCCGGCGCCGCCGCTGTCGCATGCGCTCATGCAGGCCCGTGCGCGGGTGCTCATGGACACCAGCGCCCAGGGCTTGCAGCGGCTGGTCGGCGGTGCCACCTCGTCGCCGCTGCTGCAGGACCGGCTCGCCGCCACCTATGCCGGCGCGATGGCCGCGACGCTTCTGAAGGACAGCGCTCGCATGGCGAGCTTCGGCCCGGCGCTGGACACCGCTATCGGCCAGGCCCGCGCCGCCAGCCCGCGCGAGCCGCTGGCCGAACGGGCCCTGCTGCTGCTGAAGGCAGATCTGCTGATTGCCCGTGGCGAAGGCGCTGCGGCCATGCAGACGCTGGCCGAACTGCCCGCCATCGGCGCCCCCGGTATCACGGCCCGCCCACAGTTGCTGACGCGTGGGCGTGCTGCGCTGGCCTGGGCGGCCGACCAGCCCACGCAGGCCGGTGCCGAATTGCGCCGCGTCACCGAAGACCTGCAAACCTGGGTGACCGATCAACCCCAGGACGGCGCCGCCTGGGAACAACTGGCGGCCACCGCCGAAGCCAGCGGCCTGCGCCTGCGCGCCTTGCGCGCCGCTGCCGAGGCCCGGGCTGCGGTGGGTGATCTCGTCGGCGCCATCGACCGGCTGCGAGCAGCCCAGGGCTCGGCTGGCAACGTGGCCGGGCAGGACTTCATCGAAGCTTCGGTCATCGACGCCCGGCTGCGCCAGCTCGTGGCGGAACGCCGGCTGCTCTTCATGGAAGCCCGCGGCGGGCGTTGATGCCCCGGCGTCTGCTCTTGAACTGAAGGGCTGCTCGCGGCCCGTTGCGGTCATTCATTTCTTGCCTGCTTGGTCCCTCTGCAAAGGCGGGCTGGGGCTGGCTGTGGCGCTTATCCTCGGCGGCCTTCGCTGCGCTCAGGCTGCCCTGCGGTGCTCGGTCCCGCGGCCCCGCCGCCGAACTCGCTGCGTTCGCTGCG
>JALHPF010000006.1 GCA_022842595.1 Rubrivivax sp.
GCGCAATGAGCGCAGCGAATGAAGCGAGTTCCGCGATGGGGCCGCGGGACCGAGCACCGCAGGGAAGCCTGAGCGCAGCGAAGGCCGCCGAGGATAAGCGCCACAGCCAGCCCCAGCCCACCTTTGCGCAGGGACCAAGCAGGCAAGAAAAGGGCAACCAAGCCAACGACCTCAACCTGCCGCAAGCCGACCTGTGCCCGCTCCTGACTCCGCCTCAGTGCAGCAGCGCCGCCGGACGCGTGGGTGCACCGAACAGCACGCCGTCGGCGGCCGCGGCCGGTACCAGCATCACGCTGTCGGCGAGCAGTGCAGTCACGGTCTCGGCCGGCATCGGCTTGCCCAGGTGGAAGCCCTGGCCGAGCTGGCAGCCCATCTCGCGCAGGTGCTCGGCCTGCTCGGCGGTTTCCACGCCCTCGGCGACGATCGTCTTGCCCAGCGACAGGCCCAGCAGCGCGATCGCGCGCACCACCGCCGCTTCCTTGGTGTTCACGTCGAGCCGGCTGACGAAGCTGCGGTCGATCTTCAGCGTGTCGATGGGCAGCGTGGACAGATGGCTCAGCGACGAATAGCCGGTGCCGAAGTCGTCCACCGCCAGCGTCACGCCCAGTCGGCGCAGTTCACCCAGCATCGGCAGCGCCGCTTCCAGGCGCGACATCAGGATGTTCTCGGTCAGCTCCAGCGTCAGGTGCTGGGCGCGCACGCCGCTTTCCACCAGCGCACGCGTGACGCGGGCCACGAAGGCACTGTGCGCGACGTCGTTGCCCGAGACGTTGACGCTCATCGTCAGATGCCGCAGTGCCGGGTCCAGGGCCTGCCAGGCGGCCAGCTGGCGACAGGCGCAGTGCAGCACGAAGTCGCTGACGCGCAGGATCAGACCGGCTTCCTCGGCAATGGGGATGAACGCGGCCGGGCTGATGTCGCCGTCCAGCGCATGGCGCCAGCGCGCCAGGGCCTCGAAGCCGGTGATCCGGCCGGTGTTCAGGTCGAACAGCGGCTGGTAGGCCACCCACAGCTCGCCTTCGTCGATGGCGCGACGCAGGTCACCTTCCAGGCGCAGGCGGTCGGCCACCTCGGTGTGCAGGCTGGCGTCGAACAGCGCATAACGCGCCTTGCCCGCACCCTTGGCCTTGTACATCGCGGTGTCGGCGTCGCGCAGCACGTCTTCGGTGTCGCGGTGGCCGAAGCTGCTGAAAGTGATGCCGATGCTGGCGCTGCTGATGATGGTGGTGCCGGCCACGGTGTAGGGCTGCTTCAGCGTGTCCAGCAGCCTGTCGGCCAGGCCCAGGGCGAAGCGGTCGTGTTCCAGGCGCTGCATCAGCACCGCGAATTCGTCGCCGCCCAGTCGGGCGACGACGTCGTGCGGGCGCAGGCAGCTGGCAATGCGCTTGGCCACGTGCACGAGGAAGTCGTCGCCGGCGCTGTGGCCCAGGCTGTCGTTGATGAGCTTGAAGCGGTCGAAGTCGAGGAACATCACCGCGAAGGCCTCGGCCGGCTCGGTGCGCGCGCGCTCCACCGCCTGGCCCAGCAGTTCGTGGAACCGGCGGCGGTTGGGCAGGCCGGTGAGGCTGTCGTGGAAGGCGATATGGTGCAGCCCGGCCTCGGCGGCGCGGCGTGCGCTGATGTCCTGGATCTGCAGGATCAGGCAGGGGGCACCGGCGTCGGGCTCACTGAAATGTGCGCCGTGGGCGGCCACCCAGACGTCCTGGCCGCCGCTGTGGCGGCAGCGCAGTTCCAGCGCGAAGCCATCGAAGCCTTCGGCGCGCACACCCGCCAGGGCCAGGCGCAGTTCGGGCTGTTCTTCGGGGTGGACGAGATCGGCGAAGCCGCAGCCCACGAGCTTGCCGTCGTCCAGCCCCAGCAGTTCGCGCAAGGCGTCGTTGGCCTGCAGCACCACGCCGTCGTAGCTGAGCAGGGCCATGCCGATGCTGGCGTGGGTGAATGCGCTGTGAAAGCGCCGTTCGCTGGCTTGCAGCTCACGCACGTGCCGGGCGGCGAGCTCATGTTCGCGCTCGGCGGCGGCGGCGCCGGCGCGGCGTACCGCTTCAGCGGCTTCCTGCTGGCGGAAGAAGTAGTGCAACGTGGCCAGCAGCATGCCCAGCAGCGGCACGGTGGCCATCAGCACGCCCAGGCCGGACTGCTGGTAGGTCAGGAACAGCAGCACGGCCACGGTGGCGCTTCCGGCGTAGGCGATGCCGACCCACCCGAACACTGCAAACAGGTCGGAAGGCGCCCACCATTGGCGGCGCTTGAGGCGCGCAACGGCCGTGACCAGCGCGGTGTTGCACAGAAAGTAGCCCAGCGCGAACACCATCGCCAGCACGACGAGCAGACCTGGGTGGCCGAGGCCGCGCGCGTCGAGCGCCGCCACCGTCGCCTGGAAGCCGCTGCCCACCGCCAGCATGGCCAGCGCGGCCATGGCCGGGCTGGCCAGGCGGCTGGTCCAGCGCTTGGACGTGCGCCAGCTGCCCACGGCGGCTTCGCCGGCAGCGGCCAGCAGTGCGGCCTGCGGCCCGTGCATCAGCAGCAGCAGGAAGATGAAGGTCTCGCCAGCGGCAAAGGAATTCGTGGAATGCGGCACACGCACCGGAAAGACGCCG
Organism: Rubrivivax sp.; assembly: GCA_022842595.1. Lineage (GTDB taxonomy): Bacteria > Pseudomonadota > Gammaproteobacteria > Burkholderiales > Burkholderiaceae_C > Rubrivivax. The sequence continues at coordinate 2,598 of JALHPF010000006.1, forward strand.
GCTGCCATGGCGACGACCATGCCCACCAGCACCAGAAGAACGGTCTGCATGGGTTGCTGCGCCAGCCAGAACAGCGCATGCAGCACGGCCACGGTGCCACCCGCCACCGCCACCCACCAGTACAGCGTGGCAGGGCGGTTGTAGTCGGGCATCAAAGCGGCATGCAGCCGCGCCCACCAGGAGGTGGGGACGCTGGGGGTCGCGGGTCCGCTCGGGCTCATCGGGGTTCCTGCGTCTGTTGTCGGCTGGTTTTGCCAGGGCTTGAGCCCCGGCATGCGCTGTTGAGCGCATGCCCCGCCGGACGCGGCTGGTGATGCCGCGCTTCAGCGGCCGGCCGGCTGGTCCCGCGAAGCACGAGACCTTCGCTCGGCACCCGGCCGCTGCCGCCGGCGCTACCGGACCGCAGCGCGCGCCGACCACGGCGCCATCGATGTCGACCCCATCGGCACGCGCACGCGTTGCGGCTGGCTGCCTCGGTGGCCGCGGCGGCAGGGGTTGGGGTCGCAGCCGGGGGCGCCCGCCCGCAGGACCCGCTCAGGGCTCGCCGGCGACCAGCTTCTCGTTGGTGTTGACGGGGTTGGTGGTGCCGGCTTCGCTCACGACCAGGCCCTCGCTCATGACGAGCCCTTCGCTCATCACCAGGCCTTCGCTCATGACCAAACCCTCGCTCATCACGAGGCCCTCGCTCATGACGAGCCCTTCGCTCATGACCAGGCCCGAACTCAGCACGATGCCGCGGCTCAGGACCAGGCCGCTGCCGACCCAGGACGACAGCCGCGTCGTGGGCATGAAGGCACCGGTGCCGCCCTTCCACGAGCTGACACCGGCCAGTTCCACGAGTGAAACCACGCCGGGGGTGGCCAGGACGCGGTTTCCCGCCGTGGCACTGGTCACTGCCATCGGAAAGGTGTCGTTGGTGTTGGGCCACCAGCGGGTCGTGAGCTGCAGCACGCTGGCGCCCACCCACAGCACCTTCGGGTCGTACCAGCCCTGCCATTGCCTGAACAGGGCTTCGCCCGACAGCACGCGGTTGCCACCCGCGAAGACCAGACGGCCCCAGGGCACGGTCAGCCCGTTGATGACCGACTTCGGCTCGGGCAGCGTGGCACCTGACCACCAGAGCAGCGATTCCCCCGGCACGAAGGCCGTGCTGCTGCCCAGACGCTGCGTCATGTCGTTGCGGATGGCCTTGGCCAGCTGCACCGCGCCTTCGATGTTCAGGGCGCCTGCGCCTTGCTGCACCAGGCTGGCTCCCGGCAGTGGCTGGGCGGTGTACTGCAGGATGGCCTTGACCATCGGCGGTGTCAGGCCGTGGTTGGCCTCGAGCAGCAGGGCCACGGCACCGGCCACCACGGGTGCGGCCACCGAGGTGCCGCTGAGCTGCATCAGCGCCCGGTCCTGCGACTGGTCTGCGCCGTTGATCACCGTCAGCGCGCTCTTGTAGCTGTTGGCCAGCTTGTTCCACGCACCACCGGCGGCCAGCGTGTCTTCGCCCAGTGCCGCCACGATGCGGTTGCCGGGAGCCACCAGGTCGGGCTTGAGCAGGTTGTCGAACTCGCGCACGCCTTGGGCGTTGACGCGCGAACCGCGCGTCGGCCCGCGCGAGCTGAAGTTGTTGATGACGTCGTCGCTGCGCGACAGCGTGCCCTTGCTGTTGAGCGAGCCGACGGTGATGACGCTAGGTTCGTGCCCGGGTGAACTGATGGTGCCGAAGTTTTCCTTGCCGGCGGCGTTGCGCCCGTAGTTGCCGCCTGCGACCACCACCACCAGCCCCTGCGCCACGGCGCTGCGCACCGCGCGGGCCAGTGGGTCGGTCTGCCACGACTCGGTGGAATCGGCGCCCAGGCTGAGATTGACGACGCGAATGTTCTTGAACTTGGCGTGGTAGATCACCCAGTCCAGCCCGGCCAGCACATCGGACAGCTGACCGTAGCCGTTGTCGTCGAGCACGCGGATGTCGAACAGGTTGGCGTTCGGCGCGATGCCAGTGCTGTCCACCGCCTGATAGGTGCCGCGGCCAGCGGCCACGGCGGCGACATGGCTGCCGTGGCCGTAGCGGTCGGGCGTGGCATTGCGGGCGTTCTGGATCTTGCCCAGGTAGGTCTGCATGGTCGGGCTGCCGGGGTAGAGCACCCCAGAGACATCGATGCCGGCCTTCCAGTCGGTGACGCCGGCGCGCACGGCGTCGCCCGCGGCAGTGAAGCTCATCGATTCGCGCACCCGGCTCTCACCGCTGCCGTCGCCCTGGAAGCTGGCGTGTTGCCAGGCGATGCCCGAATCGAGCACGGCGATGCCGATGCCGCGGCCGGTGACGCCCTGGATGCCGTTGAAGTCGCGGGTGCCGGTGGTGCGCGCCGCGGCGGTGCCGGTGATGGTTTCGAGCACGCTGGCCGTGCGTGTCATCAGCCGATTCGGGCTGATGCTCTGGACGTCGCTGCGTGCGGCGATGCTGGCCACCTTGTTGGCTGGCAACATTGCAGCGAGCGCCAGCACCGAGCTGTAGCGGTAGTAGATGGAGCCGCCGGCAGCCATGACGGCCTGGCGCAGCTCCGTCAGTTCAGGGCTGCTGCTGCTGCTGACGATCAGCACCTTGACGTAACGCTGGCCGTTGACATCGCGCGCCCAGTTGATCTTGGGCGTGGTCGCGGCCGTCAGCACCGGCTGCAGGTCGCGGGCGATCTTGCTGGACTGGGCGTGCGCCGTGTTCAGCAGCACGGCAGCGCCAAGCAGGGCAGCGCTGAAAAGGCGGCGGGCAGATGGGCCCAGGGCGGGAGTGAATGGCATGGCAGTCTCGGGTGACGAAGGGCCCCGGCCGGCATGGCAGGGCGTTCAGGTTCGTCACGGCTGGCTGCGAGCCACCCCCGTGCAATTCAGTTCGATACGTAGCGCTGGTGCAATCGACCTAAGCCGCCCTTGCACCCTTCCCCCGAATTGTGGGCGCCGCCTGCCCGGGCGTAACCAGGTGTCACAAACAAAGGCCGGGTGTCCGTGCCAATGTTCCGCTGATTCGTGGATCTGCGGTCAGCCGCGCTGGCCGAAGATGGCCGAACCGACTCGGACCAAGGTGGCACCTTCCAGCACGGCCGCTTCCAGATCGGCGCTCATGCCCATCGACAGCGTGTCCAGCGCCAGGCCTTCGGCATTCAGCTGCTGCAGCAGTTCACGCAGGGCGCGGTGGGGTGCACGTTGCTCGGCCAGCGTGGCGGCCGGCTCGGGGATGGCCATCAAGCCCCGCAGCCGCACGCGTGCGGCAGGCAGCGCGGCCACGGCGCGGGCCAGCGCCAGGGTCTCGGCAGGCAGCACGCCGCTCTTGCTGGCCTCGCCGCTGATGTTGACCTGCAGACACAGGTTCAGCGGCGGCATCGCGGCCGGTCGTTGCTCGGCCAGGCGCTCGGCGATCTTCAGCCGGTCGACGCTGTGGACCCAGTCGAAGGCCGCGGCCACCGGTCGGGTCTTGTTGCTTTGCAGCGGGCCGATCAGGTGCCATTCGAGGCTGGCGCGCAGGTCGGCCAGGGCATCGATCTTGTCCAGGGCTTCCTGCACATAGTTCTCGCCGAATTCACGCTGCCCGAGCGCGTGTGCGGCGCGCACGGCCTCGGCCGGAAAGGTCTTGCTGACGGCCAACAACGTGACGCTTTTGGCTTCCCTGCCCGCGCTGGCGCTGGCAGCGGCCATGCGCCGCTTCACTTCTTGCAGGTTGCTTCCGATGCTGCCCATAATCATTCAGAGCTTAAACGCTGGCGTCGCGCTGGCTGCATCCCACCCATGGATATCACCCAGCTTCTGGCCTTCTCGGTCAAGAACAAGGCGTCCGACCTGCACCTTTCAGCCGGCCTGCCGCCGATGATCCGCGTGCATGGCGACGTGCGCCGCATCAACGTCGAACCGCTGGACCACAAGATGGTGCACGGCATGGTCTACGACATCATGAACGACGCCCAGCGCAAGCATTACGAGGACACGCTGGAATGCGACTTCTCGTTCGAGATCCAGGGCCTGGCGCGTTTCCGCGTGAACGCCTTCAACCAGAACCGCGGCGCGGGCGCGGTGTTCCGGACCATTCCGAGCAAGATCCTCACACTTGAGCAGTTGGGCACACCCAAGGTGTTCGCCGAACTGGCCTTGCGCCCGCGCGGCCTGGTGCTCGTCACCGGCCCCACCGGCAGCGGCAAGAGCACGACGCTGGCGGCGATGGTGAACCACCTGAACGAGCATGAATATGGCCACGTGCTGACCGTGGAAGACCCGATCGAGTTCGTGCACGAGAGCAAGAAGTGCCTCGTCAATCAGCGCGAGGTGGGCCCGCACACGCTGAGCTTCGCCAACGCCCTGCGCAGTGCGCTGCGCGAAGACCCCGACGCCATCCTCGTGGGCGAAATGCGCGACCTGGAGACCATCCGCCTGGCGCTCACGGCCGCCGAGACCGGCCACCTCGTGTTCGGCACCCTGCACACCAGCAGCGCCGCCAAGACCATCGACCGTGTGGTCGACGTCTTCCCGGCCGCCGAAAAGGAAATGGTCCGCGCGATGCTGAGCGAGTCGCTCGTGGCCGTGATCTCGCAGACGCTGTGCAAGCTGAAGGACGGCAGCGGCCGGGTGGCCGCGCACGAGATCATGATCGCCACCAGCGCCATCAAGAACCTGATCCGCGAAAACAAGATCGCCCAGATGTACAGCAGCATCCAGACCGGCCAGAGCCTGGGCATGCAGACGCTGGACCAGAACTTGAGTGACCTGGTGCGCCGCAACCTGATCTCGCCCGCCGAGGCCCGCGCCAAGGCCAAGATCCCCGAGAACTTCCCTGGATAGAACCACCATGCCGAAGACTGTTGATCCAAGCTTCCCGGCGCGGAACCGGCTCTGCCGGGCCGCTGCCGGACGGCCCCACGGCCACGAAGGGGCCCTTGACAGGGCCTGTGGGGTAGCGAGCGCCAGCGAGCTTGGGGGCACGTGATGGAACGCGACCAGGCATCCAAATTTGTCAACGACCTGCTGCGCCTGATGGTGGGGCGCAATGGCAGCGACCTGTTCCTCACGGCCGACTTTCCGCCGGCCATCAAGGTCGACGGCAAGGTCACCAAGGTGAGCCCGCAGCCGTTGACCGGCCAGCACACCGTGGCGCTGGCGCGTGCGGTCATGAACGACAAGCAGGCGGCGGAATTCGAACGCACGAAGGAATGCAACTTCGCCATCAGCCCGGCCGGCGTCGGCCGCTTCCGCGTGAATGCGTTCATGCAGCAGGGCCATGTGGGCCTGGTCTGCCGGACGATTCCGCAGACCCTGCCCACCATCGACGCGCTGAACCTGCCGAAGGTGCTGAAGGAAGTGGCGATGACCAAGCGTGGCCTGGTCATCTTCGTGGGCGCCACGGGCTCGGGCAAGAGCACCTCGCTGGCAGCCATGGTGGACTGGCGCAACGAACATTCATTCGGCCACATCATCACCATCGAAGACCCCGTGGAGTTCGTGCACCCGCACAAGAACTGCATCGTGACCCAGCGTGAAGTCGGCATCGACACCGAAGGCTGGGAATCGGCGCTGAAGAACACGCTGCGGCAGGCGCCCGACGTCATCCTGATGGGCGAGATCCGCGACCGCGAGACCATGGAGCATGCGGTGGCCTTCGCCGAGACGGGCCACCTGTGCATGGCCACCCTGCACGCCAACAGCGCCAACCAGGCGCTCGACCGCATCATCAACTTCTTCCCCGAAGAACGGCGCCAGCAGCTGCTGATGGACCTGTCGCTGAACCTGAAGGCGCTGGTCAGCCAGCGCCTGCTGGCGCGTGAACAGGGGCGCGGGCGCGTGGCAGCCGTCGAGATCATGCTCAACACGCCGCTGATCGGCGACCTCATCCTCAAGGGCGAGGTCAGCGAGATCAAGGAACTGATGAAGCGCAGCCGTGAACTCGGCATGCAGACCTTCGACCAGAGCCTGTTCGACCTGTACGAGGGCCACGCCGTCACCTACGAAGACGCCCTGCGCAATGCCGACAGCGTGAACGACCTGCGGCTGCAGATCAAGCTGCAGAGCCAGCGTGCTCGCAACACCGACCTGTCGGCCGGCACCGAGCACATGAAGGTGGTCTAGCCACTTCGGCAGGCGCCGGCTTCATGGCAGCATCACGGCCATGAACACACGAATCTACGAACCGACGCCGCCGCACCGCGTGGCCTTCCTGGGCCTGGGCGTGATGGGCTATCCGATGGCCGGCCACCTGGCGCGGGCCGGCCACAGCGTCACCGTCTACAACCGCAGTGCCGCCAAGGCTTCGGCCTGGGTGGCCGAATACGGCGGCCGCAGCGCGACCACGCCCGCCGAGGCCGCAGCTGCTGCCGAGTTCGTTTTTGCCTGCGTCGGCAACGACGACGACCTGCGCGCCGTCACCACGGGTGAGCACGGCGCCTTTGCCGGCATGGCGCCCGACGCGGTGTTCGTCGACCACACCACGGCTTCGGCCGAGGTGGCGCGTGAACTGGCCGCCGCGGCACGAGCCCGCGGACTGCACTTCGTCGACGCGCCGGTGTCAGGCGGTCAGGCCGGCGCGGTGAACGGCACGCTCACGGTGATGTGTGGTGGCAGCTCGGCGGCCTTCGACGCCATGAAGCCGGTGGCGCTGGCCTTTGCGCGCGCCGTCACGCGCATCGGCGACAGCGGTGCCGGGCAACTGGCCAAGATGGTCAACCAGGTGGCCATCGCCGGCCTGCTGCAGGGTCTGGCCGAAGCCATCGCCTTCGGCCAGAAGGCGGGGCTCGACCTGCCCCTGGTGCTGGACGTCATCGGCAAGGGTGCGGCACAAAGCTGGCAGATGGACAACCGTGGCAAGACGATGGTCGAGGACCGCTTCGACTTCGGATTCGCCGTCGACTGGATGCGCAAGGACCTGGGCCTGGTGCTGGACGAAGCGCGGCGCAACGGCGCGCAGCTGCCGGTGACGGCACTGGTCGACCAGTTCTATGCGCAACTGCAGGGCCAGGGCGGCGGCCGCTGGGACACGTCCAGCCTGGTGCGGCGCCTGAAGTCCTGACGTCAGCCGGATCACGGCCCGGTCGGCTTCGCCCCGCGGTCGTTCAAGGTGGCCAGCCCCGAGGACTGGCGCTTGATCTGCGGTGGGCTGCCCCAGTAGTCCACCGTGCCGATGCCCGAGACGCTGACACTCAGCTCCTGCTGCGCCCACACGCGCACATGGCCGATGCCGCTGACGCCGACCTGGGCCGACTGCGCCGCCAGGGCCTCGCCGCGGAAGTCGCTGCGGCCGGAGATCTGGACGCGCAGCCGGTCCACCGTGCCGGCGAACTGGCCATTGCCGGCGCCCGAGACCGAGAACCGCAGTTCCTCGGCGCGCAGCTGATCGAATCGCGCCAGTCCGGCCCCCGAGATGCTGATGGCCAGCCTGTCGGCCTGCACCGGCTGCATGGCCAGGAAGTCGGCCGCACCCGAAACCGAGACACGCTTGAGTTCGCGCGAACTCACGTTCACCTGCACCCGCGTCGACTTCCAGAACTTCCAGGAGCCGGTGGGTTGCACCTGCAGTTGGCCGTTGTGCACCACGAGTCGCACCGAACGCTGCATCTCGGCGTCGCCGTCGACCTGGGCCTGGTCGTGCGCACCCTGGGTGTAGCGCACGACGGCCGAGCCCGAGATCTCGATGCTGTCGAACGTGGCCTCTGGCATTTCTGGCGTTTCGGCCCGGGCCAGGGCGCACAGCCCGAGGGCCAGCAGCAGGCCGTACAGCGGCGTTTTCACAGCGAACTCGCGCGCAGCTGGCGCGAGACCTCGCGGTTGGCGGTGTGCAGGCTGCCGTCGCGCATCTTCACGATGAACTGCGAGTTCTCGTCGGGGCTCATCGATTCAACGAAGTCGAGGTTGACGATGCAGCTGCGGCTGAGCTTGAGGAAGCGGCCCGGGTCCAGCCGCGTTTCGAAGTGCACGATCGGCAGCCGCACCAGGTATTGCCGGCCGCGACTGGACAGAGCGGTGTACTTGGTGTCGGAACGCAGGTACTCGATGGCTTCCACCTGCAGCGGCACGATCCGGCCCATGTCGCGCACCAGCACACGCTGCAGTGGCGCGGTGCCGGCGGTGGCCGCTGCTTCCAGGGCCGGCAGGCTGCGTGAGAGGGTGTCGTCGCTGTCGCCGCCGTCATGGCCGTGGCTGTCGGCCAGTGCATGGTCGACGGCTTCGACGAAGCGTTCGTGCGAGAACGGCTTGAGCAGATAGTCCACGGCATGCAGTTCGAACGCGCTCAGCGCGTGTTCGTCGTAGGCGGTGGTGAAGATGACGGCCGGCAGCCGGCGCGGCGTGGTCTCGCCCAGCGCGCGCAGCACCTGCAGGCCAGTGAGGCCGGGCATCTGGATGTCCATCAGCACCAGCGCCGGCTGGTGCGTGCGGATGGCCTGCAAGGCGGCATGGCCGTCGCTGGCGCAGGCCACCAGCTCGAGCTGCGGCAGCTGCCGCACCCAGTCGGCCAGGCCTTCGCGGGCCAGGGGTTCGTCTTCGGCGATCACGGTGGTGTGGCGGGGCAGGGTCATGACGTGGCCAGGAAGCTCAGGGGAATGAGGATTCGGACTTCGAAGCCCTGGCCAGGCGCGCTGCGCACCTGCATGCTGGCCTGGCCGTCGTAGTCGAGTTCGAAGCGCCGGCGCAGGGCCGACAGGCCCACGCCGCCGCGGCGTGGGGGGCTGCCCGGCACCGGCGCCGGCGGTGGCCAGGTGCAGCCGACACCGTCGTCGCGCACCAGCAGGCACAGGCTGGTGCCCACGTGCCGAGCCTGCACCAGCAGGCGGCCGCCTTCCAGGCGCGGCGCGATGCCATGGCCCACGGCGTTTTCCACCAGCGGCTGCAGGCTCAGCGGAGGCACTTCCTCGTCTTCGGTGGCCGGGTCGACCTGCCAGTCGACCTGCAGCCGCGGGCCCAGGCGCAGGGCCTCCAGGGCCAGGTAGTCGCGCACGAAGGCCAGTTCCTCGCGCAGGGGCACGCGGTCGCCGGCGTCGCGCGGGGTGTCGAGCACGTGGCGCATCATCCGGCCGAAGCGCAAGAGCGCGTCTTCGGCCTCGCTCGGGCTCTTGCGCGTCAGCAGCAGCAGGGTGTTGAGGGTGTTGAACAGGAAATGCGGGTTGAGCTTGCCGCTGATGGCGGCCAGCTCGGCGCGTACCAGCGCGGCTTCTGCGCGTGCGGCCTTCAGCGCTTCGGCCTGGGCGCGGCGCGCCTGCAGCGCACCGCCGAAGCCGGCCATCAGCGCCAGGTAGACGAGCAGACCCCAGACGCTGCGCCACAGCCAGCGCTGCTCGGTGGTGGCCAGGGCATGCTCACTGCCGAAGAAGGCGGTGGTCAGGGCGAATTCCAGCCCCAGCCAGAGCAGGACGAAGACACCCGCACCCAGCGCATGGCGGGCCAGCGTCAGCGCGGCAGCGGCCGGTCGAGCCTGCAGCCAGCGCGCCCAGGGCAGGGCCAGCAGGCCCACCGCCAGCGGCGGGCCCAGGCTCCAGGTGGCTTCGTACAGGCCGTCCCAGAAGCGCAGCGGGCCGCGTTGCCAGTCGGTGCCGGCCATCGCGAACAAGGCCCAGAGCAGCAGGCCCAGGGCCAGGTAGGCGGCCAGCAGGCTGCTGCCGCCGCCGGCTGCGGCGCTCGTGGGGGGCGTGGTCGTCACACTGGCCATGCCGCCATGCTAGGCGCCACGGCGCCAGCGCGGGGCGGTTGGCAGACGAAGTGCAGGCTGGGCGGCCTGGGGTGTTTCGGCTGGCGCTGTGGCGCGCCAGCCGGTTCAGCGCGCGGCGCTGGCGGCGGTGGCGACGGGCGCGGCGGCCGTGCGGCCTAGGGCGGCCAGTTCCTGTTCGGTCAGCAGTTCGAACACGCGCACGACCTTCTGCACGCCAGCCACCGAGCTGGCGATCTCGGCGCCGCGTGTGGCCTCACGTTCACTCACCCGGCCCATCAGGTAGACGACACCGCGTTCGGCCACCACCTTGTAGGCATTGGCCTGCACGTCCTTGGTGTCGACCAGCGTCGCCTTGACCTTGGCGCTGAGCAGCGTGTCGTTCGAACGTGAACCGACCGAGCTGTTGCCGAGCACGCCGATCTCGTTGACGACCTTCTTCACGTTCTCGATGCGCGACACCGCTTCGGCGACGCGGGTCTTGTCTGCTTCGGTGGGCACTTCGCCGGTGAGCAGCACGACGCGGTTGTAGCTGACGGCATTGACATGGCCCAGCGTGGCCAGCTCGCCCACGCGGGTGGCGGCCTTCAGCTCGATGGACTGGTCTTCGACCTGGGTACCGGTGGTGCGGCGGTCGGTGACGACCAGGCCGCCACCGATCATGGCGCCGCCGATCAGCAGCGGCGCACAGCCGGCGGCGCTGGCGGCCAGCGTCAGGCCGACCACCAGGCGGGTGAGGTTCGGACGGGCAAGTACGGTGGGCAGGGGCAGGCGGTTCATGGTTCTTGTTCTCCCATCAGCTGGAAATCGACGGCGTCGCACAGACAGTGCAGCGCCAGCAGTTGCAGTTCGGCGACGCGCGCAGGGCGCTCGGAGGGCAGGGCCACCAACACGTCGGTTTCGGCCAGGTATTCGTTCAAGGCGGCGGCGCTCTGGCCAGCCAGAACCACCAGGGTCATGTCCTTGCCCTGGGCGGCGCGAATGAGCGCCGCACAGTCGGTCTCGCCGTCGTCCAGCAGCACCAGCACGTCACCAGGCAGGCCCAGCGCCAACACCTGGGCCAGCGCCTGCGCACCCAGCGCCACGGCGGCCAGCGGCGGCCGCTCGCGTTCGAAGCGCGTGATGAAAAGCTGCGCCAGATGCTGGGCCAGTGCATGGCCTGCGCCGCTGCCGGCCGCCAGCACCTTGCCGCCGCCGGTGATGGCACCCAGCATCGCCGCCGCGGCTTGCGCAATCGGCCGCGACAGGCTTTCGGCTGACTGGTACTGGAGGTCGGCGCTCTCGAAGAATTGTTGCTGGATGCGCTGTTCAAGCATGGTGGCGGATCATAGGACAGCGGTCCGGGCGCAAAAGTTCAGGATCCTTGGTGACGCCCGCGACGCCCGCGACGCCCGCGGCCGCCCAGGCACGGCGCTGCCTGTCCCGGGCCTGGGCCGCTCAGCCCCCGCTGAGCGCCAGCACGATGGCCACGGCATCGTCCTCGCGCAAGCCATGCGCCAGGTCGCGCACCCCCAGCCCGTTGACGAACACGCGCAGGTTGGCGCGCAGCCGGCCTTGTTCGTCGACCACGCGAAAGCGCAGGCCGGGGTAGCGGCGGTCCAGGTCGGCGAACAGTTCATGCAGCGTGCTGCCGGCGGCCTCCACCTGCGAGGCCTGGGTGTACGACCGCAGCGCGCCGGGGATCAGCACCTGCATCAGGCCAGTTCCGCCACTTCGACGCTGTAGATCTCGGGCAGGTGGCGCGCGATGTTGACCCAGCGTGCGCCTTCGTCATGGCCCACCCACAGCTCGCCGCTGGTGGTGCCCAGGTACAGCGCCGGCACCGGCTGCGTGTCCACCGTCATCGCCTGGCGCTTGATGGTCCACCAGCCCTGGCTGGCGGGCAGGCCCTGGTCCTGCCGTTGCCAGGTCTTGCCGGCGTTGCGGGTGACGTAGGCCGCCGGTCGACCGTCTGGCGCCGTGCGCGGCCAGACGGTGGCGCCGTCCATCGGGAACACCCAGGCCGTGTCCGGGTCGCGCGGGTGCACGACCATCGGGAAGCCGATGTCGCCCACGCGCTTGGGCATCTTGCGGCCGATGCGCTGCCAGCTGTCGCCGGGCTGGCCGCTGCGGTCCAGCCGGTAGATGCCGCAGTGGTTCTGCTGGTACAGCCGGTCGGGCCGCGTCGGGCACTGGCGCAGGCAGTGCGGGTCGTGGAACGACGGGTTGCTGGAGTCGCCGTTCTCGAACACTTCCATGCCCTGGATCAGCATGCGCCAGGTCTGCCCGGCGTCGTGCGACTCATGCACCCCGCCACCGGACATGCCGAAGACCAGGTGCGCCGGGTCGCGCGGGTCGACGATGATCGAATGCAGCTTCGGGCCGTCGGGCGTGCCGTCCTGCACCGTGCCCATCCATTCGCGGAACTCGGCGCTGTCGTTCACCGATGCCAAAGGCGCCCAGGTGTTGCCGCCATCGGTGCTTCTGAACAAGCCCTGCGGCGAGGTGCCGGCGTACCAGGTATCGCGTTCGCTGGCATGGCCCTGTGTCAGCCAGAAGGTGTGGTCGACGGCGCGGGGCGGCAGATCGTTGGTCGGCTTGGCGAAGGCCGGTGGCTGCTGCGCTTCCTTCCAGGTGCGGCCCAGGTTCGCCGAGCGAAAGATCGTCGGGCCCAGATGCCCGGTCTTGGCTGCCGCCAGCAGCGTGCGGCCGTCGCGGCTGTCGAGCTGCAGAGTGCTGATGACGTGGCCCAGGAAGTGCGGGCCGTCCACCGACCAGGCCTGGCGCTTGCGGTCGCTGTGGAACAGCCATGCGCCCTTGCGCGTGGCCACCAGCAGCGCCAGCCGCGAGGGTGGTTTCGGTGGCGGGGCGGGCGAAACCTTGGCCGTGGCGATTCTTGTGCTCATGGTCGGGGTCTTTCAAGCGAGTCGCTGTGCGACTGGTGGTTCGGCGGCCCGGCGCCACCCGGCGCCGGTAGAGCACGACGAACCGCATCGGCGGTTCTCGACGCTGCTGGACTGAAACATGTGCTTTCAATGCCGGGGCCACGGGATAACCCTGGCTTAAGGTGGCATCGATTCAATCCTTCCTGTCGGCCCCATCGGGTCAACGCCAACACCACCACCGAGGATGCCACCATGAAAACTGTTCTCTCCGCCGCTGTGCTGACCCTGCTTGTTTCTTCCGCCTGGGCCGGCCCCACCTGCAACGTGCCCGAAGCCCAGTGGATGAAGGAAGGCGACTTCAAGGCCAAGCTGGAAGCCCAGGGCTACCAGATCAAGACCTTCAAGGTGAGCAAGGGCAAGTGCTACGAGATCTATGGTCTCGACAAGGCCGGCAAGAAGGTCGAGATCTACTTCAACCCGGCCACGGGCGCGGTGGTCGAACAGAAGCCCTGAGATGGCCCGCGCCGGCGCTGTGACGCAGGCCATGGCAAAGCCCGCCGGCGTTCCCGTGTGGGACGCTTTCGTGCGCGTGTTCCACTGGGCGCTGGTGGGCTGCGTGCTCACCAACTTCTTCATCGTCGACGACGGCGAGACGTTGCACCAGTGGCTGGGCTATGGCGCCAGCGCCCTCGTGCTGGCGCGCGTGGTCTGGGGTTTCGTCGGGACGACGTACGCGCGCTTCAGCAATTTTTTCCCCACCCCGGCACGGCTGCGCGCGCACCTGGGCCAGCTCAAGCGGGGCGAGCCCCCCCATGCCGCGGGGCACAACCCGCTGGGTGCGCTGATGATGCTGGCCTTGATGGCCCTGGTGCTGTGCCTGGGCGCCACCGGCTTCCTGCAGACGACCGACCGCTTCTGGGGCGTCGAATGGCTCCAGGACCTTCACGAAGGGCTGGGCCAGGCCTTGATCGGGCTGGCCGGGCTCCATGCGCTGGCGGCGCTGGTCATGAGCCGCGTCGAGCGCACCCGCCTGGTGAGGGCGATGGTGACGGGCGTCAAGGAACCGTACTGACGCGTTCAGCCTGCGTCGAAGGCCCCGCGCAACCACTGCACCTCGTCGCCGTCGATCGCCAGCACGTCGAAACGGCAGGGCGGCGGCACCGGCAGGCGCATCAGGTAGTGCCGCGCTGCCAGCACGATGCGGCGTTGTTTGGTGCTGGTGACGCTGGCTGCGGCCCCGCCCTGGCTGCGGCTGGTGCGGGCGCGTACCTCGACGAAGACGAGCGTGCCATCGCGGTCGCGCAGGATCAGGTCGATCTCGCCGCCGCGGGCGCGCGGCCCGTGGGCGACCCGATAATTGCGCTGCACCAGGGCCAGGCCGCGTGCCTGCAGCCAGTGCAGGGCCAGGGCTTCGGCAGCGTCGCCTTGGTTCTTGGTGGTCGCGCGCGGGCTCGGCTTCGGTCCTGGCGCTGCCTGCCCATGCTCCTGCCCTTGCCTATCCCCGGAAGACCTGCCGTTCGTGACCACCGACACCTCCTTGCTGCACGCCGCGGCGCTGGCCGCGACCGGCCATCAACGCTTCGTTGCCGGGGCACTGTACGTGGTGGCCACGCCCATCGGCAATCTCGCCGACATCACATTGCGCGCCATCCACCTGCTGTCGCGGGTGGACGCGGTGGCCTGTGAAGACACGCGCATGGCCGCGCAGCTGCTGGGTCACCTGGGCCTTCACAAGCCGCTGCTGGCGCTGCATGCGCACAACGAACAAGGCGCCAGCGCGGCGGTTCTGGCGCGTCTGGCGCAGGGCCAGGCCGTCGCGTACATCAGTGACGCCGGTACACCCGCGGTCAGCGATCCCGGCGCCGTGCTCGTGGCCCAGGCCGCGGCGGCGGGCTTCACGGTCGTGCCGGTGCCCGGCGCCAGCAGCGCATTGGCCGCGCTGTGCGTGGCCGGCGACACGGCGGGTGCGGGTTTCCGTTTTGTCGGCTTCCTGCCGGCCAAGGGTGGCGACCGTCGCACGGCCCTGGGGGCGGTGCTGACTGACGCCGGCACGCAGGTGCTGTTCGAGGCGCCGCACCGCATCGCCGAACTGCTGGCAGAACTGGCCGCGGCGCAGCCCGCACGCCGGGTGACGCTGGCGCGCGAGCTGACCAAGCAGTTCGAGACCATCGTCAGCCTGCCTGCGTCAGGCCTGCCAGCCTGGCTGGCTGCCGACGCGAACCGCAGCCGCGGCGAGTTTGTGCTGGTGCTGCACGCGCTGCCCGTGGCCGCCGTGGCCGAAGACGCCGTGCCGGGCGCCGCCTTGCATGTGCTGCATGTGCTGCTGCGCGACCTGCCGCTGAAGCAGGCCGTGGCGCTGGCCGCCGAGATCAGCGGCGCGCCGCGCAAGGCCCTGTACCAGCAGGCCCTGGCCGAGCGCGACGCCGCCGACCCGCAGGCCTGAGAGCCGCTGCCCGCGGCGCCGAGTCCTCGGCGCTAAGGGCTTAACGCCAATACCGCTGCTGGCGGTCGTGCTTCTGCCAGCGGATGTCGCGGCTCGCTGCGGTCTGCATCGCATGCAGGTGCTGGCGTTCACGCGCCGACACCAGACCGTCGGCCTTGGCCTGGCGTTCGTAGCGCTGGATGCCGCGCTGTTGCTGGCGCAGGCGCAGCGTTTCGCGCGCCGTCAGCTGGCCGCTGGCCACACCTTGGTGGATGCGCTGGGTCTGTTGGGCCTGGCGCTCGTCGACACGCGGAGTGCCATGGGCCTGGGCTGCGGTGGTGGCCACGACAGCCAGGGCCAGGGCGATGAACGGGGTGCGCAGTGACATGGTGGGTTCCTTTCGGTGGGCTCGGTGGGGACACCTCCACAACGCCCCCTGGCCGCCACCCGCGCACCGGTGTTCGGTGAAGCCCCGGTAAAGAAGTGCTGCTCGCCCGGCCTGCGGTGTGGGCAGGGGGCGGCTCCTACAATCAGACCCTGTTTTTCAGCCATCGCTCAGCCTGCTGGGACGCCCGAACATGATCACCCGTGAACCGACGATCGAACGCCTGGCCATTGCCGACAAGCTGATGCTCGAACCCTTCGGCATCACCGAAGCGTCGTTGGCACAGGCACTGGGCGCCATCCGCGAACACCGCGTCGACGACGCCGACCTGTACTTCCAGACCACCCGCCACGAAGGCTGGAGCCTCGAGGAAGGCATCGTCAAGAGCGGCAGCTTCAGCATCGACCAGGGCGTGGGCGTGCGCGCCGTGGCCGGCGAGAAGACGGCCTTCGCCTATAGCGACGACCTCAGCGTCGAAGCCCTGATGGACGCTGCCCGAACCGTGCGCACCATCGCCGCGGCCGGGCAGGACAAGCGCGTGAAGCTGCAGCGCGCGCCGCGCGTGGCTTCGATCCGCACGCTGTACGCGCCCACCGACCCCATCGCCACGCTCGACAGCACGCAGAAGGTGGCCTTGCTGGAACGCGTGGAGAAGATGGCCCGCGCCAAGGACCCGCGCGTGGCGCAGGTGATGGCCAGCCTGGGTGCCGAATACGACGTGGTGCTCGTGGCCCGCGCCGACGGCACCCGCGCTGCCGACGTGCGCCCGCTGGTGCGCCTGAACGTGACCGTGATCGCCGAGCAGAAGGTGGGCGGGCAGGTGCGGCGCGAGGTCGGCAACGGCGGCGGCGGCGGCCGCTTCGGCCTGGGCTACTTCACCGACGCCATGCTGCAAAGCTACGTCGACCACGCCGTGCATGCCGCGCTGACCAACCTGGACAGCCGCCCGGCACCCGCTGGCGACATGACCGTGGTGCTCGGCCCGGGCTGGCCCGGCGTGCTGCTGCACGAGGCCGTGGGCCATGGCCTGGAAGGCGACTTCAACCGCAAGGGCAGCAGCACCTTCGCCGGCCGCATCGGCCAGCGCGTGGCGTCCAAGGGCGTCACGGTGCTCGACGACGGCACCCTGCCCGACCGCCGCGGCAGCCTGAACGTCGACGACGAGGGCCATGCCAGCCAGCGCAACGTGCTCATCGAGGACGGCATCCTGCGCGGCTACATCCAGGACAGCATGAACGCCCGCCTGATGGGCGTGAAGCCCACCGGCAACGGCCGCCGCGAAAGCTACGCCCACCTGCCGATGCCGCGCATGACCAATACCTACATGCTGGCCGGCGACAGGAAGCCCGAGGAAATCGTGGCCAGCATCAAGCGCGGCCTGTACGCCACGAACTTCGGCGGCGGCCAGGTCGACATCACCAGCGGCAAATTCGTGTTCTCGGCGAGCGAGGCCTACTGGGTCGAGAACGGCAAGATCCTGTATCCGGTGAAGGGCGCCACGATCATCGGCAACGGCCCCGAGGCGATGACCCGGGTCAGCATGATCGGCAACGATCTGCAGCTCGACACCGGCGTCGGCGTCTGCGGCAAGGAAGGCCAGAGCGTGCCGGTGGGCGTGGGCCAGCCGACGCTGCGCATCGAGAGACTGACGGTGGGCGGCACCGCTTGAAGGCGGCGGCGGTCAGCTTCGAGGACATCGAGGCCGCTGCCGTTCGGCTGCAGGGCCAGGTGCTGGACACCCCTTGCGTCGAAAGCAAGACGCTGGGCCAGATCGTCGGCGCACGCGTCTTCCTGAAGTTCGAGAACCTGCAGTTCACGGCTTCGTTCAAGGAACGCGGCGCGCTGAACAAGCTGTCGACCCTGATCGAGAGCGGCCAGCCGATCCTGGGCGTGATCGCCGCCTCGGCCGGCAACCACGCCCAGGGCGTGGCCCACCACGCGCAACGCCTGGGGCTGCGCGCCGTGATCGTGATGCCGCAGCACACGCCCACGGTGAAGGTCGAGCGTACCCGCGGCTTCGGCGCCGAAGTGGTGCTGCATGGCGACAGCTTCGACGACGCCCGCGAACATGCGCTGCAGCTGGCTGCCACGCAGGGGCTGACCTTCGTCCACCCGTTCGACGATGTCGACGTCATCGCCGGCCAGGGCACCATCGGCATCGAGATGCTGAAGGCCCAGCCCGAACTCGATGTGCTGGTGGTCGCGGTGGGCGGCGGCGGCTTGATCAGCGGCATCGCCACGGCGGCGCGCCACCTGAAGCCGGGCATCGAGATCGTGGGCGTGCAGACCTCGCGATTCCCGGCGATGGTGAATGCCATCAAGGGCACGAGCCATGCCCAGGGCGCGAGCACCATCGCCGAAGGCATCGCGGTGGGCCAGCCCGGGAAGATCACGCGTGAACTCATCCGCGAGCGCGTCGACGACCTGGTGCTGGTCGACGAAGGCGACATCGAGCAGGCCGTGTTGATGCTGCTGGAGATCGAGAAGACCGTCAGCGAAGGGGCCGGGGCCGCCGGCCTGGCCGCACTGCTGAAGGACCCGTCGCGGTTTGCCGGCAAGCGCGTGGGCCTGGTGCTGTGCGGCGGCAACATCGACCCGCTGCTGCTGGCCGCCATCATCGAGCGCGGCATGGTGCGCGCCGGCCGGCTGGCACGCATCCGTGTCGGCGCCCGCGACACCCCCGGCGTGCTGGCGCGCATCACCGCCGTGGTCGGCGCGGCGGGTGCGAACATCGACGAAGTGCACCACCAGCGCGCCTTCAGCACCTTGAGCGCGCAGAACGTCGAGGTCGAACTCGTGCTGCAGACGCGCAACCCGGCGCATGTGGCCGAAGTGGTGGCCGCCTTGCAGGCCGCAGGCTTTGCGGCCTCGGGGTACTGAACCCGCAGCGTCGCAGCGCTCGCCGGCCCTGCCTAGACACCACGCAAGGCACGCCAGGCCAGCGGCAGCGCCAGCACCGACACCACCACACCCACCGCCGCGGCGCCGGGCCAGCCCCAGGCGCCGACACCGGCGGCCATGACCGGCGGGCCCAGCAGTGAGCCGCTGGCGCCGAACTGCGTGAGCAGGCCATTGGCTCGCACCAGCTGGCCGGCGTCGCCTACGACGCGCGGCAGCGCCGCAAACGCCAGGCTGGCGAACACACCACCCAGCACATTGATGGCCACGGCCAGCACCACGGCCCAGGTGGCGTCGGGCCGCGCCGCGAACACGCCCGAGGCCAGCACGGCCGGCAGCGCCAGCGCCAGCAGGCCGGGCCAGCGGGCCGGCCAGTGGCGCCGCAGCAGCACGGCGCCCAGCGCACTGCCGAGCACGGCCGACAGCGACGCCAGGCCCGTCCACTGACCGGCCGCGGCCGGCGTGAGGCCGGCGCCCTGCACCAGCAGCGTCGGCAGCAGGCCGATGACGCCGACGGCAAACAGGGCGAACAAGCCGAAGCTCAGCGCCAGGCACCAGGCGGCGGCGCCGACACGGGCCGGTGCCCGCAGTGGTGGCGAGGCCGCTGTCGGCTTGTGCTCATCATCGCTTGTGCCGCGCCAGGCCACGGCCAGCGCCAGCGCCGTGGCCAGCAGCCCGCCAGCCAGCAGCGCACCGCGCCAGCCCAGCGGCACGGCCGCCGCGGCCGCAGCGCTGGCGCCGAAGGCCAGCCCGGCAGGCACGAAGGTGCTCCACAGGCTCATCGCCAGTGCCTGCGTGCGCGGCCCGGCGGCAGCGGTCAGCCGCGCGATCAGCACCGGCGCGGACACCGTGATGCCCAGGTAGCCGGCGGCTTCCAGCACACGCCAGCCCATGAGGCCAGCAGCGCTGGCCGCGCTGGCGCTACCCAGACCGGCCAGGGCCAGGGCGGCCAAGCCCCACTTCAGTGTGCGCCACAAGCCGCAGCGCTGAGCCAGCACGCCAGCCACTGCGCCGAGCGTGGCGCCGCCGACCTCGATCAGCGACACCGCCCAGGCCGCCCCTGCCAGCGACAGGCCGAGTGCGGGCGTGATCACCGGTGCCAGGGCCGACAGCTTGCCCAGTTGCGCCGCGGCCATCAGCCCGGCGCCATAGAGCAGCCACACGGCAGGCCAGACGCGCGCCGGGGGATTCAGGCCGACGAGGGCGGGGCGTTGGAATGTCATGGTGGGCCGGAGCTTAGGCGCAGCGGGCCCGTGCTACATTTCGCTCCATGCGTTCAGCAGCGTTCTATTTTTCGAGCTTTTGGTTCTCGCACCGCACGGCGGCTGGAGAGGCAAACGCGTAGCTGAAAAGATCGCGCCCCGAACCCAGAAAACCGCCGGCACCCCCGGCGGTTTTTTCTTGTCCGCCCCATGTTCGACCCTACCCGCAGCCTCCCGAAGAAAGCCCCGTCATGAGCCCGAAGCACGTCACCGCCGCTGCCCCCGCCAACGAGCGACTGGCCCTTTCCGAGAAGACCAGCCAGACCGATGACCAGCGCATCCGCGACGTCACGCCGCTGCCGCCGCCGGAACACCTGATCCGCTTCTTCCCGATTGCCGGCACGCCGGTGGAAGCGCTGATCTCGAACACCCGCGGCGCCATCCGAAACATCATGGGCGGGCAGGACGACCGGCTGCTGGTGATCATCGGCCCCTGCTCGATCCACGACCCGGCGGCGGCGCTGGAGTACGCGCGCAAGCTCAAGGCCGAACGCGAGCGCCATGCCGGCGAGCTGGAAATCGTCATGCGCGTGTACTTCGAGAAGCCGCGCACCACGGTCGGCTGGAAGGGACTGATCAACGACCCGTACCTGGACGAGAGCTATCGCATCCACGAAGGCCTGCGCATCGCGCGACAGCTGCTGGTGGACATCAACCGGCTGGGCATGCCGGCGGGCAGCGAATTCCTGGACGTGATCAGCCCGCAGTACATCGGCGACCTGATCAGCTGGGGCGCGATCGGCGCGCGCACCACCGAAAGCCAGGTGCACCGTGAACTGGCCAGTGGCCTGTCTGCCCCGGTGGGTTTCAAGAACGGCACCGACGGCAACATCAGAATAGCGACCGACGCGATCCAGGCTGCGGCACGCCCGCACCATTTCCTGTCGGTCCACAAGAACGGGCAGGTCGCCATCGTCGAGACCAAGGGCAACAAGGACTGCCACGTCATCCTGCGCGGCGGCAAGGAACCGAACTACGACGCCGCCAGCGTGGCCGCGGCCTGCAAGGAGATCGAAGCCGCCAAGTTGCCCTGCCGGCTGATGGTGGACGCCAGCCATGCCAACAGCAGCAAGCAGCACCAGCGCCAGATCGAAGTGATGAAGGACGTGGGCGCGCAGCTGGCCGGCGGCAATCGCTGCATCTTTGGCGTCATGGTCGAAAGCCACCTGCAGGGTGGGGCGCAGAAGTTCACGCCCGGCAAGGACGACCCGGCAAAGCTGGTGCACGGCCAGTCGATCACCGACGCCTGCATCGACTGGAACGACAGCGTCGGCCTGCTGCAGGGCCTGGCTGATTCGGTCAAGGCACGGCGGCTTCGCGCTTGAGGTCTGGCGTCACAGCGGCAATCGCACCCCGGCTTCGACCTTGAACAAGCGGGCGGCGCCACCCGCCGCCGCCGGCAGGCACAGGCCGTAGCGGAAGGGGCCTGCCTCGCGGCCAGGGAATTCGAAGCGCAGGTCGCGGAACAGCGCACAGCGCTGGCCGGCCGTGTCGGTGGCCTCGATCAGCGCCGGCGTCTGCGCGAACCAGCGGAAGAAGCGGAAGTCCGGGTGCGCCCAGGCTTCCTGCTGAACCCAGGCCGGCGTGCCGGCTTCGCCGAAGCGCGGCACGCGCGACCACATGGCCTGGTCGGCCGGCGCATAGGGCGCCGAAAAGCGGCGCACGAAGGCCGGCGGGAACAGCGCCGGGGCCTCCGGATCCAGCGCCGCGGTGCGCCGCGTGTTCACGTGGGCGACGTGGTAATTGCGCCCGTCGAAGACCGACAGCGTCCAGTTGAAGGGCGAGGCCGGGCGCGGCATCACCACCACTTCAGGTGCGGCGATGCCCTGGGCGCGGGCGTAGCGCGCCGCGATCTCTTCGGCTTCCTGCTGCCCCGTCCAGGCCAGCCCGACCCAGCCGATGGCGGCAGCCAGCCCCAGCGCGGCCGGCCAGCGCCGGCGCGGGAACATGGCGGCCAGCGCCAGGCCGGCCAGCAGGAAGCCGCTGAAGACCAGGTCGATGATGAACATCGAGCCCAGGCCGAAGCGGCGGTCGGACAGCGGCTGCAGCAGCATCGTGCCGAACTGGGTGATCCAGTCGCCGGCGATGTGGATGCCGATGCCGCCTGCGGCCAGCGCGAAGAAGGTCTTCCAGGCGCCCGGCGCGCCGCGGGTGTTGGCAAAGCAGCGCGTCATCAGCCAGGCCACGGCCGCCGCCCACAGCGGCAGCATCAATACCGAATGCGTGATGCCGCGGTGCTGTGTGAGGTAGGCGATGTCGCCAAAAGCCTGGGCGACGGCGTCGATGTCGGGGAAGGCACCGGCCACGGTGCCGACCAGCACACATTGCCAGAGCTTGGGTGGCTGGGGTTGAACAGCGGAGTGGGTGCTCGCAACCGTTTCATGGCGTACGACCATCAGCCGGGCCAGCAGGGCACCTGAAAGTGCGTGGGTCAGGGTGTCCATCGGCTCCAGATCGGGAAAGGAAAACCACCTATCTTGCCGGGGAAATCAATAGCTTTACTGCATGTAGTGGCGTTGGGGCCGATCATCCGCGGCTTCCCCACCTTCCTCAGCCGGAGACCCACCATGTTCAACCGTCGCCAGTTTCTCGGCGCTGCCGCCACCGGCGCCGCCGTCTATGCCGCCGGCGCCTTCACACCCATGTGGGCGCAGAACGCTCCGAACTTCGGTACGCCCAGCCTGCCGAGCCCGGGCTTCCGGCGCGTCAAGATGGGCGACGTGGAGATCATCGCGTTGATCGACGGCATCACCCGCCGGCCGTTGGGTGAGGAATTCGTGGCCAACGCGCCGCTGTCGGAAGTGCGGGCGCTGCTGAGTTCGCAGAACCTGTCGCCCGACTACGTCGACGTGCCCTACACGCCCTTCCTGGTGGTGGCCGGCAACCGCCGCATCCTGATGGACACCGGCCTGGGCGAATTCGGCGGCCCGACCACCGGCAAGCTGCTGGAGAACCTGGCTGCCGCCGGCTTCAAGCCCGGCGACATCGACACGGTGCTGATCAGCCACTACCACGGTGACCACATCAACGGCCTGCGCAACAAGGCCGGCGAGTTCGTATTCAGCAAGGCCAAGGTGATGGTGCCGGCGGGTGAACATGCCTATTGGACCGACACCACCCGTGCCGCCGCGGCGGCCGGCGGCCGCATGAAGGGCCTGTTCGACAACGTCCAGCGCACCTTCGGCAGCATGCCCGAAGGCATGCTGGTGCCGTTCCAGCCGGGGGCCGAGGTGGCGCCGGGCATCAAGTCGGTGGCCGCCTACGGGCACACGCCGGGCATGTCGATGTTCGAGGTGAGCTCGGCTGGGCAGACCTTCACCTTCCTGGCCGACCTGACCAACATCCCGGCGCTGTTCGCACGAAACCCCGACTGGGCCGTCAGCTTCGACATGGACCCGGTGATGGCGCGGCAGACGCGCCGTGCCACCTTCGAGCGCATCGTCGCGGCCAAGGGCATGGTCGGCGGCTTCCACTTCCCGTTCCCGGCGCTGGGGCAGATGGCCGCTTCCGGCAGCGGCTACGCCTTCCAGCCGGCCTGACGGGTCAACCTCAGCCGGCGTCGCGCGCCAGCCGTTCGCTTTTCCAGTAGACGTCGTCACCGCCCAGCCCGTCCAGGTTGGCGCGGTTGAGCACGCGGGCCAGCACGAAGAGCAGGTCGGACAGCCGGTTCAGGTACTGGCGCGGCGCGTCGTTCACGGCCTCGGCCGCGGCGAGCGCGACGACGGCACGTTCGGCACGGCGCGCCACCGTGCGGCTGACATGCGCCAGCGCCGCGCTGCGTGTGCCGGCGGGCAGGATGAATTCCTTCAGCCGCGGCAGCTGTTCGTTGTAGTGCGCCAGGGCCTCGTCCAGGCGCAGCACGGCGTCGGTCTTGAGCAGGGTGAAGCCGGGGATGGACAGCTCGCCGCCCAGGTTGAACAGCTCGTGCTGGACGACGACCAGCAGCTCACGCACATCGGCCGGCAGCGGCTCGGCCAGCAGCACGCCCAGGCCGCTGTTGAGCTCGTCGACATCGCCCATGGCCTGCACGCGCAGGTGGTCCTTGGGCACGCGGGTGCCGTCACCCAGGCCGGTGCTGCCATCGTCTCCGGTGCGGGTGGCGATCTGGGTCAGGCGGTTGCTCATGTCGGTAATCGGTCGAAGACGGAAAGCCGTGATTGAACCACCAGGCGCGAAGGAACAGCCTCACCGACCGGAGATCGCCCTGCTCGTCGGTGGCGCCTTGGCGCGGCACGGCCTAGGATCCGCCCTGTCCGCAAACTTCGACGCCAGATCCGCTCAACCGCCATGAACGCCCCCTTGCCTGCCCATGTCCTGCCCACCGCCGAACGCCGGCCCGTGCCTGTGGCCATGCTCACAGCGCTGCAGGCGCAGTTCGGTGAACGCTGCAGCACCGCCCGCGCAGTGTGCGACCAGCATGGCCGTGACGAGGGCACCTACCCGCTGACGCCACCCGACGCCGTGGTCTTTTGCGAAAGCACCCAGGACGTTGCCGCCGTGGTGGCGCTGGCACATGAACATGCGGTGCCGGTCATTCCGTTTGGCGTGGGCAGTTCGCTCGAAGGCCATCTGCTGGCGGTGCAGGGCGGCGTGAGCATCGACCTGTCGCGCATGAACCGCATCGTCGCGCTGCAGCCCGACGACCTGACGGTGACGGTGCAGCCCGGCGTGACGCGCGAGCAGCTGAACCGCGAGATCAAGGACACCGGCCTGTTCTTCCCGATCGACCCCGGCGCCAACGCCAGCCTGGGCGGCATGACGGCCACACGCGCCAGCGGCACCAACGCCGTGCGCTACGGCACGATGCGCGAGAACGTGCTGGGCCTGCAGGTGGTGACGGCCACCGGCGAAGTCATCAAGACCGGCACACGCGCGAAGAAGTCATCGGCCGGCTACGACCTGACGCGCCTGTTCGTCGGCAGCGAGGGCACGCTGGGCGTGATGACCGAGATCACGCTGAAGCTCTACCCGCTGCCCGAGGCGGTGAGCGCCGCGGTGTGCCACTTCCCCAGCATCGACGCGGCGGTGCGCACGACGATCCAGATCATCCAGATGGGCGTGCCCATCGCCCGCTGCGAGCTGCTCGACGCCAACGCCATCCGCGCCGTCAACCGCCATTCGAAGCTGAGCCTGCGTGAAGCGCCGATGCTGCTGATGGAATTCCACGGCAGCCCGGCGGGTGTGCAGGAACAGGCCGAAACCGTGCAGGCCATTGCCCAGGAATTCGGCGGCGACCAGTTCGACTGGGCGACCACGCCCGAGGCGCGCACGAAGCTGTGGACGGCCCGCCACCAGGCCTACTTCGCGGCGATCCAGACGCGCCCGGGTTGCCGCTGCCTCAGCACTGACACCTGCGTGCCGATCTCCGCCTTGGCAGAGAGCATCGATGCGTCGATCGCAGAGGCCGAAGCAGCCGGTCTGCCGTACTGGATCGTCGGCCACGTGGGCGACGGCAACTTCCACCTGAGCTACCTGCTTGACCCGAACGACCCCAGCGAGATGGCCACCGCCGAACGGCTGAGCGAGCAGATGGTGCAGCGGGCCATCCGACTGCAGGGCACCTGCACCGGCGAACATGGCATCGGCCTGCACAAGATGGGCTATCTGGTCGACGAGGCCGGGGCCGGTGCGGTGGCCGTGATGCGCGAGATCAAGCGCGCGCTGGATCCGAAAAACATCCTGAATCCAGGGAAAGTGGTCGCGATGTAAGGTGCGGGGCATGGACACACCCGCCCCCGATCCGGTCGCCCAGGTGCTGGGCCAGCTGCTGCGGCAGCCCGAGCCCTTGCGCGACGTCGAGCTCGAACGCGCGTTGATTCGCCTGCAGGCTGCGCGCCCGGACGCCGCCTATCTGCTGCTGCACCGGGTGATGGTGCTGGAAACGGCGCTGCAGCGGCTCTTGCCTCGTGCCGAAGGCGCGGCCCCGGCCGCGCCAGCGCGCACACGCAGCTTCCTCCGCGACGCAGCCGTCGTCACCGCCGGGGTGGTCGCCGGGCAGGCCCTGTGGCAAGGACTTTCAGATGTGCCCGCCGCCGACGGCGACGACGGGCTCGACATCGACGGCTGGCTCTAGCCGCCGGTGGTGGCCGGGGCCGGCGCGGGTGCCGCGGCGGCTGCAGGGCCGCGGCCAGCGCCCTCGGCGACGAGCTTTTCCATCTCGTCCATCAAGGCGTTCATCTGCTTGAGCAGGGCGCGGTAAGGCTGCGGCGAATTCATGTCGACGCCGGCTTCCTTCAGCAGCGGCACCGGGTGGCGCGAGCCGCCTGACTTCAGCACGTTCAGATAGGTGTCGCGCGCAGCCACGTCACCGCTGCGCAAGCCTTCGATGAAGTGGCTGGCAGCGGCCATCGAGGTGGCGTACTGGTACACATAGAACGGCCGGTAGAAGTGCGGGATGAAAGCCCATTCGCTGCAGACGCCGGGGTCGATCTTCATCACGCTCTGTGCGTCGCCGGTGTCGCCGTGGTACTTCTTCAGCAGGCTGCAGTACAGCTGCGTCATGCGCTTGCCGGTGACGGCTTCGCCACGCTCCAGTGCGTCGTGCACCTGCAGTTCGAATTCAGCGAACATGGTCTGGCGGAAGAAGGTGCCGCGCAGGCGCTCGACCGCCTCGCCCAGGTAGAACAGGCGCTCTTCCTTGCTGGCGGCGTTTTTCAGCACATGGTCCTGCAGCAGCAGTTCGTGCGTGAAGGCGGCAATCTCGGCCAGGAACAGCGGGTAGCCGGCGGTCTCGAAGGGCTGCGCGGCGTTGGCCTGCAGCGTATGCATGCCATGGCCCCATTCGTGCGCGAAGGTACTGACGCTGTCGAAGGTGTCCTGGTGGTTCAGGAAGATCAGCGGCGTCATGCCGTAGACGCCGCTCTGGTAGGCGCCCTGGCTCTTGCCCGATGCCGGGTAGACGTGCATCGTGCGTTCACCCAGGGCCTGCTGCAGCCGCGCCTGGTAGGGCGCGCCCAGCGGGGCGGTGCTGGCCAGCGTCAGGCGGGCGGCGTCCTCGGGGCTGTAGCGCTTTTCGGTGCGCACGAGGTCGGGGTAGATGTCGTGGTAGCCCAGGTCGGGCAGGTCCAGCATCTTCTGGCGCAGCTTCAGGTAACGGTGCAGCGTGGGCAGGCCGGCGTTGGCCTCGGCCACCAGGGTGCGGTAGACGCTTTCGGGAATCGCGTCGTCGGCCAGGCTGGCGGCCACGGCCGACGGGTAGCCGCGCAGCCGCGCGTTCACCACGCCGGCTTCGACCCGCTGCGCCAGCGTGCTGCCCAGCGTGTTCTCGACGCGGCTGTAGCTGCGATAGAAGCTGTCGAAGACCTGCTTGCGGACGGCGCGGTCAGGGTGGGCACGCAGCTTCACGTAGGCCGTGCTGTCCAGCCGCTGCGGCTTGCCGTCGATGGTGAGCGTGGGCCATTCCATGTCCACCGTCACCAGCAGCTGGCGGGTGTTGCCCTGTGCATTGAGCACCGGCGACAGTGCGGCCAGCGTCTTCTCGGCTTCGGGGTGCAGCCGGTGCTTGGCCTGGCGCAGGGTTTCTTGCAGACGCACCGCGTGGCGCGCCAGGCCCGGTTCGGCGCGCACGAAGCGGTCGACCTTGGCGGCGCCGAGCGCGGCAATGGCGGTGTCGACCCAGGCCACCGTGGCACCGACCTGGCCCCACAGCGAGCGCGCCTGGGCGGCGCGTTCCTGGTTGCGTGCGTTGCGGTTGTCGGTGCTGGACAGGGCATTGGCGTACACCGCCAGCTTGCGCATGCGCTGGCTCACGGCCGAGATCTGGTCCAGCGCCCGGCGCAGGCTGGCGGCATTGCTGCCGAAGCCCTTTTCCAGCGCACGCAGCTTGGGCAGTTCGGCCTGCAGGGCCTGGCGCTCGGCTTCCCAGGCGGCGTCGTCCCTGAACAATGGGCTCAGGTCCCAGACATGGCGCGAGTCGCTGGCGGTGCTGCTGGTGGAGGTGACGGCAGGTGTCTGGGCTTGGGCAGCGCCGAGCGCCAGCAACGCTGCCAAGGCCAGGGTGGCCAGGCGCGGCAGGTCGTGGGTGATCGAGGGCATGGTGAGCCTGCGGATGGAGCGACGAAGCCGCGATTCTGGCGCGGCCGCCGATGCCCCCGCAGGCCTGCGGCACTCAGGCCGTTTCGGTGGCCGGTGCGGGCACGCTCCAGCGCTTGGTGACTTCACCACTGCTGTTGGTGCTTTCCAACTGCACACCGAAGCCCCACAGCCGCGCCACGTGCTTCAGCACTTCGGTGGCGGTGTCGTGCAGCGGCCGGTCGTTGTGCTGGAAGTGGCGCAAGGTGAGGCTGCGGTCGCCGCGCAGGTTGACGTTCCAGACCTGGATGTTCGGCTCGCGGCTGCCCAGGTCGTACTGGCGGCTCAGGCTTTCGCGCACACGCCGGTAGCCGGCGTCGTCGTGGATCGCGGCGACCTCGAGTTCGCTGTCCTTCTCGTCGTCGCGGATCGCAAACAGGCGCAGGTCGCGCATCAGCTTGGGGCTGAGGTACTGCCCGATGAAGCTCTCGTCCTTGAAGTTGCGCATGGCGTGGTCCAGCACCGGCAGCCAGGGCTTGTCGGCCATGTCCGGGAACCAGGCGCGGTCTTCCTCGGTCGGGTTCTCGCAGATGCGCTTCATGTCGGTGTACATCGCAAAACCCAGCGCGTACGGGTTGATGCCGCTGTAGGCCTTGTGGCCCACCGGCGGCTGGTAGATCACGTTGGTGTGGCTCTTCAGCCATTCGATCATCACGCCGTCGGTCAGGAAGCCGTCGTCGTACATCGTGTTCAGCAGCTTGTGGTGCCAGAAGGTGGCCCAGCCCTCGTTCATCACCTGCGTCTGGCGCTGCGGGTAGAAGTACTGCGCCACCTTGCGCACGATGCGCACGATCTCGCGCTGCCAGGGTTCGAGCAGCGGTGCGTTCTTCTCGATGAAGTACAGCAGGTTTTCCTGCGGTTCGTCGGGGAAGCGCTTGCTCTCGGCCGCGGCGCCGGCCTTCTCGATGGCCTTGGGCAGCGTGCGCCAGAGGTCGTTCACCTGCTGCTGGGCATAGGCCTCGCGGTCCTTGCGCTCGGCCAGTTCCTGGGCCAGGGTCTTGCGGCTGGGGCGGCGGTAGCGGTCGACGCCGTGGTTGGCCAGCGCGTGGCAGCTGTCGAGGAATTCCTCGACCGCATCGAGCCCGTGTTTTTCCTCGCAGGCCGCGACATAGTTCTTGGCGTAGACGAGGTAGTCGATGATGGACCCGGCATCGGTCCACATCCGGAACAGGTAGTTGCCCTTGAAGAAGCTGTTGTGGCCGTAGGCCGCGTGCGCGATGACGAGCGCCTGCATCGCCATCGTGTTTTCCTCCATCAGGTAGCTGATGCAGGGGTTGCTGTTGATGACGATCTCGTAGGCCAGCCCCATGTGGCCGCGCTTGTAGTTCTTCTCGGTGCTGATGAACTCCTTGCCGTAGCTCCAGTGCCGGTAGTTCACCGGCATGCCGACGCTGGCATAGGCGTCCATCATCTGCTCGGCGGTGATGATCTCGAGCTGGTTCGGGTAGGTGTCCAGCCCGAAGCGCTCGGCGGTCTGGCGGATGATGCGGTGGTAGGTTTCCACCAGCTCGAAGTTCCAGTCGCTGGGGCCCGGCAGGTGTTCATGCGGGCGTTCCAGCAGGGGCAGCGGCTGCTCCAGGGCGGGTGGGCGAAGCTTCATGCGGCCTCCCGCCGGGCCGCCCCAAGGGAGGCCGAGCCCCCTCGGGGGGCAGCGAACGAAGTGAGCGTGGGGGTGGTCATGCGGCCTTGGCTCCCTCTTTCTTGAAGAGATCACGGAAGACGGGGTAGATCTGGCTGGCCTCGACCGCCTTGCGCATGGCGAAGTGGCGGTGTGCGGTCTGCAGCTGGGTGTATTCGTCCCACAGGTTCTGCTCTTCCTCGGCCACCTGCACATAAGCGAAGTAGCGCACCAGCGGCAGGATCTTGTCGGACAGGATCTCGCGGCAGCGGCCGCTGTCGTGGTGCCAGTTGTCGCCGTCGCTGGCCTGGGCGCCGTAGATGTTCCACTCGCTCGGGTTGTAGCGCGCCTTGATGATCTCTTCCATCAGCACCAGCGCACTGCTGACCACGGTGCCGCCGGTTTCGCGGGCATGGAAGAAGTTCTCTTCGTCGACCTCCTGCGCCTGCGTGTGGTGGCGGATGAAGACGAGTTCGATCTTCTCGTAGTGCCGCGTCAGGAACAGGTAGAGCAGGATGAAGAAGCGCTTGCTCAGTTCCTTGCGGCCTTCGTCCATGCTGCCCGACACGTCCATCAGGCAGAACATCACCGCCTTGCTGGTGGGTACCGGCGTCTTCACTCGGCTGCGGTACTTGAGGTCGATGGGGTCGAGGTACGGAATGCGCGCGACGCGGCCACGCAGCGCGGCGATTTCCTCGTCCAGCGCCTTCAGTTCGGCGGCAGCCACCTCGTCGCCGGGCTGCATGGCCGCCAACAGCTGCTCACGCTGTTCCTCCAGTTCACGCAGGCTGCGGCGCGAACCCGCGCCGATGGCGATGCGCCGGCCGATGGCGCCGCGCATGCTGCGCACCACGTGCAGGTTGTTGGGTGTGCCGTCGCTGCTGTAGCCGGCGCGGTGGTACTTGAACTCGGGCACCTCGGCCAGCTGGGTGCGGATCAGGTGCGGCAGTGCCAGGTCCTCGAAGAAGACCTGCATGAACTCTTCCTTGCTCAGGCTGAAGACGAAGTCGTCCTCGCCTTCGCCGGAGTCGCTGGCCTGGCCCTTGCCGCTGCCGCTGCCGCCGCCACCCTTGGGGCGTTCGATGCGGTCCCCGCGCACGTAGTCCTGGTTGCCAGGGTGCACCGTCTCGCGCACCCCGCCCTGGCCATGGCCGAAGACGGGTTCGCTCAGGTCGCGCTTGGGGATGTGGATGTCCTCGCCACGTTCGATGTCGCGGATGCCGCGGCCATCGATCGCGCGTTTCACGGCCTCGCGGATCTGCTCCTTGTGGCGCCGCAGAAAACGCTCGCGGTTGCCGATGGACTTGTTCTTCCCCGCGAGCCTTCGATCGATGATTTGCTGCACGAGAACCTTTCGGGTTCAGCTTGATTTACGGACACGCAGGTACCACTCGCAGAGCAGCCGCACCTGCTTGGGCGTGTAGCCCTTGGCCACCATGCGGGTGACGAAGTCTTCGTGCTTCTTGGCTTCGTCGGCGCTGGCCTTGGCGTTGAAGCTGATCACCGGCAAGAGCTCTTCGGTGTTGCTGAACATCTTCTTCTCGATCACGGCACGCAGCTTCTCGTAGCTCGTCCAGACCGGGTTCTTGCCCTGGTTGTTGGCGCGCGCGCGCAGCACGAAGTTGACGATCTCGTTGCGGAAGTCCTTCGGGTTCGCAATGCCCGCCGGTTTCTCGATCTTCTCGAGCTCGCCGTTCAGCGAACCGCGGTCGAAGACCTCGCCGGTGTCGGTGTCGCGGTATTCGTGGTCCTGGATCCAGTAGTCGGCGTAGGTGACATAACGGTCGAAGATGTTCTGGCCGTATTCGCTGTAGCTTTCCAGGTAGGCGGTCTGGATTTCCTTGCCGATGAACTCGGCATAGCGTGCGGCCAGGTGTTCCTTGATGAAGGCGGTGTACTTCTGCTCGATCTCGGCCGGGAACTGTTCACGCTCGATCTGCTGCTCAAGCACGTACATCAGGTGCACCGGGTTGGCGGCGACCTCGGTGCTGTCGAAGTTGAAGACCTTGGAGAGGATCTTGTAGGCGAAGCGCGTGCTGATGCCGCTCATGCCTTCGTCGACACCGGCGTAGTCGCGGTATTCCTGGTAGCTCTTGGCGCGCGGGTCGGTGTCCTTCAGGTTTTCACCGTCGTAGACGAGCATCTTGGAATAGAGGCTGCTGTTCTCGGGCTCCTTCAGCCGCGTGAGGATGGCGAACTGGCTCATCATCTTCAGCGTGCCCGGCGCGCAGGTGGCGTTGGCCAGTGACGAGCCCTTGAGCAGCTTTTCGTAGATGTGCACTTCCTCGCTCACGCGCAGGCAGTACGGCACCTTGACGATGTAGATGCGGTCGAGGAAGGCTTCGTTGTTCTTGTTGTTGCGGAAGGCCTTCCATTCGCTTTCGTTGCTGTGCGCCAGCACCACGCCGTCGAAGGGAATCGCGCCGAAGCCTTCGGTGCCCTTGAAGTTGCCCTCTTGCGTGGCTGTCAGCAGCGGGTGCAGCACCTTGATCGGCGCCTTGAACATTTCCACGAATTCCAGCAGGCCCTGGTTGCTCAGGCACAGGCCGCCGCTGTAGCTGTAGGCGTCGGGGTCGTCCTGGGCGTAGGTCTCGAGCTTGCGGATGTCGACCTTGCCGACCAGGCTGGAAATGTCCTGGTTGTTCTCGTCCCCGGGCTCGGTCTTGCTGATGCCCACCTGCTTCAGGATGCTGGGATAGCGCTTGACGACCTTGAACTGGCGGATGTCGCCACCGAACTCTTCGAGACGCTTCACCGCCCAGGGGCTCATGATGCGGTTCAGGTAGCGGCGCGGGATACCGTATTCCTGCTCGAGGATGGGGCCGTCCTCGTTGACGTCGAACAGCCCCAGCGGGCTTTCGTTCACCGGGCTGCCCTGGATGGCGTAGAACGGCACCTCCTGCATCAGCTGCTTCAGCCGTTCGGCGATGCTGCTCTTGCCACCGCCCACCGGGCCCAGCAGGTAGAGGATCTGCTTCTTTTCTTCCAGCCCCTGCGCGGCATGCCGGAAATACGACACCACCTGTTCGATGGCGTCTTCCATGCCGTAGAACTCGGCGAAGGCCGGGTAGACCTTGATCACCTTGTTCGCGAACAGCCGGCTCAGGCGCGGGTCGTTGCGGGTGTCGACGGCCTTGGGCTCGCCGATGGCCTTGAGCATGCGCTCGGCGGCGGTGGCATAGGCCAGCGGGTCGCGCTTGCACTCGGCCAGATAGTCTTCGAGGGAAATTTCTTCCTCACGCAAACGCTCGTAGCGTGCCTTGAGGTGGCTGATCACGTCCATGGGGCCTCCGGTGATCCAGGTGGCGCGGCAGGGGAGGTCGCCCCTGTGCACCGGCCTGGGAAGTTCTGATGAAGTCCCGGCTTCACGGGCCCGGGCGCCATCAGAGCTTTCCTGTTCACCGATGGTGCTTCAGCACCATTGGACACACTTCCAGCATGGACCATTCTGCGCTTGGGAGTCCAGCGAACAGAAGCCACATGGGCATTCAGTTTGCCAGCTAAGCCACATCCTTCTTGAGTCGAAGGGTCGGTTGCAAGTCCTGTGCCCTTAACGCGCGAGCAGACCCGAACGGCCGACAGGCGCGCCGACTCCGGTGCGATCATCGGCAGGTGAATCGTCATTTGCTGCTGCTGGCCCTGTGCCAAGGTCTCTTCCTCACCAACAACGTCACCTTCATCGCCATCAACGGCCTGGTGGGGCTGGCGCTGGCACCGGTCGGCTGGATGGCCACACTGCCGGTCACAGGCTATGTGGTCGGCGCGGCGTTGTCGAGCATGCCCGTGGCCTGGGTGCAGGCGCGCTGGGGGCGCAAGCGCTCGTTCCAGGCCGGGCTGGTGGTGGCCGCGCTGGCCGCCGGGCTGTGCGCCTACGCCGTCGTCGAGAAGAACTTCTGGCTGCTGGTGGCGGCCACGGTGTTTGCCGGCTTCTACAGCGCCAATGCCGCGCTCTACCGGTTTGCCGGCCCCGAGCTGGTGGCACCACAGTTCAAGGAAAAGGCGATCTCGCTGGTGCTGGCCGGCGGCATCCTGGGCGCCTTTGCCGGCCCGAACCTGGCCAGTGCCACGCGCGAGCTGCTGTCGGTGCCCTTTGCCGGCGCCTACCTGGTGCTGGTGGGCGTGGCCTTGCTGTCGCTGATGGCCTTGTCCTTCATCGAGTTTCCGCCGCATGTGGCGGCGAAGGCAGGTGACGACCGTGGCCGGCCCTGGCATGTCCTGGTGCGCCAGCCGGTGTTTGCGGTGGCGGTGCTCGGCGCCGCCCTGGGCTACGGTGTGATGAACCTGCTGATGGCCGCCACGCCGATTGCCATGCAGCAATGCCAGCACCCTTTCAGCAGCGCGGCCCTGGTGCTCGAATGGCATGTGCTGGGCATGTTCGTGCCCAGCTTCTTCACCGGCCACCTCATCCGCCGTTTTGGCGCCCTGCCCGTGATGGGTGTGGGCGTGGTGCTGAATCTGGTGTGCGTGGCCGTGGCCTTGTCGGGCGCCGAGTTGATGCAGTTCCTGGTGGCGCTGTTCGCCCTTGGGGTGGGCTGGAACTTCCTCTACACCGGCGGCAGCACGCTGCTGACCCGGGCCTACCGGCCGGAAGAAAAGAACCGCGCGCAGGGTCTGATGGACCTGGGTGTGTTCTCGACCATGGCCGTGAGCTCGTTCGCTTCGGGCGCGCTCATCACCACGCAGGGCTGGACGCTGTTGAACCTGGGCTCGCTGCTGCCGCTGGCGGTTGTCGCGGCGGGGCTGCTCTGGCTGGCCTGGCACCAGCGCCGGCCGGCGCTCAAGCCTCTTTGAGGCCCAGTCGTTCGAGCAGGCCGTTCAGCTCGTCCAGCGAACCGAAGGCGATCGCGACCTCGCCCTGCTCACCTCGGCGGCCGCGCTTCTTCACCCGGATGTCCACTGCCGCGGCCAGCAGGTCGGAAAGCTGCTGCTCGAGCCGGG
The DNA here is from genome assembly GCA_022842595.1 of Rubrivivax sp. GTDB lineage: Bacteria > Pseudomonadota > Gammaproteobacteria > Burkholderiales > Burkholderiaceae_C > Rubrivivax. Next base: position 36,710 of record JALHPF010000006.1, read on the forward strand.
TGATGTCGCGCGGCTTGGCCGCCTTGCCTGCCTTGCCCGACTTGGCCGCTTCGGTGGATGGGCCAGTCGTGTCGGCCGACTGTTCGGCTGCACGGCGGGCCACCAGGCGCTCGGTTTCGCGCACGCTGAGCTTCTTCGCCACGATCTCCTGCGCCGCCATCACCTGTTCGGCAGCCGGCAGGGCCAGCAGGGCGCGGGCGTGGCCCATGTCGATGTCGCCGGCCATCAGCAGCTGCTGCACCATGTCGGACAGGTTCAGAAGACGCAGCAGGTTGCTGGCGGCGCTGCGTGAACGCCCGACCGCCTGCGCCGCCTGTTCGTGCGTCAGCTGGAAATCCGTCACCAGCCGCTGCAGGCCCTGCGCTTCTTCGAGTGGGTTCAGGTCTTCGCGCTGGATGTTCTCGATGAGCGCCATCACCGCAGCCGCTTCGTCGGGCACGGCCTTGACGAGCACCGGCACGCTGTCCAGCCCTGCCAGCCGGGCGGCGCGGAAACGGCGCTCGCCGGCGATGATCTCGTAAGGCGTGCTGCCGCCGGTCACCGGGCGCACCAGGATCGGCTGCATCAGGCCCTGGCTCTTGATGCTTTCGGCCAGCTCGTAGAGCGAGCCTTCGTCCATGCGCGTGCGCGGCTGGTACTTGCCGGCGCGTATCTGGCCCAACGGCAGGCTCGTCGGAGCGCCTTCGGGCAGGGTCGGCGCACTGCCGACCTTCGGGCCCAGCAGCGCTTCCAGGCCCATGCCCAGGCCCTTGGGTTTTTTGCTTACCATCGGGGCATTGTGTCAGCCCGCATTGCCGCCGCGCCGCTGGCGCTTTTGCGCGGCAGGAAAAAGCACCTCGCGTTCCAGGTAGCGGCGCAGGTGGAGGGTGTGCGGGTCCATGCGGCCCGGGGCGGTGGCCAAGACCTGCACGACGGTGTCCACCCGCAACTGCAGCTTGCCGCGCGGGTCGCGCCGCCAGCGGCCGGCGTGGCGGGCGGCGATGACGTCTTCGGCGTCGGTGGTACGCAGCGCGCGCTGCAGGTCGGCCGCGGCCACCCAGACATGGCGGCCGTCGTCCTCGATGGCCAGGGCGATGTTGCCGAAGCTGTAGTACTTGCCTTCGACCGGCTTCCAGTGCGCCAGCCGGCGCAGGTACAGCAGGTGGTCCAGCGCGCGAACACCCAGCAGCGGCAGCCCGATCACGATGAAGGCAATGCCGAAGCCCACACCGGCCGCGATCCAGGCGCCGCTACCGACAAGGTGGACGGCGGCGGCGGCCAGGGCCGCCAAGACACCGGCCAACGCCGCACGAGGCAAGCGCCCACTCACGGTTTAGCAGCGCCCTGATGGGCGAGAGCCAGCAACCACGTTCGACCCTGCGGCCAGTCGCCCAGACCGGAATCGGCATTCAGATGGCCGGCGGGCCCGGCGTCCGTCGCCTCTGCGCCCCAGCCCAGGGCCATGGCTTGGCTGGCGTCAGCGCTGGCGAAGGGGTCGTTGCTGCCGTAAACCAGCCGGGCCGGAAAGGGCAGATACTGCAGCACGGCCGGATGCCAGGGGCTGACCTGTGGCGGCATGTCGGGCCGCGCCAGGTCGGGTGGCGCCACCAGCAGCGCACCCAGCACGCGCGCCGTGTTGCGGCTGTGGGCGGCCCAGGCGGCCGCGAGGTGGCAGCCCAGACTGTGCGCGGCCAGCAGCACCGGGCCGTCGCTGGCGAGCACGGCATTTTCCAGTTGCGCCAGCCAGTCGCCGCGGCGCGGCCAGAACCAGTCGGCTTGCTGCACACGTTCGTCACCATGCCGGGTTTCCCACAGCGTCTGCCAATGGCCGGGGCCGCTGTCCTGCCAGCCGGGCAGCAGCAGCACGCGTGGATGGTGGGGCGGAGCTTCGCTCATCGGCTGGCGGTTTTTTGGACGGGGTGCATGTCGTATCCTAGGGCGGCAATCCAACAGGGCAGACACAGGGCTGAACCAGCATGAAAACACGCGTCTTCGTCGATGGCCAGGAAGGCACTACCGGCCTGCGCATCCATGAGTATCTGGCCGGCCGGGCCGACGTGGAGGTGCTGCGCATCGAAGCCGACAAGCGCAAGGACGCTGCCGAGCGGGCGCGCCTGCTGAATGCCGCCGACGTGGCCTTCCTGTGCCTGCCCGACGCCGCGTCGCGCGAGGCGGCGGCGATGGTGACGAACCCCGACACCTGCCTCATCGACGCGAGCACCGCGCACCGCACGGCGCCAGGCTGGGTGTTCGGCCTGCCCGAACTGGCGCCGAGCCAGCGCGACGCCCTGCGCGGCAGCAAGCGCATTGCCAACCCGGGCTGCCATGCCAGCGGCTTCATCCTGCTGCTGCGCCCCCTGGTCGACGCCGGCTTGGTGCCGGCCGACACCTGGGTGACGGCGACTTCCATCACGGGCTATTCCGGCGGCGGCAAGTCGATGATCCAGGACTACGAGGCCGCTGGCGGCTTGCCGGCCGCGCTGAGGGCGCCCCGGCCCTATTCGCTGGGCCTGCATCACAAGCATGTGCCGGAAATGATGGCGCACACCGGTCTGACCCGGGCGCCGGTGTTCATGCCCATCGTCGGCCCGTTCTACAAAGGCCTGGCCGTGACGGTGCCGCTGGACCTGGCGGCGCTGGGCTGCAGCGCCGCCACCTTGCATGCGGCCTTCGACGCGCGTTATGCGGGCGAGCGCTTCATCCGCGTGATGCCCTTGCGCGACGCAGCCACGCTCGAGGCCGGCTTCTTCGATGTGCAGGCCTGCAACGACACGAATCGGGTCGACCTCTTCGTGTTCGCCAACGACACCCAGGCGCTGGTGATGGCGCGGCTGGACAACCTGGGCAAGGGTGCCAGTGGCGCAGCGGTGCAGTCGATGAACGTACACCTGGGCGTGGACGAAGGCCTGGGTCTGTAGTTCAGCCGCTGCCAGGCGGCTGGCGGTAGTGGTAGCTGTAGCCGTACGCAAAGCCCAGGCGCTGGTAGACGGCCGATGCTGTTTGGTTGTCGGCTTCCACCTGCAGATAGCCAACTTTGGCGCCTTCTGTTGCAGCCAGCGAAAGCAGGCGCTCACATAGCCAGCCGGCCAGCCCCTGGCCACGCGCGCTGGGCTTGGTGAAGACGTCGTAGAGGCCGACGAGTTCGCCCTCTCGCGCGAATTGGCCGCAGGCGACGACCTGGCCGTCGCTGCTGCGCAGTGCGTAACCCCTATAGGGCACGGGTGACTGTCGAAGGCGTTCGGCGTGCGCCACTTGCTGTTCCTGTGACGAGCCGCGCAGTGCAGCCACTTCGGCGGCATAGGCAGCGGCATCGAGCTGCTGCCAGAGCAGGCCGGTGGGCGGGGCGGGGCTGGCCGCTGTGCAGGGTGCAGGCAGTTCTTGGCACACGAGCACATGCGTCTTGACGAGCAGCGGCCAGCCGGCCGCGGCAAGTTCGTCGTCCAGGGTTTCGGGCTGGGTAAAGCGGGTGATGCGCACCACCAGCGGCAAACTCGCCTCGTCGAACGCAGCCTGGGCCAGGCGCAGCTTTTCCGTCAGCGGCAGGCGGCCTGGCGCCATCGCGTTGACACAGCGGGCGCGGCGTGCCTTGCCGGGGTTGGTGCGGATGATCCAGCCGTCCAACCAGCGCTGTTGCGGTGGCGCGCTGGCGTTCAGGCTGGCGTCCTCGACCCGCGAGAGCAGGGTTTCGCTGAGACTCATGACGGCATGGGTTCGTGATGCCCTGGGCTCAGGCGCCCAGGCGCTGCACCATTTCCCGCGCGAATTCGACGAAGGCCTGGGCGCCTTTGGAAGCGGGGTCGAAGGTGACGCCGGGCTGGCCATAGCTGGGCGCTTCGGCCAGGCGAACGTTGCGGGGAATCACGGTGTTGAAGACCTTGTCGCCGAAGTGCGCCTTGAGTTGCTCGCTCACCTGCTGCTGCAGTGTGATGCGCGGGTCGAACATCACGCGCAGCAGGCCGATGATCTGCAGGTCGGGATTCAGGTTCGCATGCACCTGCTTGATGGTGTTGACCAAGTCCGACAGGCCTTCGAGCGCGAAGTACTCGCACTGCATCGGCACCACGACGCCATGCGCGGCGCACAGGCCGTTCAGCGTGAGCAGGCTCAGCGAGGGCGGGCAGTCGATGAGCGCAAAGTCGTAGTCGCTCTGTACGGCCTGGAGCGCCAGTCGCAGACGCTTCTCGCGGTGGTCCAGCGGTACCAGTTCAACTTCGGCGCCAGCCAGCTCGCGGTTGGCACCCAAGACGTCGTAGCCGCCCTTGGGGCTGGCCTGGCGGGCTTCGGCGATGCTGGCCGATTCAAGCAGTACGTCGTAGACGCTCAGGTCGAGCTGGCGTTTGTCGATGCCGGAGCCCATCGTGGCATTGCCCTGTGGGTCGAGGTCGACCACCAGCACACGTTGGCCGACCAGGGACAGGCCAGCAGCCAGATTGACCGTGGTGGTGGTCTTGCCGACACCGCCCTTTTGGTTGGCGACACAGAATATGCGCATGTGCGGTGGCGGTCAGCGAGGTTTCACGTGGAACATCAGGGGGCGGCCAGGCGAATGCCGAAGCCAACGAGGAAGACACCGGCCAACTTCTCCAGCCCGCGCGCCACGCGGGGATGGGCGCGAACCACCTGGCTCACTGCCTGGGCGAATGCGCACAGCAGTAGACAGTAGATGGCGCTGATGACGGCAATGGTGGCTGCCATGGCAGCGAAAGTGAGTGCGCCGCGGTGGGTGGCGGGGTCGATGAAGAGGGGAAAGAAGGCCATGTAGAAAACGATGGCCTTTGGGTTCAGCAAGGTGATGAAAAATGCCTGCTGGGCGTATTGGCCCGGCCGGATGTTGACCGGCGAGGCGCGGGTACCGGGTTTGGCGAAGATCAGCTTCAGGCCGATCCAGGCGAGGTAGCCGGCGCCGAGGTACTGCACGGCCTTGAAGAGCAGTGGGTGGGCGGCGAGCAGCGCCGCCACACCTGCGACGGCCAGCCACAACAACACTTGGTCGCCCAGTATGACGCCGCCAGTGGCGGCCGCGCCCCCGCGCATCCCGCCTTGACCTGTGCTGGCCAGCAAGCAGAACGTGCCGGGACCGGGTAGGGCCAGGAACAAGACGATGGCTGCACAGAATGCGCCGTAGTCTGCAATGCCAAGCATGGTGGCTGAGCCTGAGGTTTGGGCCTAGCGTGGCGCCGACGCCGGTGTTGACGGTGCGCCGTGCAAGTGCGCCTGCCAACGGGACAGGTCGTAACCGCGTTGGATGAGGCGGGAGCGTATCCCAGTTTCGTCGGCTGCCGACAGTTGGGTTCCGCGGGACAGGACCCACAGATATTCACGCGTGGGTTCGCCAATGACGGCAAAGCGCCCGTCGTCGGCCAATTCCAGTACCCAGTAGTTGCCCCAAATGGGCAGCCAGCGCAGCAGGGCCGGCAGGAAGCTCACTTCGAGCTGGGCTGGCGCCAGGGTGTTCCCTTGCAAGCGCGAGCCGGCCGGCCGAGCCAGGCCCTCGGCGTCGTCGAATTTCCCATCCGCCGTCTTGCAGCGGTTCAGCACCACGACATTGCCGTCTTCCCGTTGGCGGTAGGTGGCTGAGGTGTCACTGACACATTGCTTCTGGAAGCGGTTCGGGAACCACGCCACCTGATACCAGGTGCCCATGTAGCTGGGCACGTTCAGGCTCGGAATGGCTGTCACGTTCTGCGCAGCGGCTGGTGCGGTGAAGCAAGCGCTGGCAGCCAGGGCGCACAGGACGCGAGTCAGGCTGAGGCGAAGGGCAGTGGGTGTCATGCAGGGGTTTTCAGTTTCATCCAGACCAGGCAGCGCTGGGCTTCCAGTCCTGGTACCGACAAGGGTTCCACGTGAAACACGTCAACGTGGGGTGGAAGCTCTGCCAGTTCGTCGTCGGGTGTCTTGCCCTTCATTGCCATCCATTGGCCCTTCGGGGCCAGGAGGGGCTGGGTCAGCCGAGTGAAGTCGCCCAGCGAGGCGAAGGCGCGCGAGGTGATGATGTCGAATGGCCCCGCTCGCATCGACTCGACCCGCGTGTGCACCGAATGCAGGTTCGGCAGGCCCAGTTCGGCTGCAACCTGACGCACGAAGGCAGCTTTCTTGGCGACGGTATCGACGCACGTCACTTGCAGCTGCGGCAGGCAGGCGGCGAGGACAACACCGGGGAGCCCACCGCCGCTGCCCACGTCCAGCAAACGGGGTGCCTTGCCTGCCCCAGCCAACTGGCGCGACAGCGGCGCGACGACCGCAAGGCAGTCGGCCAAGTGCTGGGTCAGCATGCCCTCGCGAGTGCGAACAGCGGTCAGGTTGTAGGTGCCGTTCCAGTGGGCGAGCAACTCCAGGAAATGCAGCAACTGTCCGACGAGCTCTTCGCCAGCAGGCTGGCCCAGTGCCTGGGTCAGCGTTTGCAGTTCGTCTGGCGCAGGCGCCGGTGCGGCGGCCTTCAAGCGGCCTGGTCCTGCGCCTTGTCCGGCAATGGGGCGAAGCCTTGGAAGCGGCCCTTCTTCAGATGCACCAGCAGCAGTGACACCGCAGCCGGCGTCACGCCTGAAATGCGTGACGCTTGCCCCAACGTGCTCGGCCGGTGGCGGCTGAGCTTTTGCCGAACTTCAAAGGACAAGGCTGTCACTTGGGCATAGTCCAGCTCGTCAGGCAGCTTCAGGTGTTCCAGCGCCGAAGCGCGCTCGACCTCATCGTTCTGCTTGTCGATGTAGCCGGCGTATTTCACCGCGATTTCGGCCTGCTCGATCACTGTGTCTGCTTCCAGGCCACCCCACTCGGCGCGCAAAGTTTCACGTGAAACACTGCGTGGCCCGTGGGCGATGGCCGCGAGCGCTGCCGCCTGGTCCCAGCCCACCCCAGGGCGGCGCAACAGGTCAGCGAGGTTGTATTCATGCTCCAACGCCTTGCCGACCAGCCGCTCTGCATCGGCGGCTGGTACGGTGGCCGGCCGCACCCAGGTGGCGCGCAGGCGTTGCAGCTCGCGCTCCAGGCGTTCCCGCTTGGTCTCGAACGCCGCCCAGCGCACATCGTCGACGAGACCCAGCGCGCGGCCCTGCGCTGTCAAGCGCAGGTCGGCGTTGTCTTCACGAAGCTGCAGCCGGTATTCGGCGCGGCTGGTGAACATGCGGTAAGGCTCGGTCACGCCCTTGGTGACCAAGTCGTCGACCAGCACGCCCAGGTAGGCCTGGTCGCGGCGCGGCAGCCAGGGTTCGCGCTCCAGCACCTGCAGCGCCGCGTTCGCGCCCGCATACAGGCCCTGGGCCGCGGCTTCTTCGTAGCCCGTGGTGCCATTGATCTGGCCGGCAAAGAACAGGCCGGCGAGGGCCCGCGTTTCGAAGCTGGGCTTGAGCTCGCGCGGGTCGAAGAAGTCGTATTCGATGGCGTAGCCCGGGCGAAGGATGTGCGCGCGGTCCAGGCCCAGCATTGACTGCACGGCAGCGATTTGCACGTCGAAGGGCAGGGAAGTGGAAATGCCGTTCGGGTAGAACTCGTGCGTCGTCAGCCCTTCGGGTTCCAGGAACACCTGGTGGGCATTTTTGTCGGCGAAGCGGTTCACCTTGTCTTCGATGCTCGGGCAGTAGCGCGGGCCCACGCCTTCGATGACACCCGTAAACATGGGGCTTCGGTCGAAGCCGCTGCGGATGATCTCGTGGGTGCGTTCGTTGGTGTGGGTGATCCAGCACGGCACCTGGCGCGGGTGCTGGTCAGCACGGCCCAGGAAGCTGAAGACCGGAACCGGGTCCAGGTCGCCAGGCTGCTCGACCAGCTTGGTGAAGTCGATCGAACGGCCATCGATACGTGGTGGGGTGCCGGTCTTCAGCCGGCCCTGCGCCAGCTTCAGTTCCTTCAGCCGCGCCGAAAGGCTCACGGCGGGCGGGTCGCCGGCGCGGCCGGCGCTGTAATTCTGCAGACCCACATGCACGCGGCCATCGAGAAACGTGCCTGCCGTCAGCACCACGGCGCGGCCGCGAAATTGCACCCCCGCCTGCGTGACGGCGCCGACGACCCGGTCGCCCTGCAGCATCAGGTCGTCCACGGCCTGTTGGAACAGCCAGAGGTTCGGCTGGTTTTCCAACCGCTGGCGAATGGCCGCGCGGTACAGCACGCGGTCGGCCTGCGCCCTGGTGGCGCGCACGGCCGGGCCCTTGCTGCCGTTCAGGATGCGGAACTGGATCCCAGCCTCGTCGGTGGCCGCCGCCATCGCGCCACCCAGGGCGTCGACTTCCCGGACCAGGTGGCCCTTGCCGATGCCGCCGATGCTGGGGTTGCAGCTCATCTGCCCCAGCGTTTCGATGTTGTGCGTGAGCAGCAGCGTGGCGCAGCCCATGCGGGCTGCGGCCAGGGCCGCTTCGGTGCCGGCGTGGCCGCCACCGACCACGATGACGTCGAAGTGCTGAGGGTGTTCCATGAAGCCCGCATTTTACGGGCCGGTGCTTCCTCAGGCGGGCACGGCAGCCGCGCTTTCACGCGTGCTGACAAAGGGCTCGCGGCTCGCGGCGCGGCGGGCCTCGCGTCGTGTCCACCAGCCGTCGAAGAAATAGTGGGCCACGGTGTTGGCCAGCGGTTCAACCAGGGTCATGGCCCCGGCAATGGCGAAGCTGCCAGTGAAAGCGTAGCCCACGCTGAACGCGATGACGACGTGCAAGGCACCGAAGGCTGCTGACTTGGCCATACGTTTCTCCAGAAGTGAAGCATTTAAGAATGATTCCTATTGTCATCTGATGCCTCTGGCTCCTTCATCGGCCCTCGCGATGGTCGCGATAGCATGTGTCGCATGAACTGCCGTCCGGGCTGTGGCGCCTGCTGCGTCGCGCCGTCGATTTCCTCACCCATTCCCGGCATGCCTGAAGGCAAACCGGCAGGTGTGCGCTGCACGCAGCTCAACGCGGACAACGCTTGCCGGTTGTTCGGCAAGCCGGAGCGACCGCGGGTGTGCCTGTCGCTGAAACCGGAAATCGCCATGTGCGGCGCCAGCGCTGCCGACGCCCTGGCTTGGCTGCAGCGTCTGGAATGCCACACTCGCCCATGAACCCGATCCCCCTGGACCAACTGCTGGCTTTCTACCCGGTGCTGGCCAGTTTGCCACCAGGCGATGTCGCCGTCGTGCTCGACCGGCACGCGCAACACCTCAGTGTGCCGGCAGGGGCCATGCTGTTCGACGAAGGCAGCCCGTGTCAGGGTTTTCCGATGTTGCTGTCGGGCAGCGTGCGCGTGGCGCGCGGCTCGCCCGGCGGGCGCACCCTCGAGATGTATCGCATCGCGCCCGGTGAACTGTGTGTCGTTTCCACCGCCTGTGTATTCAGCGAGACGCCCTTGTCGGCGCATGCCGAGACATTGGCAGCCACCGATCTGGTGCTGCTCAAGCCTTCGGGCCTGGACCTCTGGTGCCAGCATGCAGCCTTTCGCAGATTCGTTTTCGGCGTCTTTGGCGACCGCCTGGCCGACCTCATGACCTTGGCCGAGGCGGTGGCATTCCAGCGCCTGGACCAGCGCCTGGCGCAGGCCCTGCTGGGCCATGGCGCCGACATGCACATCACGCACCAGGCGCTCGCTGACGGCCTGGGCACGGTGCGCGAAATCGTTTCCCGGCTGCTCAACCGCTTCGAACGCGCCGGCTGGGTTCGGCTGTCGCGCGAACACATCGAGGTGCTGGACAGCGCCGCGCTGCGCGCCGTGGCGTCAGGTCAGGGGCCGCCGCCCTGAACCGCCCGATGCGCCTGGCCGAGAGCTGGGGTCTGGGTGACTCAAGTCACCGACCCCAGGCCGCCCTGCGCGCAGACTGCCAAGCGTCGGTCGCGTGACCGAAGCAAACTGCAGGAGCAAGAAACCATGAAGACCAACGTTGGCGGCATCGACCGCGTTCTGCGCATCGTGCTGGGCCTGGCCCTGATCGGCCTGACCCTGGCCGGCACCATAGGCGTCTGGGGCTGGATCGGCCTGGTGCCGCTGGCCACGGCCGCCATCGGGTTCTGCCCGCTGTACCCGATGCTCGGCATCAGCACCTGCCCGGCGAAGAAGGCCTGAAGAAGGCCGGAAGACGACGCGGGAAAAACCCGAGCTACTGCAAGGGCCCCGCGCCGGCCACGCTGCGCAAGTCCTGCGCAATCCGGCCTTCGTGCAGGGCGATCACCCGCCCTGCCGAGGCGATGGTCTCGGGCCGGTGTGCGACGATCACGCGTGTCAGCGACAGCTGGCGGATGGCCTGGTTGACGCTGCGCTCGCGGTCCACGTCCAGGTGGCTGGTGGCTTCGTCCAGCAGCAGCAGCCGCGGGCGCTTGTACAGCGCGCGAGCCAGCAGCAGCCGCTGTTTCTGGCCCCCCGACAGGGCCGTGCCCATGTCGCCGATGAGCGTGTGGTAACCCATCGGCATCGCCACGATGTCGTCGTGGATGGCGGCGACGCGGGCGCATTGCTGCAGCCAGTCGGTGTCGACATCGGGGTTGAAGAAACTGATGTTGTCCGCCACGCTGCCCGTGAACAGCGGTTCGTCCTGCATCACCACGCCCACCATGTCGCGCCAGGCGGCCAGACCCAGCCGCGACATCGGGACACCGCCCACCAGCACTTCACCGGAAGTCGGCGCGTGCATGCCCAGCATCACCTTCAGCAGGGTCGTCTTGCCGCAGCCCGAAGGCCCGACGATGGCCACTGACTCACCCGGTTCCACGCGCAGGCTGATGCCGTTCAGCACCGGGGGTTCGCCGTCGGCATAGCGGAAGTGCACGTCGCGCAGCTCCAGGCTGGCGGGCACCAGCGCGGCCTGCGGCGGGGCGTCGTCGCTGGCCGCCTCTTCCGGGGCCGTCAGCACGATGTCGGCCAGGCGTTCCCCCTGCAGGCGCAACATCTTCAGCTCGACGGTCTTGTCGATGAGCCCCGAGAAACGCAGCGCAAACGTCTCCTTGTAGGCGAAGAAGGCGAACAGCATGCCCACGCTCAGGCGCTGGTCCAGCACCAGCAGCGCGCCCAGCCAGATCACGGCCACGCGCTCCAGCCCGAACAGGCCGCGGTGCAGCACCGTGAACAGCAATTCCAGCTTGCGGATGGCGATGCCGGCGTTCATGGTGTCGACCACCAGACTGGCGAAGCGTGAACGGCGGTCGGACTGGGCGTTGAACAACTGGATCGCCTGCACGCCGCGCAGGCTTTCCAGGAAATGCGTGTTCTGGCGCGCTTCGAACACCAGCGCTTCCTCGCTGGCCGTGCGCAGCGACCGGAAGAAAGCCCAGCGCAACAAGCCGTAGATCACGACGGCACACACCGCCACTGCCGTCAGCTGCAGGCTGTAGAAGGCCATCAGGGCCAGCGTCAGCAGCACCAGCAGCCCGTCGAGCAGTGCTTCGATGAAGTGGGTCGACAAGGTGCGCTGGATCTGCTGGACCGAGCCGAAGCGCGACCAGATGTCGCCGGCATGGCGCTTCTCGAACCAGGCCACCGGCAGCCGCAGCAGGTGCGTGAACACGTTGACCAGCCATTGCAGGTTCAGCGTCGTCGACAGCACCAGCACCGCCCAGCCTCGCGCTGCTGCCGTGGCCACCTGGATCAGCACGAGCAAGCCGAAACCGATGCCCAGGGTGAGCAGCAGGTCGGCGTCGCCGCTCACGAGCACGCCGTCCACCACCCACTGCATGAAGAAGGGCGTGAGCAGCACGAAGGCTTCGAGCGCCAGCGCCAGCAGGGCAATCTGCCCCAGCGAACGCTTCAGGCCGCTGACCGGACCCAGCAGCTGGCGCAGGCTGACCTGCTGCTTCTGCCGCGCTGGAGTGAAGTCGATCGCGGGCTGGAGTTCCAGCGCCACGCCGGTGAAGTGGCGCGACAGCTCTTCGGGCTTCACCCGCCGCTGGCCGTGGCCCGGGTCGTGGATGATGGCCATGCCGCGCTGGAAGCCCACCAACACGACGAAGTGGTTCATGTCCCAGTGCAGGATGCACGGCAGCTGCAGCTGCGGCAATTCGGCAGGTTCGGCGCGCAGCGCCCGGGCACCCAGCTTCAGCACGCCGGCCATGCGCACCATCTCTACCAGGGTCACACCCTTCATCGAAAGCGAAAAGCGCTGGCGCAGCGTTGGCAGGTCGGTCTGCAGGCCATGTGCCGCTGCGACCATGGCCAGGCAGGCCAGCCCGCACTCGGCGGCTTCGGTCTGCAGCACCACCGGTACACGCGAACTGCCACCCAGCCCGGGCAGCCGCAGCCGGGGCAGCAGGGTACCGAACAACGCCCCGGGTTTCATCTCGCGTGCCAGGGCCTCAACCGCTGCGGCTGCGCCAGCCCAACAGCGGTTCGAACAGCCATTCGACGAGGCGTCGGCGCTCCAGCAGCACATCGGCCGACAGCTGCATGCCCGTGTTCAGTGGCAAGCTGGCGCCAAGCGCTTCAGGCTGAAGGGCGACAGTGATGCGGAACATCGGCTGGCCGCCGCTGGCGCCGACCGAGCCACCGGCCAGCAGGGCCAGCTCGCTGGCGGCCACGGGTGTGCGCGAGACCTGGGTCACCCGGCCGGGAAGGTGACCGTACTTCTGGTATGGGTAGGCGGCCAGGCGCAGGCGGACTTCCTGCCCGGCCTGGACGAAGCCCACCGCGCTGGACGGCGCATAGAGATGCGCCTGCAGTCTCGCGCCTGCCGGCACCAGGTTGGCCAGGGCCGAAGCCGGCGACACGGCCTGGCCTGAATCGGCCAGTACTGCGCTCACCGTGCCGTCCTGCGGGGCGCGCACCAGCAGCCGGCGGTCGGCGTCGAGTTCGGCGCTTTCACGTGACAGCAGGGCCAGGTCGCGTTCGATGCTTCCTGCGGCATTGTTGGCCAGCATCGGCAGTTCGCGGCGCTCGCCGTCGAGCTCGGCGCGTTCACGGTCCAGCGCCGCGCGCTGGCGAGCCAGGGTCTGGGTGGCGGCCTGCAGCGCCAGCACTTCTTCGTTCTTGGCCTGCACCTGGGCCGGCGAGATGAACTGCTCGCGCTGCAGCGATTCCTCCCGCGCCAGCGCCTGGCGCGACAATGCCAGTCGCTGATGCTGCAGCGCTGCTTCGGTGTCGAGCTGCGCGGCTTCGAGCGCCAGGGCTTCCAGCCGTCGGTCCAGTGCAGCCTGGCGGCTGGCCGCAAGCGCCTGCTGCTGTTGGGCAGAAGCCTGCAGGCTTCGCCGCCGTTCGTCCAGGCTGCGCTCCACGCGCGACTGCACGGCACTGTCGAAGAGGGCGCGCTCGAGTGCCAGCACGAACAACACGTCGCCCGCGCGCACAGCCTGCCCCTCCTCGACGCGCCGCTCCAGCACCGTGCCGGCAGCGCTGGGCACCAGGCGGATGAGGCCACGGTCCGGCATCAGCACGCCGGTCGTCGTGGCCTTGCGCGTGTAGCCTGCCAGCGAGATGAAGGCGCCGACCGCGATCGCCGCGACGACGACGCCCGCTGTCACCAAGCTCAGCGAGAGTGGGCGCACCAGTTGCACCCGACCCAACCAGGGCTGGCGCTGCGCAGCCAGGGCCTCAGGTCGGAAGAGCGGGCGCATGCCAGAAGGAAAACGAAGCCGCCTGCAAGTGACGCTGGCCGCAGCCGCTTCGTGCTTGGGCTATGGGAAGCACCGACATAAAAATGCGGGCTGGCCAAGCCAGCCCGCAAGCACTTCGGAGCTGGAGGGACGCGCTCCGACGCGCGGACAAATCGGATGCTTCGCCTACCACGACCCGTGAGGAAGGGGATCGGTCCCCATTTCGGAAGTGGGCGCTGTCGGGGTGGCAACACGCCATGTCCGGTGCGGCAAGCCGCCGGAGACCTGCTGCAGTTCGGACAGGTTCAATTCGCGAATCTCGGTGCTCCCGGCGGCCGGTTCGAACACGGTCTGGTGATTGGTTTGGTTCGTAGACATGAGAGCTCCATCGCAATTTGCGTGCGGAACAGCACGCTTGAAGACATTGGAGCAGCGGGGCCGCCAGGAAGTAACTGTCAGCTCTTACAGGTCCGTCACAGCGGGCGACGGGCATCGGCGCGGTCAGTGGATCAGACCGAGCCGCAGCGCCTTCAACACGGCTTGGTGCTTGGTGGTGCAGCCCAGTTTGTGCATGGCATTGTTGACGTGGAGTACGGCAGTGCGCTCGCTGATGCCGAGCAGGGCACCTACTTCCCAGGCAGTCTTGCCCTCCATCGTCCAGCGCAGGGCTTCCAGCTCCCGGGGCGTCATGCGCGGGCGCTCGGGTTGCAGACCCACCGGCACCAGCAGGCGCAGGGCCGCGTCCTGTGCATGCACTGCAAATAGCTGCAGGTCGGCGACCACACGCTGCAGTTCCTGGGTGTCGTCGGGCAGGGGTTGATCGCGGTCGACGCCGAGCATGAAGTGACGGCCCTCGGGCATGTGCAGGGCCATGGCGATGCCGGTGCGGTAGCCGAATTGGGCCTGGTGCTCCCACTTGTCTCCCAGGCCGGTGGAAACGTAGGTGTTCTGGTCCCAGATGATCGGCACGCTGGCGCGCCTGCAGTGCTGCATCACGGGGTCGCACTTGGAAGCCATCTGGTCGTCGTAGGCGTCCAGATAGGCCTGGGGCGTATTGTCGACGTTGATGAATTCGCTTTTGCCCAGGCCCATGTCGATCACCGTCACTGCGGCGACCGTGTCGAAACCGAGCTGACGTGTGAACCGAATGACTTCACTGCGGAACTCATCGCGGTTCCGCGCTTCCATCACCGAACGATAACCACCGGGGAGCATCGGCCGCCTCACTAGACCGGACAGAGATAATCAGGGCGAAGTCGCCCTGACAGGGTTTACAGCTTTCGTCCGGGCCGTTCCTGCCGAAAACTACAGGCATGTCACACGCCCTTCACCACATCGCGCCGCCCTTGCTCCCTGCTGTCACTCCCTGGGCGCTACGCGCATGGCCGACGGTATTGTGGCAGGCCCATGCCCAGCTACCGACGCGCTTCAAGCATATCGGAACTCGCATCATCTTTTCTGGCGATCCGCTTTATCCGCCCGCCGGGCAGACCATCTGGGCCGCCCATGCCGCCAGCGGTGAAGCCGGCATGGCGTGGGACTGGGTCCAGATTGCTGCCGGCGTGGTCGCCATTGCCGACCCGATGTCCGTGGTGACGAATCTGCGCCTGGTAGGGGGTGAGGGCGAGGTCCTGACAGCTCATCAGTCCGCACTGTTCCTGAACGAACTGGTGCACACGCTGCCCTGGCAAACGGAGGTGCAGCGAGCCCTGCGACGCTGCAACGACTGAAAGTTTGCACCTGCCTTCGGACCACATACCCAACCGCTGGTATGGTGTTCGAGGCCCCGGCCGGTGCTAGGCGCGAGAGCGGTCCTGCGCCACGAATTCAGCCTTACTTCAGCGCTGCACTGCGCAGCATGCGGACCACGTAGGCCAGGGCCAGCACCGTCACCACGGTACTCACACCCGCGGTCAGCAGCAGGTCGGCCGGCAGCGGCACTTCACCCTTCAGTACCTTCCCCATCAAGGTGGACTGCGCCAGCGCCGGCACCCACAAGTGCCAAGGCGCCGCCCCTTCCTGGTTGAAGAAGTTCATCAGCGGCAGCAGCGAGACCGCCAGGATCACCACCGTGGCATTCGCCTGCGCTTCCTTGAAGCTCTTGCAGCGGATGGCAATGGCCATCAGCAGGGCTGCAACCAGCGCCGCCAGCGGCAGCAGCAGTCCGATGAACCAGAGCGCTTCGCGCAGCCCGAACTGGAACACCGCCGCCAGCGTTTCGCTGCGCAGCAGCCATTGCGCCGGCAGGAAGCTCATGCAGCTGAGCACCGCGATCATCATGCCCACGCTGGCGACCGCGCCCCACTTGCCCAGCACCAGGGACCAGCGCGGCGCCGGGTTCATCAGCAGGGGTTCGAGGCTGCCCCGTTCGCGTTCGCCGGCGGTCGTGTCCAGCGCCGCGTTCAGTGCGCCGTACAGCACCGCCATCATCACGAAGTACGGCACCATCACGGCAAACTGCGCGGCACGGGCGCCGGGGTCGGCCAGGTCGCGTTCGTCGATCTGCATCGCTTCCAGCGTCGCGGGCGGGATGCCGCGCACCGCCAGGCGCAGCTGGGCCTGCTCGCGGTTGTAGGCCTGCAGCAGGCGCAGCACGCGGCCGCTGCCTGAATTCGCCCGCTGGTTGCCGCTGCTCGACATCAGTTCGACCATCGGGGCCTCGCCGCGTGCCTGTTCCTGCTCGAAACTGGCCGGCACCACGAGCACCGGGTCGCCAAGCTTGCTGTCCTTGAGCAGCTGCTCGTAGCCGGCCGGCGCCGGCTGGATCGTGTAAGTCTGGCGTTCGAGGAAGTTGCGCAGGCCCGGCGCGTGTTCCATGCCCTGCACGACGATGACGCGCGCCTCGGCGCGCTTTTCCATGCTGCCGACCAGCTGGCTGATGAGCACCAGTACCAGCGGGCCGAGCGCCACCGAGCTGGCAAACACCACCAGCAGCGTGCGCCGGTCGCGCAGCGCGTCGAGCAGCTCCTTCAGGTACACGCGCAGGGCGGCCTGCATCAGCGCGGCGTTCATGGCGCTGCCCCGGTCGCGACGGTGTTGCCGAAAGCCAGTTGCACGAAAGTCTCCTCGAAGTCGGTCTGGCCGGTGCGCGCCAGCAGTTCAGCCACGCTGCCACGGGCCACGGTGCGGCCCTGGGCCACCACCACCACCGCGTCGCACAGGCGTTCGACCTCCTGCATGATGTGGCTGGAAAAGACGATGCACTTGCCGGCGTCGTCGCGCAGCCGGCGCAGCGACTCGCGCAGTGCGCGCGTGGCCAGCACGTCCAGGCCGTTGGTGGGTTCGTCCAGGATGATGTTGGGCGGGTCGTGGATCAGCGCCCGCGCGAGTGCGGTCTTCATGCGTTCGCCCTGGCTGAAGCCTTCGGTGCGGCGTTCCAGCAGCGGCGCCATGTCCAGCATGTGGGCCAGCAAGTCGACACGGGCGTTGGCGGCTTCGGCTGTCATGCCGTGCAGGCGGCCGTAGTAGACGATGTTCTCGCGCGCCGTCAGGCGCGGGTAGAGGCCACGCGCGTCGCTCAGCACGCCCATGCGCGCCAGCGCCTGTGGCGCCTGCCTGGCCACGTCCAGCCCGTCGACATGGATCTGTCCGCTGTCGGGCGGCAGCAGCGCCGCGATCATGCGCAGCGTCGTCGTCTTGCCGGCGCCATTCGGGCCCAGCAGGCCGGTGATGCGGCCGTTGGCTGCGCTGAAGCTCACGCCCTCGACCGCCTGCACCGTGCGGGCCTTGCGGCCGCTGCCCTGGGTGAAACGTTTGCTCAGGTCCTTCACCTCGATCATGGCCTGGCCCCCGGCTGCGCCGGCAAGGCCGGCAGAAAGACACTGGGGCGCGGGATGTTGCGCGCGCAGTCGGCGTCGGTCTTCAGCGCGGCTTCGTCGTCGGCGGCGTTGATGAAGCGGAAGATCACGTCGCGCATGCAGCCGATGCCCATGACGCCGTGGCCGGCCTGGGGCACGACGACATGCCGGGCCTTGGCACCCAGCGCCTGCACCACCCGCTCGCCATGGCGCGGCGGCGTCGCCGGGTCGGCCCCGCCGGACAGCACCAGGGTCGCCGCCGGTGCTGCAGGCATCGTGTAGAACGCTGCCGGCACCTCGCCGCGGGGCCAGTGGGCGCAGACGCGGGTGTAGATCTGGCTGAAGCTGTTGCCGAAGTCGGCGCCAGGCGCATCCGCCGGCCCGTTCGGTCCGCCGAGCCGTGGCATGTCTTCGGCGCAGACCACCGAGAAGTGCATGCCCATGGCCAGCGCCATGCTCGGCCGGCCGCTGATCGAGGCGCCCAGGCCCAGCAGCGCCTGGAAGCGGCCCGCGGCCGCCTCGGTGATGGCCAGCGGCAGGGCCGAAGCCAGCGCCGGCGCGTACAGCGGCGAGCGGGCCATCGACAACAGCGCGTCGCGGCCCAGCTTGAAGGTCTCGGGCAGGCCCGTGACCGGGTGCACCACCGTCACGTCGCGTGGCAGGCCCTGCAGCACGGCCTGCCAGTCGGCGCGCAGCTTCGGGTAGCGCGCGTGGCAAGTCGTGTCGGCGGCGCAGGCGGCGAGCAGGGCGTCGAAGGCGGTCTGCGAATCGGGCGAGAAACTCGCCGGCAGCACCATGTCCGGCGGCGCCGCGCCATCCAGCACCGCCCGGCGCACCGCCTGCGGGAACTGGCGGAGGTAGTCGAGCCCGGCGCGTGTGCCGTACGAGCCGCCAACGACATTCACCTGCGTCACCCCCAGCGCCTGGCGCACCGCGTCGGCGTCCTGCATCGCAATCACGGTGGTGTACTGGCGCAGGTCGCCATGCGGCAGCTTTTCCAGCGCCTGGCGGCATTTTTCGATCTCGACGAACTGGCGTTCCGGGTCGCCGATGTCGGCCAGCGGCCGTGTCGGTGCGCCGTCGTCGCATTTCAGCGGTGCGCTGCGGCCGGTGCCGCGCTGGTCGATGAGCACGACATCGCGGCGGTTCAGCACGCGTGCCATCAGCGGCTCGACACTGCCAGCCAGCGCCATCGCGCTCTGGCCCGGCCCGCCGGCGAAGAACAGCACCGGGTCGGGCAGCTTGTTGCGCGCCCGCGCCGGCAGCACCGCGAAGTGCAGGTCGATCAGCCGACCCTGGGGCTGGGCCGGGTCCAGCGGGCGCTTGAGCACGCCGCACCAGGCGTTGGTCTCGACGCCGGGCAGCCGGCAGCGCTGGGTGCCGGGTGGCGCGTCGGCGGCCTGGCTGGCTTCGACCGCCAGCATGGCCACGAGCCCCAGCACGATGGCGCCGGCGGAATGGGGGTGAACGATTTGCATGCGCCGCATTCTGGCGGGCGCCGGCGGCTGTTCAGACAGCGGCTTGGGCGAACGGACGGCCGGGCCGACGAACCGCCGGCTCGGCCGTGTGTGCGGTGTCAGGCGAGCAGCGCCTTGAGCTCGCCCTGGGCGATCAGCCGCGCCAGGTCGTCGGCGCCGCCAACGAGCTGGCCCTTGACGAAGACCATCGGGAAAGTCGGCCAACCGCTCCACATCTTCAGAGCATTGCGGCGGCGCCATTCGCTGACATAGCTGCCGTGGTCGATGTCGTGGTGGGCCACGCCGGCGGCGTCGAGCAGGCGGCGCGCCTTGCGCACGAACGGGTTGCCGGCCATGCCGAACACCACCACCGGGTGGCTGGCGATGGCGGCCTCGGCGGCTGCCACCGTGTCGGCATGGTGGCCGGCGACAGCCTGGCGGATGGCCGGGTGCAGTTGCGCTTCGGGCAGCAGGCGTCGCACCGTCAGGCTTTCTTGGCCGCTGGCTTCAACACGGCCTGGCAGGCCGCTCGCTGGCCGTCGGCCACGTCGACCTTGGCACAGACGCCGTCCAGCTGCGACTGCAGCTTCTTCAGCACCGGCGCGTGTTTGCCGTCGGCATTCCAGGCCACGAGCTTGGCGCCGGCGCGCTGCAGCGAACGCGCGCTGCGCCCTTCGAAGGCTGCCTTGTCCTTGCCGGCTTCGCTGAGCAACTGCGCCGCCAGTTTCTCGATGCGGGTGCTTTCGGCCGGCGCCAGGTCGACCAGCGCATTCAGGTAGCCGCTGCCCCACTGCAGACGCGTGGCCGGGCCCTCGCTCTTCTCGAACGACTGCTGGTACCACTTCAGTGCTTCTTCCTTCTTGCCTTGCTTGCGCAGGTTGCTGCCGAGCTGGCTCATCAGGTAGTAGGGCGAATGGCTCCTGGCCAGGTTGGCCTGCAGCAACGCGTCGCTGTCTGGCCACAGGCCGGCGCGGCCCAGCGCGTAGGCGGCGCTGGTGATCACGGCCTGGCGTTCGTAGCCGTCGGTGATCTCGCGGTCGTCGCGCTGCACATGGGTGCGTACCTCGGCCTGCAGGGCCGGCGGCAGATTGACCTGCACAGCGTCCTTCGGCAGCGCCAGGCGGGCAAGTTCGACGCGCGCGGTCAGCGCGCCCAGGCGGTCACCGCGCGACAGCGTCGGGTCGGTTTCGAAGCGCTTCAGCGCGGCCTCGAAGGCCTGCACCAGCGCGGCGCGGTTCGGCGAGTCGTCGGCTTCGAGCGTGCGCACGATGTCGGTGGCGCCGTTGGTCAGCACGTCCATCTGCAGCCGCGCCTGGGCTGGGTCGGCCAGGACACGTTGCACTCGTTCACGCAGCGCGGCGTCGGGCTTCACGCCCTGGCCATCGTCGCTGGCGGCCAGCGCCTTCAGCCACAGGCGCTGCGAGGTCTCGCCGTCGCCGGCGGGGCTCTTGGCCGCCAGGGTCGTCAGCAGGCCGGCGAGTTCCGACTTCGGCACGACCTGCTGCTCGTCGATCTCCCAGCCATAAAAGGCCAGCAGTCGCCAGTCGCCGGCCGTCAGCGGCTTGCCGGCCAGCGCATCGGCCAGCACCGACTTGATCGCGCGGCCGCCGTTCAAGCCCTGCTGCAACACGGCCAGGGCCTGCGGCGCGTCGACCTCGCCGGGCAGGCGCGTGATCTCCTGGCCGTCGGGGCTGAACAGCACCGTCGTCGGGTAGCCGGTGACCTTGAAGCGGGCCCCCAGTTTCTGCGCGCCAGGCCGGTCGCCGTCGACGTGGACGGCGATGAAGTTCTTCGATAGCGCCGCGAAGTCCTGGCGGTTGAAGAGGGTGGCCTTCAACTGGTTGCATGGCGGGCACCAGGTGGCGCCCCAGTACAGCAGCACCGGCTTCTTTTCGGCGCGGGCGCGGGCGAAGACGCGGTCGATGTCGGCGTCGACGGCCGCGGCCTGCCAGGCGACGTTGGTCGAAGGCAGCTTGACGGCGGCTTCGGCCGGCTGCCAGACCAGCATGGCGACGCTGACGGCCAGCGCCGCGGTGGTGACGGTGCTCAAGGCGAAAGGCAATCTCATGGCGTTCTCCGGTGAGGCGGGGGCCCGAAGCCAGGCCCTTGCGGCGATGGCGGATTGTGCGTCGCCGCGGCCCGCCTGTCTGATTCACGCACCTTTGCCGGCCTGTGCCATTTGCGCAGCAACGACTGCACGGGACCGGCGAATGCCGGAGTCTCGAACGCGCCAGACAGGCCCCATGAGGGCCTGACCGACGGCACCCTGCGAGGGCTGCGAGACCCGTCCATCTTCGACACACGCCGCGAGCTTGCGCGGGCCGGTGTCTTGGATGATGCGCGCCGCCGCAGGCCGGTCAAGCGACCGGCTTCTTGTCGTTCGCGCTGTCGGCCAGCGCCGCCGCCCAGGCCCATGCGGTTTCCGACAAGGCTTGCACCGCTTCGATGCCGCCCCAGCGGTCGGCCAGGGTTTCGGCCTGGATTCCGCTGCCGCTGCCGTCCATGGCCACGGCCATCTGCAGGTAGGGCGACCAGGGGCCCTGGTCGTGCAGCAAGGCCTGGCTGGCGGACTCGCTCAGCCGCAGCGGTGCCAGGGCCTGCGCCAGCGGGGTTTCGAGCAGGGCTTCGAGCATGGAGAACAGCCCGACGCTGAAGAGCGCCTCGGGGGCCGGTTCCTTGTCGGCGCGAGCCAGCAGTTCCAGCAAGCGCCCGCGTGCCAGCGCCTGTTCCTGCAGCGCGGCCGCAGCCTGGCGGCTGGTAGCGCTGGCCATCAGCAGCATCGACAGCCAGCGCGACAACTCCTGGCGGCCGAGCACCAGCACCGCCTGTTCCACCGACTCGATGCTGCGCGACAGGCCCAGCGCCGGGCTGTTGGCGTAGCGCAGCAGGCGGTAGGACAGGGCCACATCGGCGCGCACGGCTTCGGCGACGATGGCGGTGTCGCGGTTCAGCGCCAGGTGGTTCATCAGCTCGCAGATGCGGTGGGCAGCCGCGTTGACGGGCTTGCTCGACGCGCTGCGGCGGCGGCTGAGCTGGCCACCCACGAGCATGCATCCCGCCTGCAGCGCACGTTCGATCTCTTCGACCGCGGCCAGCCCGGTGGCCACCAGCGGCAGGCGAGGCCTCGCCTCCTGCCAGCGCTGGGCCGACAGCAGCACGGTGTCGGCGTCGCCGCCGCTGGCGCGCAGCCAGACGAAGTCGGCCGCCGGGGCCTCACCCGGTGGGCCGTCGGGCACACCCAGACGTACGCCACGCGCGCGCAAGGCGGCAGCGATGTCGGCGGGCAAGGTGACCAGATCAGGCACACAGAGCCAGGCGCCGGCAGGTGCCTTGTCGGCCAGGACGGGTCGCGCCAGCGCGGCCGCCGGCACTTCGGCCAGGGCATGCCGCCCCTGTGTCAGCGCCGGCCGCATGGCCCACAACAGAAGGCCATGGTGCGCCACCTGCGCGGCCACGTCGTCGCGTGCGGCCAGGCGCTGGGCGACGGCCGGTGGCAGCTGGAATTCGAAACCGGTGATGCTGCCGCGTGCGCCCACCAGCGGCCGCTGCAGGCCGAAGCCAGGGCCGCCCTCTGGCGCGGCTTCCAGTGCCATGGCCTGGGTCATGGCCTGGGCCAGACCCGTCGCGGCGCCCGGCGGGCTGCCTGGAGCAGCCTTCGCCGCTGGGGTGGCCCGGCCGGCGGCGGGCCCGGCTGCTGGCGGCGCGCCGCCGATCAGTCGCCGCAGCCAGCCGAACATGGGCAAGGGGTCATTGTTTCAGGCATGGGGTGTGTGCACGGGTTCGAGGGCGAGCTGTAGTGGGTCGGCGTCGGCATCGGTGGCCAGGTCGGGTGCGCAGCGGGCCAGTGCCATCCACACCGGGAACGGCAGGCGCATCGGCCGCCGCGGGGCCGGCCGGGCGACGCAGAGTTCGCTCTCGCTGGCCAGCATCACGCCGTACTCGGCGGGCACTTCGTCGGGGTCGGCAATGCCCTGCCGCAGCACGTACCAGCACTGGCTGGACAGTGCCCGGTAGGCCGCACCCTTGGCCGGCGAACGCAGGTCGGACAAGAGGTCGGCGCGACTGACCTTGATCTCGTGGGCCACGGGCTCGGTCTGGTCTTCCAGCGTGGTGTGGCGGATCGAATAGACGTCGGGCCGGGCCATCGCCCAGAGGGTGCCGGTGTCGGCCTCGCTGTCGCCTGAGGTGCTCTTGCCGGGTAGCGGCGCACGCAGCGCGAGCCCGCGCCAGACGACGCGGCCGGCGCGGTGCATCTCGCGGGCGACGCGGGCCACCAGGGCCTCGTGCGTGTCAAGCGCCGCCTGCGCCCGCAGGCGTGCCGCGGCCAGGTGCTGCAGCCCGGCGTCGGTGAGGTGCAGCGTCTCGCGGCCGGCTTCGTCCCAGCGCCGTTGCAGCAAGCCGGCGGCGAGCAGCTCGAGTTCCAGCGCGTCGTGGCAAGGCCAGCCGGCCGAACGCCAGACCTCACGCAGCCGGCGTCGCTGCGCGGCGGCCTGTCCGGCGTGCCCCGTGGCCATCGGCGCCTGGCCTTCAGTCGCTGACCTTCACGCCCTTCCAGAAGGCGACGCGGCCCCGGATCTCGGCAGCGGCGTCCTTCGGGTCGGGGTAGAACCACACGGCATCGGGGTTGGCGTCGCCGTTGACGAACAGCGTCAGGTAGCTCGCCTGGCCTTTCCAGGAACACATCGTGTGGGTGTTGCTCGGCAGGGTGTATTCGCGCTTCAGCGCCGACGCGGGGAAATAGTGGTTGCCTTCGACGACCACGGTGTCGTCGCTCTCGGCCACCACGGTGCCGTTCCAGATGGCTTTCACGGGCTTGCTCCTGATGTGTTCTGTCGTCGAATTCTGCCGCGGCCGCTCAGGCGTCGCGCGCCAGTCGCAGGCCGGCGAACTGCCAGCGTGCAGCAGGGGGGAAGAAGTTTCGATAGGTGACGCGGGCATGCCCTGCCGGCGTGGCCAGGCTGCTGCCGCGCAGCACGATCTGCCCGATCATGAACTTGCCGTTGTATTCACCCACGGCGCCAGCCCAGGGCCGAAAGCGCGGGTAAGGGTCATAGGACGAACGGGTCCATTGCCACACCTGCCCGTGCAGCCCGCTGAAAGTGCCAGGTGCAGCGGCCTCGCGCTGCGCGGCAGCCTCCCACTCGAATTCGGTCGGCAATCGGGCGCCGGTCCATTCGGCATAGGCCGTGGCCTCGAAAAAGCTGAGGTGGCACACCGGCGCCTCAGCGCGCCAGGGCTGCGGCCCATGCAGACCGAACACGCCCGGTGGCGGGCCGTCCGCGGGGCCGGGCTGCCAGTACAGCGGCGCTTGCCAGCCCTGCGCCTGGACCTGCGCCCAGCCTTCGCTGAGCCAGAGTGCCGGGCGACGGTAGCCGCCGTCGAGCACGAATTGCAGGTACTCGCGGTTCGTCACGAGCCCGCGCGCCAGCGCATGGGGTTGCAGCAGCACCGCATGGCGCGGGCTTTCGTTGTCGAAGGCGAAGCCCGGGCCGCTGTGGCCCGCCTCGGCCAGGCCGCCGGCGTGGGGGCACCAGCCGCTGGCTGCCACCGGCGGTTCCGGCGGCGGGCCGCTGCGCACGGCCGGTAGCAGCGGGTTCTGCGCGAAGGCATGCAGGATGTCGGTGAGCAGCAGTTCCTGGTGCTGCTGCTCGTGCTGCAGGCCCAGTTCCAGCAGCGGTGTCGCGGCGGCCAGCGCATCGCCGTCGGCATGGGCGATGAACGCGTCGATCGCCGCATCGACGGCGCTGCGGTAGGCCAGGATCTCGGCCACCCCGGGCCGGCTGAGCAGCCCG
Organism: Rubrivivax sp.; assembly: GCA_022842595.1. Lineage (GTDB taxonomy): Bacteria > Pseudomonadota > Gammaproteobacteria > Burkholderiales > Burkholderiaceae_C > Rubrivivax. Next base: position 61,207 of record JALHPF010000006.1, read on the forward strand.
CGCTGCGGCCGCGGGTGGCGCGGGCCCAGCGACTCGTAGTACGAATTGAACAGCGGCAACCAGCGCGGGTTGTGCACCAGGTAGCCCGGGGCATGCGGCTGCAGCACCACGGTCTCGAAGAACCAGGTGGTGTGCGCCAGGTGCCACTTGGTGGGGCTGGCGTCGGCCATCGACTGCAGGCCCATGTCTTCGGCCGACAGCCCGGCCGCCAGCGTGCGGGTGTGTTCGCGCACGGCGGCCAGGCGCTGTCGCAGGGCAGTCCGTTCGGATGGCGGGGTGGGTCGGGTCATGCCAGGCAGCGCAGGGTGGGGGGGGGGGAAAACGGCCGGGTTTGGCGCCCGCAGCTTACAGGGCCTAAGCTTCGCGGCATGAATGCCATCCAACAAGCCCGCAACGTGGAACGGCTGGTGCAGGGCCAGGCCACCAGCGACGGCGCCGGCGTCAAGCTCACGCGGGTGTTGACCCAGGACCTGCAGCAGCGCCTGGACCCGTTCCTGATGCTCGACGCCTTCGGCACCGACAACCCGGGCGACTACATCGGCGGCTTTCCCGACCACCCGCACCGCGGCTTCGAGACCGTCACCTACATGCTGCAGGGCCGGCTTCGCCACAAGGACAGCGCCGGCAACGAGGGGGTGCTCGCCCCCGGTGGCGTGCAGTGGATGACGGCTGGCCGCGGTGTCATTCACAGCGAGATGCCCGAACAGCAGGACGGCGCGATGGAAGGCTTCCAGCTCTGGCTGAACCTGCCGGCGCGCGACAAGATGCATGCGCCCTGGTACCGCGACATCACCAGCCCCGAGGTGCCCGAGTGGCAGGGCAATGGCGCCCTGGTGCGCGTCATCGCCGGGCACGCGCAGGGCATGGCCGGGGCGGTGCAGCGCGACGGTACCGAGCCGCTGTTCCTGGACATCCATCTGCAGCCCGACGCCCGCTTCGAGCAAGCCCTGCCCGACAGCCACAACGCCTTTCTCTACGTCTACCGCGGCGACATGGTGCTGGTGGGTGCCACGGCAGTGCGCCGCCAGCGCATGGCCATCCTGGCCAACACACCGGGCAGCGACGGCGTGGTGCTGACCGCCGGCCCCGCCGGTGCGCGGCTGATCCTGGTGGCGGGCCGGCCGCTGCGTGAGCCGATCGCCCAGTACGGGCCCTTCGTGATGAACACGCGCGAAGAGCTGGTGCAGGCGGTCGAAGACTTCAACGCCGGCAGGCTGGCCTGAAGCTGCGCGCGCAGCCGGCGCTTCATCGCTTCAAGGGGATGGGCGTGTTGCGGTCCACCGGCACCGCCGTCACGCTGTTCTGCGGCGAGCCTTCGATGACGCGGTCGGAATACGTCAGGTAGACGAGCGTGTTGCGGGCGGCGTCGACCATGCGGACCACACGCAGCTTCTTGAAGATGAGCGAGATGCGTTCGCTGTACATCTCTTCCTGCTGCGGCACCGGCTTCGGGAAGGCGATGGGCCCGGTCTGGCGGCAGGCGATGGAGGCCTCCGACTTGTCCTCGGCCAGACCCAGGCCGCCCTTGATGCCGCCGGTCTTGGCACGCGACACATAGCAGGTGACACCGCGCACGCCCGGGTCGTCGTAGGCCTCGACGATGATCTTGTGGTCGGGGCCGATGAACTTGAAGACGGTGTCGACCTCGCCCACGACCTCGGCTGCGGCCAGGGCGGGCAGCAGCAGGGTGGCCAGAAGCAGGGCGGGGGCAAGACGGGGCATGGCACTCTCCGGGTGGGCAAGGAAGCCCGGATCATGCACAGGCGGCGGGCCGTGGCGAGCGCGCCGCCAGATGCCAGCTGAGCCAGACATCCAGCGCCAGCTCGTTGGCCACGCGGTCGGGGCTGTCGTGTTCGGTGATCGACAGGCCGGCCAGCAGCTCGTAGCTGCTGTCGAACCAGCCGCAGCCGCGCGGGCGGTCTTCGGATGCTTCGTCGGATTGCGGGTGGGCTGCGGCGCGGGCCGGCTGGGCAGTGGTCATGGGGGCCTCCAGGCAAGTGCTGCCATGGTCGGCGCCAGGCTGCCCGGCGGCCATCGCCAGGAAGGCGGTCGCAGGCGGGTGCTGCGGGGGGCGCCCTCGGGGCCCCCCGGCCGGGTCACCCGAAAGGTCGCACCCCGATCCAGGCCGCATGGGCCCAGAACGCAAAACCGGCCCAGGCTGCCAGTCCGACCAGCACCGTCACCACCGTCATCAGGGGGCGGCCAGCGGCATAGCGTGTGCCGGCAGCGCGGTCACGGCCACGCGCGGCGCGGAAGCTGAGCACGGCCCAGGCCAGGAAGCCGCCAAAAAGCAGCAGGTCGGCCAGCGTGTTGTTGGCGACCAGGTGGGAAAAGGCCCAGATCTTCACGCCCAGCACCATCGGGTGGTGCAGCCGCGCCTTGATGCCATTGCCCGGCACGTAGGCAGCCGCCAGCAGCACGAAGGCGGGCATCGTCAGCAGGGCGGCCAGGTGGCGTGTCCACGTCGGGGCCGACCACAGCACCACGGGCTGCTGCCGCGCCGCGCCATAGCCCCAGATCAGCAGGGCAAAGCCCAGCAGCGAGACCACCGTGTACAGACCCTTCCAGGTGTTGGCACCGCGTTCGGCGATGAAGCGTGACCGCCAGCCCTCGGCGAAGATGCGCGTGGAATGGATGCCCAGGAAGAGCACGAGGCCGAGGATGAGCAGGGTCATGGCGGTGGTGATTCCGGTCGTTGGTGGGGTGTTCGGCGGCGCGCGCATTGTCGCGCCTGCACCGCCGCTATCCTGCCAGTCATGAGCTTGCCCCCAGCCGCCAACTGCCCACCCGCTGCCAGGACGCCGCGCCTCTTCTGGGAAGACTTTCCCGCCGGCCACCACATGGACTTCGGCGCCATGCCGGTGACGCGCGAAGCCGTCATCGCCTTCGCCAGTCAGTTCGACCCCCAGCCCTTCCACCTGGACGACGAGGCCGCTGCCGCCTCGCTGTTCGGTCGTCTGGCCGCCAGCGGCTGGCACACCTGCGCGATGGCCATGCGCATGATGTGCGACGAATATCTGCTGGATTCGGCGAGCCTGGGTTCGCCCGGTATCGACAGCCTGCGCTGGCTCAAGCCCGTGCACCCGGGCGACACGCTGCGCATGGCGATGGACGTGCTGGAAGCTCGGCCGATGGCCAGCAAGCCCCATGTCGGCCTGGTGCGAAGCCGCTGGCACCTGCGCAACCAGCACGACGAGCCGGTGCTGACTATGGAAGGCTGGGGCATGTTCCGGCGCCGCGATGTCGCGGCCTGACGGCGGCGCCCTCATGACCAGTCTGCCCGTCGGCTACCGGGCGTTGGTTCTGGGCGGGCGTGGCGCCATCGGCGCGGCGCTGGTCGACGCGCTGCGCGCCGACCCGGCCTGCGGCGGCGTGGTGGCGCTGTCGCGGAACCCCGGCACTCAAGGCGAACCGGCGATCGACTTCGCCGAGCCGGCCAGCGTGGCGGCAGCCGCGGCCGCACTGCGGCCCCAGGCGCCGTTCCATCTGGTGCTGTGCGCCACCGGTGCCCTGCACGTGGCGGGCCGCCCGCCCGAGAAGCGGCTGGTCGAGCTCGACGCCGATGTCATGGCGCAGGCTTTCGCCATCAATGCGATCGGGCCGGCGCTGGTGATCCAGCAGTTCCACGAACTGCTGCCGCTGCGTGAACGCTCCTTCCTGGCCGTGTTGTCGGCGCGCGTGGGCAGCATCGGCGACAACCGCAAGGGCGGCTGGTACAGCTACCGCGCCAGCAAGGCCGCATTGAACATGCTGCTGCGGACGGCTGCCATCGAAGTCGCGCGCCGGCGGCCGCTGGCGGTGCTGGCCGCGCTGCACCCGGGCACGGTGGCATCGCCCCTGTCGGCGCCGATCATCGGTGACGCCGAGGCGGCCACGCCGGCGCAGGCGGCGCAGAACCTGCTTGGCGTGCTCGACGCGCTGCCTGTCGAAGGCGCCAGCGGCGGCTTCCACGCCTGGGACGGCAGCGCAATCCCCTGGTAGCGCCGGGTCGGCCAGAATGGCGGGTTGCGCGTTAGCGCAGTTCTCGTCCCTCTTCACCCAACTGTCCACTTTCCACGAAGGCCTGCCATGACATTGCACGCTCTCCGTCGTTCCCGCTTTCCCAAGACCCTGGCCGCAGCCTGCCTGCTGGCCTTGGGGGCCAGCGCTTTCGCCCAGGGTGAAAGCAAGGTGCTGAACATCTACAACTGGTCGGACTACATCGCGCCGGACACGATCAAGAATTTCGAGAAGGAAACGGGCATCAAGGTCCGTTACGACAACTACGACAACAACGAGATCCTGCAGGCCAAGCTGGTGGCCGGCAAGAGCGGCTACGACATCGTCGTGCCCAGTGCCCACTTCGCCAAGACGCAGATCGGCGGCGGCCTGTTCCAGAAGCTCGACCGCGCCCAGCTCACGAACTGGGGCAACCTCGACACCGCGCTGCTGGGCAAGCTGGCCCAGGTCGACCCGGGCAACGAGCACCTCGTCACCTGGATGTGGGGCTACGTGACGGTGGGCATCAACGCCGGCAAGGTGAAAGCCGCGCTGGGCAGCATGCCGATGCCCGCCAACCCCTGGGACCTGCTCTTCAAGCCCGAATACGCCAGCAAGCTGAAGGGCTGTGGCGTGAACATGCTCGACTCGGCCAGTGAGGTGCTGCCCGTTGCCATGATCTACGCAGGCAAGGAACCGTACAGCAAGACCGCCGCCGACTATCAGGCCGCCGCCGCCGTGCTGAAGGCGGCTCGCCCCAGCATCACGCGCTTCTCGTCGTCGGGCTACATCAACGACCTGGCCGCCGGCCAGCTGTGCGTGGTCATGGGTTATTCGGGCGACATCAACATCGCCCGCCAGCGTGCGATCGACAACAAGACCGGGCATGACATCCAGGCGCTGATCCCGGCCACCGGCGCGACGCTGTTCTTCGACACCATGGCGATCCCCAAGGACGCCAAGAACGTGAAGAACGCGCACCTCTTCATCAACTACATCCTGCGCCCCGAGGTCCATGCCTCGCTGACGAACACCGTGTTCTACGCGAACCCCAACGCGGCCTCGAAGAAGTTCGTGAAGAAGGAGGTCGCCGAAAACCCGACGGTGTTCCTGGCCGCAGCCGACGTGGCCAAGCTCACCGTGCCCGACGCCGTGCCGCAGGACATCCGCCGCGTGCAGACGCGGGTGTTCACCAGCTTCAAGGCCAATACCAAATAAGCTGCCCGCTCACCATGCGCCTGTTCAAGTTCCTGGTTTTGCCCATCGTCGTTCTGGCCGGTCTGGCCGCCCTGTACCTGTGGGCTGCGCTCAGCTGGAGCTATTCCAGCGGTGAGCGCGCCGGCTGGGTGCAGAAGCTGTCGAACAAGGGCTGGCTGTGCAAGACCTGGGAAGGTGAACTGGCGCTGGTGTCGCTGCCCGGCACCACGCCCGAGAAATTCCTGTTCACGATCTGGAACGACCAGGTGGCGCAGGACATCACCCGCGCCATGGGCAAGCGCGTGGCCCTGCACTACGAGGAAAAGGTGGGCCTGCCGGGCAGCTGCTTCGGCGACACCCGCCACTACGTCACCGGGCTGACGATCAGCGAGGAGATTCCGCTGGCCGCCGGCGTGGTGGTGCCTGCGGCAGCGCCCGTCCCGGCCTCGGCCGCCAGCCGCTGACCGGGGGTTTCAGGCCCGGTTTCAGGCCTGGTACCAGACGATCTTCTTGCGCGCCCCGACCCAAATGTCGTAGTTCTTCGCGAACAGGTCCTCGACGCGGTTGCGCTTGACCTTGAAGGTCGGCGTGATCAGGTCGTTCTCCACCGTCCAGGCCTCGGTCATCAACACCAGACAGTCGAGTTGCTCGTGCGGGTCGAGCGTCTCGTTGATGGCCGCCAGGTGGGCGCTGAGCGATTCCTCGATCTCGGTCTTGCCGGCTGGGTCGCGCGACTTCTTCGCTGCGTCCACGTTCAACATCAGCAGCGCCAGCGGCTGGCCCAGGTTGGCACCGGTGACGCAGCAGGCTTCCACCGCGGCATTCATCACCAGCTTGTCCTCGATCGGCGCCGGGGCCACGTACTTGCCCTTGCTCGTCTTGAACAGGTCCTTCACCCGGCCGGTGATCTTCAGCCGGCCCTGGGCGTCGACCGAGCCCTTGTCGCCGGTGCGCAGCCAGCCGTCTTCGGTGAAGGCCTGGGCCGTCAGCTGGGGTTCCTTGTAGTAGCCCAGCATGTTCCAGGGCGTCTTGCACTGGATCTCGCCGTTGGCCGGGTCGATGCGGCACTGCACCTGCTCGTAGGGGCGGCCGACCGTGCCGGCGGCGTCGAGCCCGCCCTCGGTAATGTGCGTGGCGCCGAGGTTCTCGGTCATGCCATAACCTTCGGCCAGGCGCAGGCCCAGCCGGGCGTACCAGCGCAGCAGCTCCGTCGGCATGGGCGCGGCGCCGCCGGCGGCGAAGATGCAGTCCTGCAAACCCAGCGCCGACAGGATCTTCTTCTTGACGATGCCATTCAGGATGGGCAGCTTCAGGAACAGGTCCAGCTTCTTCGGCGGCATCTTGGCCTGGATGCCCTGCTGGAACTTGACCCACAGCCGTGGCACGCTGAAGAACACGGTGGGCCGCGCGCGCTGCAGGTCACTGGTGAAGGTGTCCAGGCTCTCGGCAAAGTAGACGTGCATGCCGGTGGCGAGCTGCCCATGTTCGACCAGCGCGCGTTCGACCACGTGCGACAGTGGCAGGTAGCTCAGCATGCGCCCGTCTTCGCGCAGCGGAACACGCTTCAGGCCGTCGGCCACCGCCAGGGCGAAGTTGCCGAAGGTGTGCATCACGCCCTTGGGCGCGCCGGTCGTACCCGAGGTGTACATGATCGTGCACATCTCGTCGGCCGGGCGCACGGGGTGGCCGGCCAGCGGCGCGGTCTTGGCGACGATGTCGTCCCACTGCGCATAGCGCTTCAGCGCGTCGGCCGGGGCCAGCGGGTGCGCGATGCAGGGCAGGCCGGCCGGAATGCCCGGCTTCATGCCTTCCCAGCCGTCGAGCTTGCCGACGAACAGCAGCTTGGACTCGCTGTGTTCGAGGATCTGGCGAATGGTGCCAGCCGCCAGCGTGGGGTACAGCGGCACCGAGACGAAGCCGGCCATCCAGATGGCGAAGTCGCTCATCAGCCAGTGGGCGGTGTTCTTGGACAGCAGCGCGATGCGCGAGCCGGGCGGCAGCCCCAGGCTTTGCAGGTGCGCGGCCATGCGGCGCGTCTGGTCGAGCACTTCGGCCCAGGTGTAGTCGCGCACTGGGCCACCGCCCAGGGGTTGGGTCAGGGCGACGCGGTTGGGCGCCGTCTTTTCCCAGTGGTACAGGCGCTGCAGGGCAAGCGAATCGGGTTGAGCAGTGATGGCCATGATGGGCAGGCGGGCCGAACCAGCGGCCGCAAGCAAGGGAAAGCCACGAGGCTACCCAAGCGCGCCGATTCGCGACAGCAGGACTTCCCGCAAACACACCCTTTTGGGTGGGTCTACCTAGGATGGACTGGCCCGCCAGCCTCAGGCCGTGACTGTTGCCTCGGCGGCATCGGCTTCTGCCAGGGCCGCGCCCAGCCGCTGCAGGGCACGCTGCACCAGTGCGGCGTCCAGATCGGCCAGGGGCGCCAGGGTCTGGACGGCCGCCGCCACGGTGTCCGGCGCCTCGAGCCAGCGTGCCGCCAGGACCGACAAGGCGCAGATCGGCCGCCGCACCACGGCGTCCGGCAGCCTCAGCTCGGCTTGCGCCAGCACATGGTGGCGCACGCTGGCCACGGCCGCGGCGCCCAGGCCCCAGCTTTCGCACAGCGCCGCACCCAGGGCGTCGTGGCTGACGCCAAAGCCGGTGTGTTCCAGCTGCGCGAGTTCGGTGTCGTTGCTGGCGGCGCGCAGCATGCTTCGGTAATGTTCGGGCGCGTGCCGGAACAGCACCGCCTTGCCGCACTCCTCGAACAGCCCGGCGGAATGGGCGGCCCAGGCGTCCAGCGACAGTGCGCCGGCCAGGCGCCCCATCAGCAGCCCGCGACGCGAGGCGCGTTGCCACAGCGGCTCGAGCTCGGGGGCGGGCGGAAAGGCGGCGCGCAGGCCCATCTCGAAGGTGATGGCGGCCACTTCCCGCATGCCGAGGTAGGTGATGGCCTGCTGCACGCTCTGCACGCGACCCTTCAGGCCGTACAGCGAAGAGTTCACCGCTTTCATGACCGCCGAGGCCAGCGCCATGTCGGTCTCGATCAGGCTGGCCGTGGCCTGCAGGTTGATCTCGTCATCGGCGAGCAGCAGCGACAGCTTGACCAAGGACTGCGGCTGCGCCGGGATGTCGATGTCCAGCGATCTGAGTTCAGGGTTGACGGACATGGTGGCCAGGCGAAGCGTCGGTGTGCCATCCTAGGTTCCCGGTGGCGCGCAATTCGCTGCCACAAGGCCGGAAACACCGTCCATTTCGCGCGCTCGCCGGCCGGCCAGCGGGCCCGAGCGAACACAAAAAAGCGCCGGCGGTGCGGCGCTTTCGACCGGTCGGCTCGTGGCCGGCGGTGGCATGTCTCTTGCAGCACCCCCTGGGCTGTGCTGCGGCCCGCCTGTGTGGATGGGCGGGTCTGCTCGTACTGTCTCCTCTAGCCTCCGCCACGCGGTCCGGAAGCCCGGGCGCTGCGAATTCCGTGATTGTTGGGCGCCGTGGCGTTCAGCCACCATCCGGACTAACCCGTCGCGGATGGGCTGCGCCTTCCTCAGCGCGCCAGATGGCTGCCCAGAACCGGAAACAGCTTGATCAGGCCGTCGGCCAGCAGTTCGACGGCCATCGCTGCCAGGATCAGCCCCATCAGCCGCGTCATGACGTTGATCCCGGTGCTGCCCAGCACGCGCGCGATGCGCCCGGAGGCCATAAAAGCCAGATAGGTGGCCAGCCCGATGACGACGCCATATCCGACCAGTACCCCGAGCTGCCAGGCATGGCGGGTCTTCTCGGCGTAGATCACCATCGTCGATATCGTGGCCGGGCCGGTGAGCAGTGGAATGGTCAGCGGCACCACGGCGATGCTGGCGCCGGCGTCGACTTTCTGGTCGCCCTCGGTCACGTCGTCGGGCCGCGTGTCGGCCTGCTGGGCATTGAGCATGGCCAACGAGCTGATGAGCAGCAGGCAGCCGCCGCCGACCTGGAAAGAAGCCAGCGAAATGCCGAAGAACTCGATCACCTTCAAGCCGGCCAGGGCACTCACGGCGATGACCACGAACGCCGAGAAGGCACTGATGCGCATCGTCCGCAAACGCTCTTCGCGGCTGAAGTTCCGCGTGAAGTGAATGAAGAAGGGCACGACGCCTATCGGGTTGACGATCGCCAGCAGGGCGATGAGCGGTTTCAGCAGGTCCATGGGCTGATCCTAGGGCGCGCGGGGAATGCGTGCTGCCCCTTGGTGGTGCAGTGCGCCCGAGGTCGGACCGATGCTTCAGGTTTTCGAGGGTTTGTTCGGGGGCGGCAAAACAACAACTGACCGTTTCGACGCTTTACAGGCCCTGAGAAGTCAACTTCATAATACGGAGTCTGTGTCTGGCAGCCGCGCCTTACGCCTGATTGGTTCACGCAGGGTTGAAGCTCCACATGGTTACTTTCGGAAATTGATTGAGGGCTCCCCGTGGGAAACAAACTGTACGTCGGCAACCTGGCTTATTCGGTCCGCGATGATTCGCTGCACCAAGCATTTTCGCAATTCGGCAGCGTCACATCTGCCAAGGTCATGATGGACCGCGACACCGGCCGCTCGAAGGGCTTCGGCTTTGTCGAGATGGGTTCCGACGCCGAAGCGCAATCGGCCATCAACGGCATGAACGGTCAGGCACTGGAAGGCCGTGCCATCGTCGTCAACGAAGCTCGTCCGCGTGAAGAGCGCCCGGGTGGCTTCGGCGGTGGTGGTGGTGGCGGCAGCCGCGGCGGCTACGGTGGCGGCGGCACTGGTGGCGGCGGCGGCGGCTACGGTGGTGGCGGCGGCGGCGGCGCAGGTGGTGGCGGCGGTGGCCGCAGCCCCTATGGCGGTGGCGGTGGCGGCGGCGGTGGCCGCAGCCCCTACGGCAGTGGCGGTGGCGGTGGTGGCCGCGGCGGCTACGGTGGTGGCACGGGCGGTGGTGGCGGCGGCAGCCGTGGCGGCTACGGCGACTGAACCACGGTCGGCACCTTGATGCCGGCATGAACAGAAAGGCGCGACAGCTGTGCAGGCTGCGCGCCTTTTTCTGTTGAAGACCGCTCCTGCTTCGACCGGCCTCTAGTAGCGCGCCGGCCGCAGCACGGAGATCTCGCTGAAATACAGCGCGACGTGATAGTGACGCGCGTACTGCGTCATGACATGCTCCGCCAGCGCGTCGGCCACGGCCTCGCTGCAGATGAGCTTGATCTCCACCGTGCGGTCGGCTTCCCAGGCCCCCTCGCGTTCGCCTTCCTGGCCAGCGCCGCGAACGTCGGTCACGGTCCAGGCCTGTACGCCATGCTGGCGTGCGTCGCGCAGCAGTGCGCGTTCGATGGCAGCTTCGGCAACGATGACGAGCAGCGTCTTGGGATGCTTGGTGATCATGGCGTGAGGTGACGGGCCAGCGCGATATACGCGGGGATACCCACCACCAGATTGAACGGGAAGGTGATGCCCAGCGCAACGGTAATCGACAGCGCGGCGTTGGCTTCGGGCACGGCCATGCGCATGGCCGTGGGTGCGGCGATGTAGCTGGCGCTGGCGCTCAGCGTCGCCAGCAGCGCAACACCGCCGGTCGACAGGCCCAGCGCCATGCCGACCGCCGCCCCCAGTATCGCCAGCAAGGGCGGCGCGCCCAGGCCCACCACCAGCACCGCGACACCAAAGCGCCGGACTTCGGCGAGCCGGCCGCCGGCCACCAAGCCCAGTTCCAGCAGGAAGAGCGCCAGCACGCCCTTGAAGGGTTCGACAAAGACGGCCTCGATCGGGCGCATGCCGGCATCGCCGGCGACGGCGCCGATGACGATGCCGCCCAGCAGCAGCAGCACGCTCTTGCCGAACAGCACGTCGTGAGCCAGCGTTCGCCAGCGGGTGGGGGGCGCTTCCGGGCTGCGACCGGCCCAGCGCGCCAGCAGGATGCCCGCTGCCAGACCCGGCGCTTCCATCACTGCCACCCACAGCGCGGCGTGGCTTTCGTAGGCAATGCCTTCGCGCTGCAAGGCGGCGGTGGCCACCGCAAAGGTCACCACGCTGACCGAACCGAAATGGGCGGCGAGCGATGCCGCGTCGACGCCGGCCAGGCGCAGCCAGCGCAGCGCAGGGAACAGCAGGAAGGGAATCGAAAAACCCAATGTCACGCAGGCCAGCACCTGCGGCAACAAATCAGCCAGCGGCTGCCGGCTCAGTTCAAGCCCGCCCTTCAGTCCGATGGCCAGCAGCAGATAGATCGACAGTGTCTCGTACAGCGCCTCGGGCAGCCGCAAGTCGCTGCGGACCAGGCGCGCCAGCAAACCCAGCAGGAAAAAGAGAACGACGACATCGATCATGGCAAGTGGTGACGCTGACAGCGCGTTTGACGGCAGTGCTGCATGCCGAGCTTATGTCGGGCCGCTGCCATTGCCGCCGCCGCTGCTGCGGCGAGGTTTGCGCCCGCGGCCGGCGGCCAGGCGGTCGAACCAGGCATTGGGCAAGATCCGCATGAACTTGGCCACCAGACCCATCTGCCAGGGAATGACGGCGTAGCTGCGGCCAGCGTCGATGGCCCGCCCGGCGCGCTCGGCGAAGTCTTCGGCGCGCATCAGGAAAGGCATCGAATAGGGGTTGCGCGCCGTCAGCGGCGTGGCGATGTAGCCCGGCAGCAGGGTGACCACACGCACACCGTCGCTGCGGCATTCGCCGCGAAGGCTTTCGCAATAGGCCACCACGCCTGCCTTGCTGGCGCAATAGGCGCCGTGCCCGGGCAGGCCACGGATGGCTGCGACGCTGGCGATGCCCACCAGCGTGCCACTGCCCCGCTGGCGCATGGCCGGCAGGAAGGGGTGGAACGTGGCCGCCAGCCCGAGGTTGTTGATGGCAAAGGTGTCGCGCATGACATCGAGGTCGGCGCGCTCGGCGCTTTCCATGCCCAGGCTGATGCCGGCGCTGGCCACCACCACGTGCGGCAGCCCCTGCGCGGCCAGGCACTGCTGTGCGGCGGCGATGATGCTGTCGGGCTGCGCCACGTCGGCGCCATAGATTCCCACCCGCTCGGCCCCGAGACCTTGCGCCTGCGCCCAGGCCTGCAGTTCGGCCGTGCGCCGGGCCACCAGTGCCAGCCGCCAGCCGGCCCGGGCGTAGCGCGCGGCCAGGGCCTGACCGATGCCGCTGGATGCGCCGGTGATGAAGATCAGCGGTGCGGTCATCGGGCTCGCGGCGGCAGGGTCAGGCGCGCCGGCCCGCCCAGGTCCAGCTTCTGGCTCGGGTGGTCATAGACGAGGCCGGTGGCGCGCATTTCGGCGCCGCCATGGACCACCACCACCGGCTGGTTCGACAACACCCGCTCGGTCAGCAGGAAGGCATGGAGAAACTCGCTGCGCATCACCAGAGGCACGCCGGCGGTGTCGATGCTGTTGACGACGGCCTCGCCGATGAGCTGGACCTCACTGCCGTCGCCGGTGGCGACCGCGCGGCGCGCCCGCGCGAGCGTGACGCGGCCGTCCGGACTGATGGCGCGGATGTGCACGTCGTCGATCTCGATTCTGTCGGTGGCCGGCAGATGACGCATCAGCGCGCCTTCCAGCCGCAGCTTGAGTTCACCGCGGGCGTCGAAACGTTCGATGGCGAAGGCAGTCATCGTGTAGTCGGGATCGGTGCGCAGGGGCACATCGGCGGCCGGCCCGATCGGGCCGGGCGAATTCTTCACCAGCCACCAGGTGCCCAGCGCCAGCAGCAGCATCAGCAGCAAGGGCAGGAACGACACCAGGGTGCCCAAGGCGCGACGGTGCCAGGCTTCACGCTGGGGCTGGCGGGCAGGCTGGGCCGGCGCCAGCAGCGCCATCGCGGCACGTGGCTTCATCGCCCGGCCGTCCAGGCGCAGCACATGGCTGCGTGGTTGCTGGTGCTGCGCGTTGCGTTCAAGCGCCGTCCAGCGTCTGCAGGTGAGCCTGCAGCAGCCCGGCATAAAGGCCGGCCGCCACCAGCAGCAGGTCGCAGAACTCGCGTGCTGCGCCGTGGCCACCGGCTTGGCGCGTCACGTGGTGGGCAACGGCCTGCACCTCGACATGGGCGTTGGCGGGCGCGCAGGCGAAGCCGGCACGTGCCAGCAGCGGCAGGTCGGGCCAGTCGTCGCCGATGGCGGCGACCTCGGGCCAGGCCAGGCCGAGCCGATTGAGCAAGGCGTCGGCCGCCGCCAGCTTGTCGCTGGCGCCATAGACGGCGTGGTCCAGGCCGAGATCGGCAACGCGGCGGCGCACGGCTGGCGAATCGCGCCCGGTGATCACCAGCGGCTCGATGCCGCCCAGCTTCAGCAGCTTCAGCCCATGGCCGTCGAGCGTGCTGAAGGCCTTGAAGGCCTCGCCTTGTTCGCCGATGTAGATGCGGCCGTCCGTGAGCACGCCGTCGACATCGAAGATTGCCGCCTTCATGGCAGGGCCGCGGCCCTGGGCGCGCAGCAGCAGTTCAGGCGGGAAGCTCAGCGCTGGCGAGGCCATCAGATGACCTTGGCCCGCATCAGGTCGTTCGAATTCAGCGCGCCGACCAGCTTGCCGCCGCCGTCGACCACGAGCACGCTGGTGACGCGGTGCTGTTCCATCACGCCAGCGGCGTCGACGGCCAGCGCATCGGCGCGAACGAGCCGGGGTGTCCTGTGCATCACGTCGGTGGCGCTGAGTGCGCGCAGGTCGACGCCGCGTTCGATCAGCCGGCGCAGGTCGCCGTCGGTGAAGATGCCCAGAGGCTGCCTGTCGGCATCGGCCACGGCGGTGAAGCCCAGGCCCTTGCCCGTCATCTCGCGCAGCAGGGCGTTGAAGCTGGCGTCGGGGGGCACCACCGGCACGGCGTCGCCGCTGCGCATGAGGTCGTGGACGTGGATCAGAAGCTTGCGGCCCAGGCTGCCACCCGGGTGGGAGCGGGCGAAGTCCTCCTCGCGGAAGCCGCGGGCGTCGAGCAGGGCCACGGCCAGCGCGTCGCCCAGGGCCATCTGCGCCGTGGTGCTGGCGGTGGGCGCCAGGTTCAGTGGGCAGGCTTCTTCTTCGACGGCGCTGGACAGCTGCCAGTCGGCATGGCGCGCCAGCGTCGAGTCCGGCTTGCCGGTCATGGCCACCAGCGTCACGCCCAGCCGGCGCATGGCGGGCAGGATCGCCGCCAGCTCGTCGCTTTCACCGCTGTTGCTGATGGCGAGCACGACGTCGCCGGCCATCACCATGCCCAGGTCGCCATGGCTCGCTTCGGCCGGGTGCACGAAAAACGCCGGCGTGCCGGTGGAAGCCAGCGTGGCCGCGATCTTGCGTCCGACATGGCCGCTCTTGCCCATGCCCATGACGATCACACGCCCGCGGCATTCCAGCATCGACCGCACGGCGCCTGCGAAGCCATCGCCCTGCCGCGCTGCCAGCCCGAGCAGGGCGCGGGCCTCGATCTCGAAGGTGCGCGCTGCCAGTGCCAGGGCGCGCGCCGCGTCGAAGCTGGGGTGCTGGGACAGCGGCAGGTTCATTCAGGAAGCCCTCGAATACGATTGGGCATTCTAGGGATTCCATGGCCAGCACCCTCGAGCTCGTCCTGCTCTACCTTGTAGCCGCCGTGCTCGGCGTCGTCGTCTGCCGTTCGCTGAAACTGCCGCCCATGCTGGGTTACCTGGTGGTCGGCGTGCTCATCGGCCCCAACGCCCTGGCCTTTGCCCAGGACAGCGCCAGCGTCAAGTACCTCGCCGAGTTCGGGGTTGTCTTCCTGATGTTCGTGATCGGGCTGGAATTCAACCTGCCCAAGCTCAAGAGCATGCGCACCCTGGTTTTTGGGCTGGGGCTGTCCCAGGTCTTCCTGACCATGGCCGGCACCCTGCTGGGCCATGGCTTGCTCGTCTGGGGTTATGCCTGGGTGGTCGGCCACGCCTGGCAGATGGACTGGCAGGGCGCGGTGGTTCTCGGCGGCGCGATGGCGATGAGCAGCACCGCCATCGTCGTCAAGCTGATGGCCGAACGCCTGGAACTTGAAAGCGAACATGGCAAGCGCGTGATGGGGGTGCTGCTGTTCCAGGACCTGGCCGTCGTGCCGCTGCTGGTGCTGATCCCGGCGCTGGGCTCGTCCGGCGAGGCGCTGATGACGGCGATGGCGCTGGCGGCGGTGAAGGCCGTGGCGCTGCTGGTGGTGTTGCTGGTCGGCGGCCAGCGCGTGATGCGCTGGTGGCTGACCCTGGTGGCGCGGCGCAAGAGCGAGGAGCTGTTCATCCTGAACCTGCTGCTCATCACGCTCGGTCTGGCCTACCTGACCGAACATGCCGGGCTGAGCCTGGCCCTGGGCGCGTTTGTCGCCGGCATGCTGGTGGCGGAGACCGAATACAAGCACCAGGTCGAGACCGACATCCGCCCCTTCCACGACGTGCTGCTGGGGCTGTTCTTCATCACCATCGGCATGAAGCTGGACTGGCGCCCGGTGATCGAGCAGTGGTTCCTGGTGCTGGCGCTGACAACGCTGCCGGTGGTGGCCAAGTTCGTGCTCGTGGCGGCGCTGGCGCGGGCCTTCAAGGCCACGCCCGGGGTGGCGCTGCGCACCGGCCTATACCTCGCTCAGGCCGGTGAATTCGGCTTCGTGTTGCTGACGCTGGGCGCCGACCGCGGCCTCGTGGCGCCGGAGTGGGTGAGCCCGGTGCTGGCCAGCATGGTGCTGAGCATGTTGGCCACGCCCTTCCTCATCATGCACAGCGACCGCATCGTCAACCGCCTCAGCGCCAGCGACTGGCTGATGCAGTCGGTGGCGCTGACCACCATCGCCAAGCGCGCCATCGCCACCGAGGGCCACGTCATCATCTGCGGCTACGGGCGCAGTGGCCAGAACCTGGCGCGGCTGCTGGCGCCCGAGAAGATTCCGTACATGGCGCTCGATCTCGACCCCGACCGTGTGCGCCAGGCCGCCGCCGCTGGCCAGAGCGTGGTCTTCGGCGATGCTGCGCGTCTGCCCAGCCTGATGGCCGCCGGGCTGGCGCGTGCAGCGGCCGTGGTGGTGAGCTACCACGACACCCCCAGCGCCCTGAAGATCCTGCGCTTGGTGCAGGAACACGCGCCGAAGGTGCCGGTGATCGTTCGCACCATCGACGACAGCGAGATCGACAAGCTGCGCGCCGCCGGCGCCACCGAAGTCGTGCCCGAGGCCGTCGAAGGCAGCCTGATGCTGGCCGGCCATGCCCTGGCCCTGGTGGGGGTGCCGATGGCGCGGGTGATCCGCATCACCCGCGACGCCCGCGACGCCCGCTACAGCCTGCTGCGGGGTTACTTCCACGGCGCCGACGACGACACCGTGGGCGAACTCGCGCAGGCCCGGTTGCGCAGCGTCACCCTGCCCGATGCCGGGCGCTGCGCGGGCCAGACGCTGGCCCAGCTGGCCCTGCACGCCGTGGGGGTGAGCGTGGTGTCGGTGCGGCGCCTGAACGGCGGCGTCATTCCCGCTGCCGACGATGTGCTGCTGAACGGCGGCGACACCCTGGTGCTGAGCGGCTTGCCCGAGGCCCTGGCGCTGGCCGAGAACAAGCTGCTCGGTGCCCGCTGAATGCCCCCACGCCGGCCCGTTCGGCCAGGGCTGCCGGATCATCTGCAGATGACTCGACGCCGTCTGATCCTGCTGGGTGCCCTGGGCCTGCCGCTGGCGGCCCGAGCCGACGAAGCCGTGGCCGCCTTGCTGCGCGAAGGCGGTGCCGTCATCGCCTTTCGCCATGCGTTGGCGCCTGGTACCTTCGACCCGCCGGAGTTCAGGCCCGGCGTGTGCAGCACCCAGCGCAATCTCAACGACGAAGGCCGAGCCCAAGCTCGGCGCATCGGCCAGTGGCTGGCGCAGCGCCAGCTGGTGCCGGCGGCCGTGCGCAGCAGCCCCTGGTGCCGCTGCATGGAGACGGCCACCCTGGCCTTCGGGCGCGCCGAGGCCTGGCCGGCGCTGGGGTCGCCGCGTGGCGCCAGCGAGACCACGAATGCCGAGTCCGTGCGCGCCCTGGCCGATGCCGTCGCGGCCGCCAGCCGCCAACGCGGCCGCTTCGAGGCCTGGGTGACGCACCAGTTCGTGCTCAGCCGCCTGGTCGGCGAGGCCGCCAGTTCCGGCGAAGGCCTGGTGTTGCGGGCGGCGCCAGGCGCCAGTCTGCAGGTGCTGGGGCGCCTGGTCATCGCTTGAGGGCTGCGGCCCTGCCCCGACGGCACAATCCTCGGCCATGACGCCTGCCCAGACCATCCGTGCCCATATCCGCACCGTGCCCGACTGGCCGGCGCCGGGCGTTCAGTTCCGCGACATCACGCCGCTGCTGGCCAACCCGAAGGTCTTCCGCATCCTCATCGACGAGTTCGTTCACCGCTACTTCGATGTCAAGCCCAGTGCCATCGCCGGGCTCGACGCCCGCGGTTTCATCATCGGCGCGGTCGTGGCCTACGAGCTGAACGTCGGCTTCGTGCCGATCCGCAAGAAGGGCAAGCTGCCTTTCACCACGGTGGAAGAAACCTACGAGCTGGAATACGGCAGCGCCACGGTCGAAATGCACACCGACGCGGTGAAGCCCGGTGACCGCGTCGTCCTCATCGACGACCTGATCGCCACCGGCGGCACGATGATGGCGGGCAAGAAGCTGCTCGAACGCCTGGGCGCCCAGGTCATCGAAGGTGCGGCCATCGTCGACCTGCCGGAACTGGAAGGCTCGGCCAGGTTGCGCGCCTCCGGCCTGCCGCTGTTCACGCTGGTGGACTTCGCGGGGCATTGAGCTTCAGCCGGAAGCTCCACCTTGTGGCCTAATCGAGGGCTGTCCGAAAATTTCCTGAAAGTCCGTCATGGCCAACAAGATCAGAACCGAAGCCGACCGCAAGGCCACCCCGCGTCCGGCGCCCGTTGCCGGCACCAACTCACGCATCAACGGCGGCGGCCAGCGCATCAGCCTGGAGCGCGGCTCGCATACCCGCAGCAAGAAGAACCCCGGCAAGCGCCCCGGCAAGGGCGGCTGACGCCCCCCGGCGCACACCCGTGCGCCCCGGCCGGCAACCCGTGCAACCGCATCGCCGCCGCGCCCATGATCCGCATCACCGAACTTCGGCTGCCGCTGAACCACGCGGCGGACGAATTGCGCCCGGCCGTCGTTGCGCGCCTGGGCCTGGCTGATGCCGAACTAAGGGATTTCAGCGTCTTCAAGCGCAGCTTCGATGCGCGCAAGAAGTCCGCCATCGTCCTGATCTACACGCTGGACTGCACGCTCGCCCCCGGCGTCGACGAAGCCGCGCTGCTGCGTCGCTTCCAGGGCGATCCGCATGTCCGACCCAGCCCCGACACCCGTTACCGCTTCGTAACTCATGCCCCGGCTGACTTCCGGGCCAGCGGGCGATTGCGCCCGGTCGTCATCGGCTTCGGCCCCTGCGGCCTGTTCGCTGCCCTCGTGCTGGCCCAGATGGGCCTGGCGCCGATCGTGCTGGAGCGCGGCCGGCCGGTGCGCGAGCGCACCAAGGACACCTGGGGCCTGTGGCGCCAGGGTGTGCTGAACCCCGACAGCAACGTGCAGTTCGGCGAAGGCGGGGCCGGCACCTTCAGCGACGGCAAGCTCTGGAGCCAGATCAGCGACCCGCGCCACCTCACCCGCAAGGTGCTGACGGAATTCGTCAAGGCGGGCGCGCCGGAAGAGATCCTGTTTGTCGCCAAGCCGCACATCGGCACCTTCCGCCTGGTCGGCATGATCGAGAAGATGCGCGCCGAGATCGAGGCGCTGGGCGGCGAAGTGCGGTTCGGCCAGCGCGTGGCCGACCTGGACATCGACACCGACACCCAGGGCCGCAAACGAGTTCAGGGCGTGGTGCTGGCCTCGGGCGAGCAGATCGCCGCCAGCCACGTCGTCATGGCGCTGGGCCACAGTGCACGCGACACCTTCGTGATGCTGGCCGAACGCGGCGTGTTCCTGGAGGCCAAGCCGTTCTCGATCGGTTTTCGCGTCGAACATCCACAAGGCGTGATCGATCGCGCGCGCTTCGGCACCAGCGCCGGCCACCCCATCCTGGGCGCGGCCGACTACAAGCTGGTGCACCATGCCGCCAACGGGCGCTCGGTCTACAGCTTCTGCATGTGCCCGGGCGGCACGGTCGTGGCCGCCACCAGTGAACCCGGCCGCGTCGTCACCAACGGCATGAGCCAGTACAGCCGCAACGAGCGCAATGCCAACGCCGGCATCGTCGTGGGCATTTCGCCGCAGGACTACCGCCAGGACGGCCAGCAGCAAGGCCCGGTGAACCCGCTGGACGGCATGGCCTTCCAGCGCTTCTGGGAAAGCCGTGCCTTCGAACTCGGCGGCGGCGGCTACCAGGCGCCCGGCCAGCGGCTGGGCGACTTCGTGCAAGGCCGTGCGTCCACCGCGTTCGACACGGTCCAACCCTCGTACAAGCCGGGCGTCACGCCCACGAATCTGGCCGAGCGCGGCCACGGCAGCCTGCCCGACTATGCGCTGGCCGCCATCCGCGAAGCCCTGCCCGCCTTCGAGCGCCAGATCAAGGGCTTTGCCATGCCCGACGCCGTGCTCACCGGCGTCGAAACGCGCACCTCGTCACCGCTGCGCATCACCCGCGGACGGGACTACCAGAGCCTGAACGTCGCCGGCCTGTACCCGGCTGGCGAAGGCGCCGGTTATGCCGGCGGGATCATGTCTGCCGGCGTCGACGGCATCGAAGTCGCCGAAGCCCTGGCCACCGACCTGGTTGGCTCGCCTGCCGGGCGCAAGACCGAGACGTCAGCCCCCTGACAGGCCTGCGCCGTGGCGTGCATCACGCCATACCGATCTTGCATGACCCCCCTGCGAGCCAGTGGTTACGGCGCGATTACATTGGTTTGACAATCAGCGCCCCGGCCTTCTTCGGCGTTGTCGCGCGGCATTCGGCCAGTCCCACGAACCCTGCTGGGACTGTCCCAATTCCGTCATTTCGCCATCCTTCCACCTTCTCGGAGACTGCCATGAACCGACCCGCCCTCGACGGCCTGAAGCTCAACACACCAGCCCATGTCCAGCACCACGGCCTGGTGAACTGGGTGGCCGAAGTAGCCGCCCTCACCGAAGCCAGGGACGTCTACTGGTGTGACGGCTCCAAGGAAGAGTACGACCGCCTGTGCGCGCAGCTGGTGGCGGCCGGCACGCTGAAGAAGCTGAACCCGGAGCTGCGCCCGAACAGCTTCCTGGCCCTCAGCGACCCGGGCGACGTGGCGCGCGTGGAAGACCGCACCTACATCTGCAGTGCCGCGCGTGAAGACGCCGGCCCCACCAACAACTGGATGGCTCCGGCCGAGATGCGCGCGCTGCTGCAGACCGGTGACCAGGCGCTGTTCAAGGGCGCGATGAAGGGCCGCACGATGTATGTCGTGCCGTTCTCGATGGGTCCGCTGGGTTCGCACATCAGCCACATCGGCGTCGAGCTCACCGACAGCCCGTACGTGGCCATCAGCATGCGCACGATGACACGCATGGGCCGCGGTGCGCTGGACGTGCTGGGTGCCGATGGCCACTTCGTGCCCTGCGTGCACACCGTGGGCGCGCCCCTGGCCGAAGGCCAGAAGGACGTGGCCTGGCCCTGCAGCGCCACGAAGTACATCGTCCACTACCCGGAAACGCGGGAAATCTGGTCCTACGGCTCGGGCTACGGCGGCAATGCCCTGCTCGGCAAGAAGTGCTTCGCGCTGCGCATCGCCTCGAACATGGGCCGCCAGGCGGCCGCGCAGGACGGCACCGGCTGGCTCGCCGAGCACATGCTGATCCTGGGCGTCACAACCCCGGCAGGCAAGAAATACCACGTCGCTGCCGCCTTCCCCAGCGCCTGCGGCAAGACCAACTTCAGCATGCTGGTGCCGCCCAGCGGCTACGCTGGCTGGAAAGTCACCACCGTGGGTGACGACATCGCCTGGATCAAGCCCGGCGTGGATGCCCAAGGCCGGGCCCGCATGTACGCCATCAACCCTGAAGCCGGCTATTTCGGCGTCGCCCCGGGCACCAACGACCACACCAACCCCAACTGCATGGCCTCGCTGAAGCGCGACACCATCTTCACCAATGTCGCGCTCACCGACGACGGCGACGTCTGGTGGGAAGGCATGACCGACACGCCGCCGGCACACCTGACCGACTGGCAAGGCAAGGACTGGACGCCGGCCATCGCCAAGGCAACCGGCGCCAAGGCCGCGCATCCGAATTCCCGCTTCACGGTGGCCGCCACCGCCAACCCGGTGCTCGACCCGGAATGGGACAGCCCCGCCGGCGTGCCCATCGACGCCTTCGTCTTTGGCGGCCGGCGCAGCACCACGGTGCCGCTGGTCACCGAAGCCCGCACCTGGGCCGAAGGCGTGTACATGGCCGCGACCATGGGCAGCGAAACCACCGCCGCGATGGCTGGCGGCAACGGCGCCGTTCGCCGCGACCCGTTCGCGATGCTGCCTTTCATCGGCTACAACATGGCCGACTACTTCCAGCACTGGCTGAACATCGGCGAACAGCTCGGCAAGAAGGCGGCCCTGCTGCCGCGCATCTACTGTGTCAACTGGTTCCGCAAAGGCGCCGATGGCCAGTTCGTCTGGCCGGGCTATGGCGAGAACATGCGCGTGCTGGAATGGATGATCGGCCGCCTCGAAGGCAGTGCCGGTGGCATCGACAACGTGTTCGGCGTCAGCCCGCGCTATGAAGACCTGCGCTGGGACGGCCTGGCCTTCAGCCGGGCGCAGTTCGACAGCGTCATCGGCATCGACAAGGCGGCCTGGCAGCAGGAACTGGCCTTGCACGGCGAGCTGTTCAAGACGCTGGAATACCACCTGCCCGCGGCGCTGCCCACCACCCGCGCCCGCATCGCCGAACGCCTGGGCACTTGACCGGCACAGCCCTGCTGGCGGCCTTCGAGCAGCAGGCCGCCTGGTGCGACGCTTCGGCGCCTTTCACGGCGCATGTGCTTCGCGCCAGCCGCCAGTGGCTGGCGGACGATGCGGCCGCACAGGCCGACTTTTCCGCCTTGGCCGAGGACCCCTTGGCGGCCGCCGTGCCTCTGCGCTGGGTCGGTGGCCTGCATCTGCTGGCCCTGCAGGGCCAGCAGCCCTGGGCCGGGCTCTGGCCACCCGCCAACGGTGCCGCCGATGACGGCCCGCTCGATGCCGCCATCCGCCTGGCCTGGCAGAGCCGCCAACCCCTGTTGCGCGACGCCCTGTCGCGGCCGCCGCAAACCAACGAAGCCCAGCGCAGCGCCGCCTTGCTGCCGGGCCTGCTGCACATCGCAGCGGCCACCGGCCTGCCGCTGGCCCTGCTTGAAATAGGCGCATCGGCCGGCCTGAACCTGTGGTGTGACCGCTACCGGCTGGCCCCTGCCACCGAGCCCGCCTGGGCCTGGGGAGACGCCAGCGCCGCGGTGACGCTGCGGCCGGCCTGGACAGGCCCGCCACCGTGGCGCGCCGGGGACGGGGGGCGCCCGCCTTCGCTGGACGTGCGCCACCGCGCCGCCTGCGACGCCTACCCCGTCGACCTGCGCCAGCCCGCCGAAGCGCTGCGCCTGGCGTCCTTCATCTGGCCCGAACAGACCGAGCGCCTGGCCCGTCTGCGCGCAGCCCAGGCGGCGGTGGCCGGGTGGATGACGCAAGAGGGTGTGCAGGTCCAGGCGCTGCCGGCGGCCGCGTTCGTGCGGCGTGAACTGCAGCGGCTGCGGCCGGGCGTGACCACCGTGCTGATGCACTCGGTCGTCTGGCAGTACATCGCCGCAGCCGAACAACAGGCCATCATCCAGGCCATGCAGGAAGCCGCCGCCCACGCCACACCCGCCGCGCCACTGGCCTGGCTGCGCTTCGAACCCGACGGTCCGCAGGGTGGCGTCGAGTTGAGATGCCAGCTCTGGCCGCACGGAAGTGAGTGCCTGCTCGCGCGATGCCACCCGCACGCCCAGCACATCACCTGGCTGCACAGCGCATGAAGCTGCAGCTGCTGTCCGACCTGCACCTGGAAACCGAGTCCTTCGAGCCCGAACCCGCCCCCGGTGCCGAATTGCTGGTGCTGGCCGGCGACATCGACAGCACCTGGGCCGGCTTCGAACGCTTTGCCGGCTGGCCGGTGCCGGTGCTGGTGGTGGCCGGCAACCACGAATACGACGACCGCGAGATGGGCGATGTGCCCGCCGCGCTGCGCGAGCATTGCGCGCGCTTCGGCCTGCAACTGCTGCACCGCCAGGCCACGATCATCACTTCGGCCAGCGGCTTGCGTGTGCGTGTGCTCGGTGCCACGCGCTGGAGCGACTTCGACCTGTTCGGCGTCGCGCAACGCCCACGCGCCGAACGTGCTGCCGGCTACTTCCTGCGCCTGATGGCCGCCACCCGCGCTGGCGCGCCGCTGGACGCCGCCGGCGTGCGCGCCGAGGGCCTGGCTTGCCGCGCCTGGCTGGAAGGCGAACTGCAGCGCCCGGCCGGGGCCGGCTGGGACCGGACCCTGGTCGTGACGCACTTTGCGCCCAGCCTGCGCAGTGCCGACCCGCGCTACGGCAAGCAGCCCGGCACCGCCAGCTTCTGCAATGCCGACGATGACCTGCTGCCGCGCGCCGACCTCTGGCTGCACGGCCACCTGCATTGCCGCCACGACTACAGCCTGGCGCGCGCCGGCCGGGCGCCCGTGCGTGTGGTCTGCCAGGCACGCGGCCTGGCCGGCAAGGGCGAAGACCTTGGCTTCGATGCCGGCAGGCTCATCGAGTTGAACTGAAGCGCCGGATGACACACTCTCGACTTCGACCCCAGCAACAACACCGAAGGAACCCAAGATGAAGATCCTCGCCCCTGTCGACGGCAGCAGCTTCACCAAGCGCATGCTTGCCTATGTCGCCGCCAACAACGACTGGCTGGGCAGCCAGCACCAGTTCACCGTGCTCAACGTGCAGCCCGCCGTGCCGCCGCGCGCCGCGTCGGTGATCGACAAGGCCACGCTCAAGTCGTACTACGAATCGGAATCGGAGAAGGTCTTCAAGCCGATCCGCACCTTCCTGGCCAAACAGGGCGTGCAGGCGCAGTACGTCGCCAAGGTGGGCCATGCCGCCGACATCATTGCCCAGACCGCCGACAAGGGCGGCTTCGACCTCGTCGTGCTGGGCTCGCACGGCCAGGGCTCGCTGCTGAATCTGGTGATGGGCTCGGTGGCGACGAAAGTCATCGCCCACTGCAAGGTGCCGGTGCTGCTGATCCGCTGAATTCAGCCCGCTGGTCGCAGCCCGCGGAAGAAGGCGCCCATCACCCAGCCGACGATCTGCTCGTCGCTGTGCTGGCCGCTGGCCTTCAGGAAGCCCGGCACCGGGTCGCATGCGCGCGCAAACACGCTGTACAGCACCACTTCAGGGGGCAGGCTGGCGTCGATGTCGCCTTCGGCCTGCGCCTTGACGATCCAGGCGCCGAGGTGTTCGCTGACCTGCATCAGCAGGTCGAGGTATTCCTTGTGGCCCATCAGCTCGGCGCGCAGCGACGAGTTCTGTGACGGCAGCGAAGGCATCTCGCCGGCCAGTTGCACCACCAGCGCCCAGCGCACCACTGCCTGGAGGCGCTGCACCGCTGGTGCGCCTTCGATGTTGGCCTGTTCGTCGACCACCGCCAGCGTGCGCTGCAGCAGCCGCACCATCGCCGCGGCGGCCAGGGCTTCCTTGGAAGGAAAGTGCTTGTACAGGCTGGCCTTGGCGATGCCGACGTCGGCGGCCACCTCATCCACCGTCATCAGGTCGAAACCCTTGTCGGCCAGCAACCGATTGACGGAAGCCACGATGGCGTCTTCACGCACGCGCAGGACTTGTTCTCGAAAAGATAGACGGGCCATCAACGGATTCTAGGTGTGGGCTTTGCCCGGCAAGGTGGCGCCGGGCGAATTGGCCCTCAGGTCGAAGCGCGGCGCCGCGCCACCCAGCGCTGGACCCAGCCGCCGCGGTGCGGGTCAGGGGCCGCCTCGTCCAGGCCCGTGGCGCCCGCGGTTGGGGCCATGCTCAGGTCCAGCCCGAAAGCCGTGCCGAGGTCTGCCGGGTCATCCAGCGGATCGGCGGCGGGCCGCCAGGGGGTGTACCAGCGGTAGGGCGATGCGAGCTTGTTCATGGCGGCGGCGGCGGGTGGCTCGGTGGGCGGGACGCGCATCTGGCGGAAGCGCTGCCGACAGTGTCGGCGTCCAGGCGCCGGCACTGCAGCGGGAAGTGAAGGGCCGGCGGGTGGCAATTCAAGCGGTTGGCGTCGATAGAATCGCTCGCTTTGCGCGCGGGGAGCCGACGGCATGGGCAGTGCATTTGCAGCCATCGACTTCGGCACATCGAATTCGGGCATTGCCCTGCCCGAGCCGGCTGCTTCGGGTGGTCGGGGCGTGCGTCTGGTGCCGCTGGAAGGCCAGCACCCCACCATGCCGACGGCGGTTTTCTACCGTGCCGACACACCGGCCACCCAGGCCGAACCCGAGCGCCTCTATGGCCGCGCGGCCATGGCTGCCTATGTCGACGGCATCGACGGCCGGCTGATGCGTTCGATGAAGAGCATCCTCGGTTCAAACCTGCTCGACCAGAGCACCGACGTCGGCGGCGGCCGGGCCGTCGGCTACCGCGATGTCATCGTCGGTTACCTGCGCCACCTGAAGCAGCTGGCCGAAGCCGAGTTGCTGGCGCAGGGCGTCGAACCGCGGTTGTCGCGGGTGGTGCTGGGTCGGCCGGTGTTCTTCGTCGACGACGACCCGGTGCGCGACGCCCAGGCCCAGCAGGCGCTGGAAGCCGCGGCGCGCCAGGTGGGCTTTGCCGAAGTGCTGTTCCAGTACGAACCGATCGCCGCGGCGCTCGACTTCGAAGCCGGGGTGCAGACCGAACAGCTGGTGCTGGTGGCCGATATCGGCGGCGGCACCTCGGATTTCTCGCTGGTGCGGGTGGGCCCCGATCGCCTGCGCGCAGGCCGCAGCCGGCCCGACCGGCGCGACGACATCCTGGCCAACCACGGCGTCCACCTGGCCGGCACCGACTTCGACCGCCATGTCGAGCTCGCCGCGATCCTGCCGCTGCTGGGCTACCGCGCACGCCGCCCGCCGCGCCGCGGCGAAGCCGCTGACAGCGCCCCCGAGGTTCCCAGCAGCGTCTACTTCGACCTGGCGAGCTGGCATCTGATCAACACCGTCTACGCGCCGCAGCGCGTGGCCGAGCTGCGCCGGATGAAGGACTGGTACGCCGACAAGCGCCACCATGCCCGGCTGATGACGGCGCTGGACGAACGCCTGGGGCATGCGCTGGCGGCAGCGGCCGAAGCCGCAAAGATCGAAGTCGCACAGACCGGCCGCGCCCACATCGACCTGGGCCTGCTCGAACGTGGCCTGGCCAGCGACCTGCTCGAAGCCCAGGCGGCGGCGGCGATCGAGGCCGACCTCGAGAACATCGTCCAGGCCGCGGCCGAAACCGCCCGGCGTGCGGGCGTGGCGCCGGAATCGGTCGATGCGCTGTATTTCACCGGGGGCAGCACCGGCCTGGCGCCGCTGGTCGACCGCATCGCCGCAGGTTTCCCGAGCGCCCGGCAGGTGCGTGGCGACCGCTTTGCCAGCGTCGCCCAGGGGCTGGGCCTGCACGCCCGGGCCGTGTTCGGCTGAGTGGGGCCCCCAAGCTCGCTGGCGCTCGCTACGCCCCGAGGGGGCCGTCCGCCGACGGCCCGGCAGAGCCGGTTCCGTGGCGGGAAGCTTGGGGCGTGCCTCGGGCCTAGATCTTTCCGGTGCTCTTGAAGCGGGCGACGGCCTGCTTCAGGTCGGCGAGTTCTTCGCAGCCGCTCGGGCACAGCTTGGCGAGCACGGTCAGCCGGCCTTCGGCGGTGGCCAGGTCGCCCTTCATCAGGGCCAGTTCGCCAGAGTACTCGAGCGCACCCAGGTGCTGCGGGTTGATGCGCAGCGCGGCGTCGTAGTAGCGCTGCGCGCCGTCCAGGTCGGGCCTGGCCTGCTTGCGCAGGGCGTAGCCCATGAGGTTGTTCCAGTCGGCGTCGTTGACGGCGTTGACCTTCTGCAGCGCCAGGATGGCCGCCGGCCAGTCCCTGGCCTGGATGTGGGCGCGGGCTGCGGCCAAGGGTGACGCGGCCGGTGCCGGGGCGGCTGCCTTCGCCGGCGGCGGCGGCGGTTCGCTGTCGGCCGCCAGCGCGGGGCTGGCAGCGGCCACCGTCAGCGCCAGGGTGGCGAAGCTCGTTCGCAGCAAGACAAGGCGTGGGTCGGTCATGGGGCAGTCCCGGGCGGGCGCGGCGGATCGCCGAGCCCTGCAGTGTGCGGCAAAGCCTGCACCAGCGCCGGGGTGGGTCAACGCCGCCCGCGTGCGGGCGGGCCCTTGCGCGTGCCGCCGCCGCGCGGGCGCAGGCCGGGCTTCACGGCGCGCGGACGCGTCACGTCGGCCATCAGCATCAGCGCACGCACGAGGTCCTGCACGGCCTCGCCCAGGTCGGCGGGCGGTTCCAGTGTTTCGATGACGGCAAGCAGCGCGTCGGCGTCTTCCAGGTCTTCGGGGTCGAAGTGCAGGTACAGCAGGGCCAGCGGTTCGATCAGCGCCGGGTCGGGGCTGGCCATCAGCGCCGGGAAGGCGTCCATCGCCGCGGCGAAGCCGGCCACCCAGGGCAGCACGGCGTCCTGCGGCGGGTTGTCTTCGCCGCTGTCTTCGCTGCCTGCCTCGCCGGCTTCAGGGTCGGCATCGTCCTCGTCCAGCGGGAAGATCCAGGGGTCGAACCAGTCGCGGTTGGCGATGGCGCGGTCGATCTCGGCATGGCGGCGGCGGACCAGGGCCTGGAGTTCGTCGAGCGCCGGGCCGGCCGGGGCGGGCCGGCCTTCGACGTCGGTGACCCATTTCAGCCACTGTTCGGCCGGGACCGGGCGGGGCTGCAGCAGCACGCCGCACAGATAGCCGTCGAGGGCGCTCACGTCCAGCGGCTCCAGCGGCGCGGGCACGGCGTCCAGCAGGGTCTGCAGGCGTTCCAGGTCGCCGTCGGACAACGGGTTGAGCAGAGGGCGGGGCGGCAGGGTGGCATTCATCGGCGGGATTGTCCGGCATGCCCGCAGCCGGCGAATGACTAGACTGGCCGGCTTGACACCCGTCACCACACAACCGCAGGACCACGACCATGGGCGCACCCGAAGCCTTCACGCAGACGAATGACATCGGCCACTGGATCGGCGGCCGCGCCACGCCGGGCCAGGCCACCCGCCGCCAGCCCGTCTGGAACCCGGCGACCGGTGCGGTGGCCCGCCAGGTGCTGCTGGCGAGTGCCGAGGACGTGAACGCCGCCGTCGCCGCCGCCAAGGCCGCGCAGCCGGCCTGGGGTGCCCTGCCGCCGCTGCGCCGTGCGCGCGTGATGAACGCCTTCCTGGCCTTGATGAACCAGCACAAGGACACCCTGGCCGCGATGATCACGGCCGAACACGGCAAGGTCTTCACCGACGCCCAGGGCGAAGTCATGCGCGGCATCGACATCGTCGAATTCGCCTGTGGCATCCCGCAGTTGCTGAAAGGTGACTACACCGACCAGGTGTCCACCGGCATCGACAACTGGACGCTGCGCCAGCCACTGGGTGTGGTCGCCGGCATCACGCCCTTCAACTTCCCGTGCATGGTGCCCTGCTGGATGTTCCCGGTGGCCCTGGCCTGCGGCAATGCCTTCATCCTGAAGCCGAGTGAACGGGACCCCAGCGCCAGCCTGTTCATGGCCGAACTGCTGGCCCAGGCAGGCCTGCCCGATGGCGTGTTCAGCGTCGTGCAGGGCGACAAGCTGGCAGTCGACAGCCTGCTGACCCACCCCGACGTGGCCGCGCTCTCCTTCGTGGGCAGCACGCCGATTGCGCAATACATCTACGAGACCGGCGCCCACCACGGCAAACGTGTGCAGGCCCTGGGCGGGGCCAAGAACCACATGGTGGTGATGCCCGACGCCGACCTCGGCCAGGCGGTGGACGCCCTGATCGGTGCCGCCTACGGCAGCGCCGGTGAGCGCTGCATGGCCATCAGCGTGGCCGTGCTCGTGGGCGACGTGGCCGACAAGATCGTGCCGCTGCTGGCCGAGCGCGCGCGCACGCTGAAGGTGAAGAACGGCATGGAGCTCGACGCCGAGATGGGCCCGATCGTCACGCGCGAGGCGCGCGACCGCATCGAAGGCACCATCGGCATCGGCGTCGAGGAAGGCGCCACGCTGGTGGTCGACGGCCGCGGCCACAGCGTCAAGGGTTTCGAGCAGGGATTCTTCACGGGCGGCAGCCTGTTCGACCACGTCACGCCGACGATGCGCATCTACAAGGAAGAGATCTTCGGCCCGGTGCTGGCCTGCGTGCGCGTGCCCGACTTCGCCACGGCGCTGGCCCTGGTCAACGCCCATGAATTCGGCAACGGCGTGGCCCTGTTCACCAGCGACGGCGGCGTTGCGCGCGAATTCAGCCGCCAGGTGCAGGTGGGCATGGTCGGCATCAATGTGCCGATTCCGGTGCCGATGGCCTGGCATGGCTTCGGCGGCTGGAAGCGCAGCATGTTCGGCGACATGCACGCCTACGGTGAGGAAGGCGTGCGCTTCTACACGAAGCAGAAGAGCGTGATGCAGCGCTGGCCCGACAGCATCGCGAAGCAGGGCGCTGGCGCCGAATTCGTGATGCCCACGTCGAAATGAAGCGGCGTGAACTCCTTGGCACTGCCGCTGCGCTGGCTGCCGGCCTGAGCCCGATGACACCTCCGTCCGCCCGGGCTCAGACACCGGCCAGGTTCGCCGACGCCGACCTGCGCCACGCCGAAAAGCTGCGCGAACTGGGCCTGGCCGACACCCAGGCCTGGGCCCTGCTCCAGCAACTGTGCAGGGACATCGGCCCGCGTCCGGCCGGTTCGGCCGCCGACGCGAAGGCCGTGGCCTGGGCCCAGGGCGCGTTGCGCGGGCTGAAGCTGCAGAACGTGCGCGCCGAATCGCTGGCCTTGCGTGTGTGGCAACGTGGGCCGGCATCGGCCACGCTCGTCATCCCGGGCGCGCAGAAGCCCGGTGCCCGCGCCCGCGAGCAGGGCCTGGTGATGGCCGCACTCGGCAACAGCGTGCCGACCCCGCCCGAGGGCATCGACGCCGAGATCGCCTGGTACCCCGACCTGGCGGCACTGCAGGCCGACGACCCGGCCACCAGCCGCGCCAAGGGCCGCATCGTCTTCATCGACCAGAAGATGGAACGCACCCGCACCGGCAGCGGCTATGGCGCGGCGGTGGGCGCGCGCAGCATGGGCCCGATCGAGGCCGCCCGGCGCGGCGCCGTGGCGGTGGGTATCCGCTCCATCGGGACCGACCGTGCGCCCATCGCCCACACCGGCGCCACGCGCTACGACCTGAGCCTGCCACGCATCCCCGCCTTCGCGGTGTCGGTGCCCGACGCCGAGGTCATGGCCGGCCTGCAGGCCGCTGGCGCCCCGCTGCGCCTGAAGCTGAGACTGGAGGCGCGCAACGACGTCGACGCCACCACCCACAACGTCATCGCCGAAGTTCCGGGCACCGACCTCAAGGACGAGATCGTGCTCATCAGCGGCCATCTCGACAGCTGGGACCTGGGCCAGGGCGCGCAGGACGACGGCGCCGGCGTGGCGATCGCCAGCGCCGCTGCGGGCGTGCTCATGGCCGCCGGCGTGGCGCCACGCCGCACCATCCGCGTGGTGCTGTTCGGCAACGAGGAAAACGGCTTCGATGGCGCCCGCGCCTATGGTGACCGCTACAAGGACGTGGTGCACCAGATGGTCGGTGAAAGCGACTTCGGCGCCGGCCCGGTGTTCCAGCTGAACCACCGCGTGCAGCCGGCAGCGGTGCCGCTGTTCGAGGACATCGCGCGGGTGCTGGCGCCGCTGGGCGTGGCCTGGGCGGATGGTGAGTCGCGCAACCGCGGCGGCCCGGGGCCGGACGCCGCGCTGCTGATGCGTCGCCACCGCTGGCCGGGCGTGGCGCTGGGGCAGGACGGCACGAACTATTTCGACGTGCACCACACCGAACACGACACGCTGGACCGCATCGACCCGCGCACCCTGCCGCAGAACGTGGCCTGCTGGGCCGTCACGGCCTGGCTGGCGGCGCAGGCACCGGTGGCATTCGGCCCGCCGGTACTCTGACCCCTATCGCCCGCATGGGCGGGCTCAAGTCGGCGCCAGAAATGGTCGAAGATGCCGTCATGCAACGCTGTGCGCCCCGAAACTGACGCCATGAGCCCGCTGCCCGACGACCACCGCCGGCGCCTGGCGGCCAGCCTGGCACTGGCCGACCCGGCCGGCCCGACCTTGCCCGAGGCGGCCTGCGTCGCGGCGCGCGCAGCCATGGCGCTGGCGCAGGCGCTGGACCAGCCACACGAAGCCGCCCAGGCGGGCGCCTGGCTGTGTGAACAGCTGCTGCGCGTGGGCCGCCACGCCGACGTGCTGTCCATGGCGCCGCCTGTGCTGCAGGCCCTGGCGCGGCCGCCGCTGGACCAGACGCTGGCCAGCGACCGGTTCCAGCTGATGCGCGCGTTCAGCATGGCGGCCTGCGAAACCGCCCATTTCGACCGTGCGCTGGACACTGCGCACGAACTGGTCCGGCTCGTCAGCCCGCTGGGCGATGCCAATGCCTCGCTCAAGGCCGCTTTCACGCTGAGCGCCTGTTTCGAACGCATGGGCGACTCCTGGCAGGCCTCGCGCGTGCTGGGCGAGGCCCTGCGACTGCATGGCCCGGCGGCGGCGCCGGCCGAGCAGCTCGTGGCGCAGAACGCACTGTGTGCTTTTTCCATCGGTCTGTTCCACCGCCTGAACGGCGCGGCCCCGGCAGACGAAGTGCAAGCGGCCCTGGCGCGGGCGCGCGAGGCCGGCACCCGGGCCTACGAGGGCCTGCCAGTGCCACCCCCGCCGCAGCAGGAAGTGGCGATCTGCGGCAACCTCGGCGAAGTGCTCATGTACGACGGCCAGAGCGAAGCCGCCCTGGCACTACTGCAGCGCGCCCAGGCCACGGCCGAAGCGCGCGGGTTCTCGGCCTACATCTGGCGCCTGGGCACGACATTGGCAGTGCATGATCTGCTGCAAGGCCGGCCCGAGCTGACGCTGCAGCGCAGCCAGGCCCTGCTGGCCGAAATGGGCGGGCAGGCGCCGATCCAGACGGCCATCCGCGCCCACCATGCCGCTTACCGTGCCTGCCGCGCGCTGGGCCGGGTCGACGAAGCGCTGCAGCACTTCGAGACGGTCGAACGCATGGAGCGCCAGCGCGCCACGCAGCAACTGCGCGCGCAGTCAGAACTGTTCGTGACCCGCACCGAAGCCCAGCACGCCTTCTGGCAGGCCGACCAGGCGCGCCAGGACGCGCAAACGCAGCGGGCTCGCGCCGCCGAATTTGCCGCCCATGCCGAACGCGACGCGCTCACCGGCCTGGGCAACCGCCGCCACTTCGACCGCCGCTGTGCCGAACTTCTGCCGGCCTTGCAGCGCGACCAAGAGGCGGTGGCGCTGGTGCTGGTAGACATCGACCACTTCAAGATCATCAACGACGCCCACGGCCATGCCGTGGGCGACCGCGCCCTCGTGGCCCTGGCCGCACTGCTGCGCGACAACACGCGGTCCGGTGACGTGCTCGTGCGTTACGGCGGCGAAGAGTTCGTGCTCGTGCTGCCCGGCATGCCCTCGGGGCTGGCGCGCGAGTTCTGCGAGCGGCTGCGCGAGCGTGTCGCGGCGCACGCCGGCTTCTGCCCCGAAGTCCCCGAGCTGCGCATGACCATCAGCCTGGGCCTGGCGGCGGCCCCGCCTTTCGACGCCCAGAACCTGCTGAAGGCGGCCGACCTGGCGCTGTACTGCGCCAAGCACGATGGCCGCAATCGTGTACGCGTGGCGGCGCAGGCTTCAGCTGCCGACCACGCCACCGTCCTGGCGCCAGATCACCACGGTCGCTGACCGCGGGCGGCTGCCCGGTGCGTTGTCGGGCCAGCGCGAATGCCGGCTGGGTTGGGCCGGGTCGCTGCGCTCGCCGGGGCTTTCGCCGGGGTGCTGGATGTTGATGAACATGCTGCGGCCGTCCGGCGTCCAGGTGGCTCCGGTCACCTCGCAGCCCACCGGTCCGGTGAGGAAGCGCCTGACCTCGCCAGTGGCCGGGTTGCAGGCCAGCAGGCTGTTGTTGCCGATGCGTTCGTAGGGCCCCTTGTTCATGCTGCGGCTGCTGGCGTCGGTACCCACCCAGAGCACGCCGCGCGGGTCGAATGCGATGGTGTCGGGGCTGCCGAAGGCGTCGCCCTTGATGTTGCCGCGGGTGTTTTCCGCGGCGTTGGCCGGGTCACCGGCCAGCAGCAGATGGTTCCAGGCGAAAGCTTCGCCGTCGAAGTCGCCGTCTTCCTTCCAGCGGATGATCTGGCCCATGACGTTGTTCGCGCGCGGGTTGGCGTCGTCGGTGCCCGGGTAGCCGGTTTGGCCGCGGTTGCTGTTGTTGGTCAGCGTGCAGTAGACCCAGCCAGTGCGCTCGTCGATGGCCAGCCATTCCGGCCGGTCCATCTTCGTGGCGCCCAGCAGGTCGCTGGCCTGGCGTGCCTTGATCACGACTTCACCCTGGTCGGCGAAACCGTTGGCCGCGGTGAGCGGCCCGCTGCCATGTGCCAACGGCAGCCAGCGGCCGCGGCCGCTGCTGTCGAAGCGCGCCACGTAGAGCGTGCCGTGGTCGAGCAGCTCGGCATTGGCCTTGGCCGCGGAAACACCCGGCCGCGCCGGCCGGATGGCGTCGCGCGAGACGAACTTGTAGATGTACTCGAAGGCCGCGTCCTCGCCGGAATAGACCACGGCACGGCCGCTCTTCGTCACCGCCACCCAGGCGCCTTCATGCGCCGCGCGGCCCAGCGCGGTGCGCTTGACGGGGGTGCTGGTGGGGTCCATCGGGTCGACTTCGACGACCCAGCCGAAGCGGTTGGGCTCGTTCGGGTTGCGCACGGTGTCGAAGCGCTCGTCGTGTTCCGGCCAGCGGTACCACGTGGCCTTGCGGATGCCCCAGCGGCGCTCGTGTGCGGTGGGCGTGTCGGCGGCGGTGAAGTAGTTGGCCCAGTTCTCCTCGCCGCTGAGGAAGGTGCCCCAGGGTGTCTTGCCGCTGGCGCAATTGCCCAGGGTGCCCAGGGCCACGCGGCCCTGGGGGTCGGCGGCGGTCTTCATCAGCGCATGGCCTGCCGCCGGGCCGCCGATGGCAAACGGGGTGTTGCCGGTGATGCGCCGCGCGAACTTCGACGGCCGCACCATGCGCCAGCCCTCGGCCCGGCGTTCGATCTCGATCACGGCGATGCCATGTGCGGCCTGTGCCTTGCGCACCTTCTCGGCCGTCCAGGGCGTCTGGCCACCCGGGTGCAGCAGGCCGTCGTCGGTGTATTCGTGGTTCAGCACCAGCAGGCCGCGCGCCGAGCCGGCAGCGCCATCGGCCAAGGGGTAGAAGTTCAGGCCGTCGTGGTGCATGCCCATCTGCAGCGCCTGTTCTTCGGCGGTGTTGCTGGCGTCGGGCTTCCAGGCCGGCATGGCGGCGCCGGCGATGCCCAGCGGCTCGCCCCAGGGGGCCAGCACCTGGGCCACGTAGCCCAGCGGCACACGCACCGAGTCGGCGGTGGATGCAGGCACGCTGGTGAAGCCCAGCGCGGGCCCGGACCCGCCAGCGCCGCTACCGCCGGCGGTGGCGCAGCCCCCCAGGCCCAGTGTCGACAGCCAGGCCAGGCCCGCCGCGCCCGCACCGGCCTGCAGCCAGACCCGGCGCGCCGGGTCGGACACCTGGTGGATGCTCGGGTTGGCAGAGCGGTTGCTGTCTTCCAAGGTGTCGAAGTCTTTGGCCATCGGTGCTGGGCGGGCGTTTCGTGGGTGTGCTGCTCACTCTAGCCCAGGTGCCAAAAGCTAAAGTGCGACGATGGACAGAACCCTCGTCATCACCGGTGGCGGCCGCGGCATTGGCGCTGCGACCGCGCTGCGCGCGGCCCGTGCCGGCTGGCATGTCGTCGTCAACTACGCGCGCGACGAAGCCGCCGCCGCGGCGGTGGTGGCGCAGGTTCGGGCACTGGGCCGCCAGGCGCTGGCCATGGCCGCCGACGTGGCCGACGACGCCCAGGTGCAGGCGCTGTTCGCCCAGGTCGACAGGGCCATGCCGCCACTGGGGGGTCTGGTCAACAACGCCGGCGTCGTCGACGACGCCTCGCGGGTGGACGCGATGAGCGCCGCGCGCATCCAGCGCATGTTCGCGGTCAACGTGTTCGGCAGCTTCCACTGCGCACGCGAAGCCGTGCGCCGGCTGAGCACGGCGCATGGCGGCGCCGGCGGGGCCATCGTCAACGTCTCGTCGGTGGCTTCACGGCTGGGCTCGGCCGGGCAGTACGTGGACTACGCCGCAGCCAAGGGCGCCGTCGACGCCTTCACGCTCGGCCTGGCGCGCGAGGTGGCCACCGAAGGCGTGCGCGTGAACGCGGTACGCCCGGGCATCATCGACACCGACATCCACGCCAGTGGTGGCCAGCCCGACCGGGCGCAGCGCCTGGCACCGCAAGTGCCGATGCAGCGCCCCGGTGCCGCCGACGAAGTGGCCGCGGCCATCGTCTGGCTGCTGGGGGACGAGTCGCCCTACACCACGGGGGCCATCATCGACGTGAGTGGCGGACGCTGAGGCCTCCCGTTTCGTCAGGGCCCGATCGGGCGGCGGAGCATCCGGCGCAAGCTCAGCTGCGATTCGCCCGGCGGCGCCGGCAGGCCCTGGAAGCCGAGCCGGCTGAACAGGTTGCGCGCTGCGATGTCGTTGCGCTGGACGGCGATCGTGATGGCGCGGAGTCCGGCGTCGGCGGTGAACTCGTCGATCAGCGCGATGCACAGGGCACGGCCGTGGCCCTGGCGGCGGCGGTCGGGGCGCACCAGCAGCCGGCTCAGCTGCAGGCTGTCCGGACCCGCCCGCTCGCACTGGACGAAGGCCACGGGCTCGTCGCCCACGAGCAGCACGCGGCCGTGGCCGTCGGCCTGCTCGAGCAGCCGTTCCCATTCGTAAGCGCGCAGCGGGTGGCGAACCTCGCCGCCCGCCCATTGGCGGGTGGCGGCTTCGTCGGACAGCCAGGCGGCGATCAAGGCGTGGTCGCTGGCAGCGGCCGGGCGCAGGGTGGGGTGCATCGGGGCGGCGGTCAGGTTCAAGGGGTTTGGCTGGCGTAGCGTAATGGCTGGCGTTGCAGCGGAACCCACCACCAGACCGCCAGCACCAGCGCGCCGAAGGCGCTGTAGACCGCCGCAAAGACGGCCATCGGTGCCTCGTAGAACAGCAGCCGGCCCACCCAGTGGCCGATGAAGCTGTTGCCGCCATAGCCCGCTTCACCGCCCTGCACGCGCAGCCAGGATTCCAGCAGCGTCAGCGGGCAGAGCTGCCCCAGCCAGGCTTGCATGATGACGATGCCCAGCAGCGCCCCGTGCAGCAGGCGGAACTTCAGGCCGTTGACGACCGGCCAGCCCCGCCAGTGCCCCAGCACCGACAGCAGCGGTCCGGCGGTGACGAACAACACCACGGCCAGGTGCAGCAGCAGCACGGCGTCGGCGAGCCACCGGAACATCCACACGGGGGTCGTCCCGGGTGCTCAGGTGGCCGTGCCGGGTTGGCGCCCGGCGCGTTCGTTCAGCCAGTCCAGCAGCCGCCGGGCCTGGGCCGCTTCGGCACCGCCGTGCTGCCTGGCGTGGGGCGTGAGCAGGAAGTCGCCCTGGTCGGCCACCGTGGCCCAGTAGCCGCGCGAGCCCACGCGGGTGTGCAGTTCGGCATAGCGGTCGAGCAGGCGTTCGGCGGCGACCGCGAGCTTTCGTTCGGCCAGGGCCTGCAGCAGGTCGATCTCGATGAGCCCGGCGTAGCACCAGAAGTCCGGGTCCTGCAGCGACTTGTGCTGCAGGCTGCGGCGCGAGCCGGCCAGCAGGCCCGGGTCCAGCGCGGCGTGGCGCGTGCCGGCCTGCAGCACCAGGTCGATGGCGAGTTCGTTCATGGCCGGGTAGAACAGCTCGGGCGACTGCTCCTGCAAGGCCAAGGCGCTGGCTGCCCGATACGCCGTCCGCGCGGCTTCCAGCTGGGCTGTCTCGCCGGCAGCGTCGTCCAGCAGGCGTTCCAGCAGGGCCAGGCGTTTGTGGGCCGAGCCGACGAGGCTGTGCCGTTCCAGCGTCGGCAGCAGGTTGGCCAGCAGGCTGAGCTCGCGCACGGCCTGCATCAGGTCGGCTCGCGAGGCGGCGGCCACGGCCGCGCGCTGCGGTGGCGGAGCTTCGCGCACACGGTCCCAGGCGAGACGCGCGCGGAGGTTGCCGAGTTGTTCCTGTGCCCGCATCGAAGCGCTGCCGTCGTTGCTGCGGATGGCCTTTTCGTACCAGGCGATGGCCGTGTCGGTCTCGCCGCCTTCCTGGTAGCCCAGGGCCAGGGCTTCGGCAATGGCACCCATGCCGCCCCACAGGCCGGCGAAGCGGGCGTCCAGGTGGCGCACCTTTTCCAGCAGGGTATCGCGCTGCCCGCCCATGTAGCGCCGCTGCACCACCACTTCCTCGAGCGCCAGCGCCAGTG
This sequence comes from Rubrivivax sp., assembly GCA_022842595.1. Classification (GTDB taxonomy): domain Bacteria; phylum Pseudomonadota; class Gammaproteobacteria; order Burkholderiales; family Burkholderiaceae_C; genus Rubrivivax. Next base: position 98,807 of record JALHPF010000006.1, read on the forward strand.
CCAGGGGCGAGGCCACGCCATCGAATTCGTCGCGTGGCGCCAAGGGGGCGGCCAGCGCATCGGCAGCGCTCTGGCGATAGGTCCAGTTCGGGTCTCCGTAGCACTGGTAGGCCGCCCAGGTGTTGCTGCGCGGGTTGGCCAGCCAGGCGGCTTCGCGCGCACGCGCCACGGCGGTGATGAAGGGCTGCCGGTTCAGCAGCTGGGCGTAGAAGGTGGTGGCGAAGATCTCGGCGGGCTCGTCGTCCACGGCCCAGCCGGCGGCAATGACGCAGCGCACGCCGGTCTCGATCAGCGAGTCGGCCAGACCGTAGGCGAAGTCGGCGCGGTCGAAGGGGCCGCGGCGCCGGGCCTTCAGCGCTTCCTGTTCGTCGGGTGCGGCCAGATGGCAGCAGTTGACGAACACCAGCTCGGGCACGGTGCGCATGCTGCGTACCTCGTCGGGGCCGAGAAAGGTGCCGTCGGACAGCACGACGCCGCCTTTGTGCACGAGCTTGCTGCGGTCCTTCTCGTCGCGCAGCACCGGCTCGCCATGGCCGGCGATGTGGACGATGCGGTAGCGGCGCTCGAACAGTGCGTTGATCACCTGCGATGCCGTCGGCTGGGTCAGCAGCGCCTTGACGCGGTCGGCAGGCACGGCACCGTTCTCGCGCAGCTTCGCCGCCACGGCCTTGGCCTCGCGCGCGGCGCCGGGCAGGCGCGCATAGCGATCGTCGGTGCATAGTGGCTCGCCGATGACGAGCACACTGTCGTCGGGGTTGGCGTCCTGCACCTGCTGGCGGTAGCTGTCCTTGCGCAGCTTGCGCAGCAGCTGGGTGCGGATGGCCCAGGGGCGCTCGGCGAGCTGTCCCGGGCGCGGCTGGCGGTCGGTCTGGGTGTCCAGCAGCTCCCAGGGGATCGGCGCCGTCTTTTCGTCCAGCTCCAGCAGCATGCGGCTGGTGCCGCTGAGGAAGGGCTCCACCTCGGGCGGCACCAGCAGCTGGAAGAGGGTGCGGCCAAGCTGGGCGTTGCTGTCGTCCATCCGGCTGTCGCGCGAGGCCTTGCTCACGAGTTCCCGCAGCAGCCTGCCCTGCGTCGACTGCGCGCGCACTTCGGTGCGCGCACGCTTGGTGTCCAGGGTGAAGGCGATGGTGTCGTCGCCGGCCGAGGTGGCGGTGATGAAGTCGTAGTCCGTGCCGCGGTAGCCGCTGTCGATCTGCCGGCGCAGCGGCCCCACGCCGCTGGCGATGGTGGGGGCGATGTCGTAGTCGCCAGGCGATGCGGTCGCCAGCACCTGCAGGCCGTGCCAGGCGTCGGAGGCGCGTTCGAGGTACAGCTCGACCAGCGTCAGCCTCGTGACCACCGGCCACCCGCGTTCGCTGTCGCCAGCAGCCAGGCGCAGGTTGGCGTCGCGAACGCCCTGGGCGATGGCGCGTGCCGCGTTGCTGGCGTTCATGCCGCTGCCGCCGCTGCCCATCAGCGTGGCTGACAGTTCCATGTGTGCGGGCGCGCCGCCGCGGGCTTCGGCCTGGCGCTGGGCCCAGGCCATCACGCCCTGGCGCACGGTGCGGGTCAGCCGTTCTTCGCTGAGCATGCCTTCGTCGCCCAGGCCGACGACGACGACGGCCCCGGGGCGCGGTGCAGCCCAGGGGTTGTCGGGGTCCTGGCGCGCGTTCATGAAGATCTGATGCGAGCCAGGCTCGTCCGGGTACAGACCCGCTTCGAGCGAGGCCTTCATCGTGCCGCCGATGAGGCGGTTCACCGCCCCTTCGGTGCCGGTGAGGATGAGCGAGCGCGAATGCCCCACCATCAGTGGCGTGCGCACGAAGCTCAGGTTGCCGTTGAGCACCGTCACCTGCAGGGCCGCCGCGCGCGGGCGCTGCGGGGCGGCGTCTTCGAGCCGGCCTTGCAGGAACACCGCCTGCTGCCCCGTGGCCGGCACGGGCAGGCTGGGTGCCCGTGAAGGCCGGCTGCTGACATGCGCCACCGCCGGCACGGCCACCGCCTCGGCGCCGCTGCGCGCCGTGGTCGCCGACGGCAGGGCGAGCGTGGGCAGCCGCGCCGTTTCGCCGCGCTCGAGCAGCTCGACGAAGGCCTCGAAGGCCGACGCCTTGTCGGGCAGGCTGCCGTGTTCGGTGTCGAGCGTCCAGGTGCGCACGCCGGGCAGCAGGGCCGAGCCCAGCGTCACCCGGCCGTCGCCGCCGTCCACGGCGTCCTGGTAGACGAAGCCCTGCTCGCCCACTGCATAACCGTCGGGCGTGAACTTGGCGCGGCCCACCACCAGGGCCAGCTTGTCGGCGAATGTCTTGAGATCACCCTCGCGCTGCTTGTCCAGCCGTTCACGCAGCGCCCGCGCCTGGTCCAGCACCCGCTGCGGCGGCAGGCCCCAGGTGTAGGCAGCCTCGGGCGTTTCGCCATTGCTGGTGTGCCACCAGTTGCGATCCTGCACGAACTTCAGGTCGGCCTCGGCCAGTGCGCGCCAGGTGCCTTCCTGGTCCAGGCCCTGGTCCAGAAGGCCGGCCTGCAGCTGGATGAAGCCGGGCATCTCGGCCATCCACTGGCGCGCCTGCTTGTCGCGCAGCGGGCTGCCGAAACTGGCCAGCGCATTGCCGAAGGTGTCGTCGCCCGACAGGCACTGCATCGGCGCCCAGCTGCCGCCATTGGGCGTGCCCAGCATCACCAGGCGCGCGCCGGGGCGCTGCATCAGCCGCGCCCATACCTGCGGCCGCTCGAGCTGCATCGTGCGCGCGACCACGCCGCCCATCGAATGGGCGAGCAGCCTGACCGGCTGGCCACTGGCATTGCGCGCGTCGAGTGCGGCCGTCACCGCTTCGGCCAGCCGTCGCGCTTCCTCTTCGATGGGACGGCGCCAGTCGAAACTGAATTCGAAGACCTCGTGGCTGTCGGCCAGGTGCTCGATGAGGTCGTCGTAGCTCAGGCCGATGGGCCCGTCTGGCTGCACGCCGTCGGCGCGGCCGGGTTCGTAGCGCAGCTTGGCCAGACCGCCGATCAGCCGCAGGCTGAGCCAGATGCGCTTGTCGCCCACGCGCAGATGGCTGCCCAGGATGCCTGGCAGCACGAACACCGCCGGCCGCTCGCTGGCCGCCCGGCCGTCCTTCGCAGCACGCGGCGCGCGACTGCCACCGCTGTCCTGTCCGGCCCAGGACAGCGGGCCGATGAGCCCGAAACCCGGCGGCTGCGCCTGCGTGAGCCCGGCCACCACCGCCTGCACCGTGCGTTCGTTGGCGAAGTAGGCGAAGTGCGTGACCTTGCCGCCCTGATCCAGCAGGAACTGCGCGCCGCCCTCGCGCGGCGCGCCGCCGTACATCGAGCGCGTGTGCACGACGATGTCGTTGTCGGTCCAGTAGAAGGCGTCGGCCAGCAGCGTCTTCAGCCAGGTGCCGACGCTGTCGCCCTGCAGGTCGCCGGCGACCACGCGCAGTTCGCCGGCGACGGGCTCCTCGGTGCCGTTCAGCCAGTTCAACAGCGGGGCGTCCGGGATCATCGCGGCCAGGCCTGGCAGCTCGGTCGGGTCGGCGCGGCGGCGGGCCACTTCGGACAGGAAGTCCAGGAGCTCCGGGGCCACCGGCACGGCGGCCAGTTCCAGCGTCCACTTCAGCACCGAGAGGTAGGCGTCAAGCCGCTGGCTGGCCAGCAGGGTGCCGCGAGCCGGGCAGGCCACACGCACGACGCGGTCCACGGCGATGCCCTTCTTCTTCACCGCCGATGCCAGGGCGCGCAGGTCGCGCCTCTGCTGTTCGTAGGCCGGGCCGTCGAAGTGCGCCAGGTCTTCGGGCATCAGCGTCGGCCGCGCGCACACGCGGGCCAAGACCTCGGCCACGAGCCCGCCGCGCGAATGCGTGGCCAGGTGCAGGCGCACGCCATCGGGCAGGGCCTGGACCAGCGTCAACGCGTTGGCGATCGGGCTGGCCCCGATGGTGGGGTGGTCGAGCGCGTAGACGCGCTGCTCGTAGTGCGCAAACAGGTCGCGCACCGCCTGCGGGTGCTGCACCCACATCTTGCCGAAGGTGCTGACGGTGTCGACAAAGGTGCCGTGGATCAGCACCAGCAGCGGCTGCTTGGCCGGGTCGGCCGGTGCTGGCAGGGCCGCGCGCAGCCGGCCGCTGCCTTTCAGCGGCGTCAGCGCCTGTGGCGAAAGTTCGTAGACACCGGCCTCGACCTGGCCGTCGACCTTCTTCACCACCTGGCTGGCGACGAAATCGACCGCCCGGTCGCGCACCAGCCCGGTGACGACCTCGAACGCCGACAAGAGCACCTGCCCGAGGAAGCCGCCGCTGCGCGAGGGCGCCGCCTGCTCCAGCCCCTGCCAGCGCAGCTGGGCGCTGACCTGGACTTCGCCCTCGTCGCTGCCCGCGGCGCGGGCGGCGCTGCGCGTGGCGCCGCCTTGCCCGCGCATCAGCGCCGCGGCGGTGGCCGGGTGCAGCGTGAGCACCGGGCCGCCAGCGATGTGCAGCACCACCACGTCTTCGCCAGGTACTGCGGTCACGCGCACTGCGTCGCCACCGCGGTGGGCGGCCACCAGCACCCGGGCCTTCACATGGCCGGGGCCATCGGGGGCCGGCGGCGGCGGCGTGCCGATGTTGCCGCTGCGGCTGGCGCCATCCTGGCGCACACCGGGGATGACGAAGGTGATGGGGGCTTCGGCTTTGGGCATCGCTGTGCAGACTCGGGCCTCGGGGCGCTGAGCATCGACGCAAAGCCCGGCCGCGGCAAGCCAGGGTCTTCAGCCGGGTTAGGGATGCGCGGCCGGCGGCCCGTCGTCGACGGCGCGGGCGTCGAGCCAGAAACCGGCGCGGATTTCTGCATGCGTCAGCCGCAGCACCTCCACGGGCGTCACGCCGCGCAGCACACCCAGCCGGGCCGCGGCGGCGTAGCTCAGGTCGATGACGCGGCCATCGACGAACGGCCCGCGGTCGTTCACGCGCACCACGATCTCGCGGCCATTGGCCGGGTTGCGCACGCGCGCATAGCTGGGAATCGGCATCGTCTTGTGGGCTGCCGTCATGCCCAGCATGTCGAAGGGTTCACCGCTGCTCGTCGGCCGGCCGTGGAACTTGCTGCCGTACCAGGAAGCGCCGCCGACCTCGCGCAGCGGCACGTCGGCGGTCAGCGGCACGTAGCGCTGGCCGAAGACCTCATAAGGCTTGTTCGGGCCGCCCTGGCGGATGGGTTCCACGCGCGGCACCGCGTCGGGCGTTTTCTCGACACCTGGCGGGGGGTTCGGCGGCGGCCCGTCGCGGCCAGGCGAACCCGTCCTGGGGCCGGCGCAGGCGGCGAGCAGCAGCGCCAGGCCGGCGCTGGCCAGCAGGCGGGGGGTTCGGTTCGACAGCGTCATCTTCAGCCCGGATTCTGACCAAACCCGGGCAGCCCCAGCCGGGCCCTACTGCGAGACGTGGATCACGTCGCGCACCAGCGGGTCGATGTGGTTCTGCCAGCGCTTGCCGCTGAACACGCCGTAGTGCCCAAAGTTCGGCTGCACATAGTGCGTGCGCATGCAGGGCCGCAGGCTGCTCGCCGCGCGGCAGGGCGTATTCCTGGAGGACCAGGCGCACGGTCTCCAGGTAGAAGTCGGCGGCGAGGTCGGCCACGGCCATGTAGTCCTGGTAGAAAGTGCGCGTGACCTCGGCCTTGTCGAATCCGCGCTCGACCAGGTGCTGGCACTAGCCTCGGAAGGCGTCGAAGTGGCGTTGGCGGTTCATGCGCATGAAGGCCGAGAGCTGCACGAAGCCGGGATGGACGCGCCGCCTGCCGCCGGCGTGGCGCCAGGGCACGGTGCCGATCAGGTTCTTCTCGAATCCAGCTCGTTTCATCTGAATGGTCGACGAACGGGGCCCTTCGATACCGGTCGTCGCGGAGTTGACGGTGTAAGTCTACATATATAGACTTTGTGCATGAACCGCAGTCGAGCCCTGTCTCCCCAAGCCCTGGCCGTTGTCGCCGTGCTGGCCGCTACCGACGACTGGCGCCACGGCTACGACGTCATGGCGCAGGCCGGGGTGAAGTCCGGCACGCTGTACCCGTTGTTGATGCGGCTGGAAGCCCAGGGGCTGCTGCAGGCGCGCTGGGTGGACTCGCCTCAGGCCGGACGACCGCCTCGGCACGTCTACAGGTTGACAGAGGCAGGGCGCGACTGGGTGACCTCGCTGGCGGAGCCCCTGGCAGCCCTGCGAGCCCGATCCATTCCTTTGCGCACCGCGAAGGCCCGTCTGTGAGGCGCCCGTCGTCCGCCTGGGCACTGGCGCTTGCCAGCCGCCTGCTGATGCGTACGGCAGTCCGGCTGTTGGGCGCGCGGCAAGCGGCCTGGGCCCAGGCGATGCAGGCCGAAGTGGCGTCTGTCGGCAGCGAGCGCATGGCGCTGGCGTTCGCCTGGGGTTGCCTCTGTACAGCGCTCGGCCACGCGCTCGCGGCCGCCCGTGGCGGCTTGGCGCTGGTCCACAACGCCGGTGTGCTGACCTGTGCGCTCGCCGTGCTGGCCGGCTGCCTTTTCATGCACAGCGCTGGCGCGCCAGGCCACTACGTGTGGATGAACCTGCTGTCGCTGGCCTTTGCAGTCGCTACTTTCCGCCTGCTGCCGCGGCGGCGGCTGCAAGCCGACGAGCGGCTGCGCGCCAAGCTGTCTTTCGCACTGGGTGCACTGCTGCTCATCGCCGGCTTGGGCCAGGCATCCACAGGGGCTTCCGCGTGGCTGCAAGTCGGGCCCGTTCCCTTGAACCTGGCCTGGCTGCTGCTGCCTGCGCTGCTGGTGGTCTCCGACGTGCGGCCCCAGTCCGCCGCCCGACCCTGGGCCCTGGGCGGCCTTCTGATGGCGTGCGGCACGCTCGCGCTGCAGGCCGATGCCTTGTTGATGGGGCTGGTCGCGGCTGTGCTCGGCGTGCGTGCCTGGCATCAAAGAAGTTGCGCCCTGGCGCTGCTGGCATTGGCGTCCTCAGTCATGGCGGCACACTTTGGCCAAGCCTGGCAGGCACCGCAGGCCCTGGCCTTTGTCGATCAGGTCGTGCAGCACGGCTTTGAACAGAACTTGGCAACTGGCCTGGCTCTGGCGCTGCTGCAAGTGCTGCCGCTGTGGCCCGCGTTGCGCCACCGCCAGGCGCGTCTGCACGGCCTTGTGTGGGGGCTGCTGGTGGCCCTGTCGCTGCCCGGCTGGTTGCCCTCGCCGCTGGTGGGTTATGGTGGCAGCTTCATCGCTGGCTATCTGCTGAGCCTGGCCCTGCTGGCCGGCGACACCGCCGAACGCCCCAGCGCCAGCCCACGGCCCGCAGCGGCCTGCCGTCGCCGGGCCCCACCGACTTGGCCCCGCTCGGGCCTGACCTGACCCCCCCCACCCGGCTGCACCACCGGTGCCCTGCGGTGGCGGCCGCCGCATGCTCAAACCTCGAACAGGAGAACCCGCATATGGTTACCTACAAGCTGCCGCGCAAGGCGGCAGCGCTCGTGCTGGTACTGCTCGCGCTTGCTGTCGCCGCCCGGTGGGCCTGGCAGCACATCAGCCGCCCTTGGGGCGCTCAGGCCGTGAGCTTCACGCCAGCCAGCCGGCAGTGTGGCCAAGAGGGGCCGCTGCGTTACTGCGTGCACCGCGCTGCGGGCGGCGTGAACGGGGACGTGCTCTACCACCTGCACGGCCGCAACCTCGAAGCCGAAGTCTGGAACGACCCGACGTACTTCACCGCCCTGCTTCAGGCGCACTGGCAGAACGCAGGCCTGTTGCCGCCCACGGTCATCTCGCTGTCCTACGGCGCGGTATGGCTGCTGGCACCGAAGGGCCAGGCCGAACACAGCGGCCTGCTGGATACGATCTGGCCGGACATCGGCGCGATCGAAGCGCGCGTGGGCCAGCCAAAGCGCCGCTTGCTGATGGGTGAATCGATGGGGGGATTGAACAGCCTGGTGCTGGGACTGAGCCAACCCCAGCACTTCGACAAAGTAGCCGCCTTGTGCCCGGCCGTCTACCTGGATTCGCCTTTCACGCCGCTCAGCCAGAGCCGCGAGGCGATGGTGCGCACCGGTGCCGACCCCCGCATCATCTTCGGCATCTGGCAACTGTCCCGAAGCTACGTGTCCAATGCCGAGGAGTGGCGCCGTTTTTCACCGCTGGCGCTGATCGAGGGCGATGCTGTCCAGGAGGCGCGCCCGAGCCTGTACCTGTCGGCGGGCCTTCACGACCGTTACGGCCTCTACGAAGGCACCGAGCGCCTGGCGCAACACGCTGCGCAACGCGGACTGCCCACCGAGTGGCACCCGCTTTACGGGGGGCACTGTGCCATCGACATCGCATCGTTGGGGGGGTTCCTGGTTCGGTGACGATTCCAGACCTGCTCGCTCGCACTGATCGGCTGGGCGATCCACTCCGAACACCTTCAGGCTGCCAGCGTCGCGTGCCGCATCGGCAGACTTGTGATGGGCCACTCGATCGCGATCTCGACCGGCCGCACTGGGGCGTTGAAGTCGCGGCAATCGATGTCGCACTAGGGTCGAATGCCGCTGGTCACCGGCAGCTGGAGCCGTTGTCGGGCCAGCACGAGGCCTGCTTGCGCAACCGGCAACGGGCCCACCCATGTGTTGTCTGGCAGATCAACGAAAGCACCGGCAAGCGCTCATGCCGCGCACACTACGGGGTAGCTCGCACCCGCGTTGCTCCAGGCTGACGTGTGTCGCTGGACCGACCTTGCCCATGCACGCATCGACCCTGAAACCGCGCGTACCACCCACCCTTCCAAGGCCACAGTTGCCGCGGCTCTACACCTTTCGCCGCTGCCCGTACGCCATGCGCGCACGGATGGCGCTGCTGCAGGCCGGTCGGGCCTTCGAGGCGGTGGAGGTCAGCTTGCGCGACAAGCCTGCAAGCCTGCTGGCCTTGTCGCCCAAGGCGACGGTACCCGTGCTGCAGCTGCCCGATGGCAGCGTGATCGAGGAGAGTTGGGACATCCTGCGCTGGGCACTCGCCTCGTTCGATGAGCAGGGCTGGTGGGCACGGGCGCAGTCGCCTGCCAACCTGGACCTGGTACAGCGCAACGACGGCGACTTCAAGCGTCACCTCGACCGCTGGAAGTACCCCCAGCGCAACGAAAGTGGCTCCCTCACGCCAGACGCACACCGCGACAGGGCGCTGGATGCGCTGCTGCAACCGCTGGAGGCCCGGCTGCTCGGCGCGCCCTTCCTGGGCGGCGCCACGCCCTGCGCCACCGACTTGGCGGTGATGCCCTTCGTCCGCCAGTTCGCCTCGGTGGACCCGGGGTGGTTTGCTGCGCAGAACGTGCCCTCGGTACGGGCCTGGCTGGACGGCTGGCTCGTCAGCCCGCTTTTTGTGGCGTGCATGGTCAAGTTGCCGGCGCAAGGTGCGATTCGCTTCCCGTCCCTCTAACGCTGGCTCGACTGTCGACCGCATCTCGGTCTGAGCTCGTTCCGGTCCTGGCAGCGGGGCGCCCTGAAGTCACGGCACGCGACCAGCAGCACCAGGCTTGGCCGAGCCGGAGCGCTCAGCTTGACCCTGATTCAGGGGCAGGGGGTCAGCGCTGAGCCCGCTTGCACGACCCGCGACCGTCGTGCGCTTGCCTGACGCTCAAGGTTCGTACGTTGCCGAGACTTGGCGGCACGCGCTCTCGCTGCAAGCTGCGAGCTGCGGTCCGCAGCCTGAAATCCAGGGATCCATGGCCACCCCAGGTATCGTGTCGCCATGCGCACCATCTACCGTATTCCTGGCGCTGTGCTGATAGAGCGCGAGCACGCCGTTCCCTTGGTTCACAGCGACCGGCAGCGCGGCAACATCAGCGTGTTCACGCGCGAGGTGGCAGCGCCCGACGGTGGCGACCGCCCCTATCTCGTCTTCCTGCAGGGTGGCCCCGGCTTCGAGGCCACGCGCCCCACGAGCCCACCCTCTGGCTGGCTGGCGCGCGCCTTGGCTGACTTTCGCGTGTTGCTGCTGGACCAGCGCGGCACCGGGCGCTCCACGCCGGTCGGGTCTGTCATCCCGGGTGCCACGCCCGCCGATCAGGCCGAGTACCTCACTCACTTTCGCGCGGACTCGATCGTGCGCGACCTCGAACTGATCCGCGCCGACCTTGGCGTCGAGCGTTGGAGCCTGCTCGGCCAGAGCTTTGGCGGCTTCACGGCGCTCAGCTACCTCTCGCTGGCCCCCGAGGCCCTGCGCGAGGTGCTCATCACCGGCGGCCTGGCGCCGGTGACCGGCCGGTCGGTCGACGAGGTCTACGCGGCCACCTGGGCGCGCACGCGTGAAGCCAACCAGCGTTACCACGCGCGCTACCCGGGCGACCTCGACCGTCTGCGCACCCTCCTGCGCCGGCTCGACGAAGAAGACCATCGTCTGCCCAACGGCGACCGCCTCACCGCGCGCCGGTTCCGCCAGACCGGGATGTGGCTGGGCGACAGCACCGGCTTCGAGCGGCTGCATCACCTGCTTGAGCTGCCCATCATGTCACCGGCCTTCCTGTGGGATGCGCAGCAGGCCTCGGCCTGGGAGCGCAACCCGATCTACGCGACGCTGCATGAGTCCTGTTATGCCGATGGCGGCGCCACACGCTGGGCGGCGCACCGCCTGGCCCCGGAAGACGCGGTGAGCGGTGAGCTGCTCGGTGGAGAGCATGTCTTTCCCTGGATGTGGGACGAGCATGCGGGGCTGCACGCCCACCGCGAGGCCGCGCGCCGGCTCGCCGAGCATCCATGGCCGCGCCTGTACGACACCGAGCGACTGGCACGCAACGAGGTGCCCATCGCTGCGACGGTGTACGTCGACGACATGTACGTGGACCGCTCTTTGGCCGAGGACACCGTGCGACGCGTGCGGGGTTTGCGTGCATGGATCACCAACGAGTACGCCCACAACGGTCTGCGTGCCGATGGCGAGCGCATCGTGGGCCGCCTGCTCGACATGGTGCGCGGCAGGGCTTGAGCCAGACAACCGCGCGCATGCGGTCTGGGCCATGCAGGTCTTGTCGCGGTCGAAGTGGGGCTGATGGTCGACAGTCAGGGCTCGCTCGACCGATGGCGCCAGGCTTGCAGTGCTGCGCGATGAGCGGGTTGACGCAGGTGCGGGCACTCGCGCAATGCGCCAACAAGCCGACTCTTGGTTCGGCAGCGCAAGAGCTCGGGTACCGATAGGCTGATCCTGCCCCGAAGGTAGTGCGAAAAAGCGAAACGGCTGCCGGGTAACCCCAGCAGCCGTGACTGTTTCTGAATTCAGGATCTGGATCGGCTATGTGCTGAAGCCCAGCTTGCAGTAGGGCACGACTTGGCAGTGAAGCCAGCTTATGCCCGACTCGACAAATGGAACGCCGGCAGCGGCGGTTCCGAACTGGTGCGACCGGCAAGAATCGAACTTGCGACTAAGCCTTCGGAGGGCCCAATGATATCCACTTCACCACGGTCGCACGGCAACTGCGGATTCTAGCGCTGCCGCGGCGTGCAGCGCCCTGGCGCCGTCGGGCAGTGCAGCCCGCCTGCCTATAATCCGCCGTTTTTGCCGAACTCCCGGCCTCTTCCAGGCCTTTGCCAGAGCAGCGAATGAACGACGCCCACGATACTGCCCACGACGCCCCCCACGAAGGCCCGATCAAGACACCGAAGCAGCTGATTGCTGCGGTCGTCGCGTCTTTCATCGTGCCGATCCTGATCATCGTGCTGCTGGCCAACTACGTCGACTTCGGCACCAAGCCGGCCGCTGGCAGCGATGGCCTGGGCGCGGAAGCCGTCGCCCGCCGCCTGCAGCCCATCGGTTCGATCGAGGTGCGCGACGCGTCGGCGCCGCGTGTGCTGCGCGCCGGCGAAGTGGTCTACAACGGCCAGTGCGCGGCCTGCCACGCGGCCGGTGCCGCCGGTGCGCCCAAGCTGGGCGATGCCGCTGCCTGGGGCCCGCGTATCCAGACTGGCTACGAAGCCCTGCTGAATTCCTCGCTGAAGGGCAAGGGCGCGATGGGCGCGCAAGGTGGCGGTGAATACAGCGATATCGAGATCGGCCGCGCCGTCGTCTACATGGCCAACCAGGCAGGTGCGAAGTTCGCAGAGCCGCAGGCGCCTGCGGCTGCTGCGTCGGCAGCCGACGGCGCCGCCAGCGCCGCCAGCGCCCCGAAGTAGGCAGTTCTTCGCGGTCGGCCGGCATCCAGCGGGCCACACCGGGCGTAAAGCCGGGTGTGGCCCGTTTTCATTCATCCCCCCTCAAGCGGCGGCCTCGGCACAAGCCGATAGCCGAAGCGTTGCGGCATGGCCGCGAAGGCCAGTTCCTGCGGCTGCGGCCAGGCGCCGGCTTCGATGGCCTGTGCGGCAATGCCCGTGTCGAGCGTGTGCACGAGGCCGAAGCCCAGGTTCGTCAACACGAAGAGGCGGCCGTTCTCGTCGAGCCAGGCCCCGTCGAACTCGGCCGGCAAGCCGGTGTGCGACTGCAGCGGCCAGCCCGCGCTCGCCTGCACGCGCCAGACCCAGGGTGCGGCTTCCAGGTCGACGTAGACGCGCTGCGGGCCGTTCTGGAAGTACCAGGCGCCGTTGGCGTCGGCCAGGTAGTTGCGCTCGATGAAAGCGCGCAGCTTTTCATGGTCGACGCGGCTGCCCTTCACCTGCGGAAACGGCCCGGCCGCCTGCGCCCGGTCGTCGCGCATGTACCAGTGGCCGCGCGCGTCCAGCGCCAGCCAGCCGTGGCAATGCGGCACGTTGGGCCATTTCTGCATGGCTTGCAGAACGAGATCGTCCATCGGCGCAGTGTCGCGCGGCTAGCCGTGGCTGGCCAGCCAGTCGGCTACCGCCGTGGGCATGGCCAGGGTATTCGTGGGGAAGCCACCGGCCGGGAAGCCCACGTGCCCGCCGGCGGCCGGCTGCCACAGCGTCACGAAGCGCCCCACGTCCTGCTGCGCCGGCAGGTGCGAGGCTGGCACGAACGGGTCGTTGCGGGCGTTCAGCACCAGCGCCGGAATGCGCACGCGGCCCAGGTGCGGCTGGGCCGACGCGCGGTTCCAGTAGTCGGGCGTGTCGCGGAAACCGTGCAGCGGCGCGGTGAAGACATCGTCGAACTCGTACAGCGTGCGCGCCGCAGCGAGGCGTTCGCGGTCGAACAGCCCTGGGTGCTGCTGCCACTTGGCCAGGGCCTTGGGCTTCATCGTCGCCAGGAACATGCGCGAATACACGGCCCAGTTGAAACCGCTGTCGATGGCGCGGCCGGCAGCGGCCAGGTCGATCGGCGAACAGACCGTGGCCACCGCGCCGGCCACGGCGGCGGCGCTGTCGCCGGCTTCCTGGGCCCAGCGCAGCAGCGCGTTGCCGCCCAGCGAGATGCCCACCACCAGCAGCGGCGCCGTGGCCCGGGCGCGCAGGCGCTGCAACACCCAGCCGATTTCCTCGAAGTCGCCCGAGTGGTAGGCGCGCGGCGCACGGTTGAGTTCGCCCGAGCAACCACGGAAGTGCGGCACCGCGTAGGCCCAGCCGCGCTGCCGCGCCACGCTCGCGAAGGCCTGCGCGTACTGGCTGCCCGACGTGCCTTCCAGGCCGTGGAAGAGCACCAGCTGGCGCTGTGCGGGCGCGTCGGCAGCGGGAAGGCTGTGGTCGACGTCGATGAAGTCGCCGTCGGGCGTGTCCCAGCGTTCGCGCCGCCATTGCAGGGCCGGGCCCGGCAGGTGCTGGCGTGACAGCCGCGCCGCCCACAGGGTCTGCAGGTTGCCGCCCGGCAGCCAGGCCGGCGGCCGGTAGCGCTGCGCGAACGTTGGCCCGGGGGTGGCCGATGTCGGGGCCACGGGTGCGGCCACTAGTGCAGGGTGGACGGCGAGTCCGGGCCCAGGGTCGCCGGCACCGGCGAGGCCGGGCTGGCATGGTGGGCGACCAGCTGCCAGCCGAGCGCGGCCTTGACGTAGACGTTGGTGGCCAGTGCCCAGGCGGTCTGCACGCCATCGGGCGTGCTCACGGTGATGCGTTCGACCAGGTGATGCACGGCACCGCCCAGCCAGTGCAGGCGGTGCACCTGCTCGGGCTGCACGGGGATGCCGCCGTTGGCAAAGATGGCCTCGAAGCTGCTGCGGATGGCGGGCAGGCCAACCACCCGCGGGCCGCCGGGGTGCACGCACATCACTTCGTCGTCGTCGGCCCACAGCGACATCAGCAGGTCCAGGTCGCCGCGCTGCAGGGCTTCGTACAGCCGTGCTTCCAGCTCGTCGGGGTTGCTGGGCAGGCCGGCCGCGGGTGGCGCCGCGAGCATCGCGCCGGGTGCCTAGAAGCGGGGCGCCGCGGCCGATGCGCTGCGCCGGCGCGCGGCGGCCACACCCGCCAGACCCAGGCCCCACAGCAGCCAGGTGCTGGCCTCGGGCACGCTGCTGACCCACTGGATCTGCTGCGAGTTGCCGGCAGCCGCGGCCAGCGTGGCGTCGATCCACGGCCGGTAGGCCGCCAGCTGCACGAAGCCCGAACCTGCGGGCGGCTGACCTTCGTCGCCGAGCTGGGCCGAGCTGAGCCCCAGCAGTGGCGCACTGGTGCTGTCCAGCACCCGGCCCAGGAACAGGCCGCCGCCACTGTCGCCCGACTGCACGAATGTCTGCGCGTCGAAGCTGAGCAGGTAGTTCACCGTGACCGGGCCCAGCGGGCCGCCGTCGTCGGGGTCAAGTTCGGTGGCGAATTCGCTGACCGTGGTGTACGCATAGGCGCGTGGCCCGCTGCTGTTGGCGGCGCTGACGATGGTGACGTCCAGCGCCGGGAAGCTGCCCGCGGCGAAGAGGTCGCTGCTCACCGGCTGGAAGAACGCCGCGCCCGAACCTGGCGCCAGCCGCAGCAGTGTCAGGTCGTTGGCCGGGAATGGGCCCGCGCCCGGTGCATCGAAACGGCCGATGACGCTGCGTTCACCGAAGCCGTTGGCAAACGGGATGGTGCCCGCACTCAGCGGGAAGAAAGCCGCAGCGACGTGGTTCACCGTCAGCACCCAGTCCGGGGCCACCTGCACGCCGAAGAAGCCCACCGGCGCGAAGGCCGTGGTCGGCGTGCTGTTGGTGATGGCCTGGACCTGCAGCGTGGCCAGGGCCAGCACGCAGGCCAGGGCGATGGGGCGGGGGCCTGGCAGCGACAGCAGTTTCATTTTCGGCTTTCTGTTTCAGCGAAAGACCACGGACTTGTGACCGTTGACGAGCACCCGGTGTTCGACATGCCATCGCACGGCGCGCGCCAGCACCATGCATTCGATGTCGCGGCCGACGGCGGTGAAGTCCTCGGCCGACAGCGTGTGATCCACGCGCTGCACGTCCTGCTCGATGATCGGGCCTTCGTCGAGATCGGCGGTCACGTAGTGTGCCGTGGCGCCGATCAGTTTGACACCCCGCGCATGGGCCTGGAAATACGGCCGCGCGCCCTTGAAGCTGGGCAGGAAGCTGTGGTGGATGTTGATGGCCCGGCCGGCGAGCGCCCGGCAGAACTCGGCGCTCAGGATCTGCATGTAGCGCGCCAGCACCACCAGGTCGATGGCCTCGCGCTCGATCAGGGCTTCGACCTGCGCTTCCTGCGCGCGCTTCACCTCGGAACTGCTGCCGCCGGCCAGCGGCAGGTGGTGGAAGGGAAGGCCGTAGCTGCCAGCCAGGTCTTCGAAGGTGCGGTGGTTGCTGACGATGGCCGCAACGTCCACCGGGAGCGAGCCGCTTTTCCAGCGGAACAGCAGGTCGTTCAGGCAGTGCCCGTGCTGGCTGACCATGAGCAGCACCCGTGCGCGTCTGGCCAGCGCGTGCAGGTGCAGCGTCATGCCGAACTGCTGGCGGGAGTGTTCGAACAGCGTCTGCAGGCGGCCGACATCGGCCAGCTGAGGCGGTGCTTCGAAATGCACGCGCATGAAGAACAATCCGGTGGCGTGCTCGCCATGCAGGTCGCCGAATTGCTGCGAATCGATGATGTTGCAGCCGGCCTGGTACAGCAGGCCGGAAACGGCATGGACGATGCCCTTGGCGTCGCGACATGCCAATGTCAGGATGAATTCTTGTTCCAGAGCCATGGCCATGATTGTAGGGACCGCCCATGAAAACCGATGAACGCGACTGGCCCGAGCGCAGCCGCGAACTGTCCAGCCTGCTGGCCCGTGCCGGCCTGGGCGACCGGGCGGCCTTCGCCCGCCTGTACGAGCACAGCAGCGGCCACCTGCTCGCCGTGGTGCTGCGCATCCAGCGCGACCGTGCCCAGGCCGAAGACCTGCTGCAGGAGATCTACGTGTCGGTCTGGAAGGCGGCAGCTTCCTTCGACGCCGCGCGCAGCCAGCCGCTGACCTGGATGACCCACATTGCCCGCAACCGCGCCATCGACAGCCTGCGCCGCGCCAGCACCCAGCCGCGGCTGGAAAGCACCACCCGCGACGACGACGACGAGCGCCCCGACGCCAGCGAAGCCCTCGCCGACCCCAACCCCGGCCCGCTGGAATTGCTGGGTCGCGCCAGCGACGCACGTGAACTGAGCCATTGCATGGAACATCTGAGCCCGCCGCAACGCCAGAGCGTGGCCCTGGCCTTCTTCGACGGCCTCTCGCACGCCGAGGTGGCCGACCATCTGAAGCAGCCGCTGGGCACGGTGAAGAGCTGGGTACGCCGAGCCTTGCAGACCCTCAAGGGCTGCCTGGAACGTGCCGTGTCTCGTGACAACCAAGGGGTGCAGTAAGCATGGACTACGGACGCCCCTCTCTGGCCGACGCCCTGGCCGCGCAATACGTGGCCGGCACCCTGCGCGGCCGCGCCCGCAACCGTTTCGAGACGCTGCTGCCCAGCCACCCGGCGCTGCAGCACGCGGTCCGCGACTGGCAGGACCGCCTGATGCCGCTGACCACCGTGCTGCCGCCCGAGCCGCCGTCGGCTGCGGTCTGGAAAGGCATCGAAGCACAGCTCTGGCCGGCTGCGCCTGCGTCAGCCGCTGCCGGCCCCGCGGCTTCGGCGGCAGCCGGCTGGCAGCGTCTGGCCTGGTGGCGCGGCCTGGCGGGTTTTGCCAGCATCGCGGCGCTGACCCTCGGCGTGCTGCTGGCCAACCCGCCGGCACCGGTGGCGCCGGTGGTGGTGGTGCTGCAGGCCACCGGCAAGGACAGCGCCGTGGCCGGCAGCCTGGTGGCCAGCTTCAGTGGCGACGGGCGCGCCGTCACCGCGCGCACGCTGACACCGGTCTCGGTGCAGCAGGACAAGGTGCTGCAGCTCTGGTGGGCCACGGTCGACGGCCCGCCGCAGTCGCTGGGCCTGATCAAGCCCGACGGCGCCACGGTGCTGCCGAAGGACCTGCTGCCTGGCGGCCTGAAAGGCAGCCAGCTCGACCACATGGCGGTGAGCGTGGAACCACCGGGTGGTTCGCCCACCGGCAAACCCACCGGGCCGGTGGTGTTCTACGGCAAGCTCTAGCGGCCAAGGGCGACGAACGGCCGGGCAGCGGCGACATATCCTTCGGCGATGCTGAAGGACCTGTCCCTCTCCGCCGTGGTCGCCGGCTTCGTGGCCGTGCTGGTGGGCTTCACCAGTTCGGTCGTGATCGTCTTCCAGGCCGCCGCGGCGCTGGGTGCGACGCCGGCGCAGACCACGTCCTGGGTCTGGGCGCTGGGCCTGGGCATGGGGCTGACCAGCCTGGGCCTGAGCCTGCGCTATCGCATGCCGGTGCTCACGGCCTGGTCGACACCGGGGGCGGCGCTGCTCGTCACCGCCGGTGCCGGCACCGGCATGGCCGAGGCCGTGGGCGCCTTCATGGTCTGCGCGCTGCTCATCACGCTGGCCGGCGCCACGGGCTGGTTCGCGCGGGTGATGGACCGCATTCCGCAGCCGCTGGCTGCAGCACTGCTGGCCGGCGTGCTGGCGCGCTTTGCATTCGATGCCTTCACCTCGCTGCAGCGCGAGTTCGTGCTCGTCTTCGTGATGTTCCTGGCCTACCTCGCCGGCCGCCGCCTGTGGCCCCGCTACGCCGTGCCGGGGGTGCTGCTGGCGGGCGTGGCCGTGGCAGCGCTGCACGGCCAGCTGCACTTCGAGGCGGTGCAGTGGCGCTGGGCCGCGCCGGTGTTCACGATGCCCGCCTTCAGCCTGGCCGCGACCATCGGCATCGCGCTGCCTCTGTTCGTGGTGACGATGGCTTCGCAGAACCTGCCGGGCGTGGCGGCGCAGCGCGCTGCCGGCTTCGATGTGCCGGTGTCGCCGGCGATCGCCACCACCGGCATCGCCACGCTGCTGCTGGCGCCCTTCGGCGGCTACGCGCTGAACCTGGCGGCCATCACCGCGGCCATCTGCATGGGGCGCGAGGCCCATGAAGACCCGGCACGGCGCTGGGTGGCGGCCGCAGCGGCCGGTGTCTTCTACATCGTGCTCGGGCTGCTGGGCGGGGCGGTGGTGGGGCTGATCGCGGCCTTCCCGCCGCCGCTGGTGCTGGCGGTGGCCGGCTTCGCACTGCTGGGCACCATCGGCGGCGGCCTGGCCGCGGCGATGAAGGACGACGGCGCGCGCGAGGCCGCGCTCGTCACCTTCCTCGTCACTGCCAGCGGGCTCAGCCTGGCCGGCGTGGGCGCGGCCTTCTGGGGCGTGGTGGCCGGGGCGCTGACGCTGTTCGTGCAGCGCTGGCGCGCCTGAGGCCCGGTCCAGGCCTGTCAGGCGCTCGCGCCCGAGTCGCCTTCCGGTCCGAGTTCGAAGCCCAGCGTCGGCGCCACGTCGGCCACGCCCGGCACCGCCTGCAGCTTGGCCAGCAGGCGGGCCGGGGCATGGCCGTTGACGACGCCGAACTCGCCCAGCACCTCGGTCACCTTCAGCCCCGCCTTGCGCAAGGCTGCGGTCACCGCCGGCAGTGCGGCGCCGGGTTCGCAGGTCACGGTCCACAGGGGGTCGGGCTTGGGCATGGTCGGGCTCCTGGATCCAGCGTGATTGTGGGCTTCGTGGCCTCGGGCTCGGTGGCTCAAGGCGCCTGCACGAGCCCGCGGCCGACGCGGCTGGGCGGGAAGGGCAGCGGCCTGGCCGTGGCCAGCAGCCGGTTCCACAGCGCCTGGCCGCGCAGCCCGGGGCTGCTCTGCGCCCACAGCGCGGCGCAGCCGGCCACGTGCGGCGCGGCCATGCTGGTGCCGGTCTTGAAGCCATAGCGCTGCGGCCGGGGCACCGACGAATAGACGTCGCGCCCGGGGCCGGCAATTTCCACCTTGCCGAAATTCGAGAAGGTCGACGGCCTCAGGTTGCTGTCGAGCGAAGCCACCGACATGATCGTCGGCGAATTGGCCGGCGCACCCGTCGGCCCGGCGGAATTGCCGGCAGCGGCAATCATCAGCAGCCCCAGCTGCAGCGCCGCGCCCCCGGCCGCGGTGTAGGCCGCCTGCACCGGTGACTGCGAGCCGAGCGACATCGAGATCACCTGGCAGCGGTTGGCAATCGCCCAGTTCATGCCCGCCAGCACGCTGCCGCCGACGCTGCTGCCGGCATTCGACAGCACCTTGCCGACAAAGATGGTGCTGCGGAAGGCCACGCCGTAGCGCGGCGTGGTGCCGGCCGGCGCCTGCGGCCCGCAAGCCGTGCCGATGCAATGCGTGCCGTGGCTGTGCAGGTCCTGCACGGGCTGGCCGACGAAGCTGGCCGAGACGATGGCGCGGCCGGCGAAGTCGGGGTGGCCCAGGTCCATGCCGGTGTCCAGCACCGCCACCTTGATGCCCAGGCCGTTGCGCACGCTGGGTGGCACGCGGCAGGCGTTGAGGCCCCAGGTCGCGCCCAGCACCTGGGCTTCGTCATCGCTGTCGTCGGGCCGGGGCAGGCCGCCGTCGAGGTCGCGGGCGATGGTTTCGGCGGCGCGCAGGAAGCCGCGCAGGTACTCGCCCTGGGCGTCGTCGCTGAAGACGAAGTACTCGGGCTCGATGATCAGCAGCGGGCTGTCGCCTTCCAGTTCCTCGGCCACGCCGAAGCGGCTGGCGGCCATGGCGTCGCCACCGACGAGCGCGACATTGATCTCGGGGAAGATCACGGCGTCGGCGTCGCCCAGCGCACCGAGTTCGACGGCCTGGCCGCCGAAGTCGCGCGCGTCGGCCACGCGCATGCTCTGGCCGCGCAGGGCCTTGGCGCCTTCTTCCATGGCGCCTTCCTTGAAGGTGACGAGATAACGGCCGGTTTCCAGGCTGTCGCCGCCGCGTTCCTGGGCGGCCAGCAGCATCGCTTCGATGCTGGCGCTGGCGCCCATGGCGGACGATTCGGGGGTGGTGGATGGGGTGCGGCTGCTGCCACGCGGGGGGGTGGGCTTCTTGGCCATGGTGAGTGTCTTTCGTGAGCGCAGCAAGCCGGTGGTGAAAGGTGCCGGCGGGCTTGCTGTGGCACCGACACGGCGCGACTGTCTGCCTGTCGGCAGCGCTTGCGGACCCCTAGTTCAGCGACTTTGGGCGTGGCCGTGGCGGGTTTTTCCACCCGCGGAATGAAGCCGGCGCGGCTGTGCAACACTGCCGGCGCCTCCTGCCCGGCCATCGGCCCACCGCACCATGAAACTGCTCTTCGTTGCCGACCCGCTGGCGTCTTTCAAGACCCACAAGGACTCCACCTTCGCCATGATGCGCGAGGCCGCCGCACGCGGCCACACGCTGATGGCCTGCGAGCCGAAGGACCTGCGCTGGCAGCGCGGTGAACCGGTCACGGCCTTCGTGCGCGACATCACCCTCACCGGCCGCCCGGGCGATGGCCACAGCGAAGACTGGTTCAGCGCCGCGCAGCAGCCACCCGACGAGCGCCCGCAGGCGCTGCAGGACGTGGACGCGGTGCTGATGCGCAAGGACCCGCCCTTCGACAGCGAGTACTTCTATGCCACCCACCTGCTGGGCCAGGCCGAACGTGAAGGCGCGCGCGTGTTCAACCGGGCGGCGGCGCTGCGAGACCACCCCGAAAAGCTGGCGATCATGGAGTTTCCGCAGTTCATCGGCCCGACGCTCGTGACCCGCGATGCCAGCGACATCAAGCGCTTCCACGCCGAACACCACGACATCATCTGCAAGCCGCTGGACGGCATGGGCGGCATGGGCATCTTCCGCGTCGGCCCCGACGCGCTGAACCTAGGCAGCATCATCGAGACGCTGAACAAGGGCGGTGCCGAGACGGTGATGGTGCAGAAGTACCTGCCCGAGATCACCCAGGGCGACAAGCGCGTGCTCATCATCGGCGGCGAACCGGTGCCCTTCGTGCTGGCGCGCATTCCGCAGGGCAGCGAGATCCGCGGCAACCTCGCCGCTGGCGGCAAGGGCGTGGCCCAGCCGCTGAACGAACACGATCGCGAGGTCGCGCGCAGCATCGGCAGCGTGCTGGCCGCGCGCGGGCTGCTGCTGGTGGGGCTGGACATCATCGGCACCAGCGTCACCGAGATCAACGTCACCAGCCCGACGGGCTTCCAGGAAATCACCCAGCAAAGCGGGTATGACGTGGCCAAGCGCTTCGTCGACGCGCTGGAGGCGGCGCTGTCGTGAGCCTTCAGGACCTGTTGCGCGACACCACCCGCTGGGACGCCGAATACGCCGGCAGCCTGAGCAACCACCTGCCGATGGCCCTGGCGGCGCTGCATCGCCTGGGTGCCGGCGACGAGCGCCTGGCAGCGTTCGCCGAGCGCTACAGCGCCAGGCTGCACCCGGCGCCGGCGATCGAGCCCTGGCCCCCCGGTGACGCCTGGCGCGAGCGCTTCGGCGATGCCCATGCCTGGCCCGTCTACCGCGACTTATTCCGCCAGTGGCTCACCCACGAAGGCATGGCCGACGTGCTGCAGCAGGCCCTGCCCTATCTGGTGCAGGGCTGTGGCGCTGCAGCCTTCCACGGGATGATCCGCGTGGCCTACGCCTTCGAGGCCGTGGCCGCGGAAGAGCTGGCCGACGGCCTGGCCTACTGGGCCTGCCGCTGGATGGACCTCGGCCCGGGCCGCTTGCCGGCCACGGCACTGGAACGTGACCCGGGCCGGCTGCTGGATGCCTTGACCGCGCTGCCGCCAAGCCGTGCCGGGCTCATTGCCCACCGCATGCTGGACGCGGCGCGGGCCCGCGGCTTCGACGCCGTGGTGGCGCAACTGCAGGTCGACGCGCACACGCTGCCGCGGCTGGCCCGCCTGGCCGCGCAGCGCTACGCCCGCAGCGGCAACTTCACCGTGCTGCACCTCGTCACCAGCGCCCATGCGCTGCGTGTGCTGCTGCCCTTCATCGACGACCAGGCAGCCGCCGTTGCCCACTACTGGCGCGCGTATGCGGCCGGTGTGGTGGCCGCGCGCGACCTGCCCGGGCGTGCGGCAACGCTGCGCGACTGGCCTGAACTGGTTCGGGCAGCCACGGCCAGTGACGACGACCACCTGTGCAAGCTGGTCGACGCCTGCTGGCAGGAGCAGGCCGCCCATGGCGGCACCCCCGACTGGCAGCGCGCCGCGAGCCGCGCCGTGGCCGATGCCAGCCGCCGCGCAGGCGCCACGCGGGCGTTGCAGGAGCCCGCCTGCTGAAAGTGGCAGGGTCGCCGACAATCCGGCGATGGCTCTTCTCACACTCAGCAATGCCCACCTCGCCTTCGGCCATGTGCCCCTCCTCGACGGCGCCGGCCTGTCCATCGACACCGGCGAACGCCTGGCGCTGATCGGCCGCAACGGCACCGGCAAGTCCAGCCTGCTGAAGATCCTGGCCGGGCTCGACAAGCCCGACGACGGCGTGCTGCAGCTGCAGACCGGCCTGCGCCGCGTCTACGTGGCACAGGAACCGCAGTTCGAAGCCGGCATCAGCGTCTTCGACGCGGTCGGCGAAGGCGTGGCCGAAGCACGTGAACTGCGCCGCCGCTACGAGGCCCACGATGCCAGCGAAGACCTGGATGCGCTGCAGACGCGCATCGAGGCGCTGGACGGCTGGACCTGGGAGCAGCGCGTCGACCAGGCCCTGCAGCGCCTGCACCTGAATGCCGACGCGCTGGTGGAATCCTTGTCCGGCGGCACCAAGAAGCGCGTGGCGCTGGCACGCGCGCTCGTGGCCAGCCCTGAACTGCTGCTGCTGGACGAGCCGACCAACCACCTGGACATCGACGCCATCGAATGGCTGCAGGACCTGCTGAACGACTGGCGCGGCGCGCTGGTGCTGGTCTCGCACGACCGCGCCTTCGTCGACGCCGTGGCCACGCGCATCGTCGAGCTCGACCGTGGGCAGCTGCGCAGCTATCCAGGCAAGTTCCCGGCGTTCGAGGCCGCCAAGCAACGCGAGATCGAAAACGAAGCCCTGGCCGCAGCCCGCGCCGACAAGCTGCTGGCCCAGGAAGAGGTGTGGGTGCGCAAGGGCGTGGAAGCGCGCCGTACGCGCAGCGTCGGCCGCATCGCGCGGCTGCAGGTGCTGCGCGCGCAGCGCGTGGCGCGGCGTGAACAGCTGGGTGCCGTGCGCTTGGAGCTGGACGCCGGCCTGCCGCCGGGCAAGATCGTCGCCGAGCTGAAGAACGTCGGCATGCGCTTCGGCGACAAACTGCTCGTCGACAACTTCAGCGCCACCATCCTGCGCGGCGACAAGGTCGGCCTGATCGGCCCCAACGGCGCCGGCAAGACCACGCTGCTGAAGCTGATCCTGGGCGAACTGCAGCCCACCACGGGCAGCGTGCGCCAGGGCACGCGGCTGCAGGTGGCCTACTTCGACCAGATGCGCGCCGGGCTGAACCTGGACGCGACCCTGGTCGACACCATCAGCCCGGGCAGCGAATGGATCGAGACCGGCACCTCGCGCAAGCACGTGATGAGCTATCTCACCGACTTCCTGTTCTCGCCGGCGCGCGCCAATTCGCCGGTGCGCACGCTTTCCGGGGGTGAGCGCAACCGGCTGCTGCTGGCGCGCTTGTTTGCCTTGCCGGCCAACGTGCTGGTGCTCGACGAGCCCACCAACGACCTCGACATCGAGACCCTTGAGCTCCTCGAAGAGCTCCTGCAAAGCTACAGCGGCACCGTCTTCCTCGTCAGCCACGACCGGCGCTTCCTGGACAACGCAGTCACCAGCACCATCGCCTGGGAAGGCGACCCGGCCTACGGCGGCCGGCCCGGCCTGTGGCGCGAATACGAAGGTGGCTACGAAGACTGGAAGACCCAGCGCGAACGCACACGGCAGGCGCTGGTGGGAACGGCGCCGGCGGCACCAGCAGCGGCGCCGGTGCCTAACGCCGCAACGGCACGCAGCAGCGTGCCCGCGGCCCCTGCAGCCGCCGTCACCGCGCCACGCAAGCTGAGCTACAAGGAACAGCGCGAACTCGAAGGCCTGCCCGCCCGGATCGAGGCGCTGGAAGCCGAACAGAAGACCCTGGGCGAGCGCCTCGCCGACGCCGGCTTCTATGCCCGCGAGCCGCAGAACGTGGCCGCGGCGCAGGCCCGCGTGGCCGCCATCGACGACGAGCTGCTGCTGGCGCTGGAGCGCTGGGAAGCCCTGGGCTCCCGCGGCTGATCAGGATCGTCGACCCTCACCCTCCTCACACTTCGAAAGACACACCCCATGAGCACCACCCCGATGACCTACCGCCGCCTGGGCCGCAGTGGCCTGCGTGTCAGCACCCTGTCGCTGGGCAGCTGGGTCACGTACCACAACCAGGTCGACACGAAGTCGGCGGCCGAGATGATGGCCGCGGCCTTCGACGCCGGCGTCAATTTCTTCGACAACGCCGAGGTCTACGCCGGCGGCCGCAGCGAGGAGGTGATGGGTGCTGCCATCAAGCAGCTGGCCTGGCCGCGCCTGAACTACGTCGTCAGCACCAAGTTCTTCTGGGGCCTGGCCGGCAATGCCGAAGGCGTGAACCGCAAGAACACCTTGAACCGCAAGTACCTGACGCAAGCCATCGATGGCAGCCTGCAGCGCATGGGCCTGGACTTCATCGACCTCATCTACTGCCACCGCCCCGACCCGCACACCCCCATCGAGGAAACCGTGCGCGCGATGAGCGACATCATCAGCCAGGGCAAGGCGCTGTACTGGGGCACCAGCGAATGGAGCGCCTCGGACATCCACGCCGCCTGGCACCTGGCCGACCGCCATGGCTGGCACAAGCCGGTGATGGAGCAGCCCGAATACAACCTGTTCCACCGCCAGCGTGTCGAGAAGGAATACGCCCGGCTCTACGAAGACATCGGCCTGGGCTTGACGACCTGGAGCCCGCTGGCCAGCGGGCTGCTGACCGGCAAGTACCGCGGTGGCGTGCCCGAAGGCAGCCGTGGCGCGATGGAGAACATGGCTTTCCTGCGCGAGAACCTGCTCAGCGTCGAGAAGAACAACGCCGTCAGCCAGCTGATGCCCATCGCCGAGGAACTGGGGGCCTCGCTGGCCCAGCTGGCGCTGGCCTGGACGGCGAAGAACCCGCGGGTCAGCACGGTGATCACCGGCGCTTCGAAAGCGTCGCAGCTGCAGCAGAACCTGGGCGCGCTGGCCGTCATCGACAAGCTCACGCCCGAGGTGATGGCACGCATCGAAGCCGTGACCCGGCCGTTGGCCGACTGACCTGCGGGCGGGTTCAGAACCCCCGGCGCAAGCGCCCGGCCAGCAGGCCGAGCCCGGCCAGCATCATGAGAACGGACGCGGGCTCGGGCACTGGTGCAAACGTGTAGGTGAGCTCGGACGCGTCCGAGAAACTGTGGCGCACGGTCAGGTCGTCACTCGTCGACTGGAACGCGGCGAGGATGTAGTAGGCGCCATCGGTCAGGTCGAAGTCCCGCGAGTCGCCCGTGTTCAGCAGCCGCGTGAAGGTGTAGCTGGTGATGCCGTTCGATTCGCCGGCGCTCAGCAGGGTCACGTCCTGGCTCGGGTCTGGGACGGGCGGGTTGCGCAAGAACGCGAAGGCGTCCAGGCCGTAGGCGGTGGCGTTCGGCAACACGCCGGCCATGAAGACGTCGGTGCCGGGCATGAACTGGTCGCGCGAGAAGCCCACGGCCACCCAGCCGGTCGCCCTGGCCGTGACGGTGCCGACGAAACTGTTGTCGCACACCCGGAAGGTCAGCGAGTAGTCGCTGGTGGGCGCGTACGTGGTGTCCGGGCCGCATGTCGCGCTCATGGCGCTGCCCGAAGCGAACCAGGCTGCCATGGCCCCCCAGGCAGCAACACGTCTGATCGAGGTTCGCATGGGTCACTCCAAGGGATTCTTTCCGAAACGCCGTCCAGAATTTGCCGTCGCGATGTGGCAAGACCATGACGGACGGACAGGGTCCCGACGCGGTGTCGGGCCTTGGCCCTTGGGCAGCAAGCGAATCGGGCTTGCCCTCCCTCTCGAATGCGGTGCGTCCAAGCAGCCGCGGCGAGTAGGGCGTTTCACTGCAACGTCACACACCCTGGCCAGCATCCACCGGGAACCACAGACACCGGTGCAGCCTTGTTCGGCTGCACCGGGACCCTTTCACCGGCCAGGAGCACCCCAGCAATGAGCAGCGTCTTCCATCCCGACAATGACCAGACCGTCAATCCCTCGGGCAACCCTTCGATCCGCGACGTGATGGCCGCCTACGCCGGCCGCCGCAACTTCATGAAGGGTACGCTCGGCGCCGCCACCCTGGCCACGCTGGGCGGTTTCGGCACTTCGGCCCAGGCGGCCTACCCGGTGGCCCCGCCTCCGACCGGGCCGATCGGCTTCGCTGGCCTGCCGCCCAACCTGGCCGCCGGCTTCATCGACGCGGTGAGCGTTCCGAAGGGCTACGCGGCCAAGACCCTGGTCGGCTGGGGTGACGCCATCGGTGTGGCGGGCCCCGATGCCCTGATCAGCCACGACCACAGCAGCCCGCTGCCCATCACTGCTGCGCGCCAGGGCACCACGTTCGGGCAGCACAACGACGGCATGCATTTCTTCCCGTTCCCGGCCGTCGGTGCCGCTGGCGTTTCCAGCGAGCGCGGCCTGCTCGTCGTGAACCACGAATACGTCGATCCGGGCCTGCATGCCAACACGCCCAGCTACGGCACCATCACGATCACCAAGCCTTTGGTGGACGCCCAGGTGGCTGCCCATGGCGTGAGCGTCGTCGAGCTGCGCAAGACCGCAGGCGAATGGGCCGTGGTCAAGCCCTCGCCGTTTGCCCGCCGCATCACCGGCGCCACGCCCATGCGCATCAGCGGCCCGGCGGCCGGCGCCGACGCGCTGAAGACCGGCGCCGACCCCACCGGCACAGCCGTCCTGGGCACGCTGAACAACTGCGCCCACGGCATCACGCCCTGGGGCACCTACCTCACCTGCGAAGAAAACTGGAACGGCTACTTCGGCGCCAACGGGGCCTTCACGCAGACCCTGACCGAGCGCCGCTACGGCGTCACCGCCGGCGGCTTCGGCTATCGCTGGCACGAAGCCGATCCGCGCTTCGACCTGAACGCCCCGGGCAACCGCAACGAGCCCAACCGCTTCGGCTGGGTGGTCGAGATCGACCCCTTCAACCCGCGTGCGACACCGATCAAGCGCACCGCGCTGGGCCGCATCAAGCACGAGAGCGCCGACTTCGCGCTCGCCCCCGACGGCACGGTCTGCTTCTACACCGGTGACGACGAGCGCAACGACTACATGTACAAGTTCGTCTGCGCGGGCAAGTTCAACCGGAGCAACCGCGCCGCTAACCGCGACTTGCTGGACAGCGGCACGCTGTACGTGGCCAAGTTCAATGCCGACGGCACCGGCGTCTGGTTGCCGCTGGTGTTTGGCGCAGGCCCGCTGACGGCGGCGAACGGCTTCACGAGTCAGGCCGACGTGCTGATCCGCACGCGCCAGGCCGCCGACCGCGTGGGTGCCACGATGATGGACCGCCCGGAATGGGTGGCCGTGCACCCGACGACGCGCGAGGTGTACCTCACGCTGACCAACAACAACCGCCGCGGCAGCAACCCGCCTTCGTCGAACAACCCCGACGGCAGCTCGACGGCCGGTGGTGCGCGCCCGCCCGTGGATGCCGCCAACCCGCGGCCGGACAACCGCTACGGCCACATCATCCGCTGGACGGAAACCGGCAACGACCCGGCCGCCACCACCTTCGCCTGGGACATCTTCGCCGAGTGCGGCGACAAGCTGAACCCCGCCGCCAACCTGAAGGGCAACATCAACGGCGACGACCTGGGCGCGCCCGACGGCCTGTGGTTCGACCGCGATGGCCGGCTCTGGATCCAGACCGACCAGCAGGGCGACGGCCTGGGCGACTGGGCCAACATCGGCGGCAACGCGATGTTCGCAGCCGACCCGTCCACGCGCCGCATCACGCGCTTCCTGACCAGCCCGCGCAATTGCGAGACCACGGGCGTCGTTTCCACGCCCGACGGCAAGACCATGTTCGTCGGCATCCAGCACCCCGGCGAAGACTGGGCCCCGGGCGCCTACACGAGCAGGAGCACCTGGCCCGACAGCGGCGCCAACGGTCCGACGACGCAGGCCGTGGTGAGCAAGCCGCGCTCGTCCGTGGTCGTGATCACGAAGAACGACGGCGGCGTCATCGGCACCTGAGCCCGGAACCCCGGCACCTACCTGCACAAGGAATCACCATGGACAAGTTTTCCCACATCACGCTGACCGCGTCACTGCTCGCGGTGCTGGTTGCGCCGGCGCAGGCAGCGCTCACGAACAACCCGGGTGCGATCGCGCCGGTCGGCGGGCTGATCGATTTCGAGACCTTCGACGGCTTCGTCACCACTGGCCCGGTGATGCTCAACACCAACGTCGTCTTCACCGGCGACACCGGCTCCACGCTCGGCGCCTTCATCGCCGACCTGAATGGCAACGGCCTGTGGGGCGCGGGCAACTACTTCGCGGCCACCGGGCTGTTGGGTGAACTGCGCTTCACCTTCGAAAGCGGCCAGACGGTGCAGGCCGCCGGCGCGCTGGTGAACCACTTCGAGTCTGCTCCCCTGCCTTTCGCGGTGGTGGTTTCGGCTTATGGCCAGAACAACCAGATCATCGAGACGCACACCGTCACGATCAACACCGCCCCCGACAGCCTGAACGAAGGCCTGTTCGTCGGCATCGTGCGCCCCAGCGCCGACATCCGCTCGATCAGCTTCAAGGGCTATGGTGTCGTGCTCGACAACTTCACCTACGCCACGCCGGTGCCCGAGCCGACCTCGCTGGCGCTGTTCGCCGCCGGCCTGGCGGCCGTGGGATTCGTCGCACGCCGCCGCAGGGCCTGACGGCGAGCTCGGCGATCACGGCACCACAACGCCGCGCTGCAGTCGTTGCGACTGCACCGCGGCGGGCTTGAAGGCCGCCACCAGGGCGGCCATCAGTGCTTCTGCGGCAGCCGTGTTGTCGCTGCCCAGATTGCAGACATAGACATCGATCGTCACCGCCGCCAGTTCCGGCCAGGTGTGCACGGCCACATGTGACTCGGCCAACAGCACCATGCCTGTCACGCCGCCGGGCGCCGGGAAACGGTGAAACAGCTCGCCCACGGCGCGCAGGCCGCTGGCCGCCACCGCCGCCAGGCACAGCGCGCGCAGCGCTGCCGGGTCGGTGTGCGCAGCGTCATTGCAGGGGCAGCCGGCCAGGTCTGCCGTCAGGTGCAGACCTTTCATGAAGCGACGCGGCGCCGGCCCGCTTGCTTGGCCCGGTAGAGCGCTGCGTCTGCGGCTTGCAGCAGGGCATGCGGGCTGCATGGGTCCAGCCCGAGAGTGCTGGCCAGACCGGCGCTCAGCGTCAGGTGCGCGGCGAGCAGTGAACCCGCGTGGGGCAGGGCCGTCGCTTCCAGCGCCGCAAGGCAGTCCTGGGCGCGCTGCCGGGCCTGCTCGGCCGTGGTCTGCGGCAGCAGCATGGCGAATTCCTCGCCACCCCAGCGCGCCAGGGTCTCGCCGGGCCGTGTACAAGCCAGCAGCAGCGCAGCCACGCGCTGCAGGCAGGTGTCGCCGGCCGGGTGGCCGTAGTGGTCGTTGTAGCGCTTGAAATGGTCGACGTCGAACAGCAGCAGCGCCACCGCTTCGCCGCGCTCGGAGGCGTGGGTCAGCTCGGCCGCCAACTGCCGGTCGAACCTGCGGCGGTTGGCCAGACCCGTCAGCGTGTCGGTCTCCGACAGCCGTTCGAGTTCGGCATTCAGCCCGTCGAGCTGGCGATTCAGTTCCGAAAGCTCCTGTTCACGGCGCACCAGTTCCGTCACTTCAGTTCGCACGCCTGCGATGCCGCCGTCGCGCGTGCGGCGCTCGTCGATGCGTAGCCAGCGGTTGCCGGGCAATTCCTGAACGATCGGCCCGCCCGGGTTGCGATGCCACTCGAGCCGTTCCTGCAGCCAGGCTTCCTCGCGGCCCCGCGCCTGGGGGAACTGGCCGCTGGCCAGCCCATGGCGCAGCAGGTCCTCGAAGCGTGCACCGACGCGTATGGCGCCGGCGGAATCGGCATACAGCGCGGGGTAGCGGCTGTTGAAAGCCACGATCCGGTCATCGGCGTCGAACAACACGAAGGCCTCCGGCAGCGCCTCGATGGCGTCGATGAGCCGGGTCGACGCCTGCTCGGCCGCGGCGCGCTGTTCCTCGATCTCGGTGACGTCGACGCGGATGCCCACGACGCCACCTTCGCGTGTACGGCGCTCGTGGCTGCGGATCCAGCGGTGGCCGGCCTGGCGCACCCCGGGCGCGGTGGCTGGCAGCGCGGTGGCCGCATGGCGGTCGGCCTGACGCGCCTTCAGCCAGGCGTCCAGCGCATCGTCGTCGGGCAGCTGTGGCATGCCGCCGCGGGCATGCAGGGCACGCAACATCTCCTCGAAGCTGGGCTGGGCCTGCGTCAGATCGGCCACCAGCGGGTACATCGAGCGCATGACGCTGTTCGTCATCAGCAGCCGGTCTTCGGCGTCATAGAGCTCGAAGCCTGCAGGCAGGGCTTCGATCGCGTCCTGCAGCCGCGCCGTGGCCAGTTCGCTGGCGCGCCGCGCCGCATCGCCTTCGCTTCGCGCGGCTTCCAGCGCCTGCTGCCGGGTGTGCAATTCGGTGATGTCGACGCTGTGGGCCAGCAGCCGACCGTCGGGCAGCCTTTCTTCGACGATGCGGCGCCAGCTGCCATTGGCCAGCTGGCGCACGATCGGTGGGCCCGGCCGGCGACGAGCGGCCAGGCGGGCCTCGATCCACGCCTCTTCCCGCCCTGCGGCCTCGGGCACGAGGCCGCGCGCGACCGCCATGCGCAACAGGGACTCGAAGCTGGCGCCGGGCACGATCTGTTCGGCCAGCGGCGCGTAGAGCTTGCGGAAGTCGCCATTGCACAGCAGCAAGCGGTCGTCGCTGTCGAACAAGGCGACGGCAGCCGGCACGGCGTCGAAGACCTCGGCAAGCAGCCGCTGGTCGTTGCTTTCGCGCTTTTGCAGGGCGTTCAGACGCCCGCTCAGATGCCACAACAACCCCGCCAGCAGCGCCGTGACGAGGCCGCTGGCCAGCAGCAGCGGCTGCAGGCCAGGGGCCGGATTCCAGGGCCGAAACCACTGGGCGGCCAGCAGCACGAGGGCCGCCACCAGCAGCAGGCTCGCCATCACTTGAAGACGATTCAGCGGATTCTTGAGGGCCACGGGTCTGCGCAGGAATGAGTTGCCGTTAGCGAGAGCCGACCGCCGGGCGACCGGTCCCGGCAAGCCTCGATTGTCCACGCTGCCCGAGCGCGCCTGGCGCCCGGATGCCCCGACCTAGAATCTGCGACGCCGCTCCCCCGACCCGAAAGCCCTGGACCATGCCTGTTCTTGAAGCCGACACCTCCCTGATGGCCAATGCCATCCGCGCCCTGGCCATGGACGCCGTCCAGCAAGCCAACAGCGGCCATCCCGGTGCCCCGATGGGCATGGCCGACATTGCCGTGGCGCTGTGGGGCCGGCACCTGAAGCACAACCCCGCCCACCCGCACTGGGCCGACCGCGACCGCTTCGTGCTCAGCAACGGCCACGGCAGCATGCTGATTTACGCGCTGCTGCACCTGACCGGCTACGACCTGGCGATGAGCGAGCTGCGCAACTTCCGCCAGCTGCACAGCAAGACCCCGGGCCACCCCGAAGTCGACGTGACCCCGGGTGTCGAAACCACGACCGGCCCGTTGGGGCAGGGCATCGCCAATGCCGTGGGCATGGCACTGGCCGAGAAGCTGCTGGCGGCCGAGTTCAACCGCCCGGGCCACAGCATCGTCGACCACCGCACCTACGCTTTCCTGGGCGACGGCTGCCTGATGGAGGGCATCAGCCACGAGGCCTGCGCGCTGGCTGGCGCCTGGAAGCTGAACAAGCTGGTGGCGCTGTACGACGACAACGGCATCAGCATCGACGGCAAGGTCGCGCCCTGGTACGTGGACGATGTCGGCATGCGCTTCGCCAGCTACGGCTGGAACGTCATCGGGCCGATCGACGGTCACGACGTGGCGCTGGTCGACGCGGCGCTGGCCAAGGCCCGCACCAGCACCCTGCAGCCTACGCTGGTCATTTGCCGAACCACCATCGGCAAGGGCAGCCCGAACCGCGGCGGTACCGCCAAGGCCCATGGCGAGGCACTAGGCGCCGAGGAGATCAAGCTCACGCGTGAAGCGCTGGGCTGGGTGGACGAGCCCTTCGTCATCCCGGAGGCCGCCTACGCTGCCTGGGACGCCAAGGCCGCCGGCGCCGCCGCGCAGGCCGATTGGGACGGCCGTTTCGACGCCTACCGCAGCGCCCACCCCGAACTGGCCGCCGAATACCAGCGCCGCATGCGCGGCGAGCTGCCAGCGAACTTCGCCCAGGTGGCGGTGGACGCGGCGATCGCCGCGCATACCAAGGCCGAAACCGTGGCCAGCCGCAAGGCCAGCCAGCTGGCGCTGGAAGCCTTCACCCAGGCCCTGCCCGAAATGCTGGGCGGCAGCGCCGACCTGACCGGCTCGAACCTGACCAACACCACGTCGACGCCTGCGCTGCGCTTCGATGCCGAAGGCACGCCCAACGGCGGCCGCCACATCAACTACGGCGTCCGCGAATTCGGCATGGCCGCCATCATGAACGGCGTGGCCCTGCACGGCGGCTACATCCCCTACGGCGGCACCTTCCTCACCTTCAGCGACTACAGCCGCAACGCCATCCGCATGGCCGCGCTGATGAAGAAGCGCGTGATCCATGTCTTCACGCACGACAGCATCGGCCTGGGCGAAGACGGCCCCACCCACCAGAGCGTGGAACACGCCGCGAGCCTGCGCCTGATCCCGGGCCTGGATGTCTGGCGCCCGGCCGACACCGCCGAGACCACGGTGGCCTGGACCATGGCCCTGTCCAACGCAGCACGCCCCAGTGCGCTGCTGCTCAGCCGCCAGAACCTGCCCTACCTGCCGAAGGCCGCGCTCGACGACATTGCCAAGGGCGCCTACGTGCTGGCCGAACCCGGCGAGGTGGGCCTGAAGAAGAAGGCCCAGGCCGTGATCATCGCCACCGGCAGCGAAGTGCAGTTGGCGCTGCATGCCCAGGCCGAGCTGGCCAAGCTGAAGATCGCGGTGCGTGTCGTCAGCATGCCCAGCACGACTGTCTTCGACCGCCAGAGCCTGGCCTACAAGAAGAGCGTGCTGCCGGCCGGCGTGCCGCGCGTGGCGGTGGAAGCCGGCGTCACCGACGGCTGGTGGAAATACGGCTGTGCCGCGGTGATGGGCATCGACACCTACGGCGAAAGCGCGCCGGCGCCGGCGCTGTTCAAGCATTTCCACCTGACCGCGCAGAACCTGGCGGCCGTGGTGCGGAAAGTCGTTTCCAAGTAACCCTTCAGGAGATTCCGAATGACGATCAAGGTTGGCATCAATGGCTTCGGGCGCATCGGTCGCATGGTGTTCCGCGCAGCGGTACAGAACTTCCCCGAAATCGAGATCGTGGGCATCAACGACCTGCTCGAACCCGACTACCTGGCCTACATGCTGCGCTACGACAGCGTGCATGGCCGCTTCAAGGGCGACATCGCGGTCGATGGCAGCACCCTCATCGTCAACGGCAAGAAGATCCGCCTGACCGCGCACAAGGACCCGGCGCTGCTGGCCTGGGGCGACATCGGCGCCGACATCATCGTCGAGGCCACCGGCCTGTTCCTGACCAAGGAAACCTGCCAGAAGCACATCGACGCCGGTGCCAAGAAGGTCATCCAGAGCGCGCCGAGCAAGGACGACACGCCGATGTTCGTGTTCGGCGTCAACGACAAGACCTATGCCGGCCAGACCATCATCAGCAACGCGTCATGCACCACCAACTGCCTGGCGCCGGTGGCCAAGGTGCTGAACGACAGCTTCGGCATCAAGCGCGGCCTGATGACGACCGTGCACGCCGCCACGGCCACGCAGAAGACCGTGGACGGCCCGAGCAACAAGGACTGGCGCGGCGGCCGCGGCATCCTGGAGAACATCATCCCCAGCAGCACCGGCGCGGCCAAGGCCGTGGGCGTGGTCATTCCCGAGCTGAACAAGAAGCTCACCGGCATGGCCTTCCGCGTGCCGACCAGCGATGTGAGCGTGGTCGACCTGACGGCCGAACTCATCAAGGAAGCCAGCTTCGAGGACATCTGCGCCGCGATGAAGGCCGCCGCCGACGGCCCGATGAAGGGCGTGCTGGCCTACACGGAAGACAAGGTCGTGGCCACCGACTTCCGCGGCGAGCCCTGCACCAGCGTCTTCGACGCCGATGCCTCGATCGCGCTCGACAAGACCTTCGTGAAGATCGTGGCCTGGTACGACAACGAATGGGGCTACAGCAACAAGGTGCTGGAAATGGTGCAGGTGATGGCGCGCTGAAGGCGCTGCCAGCCGACAGACAACAGG
This sequence comes from Rubrivivax sp., assembly GCA_022842595.1. Lineage (GTDB taxonomy): Bacteria > Pseudomonadota > Gammaproteobacteria > Burkholderiales > Burkholderiaceae_C > Rubrivivax. The sequence continues at coordinate 133,405 of JALHPF010000006.1, forward strand.
GCCCGCTGCTGCGGGCCTTTTTCTGGCCGCTTCTCCGATCCGGGCGCAGATCAAGTTGCGGCAGGCGCGGCCGAAATGAAGTGGATCAGGCGCGCCCGGCCGTCATCTGTCGTCACACGGCGCGCCGAGGCCGGATACACCCGCCTGCCCGAAGCTCCCTACACTGCCGACGATGCGACTCACCCCTGCTGCTTCATCCCCCCGTAGGCCTGCCCCCGCGTCGCGCTGGCGCCTGGCGTTGGCCGTGGCCGGCCTGCTGGCGGGCGCCGGCGCTGGTGCGGCGCCGCCGATGCAGCCGCTGCTCTCGGCCGCCGATGGCGAGGTCATCGTGCGCTTCAAGTCCGACGCGCAGGTGCTGCGGCGCCACGCCCTGGCCCAGCGAGCCGACCCGTCGGTGGTGACTGACGTTCTGGAAAGGCGCGCCGCTTTGATGGCCAGCCGCACCGGCCGCAGCCTGCGCAGCGGCGCGGCGGCGGGCGAGCGCATGCAGGTGCTGCGCGCCACGGGCGTGGATGCCGCCACGCTGGCGCGCGAACTGGCCGCCGACCCGGAGGTCGAGTTCGCCGAAGTCAACGGCCGCAAGACGCGCCTGGCCGCGCCCAATGACCCGCTCTACCCCAACCTGGTGGGCCGAGCCAACGGCCCCGATGCCGGCCAGTGGTATCTGCGCGCGCCGCAGGGCAGCGTGGTCTCGTCCATCGACATCGAAACCGCCTGGGCGCGCACCACCGGCAATGCCAGCGTCGTGGTCGCCGTGCTGGACACCGGGGTGCGCTTCGAACACCCCGACCTCGGCCGCGTCGCCGGCGGCGGCAAGCTGCTGCCGGGCTACGACTTCGTCTCCAACGCCACGGTGGCCAACGACTTCAGCGGCCGGGACGCCGACCCCAGCGACCCGGGCGACTGGGTCACGGCCGCGGAAACCGCCACCAGCACCTTCCGCGACTGCACGGCCGCGGGCAGTTCGTGGCACGGCACGGCCACGGCCAGCCTGGTGGGCGCGGCGACCAACGACGCAGTGGGCATGGCCGGTGCTGCGCCCGGCGTGCAGGTGCTGCCGGTGCGTGTGCTCGGCAAGTGCTATGGCGTGGACAGCGACATCCAGGCCGGCATGCGCTGGGCCGCCGGCATCTCGGTGGCGGGCGTGCCCGACAACCCCAACCCGGCCAAGGTGCTGAACATGAGCCTGGGCGGCAGCGGCGCCTGCAGCGCTTCGTACCAGGCCGTGGTCGACGAGATCCTGGCGCGTGGCGTCGTCATCGTCGCCGCCGCCGGCAACAGCGCAGGCGGGCCGGTCGGCACGCCGGCCAGCTGCCGCGGTGTCGTCGCCGTGGCTGCGCTGCGGCATGTCGGCACCAAGGTGGGTTTTTCCGACCTCGGGCCGGAAATCGCCATCGCCGCGCCCGGCGGCAACTGCGTCACCATCGGTGCCGGCGACGCCTGCCAGTACCCGATCCTGGCGGCCACCGACCGCGGCACCCAGGCGCCGAGCGGGCCCACCTGGACCAACAGCTTCGACATCACCGTCGGCACCAGCTTCAGCTCACCCCTGGTGGCCGCCACCGTCGGGCTGATGCTGTCGGCCCAGCCCGGCCTGACGCCGGCCCAGGTGCGCACGACGCTGCAGCGCACGGCGCGCCCGTTTCCCACGACCGGTGGCGACAACGGCGCCGACCCAACGCCCGTGGAGCAATGCCGCGCACCCAGCAGCGGCGTCGACCAGTTGCAGTGTTACTGCAACACCAGCGTCTGCGGCGCCGGCATGCTGGACGCAGGTGCCGCGGTCGGCGCGGTGGCGTCGCTGACGGCGCGTATCAGCGTCGACACCGCCGCGCCCACCGCGGGCAGCCCGGTGCAGTTCAGCAGCGGCACCAGCACCACCGGCGCCGGCCGCACGCTGACCGGCTGGGCCTGGACGGTGGTCAACGCTGGCGGCATTGCCAGCACCTTCACCGGCGCCACCAACGGCCCCGTGGCCAGCATCACGCCCAGCGCCGCCGGCAGCTTCACGGTTCGCCTCACGCTCACCGACGATCTGGGCATCACAGCCACGAGCGACCAGGTGGTTGCGGTGGCGGCAGCGCCTGTGCCGGTGCCACCCGTCACGCCAGTGACGCCGACCTCGCCGGTGGCCGAAACCAGCGGCGGTGGTGGTGGCGGCGCCATGTCATGGCCCTGGCTGGTGCTGCTGTGTCTGGCCGTCTGGGCGCTGGCGCACCGGCCGTTCAGCGCCGCCGACAGGGCTTGAAGCCACCCGCCAGTTCGCTGGCGGGCAAGGCCTGCAGCCTGGCTTGCAGGGTCGGGTCGGCGTCATCGACCCGGTACCAGACTTCGCCGGCGTCGGCACGGCGCGTCACCCCGTTGTTTTCCGGCAAGGCGGCAGCTTTCAACGCAGCCTCGGCTGCGGCGACGGCGGCCTCGGCCAGCGGGCCGGCCTCCAGGCAGATGCGCGCGACCCGCCGCGCGCTGGCCACGCGGCTGGCTGCGGTGCTGGCCGGCAGAACCTGCACCCATTCAGGCCGGACCTGGTTGGCCAGCCGCAGCGGTTCGGCCTGACCGACCCGGGGCCCGGGCCAGGCCGGCGCCATCCAGCCTTGCGACCAGGCCAGGAAAAGCAGGTTGGCTGCGACCAGAGCCAGTAACAGGCCTCTCAGCACGACGGACCGGCTGGCATTGGGTCTCTCGCGAAGCGAACACTGACTTCGCCGCTCACGATGCGGTGCAGGGCGGCAGCGCGCAGCCGCAGCGCCCCCTCAGCGTCGACGCCGTCGGCCAAGCCGGCCAGCGGCGGGTTGCCGTTGACCTGCACGGCCTGGCCGCGCAGCAGGTCGCGGTGGGCGTAGGCTGGGGCCAGCGGCGCAAAACCTTCCTGCTGAAAACGCAGCAAGGCCCGCAGCAGCGGCACGGCGACGGCAGCGAGCGCGCCTTCGGGCGTCGCGCCGGGCTGGACTTCCTGCAGGCAGGCGGTGGCCGTGCCGTCGGGCGTGGGCACGGCGGCAACGTTCAGGCCGACGCCCACGACGCAATGGCGCAGCGCGGCGCCGCCGGTGGTTTCGATCAGCACACCACCGAGCTTGCGGCCCTGGCCCGGCCCGTCCCAGAGCCACAGGTCGTTCGGCCACTTCAGGCCGATGGCGGGTGGCACCCCCGGCGGGCGCCGGCCCGGCGGGTCCAGCGCATCGGCCAGCGCCAGCCCCACCGCCAGCGACAGCCCTTGCCAGCTGGGCGGGGCCAGCGGCAGACCCAGCGAGAACGTCAGCGAAGCACCCGGCACGGCCTGCCAGGCACGGCCGAGGCGGCCACGGCCGGCGGTCTGGCTTTCTGCGACCAGCAGGCAGGGCGTGGTGTCGGTGCGGGCGCGCTCGACCAGGCGCGTGTTGGTCGAATCGGTCTGCGCCAGCACCTGCAATTGCAGCCCCGGCAGGCAGGCCTGCAGGGCCTGTTGCAGTTCAACCGTGGGCCAGGGCATGGTCAGGCGGTTGTTCAGCGGTTGCTGCGCCGCTTGGGAGCGAGCATCGTGCGACGGCAGTTGGGCGCGCCGCAGCGGCACTCGTATTCCTTCTTCAGCTTGGGGGTGTAGCGTTCGTCGATGACCAGGCCGTAGTCGTAGAACAGTTCCTCGCCCGGCTGCAGGTCGCGCAGCGCGTCGATGAAGACACGGCCGTCGGTCTCGTCGGCCTCGCAGTTGGGGTCGCAGGAATGGTTGATCCAGCGCGAGGCGTTGCCCCCGACGTTGGCGTCGATCACGCGGCCGTCGTCCAGGCTGAAGTAGAAGGTGTGGTTCGGCTGGCCGGGGTCGTGCGGGTGGCGGTCCATGGCCACGTCCCAGTCGATGCGCTCGCCGGTGTATTCGATGAGCCGGGTGCCGGCGGGTATGGCCTGCAACGCAAAGACACCCTTGCCGTGCACGCCGCTCCTGCGGACCTGGATGCGGCGCGAATCGCCGGCAACAACGCCGGTGACAACGGCGGCTTGTGATGTCTTTGCCATTCGGTACATTGATTCCATGGGCGTGCGCGCGTGGGTGCGTGCGTGCGCGCGAGAAAGCGGCGATTGTAGGCATGGGGCTCTGGCCACCAGGCCAAGGCGCCGCGGGGAAGACCAAACAAGGAAGACATGAGCAAGACGATCATCATTGCCGAGAAGCCCAGCGTGGCGCAGGACATCGTGCGCGCGCTGACGCCCACGGCGGGCAAGTTCGAGAAGTTCGCCGACCACTTCGAGAGCGAGCAGTACGTCGTCACGTCGGCCGTCGGCCACCTTGTCGAGATCAAGGCGCCCGAGGAATACGATGTCAAGCGCGGCAAGTGGAGCTTCGCCAACCTGCCGGTGGTGCCGCCGCACTTCGACTTGGCGCCCATCGACAAGGCCAAGACGCGGCTGAATGCCGTGGTCAAGCTCGTCAAGCGCAAGGACGTGACCGCCATCATCAATGCCTGCGACGCCGGGCGCGAGGGCGAGCTGATCTTCCGGCTGATCGTTCAATATGCCGCGAACAGCGAAAAGAAGCCCACCGTCAAGCCGATCCAGCGCCTGTGGCTGCAGAGCATGACGCCGCAGGCCATCCGCGACGGCTTCGACAAGCTGCGCAGCGAAGCCCAGATGCAGGGCCTGGCCGACGCCGCGCGCAGCCGCAGCGAAGCCGACTGGCTGGTGGGCATCAACGGCACGCGTGCGATGACGGCCTTCAACAGCCGCGACGGCGGCTTCTTTCTGACCACCGTCGGCCGCGTGCAGACACCGACGCTGTCCATCGTGGTCGAACGTGAAGAGAAGATCCGCAAGCACGTGTCCCGGCCCTACTGGGAAGTGAAGGCCACCTTCGACGCCCAGGCCGGCCAGTACGACGGCAAGTGGTTCGACCCGGGCTTCAAGAAGAACCCTGACGACGCGGACACCCGCGCCGACCGCCTGTGGGACGCCGCCACGGCCGAAGCCATTCGCGCCGCCTGCATCGGCCAGCCCGCCAGCGTCACGGAAGAAGCCAAGCCCAGCACCCAGGCCAGCCCGCTGCTGTACGACCTGACGACGCTGCAGCGCGAAGCCAACTCGCGCTTCGGCTTTTCCGCCAAGACCACGCTGAGCCTGGCCCAGGCCCTGTACGAGAAACACAAGGTCCTGACCTACCCGCGGACCGACAGCCGCGCCTTGCCCGAGGACTACGTGGCGACGGTGAAGGACACCTTCGAGATGATCGCCAGCGAAGACCTGCCCGGCCCGCTGCGAGAACTGGCGCGCCATGCCCGCTTCGGCCTGAACGAGGGCTACATCAAGCCGATGAAGCGCGTGTTCGACAACACCAAGGTGTCGGACCACTTCGCGATCATTCCCACGCTGCAGGCCCCGAAGAGCCTGAGCGAGATCGAGGCCAAGCTCTACGACCTGGTGGTCAAGCGCTTCATCGCGGTGTTCTACCCGTCGGCCGAGTTCATGGTCACCACGCGCATCAGCACGATCGAGGCCGCCGGCAAGGCGTACAAGTTCCAGACCAACGGCAAGGTGCTGGTCAAGCCCGGCTGGCTGGCCGTCTATGGCAAGGAAATCCAGGAAGACGATGCCAATCTGGTGGCCGTCGCCCCCGGCGAGATGGTGAAGGCCGAGAGCGTGGACGTGGCGGCCCTGAAGACCAAGCCGCCGGCGCGCTACACCGAAGCGACGCTGCTGAGCGCGATGGAAGGCGCCGGCAAGCTGATCGAGGACGAAGACCTGCGCGACGCGATGAAGGAAAAGGGCCTGGGCACCCCGGCCACCCGCGCGCAGACGATCGAAGGCCTGATCGCCGAGAAGTACATGCTGCGCGACGGCCGCGAACTCGTGCCCACGGCCAAGGCCTTCCAGCTGATGACGCTGCTGCGCGGCCTGGCCATCGAGGACCTGACCAAGCCCGAGCTCACCGGGCAATGGGAATACCAGCTGTCCGAGATGGAGCATGGGCGCCTGAAGCGCGACGAGTTCATGGCCGGCATCGCCAAGATGGCCGAGCGCATCGTCAAGAAGGCCAAGGAGTACGACCGCGACACTATCCCCGGCGACTACGCGACGCTGGCCACGCCCTGCCCGAACTGCGGCGGCGTGGTCAAGGAGAACTACCGCCGCTTCACCTGCAACGGTGCCAGCGGCGCTGAAGAGGGTTGCGGCTTTTCGATCACCAAGATTCCTGCCGGCCGTGCGTTCGAGACGGCCGAAGTCGAGGCCTTCCTGCGCGACAAGAAGATCGGGCCGCTCGAAGGTTTCCGCAGCAAGGCCGGCTGGCCCTTCACTGCCGAGATGAAGCTGGCCTTCGACGAGGAGATCAACAACTGGAAGCTCGAGTTCGACTTCGGCGACGACGCCAAGAACGGCGAAGGCGACGGCCAGCCGGTCGACTTCGGCGGCGAGCAGAGCCTGGGCCATTGCCCGAAGTGCAAGAGCCGGGTGTTCGAACACGGCAGCAACTACGTGTGTGAACATGCCGTGGGCGCGCCCATCACCTGCGACTTCAAGAGCGGCAAGATCATCCTGCAGCAGCCGGTGGAGCGAGAGCAGATGACCCAGTTGCTGGCCACCGGCAAGACCGCCCTGCTCGAGAACTTCGTCAGCAACAAGACGCGCCGCAAGTTCAAGGCCTACCTGGCCTACGACGCCAAGGAAGGCAAGGTCAGCTTCGAGTTCGAGCCTCGTGCTGCGAAGGTGCCGGCCAAGACCGCTACCAAGACCGCCGCGAAGAAGGTGGCGACCAAGAAGGCGACTGCCTGACGGTGTGAAGCCCGCGCCCGCCCTGCAGCCGGGGGCCGTGCCGACCTGGCCCTGCCTGCAGGAGCTGGCCGGAGGCGCCTGCCGGCTGGCCTTGACCGTCGTGCCCAATGCCCGCCGCACGGGCGCCGACGGCCTGCATGACGGCTGTCTGCGCGTGCGCCTGGCCGCGCCGCCGGTGGACGGCCGCGCCAACGCGCAGCTGCTGGCCTGGCTGGCCGCTGAACTGCACCTGCCGCGCCGCGGCATCACGCTGCAGCGTGGCGACAGCGCCCGGCGCAAGTGGGTCGACATCGAGGCGCCGGCCGCTGCCGTGGCGGCCTGGCTCGCCACGCGGGTACCCGCGCCATGACGGTGGCGATCTTCTACAAGCTGCTGGCGATCTTCCTGACGGTGGGCCTGGGCTTCGCCGCCGGCCGCATGCGCTGGCTGGGCGACCTGCAGCAGGACCCCGCGCGGGTGCTGGGCAATGCCGCGTTCTATGTGTTCGTGCCGGCGTTGCTGTTCCGCACCACCGTGCGGCTGGACTTCGCGGCCATGCCCTGGCCCACGGTGGCCGCGTTCTTCGTGCCGGTGCTGGGCATGCTGGTGGGCGTCTACGCCTGGCAGCGCTGGCGCCCGGGTGGCCAGACCGACGGCCCGGCGGCGCCGGCGGTGCGGGCCATCGGCGCCAGCTTCGGCAATTCGGTGCAGATCGGCATTCCACTGGCTGCAGCACTGTTCGGCGAAGCCGGCCTGGGCATCCACATCGCGCTGGTGAGCCTGCATGCGCTGGTGCTGCTGTCGGTACTGACGGTGCTGGCCGAGCTGGACCTGGCGCGCGCCGGCGCGCCCGGGCGCGGCGCGCTGCTGCAGACGCTGGCACTCACCGCGCGCAATACCCTGGTCCACCCGGTGGTGCTGCCGGTGCTGGCCGGGCTGGCGTGGAACGCGACCGGCCTGGGCCTGCACCCGGTGGTCGACGAGACCCTGGTCACCTTGGGCTCGGCGGTGGTGCCGGTGTGCCTGGTGCTGATCGGCATGACGCTCGCCTACTACGGCCTGCAGGGCCGCGCGGCCGGGGCGCTGCGGCTTTCGGTGCTGAAGCTGGTGCTGATGCCGGCGGCCGTGCTGGTGGTGGCGCACTGGGGTTTCGGCCTGTCGGGCCTGCCGCTGCAGGTGGTGGTGGTGATGGCCGCATTGCCGGCCGGCAGCAATGTGCTGATCTTCGCGCAGCGCTACGCCACGCTGGAAGCCGAGGCGACGGCGACGATCGTGTTTTCGACCCTGGGCTTCGTCGCCACGGCCTCGGCCTGGCTGGCCGTGCTGAGCTGGCTGGGCTGAACCGCCCGCCTTCAGCCGCGCGGGCGGTTTTCGCTGCTGGCCGCAGGGTGGGTCCGGCTGATGATCAGCCCGGCCTGCAGGTACAGGCCGTTCAGCAGGCGCATGGCCCGGCTGCGGTCGAAGCCGGGCCATGCGGCGATGTCGCGCAGGTTGGCGTTGTCGCGCTGCAGCCGCTGCACCGCCGCGGCCAGCGTGCCTGCCAAGCCCAGGGCGGCGAGGTCGGCGCCCGGCGCGACGCGGTACGCCGCCACGCCGGCCACTTCGGGCAGCAGGTCTTCACGCGCACCACGCAGCGACAGTTCCCACAGCAGCGGGCCCAGCGGCGAATAGAGGTGGGCTTCGGCCTGGCGTGTGCCGGGCCCGTCGTCCGGGACGCCCAGCACCGCGGGTTCTACATGCAGCACCTGCAGGTCGGCCAGGCGCAGTTCCAGCAGCAGGCTCATCGGCAGCGGGCAGTGCACCAGCCGCTCGGCCGGGAAGACTGTCAGCGGCAGGGTGCGCAACTCGTGTTGCAGGTGCATGCGCAGCCGTTTGCCGTGGCGGACGGCTGCGGCCATCACTTCCAGCAGTTCCAGGGCTGGAGCCGGCCCTGCCGGAGCTTCGAAGCGACGCAGGTCCTGCACCAGGGACGGGTTCAGCGACGAAAGGCGGGTACTCAGCCTGGCGGGTTCGGTCTCGGTCTCGTTTTCGTCGTGCAGGTAGCGCCTGAACGCGCTCACACGCATCAGCTCGGCGGCTTCGGCAGGGAGAGTGGGTTCGAAGATCACGACGTCACGGCCACGACTTTGATTTGCTCAGCGCAGGTAAATGGTGTCAACGCTGATTGGAAAGTTTGCTCCATGAAGTTTGACTGCGCCGAACTGTTTCAAATGTAATCAAAGGTTTCCTACTTTCGATCTAGGGGGTGCTCCTGCCGGCGGCCTGAGCAACCCGTTGCCAGAAGCGCGCGTCCTGCGCCGTGGCGAAGTTCACCCGCATCAGCGTGGTCGGCCGCGGCGTCGCGTGGAACAGTCGGCCCGGAGCAATCAGCCAGCCTTCATCCAGCAAGGTCTGGGCCAGTACCTCGGTGTCGGTGCCGACATCGACCCAGCCGAACAGGCCCTGCGGCGGCGCCACGAAGCGGCAGCCCGCCGCCAGCGCCAGTGCCACGGTGCGCGCACGCGCTCCGTCCAGGCGCTGCCCGACGCGGTCGGCGTGGCGGCGCAAGGCGCCCTGGTCCAGGCAATGGGCGATGGCCTGTTCCAGTGGCGCAGCGGTGGTCAGCGTGGCGAGCAGCTTGGTGTCGATCAGCCGTTCGGCCAATGCCGGCGCGGCGGCGACGAAGCCCACGCGCCATTGCGGCGCCAGGATCTTGCTGAAGCCCGAAATGAGCACCGTGCGCTGCAGGCCGTCCAACTGCGACAGCCGGGTGGCGTGCGGCGGCGCCAGCCAGGCGTAGGTGTCGTCCTCGGCGATCGTCAGGTCGTGGGCTTCGGCCAGGCGAAGCAGGCGGTGCGCGGTGGCCGGGCCGATCGAATGCCCGGTGGGGTTGTGCAGCACCGACACCGTGACATACAGGCGGGGGCGGTGGGCTTGCAGCAGCCTTTCCATCACGGCCAGGTCAGGGCCGTCGGCACCGCGCGGCACCGGCAGCACACGCAGCCCCGACAAGGCAAGACGGGCGAACTCCACCGCCCAGCCGGGTTCGTCGACGAGCACGGCGTCCCCTGGCCGCAGCAGCGTCCGCGACACCAGGTCCAGCGCCTGCGTCGCGCCCACGGTGGTGACGATCTGGCCTGGCGCCGCCGCCACCCCCAGGTCGGCGAGGCGGCGCGACAGCGCGGCGCGCAGGCCCGGGTCGCCAGCCGGGTCGCCGTACCGCAGCCAGGCACGGGTGTCGCTGCCACTGCCCACCACCTGCCGCAGCGCCCGCTGCAGCAGTGCGCCATCCAGCCAGTCCTCGGGCAACGTGCCCATGCCCGGCGCGGGCAGGCCGCCCTGTGCCTGGAACATGCTGCGGATGAGGGCCGTGGCGTCCACCGGGGCAGCCGGGCGCGGCGCGGGCTCGGTGGCGCCGGCCTGGCGCAGGCCCGCGGCCGAGCCGGCTGGTGCCGGCCGGTCGCCGCGCACGAAAAAGCCCCGTTGCGGTCGCGCCTGGACCAGTCCCTGGGCCTGCAGCAGGTCGTAGGCGTCGACCACCGTGCTGGGGCTGACGCCATGACGCCTGGCCGCTTCACGTACTGAGGGCAGGCGTGCTCCGGCCAGCAGCAGGCGTTGCTGGATGCGCTCGGTGTAGCGCTGGGCCAGCTGTTCGGCGAGAGTAGCGCCGGCGTCGCGGGTGAGTGCGGGCTGGGCCGGCTGTGCGGTCGACATAGGCAATACAGATCACTGGTTTGTATGTTCAAGTGTATGGCTTCTGTATTGCCGCTATCGCCTAGACTGAGCCGATGCCTGCTGCTGAACTTGCCGCCCTGTTCGTCTTTGCCAGCGCAATGAGCTTTACGCCGGGCCCGAACACCACGCTTTCCGCGGCCCTGGCTGCCAACCACGGGTTGCGCCACGCCATGCGCTTCGTGCTGGCGGTGCCTTTCGGCTGGGGTCTGCTGCTGCTGGCCTGCGTCTTGGGGCTGGGCGGCCTGGTGCAGGCACAGCCGGCACTGCGTGGCTTGTTGAAGTGGGGCGGGCTGGCCGTGATGCTGTGGCTGGCCTGGTCGCTGGCGCGGCGGCAGAGCCTGGGTGCTGTCGATGGCGTGCGCTTCGACGTCGGCTTCGGCCGCGGCGTGGCCCTGCAGTTCGTCAACGTCAAGGCCTGGATGAACGCGCTGCTCATCAGCGCCGGCTGGGTCACCGTGGCCGAGCCGGTGGGCCCGCGCCTGGCCGTGGTGCTGCCGCTGATGATGGCTTTCGGCTTCGCCAGCAACTTCACCTATGCCCTCGCCGGTTCGGCCTTGCGCCACTGGCTGGCCCAGGGCACGCGGCTGCGCAGCTTCAACCGCCTGATGGCCGCCGTGCTGGTGGCCACGGCCTTGTGGATGGCCTGGCTGTGAACGACCAGACGAAGGGCTTCGCGCTCGGTGCGCTGGGCGTGATGATGTTCGCGATGACGCTGCCGATGACACGGCTGGCGGTGGGCGATGCCAGCGCGCCGCAGCTGGCGCCGGCCTTCGTGACGGCAGCCCGGGCGGCGGTGGCCGGGCTGCTGAGCGCGATGTACCTGCTGGCGGTGCGGGCCGGGCCGCCGGCAAGGCGGCATTGGCCGGCGTTGGCCGTGAGCGGGCTGGGCACGGTCATCGGCTATCCGCTGTTGCTGGCGCTGGCGCTGCGTTCGGTGGACGCGATGCATGCCGCCGTCGTCACCGGCGTGCTGCCGCTGGGCACGGCGGTGGTGGCGGCGCTGGCGCTGCGGCAACGGCCGTCGCTGGGTTTCTGGGCCTGTGCTGTGGCCGGCTGCGCCCTGGTGCTGGGTTTCGCGGCATGGCAGGGCGGCGGCCGCTTGTCGGCTGCCGATGGCCTGCTTCTGCTGGCGGTGCTGTCGACATCGCTGGGCTACGTGGCCGGCGCGCGCGTGGCCGCAACCGTGCCGGCGCAGCAGGTGATCTGCTGGATCCTGGTGGCTGGCCTGCCTCTGACCGTGCCTGCGGCCTTGTGGTTCTGGCCGGCGCCGGACGTGGTGATCCGCCCCGCGGCCTGGGGTGGCTTCGCCTACACCGCCGTGTTCTCGATGTGGCTCGGCTTCTTTGCCTGGTACCGGGGGCTGGCGCTGGGGGGCGTGGTGCGGGTGAGCCAGGTGCAGCTGCTGCAGCCGTTCCTGGCCCTGCTGTTCGCGGTGCCGGTGCTGGGCGAAAAGCTGCAGCCGGGCACCCTGGTGTTTTCGCTCGCCGTCATCGGCGTCGTGTTTCTGGGCCGGCGCATGCCGGTCGCTTCTCCAGCCGCCGTGGCTGCGGCTGGTCCTGCAAAGGTGTCCCCATGACTTGGCAAACGGCCCGTCGCGCCCAGCGGCTGAACCCTTCGGCGATTCGCGAGATCCTGAAACTGACCGAACGGCCCGGCATCATCTCGCTGGCCGGCGGCCTGCCCTCGCCCGACGGTTTCCCGGTCGAGGCCATGGCTGAGGCCAGCGCACGTGTGCTGCGCGAGCAGCCGCGCGAGGCCCTGCAATACGCTGCCAGCGAAGGCTTCGGCCCGTTGCGCGAATGGGTGGCGGCCGACCTCGCCGCGCAGGGCCTGCAGGTCGACGCTTCGCAGGTGCTCGTCACCACCGGTTCGCAACAGGGGCTGGACCTGGCGGGCAAGCTGCTCATCGACCCCGGCAGCGCGGTCGCCGTCGAACAGCCCAGCTACCTCGGCGCGCTGCAGGCCTTTGCGCCTTACGAGCCCGAATTCCACCCGCTGGCCGGCGACGACGAGGGCCCGCTGCCCGCAGCCCTGGCCGGCGCACGTGGTGCCCGTTTTGCCTACCTGCTGCCCAACTTCCAGAACCCGAGCGGCCGCTGCCTGAGCGCGACGCGCCGTGATGCGCTGGTCGACGCGGCGCTGCAGTCGGGCTTGCCCGTGGTCGAGGACAACCCCTACGGCGAACTCTGGTTCGACGAGCCGCCGCCACCGCCGCTGTCGGCCCGGCTGGGCACCCAGGCGCTGTACCTCGGCTCCTTCAGCAAGGTGCTGGCGCCGGGGCTGCGGCTGGGCTACCTGGTGGCGCCGCCGGCGCTGTTTCCGAAGCTGCTGCAGGCCAAGCAGGCGGCCGACCTGCACACGCCGGGCTTCAACCAGCGTGTGGTCTACGAGGTCATCAAGGACGGCTTTCTTGCGACCCACGTGCCGACCATCCGCGCCCGCTACCGGGCCCAGCGCGACGCCATGCAGGCCGCGCTGCTGACGCACCTGCCCGCCGGCTGCCGCTGGACCCAGCCCAGCGGCGGCATGTTCTTCTGGGTGACGCTGCCCGCGGGGCTGGACGCCACCGCACTGCTGCCGCGCGCCGTGGATGCGGGCGTGGCCTACGTGCCCGGCGCGCCGTTCTTTGCCCACGCCGGGCCGGGCAGCGCCGCCGCGCACACCTTGCGGCTGAGCTTCGTGACGGTATCGCCGGAACGCATCAACGAGGGCGTGGCCGCCCTCGGGCGCGTGCTGCAGCAGGCCCTGCAAGCCCTTGAAGGGGCCGCGCGATGAGGCCACCCATCCGGCACCGCTTCCACCAGGTCGATGTCTTCACGACGCAGCCGCTGAAGGGCAACCCGCTGGCCGTCGTGCACGCCGCGGGCGACCTGGACGACGCCACGTTCGCGGCCTTCGCGCGCTGGACGAACCTGTCGGAAACCACCTTTCTGCTGCCACCCACGCAGGCTGGCGCCGCTGCTGGCGCCGACTACCGCGTGCGCATCTTCACCCCCGGCGGCGAGCTGCCGTTTGCCGGTCACCCGACGCTGGGCAGCTGCTGGGCCTGGCTGGCAGCGGGCGGCCAGCCGCGCGACAGCGGCGTGGTGGTGCAGGAATGCGGTGTCGGCCTGGTGCGTGTGCGCCGCGGTGAAAAGGGCCAGCTGGCCTTCGCGGCACCGCCGCTTCGGCGCAGCGGGCCGCTGGACGAGGCTTTGCTGGCCCGCATCGTCGCTGCGCTCGGGCTGGCGCCGGGCGCGGTGCTGCGCCACGAGTGGCTGGACAACGGGCCGGGCTGGTGCGGCGTGATGTTGCACAGCGCCGCCGAAGTGCTGGCGGTACGGCCCGACATGACGCAGCTGGCCGGCATCAAGCTGGGCCTGCTGGCCGCGCAGCCCGCAGGCGCCGAGACCCAGTTCGAGGTGCGGGCCTTCGTGCCGGACCTCGGCGTGCCGGAAGACCCCGTCACCGGCAGCCTGAACGCCGGCATCGCGCAGTGGCTCATCGGCGCCGGCCTGGCGCCGGCGAGTTACGTCGCGGCCCAGGGCACGGTTCTCGGCCGCGCCGGCCGCGTGCACGTTCAGCAGCAGGGTGCCGACATCTGGGTCGGCGGCGACGTGGTGGCCTGCATCGACGGCGAGGTCACGCTGTGAGCGTGCTCGTGGACCACCTGGTGGTGGCCGCGGCTTCGCTGGCACAGGGCGTGGCCTGGTGCGAAGCGAGCCTGGGCGTGGTGCCAGGCCCTGGCGGCCGGCATGCGCTGATGGGGACGCACAACCGGCTGCTGAAGATCGCCACCGCCGCGTACCCGAATGCCTACCTGGAAGTCATCGCCATCGACCCCGCAGCCCCTGCGCCGGCACGGACACGCTGGTTCGGGCTGGACGACCCGCTGCTGCAGGCCCGGCTGCAGGCACAAGGCCCGCGCCTCGTGCATTTCGTGGCGCGTTCGACGACGCTCGGCGTGCACCGCCAAGGCCTTGTCGACGCTGGCCAGCTGCCTGGCGAGCCGGTGGCTGCGAGCCGGCCGACACCCGCGGGCTTGCTGAGCTGGCAGATCCTGCTGCGCGCCGACGGCGGCATGGGTTGCGCCGGAGCGCTGCCGACACTGCTGCAGTGGCGGGGCCAGCACCCGGCCGAGGCGATGCCCGATTCAGGCGTCACCTTGCGGGGCCTGGCGCTGCAGGGTGTGCCCGACCGCTGCCGCGACGTGCTGGGCCTGCCCGGCGTGGTGGTTTCGGCCGCAGCGGGTGTACCGATCACCGCGACATTGGACAGCCCGCGCGGCACGGTCGTGCTGCGCAGCTGAGCGGCCGCGGCTTACTGATTGCGGAAGTCGTCGTGGCAGGCCTTGCAGGTGCCGGAGGCGCTGCCGAAAGCGGTTTTGAGTGTGTCGAGGTTGTTGGCCTTGGCAGCGGTGGCCAGTTTGGCCACTTCTTCCTGCATCTTCTTCGCGCCAGCGTCGAACTTGGCACGCTCGCTCCAGACCTTGGCGGTCGGCGTGCCCTTCTCGGTGCCCGACGTGCCTTCGACGAAGCCGGCGAACGGCAGCTTGGACATCTCGGCAACGATCTCGGCATTCGCTGCCGCAGCGGCGCCGTCGAACGGTACCCGCCCTTGCGACATGGCGCCGATGCGGCCGAAATGTGCGCCCATCACCGTGAAGGCGGCCTTGCGGTACTTGACGGCGTCTTCCGGCTTCTGGAACTGTGCAGTGGCGGGCAATGCGGCCAGCAGGCCGGCAACGGTGGCGACAGCGACGATCAGGCTCTTCATTCGGGGGCTCTCCTGGCAGCTTTGAGGGCGGGGCCGACGCTGGCACCCTGGGTGAGTTTAAGCAGCGCGGGCTTGCAGCATGGCACGATGGCTGCAAAGATGAATCCATGACCCCCACAGCCTCCACCAGCGGCACGCCCGCGCCTGAACTTGCCCCTGTCCGTGTTTGGGACTTTCCCACCCGCGCCTTCCATTGGGCGCTCGCCATTGCCGTCGTTGGCAGCGTGGTCAGCGCCAAGATCGGCGGCAACGCCATGGTCTGGCACTTCCGCTTCGGCTTCCTCGTGCTCGCCCTCGTCGTCTTCCGGGTGCTGTGGGGTCTGCTGGGCGGACGCTGGTCGCGCTTCGTGAACTTCATCTATGCACCGGCCACCGTGCTGCGCTACCTGCGCGGGCAGGCGCGCGCCGAAGAGCACCTGGACGTGGGCCACAACCCGCTGGGCAGCTTCTCGGTCTTCGCGCTGCTGGGTGTGCTGCTGGTGCAACTGGGCACCGGGCTCGTGGCCGACGACGAAATCGCCAACCTCGGCCCGCTGAACCGCTTCGTCGCCAGCGAGACCGGCCTGCTGGCCACCAGCTGGCACAAGGAGTTTGGGCAGTGGATCCTGATCGGCCTGGTGGTGCTGCACGTCGCGGCGGTGCTGTTCTACCTGCTGGCGCGCAAGACGAACCTGGTCAAGCCCATGCTCAGCGGCGACAAGTGGCTGCCGCCCGGCACGCCGGCCAGCACCGACACGGCGCGCACGCGCACCAAGGCGCTGCTGGTGGCTGCGGCCAGTGCCGCGCTGGCCTTCTGGGTCTCGCAGCTTGGAACCTGAGCTGCGCATCGTCGCTGCGGCCGACATGGCGGGCAGCGAGCTCGAAGGCTTCCTCGGCCAGGTGCGCCCGCTGTTCCGCGAATACGCTGAAAGCCTGCAGGTCGACCTGTGCTTCCAGGGCTTCGAGGCCGAATTGGCCGGCCTGCCTGGCGACTACGCAGCACCCGGCGGCGCGCTGTTGCTGGCCACCGTCGACGGCCAGCCTGCCGGCTGCGGCGCCTTCCGGCCGCTGCCCGACGTGGACTACCCCGACGCCTGCGAAATGAAGCGCCTGTTCGTGCGACGCGCCTTCCGCCGTTTCGGCCTGGGCCGGCTGCTCACGCGGGCGCTGCTGGACCGCGCCACCGAAGCCGGTTACTCGACCTTGCTGCTCGACACGCTGGACGACATGGAGGCCGCGCGTGGGCTCTACGCCGCGCTTGGTTTCGTCGAAGTGCCACCGTATTACTACAACCCCGTTCCTGGTGCGCATTACCTCAAGGTCGACCTCGGGCCGGCGGTGTCTCGTTGGTGATACGAGTGCCGGGGCCGGCGCCGGCGCCGCGACCGGCGGGGCTTGGGGCATCATCGGAACCGGTTCCCGACCCAACCCCCACCGAGAAGAAGAGCGCCATGACTCCCACCGGCATTGAATTGACCCGCGGCGACCTGAGACTGGCGCTGCGCCCCGACCTGGGCGGTGCCATCGCCGGGCTGTGGCTGCGCGACATCCCCGTGATGCGCAGTACCGAGCCGGCCGAACTGGCCAGTGCGCGCAAGTCGGCCTGCTACCCGCTCGCGCCCTATTCCAACCGGCTGGGCTACAGGCGCTTCCGCTGGCTGGGCCAGGACTACACCACCCTGACCAACTTCGACGACAACCCGCATTCGGTGCACGGCGTGGCCTGGCAGCGGCCCTGGCAGGTGTTCCGCCACGACGAGCAGCAGGTAGAGCTCGGCTACAGCCACCAGCCCGACGGCCACTGGCCCTTCGCCTTCGACGTGCGCCAGCGTTTCGTGCTGTCGCCCGCCGCGCTGGAAGTGCATCTGTCCTTCACCAACCTGGCCGCGCACACGCAGCCGGTCGGCCTCGGTTGGCACCCCTACTTCCCGAAGCGCCCGCACAGCCGGCTGCACATCGAGCTGACCGACCGCTGGGAAAGCGACGCCAGCGGTCTGCCGACCCGGCGTGTGCCGCAGCCCGGAATCGACGGTGACGTCTCGCACCTCGCCTTCGACCACTGCTTCGAAGGCTGGAAAGGCCCGGCGCGCATCCGCGATGACAAGCTTTCGCTGCGCCTGACGTCTTCGCTGCCTTACCTGGTGGTCTACACGCCAGAAACCAGCCCGTACTACTGCGTCGAGCCGGTCAGCCATGTCAGCAACGCCATCCACATGACCGACCCGGGCGCGCACGGCCTGCGCACGCTGGACGCCGGCGCCACGCTCGACGCCTGGATGAAGCTCGAGGTCAGCGCCGCGTGAGTGTGTTCGAAGCGCTGCCCGCCCCTGCCAGCGGGCTGGGCGAATCACCGTTCTGGCACCCCGACGAAGGTGCGCTTTACTGGTGCGACATTCCAGGCAAGGCCCTGCACCGCTGGGTGCAGGCCGGCTGCCGGCACAAGCAATGGGGCTTCGATTGCGAGCCCGCCTCTTGCGCGCCGCTGCCCGGTGGCGGCCTGCTGCTGGCCATGCGTGACGGCCTGTGGCGCTTCGACACCGAAAGCGGCCAGCGCCAGCGCCTGGCGGCAGCGCCGTACGACCCCGCCGAACTTCGCTTCAACGACGGCAAGGCCGACCCGCAGGGCCGTTTCTGGGTGGGTTCGATGTTCGAGCCGCGCACACGGCCGGCCGCGGCGCTGTACCGCTGGGCCGGCGGCCAGCTGGACCGCATGGCCGACGACATCACGCTCAGCAACGGCCTGGCCTGGTCGCCCGACGGCCGCACGATGCTGTGGACCGATACCCCGGCTCACACCATCTACGCTTTCGATTTCGAACCCGGCAGCGGCACCATCACGCGCCGCCGCGTGTTCGCGCAGTTCGACAAGCGGCTGCCCGAGCAGGCCCTCGACGACTATGCCGGCCGCCCGGACGGCGCGGCTGTCGACAGCGCCGGCACCTACTGGATTGCGATGTATGAAGGCCAGCGCCTGGTGCGCCTGGCGGCCGACGGCACGCGGCTGGCCGACCTGCCGCTGCCGGTGCGTTGCGCCACCATGCCCTGCTTCGGCGGCGCCGACCTGCGCACGCTGTTCATCACCACCGCCCGCGACAAGCGCCCGGCCGACGAGCTGGCTGTGCAGCCGCTGGCCGGCCATGTGCTGACGCTGCGCGTCGACACGCCCGGGCTGCCGGTCAATTTCGCGCGCGGCTGACGGCACAGGCGATTGGCCCATGGCCCTTTCCGCTTGACCACGTCGCTGCTGCGCCCGGAGCTGCTGGCCCGCCTTCAGGGGGCCGGCGAGGTCGACCTGGCCGTGATCGGCGGTGGCGCCGTTGGCCTGGGTGTGGCACTGGACGCCGCGGCGCGCGGCTTCAGCGTCGTGCTCCTCGAATCGCACGACTTCGCCTCGGGCACCTCGTCGCGAGCCACGAAGCTGGCCCACGGCGGCGTGCGCTATCTGGCGCAAGGCGACATCCCGCTGGTGCGCGAGGCCCTGCACGAACGCGGCGCCATGCTCGCCAACGCACCGCATCTGGCGCAACGCATTCCTTTCGTCATGCCCGGCTATCACTGGTGGGAGCGCGGCTTCTATGGCGTCGGCTTGAAAGCCTACGACGCCCTGGCCGGCCGTCAGGGGCTGGGGGGCACCGAATGGCTGAGCAGCCGTCGCGCACTGGAACTTCTGCCGGGTGTGCAGCCGCGCAATCTTTGGGGCGGTGTGCGTTACTGGGACGGCCAATTCGACGACGCCCGGCTGGCGCTGGCGCTGGCGCGCACGGCGGCGGCGCGCGGTGCGCTCGTCGTCAACCACTGCGCTGCCAGCGGACTGCTGCACGAACGCGGCCAGGTGCGTGGCCTGCAATGGCGCTGCGCCGAAAGCGGCCGGGCTGGCGAACTGCGTGCACGCTGTGTCGTCAACGCCACCGGCGTGTGGGTGGACGCCGTGCGCACGATGGACAGACCGTCTGATTCGCCCGCGCCGGTCGAGCGCATGGTGGCCCCCAGCCAGGGTGTGCATATCGTCGTCGACCGCGCCTTCCTGCCCGGCCATCACGCGCTGCTGGTGCCCAAGACCGAGGACGGCCGCGTGCTGTTTGCCGTGCCCTGGCTGGGCAAGACGATCCTGGGCACGACCGACACCCCGCGCGCTGACCTCGCGCGCGAGCCGGAACCTTTTGCCGAAGAGGTGAACTTCATCCTGCGCGAATCGGCGCGCTACCTGGCGCGCGCGCCGGGGCGTGCCGATGTGAGGTCGGTGTGGGTGGGCCTGCGACCGCTCGTCAAGCCAGTGGCGGCCGAGCCCGGTGCGGCCACGCAGAAGCTGTCGCGTGAACACACCGTGCAGGTGGCGGCCAGCGGTCTGGTGACGGTGACCGGAGGCAAGTGGACGACCTACCGCGCCATGGCCGAAGACGTGCTCGACCGGGCGATGACTCGGGGCCTGCTGCCCCGCAAGCCAGCCGGTGTCACCCTGGGCCTGCGGCTGCTGGGCGCGGCGCCAGGCAGGCCGCTGTCCGAACCCCCCGGCGAACACCTTTACGGCAGTGAAGCGGCATTGCTTCGGACCCTGCCCGGTGCCAGCCACTGGCTGTGGCACGACGCCGAAAGCCGCCGTGGCGGGCTCAGCGAAGCCATGGTGCGTTTTGCTGCGCGCTACGAACTCGCGCGCAATGTCGAAGACGTGCTGGCTCGCCGCTGCCGCCTGCTGTTCCTGGACGCGGCCGAAGCCGCGCGGCAGGCCGACGATGTGGCGGCCATCCTGCAAGACGAGCTCGGCCACCCGGTCGACACCACGGCGTTCAAGGCGCTGGCGGCGCAATACCTGCGCCTGCCCTGAACGCCGCGGCTGGCGTTCAGGCGCCGGAGCTGTATTTCACCGAGCAGCCGTACGGCCGGCTCGAGGCTGCCGACACCGGCTTGCCCGCCAGCGATTCCGCGAGCGCCTGCTTGACGTAGTTGGTGGCACCCGCGATGTCGGCCACATTTGAGCTGGCCTTGCTGTCGATGGCGCCGGCATACACCAGCGTGCCGGCCGGATTCACCACGTACATGTGCGGCGTGGTGCGCGCGCCGTAGGCCTTGCCGACCTTGCCGTCGTCGTCCATCAGCGTGGCCGTGGCGCTGGCCTTCTGCGCCTGCATCCAGCTGGCCAGGTCGGCCGGCTTCTTGTAGTCGCTTGCTTCGGGGGCGGTGCTGCTGATGGCCAGCCAGACCACGTCCTTGGCCGTTGCTTCCTTTTGGGTACCCTGCATGTTGCCGCTGCTGTAATGCTTCACGACGAACGGGCAGCCCGGGTTCACCCATTCCAGCACCACATGCTTGCCCTTGAAGTCGGCCAGCGAGACGAGCTTGCCGCTGGTGTCGGTGGCCGTGAAGTTCGGTGCGGGCTGGCCAACGGTGGCTGCGGCCCAGGCCGCGGGGGTGGCGCTGGCGGCGAGTGCAAACGCGGCGACAAATGCGGCGGCATGGGCGTGACGCTTCATGGTGACTCCTTCGGTTGAAGTGGGATTCAGGTCGGCGCGGCCGCGAGCGCGGAGCGCACTTCGTCGACGCTGAGAATTTCGCTCAGAACCCGTGGCCTTGCGGCGCCAGGGGTGTAGAGCAGGTACACCGGGACACCATTGCGGCCGAAGCGGGCCAGTTCGGCGGTGATCGCCGGGTCGCGGCGCGTCCAGTCGGCGCGCAGCAGCAGCACGCGCCGGGCTTCGAAATCGGCTTTCACTTCGCTGTTGGCCAATGTGGTGCGTTTGTTGAACTGGCAGGTCACGCACCAGGCAGCGGTGAAGTCGACGAACACCGGCCGGCCTTCGGCCTGCGCCTGGGCGACCCGTTCGCTGCTCCATGCCTGCCAATCGCCGCTGGCCGTGGCCTGCTGCGATGCAACGGCTTCCTGGCGCAGCGCCGGTGTGACCCAGAACAGCGCTGCGGCCAGCAGCAGCACGGCGGCCGTTCCGAAACCACCGCGCGCCTTCGGCCCGAGCTCGGGTGAACCCAATGCCCAGGCGGCAAAGGCCAGCGCCAGCAGCAGGGCCAGCAAGGCGGCCACGCCGTCGATGCCGGCCTGCTGGCCCAGCACCCATACCAGCCAGACGACGGTGGCGAACATCGGGAAGGCCATCAAGGTCTTGAAATGGGCCATCCAGACACCGGGCCGCGGCAGCGCACGCGCCAGGGCCGGCCAGGCGCTGGCGGCCAGATAGGGCAGGGCCATGCCCAGGCCCAGCGCTGCGAACACCGCCAGCGCCTGGACAGCCGGCAGCGTGACCGCCAGCCCCAGCGAAGCGCCCATGAACGGCGCCGTGCAGGGCGAGGCAATGGCCACGGCGAGCACGCCTGTCAACGCCGAATCGACCAGCGGGTTGCGGGCGCGCGCCGCGGCCAGACTGCTGGGCAGTACCGAGCCGAACTCGAACACACCCGCGAGGTTCAGGCCGATCAGCGTGAACAGGGCGGCGAGCACCGCCACCACTGCCGGCGACTGCAGCTGGAAGCCCCAGCCCAGCTGTTCGCCACCGGCCCGCAAGGCCAGCAGCAGGGCGGCCAGGGCCACGAACGACAGCACCACCCCTGCGGTGTAGGCCAGGCCGCCAGCGAGCAGCTGCTTGCGGTCGCCGGCATGCGCGGCGAACCCCAGGACCTTCAGCGACAGCACCGGGAAGACGCAGGGCATCAGGTTCAGCAGCGCACCGCCGGCCAGGGCGAAGATCAAGGCCAGGCCCAGCCCGACCGGCGCCGGTGCATCGATGGGCGCTGAGTGGGTCACCGTGCCATCACCCAGGGCCGGCAGCGCCGCGGCGGCAGGCGAGGCGTTCAGTGCCGGCCAGGGCGTCGTCACCTGCACCATCGCCTGACCGCCGGTGGTCTGGCCGTCGGCCACGAAGACCGCAGGAATCTGTGCCGGCCCTTCGCTGCGTTGCGGGTCCAGCGGCACGCTGCCCGACCAGGTGTCACCCTGCCAGCTGCCGGGCACCTTGGCGGCGTTGTTGATGACACCCGTGGTTTCAGGAAAGAAGGCCAGGGCCTTGCCATGCCAGGCCGCGGGCAGGCCGGCTACGCGCAGCAGCAAGGCGCCGTCGCGCACTTCGGCGCTGGCCCGTGCATCGGGCAGCGCAACCGGCTGCGCGCGTTGTGCCGCTTCGAACAAGGCTGCTTGCGCGGCTGTGGCGGCCTGGACCGGCAACTGCAGGACGAAGTCGCCGCCCTCGGGAATGCAGACTTCCTTGCAGACCAGCCATTCGGCGCGCAGCTTGACTTCGAGAGTGTCGCCCTTGAAGGCGGCAGGCACGGTCACGGCCACCGGCAGCAGCAGGGTGTCTTCGTAACCGTAGTTCATCAGCGGGCCGATCGGCAGCCGCTTGGGCGTGGGCCATTGGATGCCTCCAGCCTGCACACCTTCGGGCAAGGTCCACTGCAGCGTGGTGGGCAGGCCCGAATCGCCGGGGTTTTTCCAGTAGGTGTGCCAGTGCGGCTGGTGTTCGATCTTCAGCCCCAGCCAGAGCGCCTTGCCCGCGGCCACGCCTTCCGGCGCATGGGCCACGAGTTCGGCGCGCACCTGCGGCGTTTGCACAACGGCCGAGACGGGCTCGTTCGAGGTCTGGGCGGAGGCGGCCAGGGACATCAGCGCGAGAGCCGCCGCGACAGTGCGTCGGCACATGGCCGTTACGGAGGGGATCAGGGGCTGCGAAGCGGGCATGGGCATGTTCGAGATCAAGGGGTGTCGCAGGTTCCAAGGGGCTCCGAAGAGGCTCCGCCAACGGTCGCGATGACAGCCTGGAGCTTACGAGCCGACTCCGCATGTTTCGCGAAGTTTCGGGCGCTTCGGGTTTCTTCGTATAATTCCGAGGCTTTGCTGGTGTCGTTGAGGTTCTCACATGGCGAACGGCCAAGCGGTGCATGAGGTGAAAGGCGGGGTGAAAGACGTGAAACCGCCGAGGGGTCCAGGGACGGTGAGCCCGCGGATTCCGGGAACCGCCGTGCAACCGCTGGGCTGGGACGATGTGGACCGGCCCGACGACGAGGCAAGGCCGGCTCTCAAGGCACTGACGCGAGAACAAGCGCAGGCCTTGCGTGCCCAGGACCCACCGGTCTCGCCCTGGCGCGTGATCGGCGTCCAGGTGGGAGTCGGGGTGGTGGTGGCGTTGTCGATCGCGCTCATCACCGGCAGGCAGGAGTGGGCGTGGTCGCTGCTTTACGGTGCGGCCACGGTGGTGGTGCCCGGGGCCTTGATGGCGCGTGGCATGACCAGCCGTCTTTCCAGCAGGTCGCCCGGCACCAGTGCCGTCAGCTTCATGTTGTGGGAGATGGTCAAGATCGCGGTTTCGGTTGCCATGCTGTTGCTGGCGCCCAAGCTCGTGCAGCCCCTGAGCTGGCCAGCCTTGCTGGTGGGTCTGGTGCTGTGCATGAAGGTTTACTGGGTCGCGCTCTTGTGGCGCGGCCAACGCAAATAAGTCAAGAAATCTAAGACGGGACCCACAGCACCATGGCAGCCGAAGGCACCGCGAACGCGCCCACCGCAGGCGAATACATCATCCACCACCTGCAGCATCTGCAGAACGCCAAGCAGGCGGCGGTGGTCGACTTTTCCGTCGTCAACTTCGACTCGGTCTTCTTCTCGACGCTGCTCGGCATTGCCACCTGCTTCCTGCTGTGGCTGGTGGCGCGCAACGTCACATCGGGTGTGCCGGGCCGATATCAAGCCTTCATCGAGATGCTGGTCGAGATGGTCGACGCTCAGGCCAAGGGCATCGTCCACAGCGCCGAGAGCCGCAAGTTCGTGGCCCCGCTGGCGCTGACCGTGTTCATCTGGATCTTCCTGATGAACGCGATGGACCTGCTGCCCGTGGACCTGCTGCCGAGCATCTGGCATGTGGCCGGCCCTGCGATGGGCGCACCCGACTACCTGCGCGTGGTGCCCACCGCCGACCTGTCGGTGACGATGGGCCTGTCGCTGACGGTGCTGCTGATCTGCCTGTACTACAACATCAAGATCAAGGGTGCGGGCGGCTGGGCGCACGAACTCTTCACCGCCCCCTTCGGCAACAAGTTCTACCTGTATCCGGTGAACTTCCTGATGCAGGTCATCGAGTTCGTCGCCAAGACCGTGTCGCACGGCATGCGACTGTTCGGCAACATGTACGCTGGCGAACTGATCTTCATGCTGATCGCGCTGATGGGCGGCGCCTGGGCGATGACCGGCACCGGCATCGCGTTGGCCATCGGCCACATCATCGCCGGCACCGTGTGGGCCATCTTCCACATCCTGATCATCACGCTGCAGGCCTTCGTCTTCATGATGCTGACGCTGGTGTACGTGGGCCAGGCCCACGATCACCACTGATCAAGCGCACGATTCCCTTTCCCCCCAAGTTCTTCCCGAACTTTTCCTTTTCCCTACCTGTCCTTTTCTGGAGATAAAAATGGAAGTCATCAGCTTTGTTGCCCTCGCCGCCGGCCTGATCATCGGTCTGGGTGCCGTCGGCGCCTGTATCGGCATCGGCATCATGGGCAGCAAGTACCTGGAAGCGGCTGCGCGCCAGCCCGAACTGATGGGCGAACTGCAGACCAAGATGTTCCTGCTGGCCGGCCTGATCGACGCGGCGTTCATCATCGGCACCGGTATCGCGCTGTGGTTCGCCACCGCCAACCCGTTCCTGGCCCAGATCGCCAACCTGCCGAAATAAATAGACCACCCGAAGCGGCTTTCGCCGCTCCCCTCAAGGGGCGACGCCGACGGCCCGGCAAAGCCGGTTCCGTGGCGTCTGCTTGGCGAGAGTCCCTGTTTCAGCGAGGCTAGAACGTGAGCATTAACGCAACACTGATCATCCAGATGATCGTGTTCCTGATCTTGGTCGGGTTCACGATGAAGTTTGTGTGGCCGCCGATCATCAAGGCGCTCGACGAGCGCGCCAGCAAGATCGCCGACGGCCTGAGCGCCGCCGACAAGGCCAAGGCCGATCTGGCTGCCGCCAACCAGCGCGTCGAGCAGCAGCTGTCCGCTGCTCGCACCGACGCTGCCAAGCGCTTGGCCGATGCCGAGCGCCTGGGCCAGCAGATGATCGAGGAAGCCAAGGGCCGTGCGTCCGAAGAGGCTGCCAAGATCGTTGCCGCTGCCCGCGCCGAGGCCGAGCAGGAATCGGTCAAGGCCCGCGAGGCGCTGCGCGAGCAGGTCGCCGGTCTGGCCGTCAAGGGTGCCGAGCAGATCCTGAAGCGCGAAGTCAATGCCGGCGTCCACGCCGAGCTGTTGTCCCGCCTGAAGGCCGAGTTCTGACATGGCCGAGATCGCGACCATCGCCCGGCCGTATGCCGAAGCGCTGTTCAAGAGCGTGGGCACGGACACGGCTCAAGGCGCCACGCTGAGCACTCAGCTGGCCGCCCTGGCCGGCCTGGCGCACAGCCCGGAGCTGCAGCAGTTCGCCGACAGCCCCAGGGTCAAGCCGGTGCAGGTGTTCGACGTGATCGCAGGTGTGGCCCTGAGCCAGAACCTGCAGCTCGACGCCAAGGTCGGCAACCTGTTGCGCGCCATCATCGACAACGGCCGCCTCACGGCCCTGCCCGAGATTGCCGCGCAGTTCCACGCCCTGGTCAACGCCAGCAGCGGTGTGTCCGACGCCGTGATCCAAAGCGCCTTCCCGATCGACGCAACCCAGCTCGCCGATGTCTCGGCCGCGCTCGAGCGCCGCTTCGGCCGCAAGCTGAATCCGCGGGTCGAGATCGACCCCGAACTCATCGGCGGCATCCGTGTCGTGGTGGGCGACGAGGTGCTGGACACCTCGGTGCGGGCCCGGCTTGAACAAATGAAGATGGCCCTGACAGCATGAGGTTTGCCTCTGGCAAACCGGGCTTGATATCCAGGAGAACACCATGAATCTGAACCCCGCAGAAATTTCCGAGCTGATCAAGAGCCGCATCGAAGGCCTTGGCGCAGCTGCCGACATCAAGAACCAGGGCACCGTCGTGTCCGTCACCGACGGCATCGTGCGGGTGCACGGCCTGAGTGACGTGATGGCCGGCGAGATGCTGGAATTCCCCGCCACCGCCAACGGCCAGCCGACCTTCGGCCTGGCGCTGAACCTCGAGCGTGACTCGGTCGGCGCGGTGATCCTGGGCGAGTACGAGCACATCAGCGAAGGCGACACCGTCAAGTGCACGGGCAACATCCTGTCCGTGCCGGTCGGCCCCGAGCTGATCGGCCGCGTCGTCAACGCGCTCGGCCAGCCGATCGACGGCAAGGGCCCGATCAACGCCAAGATGACCGACATCATCGAGAAGGTCGCCCCGGGCGTGATCGCGCGCAAGAGCGTCGACCAGCCGCTGCAGACCGGCCTGAAGTCGATCGACGCGATGGTGCCGGTGGGCCGCGGCCAGCGCGAGCTGATCATCGGCGACCGCCAGACCGGCAAGACCGCGGTGGCGATCGACACGATCATCAACCAGAAGGGCCAGGGCGTCAGCTGCGTCTACGTCGCCATCGGCCAGAAGGCCAGCTCGATCAAGAACGTCGTGCGCGCGCTGGAACAGGCCGGCGCGATGGACTACACCATTGTCGTCGCCGCCTCGGCGTCCGAATCGGCCGCCATGCAGTACGTCAGCGCCTATTCGGGCTGCACGATGGGCGAATACTTCCGCGACCGCGGCCAGGACGCGCTGATCGTCTATGACGACCTGTCCAAGCAGGCCGTGGCCTATCGCCAGGTCTCGCTGCTGCTGCGCCGCCCGCCGGGTCGCGAAGCCTACCCCGGCGACGTGTTCTATCTGCACAGCCGCCTGCTCGAGCGCGCCGCCCGCGTGAACGCCGACTACGTCGAAGCCTTCACCAAGGGCGAGGTCAAGGGCCGGACCGGTTCGTTGACGGCACTGCCGATCATCGAGACCCAGGCCGGTGACGTCTCGGCTTTCGTGCCGACCAACGTGATCTCGATCACCGACGGCCAGATCTTCCTCGAAACCAGCCTGTTCAACGCCGGCATCCGCCCCGCCATCAACGCCGGTATCTCGGTGTCGCGGGTGGGTGGTGCAGCGCAGACCAAGCTGATCAAGAGCTTGTCCGGCGGTATCCGTACCGACCTGGCGCAGTACCGTGAGCTGGCTGCCTTCGCGCAGTTCGCTTCCGACCTGGACGCGGCCACCCGCAAGCAGCTCGACCGCGGCGCCCGCGTCACCGAGCTGCTGAAGCAGGCCCAGTACAGCCCGCTGCCGATCAGCCTGATGGCCGCGACGCTGTATGCGGTGAACAAGGGCTTCCTGGACGACATCGACACCAAGAAGGTTCTCGGCTTCGAACACGGTCTGCACCAGCACCTGAAGAGCAGCCACGCTGCCCTGCTGGCCAAGCTGGAGAACGACAAGGCCATGGACAAGGGCGCCGAAGAGGAACTGTCTGGCGCGATCACCGCGTTCAAGAAGTCCTTCGCTTAAGGAGCACGGACCATGGCGGTCGGCAAAGAGATTCGCGGCAAGATCAAATCGGTGGAGAACACCAAGAAGATCACCAAGGCCATGGAAATGGTCGCCGCATCAAAAATGCGCAAGGCGCAGGAACGCATGCGCGCGGCGCGGCCTTACGCCGACAAGATCCGCAACATCACGGCGCACCTGTCCCAGGCCAACCCCGAGTACAAGAGCCCGTATATGCGCTCGGGCACCACAGCCAAGGCGGTGGGCTTCATCGTCGTCAGCACCGACAAGGGCCTGTGCGGTGGCCTGAACACCAACGTCCTGCGTGCCGTCACGGCCAGGATGAAGGAAGTCCAGACTGCCGGCAACGCCATCCAGGCGGTGGCCATCGGCAACAAGGGCTTCGGCTTCCTGAACCGCATCGGTGCCAACGTCGTCAGCCATGCCATCCAGCTGGGTGACGCGCCACAGCTCGAGAAGCTGATCGGCCCGGTCAAGGTGATGCTCGATGCCTTCGTCGCCGGCAAGCTGGACACCGTGTATGTCTGCTACACCAACTTCATCAACACGATGAAGCAGGAGCCTCAGGTCGAACAGCTGCTGCCGCTGTCTGCCGCCCGGCTGGAGCAGACCGAGGCCGAGAAGTCGCAGTACGGCTGGGACTACATCTACGAGCCCGACCCGGCCAGCGTCATCGACGAGCTGCTCACGCGCTACATCGAAGCGCTGGTGTACCAGGCCGTGGCCGAGAACATGGCCAGCGAGCAGAGCGCACGCATGGTGGCCATGAAGGCCGCCACCGACAACGCCGGCACGCTGATCGGCGAGCTGAAGCTGATCTACAACAAGACCCGCCAGGCCGCGATCACCAAAGAGCTTTCTGAAATCGTCAGCGGTGCCGCTGCGATCGGTGGCTGATCCAGCCCGCACACGAATACCGTTTCAAGGAATCCCAAAATGTCGAATACACAAGCCCAAGGCAAGATCGTCCAGTGCATCGGCGCCGTGGTGGACGTCGAGTTCCCGCGCGACCGCATGCCCAAGATCTACGACGCGCTCAAGCTCGAAGGCACCGCGCTGACGCTGGAAGTGCAGCAGCAGCTGGGTGACGGCGTCGTGCGCACCATTGCGCTGGGCTCCAGCGACGGCATCCGTCGCGGCCTGGTCGTCAGCAACACCGGCGCCAACATCACCGTGCCGGTCGGCAAGGCCACGCTGGGCCGGATCATGGACGTGCTGGGTTCGCCCATCGACGAACGCGGCCCGGTCGACCAGACGCTCACCGCCCCCATCCACCGCAAGGCCCCGGCCTACGACGAGCTGAGCCCGTCGCAGGAACTGCTGGAAACCGGCATCAAGGTGATCGACTTGATCTGCCCGTTCGCCAAGGGCGGCAAGGTGGGCCTGTTCGGCGGCGCCGGCGTCGGCAAGACCGTGAACATGATGGAGCTCATCAACAACATCGCCAAGGCGCACAGCGGCTTGTCGGTGTTCGCCGGCGTGGGTGAGCGCACCCGCGAGGGCAACGACTTCTATCACGAGATGGCCGACTCGGGCGTCGTGAACCTCGAGAAGCTCGAAGAGTCGAAAGTGGCCATGGTCTACGGCCAGATGAACGAGCCCCCGGGCAACCGCCTGCGCGTGGCCTTGACCGGACTGACCATCGCCGAGAGCTTCCGCGACGAAGGCCGCGACGTGCTGTTCTTCGTCGACAACATCTACCGCTACACGCTGGCCGGCACCGAAGTGTCCGCGCTGCTCGGCCGCATGCCTTCCGCCGTGGGCTACCAGCCGACGCTGGCCGAGGAAATGGGCCGCCTGCAGGAACGCATCACGTCCACCAAGGTCGGCTCGATCACCTCGATCCAGGCCGTTTACGTGCCCGCGGACGACCTGACCGACCCTTCGCCCGCCACCACCTTCGCGCACCTGGACGCGACGGTCGTGCTTTCGCGTGACATCGCCTCGCTGGGCATCTACCCCGCTGTGGACCCGCTGGACAGCACCAGCCGCCAGGTCGACCCGAACGTCGTGGGTCAAGAGCACTACGAAACCACCCGTGCCGTGCAGTCGACGCTGCAGCGCTACAAGGAACTGCGCGACATCATCGCCATCCTCGGCATGGATGAGCTGAGCCCGGAAGACAAGCTGGCGGTGAGCCGCGCACGCAAGATCCAGCGTTTCCTGAGCCAGCCCTTCCACGTGGCCGAAGTGTTCACCGGCAGCCCGGGCAAGTACGTGCCGCTGAAGGAAACCATCCGCGGCTTCAAGATGATCGTGGCCGGCGAATGTGACCACCTGCCCGAGCAATCGTTCTACATGGTGGGCACGATCGACGAGGCGTTCGAGAAGGCCAAGAAGATGCAATGAGGCGGCAAGCCTCCTGCACCCGTCTTCTGAACCTTAGGAAATCCACATGGCCACACTGCACGTCGACGTCGTCAGCGCCGAAGAACTGATCTTCTCGGGCGAAGCCACCTTCGTGGCCCTGCCCGGCGAGAACGGCGAACTCGGGATCCTGCCGCGCCATACGCCGCTGATCACGCGCATCAAGCCCGGCGCGGTTCGCATCATGCGTGCCGACAACAAGGAAGAAGAATTCGTCTTCGTTGCCGGCGGCATCCTGGAAGTTCAGCCGGGCACCGTCACCGTGCTCGCCGACACGGCCATCCGCGGCCATGACCTGGACGAAGCCAAGGCCACCGAGGCCAAGAAAATGGCCGAGGAAGCCATGCGCAATGCCAAGAGCGACATCGACCTGGCGGCTGCGCAAGGCGAATTCGCGGCCATGGCGGCGCAGCTGGCAGCGATCCAGAAGCTGCGCAGAAAGTAACGGCGCCGGCTGGCCGAGAGCGGCCTGCCACCCCCCTGCGGCCCTGCCGGCATCTGCTGCCGGCAGGGCCGCTGCGCTTGGGGCGCCGGTTGGATCTGGATACAGGCCAGCCCACACCAGCAATGAAACTCCGTGACTGTGATGTTCGTACAGGGAAGTTCATGCTGAACCGAGCCAGGTGTCTGTTGTCCTGTGCCAGTCTGGTGCTCGCGGCGCAAGCCTGGGCTCAGACCGGCACACCCTTGATGTCCCGCGTCGACGCCGTGCGCCTGGCCGACCAGGCCAGCTTTGGCGCCACGGAAGGCTTGTTGACGCAGATGCAGACCCAGGGCGCCGCGGCCTGGCTGCAGTCCCAGCTGGCACTGAACACGTCGCGCTACACACGCGGCGGCGGGCCTGAGGTGCACCAGAACGTGCAGCCCACCTTCTTCTGCGACCGCGCGCCTTATGCCGGCCCCAACTGCTGGCGCGACTGGTTCTCGACCCAGCCACTGCTCTGGGACTTCTATCGCAATGCCCTCACGCAGCCCGACCAGCTGCGCCAGCGCGTGGCCTTCGCACTGCAGCAGATCGTCGTCGTCAGCGGGCTCGAGGTCAGCGGTACCTACGGCATGCGCCGCCACTTCCAGGGCCTGCATGACCTGGCGTTGGGCAACTATCGCCAGGTGCTGCGCCATGTGGCGCTGTCGCCGGTGATGGGCGACTTCCTGAACAACGCCAACAACGACAAGAGCGCCCCGAACGAGAACTTCGCGCGCGAGCTGCTGCAGTTGTTCAGCGTCGGTACCTGCCTGCTGAATGCCGACGGCACCCTGCAGGGCGGGGTCTGTGTTCCGACCTACGACAACGCCATGGTGCGCAATTACGCCCATGCCCTGACGGGTTGGACCTATCCCACGGGGGGCAGCGCCAGCTGGGGCTGTTGGCCGGCAGGTACCCAGTGCACCTTCTACGGAGGCGACATGCAGGCGGCGCCAGCCTTGCACGACGCCATTCAAAGGCCCCTGCTCGGCGGCGTCGTCAAGCCGGCCGGCAGCACTGCGCCGCAGGCGCTCGACCTGGTGCTGGACAGCCTCATCCAGCACCCGAACACGGCGCCTTTCATCAGCCGCCAGCTCATCCAGTTCCTGGTGACGAGCAACCCGAAGCCGGCGTATGTGCAGCGCGTCAGCCAGGCCTTCCGCACGGGCCAGTACACGACACGCGCGGCGCAGGTGGGCAGTGGCGTGCCGGGCGACCTGGCCGCCACCGTGGCCGCCATCCTGCTGGACTACGAGGCCCGCGCCATCCAGCGCCAGGTCTCGCCCAATGCCGGGCGGCTGCGCGACCCGGCGCTGTTCATGACCGGCGTGCTGCGCGGCCTGAACGGCAGCAGCGACGGCGAGGCCCTGTCTTGGTGGTAGGGCGAAGCGCTGCGGCAGCATGTGTTCCGCCCGCCGTCGGTCTTCAACTACTACCCACCCGACTACCCGGTGGCCGGCACCGAGCTGCAAGGGCCGGCCTTCGGGATCCACAACGCCAACACCGCACTCACCCGCCTGAACTTCCTGGTCTACCTGCTCGACTGGGGCGGCAGTTCGCCCGACTCCAGCATCCCCGGCGCGCTGGGCACACGTGTGCGCACCGACGCCTTTCTGGCCGATGCGCCCGACCCCGCCCGGCTCGTCGACCGCATGGCGTTGCTGGTGCTGGGCGAACCGCTGTCAGCCTCGGTGCGCCAGGCGGTGATCACCGCGGTCACTGCCGAATCCCAGCAGAACAGCGGCAGCAGCTGGCCCGCACGCCGCGTGGCCATGGCCGCCTACCTGATCTACGGTTCACCTCAGTACCAAGTGCAACGATGAGCCGCCGGAACCCAACCATGCCCCACTCGCCCATCCACAGCGCGGCCCGCCGCCACTTCCTGCAGCGCGCCGGCAGCCTGGCCTCGGCATTCGGCTTGGGCGGCGCCGCCCAGCTGGCCACGCTGAGCCCGGCTCACGCCGCCGACTACAAGGCGCTGGTCTGCGTCTTCCTGTACGGTGGCAACGATGGCCAGAACATGGTGGTGCCCACCGATGCCGCTCGCCACGCCCAGTACGCTGCGGCCCGGCCCGGCCTGGCCATTCCGCGCAGTGCCTTGCTGCCCCTGGGCAGCTCCGGCTACGGCCTGCACCCGGCGTTGGCGGCGCTGCAGCCAGCCTGGCAGCGGCAGGCCCTGGCGCCGCTGTTCAACGTCGGCCCGCTCTACGCTCCCATCACCAAGGCCGACTATCTGGCTGCGCCCGCCAATTCGCCGCTGCGCCCGGACAATCTGTTTTCGCATTCCGACCAGCAGACGCTCTGGGAAACCGCCAGCACCTCGGCACAGGCGCGCAGCGGCTGGGGCGGGCGCAGTGCGCAGGCGCTGGCCACCATCAACCCGGTGATCTCGCTGGGCGGTAACGGCCGCTTCGGCCAGTCCGACCAGCAGCCGCCCCTGGTGCTGCCGGCGCCGGGCGAGGTCTTTGGTGCCTACACGCTGCAGCCGGCTGATGCCAGCTGGGCACCCATGGCAGCGCGCAAGCAGGCGGTGGACGCGCTCTACGGCCAGGCCCTGCCGGGCGTGCTGGCGTCGGCCTACGCGCGGCAGCAGCGCGACGCATTCGTCGTGTCGCAGCGGCTGGGTGCGTTGGTCACGCGCCAGCCGCTCGCCGCTGGCAGCTCGGCGGCGCTGGACACGGCGTTCGCCCCGCTCATCGCCAACGGCCGCCTGACCACGCCGCTGGCCCGCCAGTTCTACCAGGTGGCCAAGCTCGTCGACGGCCGCGCCACGGTGCAAGGCGACCGCCAGATCTTCTTCGTCCAGCTCGGCGGCTTCGACACCCATGCCAGCCAGGCGCTGGCCAGCGACCCGCTGGACGGCCAGCATGCGCGGCTGCTGCAGCAGCTGGGCGAAGCGCTCGCGGCATTCGACCGGGCGATGGTGGCCATCGGCATGGACCAGGCCGTCACCACCTTCACCCAGAGCGACTTCGGTCGCACGCTGGCGGGCAACAGCAGCCAGGGCACCGATCACGCCTGGGGCAACCACCAGCTGGTGATGGGCGGGGCAGTGCGTGGCGGCACCACCTATGGCCAGTTCCCGCAGCTGGTGCTGGGCGGGCCCGACGACGTGGGCGTGCACAGCTGGGAGCGCCACGGCCGCTGGATACCCACCAGCTCCGTCGACCAGTACGCGGCCACCTTGCTGGCCTGGTTCGGCGCCAGCGACGCGCAGCTCGACAGCGTGTTGCCCAACCTGCGCAACTTCGGCAGCGCGCGCAGTCTCGGCTTCGTCTGAACAGCGCGGCACAGGCACTGGCAACCTGCAGCAAGACGGCGGCGGCCGCGCGTCGGCCGCGGCAGTTGCCGGCCTCCATCCGCCGCCGACCCGCGCCGGGGCGTTAACCTACGGTGCTGATCTGTCACCGCAGGGAGCGCGCGATGAGCAACGGCAAGAGCAAGGGCACGAAAGACGGAGCAGGCAAGTCCGGCAAGGTCGGCAAGGCCGAATACCTGGAGAAGCTGTCGGCCCTGGAGCTCGAGCTCAACAACGTGGCGCGCTGGCTGCAGCACACCGGCAAGCGCCTGATGGTGCTCGTCGAGGGTCGCGACACGGCGGGCAAGGGTGGCGTCATCAGTGCCATCGCCGGCAGCCTGAACCCGCGCACCACGCGCAGCGTGGCCCTGCCCAAGCCCACCGACCGCGAAAAGACGCAGTGGTACTTCCAGCGCTATGTGCAGCACCTGCCCGCGGCCGGCGAGATCGTGCTCTTCGACCGCAGCTGGTACAACCGCGCCGGTGTCGAGCGTGTGATGGGCTACTGCACCGAGGCCGAGACCAACGCTTTCCTGAAGGCCGCGCCGGTGTTCGAGCAGATGCTGGTCGACGACGGCATCCTGCTCTTCAAGTACTGGCTCACGGTCGACCAGGCGCAGCAGGAAGAGCGCATTGCCGAGCGCATGGCCGACCCGCTGAAGCGCTGGAAGCTGAGCCCCATCGACCTGCAGGCGCGCGAACGTTATGCCGACTACGGCCGCGCCCGCGACCACATGCTCAAGGTCACGCACACCCCTGCTGCACCCTGGCAGCTGGTCGACTTCAACGACCAGCGCCGTGGGCGGCTGACGCTCATCCGCCACCTGCTCGACGCGATTCCCGAACACCGCGTGCCCGAACAGCTGATCGAAGTGCCGCCGCTCGGGCATGACCCGTTGACCGAAAGGCTGAAGACACCGTTCAAGCCGATCTAGGCTGGGTATGGCATCCTTGGTCGCCCGTCTTGGAATGGACAGCCCATGAACAGCATGGACGTCGAAGTCATCCGCACCGCCATGGTCTGGATGGACCGTGGCCACCGCGTGGTGCTGGGTACGGTGGTGCGCACCTGGGGCAGCAGCCCGCGCCCGCCGGGCAGCCTGATGGTCATCCGCGACGACGGCCAGGTGGCCGGCTCGCTGTCGGGCGGCTGCATCGAAGACGACCTGATCGACCGCGTCAAGCGCGGTGAGCTCAGCGCCCGCCTGCCCCAGCCGGTGGTCTATGGCGCCACGGCCGAAGAAGCGCAACGCTTCGGCCTGCCCTGCGGCGGCACGGTGCAGATCGTGCTGGAGCCGCTCAGCGCCGGCAGCCTGCTGCGTGAATTGCTGGCGGCCATCGAACAGCACCGAGTCACGCGCCGCCGCCTGGAGATGACCACTGGCCTGGTGGCCCTGCTGCCTTCGAGCGAGAGCGACATGGTCCAGTTCGACGGCCAGGTGCTGCAGACCGTGCACGGGCCGCGCCAGCGCCTGCTCATCATTGGCGGCGGCCAGCTCAGCCGCTACCTGGCCAGCATGGCCGTGATGCTGGACTTCGGCGTGACGGTATGCGACCCGCGCGAGGAATACCACGAGGGCTGGGCCGCGATGGAAGGTGTGACGCTCAGCCGCGCGATGCCCGATGACCTGGTGATCGCCATGAACCTGGACGCTCGCAGCGCCGTGGTCGCCGTCACCCACGACCCCAAGCTCGACGACCTGGCACTGATGGAAGCGCTGAAGACGCCGGCCTTCTACGTCGGTGCCCTGGGTTCACGCCGCAACAACGACGCGCGGCGCTTGCGCCTGCGCGAATTCGACGTCAGCCAGGCCGAAGCCGCTGCACTGCGCGGCCCGGTGGGCTTGAACCTGGGTGGACGCACGCCGCCTGAAATTGCGCTGGCGGTGCTGGCCGAGATGACGGCCGTTCGCCATGGCGTGCCGCTGGGCGGCGCGCTCGCCGACTGGAGCCGTTCCGACACCGCCTGCCAGGCCGTGGCCTGAGTTGCTGCGGCCGCAGCGCCGACCCGGTCGCGGCTTGTGCGGGTCAGCGCAGGTCGGCGCGGTTCGGCAGTTCGTCCGGGTTGGCCTGGCCGGCGGCCAGCGGAAAGTGCTGCAGCAGCAGCGCATCGACCGTGGCAATGGCCTGCTGCAGCCCGGTCTCGAACTGGCCGGCGCGAAAGGCCTCGCGCATGCCGGCCAGGATCTGGTCCCACTGCGCCTGCGACACATGGCGCGTGAGGCCGCGGTCGGCCACGATCTCGATGGCGTGTTCGGCCAGCAGCAGGTAGATCAGCACACCGTTGTTGTGCTCGGTGTCCCAGACCCGCAGCTTGCCGAACATCGTCACGGCGCGCTGCCGCGGCGTGGCGTCGCGCCACAGGTAGGACAGGGGCAGCCCGGCTTCGATGCACAGGCGGATCTCGCCGCTGTGGTGGGTTTCGCTGGCCGCCACCTGCGCTTCCAGGCGCGCCAGTGCAGCTGCGTTCAGCGCGCGAGCGCTGTCCGTTTCGTCCAGCCAGCGGTGCTTGAGGATCCTGCTCAGGCTCGGCATCTACCAACTCCCCGAAGAACCGCCACCGCCGAAGTCGCCGCCGCCGCCTGACGAGAACCCGCCACCACCGCCCCAGCCACCGCCACCGCCACCGCCCCAGCCGCCAATATGCGGCAGGTTGCGCCCGCGTGTGCTGCGGCTGAGCGCCGAGCCCACGCCGAGCAGGCCGACGACGAACAGCGACACCACCCCGGCACCCATGGCCACCAGCAGGCTGGCCGTGAGCCACCAGCCGATACCGCCGGCCGCGCCGGCCGTCAGCACCGAGCCGAACTTGCGCCCGAAGATGCCGGTGAGCACGCTGCCGAGGATGGGAACGCCGATGAAGAAGAACATCAGCAGCTCTTCGAGCTGCAGGCCTTCGCGTGCACCCGGTCGCGCCGCCGGCGCAGGCAGGCCTTCACCCTGGATGCGGGCCATCAGCGCGTCGACACCGGCGTTCAACCCGCCGGCGTAGTCGTTGTTGCGGAAGGCCGGGCCGATCTGGCGTTCGATGATCTGACGAGCGGCCAGGTCGGGCACCGCGCCTTCCAGCGCCTTGGCCGGGGCGATGCGCAGCTTGCGGTCGTCCTTGGCCACCACCAGCAGCAGGCCGTCGCCGACGTCGCGCCGGCCCAGCTTCCAGGCGTCGCCCAGTCGCTGGGTGTAGTCGGCGATGTCTTCGGGCTGGGTGCTGGGCAGCATCAGCACCACGATCTGCGGGCCGGCCTGGGCTTCGAAGGCGGCCAGCTTGGCCTCGAGCGCTTCCCGTTGCGCCGCGCTGAGCGTTCCGGTCAGGTCGGTGACGCGGGCGTTCAGGGGCGGCACTGCCACCAGGCCGGCGTTGGCGGCTGTCGCAGGTGCACCCGCCTGGGCGGCCAGGCTGCTGGTCTGTGCCCAGGCGGCGCCGACCAGCAGCCAGGCCGCCAGCAGCAGCGCCACGAGGCGCGTGATCATGGCCAGCGGGCGCAGCGGCTTACTTCGACGCCGCGGCCGCAGGTGCGGGAGCGGCCGGTTTGTCGAAGCTGACGGCAGGCGGCGCCGAGATCGCCGCCTCGTTCTGGACCGTGAAGCTGGGCTTGACGTCGTAGCCGAAGATCATGGCCGTGAAGTTGGTGGGCACGCTGCGCACCTTGACGTTGTATTCGGCCACGGTCTGGATGTAGCGGTTGCGCGCCACGGTGATGCGGTTCTCGGTGCCTTCGAGCTGCACGCGCAGGTCCTGGAAGCCCTGGTTGGCCTTCAGGTTGGGGTACTGCTCCACCGTCACCAGCAGCCGGCTCAGCGCGCTGGACACTTCGCCCTGTGCCGCCTGGAACTTGGCGAAGGCCTCGGGGTTGTTGATGAGTTCGGGCGTGGCCTGGATGCTGGTGGCCTTGGCGCGCGCCTCGATCACCTTCGTCAGCGTCTCCTGCTCGAAGTTGGCTTCGCCCTTGACGGTGTTGACGATGTTCGGGATGAGGTCGGCGCGGCGCTGATACTGGTTCAGCACCTCGCTCCAGCTCGACTTCATCGACTCGTCGAGCCGCTGGAAGTCGTTGTAGCCGCATCCGCTCAGCAGCAAAGTGGCCGCCAGCAGCAGCCCGGCGCCGATCTGGCGGGTGCTTTGGCGCGTGAATCGGCGGGTGATCTGGTAAGTCAAGGCAGCGGTCATCGTCGTCCTCCTCGAATGGGTCGTGTTGCTCTGCACTGTACCCCTACCATCGCGCCATGCTCGACCCGCACATCGCGCTGGCTGCCGCTGCCTCGCCGACCCTGCCAGCGCCAGCCGCGCTGCGCCGCCGTGTGCTGGTGGCTGGCGGTGGGGGCAGGCTCGGGTCGGCGGTGCTGGAGAGCGTGCTTGCCGAACACCGCTTCGAACGCGTCGGTGTGCTGGCGCTGCCGCCATTCAATTCGACCTTGCGCCGTCTGCACCCTGTGGCACCGGAAGCCTCGGCGCTGCTGGCCTTCGGCGCCGACACCGCGCTGCTGGTGTTCGACGGCGAACGCCATGCCAACGGCCGCGAGGCGCGTTTCGTTCACCCGCGCCCGGTCGATCTGCTGCCGCTGGCGCAGCAGCTGCTGGCCGCAGGCGTGCGCCGGCTGGTGGTGGTGGTGCCGCACCAGCCGGCTTTGCTGCCGGGAGCCCTGCGCGCCGGGCTGGCGTCGCTGGACGAAACCGCGGTGGCCGCGCTCGGCTTGTCGCACCTGATCTTCATGCGCATGGCGCAGGCCGGCGGCGCTGCCGCCGCCGGCTCGTTCCTGCAGCGGCTGGCGCTGGGCCTGCTGGCGCAACTTCACTGGATGCTGCCGCAGCGCGAACAGCCGCTGCGCGCGGGTCAGGTGGCGCGTTTCGTGGCCGCGCTGGCCCTGGCACTGCCGGCGGCCCCGACCGGCACGCGCGTGCTGAGCCCGGAAGGGCTGTGGGACTGGGCGCAACCCGAAGGTGGGGATGCCTGGTTGAACGCCTGGTTGCGCGGCGAGGCCTTGCCCAAGGTTCGAACGGGCGCGCAACGCTGGTAGTCTCCGTCACACGGAGGTTAGGTTCATGAATCCGTCCAGCGGGTGTCGTGCGTCTTTGGCTGCTGCCCTGGCGGCTGCGGTCTGGGTGGTGCCCGTGCCGGCCTCGGCCGAGACGGCCGTGCCCCCGTCAGCCACCGCCGCACCGGTGCCAGCCGAAGCCTTCTTCATGCCGGCCAAGCTGCGCGCGCCGGCGCTGTCGCCCACCGGCCGCTGGCTGGCAGTGCTCACCAGCGTGCCGCAACGCCGTGTCGGCATCCTCATCATCGACCTGGAAGGGGATGAGGCCCAGCGTTTCATCGCCGCTTCCGAAAGCGCCGACGTCAACTGGCTGAGCTGGGTCAACGAGGACTGGCTCGTCTTCACCGTGGCCGACCCCGATCGCCGCGACAACGAGCCGCGCGGGTCCGGCCTCATGACGGTGAAGCGTGATGGCAGCGAGTCGCGCATGCTCATCCAGCGCAGCCGAGCGGCCGAAGACCCCTTCCAGCGCCGCAAGACCCTGCCGCCGCGTTATGCCTATGTCGGCCCCGGCCCGGCCGGCGGCGACGAAGTGGTGGTCGAGGAATGGAAGTGGGACGCCCAGGGTGACTTCAGCCACGCCGTGCCGATGCTGCTGAACGTGGTCACCAGCGGGCTGCGCAGCCTGGCTTCCGACGCGCCGCGCGGTGTCGACGTGGTGCTGGACGGCCTCGCCAGGCCGCGCGTGGTGGTCGATGAACGCGACGGCCAGACGACGATGCACTGGTCGGACACCGGCCGCGCGCCGTGGCGCGAAATCAGCCGTGCACCGAGCCTGCAACGCCCCTTCTGGCCGGTGTACGTGGACGGCGCCAACCAGCTCTTCGTCAGCACCGACGGTGGCGGCCAGGGTGAGTTGCGTCGTTTCGACACCCAGACCGGCAAGCTCGCCGACACACCGCTGCTCGCCACACCCGGCTTCAGCCTGAGCGTTGCACCCGTGCGGCTGCGCGGCAGCGAGGAACTGCTCGGCCTGGACCTGCTGACCGACGCCCGTTCCACCGTCTGGCTGAACCCGGCGATGCAGCGTCTGCAGGAACAGGTGGACGCCAAGCTGCCCGGCCGTATCAACCTCATCGACTGCCGGCCCTGCGACAAGCCGAAGGTGGTGCTGGTCAGCTCGTTCGCCGACCGCCTGCCCGGCGAATACCTTCTGTTCCGCCCGGCGCAGGACAAATGGCAGTTGCTGGGCGAAGCCAGGCCCGACATCAACCCGCGCCGCATGGCGACGCTGTCCTTCCACCGCATCAAGGCCCGTGACGGCCGCGACCTGCCGGTCTGGATCACCCGCCCGGCCACCGCCAGTGACAAGCCGGCAGCGGCTGCGGCCGTGGTGATGGTGCATGGCGGCCCCTGGTCGCGCGGTTCGCATTGGGCCTGGCATGCCGACGCGCAGTTTCTGGCCTCGCGCGGCTATGTCGTCATCGAGCCTGAATTCCGCGGCAGCACCGGCTACGGTTTCGACCATTTCCAGGCCGGCTGGAAGCAGCAGGGCCTGGCGATGCAGGACGATGTCAGCGACGCCCTGAAGTTTGCCGTCGACCAGGGTCTTGTCGCACCAGGCAAGGCTTGCATCCTGGGGGGCAGCCATGGCGGCTACAGCGCGCTCATCGGCCTGGCAAAGGACCCGGGGCTTTACCGCTGCGGGGTTGCCCTGGCCGCCGTCACCGACCTGCGCAACCTGTACGACATGCACTGGTCCGACTTCAGTGACGAGTCGCGCCGTTACAGCCTGCCGGTCCTGGTGGGCGACCGTGTGAAGGAAGAGGCCAGGCTGATCGCCACCAGCCCGATCGAGCAGGTGGCGCGCATCCAGGCGCCGGTGCTGCTGGTGCACGGCGGCAAGGACCGCCGCGTACCGGTGCAGAACGGCGAACGCATGCGCGACGCGCTGCTGAAGGCCGGCAAGAAGGTGGAATGGGTGTTGTATGCCGACGAAGGGCACAGCTTCGAGCGGCCCGAAAACCGTGTCGACTACTGGAAGCGTGTCGAGTCTTTCCTGGGGCAGCACCTGAAGTGAAAGGGCAGTGGTGCCTGGGATAATCCGCCGATGAACTCACCTTCGGCACCTTCCTCGGCACTGCTCAACGACACCTTCCTGCGCGCCTGCCTGCGCCAGCCCACCGACTACACGCCGCTGTGGCTGATGCGTCAGGCCGGTCGCTACCTGCCCGAATACAAGGCCACGCGGGTGAAGGCCGGCAACAGCTTCATGGGGTTGGCGACGAATGTCGAGTACGCCACTGAAGTGACGCTGCAGCCGCTGGACCGTTTCCCGCTGGACGCGGCGATCCTGTTTTCCGACATCCTCACTGTGCCCGACGCGATGGGCCTGGGCCTGAGCTTCGGCGCCGGCGAAGGCCCGCGATTCGCCCATCCGCTACGTGACGAAGCCGCGGTGATGGCGCTGCAGGTGCCCGACCTCGACAAGCTGCGTTATGTGTTCGATGCCGTCACGTCGATCCGCAAGGCGCTGAAGGGCCGCGTGCCCTTGATCGGATTCTCAGGCAGCCCCTGGACGCTGGGCTGCTACATGGTCGAAGGCGCGGGCTCGGACGACTACCGCCTGGTCAAGACCATGATGTATGCGCGGCCCGACCTGATGCATCGCATCCTGGACATCAATGCCCAGGCCGTGACGGCCTACCTGAACGCCCAGATCGACGCCGGCGCGCAGGCCGTGATGGTCTTCGACAGCTGGGGTGGGGTGCTGGCCGACGGCAACTTCCAGCGCTTCAGCCTGGACTACACGCGCCGCGTGGTCGCCGGTCTGAAGCGCGAGCGCGTCGACAACGGGGTCAAGAGCCGCGTGCCGGTGATCGTGTTCACCAAGGGCGGCGGACCCTGGCTGGACGAGATCGCCGGCATCGGCGCCGACGTCGTGGGTCTGGACTGGACCGTCAACCTCGGCGCCGCGCGCCGGCTTGCGTGTGACCGCGTCGCGCTCCAGGGCAACATCGACCCGAACGTGCTGTTTGCCCCGCCCGAGGTGGTGGCGCGCGAGGCTGCGGCCGTGCTCGACAGCTTCGGCCGCCCGCAGCGGCCAGACGGCACCTGGGACGGCCACATCTTCAATCTGGGCCACGGCATCAGCCAGTACACGCCGCCTGAGCATGTGGCCGCGCTGGTGGAAGCCGTGCACGCGCATTCGCGTCGGTTGCGCGGTTGACACGGCAGGCCCGGGGCGTTCATTCGTCGCCCCCTAAAAAAGCGTGTGAGTGAACGCTCAGGGCTTGACTTATCCCCACAGTGCGTGTCCGGGCCGGGTGCCGGGAAAGTTTGCTGCGCCGCACCCAGGGATTTCCCGAAATCTGTGCTAAGTGCTTGATTTTTATGAATTGCCTGCGCTGCCGCCAAAACGGGCAAGGCAAGGTGAGCCCCGCAAAATCAAGGACTTGGCGGCGCTGGCCGCAGTTTCCCCACAAAGTTATCCACAGTTTCGGTGCACAGCTGGAAAAGTCATTGCCAATCATGGACTTGCTGGCGTTCCTTGAGGTGGAAACTGGGTTTCGTCTGCAAGTGAGGGGTGTGATGCCCGCTGGCTCGTGAGCGACGGGCCTGCCGCCGCGGCCCGGACCGGTACCGTGCTGGCCGTGGCCGTGGAAACGCCGCGA
Organism: Rubrivivax sp.; assembly: GCA_022842595.1. Lineage (GTDB taxonomy): Bacteria > Pseudomonadota > Gammaproteobacteria > Burkholderiales > Burkholderiaceae_C > Rubrivivax. Next base: position 175,745 of record JALHPF010000006.1, read on the forward strand.
CACTCCGGCATTGGCGGGCTGCTCGACTACACCCACCCGCACGACCTGCCTGCCGGCACGCTGGTGGCGGTGCCGCTGGGCAGGCGCGAGGTGCCGGGGATCGTCTGGCAGCGGCCGGCTGGCACGGCTCCGGCCGATGTCGAATTGCGGCCGGTGGCCGCGGCGCTGACGGCCCTGCCGCCATTGGGCGAACCTTGGCGGGCGCTGATCGACTTCGCGGCGCTGTACTACCAGCGGGGTGTCGGCGAACTGGCTTTGTCGGTGCTGCCGCCGGAGCTGCGGCAGCTGGACAACACCCAGCTCACCCGGCGCATGAAGCGCCTGCCCGCCGCCACCGTGGCCGCCGTCGCCGCCCCCGACCTGCCGGAGCTCAGCGAGCAGCAGGCCCAGGCGCTCGACGCCATCGCCGCGCTGCAGGCCGCGGCCACCCCGGGCGTGCCGCCGCCGCCGATGCTGCTGCATGGCGTCACCGGCAGCGGCAAGACCGAGGTCTATCTGCGTGCCGCCGCCGCGGCGCTGGCCCTTGGCCAGCAGGCGCTGGTGCTGGTGCCCGAGATCAACCTCACGCCACAGCTCGAAGCGCGGTTTGCCGCGCGTTTTCCGGGCCGCGTGCTGGTCAGCCTGCACAGTGCCCTGACGCCCGCGCAGCGGCTGCGCCACTGGCTGCTGGCCCATACCGGTGCGGCAGACCTGGTGCTGGGCACGCGGCTGGCGGTGTTCGCCAGCCTGCCGCGGCTGGGCCTGGTGGTGGTGGACGAGGAACACGACCCGTCGTTCAAGCAGCAGGAAGGTGCGCGCTATTCGGCGCGTGACCTGGCCGTCTGGCGCGCCCACCAGGCCGGCGTGCCGGTGCTGCTGGGTTCGGCCACGCCTTCGCTCGAAACCTGGCAGCGTGTGCAGGAAGGCCGCTACCGCCGCCTGGCGCTGCCGGCGCGCGTGGGGGGCGGCGCCATGCCGCGCGTGCGCATCTTCGACATGGGCGCCTTGCCGCGCCAGGAAGGGGTGGAACGTGTGCTGGCGCCGCCGGTGCTTGCAGCCATCGAGGCCCGCATCGCGCGCGGTGAGCAGAGCCTGGTGCTGCTCAACCGGCGTGGCTTCGCACCGGTGCTGCATTGCAGCGCCTGCGGCTGGAAGAGCGGCTGCCCGCACTGCAGCGCCTGGCGCGTGTTCCACAAGGTCGACCGCACGCTGCGCTGTCACCATTGCGGCTTCAGCGAACGGGTGCCGCGCGCCTGCCCCGACTGCGGCAATCTCGACATCGCGCCCATCGGCCGCGGTACCGAGAAGCTGCAGGAACAGCTGGCCACGCTGTTGCCGGCGGCGCGCATCGCCCGCATCGACGCCGACACCACCCGCGCAGTGGGCGAACTGGAAAGCCAGCTCGCCGCCGTGCATGCCGGCGATGTCGACGTGCTGGTGGGCACCCAGATGGTGGCCAAGGGCCACGACTTCAGGCGCATCACCCTGGTGGTGGCCGTGAACCCGGATTCGGCCCTCTTCAGCAGCGACTTTCGCGCGCCCGAACGCCTATTCGCGCTGCTCATGCAGGCCGGCGGCCGCGCCGGCCGCGACGCCGCACAGGCCGCCGCCAGCGAAATGTGGGTGCAGACCTGGCACCCCAAACATCCGCTGTACGCCGCACTCCGCGCCCACGACTTCGAGGCTTTCGCCGCCAGCCAGCTGGCCGACCGCCGCGGCGCCGGCCTGCCGCCGTTTTCCAGCCTGGCATTGCTGCGTGCCGAAGCCCGCACCGTGGACGTGGCGGCCGCCTTCCTGCAGGACGCCACCGCCCTGGCGCAGGCCTACACGGGCGTCACCGTCTACCCGGCAGTGCCGCCGCACGTGGCGCGCGTGGCGAATGTGGAACGCCTGCAGATGCTGCTGGAAAGCCCCGGCCGCGGCGCGCTGCAACGCATGCTGTCGGGCTGGCTGCCGGAATTGCAGGCACTGCGCAGCCGCCACAAGGGCCTGCTGCGCTGGGCGGTGGACGTGGACCCGCTGGTGATCTGAGGCGCCGCGGCTGGCGTCTTCAGCCGGCCAGCACACGCTGCAACTGCAACGCCTCGGCGACATGCGCCGTGCCCACCTGCGGTGCACCGGCCAGGTCCGCAATGGTGCGCGCGACCTTCAGCACGCGGTGCAGGCGCCGGCCCGACCAGGCCAATTTTTCGGCCGCGGTCTGCAGGAAGCGGGCGGCGGCAGGTTCGAGCACGCAGTGCAGGTCGATGTCACTGGCCTCCAGGGCAGCGTTCGGCCGGCCCTGGCGCTGCACCGCGCTGCCACGAGCGGCGGCCACACGTTGCGCCACCTCGGCACTGGGCTCGCCATCGGGTGCGGCCAGCAGCGCCGCCGGGCTCGCTGCCAGCACTTCCACCTGCAGGTCGATGCGGTCGAGCAGCGGTCCGGACAGCTTCGCCTGGTAGCGCGCCACGGCCTCGGGCGTGCAGCGGCAGGCACGCGCGCCAGGACCGGCGGTGGCGGCCGCGCCCAGCCAACCGCAGGGGCAGGGGTTCATGGCCGCCACCAGCTGGAAGCGCGCCGGGAAACAGGCCTGGCGGGCGGCGCGTGAGATCGTCACGCGGCCGGTTTCGAGCGGTTCGCGCAAGGCTTCGAGTGCCGCGCGCGGGAACTCGGGCAGTTCGTCGAGGAAGAGCACGCCGGCGTGGGCCAGCGAGATTTCGCCCGGCCGCGGTGGCGAACCGCCACCCACCAGCGCCACCGCGCTGCAGGTGTGGTGCGGTGACCGTACCGGCCGGTGCCCGCTGCTGGCGCGGACCTCGCCAGCCTCGCCGGTGTTCGACAGGCCCTGCAGCGCCGCAGCGGCCAGCGCTTCGTCTTCGGGCAGCGGCGGCAGCAGGCCGGCCAGACGCTGCGCCAGCATCGACTTGCCGGTGCCCGGCGGGCCCACCAGCAGCAGGCTGTGGCCGCCGGCCGCAGCGATCTCCAGGGCCCGCTTGGCGCCGGCCTGGCCCTTGACGTCGCGCAGGTCCGGGCCGGCAAGGGCCGCCAGTGCCGGCCAGGGCCGGGCCGGCGGCAGCGGGACCG
>JALHPF010000007.1 GCA_022842595.1 Rubrivivax sp.
CCGACCTAGAGCCGCAGGCTCTAGGTCGGCAGCCGGCGGGGGACATGAGCGGAGCAACACACCCCAGCCGCCTGATCCAAGGGAAACGGTGGCAAGCGAACGGCCGCTCTGGGCCGCTTGCGGACCGAACCGCCTGGCTACCGAGCGCCCGATGCCTCCATCAAGCTGGCGATCGCGCCGACAGGTGCACTGCCGTAGCTCAAGAACTGGTCGTGGAAGGCTCTCAGGTCGAAGGCGGCCCCCAGTTGCGCCTGGCGCCTTGACCTCAGGTCCAGGATGTCTGCGTAGCCTGAGAAATACGTCGTCAGCTGTACCTGCGACAGTTTTGCGCGGCGCCACTTGTTGGCGGCCTCGGCGCTTTCCTGGAAGGCTTCGCGCTGCATCAGGTCGAGGGCCTGAGCTTCGGTCATGCCGCGGGTATGCACGGCGATGTCGAGCATGGCGTTGGTCACCACGCGCAGGTTCCACTTGCCGTACATCAGCCACATCTCCGGAGCCTGATCGCCCCAGCCTTGTTCCAGCATCATGCGTTCGGCGTACACCGCCCAGCCTTCGACCATGGCGCCGTTGCGCAGCAGCGTCTTGGCCAGGCTGGGCGCCTTGTTGGCGTGCAGCAGTTGCGTGTAGTGGCCGGGTATGGCCTCATGGATGTTCAGGATCTGCAGCACCCAGTGGTTGTATTCACGCAGCAGGCTCGCCGCAGCCTCGGGGCTGAAGTCGTCCAGCGGCGTCACGTTGTAGTAGGTGTCGGCGGTGGGGTTGAAGGGCCCCGGCGCGCTGATGGAGGCTATGGCGCCGCTTCCGCGCATGTAGGGTGGCGTCTCGCGGACCACCAGCGGCCGTGTCTCGTCCTGTTCCAGCAGGTTCTTGCGCCGCACGAATTCGGCCAGCAGCGGGATCTGGCGCTGGATCTCGGCCACGAACCGTTCGCGCGCCACGTGCTGCGCCGACAGGTGCGTGACCATGCGGCCGATGCGCTCCAGCCGGTCGGCCGGCATCGGCTGGCCGGCCAGGTAACGCGGCCACAGAGCCTGCGTGCGCCGGTCCATGTCGGTGTGCAGGCGTTCCTTCTCGGCTGCGGCGCGGTCGTACAGCTGCGCCGCGCTCAGGCCTGACTGCACGTCGAAGCGGAACTTCTGTTCGTAGAGCTCGGCGCCGATGCGGAACGGGCGCGGCGCCGGCACGTTGCCGAGCCAGGCTTGCCAGGCTTCGATGGCCCCACGTGCCGCGTCGAGCCGAGCGATGAATTCGCCTTGCTCGGCAGCGTTCAGGGCCGATGCGGCCACGCGACTGCGCAGCGCCGGGCCCAGCAGCGCCAGTGCGCCGCGGCTCTGTGTCAGCGCCAGTTCCTTGTGTTCGGGCGTGGGCTGGTCGATGTTGCCGCGGGCCGCAGCGTAGTACGCCGGCACCGCGGCCAGCCGCGACGACACTGCGCGCAGGCGGTCGGCTTCGGGCGCGTAGGGCGTGTTCAACAGCAGGCCGATGGGGCCAGCCACGCTGTAGCGGGCGGGGTTCCAGGCCCATTCCCGGAAGGTCTGGAGTTGCCAGCGTGTGCTCTCGAAGCGGTTCTTCAGCAGGCCGTGGTCGATGCGCTGGGCCACGGGCAGTCTGGCCGGGTCGAAGCGGGCCAGCGTCGCCAGGCCGGCCTCGGCGAACGCCAGGTCGGCGGCCCGGCTGGCGGCGTCGGGCAGCGTGACTTCGCCAGCGCGCTGGTAGCGGCCGGTGCTGATGCCGGCTTCCGGTGACCGGTCCAGGCCGGCCAGCAGCAGCTGTTCGGCGGTCGTGCCGAAGCTGGTGGCGTCTGCGTTCGGCGTGCCTTTCGGCGCGGGCGCCTGGCATGCACTGAGCGCCACGAACAGGGTGAGCGCCGACAGGCGCAGCAGGGTGGTTGTCTCGGGCATATGGCCATGCTAGGGCAAGCCAGGCCCGGGCGCGGCATCATCCGCTGACCTTGACGTGTTGGAGCTGGCCATGACGGAAGACCCGCGCTGCTGCGGCAGCGGCATGTGCATCATCGATCCCGAGGGTCGCTGCTGGTGCGGCCAGCAGTGGGACGGCCAGAAGATGTGCAGGCCGCCCCTCGAGCCACAGCCCCAGGCGCCGGCTGAGCACGCCGAGCCGGGCGCGAAGGCGACAGGGCCCGGCCCCTCGGCGTCCGATGGCTCGCGCCTGCTGCTGTGGGCGGCCTTGTGCTGGCCTCTGGCGCTGTGGTCACCGCAGGCGGCGCAGGCGCAGGCCGTGAGCCGTGTACCCGACCCGCAGGTCCGGTCCCCGGCCTTCACGGCAGCCGAGGTCAAGGCCCTGCAGACCACGGTCCAGGGCCAGCTGGCCGCACTCGCGGCGGGCGACGCGACGCGCGCCTATGCCTATGCCAGCCCGGCCATCCAGCAGCAGTTCGGCGACGCCGTGCAGTTCATGGCGATGGTCCAGGCCGCCTATCCGATGATCATCCGGCCCAGCGGTCTGAGCTTCCGGCTGCCCGAACGTGCGGCCGGGGCGGTGGTGCAGCCGGTGCAGCTGCGCGATGCCGCCGGCCGGGCCTGGCTGGCTTCCTACCAGCTTGAACGGCAGCCCGCAGGCGGCTGGCGCATCAGCGGCTGCATCGTGACGGCCGACGACGCTCGCTTGCGCACCTGAAGCGCTGTCAGCGCGAACGCGGCGCTAGGCGGCGTCGGGACCTGCGTGCAGGCCGGCCAGGTAGATGTCGAGCACGCGCACGCCCACGCGCTGCAGGTCGAAGCTCTCTGGCTTGAGCAGCCAGTTCTGCAGCAGCCCGTCGAAGAGCGCATGCAGGCCCAGGGCCAGCTGCCGCAACGGCACGGTGGTGGTCACATCGCCGGCCTTGCGGCCCGCAGCCAGCGCCTGTTCGAGCAGGGCGACATGGTCGGCCTGCCATTGCAGCCGGCGCTCGCGCACCTGGGCGAGTTCACCGTTGTATTCCACCATCTGCGTGGCGATGCTGAAGACGCGGCGAACCTGTTCGTCGGTCTGCGTGCGTCCCAGCAGGAAGGCGAAGTGTTCGCGCAGCCGTTTCAGGGCCAGCTCGGGGCTGGCGCGCTCGACGGCATCGCTGCTTTCCTCGAAAGGCATGCACACACGTTCCATCATCGCGTTGAACAGGTCGGCCTTGTCCTTGAAGTGCCAGTACACCGCGCCGCGGGTCACGCCCGCAGCTTCTGCGATGTCTTGCAGCGACGTGCCGGCCACACCCTGGGCATGGAACACCTGCTCCGCAGCGTCGAGGATGCTGCAGCGCGTGAGTTCGGCTTCTTCCTTCGTCTTTCTTGCCATACATACATTCTAGACTGTATGTATACTGCGAGTCATTCGTATTTGCGCGGGGTCCACCACGGCTCCGGCGCACAGCCTGAAAGCGCCCCATGCCCCACACCTTCGCCCCTTGGCGCCGTCGCGCAACCGCGCTGCTGTTGCCCCTGGCTGCCGCCGCCAGTGTCGTGTTCCTGTCCGGCTGTGGCGACAAGCCTGCCCAGCCGGCCGCTGCCGGCGGCGGTGCGCCCCCGCCGCCGCCGGTGGGCGTGTTGACGATGGCGCCGCAGACCGTGGCGCTGCAGTCCGAACTTCCGGGTCGGGTGGAACCTTTGCGCACGGCCCAGGTGCGGGCGCGTGTCAGCGGCGTCGTGCTCAAGCGCCAGTTCACCGAAGGCAGTCTCGTGCGTGCCGGCCAGCCGCTTTTCCAGATCGACCCCGCGCCGTACGCCGCCAGCGCCGACAGTGCCCAGGCCCAGCTGGCCCGCGCCCAGGCCAGCCTGGCCCAGGCCACGGCCACGGCCGAGCGCTACAAGCCCCTGGCCGAAGCCCGCGCCATCAGCCAGCAGGACTACGTCAACGCCCAGGCCGGCCAGAAGGCGGCCGAGGCCGACGTTGCGGCCGCGCAGGCGGCATTGCGCAGCGCCCGTATCAACCTGGGATACGCCCAGGTCAGCGCACCGATTGCCGGCCGCATCGGCCGCGCGCTGGTGACCGAAGGCGCACTGGTCAGTGCGACCGAGGCGACGCAGCTCGCGCTGATCCAGCAAACGAGCTCGGTCTACGTGAACTTCACCCAGTCCAGCAGCGAAGTGCTGCGCCTGCGCAAGGCCATGGCCAACAACGAACTGCGGCGCGTCGCGGGCGAGGGCGTCGCCGTGAGCATCGTGCTCGAGGACGGCAGCGTGCTGCCGCAGCCTGGCAAGCTGCTGTTCAGCGACCTGACCGTGGACGCCACCTCCGGCCAGGTGACGCTGCGCGCAGAAGTGCCGAACACCGACGGCCTGCTGCTGCCTGGCCAGTACGTGCGCGTACGCCTGTCTCAGGCCGAGCTGCCCGCCGGCTATCTGGTGCCGCAGCAGGCGGTCACGCGCACCCAGCAAGGCGACCGCGTGCTGGTGGTCGGCGAAGGCAACAAGCCGGCGCCGCGGCCGGTGACGATCCGTTCCGGCCAGAACGGCCAGTGGGTGGTGACGGGCGGTCTGCAGGCCGGCGACCGTGTCATCGTCGACGGTTTCCAGAAGATGTTCGTGCCCGGGGCACCCGTGACGCCCGTGCCCTGGCAGCCGGGCGCCTCGGCCCCCGCCGTGGCCCCCGCTCCGGCTTCTGCCGCCTCGAAGTAAGCGAGGCAGCACCCCATGGCCCGCTTCTTCATCGACCGCCCCATCTTCGCGTGGGTGATCGCGCTCTTCATCCTGGTGCTCGGCGGTGTGTCCATCACCCAGCTGCCGGTTTCGCAATACCCGCCCGTCGCGCCGCCGTCCATCGTCATCACCGCCGCCTACCCGGGAGCTTCTGCGCAGGTGCTCGAGGACAGCGTGCTGTCGATCGTCGAGCAGGAAATGAACGGCGCGCCAGGCCTGATCTACGTCGAAAGCGTGGCCCAGGCCAACGGCAGCGGCACCATCACGCTGAGCTTCGAGCCCGGCACGAATGCCGACCTGGCGCAGGTGGAAGTGCAGAACCGGCTGGGCCGGGCCACACCGCGCCTGCCTGCCGCCGTGCAGCAGCAGGGTGTGCGTGTCGACAAGTCGCGTGCCAACTTCCTGTTGTTTGCGATCCTGTCGTCCACCGACCCGAAGTACGACCCCATTGCGCTCGGCGACTACGCGGCGCGCAACGTTCTGCCCGAACTGCAGCGTGTGGCCGGGGTCGGCCAGGCCCAGCTGTTCGGCACCGAACGCGCCATGCGCATCTGGGTCGACCCCGCCAAGCTGCGCGGTTTCAACCTGAGCAGTGCCGATGTCACGGCCGCCATCCGTGCGCAGAACGCGCAGGTCCCGGCCGGCAGCATCGGCGAACTGCCGAACGTGGCCGGGCAGGGCATCGCCGCCACCGTGGTGGTGAACGGCCAGCTCGGCACCATCGAGCAGTTCGGCAACATCAGCCTGCGCGCCAACACCGACGGCTCGACCGTGCGGCTCAAGGACGTGGCACGCATCGAGCTCGGCGCACAGAGCTACGCTACGTCGGCCCGCCTCAACGGCAAGCCCTCCACCGGCATCGGCGTGCAGCTGGCGCCCACCGGCAATGCCCTGGCCACCGCCGCCGCGGTGAAGGCGAAGATGGACGAGCTCAAGCGCTTCTTCCCCGAAGGCATGAGCTACACCGTGCCCTACGACAGTTCGCGCTTCGTGAAGATCTCGATCAAGGAGGTCGTGATCACGCTGCTCGAGGCCGTGGCACTGGTGTTCGTGGTGATGTACGTGTTCCTGCAGAACTTCCGCTACACCATCATTCCCACCATCGTCGTGCCGGTGGCGCTGCTGGGCACCTTCGGCGTGCTGCTGGCGCTGGGCTTCTCGATCAACGTGCTCACGATGTTCGGCATGGTGCTGGTCATCGGCATCGTGGTCGACGATGCCATCGTCGTGGTCGAGAACGTCGAACGCATCATGTCCGAGGAAGGGCTGCCGCCGCTCGAGGCCACGAAGAAGGCGATGGGCCAGATCTCCGGCGCCATCATCGGCATCACCGTGGTGCTGATCGCGGTGTTCGTGCCATTGGCCTTCTTCTCGGGTTCGGTCGGCAACATCTACCGCCAGTTCAGTGCAGTGATGGTGGCTTCCATCGGGTTTTCGGCCCTGATGGCACTGTCGCTGACACCGGCGCTGTGCGCGACCTTGCTCAAGCCCATCCCGAAGGGTGAGCATCTGGAACGCACCGGCTTCTTCGGCGCATTCAACCGCTTCTTCAAGCGCACCGCCCATGGCTACGAAGGCATCGTGGCGGGCATGCTCAGGCGCACCGGCCGCTATCTCGTCATCTATGCCGTGATCATCGGTGCGGTGGCGTGGGTCTACAGCCGCCTGCCCAGTTCGTTCCTGCCTGCCGAAGACCAGGGCAACCTCATCGTCAGCGTGCAGCTGCCACCCGGCGCCACGCAGGAACGCACACGCGCGGTGATCGAACAGGTCGAGGCCTACATCCTGAAGCAGCCCGAAGTCCAGAGCATGGTCGGCGTGCTCGGCTTCAGTTTCAGCGGCCAGGGCCAGAACGCCGCGCTGGCCTTCGTGACGCTGAAGGAATGGGACGAGCGTCCGAACCCCGAGAACAGCGCCCAGGCGCTGGCCGGGCGTGCCTTCGGCGCGCTGATGGGGATTCGCGACGCATTCATCTTTCCGCTGAGCCCGCCGCCCATTCCCGAACTCGGTCAAGCCTCGGGCTTCAACTTCCGCCTGCAGGACCGCGCCGGGCTCGGCCACGACGCCCTGGTGGCCGCGCGCAACCAGCTGCTGGGCATGGCCGGGAAGAGCAAGGTGCTGACACAGGTGCGCCCGGACGGCCTGGAAGACGCGCCACAACTGCAGATCGACATCGACCGCGACAAGGCCGCTGCGCTGGGCGTGCCTTTCGAGAGCATCAGCGCCACCATCGGCACGGCACTGGGTTCGAGCTATGTCAACGACTTCCCCAGCCAGGGCCGGCTGCAGCGCGTGGTGGTGCAGGCCGACGCCCCGGCACGCATGCAGCCCGAAGACCTGCTGCGCCTGAACGCGTCGAACAGCCAGGGCCAACCGGTGCCGCTGTCGGCCTTTGCCAGCACGCGCTGGGTCACGGGGGCGATGCAGACGGTGCGCTACAACGGCTACCCGGCCATGCGCATCGGTGGCGGTGCCGCCCCGGGCTACAGCACGGGCGACGCCATCGCCGAGATGGAACGGCTCGCGGCGCAGCTGCCGCAAGGCTTCGGCTACGAGTGGACCGGCATCACCCGCGAAGAGAAGATCGCCGGCAACCAGGCGCTGGTGCTGTACGGCTTCGCCATCCTGGCGGTGTTCCTGTGCCTGGCAGCGCTTTACGAGAGCTGGAGCATTCCGTTCTCGGTGATCCTGGTCGTGCCATTGGGGGTGCTGGGCGTGGTGCTGGCCACCCTGCTGCGCGGCTACAGCAACGACGTGTACTTCCAGGTGGGCCTGATCACGATCATCGGCCTGTCGGCAAAGAACGCCATCCTGATCATCGAGTTCGCGAAAGACCTGCAGGCCCAGGGCAAGACGGCCATCGAGGCGGCGCTGGAAGCCGCGCACCTGCGCTTTCGGCCCATCGTCATGACCTCGCTGGCCTTCATCCTGGGCGTGGTGCCGCTGTTCCTCGCCAGCGGCGCCGGTTCGGCGAGTCAGCGAGCCATCGGCACCGGCGTCATCGGCGGCATGCTGACCGCGGTGGTGCTGGCGGTGTTCTTCGTGCCCCTGTTCTTCGTGGTCGTGCGTCGCTGGTTCCAGCCCAGCGAACGGCAGCGACAGCGCGACGCGCATGAAACGCCGCCGCTGAATGTCAACACGCCACTGGAGGACCGTTGAGATGCATGTGCCGAGAATCACTCGACCCGCGCTGGCCTTGAGCCTGGCCCTGGCGCTTTCCGCTTGCAGCTTCATCCCGACCTACCAGCGCCCCGCAGCGCCAGTGCCGGCGGTCTTTCCCGGCGCCAGCACGGCGGCACAGGAAGGGGTTGCCGCGGCCGACCTCGCCTGGGCCGACTTCCTGGGCGACGCGCGGCTGCGCCGCCTGGTCGAGCTGGCGCTGAAGAACAACCGCGACCTGCGCGTTGCCACGCTCAACGTCGAGCAGGTGCGCGCCCAGTTCGGGGTGCAGCGGGCCGACCTGCTGCCCACCCTGGGTGGCGGCCTGCAGGCCAGTAGCGCGCCGGTCAACGGCGGCAACCAGCGCAGCTATACGGCAGGGCTGCAGGTCAGCGGCTTCGAGCTCGACCTGTTCGGCCGCGTGAAGAGCCTGACCGAGGCCGCTGCGGCGCGCTACTTCGCCAGCGACGAGGGCCGTCGGGCCGCGCAGGTGGCCCTGGTGGCCGGCGTGGCCACTGTCGAGCTGGCGCTGCGTGCCGACGATGAACTGCTGCGCATCACCCGGCGTACGCTGGCTTCGCGCGAAGAGGCGCTGAAGTTGACGCGTGTGCGTTTCGACGGGGGCGTGGCCGCCGAACCCGAAGTGCAGGTGGCGAATTCGCTGCTGGCCGCGGCACGCGCCAATGTGCTGGCCCTGCAGCGCCAGCGTGCGCAGAACCAGAACGCTCTGGTGCTGCTGCTGGGCCAAGCGCTGCCCGACGCGGACGACCTGCCAGCCGCTCCCGCGCTGGACGCGTCCGTCCTGCGCGCGCTGCCGGCAGCCCTGCAAAGCGACGTACTGCTGCAGCGACCGGACATCCGCCAGTCGGAACAGGCGCTGGTGGCCGCCAACGCCAACATCGGTGCGGCCCGCGCAGCCTTCTTCCCGCGTATCGCGCTCACCGGCAGCGTGGGCTTTGCCAGCAACGAATTGAAGGGCCTGTTCGACAACACGGCCTGGTCGTTCACCGGCCAGCTGCTGCAGCCCTTGTTCGACGCCGGCCGCAACCAGGCCAACCTGGACAATGCGCGCGCCGGGCGCGAGATTGCCGTGGCGCAGTACGAACGCGCCATCCAGACCGCCTTCCGTGAAGTGGCCGACGCACTGGCCGGTCGTGCGACGCTGGGCGACCAGCTGGCCGCCCAGCAGGCCCAGGCCGAAGCCGAGACACGCCGTCTGGCGCTGGCGGATCTTCTCTTCAAGGGCGGTGCGGCCAGCGCGCTCGACCGCCTGGATGCCGAGCGCTCTGCGCTCGCCGCACAGCAGGCGGTGGTGCAGCTGCAGCTGGCGCAGCTGCAGAACAACGTGCAGCTCTACCGTGCATTGGGTGGCGGGGCAGGGCCGGGCCTGGCAACACCACGTTGACGACTTGAGCACCGCAGATGGCGAACACCGCCCGCCTGTACCGCATCGAAGCGCTGATCCGCGCGCGCGGCCATGTCAGCTTCGCCAGCCTGCTGGCCGAGCTGGAAGTGTCGCCTGCCACGCTCAAGCGTGACCTCGAATACCTGCGCAGCCGGCTGGGTGCGCCGATCGAATACGACCGCGACCTCAATGCCTACCGGTTTGCCAGCGGCAGCGCGACGCCGGCCGGCCCGCGCCACGAACTGCCTGGCCTGTGGTTCGACGAGGCCGAGTTGTATTCGTTGCTGATGGCGCGGCAGCTGCTGGGCAGCCTGGACAGCGAGGGCCTGATCAGCCGCCACCTTCAGCCGCTGCTGGACCGCATCCAGCACCTGCTGGGCAGCGGCGAAGGCGAGGCCGCGGCGGCCAGGCTGATGAAGCGCGTGAAGATCACCAGCAGCCAGCGCCGGCCGGTGCCCAGCCGCTTCTTCGAACGTGTGAGCTCGGCCCTGCTGGCGCGCCGGCGGCTGCAGCTGCGCTACCTGACGCGTACCCGCGGCGAAGTCACCGAACGCGAGGTCTCGCCGCAACGCCTGGTTCACTACCGCCACACCTGGTACCTGGACGCCTGGTGTCACCGGGTGGACGCGCTGCGTCGCTTCGCGCTGGACGCGGTGGAACAGGCCACTGTGCTGACGACCAAGGCGCGCGAGGTGCCGCTGAAGCAGGTGGCCGCAGCCATGGACGCCGGCTACGGCATCTTTGCTGGTGGCGGTGCGGCCACCGTGCATTGGGCCGTACTGCGCTTCGACCCCCAGGCTGCGCCCTGGGCCAGCCACGAGGAATGGCATGCCGACCAGCGCGGCGCCTGGCAGCCCGACGGCAGCTTCGAGCTGACCCTGCCGTATGTCGACGACACCGAACTCGTGATGGACATCCTGCGCCAGGGCCCGCAGCTGCAGGTGCTGGCGCCGCCAGCGCTGGTCGAGCGTGTGCGCCTGGCGCTGGACCAGGCCGGTGCACGTTACGCCACGGGCGGCGGTGGCTCAGCGCAGCGGCCGGATTCGTAGGCTCAAGTCATCTATTGCGGTTTCCACGGCCCTCAATTCAGGGGGGGCGGCGTCCTCGCGAACAAACACTTCCTTTTTCTGCGAACCTCGTGTAACGCGCACCGTTGTCCACGCCCCGTCCTGAAGCTCCGGGTCGCCGTAACGGTCAGCCAGCTGGAAGAAGCCACGCTGCACGAGCAGCCGGGCCAGGGTGTCGAACTCGCCCGCGCCCAGCCGCCCTTCACGGACCTCGTCGGCACTGCCATGACGAGCCTTTCCCACCTGGGTAACAACGGCTGAACCGTCGCTGCGCAACAGCACCGAACTGGCCTTCGCGCAGCCGAAGCAGTCGCGCTCCAGACTGATTTCCGTCACGCCGTGCGGCACGCCGCCGGCCCCCGATTCGGCCGTCACGCAGGCGGCCATGCCGACGCACAGCCAGGCGAATGGCAGCCGCTGCAGCCACCGAAACAGGGGGGGGGTTGGGTCCATCGAACAGCTCCTTGCCAAGGTGGGTCACGTCGGTCGCGAGTCGGGCCTACTGTTCCCCGCCAGTTCTTGAGGGTAAGCTCTTTGGCACATCTGCTGTTTGTGTGACGAGGCTTGCATGGTTCTTGCGCACGGTCAGCTATTCCCGATCTCCAGATCACCCGTCGACACAGGACACCCCATGCAAATGAAAAGCCGAACAGGTCTTCCGCACGCACGCAGGCTCAGCCCCGGCCGTGCCAGCCCGCTGCGCGTTGCCGCCATGATGTTGTGCCTGGCCGCCGCCACGGCATTGCCGACGGTTCATGCCCAGACCTCGCGCAGCACGGCCGTTTCGCACCCATCGCGTGCCGCCTGGGTTGAACTGCGCGGAACCGCACCCGCCGTGTCGGCCACCGGTGCCGAGCGCGCCGTTCGCGCCACTCGCGTGCGTACCAGCACGCTGGACCTGAACGTGGTGCGCGGTGCGCTGGCCAATGCGCCGATGGAGCTGACTCAAGCCGCGCGGCTGAACCCCGCCGTGCTGGTGCTGCCGCATCCGGATGGCAGCTTCCAGCGTTTCGCGATGGTCGAGTCGCCGGTGATGGAAGCTGGCCTGGCCGTTCGCCACCCGCACATCAAGACCTATTCGGGCCGTGGCCTGGATGACCCCCGTGCCACGCTGCGCGTCAGCATCACGCAACTCGGACTGCAGGCCTCGGTGCGTTCGCCCAAGGGCGCCTGGTACATCGACCCGCTGTACCGCAACGAGCAAGGCGTGTACGCCAGCTACCTGCGCAGCGACGTGCCGCGCCTGAGCACCCCGCTGATCGAAGGCCTGCTGAACGAAGCACAGCTGTCGCTGGAACGCGGCAGCTACCGTTCTGCCGAGCAGGTTCGCCTGAACGGCGTCGGCTTCGTGCCTGGTGCGCTGGTGTCCGTCACCGTGCGCGCCGCCGGCGACTTTGCCCCGCGCCAGGTGCTGCATGCCACCGCCAGCCAGGACGGCACGCTCACCATGCGCCTGACGGCCGACCCGTATCGCACCCAGGGCACCTACGTGCTGACCGCTTCCGACGGCCGCAGCACGTCCGAGGTGCAGTACCGCGTGGTGGCCGACGGCGGCACCGTCGACGCATCGACCGGCCCGCAGCTGCGCACCTATCGCCTGGCCCTGTTGTCCGACCCGGCCTACGCCAACTACTTCGGTGGCGCGGCCAACACCACCGCGGCCAAGGTCGCGATGGTCAACCGCGTGACCCAGGTCTACGAAGACGAAACCTCGATCCGCCTGGTGCTGATCGCCGGCAACGACGCGCTGAACCTGGATACCGCTGCCCAGTTCTCAGGTGCCAATGGTCCCTGCGGCGGCACGGCATGTTTCCCGACGGCTTCCGTCAACTGCAGTGGCGCGGTCCTCACCCGCAACCGCCTGGTGCTCGGCATGCTGGTGGGCGCCAGCAGCTTCGACGTCGGCCACATCGGCGTGGGCGCCGGTGGCGGTGGCGTGGCCAGCCTGGGTTCTGTCGGCGGTAGCGCCAAGGCCCAGGGTTGCACGGGCCTGCCCGCCCCGGTAGGCGATGTCTTTGCCATCGACTACGTGGCACACGAAATCGGCCACCAGTTCGCCGGCAACCACACCTTCAACGGCACGGTCGGCAGCTGCGCGGGCGGCAACCGCAGCGCGGCGAACTCGGTCGAGCCCGGCAGCGGCACGTCGATCATGGCCTATGCCGGCATTTGCGGCAGCGACAACACCCAGCCGCACAGCGACCCGTACTGGTCGCAGCGCAGCTTCGACGAGATCACCACGTTCGTGAACTCGGCCGAGTCGAACCTGAGCGAAGTTCAATACGCGGCTCTGCGCGACTTCAACACCAACGGCCAGCAGTTCGTCCTGCGCTACAACGGTGCCAATTCGGCACCGATCGTGCGCGGTGTCGACTTCACGACGGCCGGCATCAAGGCGGCGGTCGAGGCCATCCCGGGCTGGCCGGCTGGCGGCACGGTGACGATCTCGACCCTGACCGACACGGCCTTCACGATCACCTTCGGCGGCAGCATTGCCGGGATGAACGTGAACAACCTCGAGCTCGCGAGCTGCACGGCGCCCTGCACCGGCTTCGTCGGTGAAGTGGTCAAGGGCGGCGTCACCACGCGCGGCGGCAGCTTGCAGACGGCCACCGGCAACTCGGCCCCGACCGTGGCGTTCGTGCCGCCGGCGTACACGATCCCCGTGCGCACGCCGTTTGCACTGACCGGCACGGCGACCGACGCTGAGGGCGACCCGCTGACCTACATGTGGGAACAGAACGACCGCGGCGGTGCCGCGGGCACGGCACTGACGAACAACGTCAAGGTCAACGGCCCGCTGTTCCGCCAGTTCGGTGTGCGCGCCGACGTCAGCGAACCCAGCTCGCTCCTGTACAACTCGCCGGGCCAGAACATGGCGGGTACGGACCCGACACGCGTGTTCCCGGACCTGGTGCAGATCCTGGCCAACGAGACGAACGCCGAGAGCGGCACGTGCACGGCGCTGACCGGCCTGGCCCAGCTGAACTGCTACTCGGAATTCCTGCCGACGGCGGCCTACCTGGGTGACGGGGCGAACGCGTCGCCGGCGCGGCTGAACTTCAAGTTCACCGTGCGTGACGGCAAGGGTGGCGTCAACAGCGGCACCACGACGCTGACACTGGAGCCGACCGCCGGTCCGTTCCTGGTGACCTACCCGAACACGGCGGTCAGCGTGAAGAGCGAGTCGGCACAAACCATCACCTGGGCGGTGGCGGGCACCGATGTGGCGCCGGTCAATACGGCCAACGTGCGCATCTCGATGTCGATCGACGGTGGCCTGACCTACCCGATCCTGCTGGCCAGCTCGGTGCCGAACAACGGCTCGCGCGCGGTCATCATGCCGCAGGTGGGAACGACGCAGGCGCGGGTGAAGGTGGAGGCGCTGAACAACGTGTTCTTCGACGTTTCCAACAGCAACTTCACCGTCAGCCTGGTGGCTGACCTCAACGGTGACGGCGTGCTCACCTGTGCCGACCTGGCGATCGCCCGTGCAGCCTTGGGCACTTCGGTGGGCCAGCCGGGTTTTGTGCCGGCCGCTGACATCAACGGTGACGGCACGATCGATTCGCGCGACGTGGCCTACGTGGCCGAGCGCATGCCTTCGCGCAGCTGCCCGGTGACCCCGGCGGCAACCGCCAAGCGCTGAACCAGTCGCTAGACTGCAAAGCCACCGGCCGGTGGGACTTGCCTGAATCTCAGGTAGGCCCCACCGGCCGATTCCTTGATGGTGTTACTTTCGATGATCAAGATCCAGCACAGCCCCATTCACGGCACCGGTGTCTTTGCCGCTGCCGACCTGGCCAAGGGCCAGCGTGTCGGCACCTACGAGGGCGCCCGATACACCGCCCGCCAGGCCGCCCGGCGCGACTGGGACCACGCCCTGACCTACGTGTTCGGTCTGTCCAACGGTTCGTTGATCGACGGCTCGGACGGCGGCAACGAGACGCGGCATCTGAACCATTCGTGCGAACCGAATTGCGAGGCCTACGAGGAAACCGGCCCGCGAGGCCGCTTGTCGATCGTGTTCTACGCGTTGCGCCCGGTGAGCGCCGGCGACGAACTGTTCATCGACTACGGCCTCATCGTCGACGAGAAGCAGGGCGAGGCGGCCTACCGCTGCGCCTGTGGCAGCGGCACCTGCCGCGGCACGATGCTCGCGGCCAGGCCTGCCGAGGCCTGAGCTGAGGGAACGAAACCGCCGAGCTTCAGAACCAGGCCCACAGCCGCCACACCCAGCGCGGCATGCGGTCGGTGCCCGGGCTGTAGACATGCCGGAAGGCATGGCGGGTGTTGTCGTTGAAGCTGTGACGTTGCGGCATGACGGGCTCCTGGCTGGAATGCCACGGACTGTATATAACAACAGTATCAGTCGCAAGGGCCGTGCGCCGGCGCCTCAGGCCGAGTCGTCAGCGGGGGTCGATAAAGCCTGCCGCACCATGCGGTCGAGGGCCGCGCGGCGGTACGGCTTGCTCAGCAGCAGGGCCCCAGGGTCGAGCCGGCCCTGGTGCACGATGGCGTTGTCGGTGTAGCCCGATGTGTACAAGACACGCAGGCCAGGGCGCAGGCGGCGCGCCTCCTCGGCCAGCAAGCGGCCATTCATGCCGCCAGGCATGACCACGTCGGTGAACAGCAGATCGACGGCCACACCGCTGGTCAGGACAGCCAGCGCGGCCTGCGCGTGTTCGGCCTCGAGCACCTGGTAACCCAGCAAGCGCAGCTGGCTGGCTGCATAGGCGCGCACGGCGGCGTCGTCTTCGACCACCAGGATGCTGCCGGCGCCGCCCTCGACCTGTTCAGGCCGGGCTTCTTCGTTCGCGGGCAGCTCGGTATTGACCGCGCGAGGGAGGTAGAGCTTGGCGGTGGTGCCCTGTCCAGGTTCCGAGTACAGGCTGATGTGGCCGCCCGACTGCTTGACGAAACCGTAGACCATCGCCAGGCCCAGCCCGGTGCCCTTGCCGGCTTCCTTGGTGGAGAAGAAGGGTTCGAAGACACGGCTCAGGTTCTCGCGCGGGATTCCCTGGCCGGTGTCGGACACCGCCAGCATCACGTACTGGCCCGCCGTCACTTCCGCATGCTGGCTCGCATAGTCGTCGTCCAGCCGCACGTTGGCTGTCTCCAGCGTCAGCTTGCCGCCTCCGGGCATCGCGTCGCGGGCGTTCAGCGCCAGGTTCAGCAGCGCGTTCTCGAGCTGGCCCGGGTCGACGACCGCAGGCCACAGCCCCGCCGCGCGGATGAGCTCGATCTCGACCTGTGCGCCCAGGCTGCTGCGCAGCATCGCGTCCATGCCGGCCAGCATCTGGTTCAGGTCGACCGGCTTTGGCGCCAGCGGCTGCTTGCGTGCAAAGGCCAGGAGGCGCTGGGTCAGCGCCGCGCCGCGCTGCGCGGCCTGCCCGATCATGTCGGCCAATTGGCGCTGCTCGGGCCGGTCGCGGTTCAGTTCGGAAAGCAGTTCAGCATTGCCCAGCACCACGGTGAGCAGGTTGTTGAAGTCGTGGGCGAGGCCGCCCGTCAACTGGCCCACGGCTTCCAGGCGCTGCGACTGGCGCAGGCGCTCGTTCAACTGGTCGATGTCCTGGCGTTGCTTTTCCAGCGCTGTGACGGTCTGGTTCAGTACCGTCATGAGCTCGCCCAGTTCACCCCGCGGCAGGGGTGCCGCAATCCGGGCCGACATGTCGCCAGCCGCGAGCCGCCGAGCCATTTGCGAGATGCGCGCCACCTGCTTGCGGATGGCGGTTTCCGTGAGCAGCCAGACAGCTGCAAAGATCCCGGCTGCGGTGACTGCCAGCAGCAGCATGTCCTGGCGAAAACTCTGGTTGGCGGCTTCCACCAGACGCTGCTTGGGCGCGCTGGCCAGCACACGCAGCCCGGTGGCTTCGAGCACCTGGGTGCCGGCATGTGACCACACCGCCAGTTCGCCGTCGGGGCCGACCAGTTCACGCGCCGCGCTCTGGGGCTCCAGGGCAAAAGCAAGCAGCTCCGGGCTGGCCAGGGCAGTGCCCAGCCGTTCCCGGCCCGCGTCGGTGCGGGTGGTGGCCAGCACCACGCCCTGCCTGTCGACCAGCAGCAGCCGCGCACCGGGGACCGTGAAACCCTGCAGCTCGAAGATCTTGAGCAGGTTCAGCGACGCCAGAAGCACGTACTGCAGCGTGCCGTCGGCCGCCCGCACCGGCCGCGCGATCTGCAGCACCGGCGTACCCGTGAGCCGGCCGAACACCGGTTCGTAGACCACACCCCCTGGCGCGCTGAGCGCGGCCTTGAAGTAGGCACGGTCGCGCAGGTCGAGCTCGCGCCCGCTCTGCAGCGAGTCGCAGAACAGGCTGCCGTCGGGCCGGATCGTCAGCAGCCCGGTGAACTGGGGGTACTCGTTGCGCACGTTGCTCAGGAATTGCGAGCAGGTGGGCCGGTCGGGCGATTGCAGATCGGCGGCGCGCGCCAGGCCGTACAACAGCTGGCCGGTGCCCTGAACGTTGTCGTCGATGTATTCGGCACGGCGCAGGGCGCTCACGCCAAGGCGGGCCGTGTCGGCGTCGATCGAGCGCTGGCGTTCGTCGAGGTGGCGTACGGTTTGCAGCAGCGCGGGCAGCAAGGTGGCCAGCAGAGTCAGCCAAAGCAGCCGGGCCCGGATGCTCATCGATGTTGCGCCGGCAGCCTTCTGCCGGCCAGTGACGTGTGTGCTGTCATGTTCTGGCCAGCATCATAAGGACCCGGCAAGGGCGCAGCCGATTGCCCTACACTGTCCTTGACAAGAAAGCGAATAACGATTCGTCCTCGTGGAGGAACTTCACTCGTGCCGCCTGCACCAGCCGACGCCAGTTCCGAAGCTCCAGCAACGTCGGGGGATCCCTGGGCCTTGGTATTCGAAGGCAATCCCTTGCCGATGTGGATATCCGACAGTCAGAGCCTGTGCTTCCTTGACGTCAATCGTGCCGCTGTCCGGCACTACGGCTGGTCGCGCGACGAATTCCTGGCGATGACGCTGCGCGACATCCGCCCGCCGGCCGACGTTCCAGCCCTGTTGCCGAACGTCCAGGGTCACGCGCAAGAGCTGCATGGCGTCGGGATGTGGCGCCACCTGAAGAAGTCCGGCGACCCGATCTGGGTCGACATCACGGCCCAGGGCATCGTCTTCCGCGGCAGGCCGGCGCTCCTGGCTGTCGCGCATGACGTGACGGCCCGCGTGCAGGCGTTGCAGGCTGTGGCGCGAAGCGAAGTGCGCCTGGAACGCTTGTTCGCCGCCAGCGCCACGGGCATCGCCTCGGCCGCGCTGGATGGAGGCTTCATCAGTGCCAATCCGCCGTTCTGCGCGCTCGTTCAACGCCACTGGGCAGAATTCGGCGGGCTGCACATGCTGAGCTTCACCCATGCTGAAGACGCCCCGGCATGCCTGGCCCAACTGGAACGGCTGGCCCGCGGTGAACTGCAGAACTTCACGATCGAAAAGCGCTACATCCGGCCGGACGGCCAGGCTGTCTGGGCACGCGCGTCGGTGACGCTGAGCGAGAGCACCGATACCGAAGCCTCGGCGTTCGTGGCCGTCGTCCAGGACATCGATGCCCAGCGCAGCAACCAGCTTGCGCTGGAACGCCAGCATGCGCTGGCTGCATTGGCCGGCCGGATGGCCAGGCTGGGCGGCCGGGAAGTGAGCTTGCCCGACCGGCATGTGCACTGGACGGAAGAACTTCGGGCGATCATGGACGTACCGCCCGGCGGCGGCGTCGCGACGGTCGAGGAGAACCTGTCGTGGTACCTGCCCGAGTCTCGCGAGCGGGTGACGCGGGCGCTCGATGACTGCCTCGAGTCTGGCCAGGCCTTCGAACGGGCCGAAGCCGCACGTGCACTGCGGCCCGGGCTGAAGATCCTGTACACCTCGGGCTACACCGAAAACGCTATCGTTCACCACGGCCGGCTCGACGCCGGCGTTGAATTGCTGCCCAAGCCCTATCGCAACGTCGATCTGGCCGCCCAGGTCCACGCGGTTCTGCAGATGCGCGGTGAGGAGACCCGCTGATGGCTGCCGAACGCCGCGTCCTGGTTCTCGACGACGACGCACTGGTCGGCATGCTGATCGAAAGCGTGGCCCGCATCGACGGCGCTCTGGCACGGCTGACGGCACAGCCCAGCGAGTTCCTGCAGGCACTGCAGGCCTGGGCACCCACCCACATCGTGCTCGACCTCACCCTGCCGGAGATGAGCGGCGAAGACGTGCTGCGTGAGCTGGCGAGCTCACCCTGCAGTGCGCGCATCGTGCTCAGCAGCGGTGTCGACGCCGAACGGCTGGAGGCTGCCGCGCAACTGGCGCGCAGCCTGGGCCTGGACCTGGCGGGCACCTTGAGCAAGCCGTTCCTGCCCGCGACACTTCGCGCCTTGCTGAGCTGAGCTCTTCCATCCGGCCAAGGCCGCGGGGAAAACCGCGGGGAAGTGGTCAAAGGGAAGGGGCACCGACACGGTCAGTCGGACTTGTCGGCCTCTGCGGAACGGTTCAGGCAGTACTCGACGAGGGCATCGATTTCACCGGACTTGTCGAAGACCTTGCTTGCGCCCAGCGCCATGCAGTGGCGACGGACGTCTTCGGTGGCGTAGTTCGTCAGCACGACACGTTCCACCTTGGTACCGGCTTCCAGCAAGGCCTTGAGCACCCCCATGCCCGAACCCTGGGCCAGGAAGATGTCGATGATCGCAATGTCGACAGGCTGGCTGGTGTCGGTCAGGCGGCGCACTGCCGTCGCCTCGTCTTCGGCGGTACCGACCACCCGCAGCGGCGTCATTTCCTCGAGCGTGGCGACCAGGTTCTCGCGAATGACGGGACTGTCTTCGACGATGAAGGCGCGCAGCGATCTCATGAGTTGGGGGGACAAGGCTTTCATGGAAGCCGAGTGTGCGGCCGCCTTGGGTCGGAGGCTATCAGGGCAGCCGCTGCGTCAGTGTAGGACGTGACCGACAAACGACCGCGGCCGTGCGGTCCTGCCGGCCTGGCCAGGCCAGATTCAGATGAGCGGCCGCTCGGGCGGCACGCCGTCACCCCAGACATCGGCCACTCGCGCCAGCGCTCTCGGGTTGGGCAGGGAGAGCAGGCCGTCCTCGATGTGGTGCAGGCCCAGCCGCTCCAGTTCACGCAGCGTGCGGTGCGTATGCGCCAGCGACAAGCCCAGTGCGTCGGCCATGTGCTGCTGCGTCAGCGGGAACGGCACACGCTGGCGCTGCTCTGGCGGCAGCAAGGCCGCGGCGCGCTTGAACAGCAGCATCAGCAGCGTGGCCAGCCGCTCCTTGGCGCTGCGCCGGCCCACCGACAGCAGGTTGTTGTCGACCAGCGACTCCTCATGCGCCGCCAGCCAGGTGATGTCGTAGCCCAACTCAGGCGCCTGGCGGTGCAACTCCCAGACCGCGTCTCGCGGAAACGGGCACAGCCAGACTTCGGTGAGCGCTTCGACGCCGTGCGTGGCGCCATCGGCCACCTTCTGCTGCAGGCCGATGAAGTCGCCCGGCAGCAGGAAGTTCAGGATCTGGCGGCGGCCGTCGGTCAATGTCTTGTAGCGGAAGGCCCAGCCCGCGAACAAGGTGTACAGCGCGGTCTGCGCTGCGCCTTCGGCGATCAGCACCGCGCCCATCGGGCGCACGATCTGGTCGCCACGCAGGCTTTCGATCAGTTGCAGCTCACGCTTCTGCTGCTGCTTGAAGATGGCCACGTCGCGTAGCGGGCAGTGGCTGCAGGGAGTGTTGACGATGCCGCGCATGACAGGGGGCGGTCAGGGCCGTGGCGCGGTGATTACTGCACCAGCCCGTTCTTGAGCGCGTAGTAGGTCAGGTCGCTGTTGCTCTGCAGACTGAGCTTCTCCAGCACACGGCTGCGGTAGGTGCTGACGGTCTTCACGCTCAGGAACATGCTCTCGGCAATGGCACCCACGGTCTCGCCCTTGGCCAGGCGCAGGAAGACCTGCAGTTCGCGTTCGCTCAGCGCATCGTGCGGCGCCTCGTTGCCGCCGTTCAGCTGTTCGGCCAGCAGTTCGGCCACGACCGGGGTGACGTACTTGCGACCCCGCACCACGGTGCGAACCGCGGTAGCGATTTCTGCCGGGTCACAGTCCTTGCCCAGGTAGGCACTGGCGCCCTGTTTCAGCAGGGTGACAGCGTAGGTCTGCTCGGGAAAACCGCTGAGGATGATGACCGGCAGGTCGGGGAAACGTGCCTTGATGGCCTGCAGCGCGTCGATGCCGCCATGCTCGGGCATCGACAAGTCCATCAGCAGTACGTCCACCGTGCCGCTGCGCGCCAGCTCCAGTGCTTCACGGCCGTTGGCCGCCTCGCCAGTGACACGCAGGTCGACTTCGTCGCCCAAGACCTGGCGCAGCCCGGTGCGTACGAGCACGTGGTCGTCGACGATGCCGATGTTGATCATGAAGCGGGCCTGGTGGGTAGCGGGGTGACATGCAGTATCTCAACTGCCCCTGCCGCCGTCTGACAGACGGCGCACGGCCCGCGCGTCGGACACTTCCTACATCGGCTCAGACGGCGCCGGTTGGCCCCTTGCCAGGCGCCGGGTTGCCACCTTCGGCTTCCCAGCGCTGCACTTCAGGTGCGGCCACATCGGCTGCGGCGCGGCCGCGTTGACGCGCGGATTCGCGGTTGATCCAGAGTCGCAGTGCCTGCGCTGCGAGACCGCTGGTGATGGCCAGGGCGATGATCTTTTTCAGCATGGTGAAGGTCCTTCGGATGGGCTGGATGGTTGGGGACACTGAGCCGACATCGTCGCGGCCGGTCGCCGCCAGGCCTGTAGGACCCGGCGTCAGCCCGATGTCGGACAGCAGCGAACAAGCGCTGGCCCTCAAGGGGTCGCACCGGCGGCGATACGCTGGGCCAGGCGCCACAGGGCCAGCCGGTGCGCCGCCACCACGCTGGCGGCGTCGGCACCGTTCAGCGGCACATCGACGTCAACCTGCCCAACCTGCGGCGGCGCGCCTTGGCTGGCGTCTTCGAGCGTCCAGCGCGCCTGCAGCCGCAGCACGCCCGCCGCCGGTTCGGCCTGCAGGCCCAGCACCTGAACCCGCAGGCGCTGCCGGGCCCCCACGGCCGTCGGGGCGGGTGCGGGCCACACCCTGCTCGTGCCGCGCAACAAGGCCAGGTCGTGAAGCAAGAGGCGCGGCACGGCTTCGGCCAGCGGCTCGGCCCAGCGCTCGCCCGGCAGGGGTTCGACGCGGCCCTGGCCACGGTCGACGAGGATCTCCTCGCGGTCCAGGTAAGCCGGCAGGGTCGGGCGCATCGCCACTTCCCAGATGCCCGACAGGGGGATGGCGTCGGCCGCTGCAGCAGCCGTGGCTGGCGAAGCAGGCTCGGGCGCGGCCAGGGGCAGGCGGCGCAGGCGAACCGCGGGCGAGGTGCCGCAGCCGGCGCCCAGCATCAGCAGGCCGGCGCCTGTGGCCAACAGGGCACGGCGAGCCAAGGTGTCAAGGTTCATCGCTGCGGCCCTTCAGCAGGATTTCGGGTGAGTCGTCCAGGCGGCGCGCCAGGTCGCGCACGGCGCGCGCGGCGCGCGAGACGTCGCGGGCGGCCTGCTGCGTGTCCTGAAGCAGCGGGGACTCGTCGTCGGCGGCCAGGCGCAGCGCATTGGCGCTGCGAGCCACGTCGTCGGCGGTGGCCTGCAGGCGCTGCACCAGGATCGAATCGGGCGAGAGGAGGGCGCCGGCGTTGGCCGAGGCTTGTTCGAATCGGCGGGCGGCCGATCCCAGCTGGTCGGCCGCGTTGCCGGCACGCGCCAGGGTCTGGCTGGTGCTGGCGGCCAGCGGGCCGATGTTCTGTTCGATGCGCTGCGCCAGCCGCCGGATGTCGGCCGCAGCGGCAGCAGCGGCGACGACGCCGGCCTTCAGCTCGGGCCCGGCGGCGAGTTCGCGAACGCTGCGCGCGGTTTCGGAGATGTCGTTGACGAGGCGCCGGAAGTCGAGGCCGTCGAGCTGGTTCTTCAGGTTCTGGATGGTGGCGTCCTGGGTCGGAATCTCGGTCAGGCCGCGGGCGGCGCCTGAAGGCGGGCTCAGCGCACGCACAGGGCGGTCGGGGCGCAGGTCGAGGTCGACGTAGAGCTGGCCGGTGACGAGGCTCTGCATGCCGAGCTGGGCCCGCAGGCCGCGCTGCAGCAGGGGTGCGAGCAGTGCGCCGCCACCCTGCGCGGCCGCAGCCGCGCCGACACCCACGCCCAGCCGGCGCAGCACGTCGGCGTCGAGCTCGGCAATGACCGGGATCACGTAGTTGCCTGTGCCTTCGTCCCAGCGCACGTCGATGCTGTCCACCGTGCCCACCTGCACGCCGCGGAACACCACCGGCGCGCCCAGTTGCAGGCCATAGACCGAACCCGAGAAATGCATGACCGCGCGTTCCTTGCGCTGCAGCAAGTCCTGCCCGCCAATGGCCAGCAGCAGCAGGACCAGCAGGCCGATGGCGCCGACGACGAAGCTGCCGATGAGGGTGGGGCTGAATGGGCGCTTCATCGGCTGCCCCGCGAATCGTCGCCGCGACTCAGGAATTCGCGCACCGTATCGGGTCCGCTGTCGAGCAGCTGCTGCGGCGGGCCCAGGGCCGTCATCGTGCGTTCATGAACGTCCAGGAACAACAGCCTGTCGGCCACGGCGAAGATGCTTTCGAGCTCGTGCGTCACCATCACCAGGCCGGTGCCGGTGTCGCGCAGGTGCTGCAGCAGGGTGTCCAAGCGGGCGCTGCTCATCGGGTCCAGGCCCGCCGACGGTTCGTCCAGGAACAGCAGCGGCGGGTCGAGCGCCAGCGCCCGCGCCACCGCAGCGCGCTTGCGCATGCCGCCGCTCAAGGCCGAGGGCGCCAGGTCGAAGGCATCGGGCAGGCCCACCACTGCCAGCTTGTAGCGTGCCAGTGCTTCGCATTCACGTGGGCTGTAGGGGGCGAACAGCTGCATCGGCAGCATCACGTTTTCGCCCACCGTCATCGACGACCAGAGAGCGCCGCCCTGGAACATCACGCCGAAGCGCTGGCGCAGTTGCGACTGGGCGGCCGGGTCTGCGGCATAGAAGTCGACCTCACCATGCCAGACGCGCCCCGCCAATGGCGTCTGCAGACCCACCAGGTGGCGCAACAAGGTGCTCTTGCCGCAGCCGCTGGCGCCGGCGATCACGAGCACCTCGCCGGGCTGCAGGCTGAAGTTCAGATCTCGCTGGATGATGGTGTCGCCATGGCCGATGCTCAGGCCTTCGGCCCGCAGCAGCGGCGCTGCCGCCGTGGCGTCTTTGGCCGCTGGCGCTGGCAGAGGCACAGCGCAGGCCGAAGGCAGGGGCGGTGCCGTCTGGACGTCGTTCATGTCGGGTTCCTCATTGCGGTCGTTGGGCGGCGGTCCGGGGCTCGGTGCTACCAGTCCAGTTGATGGAAGATCACGGTGGTGGCGGCTGCGGCCGTCGCCACCCAGACGATGGCCTGCACCACTGCGGCGGTGGTGGCCAGGCCTACGCCCTGGGCGCTGCGTTCGGCCTGCAGGCCCTGGCGGCAGCCGGCCAGGCCGACCAGCGCGCCGTAGAGCAGGCCCTTGAACAGGCCCACGGCCAGGTCCGCCAGCGTCAGCGGCTCGAGGCTGCGCGCCAGGTATTCCTGCCCGGACACGTCGTAGACACCCAGCGCCACCAGGCCGCCGGCGAGCACGCCGCTGGCCGCGGCCATCACCGTCAGCAGCGGTGCGGCCAGCAGCAGGGCTGCCAGGCGCGGCAACACCAGGAAGTCGACGGGGTCGACGCCCATGGCACGCAGCGCGTCGATTTCCTCGCTTGCGCGCATGGTGGCCAGCTGCGCCGCGAACGATGCCGCCACACGACCCGCCAGCACGATGCCGACGACCAGGGCCGCCACCTCGCGGATCTCGCCAATCGAAAGCAGCGGGGCGACATAGGCCTGCGCACCGAACAGCTGCAACTGTGCGCCCGACATGTAGGCCAGGATCAGGCCCACCAGCGCGCTCACCAGTGCCACGATGCCCAGGCTGCGCGGGCCCACCTGCTCGAACTGGAAGGCCACGTCGCTGGCGCGCATGGCACTGCGCACGCCCGGCTGCACGCTGCGGCCCAGCGTCGCCACGGCGGCCAGCACCACCTGGCCGATGAAGGTGAACGTGCGCCGGCGTTCCCCCAGCGCCAGCGTGGCGCCAAGGCCGATTCGGGCCACCCAGCCCGGCGCCGGCGGCTTGTCCGCTGGCAGCTGGGTGCCGACCGGTAGCTGCGCCACTTGCGCCAGCGCCGCGTCCAGGCCGGCCTGCAGCGCCGGTGGCAGTGACTGCAGCGTGACGCTGGCGCCCTGGCGGCCTGCGGCCTGCAAGGTCGGCCAGAGCCAGGCTGCCAGACGCGGGTCCCAGTCTGTCAGTCCAGAACCGTCCACCACCACTTGCTGCAGCTTCGGCAACGTCGTGGCGCGTGGAAGCCGCACCTGTCGCCAGCCGCCCGACAGCCGCAGCACGCCGCACATGGCAACGCCCGCTTCGCCTTGCACTTCGTTCTTTGTGCCGCCCTGCATCTGCCATTGGGCCTGTGGCGCGCCGCTGCGCTTTGTCCAGCCCAGGCCCGCGAGCACTCGGCGCTGCACGGGTTCCAGCAGGCTGGGTGGTGTCAGGAAGCCCATGGTCGAAGCGGCTTTCAGCGCGCCGGCAGACAGGGGTCCTGGCCGGCCGCCGGGTCGGTGCCGAACTCCAGGAAGGGCAGCAGCGCAGCAGGCCCGGCAATGGCCGCGAGAGCGGCCGCAGCAGCCAGGCGCGGGGCCAGTCGCCGGCCTTCGATGCCGACCTCGGGCTGGGCCAGCGTGCCCCCCACGAGCAGTGGCGTGCGCAGTGAAAACGGCGAGAAGTCCTTCGGCTTGGCGACGGCGCGCAATGCCAGCGTTTCTTCGCCCAGGTCGATCTGGCCACTGATGCGCAGCGTGCTGTCACTGGTGTCGGCCACCGCATGGCTGAGCTGCATCACCCCGCGCTCGATCTGGGTCTGCACATCGAAGCAGGTGAGCGTCAGCGCGCGGTCGCCGCGCACCAGGACGCCCAGGGCCTGGGCCACGTCCAGCCCGGCCAGTTCCAGGACCAAGTGCGACACGCTGCCGCCGTTCAGCCGCGCTGCCGCCTGGCCCTGCAGCGTCGACAGCAGTTCCGCCGTGGAAGTGCCCACGCCGCGAACCTGCAGCTGTGCAGCCAGGCGTCCGGTCACGAGCGGGCGGCCGTCGCGCTCCAGCGCACGCAGCCACTGCTCCACCCTGAACCCGCTGAAGCGCAGGTCGGCCATCCACTGCGCCGGCTTGCCGATGGTGGCCGCGTCCAGCTGCGTGCTGCCGCTGACCTGGCCGCCGGCAGCGCTGGCGCGCAACTGGGCCAAGGTCAGCACGCCCTGGCGCAGTGTCAGATGTGTCTGCAGGTCGCGCAACGGTTCGATCGCGGCGTCGTCGCCGAGGTCGAGCTTGGCAATGGCTACCTGCACGTCGGCGTCCATCACGCGCAGCGTCGGCAGGTCGAAGCGGCGGTCGGGCAGCACGCGGTCGGGACGTGTCCTCGCCACGGCCTGAGGGCGGGTACCGGCAGTCGCATCAGGGGCGTCGGGCAATTCGTCCAGCACACCGTCGAGCACCGCGGCGAGCGCCGGCGTGTCGGCGGGTGCGCGCGTACCGATGGCCGGGCCCAGGTCCTTCAGGCGCAACACTTCGCCACCCACGCGGCCGGTGAGCAGCGGCGTTGGCTGGCGGCCGTCGTACACCAGCTCGGCCTGCAGCCGGCTGCCGCCCACCTGGGCGCGGCTGGTGCTGACGGTCCACAGGCCGTTGTTGTGCGTCAGCGAGGTCGCCAGCCGAAAGGCCGGCGTGGTGGGCAGGGTGATGCCCAACGCATCGCCGACAGCGGCCAGCGACGGTCCGCGCACGAGCAGGCTGCCCCGCAGGTCACGTGCGCTGAGCACGTCGGCAGCGACTCCGCGAAAGCTGAGCTCGGTGTCGCCGATGCGGCCACGCAGGGCTACCGGCACCATGGCGGTGGCGGCGCTGTCGTCGAACAACCCGGTGACGCCACCGGCCGTGGCCTGCAGCCTGACGCCCAAGGCGCGCCACCGGCCCTGCACGGCGGCGCTGAAGCCTTGCGGGCTGCCATCGTCCTGGCCGGCCTTGAGCTTGGCCAGCAGGTCAGAGGCGGTGAGGGCGTCGCGATACAGCACCTGGCCGTCGGCCACGTCGATCCTTGCCACCTGCACCGGCAATTGGCGCAGCCGCGGAAGAGCGGCCACGCCGGCCGGCGGCGGTGGCGAGGCCGGCCAGGTGGCGCGGCCGTCCGCCAGGCGCACCAGCTGCAGGTCCAGCTTGCTGGCTGCCACCAGGCGCAGCGGCCAGGGTTCATCGCTACGGTGCGACAGCAGCTCGCGCCAATTCCAGCGCAGGTTCAGCGCCTGGGCCTTCAGCAGATGGGGCACGCCCAGGCCATCAGGAGCGCCCAGCTGGACGTTTTCGATCTGCACACCGGGGTTGACGAAGAGCCGCAGGCGAAACGGCGCCCCCAGCGCCACCGGCGCGTTCAAGCGCTGCTGCAGCTGCTGCTGCAGCGGCAGACGCAGGAAAGGCCAGCCGAGGGCTTCACTGGCTGCCAGCAGCACCAGGAGCACGGCCAGCGCAGCCAGCAACCGGATGCCGATGCGACGTACCTGCGCCTTGCGCGAGCTCGACTCCGGCTGACGGGCGTGTGCCACCGGCGGTGTCGGGCTAGGAGAGATCGGTGGCTGATGCATCCGGTGCAGCTTCTCGCCACCCCGCCGCGCCGGCCATCGGTTCAGGCAGGGTCTGGCTGTAGGCCGCTACCTACAGTTCGTGGGCGGCTGCGTGCGACGCGGCCGAGCCTGGGAACGGCCTGGCGTCGCGCCAGCGAAAGGCGCTGGGCGCCAGCCCTGCCAGGAAGCGCAGGTAGGCAGCGTCGAAGGCGTCGGCCATCTCGAAATGAGGCATCGAGCCACCGTCGAACACTTCCCGCTGCAGCCTGAAGGTGTTGCCGGCCGCAGCGCTGCCGGTGCGGTCCGGACAGGCGCCAAAGTCGGTGAAGCTGCCGCGGCGCCCGTGGGCCACCCACACCGGCACTGGCAGCGCGCGATAACGCTCGACGATGCCCTTGGTGAACAGCGCACCCGCCACGAAATCCAGCGGCGCATGTTGGGCGCCGGCCAGCTGCGCGCAGCGTCGAGCGTGGGTCAGAAGCCGGGGGTCATAGCGTCTCGTGCCCCAGCTCCGGGCCATGAAAAAGTGCATCACGGCAGGCAGGGTCAGCATGCGGTAGACCATGCGCCCCAGCCCCTGGGACCGGCCGCTGCGCAACAGCCGACGCATCCAGGAAACTTCGCGCGTGTCACTGTCGGCATACTTCTCGCCGACGCGTCGCCCCTCCATGCCGCTCGGACTGACGAGCGCCAGCGAACGAATCCGCCTCGGCCCGGCCAGCACCGCCTGCGTGGCGAATTCGCAGCCCAGCGACAAGGCTGCAATATCGACTTCCGGGGCGTCGATCCACTCGATGGCAGCGCTGATGGCTGCAGCCATCTGAGCCGGCGAATACGGTCGGTCGGGCTTGTCAGACTGACCGAAACCCGGCAGGTCCAACGCCACGACCCGGCGCCGCCTCGCCTGGCGCAAGACAAACGGTTCCCACTCGAAGGCGCTCGGTGCGGCATTGATGCTGTGCACCACCAGCAGCGGGACATCCTGGAACTGGCGTGACGGCGACACACCGCCGGTGTGGGCCTCGGTGTCATAGAGTGCAACGCGCACGCCGTCAACGTCGATCATCGTCGAGGGCCAGGGCAGTGAAGCCACCGACCCGGTGGGTCCGTGTGACGGGGTGCCACCGAGGCTGGAAGAGTCACGCATCGCCAGATCGCGCCGCATCATCGGGACTGCAACTCGCGATCGGCCTGCAGCAGGTCCTGCCGGTCCAGCAGCGCGAGATTGCAGGCGGCAGGCTGGGTCAACCAGGCCAGCGCGGCCCGAAACTCGCGCAGTGCCCAGATCACCAGGCCTGCCAGCAGCAGGGCGACGAGGGCAATGACGATGACGGCTTGCATGTTCATGGTTTTCAGCTCTGTTGAATGGGTGGGTTCACCCCGGTCAGACCGGAACAGCGGGAAGTGGCGTTGATGCTGACCGGTGGAGCCGCAGCCGGGCCAGGCGCGGCGTCTTTCGGCAAGGCACCCAGCGGCTGCGATTCGGTCAGCACCAGCCGCAGCAGCGCGATGTCCACCTTCACAGCCCGGCTTGGCCCAGCTTCAGGCTCCTGTGGCTGTCGGTCACAGGGGTCGGTTCATGTCCCGCCTCAGCCCTTGCTCTTCAGCGTCAACTGGTTGTTCACTTCCACCACGCCGTCGACACTGCGTGCCAGGGTGGAGGCGCGTTCGCGGGACGAGGCATCGGGGGCGTCGCCGCTCAGCGCCACACGGCCGGCGGCGGTGTCGACGTTGATGCGAAACGCACTCAGCGACGGATCCGCCGCCAGCTTGGCGTTGACGGCCGCCGTGATGGCTGCGTCCTTAACGGCGCTGCCTGCTGCGTCAGTGGCCTTGTTGGTGTCGGCACGCATTTCAGCCGTGGCTTCCTTGACATCGGCTTTGATCTCGGCGCCCTTTTTCTCGGCCTCGGCCACGGCGCCGTCGATCTTCTGACCCACGGTGGGTTCGCTCGTGCGCGGTGCTGGAGTCTCCGGCGACGGCTGGCACGCTGCCAGGCCAGCGCCCACCAGAAGCGCCAGAAGGGCGACGGACAGGGTGGGGCGGCGGCTGGTGTGTTGGTCTCGGGTCATGTCTGGTGCTCCTCTTGGATGCCGCGTCGCTGGATGCGTCGAGTCCGGCGCGGCGGAATTCAGACTCGATGTCCAGACGATAGGCAGCAGTCGTTGCCGAAGCGATCAGCGCAGGGCGCCTGCGCCTGTCGGACAGGACTGACAGGGCCTCAAAGGTGGCAGGTTTCAACCTCATTTGAGGTAGCGGGCGTTCCAAGCCACAGGCAGCATCACCTTCCGTTCGAAAGAAGTCAGACAGGCGCTGCGCGCCCTTCACATCGCATGCACCGCCAGTTCCTCTATCTGAGCCAGATGACACCCCAGGCCAACTACCGACATCTGGGCGACATCACGCAGCAAGCTACCAGCCTGAACCGGCGCGACCGTATCCACGCCGCTCTGCTGTTCGACGGCTACCGGTTCTGCCAGCGGGTGCAGGGGCCGGCCGAAGCGGTGGGAGCACTGCTCATGCGGCTGCACAAGGACGCGCGCCATTCGGGGATGCGCATGCTCGCCGACGAACTGTTGCAGCCCGGCGCCGTGAACTGGCCCGTCAGCACCTGCCCCTGGCTGTCGGGTTACTGCGACGCGCTGGAGTTCGACGCCTTCGACACCGGCTCGGCGCTGCAGGGGCAGGCGGCGCTGGAACACTTCGAGCGCATCCTGCGGCATGCCGATTTACGGCCCTGAGTCCAGGCCGAGGTCGGGAACCAGGACCCGTCCCGTCCCGGGGCTTTCTTCGTCAGCCCACGCCGGCTGGCGCCGGTGGCGCAGCCAAGCCCTGCATCGGCAGGGTGGCGGTGATGCGCGTGCCGCGCCCCGGCGCGGAATCCAGTTCCAGCTGGCCACCGAATGATTCAACGCGGTGGCGCATGCCGGCCAGGCCATGGCGGGCCACGCGCGAGGCCTGCACGTCGAAACCCGCGCCGTTGTCTTCGATGCGAACCGTCAGTTGCTGAGTGCCTGCCGTCAACGCCACAGCCACCTGGCTGGCGCGGGCGTACTTCTGCACATTGGTCAGCGCTTCCTGCACCAGTCGGTAGATCGTGAGCTCGGCCTCGTCGCTGAGTTCGACTTCGTCCAGCTGCGCCTGCAGCGGTACGCCCAGTCGTTCGGCCACCTCGTTGCACAGCAGCTCCAGCGCCTTTTTCATGCCCAGGTGCTGCAGTGCCGAAGGCCGCAGGTCTTCGATGATGCGGCGCTTGATGGCGACCACCTCGTCCAGCCGCCGGCTGGCCTGCTGCAGCCGTTCGGCCACCTGCGCGGGCTCTCGCGCGTTGCGCAGCCGCACCAGGTCGAACTTGGCGGCGGTGAGCAGGCCGCCGAGTTCGTCGTGCAATTCGCGTGACAGGCGTGCACGTTCGACTTCCTGCACCGTCTGCAGGTTGCTGGCGAGTTCGCGCAGGTCGGCGGTGCGTGCCCGGACTTCGGCCTCCAGGCGCTGGCGGGCGTCGGCGTTGGTGCGGGCTTCGTTGGCCAGCTTGCGCACATAGGCCACTGCAGCCAGTGCCGACAGCACGGCCAGCCCGTTGATCGTCCAGCGCCGCAGTTCCAGTTCGGAGCTGGTGGCCACGCCCAGGGCACTGTCCCTTTTCGCAGCCGCATCGAGCGCGCCGCGCAGTTTCTCGCGCAGGCGATCCATGCCGTCCTTGCCGATGCCGGTCTGCACCATTTCCACGGCCTGGTCGCGCCGGCCTTCGCGCTGCAGTGCAATCGTGGTGGCCAGTTCGCTCAGCTTGAGGTCGATCAGCTGCCGCGCTTCCAGCGCCTGGCTGGCAGCGTCGGCGCCAGCGCCCTGCAGGAAGTCGAGCGTGGGACCCAGCCGCTTCGGTAGTTGGCCGACGGCGGCTTCGTACGGCACCAGGTAGTCTTCATGGCCGGTCAGCAGGTAGCCGCGCTGTGACGTTTCGGCGTCGGTCAGCAACTGCATGGCTTCCATGCCAGACAGCCGGGCCTGCAACAAGGCCAAACGATCGGTACGCAAGGCGTCGGTGCGCTGGTGCGAACGTTCGTTCAGGGCCACCGCCATCAGCATCAGCAGCACGATGGCTGGCGTGGCGAGTCGGGCGGTCAACAGGCGGTGCGGTGCCCCGCGCAGGTCCATCGCGAACTCCCCCAAGGCAGCAAACTCAGTTTGGCCGTTGTCGTTGCCGGGCTGCGCGCCTTTCACTGCTGCGAACAGAGCCTAGAGCCTGTGATCTGCCCATGCCCGATTATCCACAGCGATCAAGGCCTTCAGCGGCTTCAGGGCCGTGCGACGACACTCACGTTGACGTGCATGCCGGCGTAGTCCTCGGGCTTGCCGAACCATTCACCCGACAGCGGCGCCACTTCCGAGGCCTGGCGGCCGATGGCGATGCGGATGAGGTCGCTGCCCCCGATGAGGTTGTTGGTCGGGTCGACCGGAAACCAGCCGCAGTCTGGCAGGTACACCTGGACCCAGCCATGGGTGGCACCGCCGCCCTGGTTGCCGCCGGCTGCGGGCGAGTACAGATAGCCCGAGACAAAGCGCGCGGCGATGCCCAGCTGGCGCAGGCCGTCGATCATCAGGGTGGCGAAGTCGCGGCAGGCGCCACTGCGCAGCGACAGCGTCTGCTGGGGTGCCTGCACGCCTTCTTCCTCGCGCATCGCATACGTGAAATCGCTGCGGATGGCCTGGGTCATCAGTGCAATGGTCTGGCGTGGCCCGCCGTCCTGGCTGCCTTGTGTGGCGAAAGGCTGGGCCCAAGCCCGCACGACGTGCCCCGGGTCTTCGAACGAAGGCACCATGAAGGGCGTGAGCGCCAGGCGTTCGGCGGTGCTGTAGTTGGGCGGCATCCAGGTGGATTCGGTGGCTGCGGGCAGCTCGAAGGCACTCGACCCCAGGTGTTCGACCGTGAAGCGGCTGGTGATGCGCAAGGTGTCTGCAGCCTGGCCAGGGTGGATGAGCGCCACCGAGTTGCCATACACATCGTGGACAAGGTCAACGCGGCTGGCGGGTGGCGACACTTCCAGTTCCGTGGCCAGCACCCGCATGTCGTGGCCGTCGCGGGGGCGGAAAGTCAGTCGGTGGACACCGAATTCGACAACTTGGTGGAAGCGATATTCGGTGGAATGTTCGATGTCGTAGATCATGGAAACTTCAGGGATGGCAGATGGCGGCCGCGGGCGGCCGCCGATGTTCAGATCAGGTCTTCGACCGTGAGGCGGCCATAGAGCACCGCCAGCGTCGCACCGTGGGCCTTGGCGAGTTCGCCCACGTGGGCGGCGTCTTCGTTGCTGTCGGCCTTCACCACCAGCCAGCTGTAGCCCTGGCGAGCCAGCTCCACATAGCGCCGCATCATCGTGATTTCGTAGCCGAATCCGGCGAGCGGGCTGGCCGCTTCGATGAGCGCCTGCATTTCTTCGATGCTCTCGCTGGGCGTCAGTTCATCGGCGGGCAGACCGGGAACGCCGGGCGCGTTGAGCGCAGTCTTCAGGGCGCGCAGGTCGGCCCGGCTGGGCAGGCCTACCATCACATGGCCCACCGGCTTGAAGGTGCCGAATGACGTGGCACGGGCCGGGCTTTCTTCTTCTGCAGCAGGCTTCGGATCCGCTTGCACCGGGGTGTTCAGGCTCGAGGCCAGCGGTTCGTGGGTTTGGATGATCGGCATGGGGGTCCTCTGTACGGATATGTGCGGTTGAAGCTCTGCCCGGATGGTGCTTGGCCCTGCCGCCAACGGCTGTAGGCCGCACGCGGCAAGCCGTGTCGGCGATATCCGACAGGCCCCCGGGGCCAGCGCCGACGCCAGGGT
Organism: Rubrivivax sp.; assembly: GCA_022842595.1. Classification (GTDB taxonomy): domain Bacteria; phylum Pseudomonadota; class Gammaproteobacteria; order Burkholderiales; family Burkholderiaceae_C; genus Rubrivivax. Next base: position 32,805 of record JALHPF010000007.1, read on the forward strand.
TTTCGCGCGGGCGCCAGACTTCCGGCATGAAACGACGATCCCGCCCCTGGTGGCTGTTGCTGACTGCCATTGGCGCTTCGGTCTTGCTGGCCACCGGGTGCACGGTCTGGCGGCTCGGCGAAGCCCGGGCTCTGGCCAGGGCCAGCGAGCCTTTCGAGCAGCAACCGCCGGTGCCGCTGCTGAGGCTGCTGGTGGCGGGTGACAGCACCGGCGTCGGCACGGGTGCGAGCGATCCTGCCTTCAGCGTGGCCGGTCTCCTGGGTACCGCGTACCCGCGGCTGGCCATTGCCAACCGGGCGCGCGATGGCGCGCTCTTTGGCGAAGTGGCGCAGCAGCTGGCCGCCAGCGACGGGCAGAAGCAGGCCGGCTGGGACCTGATCCTGATCAGCGCTGGCGGCAATGACGTCATCCGCGGCACCGACAGCGGCACGCTGGCACAGGCCCTGGACCAGAGCTTCAAGGCCGCGCGGGCCCGTCTGGCACCGGGCGGCAGGGTGCTGGTGCAGCCGCCCGGCAACGTCGGGCATGCGCCGTTTTTCCTGCCGCCGCTTTCCACCCTGATGAACAGCCGTGCCGCTGAATTGCATGCTGCGGTGCGAGCTGCCGCGGCACGACATGGCGTCACGCTGGTCGATATGGCACGGCCGCCGGAGCAGGACCCTTTTGTCCAGCGCCCGGAGCTCAATGCCAGCGACGGCCTTCACCCCAGTGACGCCGGCTACCGCGTCTGGCGCGACGAACTCCTGGCACAGACGGGGCTCGCAGCGCGGCTGGAAGCCGCACGCTGACAGGTCGCCACCCCCCGGCCGTCGAGGCTACGATGGTGCCCCACCACCGTCACGAGACTGCGGCTGGCAGTCCGCCCCCAGGCCCATGAGCGCACCCTATCGAATTGCAGCGATCGCTGGCGACGGCATCGGCAAGGAAGTCATGCCCGAAGGCCTGCGTGTGCTGCACGCTGCGGCCCGGCGGTTCGGCCTGGCCCTGGACGTCACCCCCATCGAATGGGCCAGCTGCGACTGGTATGCGCAGCATGGGCAGATGATGCCGGACGACTGGAAGGACCAGCTCGCCGGCATCGACGCCGTGCTCTTCGGCGCCGTGGGCTGGCCGGCGACGGTGCCCGACCACATCTCGCTGTGGGGCAGCCTGCTGAAGTTCAGGCGCGAGTTCGACCAGTACGTCAACCTGCGCCCTGTGCGTCTGTTCGAAGGCGTGCCTTGCCCGCTGGCCGGGCGCAAGCCGGGCGACATCGACTACCTGGTGGTGCGCGAGAACACCGAGGGCGAATACACCGCGGCCGGCGGCGTGATGTTCCAGGGCACCGAGCGCGAGATCGTGATCCAGGAATCGGTGTTCAGCCGCCACGGCACCGACCGCGTGCTGCGCTATGCCTTCGAAGCCGCCCAGGCGCGTCCGCGCCGGCACGTGACGGTGGCCACCAAGAGCAATGGCATCGCCATCAGCATGCCCTGGTGGGACGGCCGCGCCGACGCCATGGCCGCGCAGTACCCGGGCGTGACGATGGACAAGCAGCACATCGACATCCTGAGCGCGCGCTTCGTGCTGCAGCCGCAGCGCTTCGACGTGGTCGTGGCCAGCAATCTGTTCGGCGACATCCTGTCCGACCTGGGCCCGGCCACCACCGGCACCATCGGCCTGGCCCCCAGCGCCAACCTCAACCCCGAGCGCAAGTTCCCGAGCCTGTTCGAGCCGGTGCATGGGTCGGCGCCCGACATCTACGGCCAGAACATCGCCAACCCGATTGCGATGATCTGGTCGGCCGCGCTGATGCTCGACTTCCTGACCGAGGGCCAGGGCGCCGGACGCGCTGCGCACGACGCCATCGTGCAGGCGATCGAGGCAGTGCTGGCGACCGGCCCGCACACCGGCGATCTCGGCGGCCAGGCCAGTACGACCGAGGTTGGCCAGGCCATCGCGGCCCGCCTGAGCGCTTGAGACCGAAGCGCGGTCAGGCCGTGCTGGTCGGCGTGAATTCCTCGGTGGCACCCGTCACCAGCGAGGCGCGGCCCACGAGCAGCGGGTCGGCGGCTCCGATGAGGGCCGGAGACTTGTTGGGGTAGGGCATGCGCTGCAGCAGATAGCGCAGCGCATTCAGGCGTGCGCGCTTCTTGCAATCGCTCTTGATCACCGTCCAGGGTGCGTCCGAAGTGTCGGTGTGCAGGAACATCCCCTCCTTGGCGCGGGTGTAGTCGTCCCACTTGTCCAGGCTGGCGAGGTCGATGGGGCTCAGCTTCCACTGCTTGAGCGGGTGCGCCCGGCGTTCCTTGAAGCGCCGGCGCTGTTCCGAGCGGCTGACGCTGAACCAGAACTTGAACAGGCGCACGCCGCTGCGCACCAGGTGGCGCTCGAATTCCGGCGCCTGGCGCAGGAACTCGTCGTATTCGGCTTCGCTGCAGAAACCCATCACCCGTTCGACGCCGGCGCGGTTGTACCAGCTTCGGTCGAACATCACGATCTCGCCGGCCGTGGGCAGATGGCTGATGTAGCGCTGGAAATACCACTGACCCTTCTCGACGTCGCTGGGTTTTTCAAGCGCCACGACACGCGCGCCACGCGGGTTCAGATGTTCCATGAAGCGTTTGATGGTGCCGCCCTTGCCGGCGGCGTCACGGCCCTCGAACAGGATCACGACACGCTGCCCCGTGTCCTTCACCCAGGCCTGCAGCTTCAGCAGTTCCACCTGCAGCAGGTACTTCTGCTGCTCGTAGTTGCGGCGCGACATCAGGTTCTTGTAGGGGTAGCCGCCTTCACGCCAGTTCGGGGCCAGTTCGGCGTCGGGGTCGGCGCCGCGCTCAGGCTTGGCGACGACGCCGTCGAAGAGCAGGCGCCGCAGGGCCTTGACTTCGTCAGGGGCGGCACCGCCGATCAGGGCGCGGATATCGTCGATCCAGGCGCCTGGCGCCTGTTTTTCACCGGCCGCATGGCGCTGCAAGACATCGGACAGCGCCATCGCCGCCACCGTCTGCGTGCGCTCGGTGGCGCGCGCCACGCGGTTGGCCTGCACCCCCGCCGGGCTGCGTGTGTCGACGACGTCGCCCTGGGCCACGGCACGCGGGCGTTTGGCAGGCGCCGCGGCCGCGGCGGCAGCCACCGGCGTGCGGGGCGTGCGCGACGCGGCCTTGGCTGCAGGCTTCTTCGTGGGTGCAAGGGCAATCGGCTTGGCCATGGCGGTCTGGTCAATCAGTGGAGGCAATCCTTTGATGTTGTTTCGGCCGCGGTAGCCGGCAGTTGACGGCCGTCAACGCATGGCCGATTCCACTTGGGAAAAACGCCGTCGCTTCGTGCCTGCGACAACGCGCCTGGCCGATCGTGCCCCTGGCCAGCTAGAACGTGCCTTGCACCGAAGCCCGCACCGTCCTCGGCGCCAGCGGGTACAGGTAAGCATGGCCGAACTGGTAGGGCGATTCCTTCCACGCCCGTCGGTCGGTGACGTTGTCCACCGCCAGCCGCCACACCAGACTGGCCGGGCCGGCCTGGTGGCGCCAGCGCAGGCCCAAGTCGAGCCGGCTCCAGCCGCCGATGCGCACCGTGCTGTCGTAAGGCAGCACCACGCGGTCGCTCTCGGCCGACAGCCCGGCCTGCAGCGCCAGGCCGGGCAGGGCGGCCGGGCGGTATTCGGTGCCCACACGCAAGCTCGTGCGCGGCACGTTCACCGGACGCTGGCCGTTGATGCCGGGCTCCAGTGAGCCCCGGCGTTCGGCCTGCAGCAGCATGGCGCTGCCCTGCAACGTCCAGGCCGCGAAGCTCTGCGCCCAGGCAGCTTCGATGCCGCGGTGGCGGGCACTGCCATCGACGCGGCGCTCGCAGCTGTCGACAGCGCTGCACGCCCCGATGTCGGCGGTGACGCCGCGGTCGATGTCGAACAGCGTCAGCGCGGCCTCGACCTGGTCGGTGCCGTGTTTCAGGCCGACCTCGACCTGCCGGCTGTCCAGCGCCAGCGAGGCGCCGGCGTTGCGGTAGCGCGGGCGGTTCGGCGCCACGTCGGTTTCCAGGCCTTTTCCCCAGCTGGCATAGACCATGGTCTTGGGGCTGAGCTGTGCCGAAGCTGCGAGCCAGGGCGTGGTTTCGCTGCGGTCGAAGTCGGTGGCGCGCAGGCTGCCGCTGCCGTCGACGCTGGTGCGCACGCTGCTGCGGTCCATGCGGACGTGGCGCAGGCCGGCCCACAGCTGCCAGGTGTTGCCAATGCGCATGGCGTCGCGCAGGAACAGCTCGGTGCTGCGCTCGTCGCGGCTCGTGTTGGCGTCCAGGAAGCGGCTGCTCGGCGGCGACTGCACGCCGCCGCTGATGTTGCCGGGGCCGGCAATGTCGAACACCTGGTCCTGCAGCCGGGCCTGGTAGCGCGTCTGCAGGACGCCGGTCTCGAAGGCGTGGTCGACGCCGCCGGTTCGCAGCTGCCCGGCCAGCGTCAGCGCCAGCGCGTCGCTGCTGCGGCGCTCGTTGTCGCTGATGTATTCCCAGTAGGTGAAGCTGCCGTCTGGCGCGAAGCGGTCGCAGGTGGCGCTGCACTCGTAGTTGGCGTCGTACACGCCGTAGGGAAACGCGGTACGGTCGTCGTTCTTCAGCCGCTGCGTCATCGCTTGGGCGGTGATGCGCCAACCCTCGCCGAGACTGCGCAGCTGGTGCTGCCAGCGCACCGACGCGGTGTCGCCCTGCAGTTCCACCGGCTGAGCCCAGGGCTGGGCGTTCAGGTTGCGGCGGACGTCGATCTCGTCGAAGTTCGGCACGCGGTCGCCCAGCAGGCTGTAGCCGGCCAGGCTGGGCTGGCGCTGGCGGCTGGTCTCGGCTTCGAACTGCAGCACGCTGTCGGGGTTGAGCTGCCAGTCCAGCGCCAGCGCGGCCAGGCTGCGCTGGCCACGGGTGTCGCGGTAGACCGGGTCCAGGCGCTCAGCCGCCACGTTCAGGCGCACGCCGATGGCGCCGTCAGGGCCGAAACTCTGGCCCAGGTCGACAGCGCCCAGCAGTGAGCCTTTCTCGCGCCACTCCACTCGGGCGTTACGCAGCGTGCCAGCGGGCCGCTTCACGACGAGGTTGACGAGTCCGCCGGGTGCGCTGGTTCCGGCCTGGATGCCGCTGGTGCCCTTCAGCAGTTCGATGCGGTCCTTGTTGTCCAGGCCGATCGCGGTTTCGGCGTTGATGGGCAGTCCGTCGCGGCGGTAGTTGAAACGGTTGTCGAGCGCATAGCCGCGTGCCGACAGGTTGGCGATGTAGCCCTCGGCGTTGTAGGCGTCGCCGACGCTGGCGTCCAGACGCGTGAGCGCGCCCAGCGTCGCGATGCCCTGGTCGGCCAGAAGCTGCGTGCTGAACACGCTGGCCTGCAGCGGCGACCTGGCCAGCGGCACGTCGCCGAAGCCGGCCAGCGCCGGCGCGGCCGCGCTGCGGCCGGTGATGGTGACGGTGCTGACCGACTGGGCGCTTGCCAGGGGCGTGGCCAGGGAAGTGGCCAGGCACCAGCCTGCCGCCACGGCCAGGACGCTGGGTCGAAGAACGGAAGAACGGGGAACGGAAGAACGGGAGATTGCCATCGTGTGCCTTGTGCTTTGATGGCAGGAATGCGCGTCAAAGACACAGGCTTGCGGGGGCAGGGCGCCACCGGGCCACGGGCTGAAGACTGCTTCCCTGCGCGAGGATTACCTCAATCAGGTTCAAAGGGACTTTCTCAGTCGGACCCGGCTTTGCAGCCTGGCCAACACCCCTAGCGTGTGCGTCACGACTGAGTCGTGACGCGGCCGCATTATGCGGCGAAGTTCAATCGAAGCTCGGTTGAAGGTCGGTCGAAGCTCAGTCAAACACCGGCGACTCGACGCCCAGCACCTTGTGCAGCTTCGGGCTCGTCGTCGTGTACTGCAGCAGGATGCGCTTTTCCGGGAACACCACGGGCGCCGCACCGAACGCGGCCAGCGCGGCTTCGTGGAAGCCCGAGAGGATGAGCTTCTTCTTGCCCGGATAGACGTTGATGTCGCCCACCGCGAAGATGCCGGGAATGTTGGTCTGGAATTTCTCGGTGTCGACCGTGATCTGCTTGCGGTCGATGCCCAGTCCCCATTCGGCAATCGGCCCCAGCTTCGGGCTCAGGCCGAAGAAGACCAGCAGCATGTCCAGCGGCACGAGCCGCGTCACGCCGTCGGAACCCGTCACCTTCAGCTGGCTGAGCCGGTCGTTCTTTTCCTCGAAGCCGGTGACCTGGCCGACGATGAACTGCATCTCGTAGGCCTCGCACATCTCCTTCATCTTCGCCACGCTGGCCGGCGCAGCGCGGAAGCCGTCGCGGCGGTGGATCAGGATCACGCTTTCGGCCTTGTTCGGGCCTTCCTGGGCGAAATTCAGCGCCCAGTCCAGCGCCGAATCGCCACCGCCGACGATGACCAGGTTCTTGCCTGCGAACTGCGCCGGGCTCTTCACGCGGTAGAACAACTGGGTCTCGTCGAACTTCTCCAGCCCGTCGACCTTCAGCGTGCGCGGCTGGAAAGAACCCACGCCACCGGCGATGAAGATGGTCTTGCTCAGGAATTGCGTGCCCTTGCTCGTCTCGACGAAAAAGCGGCCATCGGGCTGCTTCTCGACCCGCATCACTTCCTGGCCCAGATGGAAGGTGGCGCCGAAGGGCTCGATCTGCTTGAGCAGGCTGTCGGTCAGTTCCTTGCCCGTGCACACCGGCACCGCCGGGATGTCGTAGATCGGCTTGTCCGGGTACAGCTCGATGCACTGGCCACCGGGGTAGGCCAGGCTGTCGATGATGTGGGCCTTGATCTCGAGCAGGCCGAGTTCGAAGACCTGGAACAGGCCCACCGGGCCGGCGCCGATGATGACGGCGTCGGTCTCGATCGGGCCGCTGTGGGCGTTGGCCGTGGCGGCCACTTGTGGGGGGGTGTCGGCTTGCATGGGGAGGGTTCTAGCGAACAAGCTGGTCCAGCTTGTCCTTGCGGTCTTTCCATTCGTCGGCTTCGGGCAGTGGTGCCTTGCGCTTGGTGATGCTGGGCCACTTGCGCGAAAGATCGGCGTTGATCTTGATGAACTTCAGCTGGTCGTTCGGCACGTCCTCTTCGGGCAGGATGGCATTGACCGGGCACTCCGGGATGCAGACCGCACAGTCGATGCATTCGTCCGGGTCGATGACCAGCATGTTCGGGCCCTCGCGGAAGCAGTCGACGGGGCAGACGTCGACGCAGTCGGTGTACTTGCACTTGATGCAGGATTCGAGGACGACGTGGGTCATGGAAAGGCGGCTCGGTTGTTGGACGGCATGGGGCCAGGGCCCCGCGGGCAATGGCCCGCCAGGCAGACCATAGCCAAAAGCCCCGGATTTTAGGCTGCGGACAGTGGCCGCGTTGCCGACTCGGCCTGCGCCGACGCCCGGGATGCGCCCGAATGCGGCGCCGCCGCCACGCCGCAGGGCCGCGCACCGGCACCCACGGTCACCACGGTGGGGCGGCCGGCGTGCAGCAGGCTGGCCTGGCCCAGGTCGGCCAGCGGTTGCTGGCTGGCCAGGCTGTCGGGCCAGCCGGCGCGTGAGACCACGCTGGTGGGCGTGTCGGCCGGCCAGCTGGCCGCGCGCAGACGCCGTGCGAGCGCGCCGAGCTGGCGGCCTGCCATGTAGAAGACTTCGGTGTCGGCGTGGTGGCCGGCCTGGAGCCGGCCTTCCTGCGTCATTGCCGTCGTCAGGCTGACGCTGCGGCCGCTGCCGCGGCGCGTCAGCGGTCGGCGGGTATCCGCTGCGGCAGCCAGGGCGGCAGTGACGCCCGGCACCACTTCGCAGGGGATGCCGGCGCGGGCCAGGGCCTGGAGTTCTTCCTCGAGCCGGCCGAAGACGCTGGGGTCGCCACCCTTCAGCCGCACGACGCAGGCGTGGGTTTGTGCATGGCGCACGAGCATGGCGTCGATGGTGGCCTGGCCGGTGGCGTCGCAGAAGCCACGCTTGCCCACGTCCACCCACAGGGCCTGCGGCGCCATCGTGCGCAGCGCGGGGTCGGTCAGCGCGTCGAACAGCACCACGTCGGCCCGGCGCAGGCGCTCGGCACCGCGCAGGGTGATGAGGTCGGCGGCGCCCGGCCCGGCACCGATGAAGACGACCTGTCCGGGAGTCGGCTTGCCCATCATGCCGCCTCGGACGCCGTGGCCAGCACCAGCACCGCACCGCTGGTGCGATGGCTGGCGGGGTCGACGACGATCAGCGATCCGGCGTCGCGGTGCTGCGCAAACGGCGCCAGCGGCAGCGGCTGCTGCAATTCGAACGTGACTTCCGCGATCTCGTTGACGGCCAGCGTGTGCGCTTCGATCGGCTGCAGGCTGTGGATGTCCAGCCGGTGCTGGATGCCGGACAGTCTTGCCTGCACCCAGCGATGGCCGTGGCGCAGCAGGTACTTGCGGCCGGGTGTGGCCGGCTCGGTGTCCAGCCAGGCCAGGGTAGCCGAGAAGCGGCGGGTGGGTTGCAGTGTGTCCGGCATGCCGATCCAGTCGCCGCGCGAGATGTCGAGCTGGCGGTCGAGCACGACACCGGCGGAACGGCCAGCCGTGACGCGCTGCACCGGGCCGTTGGCGTCGCGTAGCGCCGCCACCCGGGCGCGCTCGCCGCTGGGGAACACCTGCACGGCGTCGCCCACGGCGACACTGCCTTCGGCAACACGGCCCCAGAACGTGCGCGGCTGCTCGCCAATGCCCATGGGCGCTGGCTGGTCGGCCAGCGGGCTGCGAGCCACGTATTGCACCGGCAGACGCAGGGCCGTGTCCACGGCGCCGGCAGCATGCGCATCGGCCGCGCTGGCATTCGGCAGCCCCTGCAGCACCTGCAGAAGGCTCGGGCCTGCGTACCAGTCGGTGCGCAGCGGCTCGACGACGTTGTCGCCCCGCAGCGCCGACACCGGCACGATGGCCGCCACCGCGATGCCTGCCTCTTGTGCGAAGTCCTGCAGGCTGGCCCGCACCGCCGCGAAGGCGCGGCCGGGGTCGGCGACGGCGTCGAGCTTGTTGACGGCAAAGACGATGCTGGGTACGCGCAGCAGGTGGGCCAGCAGCGCGTGACGGCGGGTCTGCGGCAGCAGCGGCACGGGCCGCGAATCGTCGCTGTGCGGCAGCTTGGTGATGTCGACCAGTACCACGGCGGCATCGCTGCCAGCTGCGGCCGTGACCATGTTGCGCGTGTACTGCTCGTGGCCTGGCGCGTCGGCGATGATGAACTTGCGCTGCGGCGTGGCGAAGTAGCGGTAGGCCACGTCGATGGTGATGCCCTGCTCACGTTCGGCTTCCAGGCCGTCGGTCAGCAGCGACAGGTCGAAGTCCGGGCCGCCTTCGGCGCGGCTTTCGCCCGAGGCAGCGCGGGCACGCAGCGTGCCGATCTGGTCGGCGAGCAAGGCGCGGCTGTCGTAGAGCAGGCGGCCGATGAGCGTGCTCTTGCCGTCGTCGACGCTGCCGGCGGTAAGAAAGCGCAGGGCCTGGTGTGCAGGGGCGGGTGCGGCGCCCGTCTCTGCGAGCACCTGGGTTTCGATCATCGCAAGGGCGGTCATCAGAAGTAGCCTTCTTTCTTGCGCCGCTCCATCGCGGCGTCGGAACTGCGGTCGTCCATGCGCGTGGCACCGCGCTCGCTGACGGTGACGGTCAATGTCTCGGCCACGACCTCGGTGGCGTTGGCGGCCAGGCTGTCGACCGGGCAGGTGCAGGTCATGTCGCCGACGGTGCGAAAGCGCACCTGCGCGACCTCGACGGCTTCGCCCGGCAGTGCCGGCGTCACCTCGGTCAGCGGCACGAGCAGGCCCTTGCGGCGCATCACTTGGCGGTCGTGGCTGTAGTACAGGCCGGGCAGTGGGATGTTCTCGCGGGCGATGTACATCCAGACGTCGAGCTCGGTCCAGTTGCTGATGGGGAACACACGGAAATGTTCGCCCGGGCGCAGCCGGGTATTGAACAGCGTCCAGAGCTCGGGCCGCTGTTCCTTCGGCTGCCACTGGCCGAAGCTGTCGCGGTGGCTGAAGATGCGTTCCTTGGCTCGCGCCTTTTCCTCGTCACGCCGGGCGCCGCCGATGAGTGCGTCGAAGCAGTGTTCCTCGATGGCCTCGAGCAGGGCCACGGTCTGGTGCGGGTTGCGCGACTCGAGCGGGCTGCCCAGGCGCACCGTGCCGCGGCGGATCGACTCCTCGACATGGCCGACGACCAGACGATCACCCATCTCCGCAAGACGCTGGTCGCGGAAGCGGATGACTTCCGGGAAGTTGTGGCCGGTGTCCACGTGCAGCAGCGGAAAAGGCAGCCGGCCCTTGAAGTCGTTGCCCGCCACACGCTGCTTGAAGGCTTTTTCGGCCAGGCGCAGCACCACGCAGCTGTCCTTGCCACCCGAAAACAGCAGGGCCGGGCGCTCGAAGTTGGCCGCGACCTCGCGCAGGATGAAGATCGCTTCTTCCTCCAGGCCGTCGAGGTGGCGGTGGTCGACGGCGGGCAGAAGGCGGCTGGCGTCCAAAGGCTGGTTCATGAAGTTCGTTCTTCCGATGTTGCCGCATGCACTGCCGCATGCACATGCAAGCCGCATTCCTTGGCGCCTTCCTGTTCCCACCACCAGCGGCCGGCGCGGAAGTCTTCGCCCAGCGCCACCGCGCGGGTGCAGGGCGCACAACCGATGCTGGGGTAGAACGCGTCGTGCAATGGGTTGTAGGGCACGTCGTGCGCACGGATGTAGTGCCAGACGTCGCCCCAGGCCCAGTCGGCCAGCGGGTTGATCTTGCGCCGGCCCGGGCCGTCGACCTCGTCGAAATCGACCCGGGCGCGGTCGCCGCTCTGTTCGCGGCGCAGGCCCGTCACCCAGGCGGTGCGCCCGGCCAGCAGGCGCGACAGCGGCTCCAGCTTGCGCAGGCCGCAGCAGGCTTTGCGGCCTTCGATGCTGTCGAACATCACCCGGTCGCCGCGCTGGGCCACGAACTGCATCACCTGCCGTGCCGGCGGGCTGAAGACTTCCACCTGCAGGCCATAGCGCTGGGTGATGCGCGGCAGCAGGGCCAGCGTTTCGGCATGCAGCATGCCGGTGTCCAGGGTGGCCACGGGAATCGCCAGGCCGTGACGGGCGATGAGGTCGGTGACGACCATGTCTTCGGCCCCCAGGCTGGTGGCCTGCACCACGGTGCCGGCGTGCTGCGTGGCCACGCGGCGCAGCACGGCCAGCGCGCTGGCCACCCGTTCGTCGAAGCCAGGCAGGCGGCGGGCGTTCAGGTCGATGGCACGTCCCGGGGCCGTGGTGCCATTCATGGCCGCACCTCGCCCACGTCGCCCGGCGCTGCCTGGTAGTGCAGCGGCGGCTGGCCGTGGATCGAGCCGTCGAACCAGCCCAGCGCACGTTGCGCGTCCTGCAGCTTCTGGTCGGCGCGCAGCTGCACGGCGGTGAAGCCGCAGCGGCGCAGCAACGGCATCATGTCGGTGAGCACCTCGCCCGTGGCCACGATCTCTCCGCGATAGCGCAGCCGCAGGCGCAGCAGCACCGCCTGCGAATAGGCGCGGCCGTCGGTCCACTTCGGGAAATGCAGCGTGATGGCGGGCAAGGCGTGCACACGGTCGGCATGGGCCAGCACGTCTTCGGTGTTGGGCCAGGCGGCCATGCCGGCAGGCAGCACCGCGTCGACGTCGATGAACCTCATACGGCGTTCTCCACGGGCTGGGCCGTGCTGCGACGCACGGCGTTGGCGGCCTGGCGGAAGGGCGGCACGCCGAGGCGGCGCGCGGTGTCGATGAAGCGTTCGCCTGGCGTGCGCGCACTGCGGTAGGTGTCGATGATGGCCTCGATCACGTCAGGCACCTCGTCGGCCGCGAACGACGGGCCGATGACCTTGCCGGCCACGGCCGCGCCCGACAATGTGCTGCCATCGGCGCCGGCCACCGTCACCTGATACCACTCGCTGCCGTCCTTGTCGACGCCCAGGATGCCGATATGGCCGCTGTGGTGGTGGCCGCAGCTGTTGATGCAGCCGCTGATGTGCAGGTCGATGTCGCCGATGTCGTGCTGCTCGTCGAGGTCGGCGAATCGCTCGGTGATGGCCGCCGCTATCGGGATCGACCGGGCATTGGCCAGCGCGCAGAGGTCGCCGCCCGGGCAGGCGATCATGTCGGTCAGCAAGCCGATGTTCGGCGTGGCAAAGCCGCCTTCGCGCGCGGCCAGCCACAGGCCATGCAGATCGGTCTCGGCCACCCAGGGCAGCAGGAGGTTCTGGTCGTGGCTGACTCGCGCTTCGCCCAGGCTGTAGCGGTCGGCCAGTGCGGCGGCGCCTTCCAGCTGTTCGGCGGTGACGTCGCCCGGCGGCAGGCCGGCGCGCTTGAGCGACAGCGTGACGGCGCGGTAGCCAGGTAGCTTGTGCGCATGCACGTTGCGCTGCAGCCAGCGGTTGTAGGCGGCGGGTACTTCAACTTGGGGGCCGGCGGCGATGGTGGCTGTGCGCAGGGCCGGCAGTTCGAAGCCGGCGGCCACGCGGTCGTATTCGGCCTGTTCGATGAAGGTGGTGCCTTCGTCGGCGCACAGCGCCGCGAATTCGCGATTCACGGCATCGACGAAGCGCTGGCCCTCGGCCTTGACCAGGATCTTGATGCGCGCCTTGTACATGTTGTCGCGCCGGCCATACAGGTTGTAGACGCGGACGATGGCCTCGATGAACACGAGGATCTGCTGCCAGGGAACGAAGTCGTTGATGAGCGTGGCGATGATCGGCGTGCGCCCCATGCCGCCGCCCACGGCCACGCGAAAGCCCACCTCGCCTGCAGCGTTGCGGCGCAGCTTCAGGCCGATGTCGTGCCAGTCGGTGGCGGCGCGGTCCTCGGAAGCACCCGTCACCGCCAGCTTGAACTTTCGCGGCAGGAAGGCGAATTCCGGGTGCAGCGTGCTCCACTGGCGCAGGATCTCGCAATAGGGGCGCGGGTCGACCTCTTCGTCGGGCGCGATGCCGGCGAACACGTCGCTGGTGATGTTGCGGATGCAGTTGCCGCTGGTCTGGATGCCGTGCATGTCGACGCTGGCCAGCAGGTCCATGACATCGGCCGCCTGCGGCAGCGGGATCCAGTTGAACTGCAGGTTCTGGCGGGTGGTGAAGTGGCCGAAGCCGCCGCGCTGCTGGGGCTGGCCGGCGTCCTGGAGGTCGAAGTCGCGGGCAATTCGTGCCAGCACGCGCAGTTGCGCGGCCGATACTTCGCCGTAAGGCACGGCCACGCGCAACATCGGCGCGTGGCGCTGCACGTACCAGCCGTTCTGCAGGCGCAGGGGGCGGAAGTCTTCGTCCGGCAGCTGGCCGGCAAGATGACGCTGCAGCTGGTCGCGGAACTGCCCGGCGCGCTGGCGCAGGAACTGGCGGTCAAAGTCGGTGTATCGGTACATCGGAACCAGGCGGGAACGAAGCAGGGCGGGCAGGGCAGCCGAAGGCAAAACCCCGGAAGATCGGGACTGTAGAGAACCCTGATATTCCATGGAACGACTCTTTTGTTGTTTGCATATGCGCTTTCCATCCGTTTTCACGCGTGTCGGCACCCTTGCGGTGTTGCTTGCGCTCGCGGCGTGCCAGACCGCGCCGCGCAGCAGCGCGCCTGTGCCACCCACCGCTCCGCCGCCGGTGTCGCAGAGCCCGGCGGTGCAGCCACCCGTTGCTGCACCGGCAGCACCACTGCCCCTGCGGCCGCCTCGCATCGGCCTGGCGCTGGGCGGCGGCGCGGCGCGGGGTTTCGCGCACATCGGCGTGATCCAGGTGCTCGAGGAGAACGGCATCCGCCCAAGCCTGGTGGTGGGCACGTCCGCCGGCAGCCTGGTGGCCGCGCTCTACGCTTCGGGCAAGACCGGCGCCGAGATGGGTGCCCTGGCCCAGGGCATGGACGAAGGCGCGATCACCGACTGGTCGTTTCCTGGCCGTGGTCTCATTCGTGGCGAAGCGCTGGCGCGCTGGGTGCGCGACAACACCGGCGGCCAGCCGATCGAACGCATGGTGCTGCCGCTGGGCATCGTCGCCACCGACCTGGACAACGGCGCTGCCGTGCTCTTCCAGCGCGGCGACACCGGTGTGGCGGTGCGGGCGTCCAGCGCGGTACCGGCGGTGTTCCAGCCGGTGCGTATCGGCACGCGCGAATACGTCGACGGCGGTCTGGTGGCACCAGTGCCGGTGCGCTTTGCCCGGCAGATGGGCGCTGAATTGGTGCTGGCAGTCGACATCAGCGTGGTGCCCGAAGGCCATGCCACGGGTGACGTGATGAAGCTGCTGCTGCAGACCTTCGCCATCATGGGCCGCAGCATCAACCAGCACGAACTGCGCGACGCCGACATCGTGCTGCGGCCGGCGCTGGCGGGAATGTCGGGCGGCGACTTCACTTCGCGCGTGCGTGCCATCCTGGCTGGGCGCGAAGTCGCCAAGCAGCAGTTGCCGGCGCTGAAGGCGCGCATCGCGGCGCTGGGCAAGGCGCCGGCGCCATGAAAAAACCCCCGCGCGCCTTGCGGCGCCGGGGGTTCTTCAGATGACAGCGAGTCGAATTGTTAGAGCAAGCTCGCTCAGGCGACGCGCTTGCCAGCCTTGGTGGCTTGCTGCGAGGCCTTGACCGCCTGGTTGGTCATGGCCGTGAAGTTGGCTTCTGCCACTTCAGCGGCTTGCTTGCTGGCCTTCTGGACGCTTTCGAAGGCGTTGTTGGCAGCAGCCACAGCCGACTTCACCAGGGCAACAGCGTTCTCGCTGCCGGCCGGGGCGTTCTTGACGGCGGTGTCGACCAGGGCCAGCACCTTCTTCTGGCCGTCGGCCATCGTGGCTTCGGCGGTCTTGGTCAGCTCGGCGCCGGCGCCGGCAACGATGTCATACACGTGGCGGCTGTAGGCGGCGGCCTTCTCGGCGCTGGGCTGCAGCAGGCTGGCCTGCAGGGCCATCAGTTCCTGCACGTCCTTGACGGCCAGAGCGGCGCTGGTGGTCTCGGCGGCTTCGCTCAGCGTGGTCTTGGCCACTTGCATGTTCAGCTCGACCAGCTTCTCGACGCTCTCGAAAGCCTTGTTGGTCAGGCCGAAGAGGGTGTCCATGTTGGCCTTGTGAGCGGCGACGAATTGTTCAGCGGTGAAGTTCATAAAAAGTCTCCTGAAAGCAGGTGTTGAGAAACCTGAAGCGGCGCGACTGATCTGGAACAGGCCCTCTGTGGACATGTCGTTTGCTGCGCTGCAACATGGAATGAAGTATAGGGGTAAGCCCGAGCATTGCAAGCACTTTTTGCTGCGCCGCAACAAAGTAGGCGCGCCTTCCTAGAATGCCGCGAGTGCGCGCCTTCCATTCCGACCAGTTCGTTCTGCCGCTGCCACCTGGCCACAGCTTCCCGATGGCCAAGTACCGGCTGCTGCGTGAAGCCGTGGAAGCCGACCTGCCGGGCATTCGTGTGACCGAGGCTGAACCGGCCAGCGACGGCGAGCTGGCGCTGGCGCACGACCCATCCTGGATCAGCGCCGTGGCCGAAGGCACCACCAGCGCCGCCCAGCAGCGCGAGATCGGCTTCCCGTGGTCGCAACGCATGGTCGAACGTTCGCGGCGCTCGGTCGGCGCCACCATCCAGGCGGCACGCACGGCCTTGTTTGGCGGCGAAGGGGTTGCGGCCAACCTGGCCGGCGGTACCCACCACGCCTACGCCCACAAGGGCTCGGGCTACTGTGTCTTCAACGACGTGGCCGTGGCCGCGCGCCTGATGCAGGCCGAGTGGCACCGCCAGCACGGCCAGACGCGCAGCATGCTGCGCGTGTTCGTCGTCGACCTGGACGTTCACCAGGGCAACGGCACCGCTGCCATCTTCCGCGACGACTTGAGCGTGTTCACGCTTTCGCTGCACGGCGCAAAGAACTTCCCGTTCCGCAAGGAGGCCAGCAGCCTGGACGTCGAGCTGCCCGATGGCTGCACCGACGTGCCCTATCTGCAGGCGCTCGACGACGCACTGGCCGAAGCCTGGGCGCGCCAGGTCGCGGCGCCGCCAGGCCTGGCCTTCTACCTGGCCGGCGCCGATCCGCACGAAAACGACCGCCTCGGTCGTTTGAAGATCAGCAGTGCCGGCCTGGCCGAACGCGACCGCCGGGTGTTGCGGGCCTTGCGCGAACGGGGCATCCCGGTGGCGCTCTCGATGGCCGGCGGCTACGGCCGCGACCTGGCCACCACGGTGGCCGTGCAGCGGCAGACGCTGGTCGAGGCCTGGCACAGCTGGCAGGAGTGGCAGGCCAGGACAGTCGCGCAGCAGCGCGCGGCAGAATCCGCCACATGACCGAACGCGCCACTCCCCGCCCCCGTTCGCATTACGCCCATTTCAGTGCCATCGACACACGCTGGATGGACAACGACGTGTACGGGCATGTCAACAACGTCGTCTACTACAGCTACTTCGACACGGCGGTGAACCGCTACCTGATCGAGGCCGGTGCGCTCGACATCCATCGTGGCGACGTCATCGGCCTGGTCGTCGAGACGCAGTGCCACTACTTCGAACCCCTGGCCTTCCCGCAGCGCGTCGAAGCCGGCCTGCGCGTCGCCAAGTGCGGCCGCAGCAGCGTGCGCTACGAGGTCGGGCTGTTTGCGCACGAGGCACCGCAGACCGCGGCCGCCGGGCACTTCGTGCATGTGTACGTGGACCGCGCCACGCGCCGACCGGTGAACTTGCCGCCGGCCCTGCTGCAGGCGCTTCGGGGCCTGAGCTTGGCCGATTCACCATGAACGATTCACCTTGACCGATCGACCTGTCGAATGACCACCACGTTTCCCGAGATCACCCCCGCCACCACGGCTGCCGTCGACACCGCCATCACCAGCCGGCGCTCGCTGCGCGCGTTCCTGCCCACGCCCGTGCCGCGCGAGACCGTTCAGGCCATCCTGCAGGTGGCCTCACGTGCGCCGTCGGGCACCAACACCCAGCCCTGGCAGGTGCACGTGCTGACCGGCGCAAGCCTGGCCCGGCTGTCCAACGCCATCCGCGCCGCCTACGACGACCCGGCCGTGCGTGCCACGCACACCGAGGAATACGCCTACTACCCGACGCAGTGGCAGAGCCCCTTCATCGACCGCCGCCGCAAGGTCGGCTGGGATCTGTACACGCTGCTGGGCATTGCCAAGACCGACAAGCAGCGCATGCACGAACAGCATGCCCGCAACTACGCCTTCTTCGACGCGCCGGTAGGCCTGATCTTCACCATCGACCGCGTGCTGCAGCAAGGCAGCTGGCTCGACTACGGCATGTTCCTGCAGAACATCATGGTGGCGGCGCGTGGCCGCGGGCTGGACACCTGCCCGCAGGCCGCGTTCACGCAGTTCCACCGCATCATCAGTGCTGAATTGAGGCTGCCCGCCGAACAGATGGTGGTGTGCGGCATGGCGCTGGGCCATGCCGACCCGGCCGCCGTCGAGAACACCCTGGTCACCGAGCGCGAGCCAGTGGCCGGCTTCACCACCTTCCACGACTGAACAAGCGATGACCCAACCCGCCATCCTGGTCGCCCGCGCCGTCTTCCCCGAGGTGCTGGCGCATCTGGCCCAGCACTTCGAGGTCGAATCGAACCAGGCCGACACCATCTTCACCAAGGCCGAACTCATCGAGCACCTGCAGGGCAAGCAGGGCGCCTTCACCACCGGCAGCGAGCGCATCGACGCCGAGGTGCTGGCTGCCTGCCCGCAATTGCGCGTGGTGGCCAACATGGCGGTGGGCTACAACAACTTCGACATTGCCGCCTGTACCGCCGCCGGTGTCTTGGCCACCAACACCCCCGACGTGCTGACCGAGACCACGGCCGACTTCGGCTTCGCGCTGATGATGGCCACCGCGCGTCGCATGGCCGAGAGCGAGCGGTTCCTGCGCCGTGGCGAATGGACGAAGTGGACCTACGACATGTTTGCCGGCAGCGACGTGCACGGCGCAACGCTGGGCATCCTGGGCATGGGCCGCATCGGCCAGGCGATTGCGCGGCGCGGTGCGCTGGGCTTCGGCATGAAGGTGATTTATCACAACCGCAGCCGGCTGCCCGCCGCGGACGAATCGCCGCTCGGCGCACGCTACGTCGACAAGGCCACGCTGCTGCGCGAGGCCGACCACCTGGTGCTGGTGCTGCCCTACAGCGCCAGTGCCCACCACGCCATCGGCGCGCCCGAGCTGGCGCAGATGAAGCCCACCGCGACACTGACCAACATCGCGCGCGGTGGCATCGTCGACGACGTGGCGCTGGCTGCGGCACTGCGTGATCGCCGCATTGCCGCAGCCGGGCTCGACGTGTTCGAGGGCGAGCCGGCCCTGCACCCCGACCTGCTGGACGTGCCGAACGTGGTGCTCACGCCGCATATCGCCAGCAGCACGCTGGCGACGCGGCGGGCGATGGCCGACCTGGCGGCGAAGAACCTGGTGGCGGCGCTGACCGGCGGTGTGCCGCCGACCCCGATCAACGGCGAGGTGTTGGCGAAGGCCTGAACCAAGCTGGGTCGGCGCAGCGCGCCGGCGCAAGGCTCAGTGCGCCTTGCGGCCCGGGGGCGCGAACGCCACCCACGCGAAGAACAGCATGAACACGAAATCGTTGGCGCCGTAGATGCCGAAGAAGACCCCGGCGAACGGGTCCTTGGCATAGAGCGCCGCCAGGCTGTTCTGCGACAGCCAGACGAGCCAGACCGCGACGTAGACCAGCTTCTCGATCGCGAACGCCGCGGCCAGCCATCGAACGCCTGCAGCGACCGATGCGGCGCCCAGATAGGCCAGGCCCCAGACCACGATCATCAGCAGGCCGAAGTCAGACATCACGACCGGGTCGGCTTCGTTGATCGCAGCATTGGTGAAGCCGCGCGAGAACACCAGCACGCCGCCGATGTTCATCAGGCCCGCGGCGATGAAGCCATTTCTCGCCAGATGGCTGTTCATGTGCTGACCCCGGAAACTTGCCCAGTGAATGGATGAACCCAAGCAGGCCGTTGGCGGCCCGACTAGCGCGTCATCCAGCGCCGCGTGCCGTAGCTGAGCACGTCGACCAGTGCCACCATCAGCAGCATCGCGCCCAGGATGGTGG
The DNA here is from genome assembly GCA_022842595.1 of Rubrivivax sp. Taxonomy (GTDB): domain Bacteria; phylum Pseudomonadota; class Gammaproteobacteria; order Burkholderiales; family Burkholderiaceae_C; genus Rubrivivax. Next base: position 51,811 of record JALHPF010000007.1, read on the forward strand.
CGGTCTTGCCCATCTGGAACAGCCCCATGTGGAAGGACAGCAGCTGGCCCAGACCGCCGGCACCCACCACGCCCAGCACGGCGGCGGCGCGGATGTTGTTTTCCCAGCGGTACAGGGTGTAGCTCAGCAGTTGCGGCAGCACCTGCGGCAGGGTGGCGTACAGGAACACGCGCAGCGGGCCCACGCCCTGCGCACGCAGCGCGTCGCCAGGGCCTGTGGGTGCGTTCTCGATGGCCTCGGCGAACAGCCGGCCGAGCACGCCGGTGGTGTGCAGCGCCAGCGCCAGCGTGCCGGCAAAAGGGCCCAGGCCGGCGCTGATGAGCAGCAGCGCCGCCCAGACCAGTTCCGGAATCGAGCGCAGCGCGTTCAGCAGCAGCCGCGTGGGTGAACGTGCCAGCGCCCGGTCGCCACCATGCAGCCGGCTGGCGGGCAGGGCCAGCGCCACGCCGGCCGCTGCCGCCAGCACGGTGCCCAGCAGCGACATCGCCAAGGTTTCCCAGGCGCCGACCAGGACCTTGGCGGTGAACGCTGGCGACAGGTCGGGCGGGAAGAATTCACCCAGGAAGCGGCCCATGCTGCGCGCGGCTTCCAGCGACAGGAACTGCGCCCACTGCAGGTCCAGGCTCCAGAAGCTGGCCACCACCAGTGCCACGAGCCCGGCGCTGAACCAGCAGGCCTTGCAGCGCGCGTCGAACAACCGCGGCGGCAGCTTGTAGGGCGGGTTGGCGGCCTGGGGCTTGGTCATCGTCATGTCACCCCAGCGCCTTGCGCAGCCATGCGCAAAGTTTCGAAAGCACCCGGCTGAAGAGAAGCGTACGCATCACCCCAGCGCCTTACGCAGCCATGCGCTGGTGCGGTCGGCCAGCGCCACCAGCGCGATGAAGACCAGGAGCATGGTCGCGACTTCGCCGCCGTTGAACATCTTCATCGAGTTGTCGAGCTGCTGGCCCAGCCCGCCGGCGCCGACGAAGCCCAGCACCACCGACGAGCGGATCGCGCATTCCCAGCGGTAGACGGTATAGCTGCAGAGCTCGGCGGCATTGGTGGGCAGCAGGCCGAAGAAGAAGGCCTGCAGGCGGCCGCTGCCGTTGCGCAGCAGGGTCTGGGTGGCGTGGGTCTCGCCGCTTTCCAGGATCTCGCCGTAGACCTTGCCCAGCATGCCGCCATAGGTGAGCGCGATCGCCAGCACGCCGGCGGTGGGCCCGAGGCCGACGACGCGGACGAAGACCAGCGCCCAGACCAGTTCGGGCACGCTGCGCAGCAGGATCAGCAGCCAGCGCACCGCCTGACGCAGCCAGGCCGGCCCCCGTGCCATGCGCCCGGACAGCGCCGACACCGATAGCACGCGCGTGGCCAGCAGCGCCATCGGCACGGCCAGCACCAGCGCCAGCGTGACGCCGGCGGTGGCGATGGCCACGGTGCGCCAGGTCTCGCGCGCCACCATCGCCATGAATTCGCTGTTCAGCGTCAGCGGAAAGAAGCTGCCGATGAACTGCGCGCTGATCTTCAGATTCTCGCGTTCCAGCAGCACCCAGGGGCGGAATTCCGTGGCCACGCCCAGCGGCCACAGCAGCACCAGCGCCGTGCTCATCCAGAACAGGCGCGGCAGCCAAGCCGGGTCGCGCTGCGGGGCGGTGGTGTTCACCGGCAATGCATGACCACCGGCTGCGGCGCCACCGCGTCGTCCGGCTGCGGCAAAGGCGCGTCGCCGCGCAGTTCATGTTCGTGCTGCTCGTACAGCCGCGCCAGCAGCGCCGGTGTGACCTGGGCGCTCGGCAGGTCGAAGGCGAGCTCGCCGTCGCGCAGGCCGACGATGCGCGGGAAGTGCGCCAGCGCCACGTCCACCTGGTGCAGCGTGGCCACCAGCGTGGCGCCGCGTTCGGCGGCGCCGCCCAGCAGCGTGGCCACGGCCTGGCGCGAGCGGGTCGGGTCCAGCGCCGACAACGGCTCGTCGACCAGCCACAGCGTGGCCGGCGCCACCAGCGCGCGGGCCAGGCCGACGCGCTGGCGCTCGCCGCCCGACAGCCGGTCGACACGTTCGAAAAGCTTGTCGGCCAGGTCGAAGTGCTCGAGAGCGTCGTGCGCCGCCGGAATGTCCGCGGGATAAAACAGGGAACGCACGCTGGCCAGCAGACCCATCGCCGGCAGCCGCCCGGCGAGCACGGCCGTCACGACGCGCTGGCGTGGTGGCAGCGGCGGCACCTGGGGCGCCAGGAACAGCCGGCCACGCAGCGCCTGCAGTTCACGCCGGGGCAGGGCCCAGGGGTCCTGCCCGTCCAGGCGCAGGCTGCCCCGGTCCGGCGGCAGCGCGCAGGCCAGCAGCTGCAGCAGCGTGGTCTTGCCTGCGCCCGATGGCCCGATCACGGCCAGCTGCTCGCCCCGCGCCACCTGCAGGTTCATCGCCTGCAGCGCCGGCGCGGCACCCGGCCGGGCTGCGGGGTGGCGGGCCGATGCGGCCTGCAGTTCGACCTTCAAAGGCCAGGCGTCACAGCAGGCCGGCGCTGCGCGCGGCGCTTTCCAGGCCCTTGTAGTTCTCGGGGCTGGTGCCGATGTAGCGCGTGGCGCGGTTCAGCTTCAGGATCTCGGCCTGTTCGGGCTTGGCCGGGTCCAGGCCCAGCAGCGCGGCCTTGACCTTGTCCTGCATGGCCTTGGGCATGTCGGCATGCACCGACCAGTTGTAGTTGAAGTAGGTCGGCGTCGTGTAGAAGACGTCGACAGCCTTGGTGTCGACGCGGTTCTCGCTGACAAACTTCTTCCACACCGTGATGTCCAGCGCCGCGGCATCGACCTTGCCGCTGACGACCGATGCGATCGTCGCGTCATGCGCGCCGCTGTAGGCGATGCGCTTGAAGTCCTTCTCGGGTTCGATCTGGTTCTGCAGCAGGAAGCTGCGCGGCATCAGGTGGCCCGAAGTGCTGCTTTGCGAGCCGAAGGACACCTGCTTGCCCTTCATGTCGGCGAGGGTCTTGATGCCCGAGTCGGTCTTGGCGATGAACACCGACTGGAAGCGTGTGTCCTCCTCACGCTGGGCCAGCGGCACGATCTTGCCGCCCGAGCGCAGGTTGGCCTGCACGTGCGTGAAGCCACCGAACCACACCAGGTCGACCTTCTTGTTGACCAGGGCCTCGACGGCGGCCGGGTAGTCGCTGACGGGCGTGAACTCGACCTTCATGCCCAGCGCCTGTTCCAGGTAGGCCGCCAGCGGCGTGAACTTGCGGACCTGTTCGGTGGCCGCTTCCTCGGGGATGGTGGTGACGCGGAAAACCTGCTGGGCCTGCGCCAGACAGGCCAGCGCCAGGCTGGTGACGGCGAGTGCGGCTTTCAGCCAGCTCGAGGGTTTGACAGTGGACATGGAGGGCTCCTGGAACTGTGGGTTGGAAGTGCGCGCGGATGGGCGAGATCGATGAATTGGAACCCATCCGCACGATCGCTAGAGCGCGCAGCTGCGAAAGCCGGCAAAGATGTCGGTGCGATCGGCCGGGAAGTAGTTGCGGTAGCGCGGATGGTGCATGCGTGGCTGGGTGCCGAAGCTGGCCCCGCGCAGCACCGGCCGGCCGTCGAACCAGGGCGCCGAATAGTCGCGGTAAGGGTGGGGCTGGAAGCCGGGGTAGGGCGCAAACGGGCTGGCCGTCCATTCCCAGACCGCCCCCCAGTGGAACTGATCGGGTGCGGTCAGCGCAGCGTGCTCCCATTCGCTTTCGGTGGGCAGGCGGCGGCCGGCCCAGCGGCACCAGGCCAGGGCTTCGTGCAGGCTCAGATGGCAGGCCGGCAACTCGAGGTCCAGCGCCTGCCAGCAGCCCCAGCGGCAGACCTGCCAGGCGCCGTCGACCCGCCGCAGGTAGCGCGGCATGCCAACCTGGCCGCCGGCTTCGATCAGCGGCAGGTATTCGGCCCAGGTCAGCACGCGGCTGTCGATGGCGTAGTCGGCCAGCGTCTGGGCGTGGGCACCGCATTCGTTGTCGAAGGCGAACCCAGCTTCGGGGCCCAGGCCCTGCTGCAGCGTGCCGCCGGCCAGGGGCAGCAGCCGGCGCGCAGCCGCCAGCGGCCGGGGCTGCCAGCGCGGGTCGGTGACGGGCAGGCCGAGGGCCTGCGCCATGTAGAGCGCGGCCTCGTGGTGCATGTCCTCGTGCAGCAGAGCCAGGCGGTGGAAGTAGAGCGCGTCGACCTCGTCCGGGGTGTCGGCCAGCTGCGCCAGGCAGGCTTGCAGCTGCTCGTCCAGTTCGCTCTTCAACGCGGCAGCGCCGGGCAAGGGCAAGGCCCAGCGCGTGGCCCACGCCACGCGCGAACTGTCGTACAAAGCATCGGCCGGCAGCGGCAGCCGCGGCGCGGCCGGGTCGGCGCGGTGGCCGAGGCGGCGCTGCGGGTTGCGAAGCGTCCACCAGGCCTGGAACCAGCCGATGTGGCCCAGTTCCCATAGCGGCGGGTTCAGGCCGGCGGCCTGGGGTACGGCCATGCCGCGGGCGGCCAATCCCTCGGCGTAGACCTCGAAAGTTGCCAAGGTATCGGCGCGCGCGGCTTGCAGCGCGATGGCCAGTTCTGCCGCGCCAGCCCGGCGCACGGCCTGGTCGGCAGCGGCATGCGCGCTCAAAGGCATTAAGCTCAAATCCATGACAAAGCCGGACATCGTGTTGGTGACACCGGCGCTGGCCGACGCCAACAACGGCAACTGGCGCACGGCGCAGCGCTGGGCGCGACTGCTTCGAGCCGATTATCGAGTCCGGCTGGCGGCAAGCTGGGCGCCGGGGCCAGCCGACGGTCCAGCGCCCGCTGCGATGATCGCGCTGCACGCACGGCGCTCGGCCGCCGCCATCCAGGCGTGGCGCGCAGCCTTCCCGCAGCGGCTGCTGGTGGTGGTGCTGACCGGCACCGACCTGTACCGCGACATCGCTACCGACTCCGACGCCCAGCGCTCGCTGCAGCTCGCCGACCGGCTGCTGGTGCTCAACGAGCTGGGCCTGCAGGCCCTGCCCGCGGCGCTGCGCGCCAAGGCCAGCGTCTGCCTGCAGTCCAGCCCGGCGCGCCAGACGCTGCCCAAGAGCCCGCGCCATCTGCGTGCGCTGATGGTCGGCCACCTGCGCGAGGAAAAGTGTCCGCAGACCTACCTGCAGGCCGCGGCGCTGCTGGCGCATCGGCGCGACATCAGGCTCGACCACATCGGCAACGCCCTCGACCCCGAACTCGGCGCCGCGGCCCAGGCCTGCGCACGGCAGGTGCCGACCTACCGCTGGCTCGGCGGGCTGGCGCATGCCGTCACCCGGCGCCACATCCAGCGCGCGCATGTGCTGGTGCACGCCAGCCGCATGGAAGGCGGGGCCCAGGTCGTGATCGAGGCGATCACCAGCGGCACGCCGGTGCTGGCGTCGCGCATCGACGGCAACCTGGGCCTGCTGGGCGCGGACTACGGCGGCAGCTTCGACGTCGGCGACAGTGCGGCCTTGGCGACGCTGCTGCAACGCTGCCGCGACGTTGCGGCTATGCTGCCGGCCCTGCAGGCGCAATGCGCCCTGCGTGCCGCCCTGTTCAGCCCGGCTCATGAACGCCAGACCTTGCTGAACCTGCTGGCCCCCCATCTGGCCTGAAGCCCACCCACGAAAGATCCGCCATGAACGCAAGCCTGCCGCCGAACGAACCCCGCCTCACCAGCCTGTCGCATGGCGGCGGCTGCGGTTGCAAGATCGCGCCTGGCGTGCTCAGCGAGATCCTGAAGGGCACGGCGGCGATGCCGATACCGAAGGAATTGCTGGTCGGCATCGAAACCGCCGACGACGCCGCCGTCTACCAGCTCAACGACGAGCAGGCGCTGATCGCCACCACCGACTTCTTCATGCCCATCGTCGATGACCCGTTCGACTTCGGGCGCATCGCCGCCACCAACGCCATCAGCGACGTGTATGCCATGGGGGGCAAGCCGATCCTGGCGCTGGCGCTGGTGGGCATGCCGATCAACGTGCTGTCGACGCAGACCATCGGCCGGGTCCTCGAAGGCGGCGCCAGCGTCTGCCGCGCGGCGGGCATCCCGATCGCCGGCGGCCACACCATCGATTCCGTCGAGGCCATCTACGGCCTGGTGGCCCTGGGCCTGGTGCACCCCAAGCGCGTGAAGCGCAATGCCGACGCCCAGGCCGGCGACATGCTGGTGCTGGGAAAGCCCCTAGGCGTAGGCGTGATGAGCGCGGCGCTGAAGAAGGGCGAACTCGGCGAAGCCGGCTACGCGCAGATGATCGCCAACACCACCCAGCTCAACACCCCGGGCCCGGACCTGGCGGCGATCGACGGCGTGCACGCGCTGACTGACGTCACCGGCTTCGGCCTGGCCGGCCACGCCCTCGAACTGGCACGCGGCTCGAAGCTGCAGGTGCAGCTGGACTGGGCCGGCGTGCCGCTGCTGGCCGGAGTGCGCGAACTCGCAGCGCGGGGTTTCGTCACCGGCGCCTCGGGCCGCAACTGGGCCGGTTATGGCGCCGACATCGCCCTGGCAGCCGGTTTCGCCGACATCGACCAGGCTCTGCTGACCGATCCGCAGACCAGCGGCGGCCTGCTCGTCAGCTGCACGCCGCAGGCCCTGGACGCGGTGATGGCGGTCTTCCGCCGCCATGGCTTCGAGCAGGCGGCCGTGGTGGGGCGCCTGGCCGAGCGGCCTGCCGGGGGTGTGCCGCTGACGGTGGCCTGAGCGGCCAGGCCGTTCGTTCGCGTCATTTCGGCAGCGCCGCCCGGCGCTGGACGAAATGGGCGGCGCGTTCGTTGTCGCCACGTGCGCGATACAGCAGCACCAGCTCGTCGAAGACGAAGCCGTCCGGCGTGCTCGCAGCGTCGTTTTCGGCTTCCAGCTGCAGCTGCATGGCCAGCGCCTCGTCGCTGCGGTTGAGGCTGCGCAGGGTCCAGGCCACCATCCAGCGCGCCTCCCGTTCGGCGCGGCGGTTGCTGCCCTGGCGGCGCAGCACCACCGCCTGCTGCAGTTGCACCAGGGCTTCGTCATAGCGCCCGAGCTGATGGAGTGCATAACCGAGGTTGTTGCGGATCGACGCCTCCCAGCGCCGGGCGGCCGGCTGCTTCGACGCCAGCACCAGCGCCAGCGCTTCCTGCGCCCACTTCAGCTGGTCGGCTGGTGCGGTGTCGACGAAGGCCAGCATGTGCACCGCGTCGATGGCCAGGGCGTCGAGCTCTGAACTGCGTGCGATGGCCAGGGCCTGGGCGAAAGCGCTGCGGGCCTGTCGACGGGTGGTTTCGGTTTGCTGTTCAGGCTGGTGCTTCGGCGAAGCCAAGCTGCGGCCGAGTTCCAGCGCGTGGCGCACACGCACTTCGGCACCGGCGCGGGGCAGCTCGGATTCCAGCTGCAAGAGGATCGAACGCGTCTTCTCGAAGTCGCCACGCAGCCCCCAGGTGCGCGCAATCTGCGTTTGCAGGATCAGCACATCGTCGCCTTGCGCGGTGGCCAGCGCATCGCGAAAGCGCTGCTCGCTGACGGCCGGCTGGTTGAAGTCCCAGAGGGCGGCCACATCGACGGTGGCCAGGGCAGGGGCGGAGTTCATGGCGAGCATGGTGGCGATGAGCAGCCAAGCCTTCATGGCCGCCATCTTAGCCACCCAGCTTCAGCGCGCCACGCGCTCCGGCCAGGTGGCCAGCAGCAGCCCGGCCAGCGCCAGCACGAAGGCCAGCACATGCGCCGGGCCGAAGTGTTCGCCCAGTCCCAGAACGCCCACCAGCGCGGCGCTGACGGGCAACAACACCGTGAACACCCCCGCCCGTGACGAGGGCACGTGGCGCAGCCCGCGCATCCACAGCCAGACCGTCACCATGCTCGCGGCCAGCGCATAGAAGACCAGCAGAGCCCAGCTGGCCAGAGGCACCGCGCCGAAGTCGAAGCGGCTGGCCTGCCACAGGCCAAAGGGCGTGACCAGGGCCAGGCCCCAGAGGTTGATCAAGGCGCTGATGCGTTTCGGTGAGACATTGCCGGTGAGCCGCTTGCCGATGACGACATAGCTGGCCTCGCAGACCACCGCCGCCAGCAGCAGCGCATAGCCCAGCGGCGAGGCGGGCGCTTCCCCCGCCGCACCGTCGTTGCGGGCGATGGCCAGCACCGCGATGCCGATGGCGGCACAGGCGATGGCTGCGGCCACGCGGGGCCGGATCCTTTCGCCCAGGAACAGGCGCGAAAGAATCGCCACGACGGCCGGGATCGCCGCCATCACCACGCCCGCGGCCAGCGCCGAGGTCATGGCCACCCCATAAAGCATGCAGATGCTGAACAGGAAGTTGCCGAGGAAGCTTTCCCAGAACAACAGCCTGCGGTCAGCCGGCGCCAGCGGCGCTTCGCCAGGACCGCGCCGCACCCAGTGCGCCATGGCCACCGCGGCGATGCCGAACCGCAGCCAGGTCATCAGCAGCACCGGGAAGACGACCACCAGCAGCTTCGACAGCCCGACGTAGCTGCCCACCAGCGCCATGCTGGCCGCCAGGCTCAGGTAGGCCCCCAGCGGGACGGCGCTCACGCCGGGTCGATCCGCAGCCAGGTGGTCTTCAGCTCGCTGTATTTGTCGAACGCGTGCAGGCTCTTGTCGCGGCCGTTGCCGCTTTGCTTGAAGCCACCGAATGGCACGGTGATGTCGTCCTCGTCGTACTGGTTCACGTGCACGGTGCCGGCGCGCAGCGCACGCGCCATGCGGTGGGCGCGGCTCAGGTTCTCGGTCCAGACACTAGCTTGAAGTCCATACTGGCTGGCGTTGGCGATGGCGATCGCCTCTGCCTCGTCCCGGAAGCGCAGCACGCTCAGCACCGGGCCGAAGATCTCTTCAGCGGCGATCTTCATCGTGTTCGTGACGCCGTCGAAGACCGTGGGCTCGACGTAGAAGCCGCCGGTTTCTGCACGCACCTGGCGGCCCCCGGCGACGCAGCGCGCGCCTTCGGCCTGGCCGGCCTCGATGTAGCCGAGCACGGTGCGCAGCTGGGTGAAGTCGACCAGCGCACCCATCACGGTGGTCTCGTCCAGCGGGTCGCCGGGGGCGTGTTTCGGGGCCTGGGCCGAAACCATGGCCACGAACTCGTCGGCCAGGCCCTCATGCACCAGCACTCGACTGGGCGCATTGCAGCTTTCGCCCTGGTTGAAGAACAGGCTGCCGGCGACGGTGGCGGCGGCGCGCTCCAGGCTGCCGACATCGTCCATCACGATGAAGGCCGACTTGCCCCCGAGTTCATTGAAGACACGCTTGAGGTTGCTGCGCCCGGCGTATTCCAGCATGCGCCGGCCGATGCGGGTGCTGCCGGTGAAGCCGATGGCGTCGACGTCCATGTGCAGCGCCAGCGCCTCGCCGGCCTCATGCCCGTAACCCGGCACCACGTTGAACACCCCCGGCGGAATGCCGGCGTCGACGGCCAGCTCGGCCAGGCGCAGCGCCGTGAACGGGCTCTTCTCGCTGGGCTTGAGCACCACCGAATTACCCGCCGCCAGCGCCGGGCCCAGCTTCCAGGCGGCCATGATCATCGGGTAGTTCCAGGGCACGATGGCGGCGACCACGCCCACCGGTTCACGCGTGATCAGAGCCAGCGCGTTCCGGCCCGTAGGCGCGATTTCGTCGTAGACCTTGTCCACGGCTTCGGCGTACCAGGCGATGCAGCGCGCGGCGCTGGGCACGTCGACCGACAGCGCGTCGCGGATGGGCTTGCCCATGTCCAGAGTTTCCAGCAGCGCCAGCTCTTCGCGGGCGGCCAGGATCTTCTCGGCGAAGCGCAGCAGCAGCTTCTTGCGCGCCGCCGGCGGCATGCCGGCCCAGCGCGCGCTGTCGAAGGCGGCACGGGCGCTGCGCACGGCGGCGTCGACATCGCCGGCTTCGCAACGCGCCACCGCGGCCATCAGGCGGCCGTCGATGGGCGAGAACTTGTCGAAGCTGGCGCCACCGAGGCTGGCCACACGCTGGCCGTCGATGAACGCGCGGCCGTCGATGGCCAGCGCCGCGGCGCGGGCATGCCAGTCGCGTGCAGTGGCTTCGGCCACGGTCAGAAGCTCACCACGACCGAGGCACCCAGCAGGTGGTTGGTCTTGCTGTAGCCGCCCGACTTCACGCCGAAGAACACCGGCTGGCTGGCGACGTCGTAGCGGTATTCCAGCTTGAAGATGGTGGTTTCGTCGAACAGGTAGTTCATGCCGGCGCTGAGCGCGTAGCGGTTGCTGCCGGTGCTTTCGCCCTTGGCGAAGTTGCCTTCGGCATCCAGCCCTCGGCCGATGCCGTTGATGTCGTCGTCGAAGCTGTAGCCGAGCAGGCCGCCGCCGTTCTTGGTGTTCTTCACATAGTCGGCACGCAGCACGGCTTCCAGGCGCGGCGTCAGCTTGTAGCCCATCAGGCCCGAGACGCCCCACCACTGCGCGTCGCGCAATTGGCCGTCGCTGTTGAAGATGGCAGAGCCCTTCTGCTGGCCGTAGCTCAGCTGGCCGAACAGCGACAGGTCACCGCGGGTGAAGAAGCCGTCGACTTCGAGCAGGTGGATGTCGGTGTACTTGCCGGCACTGGCAAAGCCTGTTTCAACGCCATCGGCGTCGAGGTAGGTGCCGTCGGCCGCGAAGTTCGCCGCCTTGCCGTGCAGGCCGGTGAAACCCCAGCCGCTGAATTCACCGCGCGAGTAGTCGACGCGGTAGATCAGCACCGGCTGCTTCTCGCCGGCCGGCGTGCGTGCGCTGTTCATGTTGGCCAGGCCGCCGCGCACCCACCATTTGCCACTGGTGATGTCGAGCACCGCGCCGGTGTAGGACGTGGGCGCCATCGTGTCGAACAGCAGGTTGTGGGTGATCAGCTTGTTGCCGGCGGGCAGGGTGATCTCGTAGCCCGTCCAGTCGGGGATCTGGCCGACCCACAGGCGCGTGTTCAGGTCGGTCAGCGGGATCGAGACCGAAGCCTCGTGGATGATCGAGCCGCCATTGGCCAGCGCGCCAGTGCCGCGCTCGGGCGCCAGCGTCAGCTTCCAGCGCGAGCCGCCTTCGGTTTCCTTCTCGAAGTCGAGCACGGCCATGCCGAAGTAGCTGTTGTCGTAGGTGTAGCGCGCGCCGCCGTTGTTCAGCAGCACGAAGCTGGCGTTGTCCTGGCGGCGGTTGTAGATCCAGGTGGGGTCGATCTGGCCGCTGATCTTCAGGCCCTTCAAGCCCTGGTCGGAGAAGTTGTCCTGCAGGGATTCGGTCTTCACGGCGATGCGGTTGAGTTCGCGCACCTGCTCCGGCGTCATGCCCCATTGGCCGGCCGGCACGGCCGCGGGCGCGGGGGCGGGGGCGGGGGCGGGGGCGGCCTGCAGCTTCTTCTCGAGTTCGGTCACACGGTCACGCAGCGCGCGCAGTTCCTTCAGCAGTTCGTCGTTGCTCTGCGCGGCAGCGGGGAAGCTGGCGGCCAGGGCCAGCCAGAGCAGGGTGGATGCGGGCTGCTTCATGCGGTGCTCTCCTCAAAGCGGTGTGTTGTGTGTGTCTGTATTCAGCCGCGCCGGGCCGCAGCCAGGTCGCGTGCACGCTGGCGTTCAGCACGCGCGATCCAGTAGCTGGCCGCGACCACGCCAATGGCAACGATGACGATGGTGACGGTGGCCACGGCGTTGACGCTGGGGTTCAGCCCGAGCCGGGCGCGAGAAAAGATGACCAGCGGCATCGTGGTCGAGCCCGGCCCCGACAGGAAGGCCGACAGCACCACGTCGTCCAGGCTGATGGTGAAGGTCAGCAGCCAGGCCGAGACCAGGCTCTGGCCAATCAGCGGCAGCGTCACCAGCCAGAACACCTGGTGCGGGCGCGCTCCCAGGTCCATCGCGGCTTCTTCGAGCTGCGGGTTCAGGTCCTGCAGACGCGACTGGATCACCACCGTGGCATAGGCCATGCCCAGCAGCAGGTGGCCAAGCCAGATCGTCATCATCCCGCGCTCTGGGAAGCCCAGAGCGCGCTGCACGCTCACCAGCATCAGCAGCAGCGACAGGCCCACCACCACCTCGGGCATGACCAGCGGCGCCGTCGTCATGCCGGCGAACAACGTGCGACCCTTGAAGCGGTGGTACTTGGTCAGTGCAAACGCCGCCAGCGTGCCCAGCACCACCGACCCGCAGGCGGTGAGGAAAGCGATCTTCAGGCTGAGCCACAAACCCGCCAGCAGTTCCTGGTCTGAGGCGAGTGCCACGTACCACTTCAGCGTGAAGCCGCGCCAGACGTTCGGGATCGCCGAATCGTTGAACGAATAGATCACCAGCGCCAGGATCGGCAGGTACAGGAAGGCATAGCCCAGGCTGAGCCAGCCGCGGCCGAACCACAGGCCGGTGGTCGAGGCCTTCATGACATCGCCCGACCCGGATCCGGGTTTCCCGGTCCGGGTCGAGTCCCCTCGGGAGGTGGCGAACGTAGTGAGCCTGGGGGCCTCATCTTTTCTCCTGCGCTTCCGCCTGGTACTTGCTGAAGATGGCGATCGGCACGATCACCAGCAGCACCATCACCACCGCCACCGTGCTGGCCATGGGCCAGTCGTTGTTGCTGAAGAACTCGTCCCAGAGCACGCGGCCGATCATCAGCGTCTCGGGGCCGCCCAGCAACTCGGGGATGACAAATTCGCCGACACAGGGAATGAACACCAGCATGCTGCCGGCGATGATGCCCGCCTTGGACAGTGGCACGGTGATCTTCCAGAACGCCACCCAGGGGCTGGCGCCCAGGTCGGCCGCGGCTTCCAGCAGCCGCAGGTCCATCTTCACCAGGTTGCCGTACAGCGGCAGGATCATGAACGGCAGGTAGGTGTAGCTCATGCCCAGCACCAGCGAAAACGGCGTGTGCATGAGGTTGCCTTCTGTGGTGATCAGCCCCAGCGCCAGCAGCACCTTGTCCAGGCCCAGGCCGATGATGAAGTCCGCGGCCCAGCCGTTTTCACTGAGCAGGCCGCGCCAGGCGTAGACCCGCAGCAGGAACGAGGTCCAGAACGGCAGCATCACCAGCATCAGCAGCAGCGGCTGCACGCTGGGCCTGGCGCGCGCCATGAAGTAGGCGAAGGGGTAGCCGATGAACAGGCACAGCACCGTGGTGGCCGCCGCGTACTTCAGGCTGGCGATGTAGGTCTGCACGTACAGCGCGTCCTGGGCCAGGAAGACGTAGTTGCTGTACTTGATGGTGAGCGCGATCGCGCCGTCGACGAAGGTCACCAGGTCCTTGAAGACCACGTTGTCCATCTCGGACACGCTGATCTTGCCGACGATGAAGAACGGGAACAGGAAAAACAGCAGCAGGAAGGCAAACGGCACCGCGATGACGGCAGTGCGACCCGACAGCCAGGATCCGGCGCGGCTGGGCTTCATTGCGTCAGCACCACATGGGCCGAATCCGACCAGCTGGCCCAGACCACGTCGCCCCAGGTGAAGGCGTCGTCGTTGTGGCGTCGGGTGTTGGCCTGGCTCACCTTCAGCTTCGCGCCGCTGGCCAGCTGCAGGTGGAAGACGGTGAAGCTGCCGAAGTACGAGAGCTCCTTGATCTCGCCGCGCACGCAGTTGAATTCGCTGTCGGGCTTTTCCCGCGACAGCTCGAGCTTCTCGGGCCGCAGCGCCACCGTGACGGCCATGCCTTCGGTGCCGGTGATGCCATGGCCGACGTAATGCCTGCAGTCGACACAGCCGATGACGCAATGGTCCTTCTCGTCGACATCGAGCGTGCCGTCCATCAGGTTCACGTTGCCGATGAAGTCGGCGACGAAGCGCGTGGCGGGCGTTTCGTAGATGTCGCCCGGCGCGCCCACCTGCAGGAATCGGCCTTCGCTCATGATGGCGACGCGGTTGGCCATGGTCATGGCCTCTTCCTGGTCGTGGGTCACCATCACACACGTGACGCCCACGCCTTCAATGATGTTCACCAGCTCGATCTGCGTCTGTTCGCGCAGTTTCTTGTCCAGCGCGCCCAGCGGTTCGTCCAGCAGCAGCAGCTGCGGCTGCTTGGCCAGGCTGCGCGCCAGAGCCACGCGCTGCTGCTGGCCGCCGCTCAGCTGGTGGGGCTTGCGGTCGGCGAATTTCGAGAGCTGCACCAGCTTCAGCATGGCGTCGACGCGGCTGGCGATCTGGTCCTTCGGCAGGCCTTCGCGCTTCAGGCCGAAGGCAATGTTCTCCCACACGCTCAGGTGCGGGAAGAGCGCGTAGCTCTGGAACATCATGTTCATCGGCCGTTCGTAGGGCGGCAGTGTTGCCAGGTCGCGGCCGTCGAGAACGATGCGACCGCTGGTCGGCGTCTCGAAGCCGGCCAGCATGCGCAGCAAGGTGCTCTTGCCACAGCCCGATGAGCCCAGCAGCGCGAAGATCTCGCCCTTGGCGATGTCGAGGCTGACGCCGTTGACGGCCTTGGTGCCGCTGAAGTCCTTGACGACGTTCTCGATGCGCAGGAAGGCCGCGCCGGCGGCCACTTTCGCGGTGACTGCAGGTGCCAACACGTTCAAAGCCCTGTCTTGAACGACGTGTAGGTGCGCGTCATCAGGCGGCGCAGGTCGTTGTTCAGCGTGTCGGGCGGCACCATCCTGGCCATGTCGGCGGGCGAAAGGAACACGGTCGGGTTGTTCGCCACCTCGGGCTTGATGAACTTCTTCGACTCGGTGTTCGGGTTGGCGTAGAACACCTTGTTCGTGAGCTGCGCATGCACTTCCGGGCGCAGGATGTAGTTGATGAACTTGTGGGCGTTGCCCGGGCGTGCGGCGTCGGCGGGAATCACCATCACGTCGAAGAACAGCAGGCCGCCGTTCTTCGGCAGCAGCACCTGGATGTTCTGCCCGGTCTTGTTGTCGATGGCACGCTGGCGCGCGATGTTGATGTCCCCCGACCAGCCCAGCGCCACGCAGACGCTGCCGTTGGCCATGTCGTTGATGTAGCCCGAGCTGCTGAACAGCGTGACATGCGGGCGCACGGCCTTCAGCACCGCAGCAGCGGCAGCGTAGTCGGAAGGCGTCTTGCTGAACGAAGGCTTGCCCAGGTAGTGCAGGGCAGCGGGCACGACCTCTGTCGCGGAGTCAAGGAAGCTCACGCCACAGCTCTTGAGCTTGCTGATGTACTCGGGCTTGAAGACCAGGTCCCAGACGTTGTCGGGCATGGGCGTGCTGCCCAGCGTGGCCTTGACCTTCTCGACGTTGATGCCCACCGTGGTGTAGCCCCACAGCCAGTTCACCATGTATTCGTTGCCCGGGTCCATGCGGCCCAGCTGCGCCTGCAGCGCCGGGTCCAGGAACTTCAGGTTCGGGATCTGTGCCTTGTCGATCTTGCGCAGCAGCCCGCCGTCGGCCTGCAGCTTGGCCCAGTGCGACGACGGCACGACGATGTCGTAGCCGGTCTTGCCCGCCACCAGCTTGGCATGGACGATCTCGTTGTTGTCGAAGTTGTCGTAGCGCACCTTGATGCCGGTTTCCTTTTCGAAATTCCGGATCGTGTCTTCGGCGATGTAGTCCGACCAGTTGTAGATGTTCAGCACCTTGTCTTCTTCCTGGGCCTGAGCGCCAGCGCAGGCCAGCAGGGCGGCGGACAGGGTCAGCAAGGTGGACACAGCGGATGTCAGCTTCATTCGAGAGGTCTCCAGCGGGTGTGCAGCGGGGTTCGGGAACATCGTCACTTCAGCCAGCCATGCGCGTGGGCATCGGCCAGGGTCAGGTCAAGGCAGCGGCGGATCAGCACCATCATCTCGTCGATCTGCGCACGTGTGATCACCAGCGGCGGCGCGATGATCATCCGGTCGCCCACCGCGCGCATGATCAGCCCGTTGCCGAAGCAGTGGCCGCGGCAGACCATGCCGATGCCCACCGCCTCGTCGAAGGCAGCGCCTGTGGCGCGGTTCTTCACCAGCAGCAGCGCACCCATCAGGCCGCAGGTTTCGGCGTCGCCCACCAGCGGGTGCTCGGCCAGTTCGGCAAAACGCTGGGCCAGGTAGGGGCCCGTGTCGTTCTTCACGCGCTCGACCAGGCCCAGTTCGCGGATCAGGCCGATGTTGGCCAGCGCCACCGCGCAGGCCACCGGGTGGCCGCTGTAGGTGTAGCCGTGGTTGAACTCGCCGCCCTGGTCGACGAGAGCGCGGGCGATGCGTTCGCCCACCATCACGCCGCCCAGCGGGACGTAGCCGCTGGTCACGCCCTTGGCGAAGGTCATCAGGTCGGGGCGGAAGCCCATCGTCTGGCTGCCCCACCAGGCACCCGTACGGCCGAAGCCGCAGATCACCTCGTCGGCCACGACCAGCACGCCGTACTTGTCGCAGATGCGCTGGATCTCGGGCCAGTAGGTGGCCGGCGGAATGATCACGCCGCCGGCGCCCTGCACCGGCTCGCCGATGAAGGCGGCTACGTTCTCGGCGCCGATGGCCAGGATGCGTTCTTCCAGCCAGCGCGCGGCGACCAGGCCGAATTCGCTGCGTGTCAGCCCCTGGGTGCGGCCGTGGTCCCACCAGTACGGCTGTTCGATGTGCTGGATGCCGGGAATCGGCAACCCGCCCTGGGCATGCATGCCGCTCATGCCGCCGAGCGATGCGCCAGCCATGGTGCTGCCGTGATAGGCGTTGTTGCGGCTGATGATGACCTGCCGGTTCGGCTGGCCCAGGATGTCCCAGTAGCGCCGCACCATGCGCACCACGGTGTCATTGCCTTCACTGCCCGAGCCGGCGAAGAACACATGCTCGAAGCCTGGCGGAGAGACTTCCGCCAGCAGTTCGGCCAGTTCGATGGCTGGCGTCGTCGCGGTCTGGAAGAAGGCGTTGTAGAAGGGCAGTTGGCGCAATTGCTTCGTTGCCGCCTGCACCAGGGCTTCCTGGCCGTAGCCGACGTTCACGCACCACAGGCCGCTCATCGCGTCCAGGATCTTGTGGCCTTCGCTGTCCCAGAGGTAGATGTTGTCGGCGCGTTCGATGATGCGCGCGCCTTTCTTCGCCAGGCCCTGGTGGTCGGTGAAAGGGTGCAGGAAGTGGGCGGCGTCCGCGGCCTGCCACTCCTGGGTGGTGCGCTGGGTGGTTCGGGTGCTCGTTGCCATCGTGGGTGCCTCAGACATGTAGCAAGAGATGTTCCCGTTCCCAGGGCGAGATCACTTTCATGAACTCGGCGTATTCGATCTCCTTGACCTCGGTGTAGACAGTCACGAACTGCTCGCCCAGGGTTGCGGCCAGTTCCTTGCCTTCGCGCAGCAGCGTCAGCGCTTCGCCCAGGCTGCGCGGCAGGTTGAAGTCGCCCAGGTAGGCGTCGCCCTTGCATTCGGGCGAAGGCTCGATCTGGTTGACCATGCCCAGGTAGCCGCAGGCCAGCGTCGCGGCCAGCGCGACGTAGGGGTTGGCATCGGCGCCGATCACGCGGTTCTCGATGCGCCGCGCTGCCGGTGTGGCCACCGGGCTGCGGATGCCCACGGTGCGGTTGTCGGTGCCCCACTGGATGTTGATCGGTGCGGCGTTGCTGCGCACCAGACGCCGGTAGCTGTTCACATACGGCGCGAACAGCGCCATCGCCGCCGGGATGTACTTCTGCAGCCCGCCGATGTACCAGAAGAATTCCTTCGACGGCGAGCCGTCGGGGTTGCTGAAGATGTTCAACCCGGTGGCCTGCGACAGCACGCTGGTGTGCACGTGCATGGCGCTGCCGGGTTCGCCGGCAATCGGCTTGGCCATGAAGGTGGCGAACATGTCGTGGCGCAGCGCCGCTTCGCGCACCGTGCGCTTGAACAGGAAGACTTCGTCGGCCAGCCCCAATGGGTGGGCGTGGAAGAAGTTGATCTCCATCTGCCCGGCGCCGACCTCGTGGATGAGCGTGTCGACGTTCAATTCCATCTTCTCGCAGTACGCGTAGACGTCCTCGAACAGCGGGTCGAACTCGTTGACCGCGTCGATGCTGTAGGCCTGGCGCGATGTCTCGCTGCGCCCGCTGCGGCCCACGGGCGGCTTCAGCGGCACGTCGGGGTCGGTGTTGCGGGCGACCAGGTAGAACTCCAGTTCAGGGGCCACCACCGGGTCCCAGCCGCGCGCGGCATAGAGCTCGCATACATGGCGAAGCACCGAACGCGGCGCGAAGGGCACGAGCACGCCGTCACGGTCGTAGCAGTCATGGATGACCTGGGCGGTGGGGTCGGTGGCCCAAGGCACGATGCGCACGGTGGTGGGGTCGGGCCGCAGGTGCATGTCGCGGTCGGTGGGCTTGATGACGTCGTAGTACGGGCCTTCTTCCGGGAATTCGCCGGTCACGCCCATCGCCACCACGGCTTCGGGCAGGCGCATGCCGCGGTCTTCGGTGAACTTCTTGCGCGGCAGGATCTTGCCGCGGGCCACACCGGTGAGGTCGGGCACCAGACATTCGATCTCGGTGACGTGGTTTTCGTCGAGCCAGAGCTCGAGGTCGGAAAAGCTGAAGCGGTCGCGGGCGATCATGGGTTTCCAGTGGGGGCTTGCAAGCGGCGCGCCTGATGCTCGCGCACGGCCTTGCCGAAGGCCTTGAAGATGTCCATCGACACCGGGTTGCTGGCGGCCTGCCATTCCGGGTGCCATTGCAGGCAGAGGTTGAAACCGGCCGCCTGCGGGCTGGGCAGGCTGAAGGCTTCGACGAAGCCGTCGGGGGCCAGCGCTTCGACTTGCAAGCCGGGTGCCAGCCTGCGCACACCCTGGCCGTGCAGGGAATTGACCTCGAACTGGCTGCGCCCGGTGGCCATAGCCAGCACGCCGCCGGGTTGCACGCTGACGCTGTGCGCCGGCGCGTAGGCCTCTTCGACCTCGACATCGGGGTTCGCGCCTTCCGGGCCGCGGTGGTCGATGAAGCCGGGTTCGTCCTGCACCGCCTGGTACAGGCTGCCGCCGAGTGCGACGTTGACTTCCTGCGTGCCGCGGCAGATGGCCAGCAAGGGGATGCCGCGAGCCAGCACGGCACGGACCAGCGGCAAGGTGAAAGCGTCGCGCAGCGGGTCCAGCGGCAGGCCCGGGTTGAGCACGGCCTCGCCGAAATGCGAGGGGTGCACGTTCGAGGGCGAGCCGGTCAGCAGCACGCCGTCGACCAGGCCGAGCAAGGCTTCCAGCTCTTGCGCGTCGCAGGGTGGCGCAATCAATGGCAGCGCGCCGGCCAGCCGAACGGCGTCCACGTACTTGCGACCCACGGTATGGATGGGGTGGCCATCGTGTTCACGCTGGCAACTGGGCAGGACCACCAGGGGCAGAGGGGATGCAGACGAATCGGACATGTCAGCCAAGGATATCGCGCAGCCGGTACCAGGCCATCGCCAGCACCAATGCAGGGGTTCGAAGCGCCGGCCCGCCAGGGAAGGGGCGGTGCCTCAGTCGCGCGAATACGTCGAAACGCCGGGCGTCGCCAGTGATGGCTTCGGCCGCCAGCCGCCCGGCCAGCCCGCTCAGCGCCAGGCCGTGGCCCGAGAAGCCCTGCAGATAGTAGAGGTCGGGGGCCAGCCGGCCGAAATCTGGTGCGCGGTTCATCGAGATGTCGACGAACCCGCCCCACAGGTGCTCGACCTGCAGGTCGGCCAGCTGCGGGAAGGTGCGCCGCATGCGTTCGCGCAGGGCCGCCTTCAGCCCGGGCGGCGTGCGCGTGCTGTAGCTGACGCCGCCGCCGAAAAGCAGCCGGTGGTCGGCGGTGAGCCGGAAGTAGTCGACGACGAAGTTCGTGTCGCAGACCGCGCTGTGGCTGGGAATCAGCGCACTGGCCTGCGCCGCGCCCAGCGGCTGGCTGCAGGCGACGAAGGTGCCCACCGGCATCACCCGCGGGCCGATGGCCGGGGCCAGGGCCGGCGCCAGCGCCGCGAGATGGGCGTTGCCGGCAAGCAGCACCTGGTCGGCATGGACGACACCTTGCGGCGTACGCAGGGTCCGGGGGCGGCCCGCCGACGGCGCCTGCGAGAGCGACAGCGACAGCGCCGGCGTGTGCTCGAACACCTGCACTCCGGCGGCCAGCGCGGCACGGGCGAGGCCGCGCAGGTACTTCAGCGGGTGCAGATGGCCCGAGCGCGGGTCGTGGATGCCGCTGTGGAAGCGCGAGCTGGCAATCCAGCCAGGCAGGTCGGGCGGGGCGATGCGCTGCAGCGGATAGCCGTAGACACTGTCCATGCGGTCGGCCCACTGTGCCAGCGCCCGGCCCTTGCCGGCGCTGGTGGCCAGGCCCAGGTAGCCGTCCTGCCAGTCGCAGCGGATGGCGTGGCGGGCGATGCGCTCGCGCAGCAGGTCCAGCGCCTCGATCGACAGCTGCCAGACCCGGCGTGCGTCGTCCAGGCCGAGCTGGGCTTCGACGACCTCCTGGTCGCAGGCCAGGCCGTGGATGGCCTGGCCGCCATTGCGGCCGCTGGCGGCGTGGCCCAGCGTCTGCGCTTCCAGCAGCACGACGCGGCGGCCGCGGCTGGCCAGGTCCAGCGCCGCGCTCAGGCCGACCAGCCCGCCGCCGACGATGGCCACATCGGCCCGAACCTCGGCTTGCAGTGGCGGGCAGGCCGGGCCCGCCGGCGCCGTGGCGGCGTAGTAGGAATCGCGCCCGAGCGCCGCGTCCCGCTGCTGGAAAGGCATGCGGGCGATGAACCGCGCGCGCAGCTTCAGGCAGCGCGGCGCAGCGCGCCGCGCAGGGTCTCGACGATCTGGTCGATGTGGCTGCGTTCGATGATCAGAGGCGGGCTCAGGGCCACCGTGTCGCCGGTGGTGCGCACCATCATGCCGCGCTCGTAGCAGTCGAGGAACACACTGAAGGCGCGGCGCGTGGGCGCGTCGGCGATCGGCGCCAGTTCGATGCCGGCCACCAAGCCGAAGTTGCGGATGTCGATGACATGCGGCTCGCCCTTGAGCGAATGCACGGCCTCGGCAAAGGTGCCCGACAGCTCGCCAGCGCGTGTGAGCAGGCCTTCCTCGGCGTAGGTGTCCAGCGTGGCGATGCCGGCGGCGCAGGCCAGCGGGTGGCCGCTGTAGGTGTAGCCGTGCATGAACTCGACCATGTGCTCGGGGCCTTGCATGAAGGCGTCGTGGATCTCGTCCTTGGCCAGCACCGCGCCCATTGGCACGCTGCCGTTGGTCAGGCCCTTGGCGATGGTCATCAGGTCGGGGGTGACACCGAAGGTCTGCGCCGCGAACGGCTGGCCGGTACGGCCGAAGCCGGTGATGACCTCGTCGAAGATCAGCAGGATGCCGTGCTTCGTGCAGATCTCGCGCAGGCGCTGCAGGTAGCCCTGGGGTGGCACCAGCACGCCGGTGGAGCCGGCGATCGGCTCGACGATGACGGCGGCGATGGTGCTGGCGTCGTGCAGCGCGATGCGGCGTTCCAGGTCGTCGGCGAGCTCGACGCCATGGGCTGGCTGGCCGACGCTGAAGGCGTTGCGTGCCGGGTCGTGGGTGTGGCGGATGTGGTCGACACCGGCCAGCATGGCGCCGAAGGTCTTGCGGTTGGCGACCATGCCGCCCACCGAGATGCCACCGAAGTTGACGCCGTGGTAGCCGCGTTCACGCCCGATCAGCCGCGTGCGCGTGCCTTCACCGCGGACGCGGTGGTAGGCCAGCGCCATCTTCAGCGCGGTTTCCACGGCCTCGCTGCCGCTGTTGGTGAAGAAGGCCTTGCCCATGCCGGCCGGGGCGATGGCGGTCAGGCGTTCGGCGAGCTCGAAGGCCTTCGGGTGGCCCATCTGGAAGGGGGGCGCGAAGTCCATCTCGGCGGCCTGGTCCTGGATGGCCCTGACGATGCGCGGGCGGCCGTGGCCGGCGTTCACGCACCACAGGCCGGCCACGGTGTCCAGGATCTGGCGGCCGTGCTCGTCCCAGTAGTGCATGCCTGCAGCGCGTGTCACCAGCCGTGGCGACTTCTTGAACTGGCGGTTGGCCGTGAACGGCATCCAGTAGGCGCCGAGCTGGCTGCCCGTGGCTTCAGCGGCCTGCATCAGGGCGGGATCGATGGCTTTGTTCATGGCGGCTCCAGTTGGTACCGCCCTGCACGACGAGGCGGCAGCCGCAGTTTAGTCACCTGCGTGGCCGCGTAGCGCCTTGGCGGCCGGGTACACCACCTGTTCTTCCAGGGCGATGTGGTCCTGGTAGAGCGCGGCGAAGACCGGCACGGCCTCGCGCAGCATCGCCAGGTCGTACCAGTTGTAGCCTGCGACGATGGCTTCGAGCTGGGGCTTCAGCAGGCGCCAGTCTTCCTCGATCCAGCCGTGGTCCTGCTGCAGACTTTGCACATGCTGAACCAGCATCGCGTCGCCGCCGGCCAGCAGGCCGGGGAAGACCAGCGCTTCCTCGTCGCGGTGGTGGTGTGCCGCCGGCCCGTCGAAGAAGGCCAGCACTTCGGCCGCTGCCTGTTCTGCCCGCGGGTCCAGTCCTTGATCGTCCAGGTGCGCCAGCAGCCCGGCGAAGGCCTGCAGCATCAGCTGCGCGGCGCGATGGGTGCTGTCCAGCGCCTCGTAGGCAGCGGCGGTGGATGTTTCAGACGGGCCGCTGCGGCGGGCAGGGCGGGTGGGCGGGGGCGCGCTGGATGCGCTCGTGCCGAAGGGGCTGGGCTGTGGCGACATCGCAGGCTCCTGTGAGGGTTTTCGCGATTCTTCCGGGACCGGCGCCGCGCGCCTTGAGCAAGATCAAACCCCGCCCACGCGCGGCCGCTTCGCCACCTGGCCGCACAGGTAGGTCCAGACGAAATGCGCCGCCGCCTGACTGCTGAGTTCCGCATGGTCGTAGGGTGGCGAGACCTCGACGCAGTCCATGCCCACGAAGGGCAGGTCGGCCAGTTCCTCCAGGATCGTGAGCACCTGGCTGGTGCTCAAGCCACCCGGCTCGGGCGTGCCGGTGCCCGGGGCAAAGGCCGGGTCCAGGCAGTCGATGTCCAGGCTCAGGTACACGGGTGGGTTGCCATGCTCGGCCAGCCGCTGGCGCACTGCCTGCAACACCGGTGCCAGCTGGGACGGACTTTCCAGCCCGCGCAGGGAACGCGCCGTGAAGATCTGGCCGCCGCGGTCGGCCACGTACTCGCGTGCCGCACGCTCGCCGGCCGAGCGGATGCCGATCTGGGTGAAGCAGGCGTCCAGCACCAGGCCCTGCTGCATCGCTTCATAGACCCAGGTGCCATGCCCGCTGGCTTCGCCGAAGTGGCTGTCCCAGGTGTCGCAGTGGGCGTCGAAATGGATCACCGCCAGCGGCCGGCCCAGCCACGTGCGGTAGGCCTGCAGCAGCGGCAGCGTGATCGAATGGTCGCCGCCGAGCCAGGCCATGTGGTGCGCGCGGATCAAGGGGTCGACCTGTGCGGGAAGGGCGGCGCGCAGACGTTCGAGCGAGGTGTTCGGCAGCGGCAGGTCGCCGGCGTCGCCCAGCTGCCCGAGCGGGCTGACGTCGAAGTGCGGGTGCGTGCCGTCGCACAGCATCTGGCTGGCCTGGCGGATGGCGCGCGGCGCCATGCGGGCGCCGGGGCGGTTCGTGGTGCTGCCGTCCCAGGCGATGCCGGCTACGGCAAACGGGGTGTCGGCAGCGGGTGCCGGTGCGGCCAGGAAGCCGGTCTGAGACAGATAGGCGAAGGTGGTCAAGGCGGGGCTCGATGAATGCAGATTCACGGAATTATCGGGAGCTGGCCTGGCTTCCGCATGGCTGCAAGCTGCTTCCATAATGTGGAATTTGGTCGCGCTGCAGCGCAGCAAAATCCACCATCTGGAAGAAACAGGCTTCGCATTGTGGAAAGGTGGCGCTAAGTCGTTGAATTTATTGAGTCAATTCTTTTGTCTTATATAAGACATATGTCTTGGCCATCCAACGAGCACCCGGTACGCTTGAGGGGTCTTGAACCCCCAGCCACACCGGAGCCCCCCATGAGCCAGACGCCCCAAGCCACCCGCGAACAACAAGCCGCCGCCCTGCAGAAGGACTGGAACGAAAACCCCCGCTGGAAGGGTATCCAGCGCGGCTACACCGCCGCCGACGTGGTTCGCCTGCGCGGCAGCCTGCCTATCGAGCACACGCTGGCCAAGCGTGGCGCAGAAAAGCTGTGGGGCCTGCTGCACAGCGAGCCCTTCGTCAACAGCCTGGGCGCACTCACGGGCAACCAGGCCATGCAGCAGGTGAAGGCCGGCCTGAAGGCGATCTACCTCAGCGGCTGGCAGGTGGCCGGTGACGCCAACAGCAATGGCGAGATGTACCCCGACCAGAGCCTGTACTCCGTGGACTCGGTGCCCAAGGTCGTCAAGAAGATCAACGCCACCTTCAAGCGCGCCGACGAGATCCAGTGGAGCGAAGGCAAGAACGACATCGACTTCTTCGCCCCCATCGTGGCCGACGCCGAAGCGGGTTTCGGTGGCGTGCTGAACGCCTTCGAGCTGATGAAGGCGATGATCGAGGCGGGCGCTGCCGGCGTGCACTTCGAAGACCAGCTGGCCGCCGCGAAGAAGTGTGGCCACATGGGCGGCAAGGTGCTGGTGCCGACGCGTGAAGCGGTGGCCAAACTGGTGTCGGCGCGCCTGGCGGCCGACGTGATGGGCACGCCCACCATCCTGCTGGCCCGCACCGACGCCGAGGCCGGCGACCTGGTCACCAGCGACGTCGACGACAACGACAAGCCCTTCACCACGGGCGAACGCACCGTCGAAGGCTTCTTCCGCACCAAAAACGGCCTGGAGCAGGCCGTCAGCCGCGGCCTGGCCTACGCACCTTATGCCGACCTGATCTGGTGCGAAACGGGCAAGCCCGACCTGGCCTTCGCCAAGGCCTTTGCCGACGCCATCCATGCCAAGTTCCCGGGCAAGATGCTGGCCTACAACTGCAGCCCCAGCTTCAACTGGAAGAAGAACCTCGACGACGCCACCATCGCCAAGTTCCAGCGCGAACTCGGGGCGATGGGCTACAAGTACCAGTTCATCACCCTGGCTGGCTTCCATGCGCTGAACTACGGCATGTTCGACCTGGCCTACGGCTATGCGCGCAACAACATGAGCGCCTTCGTCGAACTGCAGGAAAAGGAGTTCGCAGCAGCAGAGCGCGGCTTCACCGCCGTGAAGCACCAGCGCGAAGTCGGCACCGGCTACTTCGACGCCGTGACGACGACGATCGAGCGTGACGCCAGCACCGCCGCCCTGAAGGGCAGCACCGAAGACGAACAGTTCTTCGAAGCCAAGCACGGCTGACGCAACCGATTGCAGGCCCGCGTCGGGAAGACGCGGGCGCAATGGGAAATAGTGCCGCAGCCACGAGCAAACCTTTGTGCTGGCTGTCATAAAGTATAGGTACAGAGTACGGAGCGGGCACCCAGAATGCTTGCGCAGCCAGCACTCCCGCTGGCTGCGCCACCCTGGTTCCGCACTCCATGCGATATACCGAGCCCAAAGAGAAAAGTGCCGAGTTGTTGCGCCTGGCCTTGTCCCACATGGGCAAGCACAGCGCGGCGTACAACCCGCTCACATTCACCCTTTGGTACGAATATGCCGCCGGCACGAATGCACAGCTGAGTGCTGCGGTGGATGGCCTGGTCAAGCGGTCCGTGCTCGTTGACGACGCCAGGGTCCTGGCCCTATGCAAGCAGCATGTGTTCCCGGCCAACGAGGAAAGTCTCGAACGCGTGCGTTCCAGCCTGGACCTGCTGATGCAGGGTGTGGCCAAGACCGCGCACGAGACCAGCCGCCACGCGGGTGACTATGGCGCCCAGCTGTCGGAACTGAACAGCGCGCTGGCCACCCAGGACAGCCAGCTCATCCAGCCTCAGGTCGACGACGTCATGGCCGGCACGCTGCGCATGCGGCAGTCGGTCGAGCAGCTGCGCAGCGACGTCGAAGCCAGCCAGCAGGAAGTGACTCGGCTGCGCGAGGCCCTGGACCGAGCCCGTGGCGAAGCCATTCTCGACCCGCTGACGGGTGTGCTGAACCGCCGCGGTTTCGAGCAGCACCTGCAGGCCATGCTGGCGGAACCGCCGGCTGAAGGCAGCACCCATGTGCTGGTGATGCTCGACATCGATCACTTCAAGAAAGTCAACGACACCCACGGCCATCTGATCGGCGACCGCGTAATCCAGGGCCTGGGCGAGATCCTGCGTGCCACCGTCAAGGCCCCCCGAGGTACGGCGGCCCGTTACGGTGGTGAAGAATTCGCCGTCCTGCTGCCCCGGACCTCGCTGGCGGAATCGCAGCAGTTGTCGGAAGACCTGCGTGCCCGCACCAAGGCCCTGAAGATCCGCAACCGCAGCACCCAGGAGGTGCTGGTGACGGTGACGGTGTCCGGCGGAGTCGCCGCCTGGCGCCCTGGTGAGGCCGCGAACGAGCTCATTGCACGCGCCGACGCGGCGCTGTACGCGTCCAAGCAGGGCGGGCGCGACCGCATCACCCTGGCCTGATCAGTTTGCGGCGCTGGCACCGCGCCGGCGCCAGTCGAGCAGCAGCGCGAACAGCGCCGCCGACGTCAGCAGGCAACCGGCGAACAGTGGCGACAGCAACAGCCGCAGGGCCACCGCAAAGTCGGTCAGTGCCCAGCCTGGCACCTGCTTCAGGCCACCGTAGATCTCGCCGGGCGTTTCGCCGTTCATGGTTTGCGGGCTGGCAGCAACGAGCGACAGCGCGGCGTTGCGCAGCACCGCCCCGATGGTCAGCGCCGTGGCGCCTTCGCCCAGCCAGCGGTCGAGCAGCAGGCCACCGATCGCCAGCGCCAGCA
Organism: Rubrivivax sp.; assembly: GCA_022842595.1. GTDB lineage: Bacteria > Pseudomonadota > Gammaproteobacteria > Burkholderiales > Burkholderiaceae_C > Rubrivivax. The sequence goes on from JALHPF010000007.1 coordinate 78,365, forward strand.
GCAGCACCGGCAGGCCCCAGCGCTTGAGGTAGGCGTTGGCCAGCACGGCAGCCAACAGCAGGGGCGCGGCCCACATCACCGCCAATGGCAGGCCGGCGATCAGACGCAAGACCAGGGACAAGCCGGCCGCGATCAGGTCGCCCCAGGGCATGGCCAGCCACGCGCCGAAGCTCGCGAGGCGGGTGACGAGCACGATCGACACCAGCCAGCCTGCGCCCAGCCCCACCACCAGCGCAGCGGCAGGCACCAGCAAGAGGTGGGTGAACAGCGGTGCCGAAAGGCTGGCCGTGTGCGAGGTGGGCAGCGACAACCAGAACTCGACCGAGCGGTCACCATGATCGCGCCGCGCCAGCCCGGTGATCAGGATCAGCGAGGTGGCCGACAGGATGCCGAAGGTCACCACCGTGCCCGCCATCAGCGAGATCGTGGCCAGCAGCGTGGGGAAGGCCGGGCCGATGCGGTCGGCGTGTTCGATGTCCATCTCGATCTGGCCGAACGACAGGCCCAGCAGGGCCAGAGCCAGCGGCACGGCGGCCAGCAGCGTCCAGCCGAAGCGGTGCTGCATCCATTCGCGGCGGATCAGCGTGAGGAAAGTGTTCATGGGGTTTCGTCCTGACAGGGGTCTCAGAAGTTCTGGCGATCGAGTTCGGGTTTGCGCGTGAGCGCCACGAACAGGTCCACGAGGCTCGGGCGCACACGCTGGCCCAGCGCCAGCACGTCGTCGGGGGGTGCGCCGTCGAACACGGCCGTTGTGGCGCCGCGAGCGCCGCCATTGGCCGGGTTGCTGCGGTAGCGCAGCAGCGGGTGGGCCGCGGCCATGCGGTCAGCGGCCTCGGGGTCGTGGTTCAGCGCGACGAAGCGACGGTCCATGTCTTCCAGGCTGATCGACAGCACGAGCTTGCCTTCGTTGAGCATCAGCACGTCGGACAGCAGGCTCTCGATCTCCTCGACCTGGTGGGTGCTGATGAGCACGCTGCGCTCGCCGTCGCACCATTCGTCGATGAGCATCTCGTAGAAGGCCTTGCGCGAGATCACGTCCAGGCCGAGCGTGGGCTCGTCCAGGATCATCAGCCTGGCGTCGATGGCGGCAATCAGTGCCAGGTGTGCCTGCACCACCATGCCCTTGGACAGCGACTTCACCTTGTCGCCCAGGCCCACGCTCGTGCGGCGCAGCAGGGCTCGGGCACGCTCGGCCGAGAACTTCGGGTGCAGGCCTGCCATGAGAGTGATCAGGTCGTCGACGCGCGCCCAGCGCGGCAGGATCGCGACGTCAGGGATATAGCAGGCGCCCTGCAACAGCTGCACACGCTGCCGCTGCGGGTGCAGACCCAGCACGTGCAGCGTGCCCGCAGCCGGGGCAAGGCCGACCATCGCCTTCATCAGCGTGGTCTTGCCAGCACCGTTGTGCCCCAGCAGGCCGACGACGCGGCCCTTGGGGATGGTGAAACTGACGTCGTCGACGGCGCGTTTGGCACCGTAGGCGATGCTCACGCCGCGTGCTTCGACCAGGGGTTCGCTCATGATTGTTGTTCCCATTGCAGTTGTTCGGCGCCGATGCCCAGCCGGCGCAGCCGGTCGCGCAGGCGCGGCCATTCGTCTTCCAGGAAGCGCTGGCGTTCGGCAGCCCGCAGCCGTTCGCGGGCGCCGGCCACCACGAAAAGGCCCAGGCCGCGGCGGTTCTCCAGCAGCCCTTCTTCGCCCAGCGCCTGCAGTGCACGATTGACGGTGAGCGGGTTCAGCAGATGGCGCGTGGCCAGCACACGTACCGAAGGCATGGCCTGGCCTTCCTGCGGTTCGCCGTCCAGCAATTGCGCAGCCAGCAGGTCGGCGAGCTGCTGGTAGATGGGTTGTCGGTCGTCCCAGGTGGGCATGATGGCGGTCCCGTCGGGTGTGTTGGTGAAGTAGCACACCATAACAGCGGGCTCTGCCGGCCCGTACTGGCGATGCGACAGGCTGCACCCGCGAGCGACCGGCTGCATGCGGCCCGTTGCGGACGTTCGCGATTCGACTGAGTCCCAGGGCTACGGGCGTCGGGTGGCCCCTTGCGCTCATGTCCCCCGCCGCCGGCCCTGGCGGGCCGGCGGCTCCTCCTTTACTTCGCTCCAGGGGCCACCCAACGCCCGCAGCCCGCCAACGTATCGGCACGCCACGGTGGAGAGAAGAGACGGTATTTGCAAAGGCGGGCTGGGGTTGGCTATGGCGCGCATGGGAGGCGCCGAGGAGCGCAGGGCCCGCGGCCCCCGCGCGCAGCGCGGTTCAACAACTGACTCATCGCGGGTGATTGAGCGCAATGAGCGCAGCGAATGAAGCGAGTTCCGCGATGGGGCCGCGGGACCGAGCACCGCAGGGGAGCCGGAGCGCCAGCGAAGGCCGCCGAGGATAAGCGCCATAGCCAGCCCCAGCCCGCCTTTGCAGGGGGACCAAGCAGGCAAGAAACGAACGACCGCAACGGGCCGAATCCCGCCAGTCGATCAGGCGGCAGAAGAGCTGGGCTAAATCGAAGCCTGCAGCATCTGCAGGTAGTCGTCACGCGTGGCGATACGCGGGTTGGTCTTGTGGCAATGGTCGGCCATGGCGCCATCGACGATGCGTTCGAACAGATCGTCGGTGACGCCCATCGCGCGCAAGCCGCTGGGCAGGCCGAGGCGGGCGTTGAGGTCGCGCACGGCGTTGGCAAGGTCGCGGCCTTCGAGGTCGCAGCTGTCCAGTCCGATGGCCTGCGCCATTCGCTGCAATCGCCTGTCGGCCTGAATCGACGGCGCACTGGCGTTGAAGCGGATCACGGCGGGCAGGAACATCGCGTTCAGGGTGCCGTGATGCAGCCGTGGGTTCACGCCGCCCAGGCTGTGGCTGAGCGAATGCACGCAGCCCAGGCCCTTCTGGAAGGCCATCGCGCCTTGCATGCTGGCGCTGAGCATGTTCCAGCGCGCGGTCAGGTCGCGGCCATTGCGCGTGGCGGTTTCGATGTACGCCCAGCCACGCGCCAGGCCGTCCAGCGCAATGCCGTCGGCGGGCGGGTTGACGGCCGGGGCCATGAAGGTTTCCAGGCAATGGGCAATGGCGTCCATGCCGGTGGCCGCAGTCAGACCCGGGGGCAGGGCCAGCGTGAGTTCGGGGTCGAGCAACGCAGCCTTCGGCAGCAGGTACCAGCTGTGGAAGCCGAGCTTGCGACCGTCGTCGACGATGACGATGGCGCCGCGCGCCACTTCGCTGCCGGTGCCGGCGGTGGTGGGCACGGCGATCAGGGGCAGCACGGCTTCGGTGATGAGCGCGCTGCCGCCTTCGATGGTGGCGTAGGTCTTCAGCGGCCCGGGGTGGGTGGCGGCGATGGCCACGGCCTTGGCCAGGTCGATGCTGCTGCCGCCGCCGACGGCCACGAGGCCATCGCAGCCTTCGCTGCGCACGATCGCCACGGCCGCGCGCACGGCAGCTTCGGTCGGGTTCGACGGCGTCTGGTCGAACACCGCATGCGCCAGGTCGCCCAGCGCATCCAGCGCCGGCTGCAGCACGCCAGCGGCGCGCACGCCGGCGTCGGTGACGACCAGTGGCCTGCGCATCCCGGTGCGCTGGCATTCGCCGCGCAGCAGGCGCACCGCGCCGGGGTCGATGTCGATCTGGGTCAGGTAGAGGATGCGGGCCATGGCGTGCAGTTGCGTGGAAAGCGTGCGTGAAGGGCGGCGGGGCGGAAAGTATGCTCCGGCCCCACGATGACACTGCAGCTGCTCACCCCCGCCATGGCCGGCGTGCTGGACCGCATCCAGCGCGCCGGCCGGCCGCCGTTCCACACGTTGACGCCAGCGCAGGCGCGCGCTGCCTACCTGGCCGGCGCCGAAATGCTGGACCTGCCACGCGCGCCGCTGGCCCGTGTCGAGGACATCACGCTGCCCGGCGGCGACGGCCAGCCGCGCCCGGCGCGCTTGTATGCCCCCGGCCATTCGGCGCTGCCCGTGCTGCTGTACCTGCATGGGGGCGGCTTCGTCATCGGCGGCCTGGAAACCCACGACAGCCTCTGCCGGCAACTGGCGCTGCGCAGTGGCGTCACCGTGGTCGCGCTGGACTACCGGCTGGCGCCCGAACACCCCTTCCCGGCAGCCGTCGACGACTGCTGGGCGGCGATGAAGGCGCTGGCGGCCGCGCCGACCGACCTGGGCCTGCGCCCGGGGCCCATCGCCGTGGGCGGCGACAGCGCTGGCGGCACCCTGGCCGCGGTGTGCGCGCTGCACGCCCGCGACATCGGCCTGCCGCTGGCGCTGCAGCTGCTGATCACCCCGGGCACGACCGCCCATGCCGACACGCCGTCGCACCGGCTCTTTGCCAATGGCTTCCTGCTCGACGCCATCACCATCGCCTGGTTCTTCGACCATGCCATCCCACGCTCGCAACGCAGCGACTGGCGCTTCGCGCCGCTGGAGGCGGACGTCGACGATGTCGCCCCGGCCTGCGTGCTGCTGGCCGAATGCGACCCGCTGGTCGACGAAGGGCTTTCCTATGCCGACCGACTGCGCGCCGCCGGCGTGCTGGTGCAGCTGGAACTGGTGCGCGGAATGACGCACGACTTCATCAAGATGGGCCGCGTGCTGAAAGAAGCGCCGCAGGCCCTGGACACACTTGCCGCTGCCCTGCGCGAAGCCCTGCAACCCTGAGCCAAGCCATGCCCGAAACCACCGCCCCCCGCCGTGACGACTTCCGCTTCTTCGACCGCATGCGGGTGCGCTGGGCCGAAGTCGACATGCAGAAGATCGTCTTCAACGGCCACTACCTGATGTATTTCGACACCGCCGTCGCCGCCTACTGGCGCACGCTGGCTTTGCCGTACCACGAGACCATGCACGGCCTGCAGGGTGATCTTTACGTGCGCAAGGCAACGCTGGAGTACGAGGGCTCGGCGCGCTACGACGACGCCTGCGACGTGGGCCTGCGCTGCGCCCGCATCGGCAACAGCTCGATGGTCTTCATGGCGGCCGTCTTTCGCGGCGAACAAAGGCTGGTGCACGGCGAACTGGTCTATGTCTTCGCCGATCCGGCCACCCAGACCAGCCGCCCGGTGCCACCTTCGCTGCGCGCAGCGCTCGACCGGTTCGAGGCTGGCGGCGCGATGCTGGACGTCGAGACCGCGCCCTGGGCCGGGCTGGCCACCGAGACCACGGCACTGCGCCAGGCCGTCTGGGCCGAGGAACTGGGCCTGCCCGAGGCTGCTGCCCCCGACGCCGCAGACGCCAGCGCCACGCATGTGCTGGCGCGCAACCGCTTCGGCCTGGCGGTGGGCTGCGGCCGGCTGGTGCAGGGCGACGGGCGCATCGGCGAGATCGGGCGCATGACCGTGCTGCAGGCCGTGCGCGGCGCTGGCGTCGGGCGGGCGCTGCTGGCAGCGCTGGTGGCCGAGGCGCGCCGGCAGCGCCTGCAGACGCTGCGACTGCAGGCTCAGCGCAGCGCCGTCGGCTTCTACACCCGGGCCGGTTTCAGCGTGGCCAACGCCGAGCCCCTGGTGCTGGCTGGCGTGCCGCATGTGCCGATGGGCCTGCGTCTGGGCTGAACCGGGCCAGCCTCAGTCGGCGACGGCGTCGAACACCTCGACATGCCGGCGGGGTGCGCCCAGTGCCTGCAGACCGGCGCTGCCGGCCGAGTCGATGGCCGCCTGCAGCGCGTCTTCGATGCCGCCTTCGATGGCGTAGGTTTCCATGAAGGTGACATCGACCTCGGCACGGGCCGCGGCGTCGGTTCGCTCGTAGAGCCCGATGCGCAGGCCCGGATGTGCCGCGCGCAGACCTGCCTGCCATGAACGAGCTGCCTCGCGGGCCCGCATAGCGATCGGCGGCGCCACCTTCCAGTAGATGAACAGGCTGCGCATGCGGGCGCCGGGTTTCAGGCGGGTTCGGTGGGGATGCTGTAGGGCAGGGCGGCCAGCGTCAGCGCCGGCCCGTTGGCGCTGCCGAGGTGCAGGCTGCCGCCCTCCAGCGCCGCGAGCTTCAGTTCCACCAGCGCCAGGTGGCGCTGGGGCGCCAGGCCGCCAGCCAGCACCACCATGCCCGCCGGCTGCCCGGGGTCGACACTGTGGAAGACCTCCTGGCCGGGCTGCATCGGCGCGGCCCCTTCCAGCACCTGGGCGCGGCGCTTGATCGTGCCGCGGTACTGGCTGCGCGCCACGATCTCCTGGCCCGGATAGCAGCCCTTCTTGAAGCTCACCCCGCCCACCAGTTCCAGGTTCACCATCTGCGGCACGAACTGTTCGCTGGTCGCGGCGACGACGCGGGCCACGCCGCTGGCGGCTTCCAGCGCCTGCCAGACGCCCAGGTCCAGCTCGGGCGCTGCCGGTTGCGTGCCACCAGCCTGCAGCCAGCGCTGCACGGCGACGCCATCGACCAGCGCGTCAGGCAGCCGCACCAGATGCGCGCCACCTGCAGGCTGCGCCACCCAGACAGCGGCTTCCGCCGGGCCGGCGGAGGCACCAGACAGGCCCCACAGCGGCAGCTCGGTGCTGGCGTCACTGAGCTTGCAGCGCGCACGCAGGACGAACATCTGCAGGCGCTTGAGCACCGCGGGCAGCACGTCGGCGCTGCAGGCCAGCAGCACTTCGTCGGGTGCCGGCCGCCAGGCCACGAAGCTGGCCAGCAGCCGACCCTTGGCCGAGCAGTAACCCGCCAGCACGGCACGGCCGGGCTCCAGGTGTTCGATGTCCTGGGTCAGCTGGTTGTGCAGGAACTTGGCCGCTTCGTCGCCGGCGGCGCGGATCATGCCCCAGTCGGTCAGGCGCACGGCGCCATCGATGCAGAGGGTGGAAGGGCTGGCGGGGGCGTCGTGGTTCAGGCTCATGCTGTCATTATCATCAGCCGCCATGTCGAAACGGTCACCCCCTACCTGGTTCGCCCTGCTGGCCCGGGGGCTCGCGGTCCTGCTGTTGCTGCTGGCGCTGGCCGCTGGCGCCGCCGCCTGGCTGGCCTGGAAGTGGCTCGAAGCGCCCTTGCCGCTGCGCAGCGCCCAGGTGGAGCTGTCGGTCGAACCCGGCGCGACGCCGCGCGCCGTGGCCCAGGCCTGGGTCGACGCCGGTGTGCAGACGCAGCCGCGCTGGTTGTTCGAATGGTTCCGCTGGTCGGGCCAGAGCCGCCTGATCCGCGCCGGCAGCTACGAGATCGAAGCCGGTGCCACGCCGCGCAGCCTGCTGGCGAAGATGGTGCAGGGCGACGAGGCGATGGAGTCGGTGCGCATCATCGAGGGCTGGACCTTGCGCCAGCTGCGCGAAGCCCTGGCCCGCGCGCCCGAGCTCAAGCCCACCACGGCCGGCATGGACGACGCCCAGCTGATGGCCGCCGTCGGCAGCCCGGGCCTCGCGGCCGAAGGGCGCTTCTTTCCGGACACCTACCGCTACAGCCGCGGCGTCAGCGACCTCACGGTGCTCAAGCGCGCGCATCGGGCCCTGCAGCAGCAGCTGGAAGCGGCCTGGGCCGAACGGGCGCCCGACACGCCGCTGCAAAGCGCCGAGCAGGCCCTGATCCTGGCGTCCATCGTGGAAAAGGAAACCGGCCTGGCAGCCGAACGAGGTCTCGTCGCAGGGGTGTTCGTCAACCGCCTGCGCATCGGCATGCGGCTGCAGACCGACCCCACCGTGATCTACGGAATGGGTCCAGCCTTCGACGGCAACCTGCGCCGCCGCGACCTGGAAACCGATACGCCCTACAACACCTACATCCGTGGCGGCCTGCCGCCGACACCCATTGCCCTGCCCGGCACAGCCTCACTGCGCGCTGCCGTGCGCCCGGCAGCGACCAAGGCGCTCTATTTCGTGGCCATGGGCGACGGCAGCGGGCGCAGCGCCTTCAGCGAGAACCTGGCCGACCATAATCGTGCGGTGAACCAATTCCAGCGCGGCGGCCAATGAAGGCCGCAGATACCTGCCCGGGGCGCTTCATCACACTGGAAGGCATCGACGGCGCGGGCAAGAGCTCGCACCTGGCCGCCATCCAGGCCTGGCTGCAGGCGCAGGGCCACGCGGTGTTGACCACGCGCGAACCCGGCGGCACGCCGCTGGCCGAAACGCTGCGAGAACTGGTGCTGCACCAGCCCATGGACGCGCTGACCGAAGCCCTGCTCGTGTTCGCGGCGCGGCGCGACCACCTGCAGCAGGTCATCACCCCGGCCCTGGCCCGTGGCGACTGGGTGCTGTGCGACCGCTTCACCGACGCCACCTTCGCCTACCAGGGCGCGGGCCGTGGCTTCGACACCGCCGTGCTCGGCCAGCTGGAACGCTGGGTGCAGCAAGGCCGCCAGCCCGATATGACGATCTGGTTCGACGCGCCCGCGGCCACCGCCGCCATGCGCCGCGCTGCGGTGCGCGAGCCCGACCGTTTCGAGGCCCAGGACGAAAGCTTCTTCCAGCGCGTGACCGCCGGCTACGCCGCCCGTGCGGCGGGTGACACGCAGCGTTTCGTGCGCGTCGACGCCGCGCTCGGCCGCGACGCGGTCTGGCAGCAGGTGCAGGCGGCACTGCGAGCCCGCTGGCCCGGGGGCGACAGCACATGATGCCCGTGGCCGACGCCCAGGGTGCACTGCCCTTGCCCTGGCTGGCCACGCCGCTGGCCGACGTGCTGGCGCATCAGCGCGGGCACGCCACGCTGGTGCATGGCGCGCCAGGGGTCGGCGCACTCGAATTCGTGCTGGCACTGGCCCAGGCGCTCTTGTGCGAGAACCCGGTCGCCGCCGCCATGCCCTGTGGCCGCTGCGGCAGCTGCAAGCTGGTGCAGGCCGGCCTGCACCCCGACCTGTTCGTGCTGCTGCCCGAAAACCTGCGCCGCGACACGGGCTGGCTGGTCGCCGACGACAAGGCCGAGGGCGAAGACCTGAAACGCAAGCCCAGCCGCCAGATCCGCATCACCGAAGTGCGTTCGCTGATCGACTGGTCGCACAAGACCAGCGCCCGCGGCCGCGGCAAGGTGGTGGTGCTGCACCCCGCCGACACGCTGAACTACCAGTCGGCCAGCGCTTTGCTGAAGACGCTGGAAGAACCACCGGCCGGCACCCGGCTGCTGCTGACCACGGCCGACCCGGCCCATCTGCTGCCGACCGTGCGCAGCCGCTGCCAGCGTGTGCTGCTGCCGGCGCCTGCGACCGCCGTGGCCAGCGCCTGGCTCGCAGGGCAGGGCGTGGACCTGCCCGAGGTGCTGCTGGCCGCGTGCAACGGCCGGCCGCTCGAAGCGCTGGCCCTGGCGCGCGCCGGCATCGACGCCGCCGCCTGGTCGGCGCTGCCTGGTGCGGTGGTCCGTGGCCAGGCCGCTGCGGTGGCGGGCTGGGCACCGCCGCTGCTGGTCGACGCGCTGCAAAAACTGTGTCACGACGCTCTGGCCGTGGCGGTGGGGGGCAGCGGCCGCTACTTTCCGGCGGTCAGTCTGGGCCCGCCCGCCGCCCTGGCGCCGCTGCTGGACTGGGCTGCCGAGCTGGCCCGGGTCGCCCGCCATGCCGACCACCCCTGGAGCGAAGCGCTGCTTGCCGACGCATTGATCCAGCAAGGGCGGCAAGCTTTGGCACCTGCGCGCGGCAGCAGCAGGGCGGCACCCGCTTCGGCAGCGCAGGGCTTCGCTACACTGCGCTGATGAATGAACGTGCGCCTACCAAAGCCGGCGTCCCCGGGCCTTCCGTCCTGCCGGTGGGCACTGCCGCTCCCGTGGGCAGCGCGGCACCCGTTGCCAACACCGGCACGCCGGTCGCCGTCGGTGCCCGCCCCAGTGTCATCCAGCTCGTGTTCCGCGAGAAGGGCGCGCTCTATGCGGCCTACATGCCGCTTCTGAGCGATGGCGGCCTGTTCGTGCCCACGACGCGTGACTACCGGCTCGGCGACGACATCTACCTGCTGATGTCGCTGCCCGACGACCCGCAGCGATTCCCGGTGGCTGGCAAGGTGGCCTGGCTGACACCGGCCAATGCGTCCGGCGGCCGCACCCAGGGCGTGGGCGTGCGTTTCCCGAACGACGACAAGACGCGCCAGCTGAAAATCAAGATCGAGGAAATCCTCGGCACCAGCGTGTCGTCGGCCAAGCCTACGCAGACGCTCTGACGCGTCCCCGTCGCGCCGGCCCCCGATGTTCGTCGACTCACACTGCCACCTGAGCTTTCCCGAACTGCAGGCCCGGTTGCCCGACATCCGCCGCGACATGGCCGCAGCCCGTGTCGACCGCGCGCTGTGCATCTGCACGACGCTGGAAGAGTTCGACAGCGTTCATGCCCTGGCCACAGGCCACGACAACTTCTGGGCGACCGTGGGCGTGCACCCCGACAACGAAGGCGTGCAGGAGCCCAGCGTCGACGACCTGGTGCAGCGTGCCGCGCGCCCGCGCGTCGTGGCCATCGGCGAAACCGGGCTCGACTACTACCGCCTGAACGGCCGGACGGTGGCCGACATGGCCTGGCAGCGCGAGCGTTTCCGCGTCCACATCCGCGCCGCGCGTGCCACCGGCTTGCCGCTGGTGGTGCACACGCGCGAGGCCAGCGTCGACACGCTGGCCTTGCTGGCCGAGGAAGGCGAGGGCGCCGTGCGTGGCGTCTTCCATTGCTTCACCGAAACCCAGGAAGTCGCCACCGCCGCGCTGGCCATGGGCTTCCACATCTCGTTTTCGGGCATCCTGACCTTCCGCAATGCCCAGGCGCTGCGTGACGTTGCCCGACTGGTGCCGCTGGAGCGCTGCCTGATCGAGACCGACAGCCCCTATCTGGCGCCTGCGCCCTACCGTGGGCGCACCAACAGCCCGGCCTACGTGCCGTATGTCGCCGCCCAGCTGGCTGAACTGAAAGGGCTGGACGTGGCCGAGATCGCCCGCGCCACCACCCGAAACTTCGAGCGACTGTTTGCGATCCCTCCGCAGACCAAGGCCAAAGCCGATGAAGTATTTTCTTAAGTTAGTTATCTATCTATCTGTCGCGCTTGGATTTTCTGGCGCTCGTGCAGACGCCTATGTGGACTTCTTCCGGGCCGTGAACATCGACGACGCACGCACCGTCAACCAGCTGCTGGCGCGCGGCTTCGACCCCAATTCGCCGAACACCCGCGGCCTGCCGGCCCTGGTGCAGGCGGTGCGCGACGAGTCGCCGAAGGTGATGGAGGCGCTGCTGGCGCACCCCGACCTGAAGGTCGACGCCACGACACCGGCCAACGAAACGGCGCTGATGATGGCAGCGCTGGCCGGGCAGCTGGAATGGGCGCAGAAGCTGATTGCCCGGGGCGCACAGATCAATCGTGAAGGCTGGACGCCGTTGCATTACGCCGCCAGCGGGCCCCAGCCGAAGCTGCTGAGCCTGCTTCTGGACAAGGGCGCGGCCATCGACGCGCTTTCGCCGAACAAGACCACGCCGCTGATGATGGCCGCCCGTTACGGCAACGAGGAAGGTGCCCATCTGCTGTTGGCGCGCGGTGCCAACCCGAAGCTGCGCAACGACCAGAACCTGGCGGCCGCAGATTTCGCCAAGACCGGCGGCCGCGAGGCCCTGGCCACCAAGCTGGAGCAAGCCGCACGCTGAGCGTGTAGGAATTCATCCGACAGCATCGATGTCGCTGCGCCCACTGTGGCGGCTCTCAGCCTTTGCCTAGAGTTGCCGATAGCGCTGTCATTGCAGCGACGGGAGCGTCGAGATGTCTGTTGAAGCCCAGGTCCGGAATCCGTTCATGCTGATGCTGAACCCCGAAGTCGTGATTGCCGCCATGGAAGCGTCGGAACGGCTCAAGCAACTGAACCGACACGAATGCCGACCGCTGGACCGCGTCGGCACGACCCGCGCAGACGGCTCGCCGCGGCCGGTCGAGCACACGGAACTGTCCGACTGAAGGGCATTCAGGGGCGCGTGGGCGCCCTTCGTGCAGACTCAATAACTGCGCACGATGTATATTATGTTAAATTCTGCTTGATCCAGCACACCATGAGAGTTGGAGCTAACCCTCGCGGCTGCCGTTGCTGAATCTTCAAAGCCGGGGGTCGCGCGGCGTCAGCGGCTGGGCGGTGGCTGGAGGTCGCCGACCTCATTCGCACGCCACAGCACGGAAGTACGCTACGCCCATGAAGACTCAGCCCTCTTCCCAAGACCAATCGCTGCGCGTCACGATAGACGCCGCGAGTTCAGTCTCGGCCTTGTTGCGAATGCCTAAGCTCGCCAGGGCCTGCTATGTGTTCGCACATGGTGCCGGTGCGGGGATGACGCACGCCTTCATGCAGGAGGTCGCAGATGGCCTAGCCGAGCGCCATATCGCCACCCTGCGCTACCAGTTCCCTTACGCCGAACGCGGCTCGAAGAGGCCCGACACGCCCACCGTGGCTCACGCTGCGGTCCGCGCGGCGTGCACAGCGGCGCTTGAGGCGACCGGTCTGCCGCTGTTGGCAGGCGGAAAGTCGTTCGGCGGCAGGATGACGTCGCAGGCGCAAGCCATCGAACCGTTGCCAGAAGTCCTTGGCCTGGCGTTCCTGGGGTTCCCGCTGCACCCCCCAGAGAAGCCGTCGACTGAGAGAGCGGACCATCTTTCGGACATCCGAATCCCGATGCTGTTCATACAAGGGACGAGAGACAAGCTCGCCGAGCACGACCTGATGTCCCGGATGGTCACCAGCCTGGGTCAGGCGTCAAGTCTGTTGACCATTCAGCATGCGGACCACGGCTTCGACGTGCTGGTGCGGTCTGGCCGGAAACACGTTGAGGTGATGGCCGAGCTTCTGGACGGGTTTGCAGGGTGGACGAGCGACGTGCTCCAGGCCCGCCATTAGGTGCGGCTGCGCCACGGCAGGAGCATCCTTCACTTCCTGGGGCTGAGCTCTCGCATGGCCTTGGTCAGCACCCGCTTCGAAGTCCAGCAGTCCTTCCAGCGGGTTTGGTTTTGAACGTACAGCCAGGAATTCCCCTGAGGGACGCGCTGGCAAGGGGCGGCCGTACCATCACACCGTGGCGAACTCGGACATTTCAGAGAAAAGCACGCCTGAACTGAGGGGACTGGCCAAAAGGGCTGGTATGGGTGCTCGGGTGGCCGATGCCATCCTCGATGTGGTCGGCACCATTCCGCCTTCGGCCGAGGTAGGCAGCGAGACACCCCATGCCAGAGCCGTGGCCTTAGGGCATCGTGCTTCGAAGTCGGCCGCGACCATCTCAGGTGGCGCCGCCCTCGTTCCTGGTCCCGCAGGCATGTTGACCTTGCTGCCCGACATCATCGGCGTGTGGAAGGTCCAGGCACAGATGGTTGCAGACATCGCTGCGACCTACGGCAAGACCGCGACGCTCACGAGGGAGCACATGCTGTACTGCCTCTTTCGGCATCTGCTGTCGCAGGGCTTGCGAGATGTCGTTGTACGCGCGGGCGAACGATTCCTGGTCCGCCGTGCTTCCCTCCAAGTGTTGCAGAAGCTCGCCGCGCTCATTGGAGTCAAGGTGACTCAACGAGCCATGGGCAAGGCGGTAGCTCGATACGCACCCATCGTAGGCGCGGCAGGCGTGGCGGCATACGCGTTCTACGACACGAAGAAGGTCGCGAAGACTGCGATTGAATTGTTCGGTGCCGACGTTGTGATTGAAGCCGCGAGTACGAACGACTCAGCAAGCGAATAAGTCGGCAGCGAGAGGCCCACGTCTACATCGTGCTACTCCGGGTTCGAAGGGCGTGAAGGGCCAAAAGGTCAAGAAGGCCAAGAAGGCCAAGTCGAGCGAGGCGAAGTAAGTTGACGGCAAAGGTGCCGGCCTGTCCTACCAGGCCGCTACTCTGAGAGCAATCGCTTCATCCGTCGTGCCGCGACGCGGCTGACCACCGCCCGCTCGAGCGCGTTGGCCCCTGCGAGCAGGCGCGCGCCCTCCCCTTCACACAAGACCTGGCGCGCCGCCAACTCTGACTCCGGAAGTGCCTTTTGCGCCTCGAGCGCAGAGTCGAGCAACGCGCTCGAGCGCCCCTCATCTCGGTCTCCAGCCAAATAGGCCGCACCGATAAAGGCGGCGCCGCTCGTCAAGCGCGTGAGAAGGACCGGTCGCAAGTCGTCGCGCCCGCCTTTCACCTGCTCGGCGAGCTCCCGTGTGCTCAAGTCGAGCGCAGCTACGCACATCGCGGATTTCACCTCGCGCTCCGATGCAGGGGCTGGCGTAGCGCTTATCTCTGGGGCCGCAAGTGCGGACACGGATGCAAGAACGGCGAAAGGGCCCAAGCGATAGGCCCACCGCATATCAAGCAGACGCCAGATGGCGGCTGACCAAACCCGTCATCTCGAACATCGTGACCTCATCCTTGCCCATGACCGCCTTGAGCGCGTCGTCGCACAGGATGTTGCGCTTGTTCGCCGGGTTCTGGAGCTTGCGCGCCTTGATGTAGTCCCAGAGCCTCTTGATGGCCTCGGTACGTGGCAGAGGCTCTGAGCCCACGATGGCTGCAAGAGCGGCACTGGGCCGCAGTGCCTTCATGAAAGCTGTGGTCTTCGTCGGTGTCGTTGTGGTCAAGGGGGGTCCTGTTTTACGTTGGGAAGGGCGCGGAGGATAGCGCGCAATGGGTGTCGACCTCGGCCGGCATGAGCTGTCCGAAGATCTGCGTATGAGGCGGTTTTCCTCAAATCTTCGATGAACGCCGGAATGTCTTCTGTCCGTTGGTTGCCGTCATTTCAATGTGTTTGAAAGTAAGGGCGGGTCACGGCAACGTCCACGGGCTGGAATCCGTCGCACCAGCGCAGCAAGCAGGCCTGTAGTTCCGTCGTGTTGCACGGCTTGCTCAGACGGTCATCCACCCCGCTGGCGGCGAGCAGGTCGCTCGATACCGCCGAGGTGCTGAACGCGACCACCGGCGTGCGGCGCCGGGAGTACCTGTCTTCGAATTGCCTGATTCGCGAAGTCGCCTTCAGCCCGTCCATCACCGGCATTTGCAGGTCCATCAGGATGATGTCGAAACGCCTTTCGCAAGCTAGCTCGACGGCTTTGAAGCCGTTCGAAGCCACCGAGGCCACGACGCCACACTGTTCAAGAGCATCCGTTGCCAACATGAGATTGCTGGGGCTGTCGTCCACCACCAAGACACCCAAGCCACCGTTCATGCTGAAGGCATCGACCGCAGGTACGAAAGAACCTGTGGTCTGTCGTGTGGTCCCAAAGCCTGCCCAGCGCTGAAGCCAGGACATCACGCGTCTGACGAGGCGGCTGGCGCCAGGAGCTTTTCGGTGAGTGCCGTTCATGGGGACCCCGCGCCAGAGGATGCTGAAACGACAGCTTTTCACCCCATGCAAACCCAGTCTGTGCGCTGTCGCGCATACGGTCTGCCGAGTCGCTTCCCAAGTCAGAGGTGGGTGCGCGTCCGGCTGCCGCCAGTGGCGCTCAGCTTGTGGCGTCGAGCAGCGCGCCCATCATCTGGTCGTTGGTCCTGAAGACGGCCAGGTTGGCCAGGAAGAGGCTCTTGGCTGCGAGTTGACCGACAAGGTCGGCCTCGAGGGAATTGCCTTCCTGCGGCAACTGCATCCGCGATGTCGTCACATCGCCATCTGCAGCGGCGCTCTGCGTCACCTGCTCGCGGCGGAAACCCGCCGTGCCCATGTTGGCGATATTGTGTGATGCCGCATCAAGCCTGGCTTGGGCGGCACTCATGCCGCTGAGGCTGATGGCAGAAAGTGAAGTCATGACGGGCTCGTTCTGGACTCCGATATTGTGGGACCGGGGCTGTTACTTGCGCGCCGCAGCACGCGGCAGCCCTGACCAAAGCGCTCAGTCGTTCACGGCGATCGGCTGACGCGCTCGTTGCCGGCGCAGGGTCCGGCCGCAGGTCGACCCCAACCGCGAGTCGTGACCACAAGACAGCCGGTCTGTGGCACGGCGCCGCCGCAAGCACAATGGTGCCAGCCATCTGGCCCTGGTGGCTGCTCGCCAGCGCCTGCTGGGTCTGACGCAGGAGCGCCAGCCCGTCTTCCACGATGCACCCCACATGACATCGCCCCTGCTGCGCAAGAAGCCGGGATGCTCGACGAGGATCTCTGGCTGCGGATTGCGCGGACTCAACGCGCGATTCGCGGGCGTCGATGACGCTGTGTGCCGTGTTGAACCCGTCCCGCTCCATCGCAGAAGTGTTCACCGCCTTGCGTGCGCTCGCCCTTGCTTCGGTGTTGCTTGCGGCTGCCGCGGCAGGCACTGCCGAGCTGGCCCTCTTCGCGCTCGCGTTCTACGCGGCCTTGATGCCCATCGCCTACGTCGCTGCCGGTGCCGGGCTGGGCGACTGGTCGCTGCGACGCTGGCGCCCCGACAACGCCGCCAGGCTGCCTGCGCGCATCGCTGCCAGCGCCGCCGCGCTTCTCGTGCTGGCGCTGCTCGGCTGGCTTCCCATGCTTGGCGGGGTCGTTGGCTTCGTCGCACTGACGGCAGGCCTGGGTGCCCTGTTGTTCCAGGGCTGGCCCAGGGTGTCGGCCGCCTCGGCGTGATGCAAGGACTTCGGAAAGGCCCCATGCCATGAATACGCTGACCAAACTCGCCCTGGGCTTGATCGGAAAGGTCAGGCCGCTGCCGACCGTCGGTGACGCCGCCGCTCGCATCCTGCTGCCACCACCGGCGCGGGATGGCGGGATGCCGCTGATGCAGGCCTTCAGGCACCGACAGTCGCAAAGGGAATTCGCCTCCACGCCCTTGAGCGAGCAGCAGTTGTCCGACCTGCTTTGGGCCGCCGGCGGCGTCAATCGCCCGGAACTCGGCGGTCGCACCGCGCCGAGCGCCATGAACGCCCAGGAGGTGCGCATCTACGTCGCGCTGGCCCGGGGCCTGTTTCTGTACGAGCCGCAAGCGCATGGACTCGAGCGAGTGCTGGCCAGCGACGTGCGCAGCGTGACCGGCTACCAGGACTTCGTCGACAACGCCGCACTGGACCTGATCTTCGTGGCCGACCATGCCCGGATGAAGCTGATACCGGCGTCTCAGCGAGAGGCCTTTGCGTATGCCGCTGCCGGCGCGATGGCCCAGAACGTGTACCTGTTCTGCGCGTCTGCGCACCTTGCTGCAGTCGTACGCGCCTGGTTCGATCGCAATGCGCTTTCGACGGCCATGGGCCTGGGCAACGACGAGCAAGTGCTGCTGGCCCAGACCGTCGGGGCTGTTCCAGGCACCAGCGAGCAGCCGGCGGACTGAAGCCCGACCCGTCGTGATGCCGGCCGGCACTCGGCGGCCTGCAGGCGCGCCGGGTCAACGGCGCCTTTCTCCCCAGCGCCCGCTACTTGCCTTTGGCTGGACGGTCGACGTAGGCCTGGGTGGCCTCGTCCCAGCGATGGCTGCGCATGAAAGCCTGGGTTTCCTTCCTGACTTCTTCGCGGCTCATCGTCGCTATGTCGCGTGGAGCGCCAGCGATGGGCTCCCACTGGGCCTTGGTGTCGTTCCAGCGATTGGCCTTGATGAACTTGTCACGCTCGGCCCGTACCTCGGCGCGGCTCTTCACGCCTTCAGGTGGCTGCGCCCCGGGCTTGCCCTTGTTGGCGATACGCGGCACATAGTCGCCCTTGGCTTCATCCCAGCGATAGGTGCGCATGAACTCCACGCACTCATTGCGCACTTCGGCGCGCGTGCGCTCGCAGCTCACGACTTCGGGGGGCTGCCCTTGCGCCTGGACCTGGGCGCCCGCGCAGAGGGCCAGAAGTGCAACAGAAAGGCGAAGAGACAGCAATGGTTGACGCATGGTTTTCTCCTGATGATGAGCACCGGGACAGTTCCTGATGCTGCAGACGAAGTCTGCGCAGTGGCCCCCGCCGACGATTGAGCCTGCTCAAGCCAGAAGGGTCGGCGCCTTTTTCCGAACCATCATTCGGAATTTTCCGCAGCACCACCGGCCAAGGCGCTGACGCCGCCATTGCTCCACAACCGATTGCCCGGCGCTGCGTCCCGCGCGACCCTAGCGACGTTGGCCTGTCATGTTCGGCGGGCCTCAACGCCCAAGGCTGCACCATGACGAACATCCCATGCTGTACGACGCACGCCACTTCCCAAGAAGCCTGGCGGCTGCGCAGGAACGACATCGCGCCCTTGCCTGAACCCGTGACACTGGGCGAGCTCGTGCAGACCCTGGGTGGCGACATTCGCGAAGTGCGCAAGCCTGCAGAAGCGGCACCCGTGAGCCTGTGGCGCATCCGCCAGGGTGCGACCCTGCTTCACGAGGGCTGCGCGGCGCAGTCGGTGTTCGTGCTGCGTTCGGGCAGCATGAAGCGCATCCGCACCCTGGAGGACGGCTACGAGCAGGTCTTGTCCTTCGCCCAGCCCGGCGAGCTGCTGGGTTTCGATGCCCTGCACAGCGGGCGCCAACCGGCTGCCGTGGTCGCGCTCGAGGACAGCACGGTCTGCGTGCTGCCGCTGAACGATCACCTGTTGGCGCGGCATGACTGCCTGGCGCTGGACCGTGCGCTGCAGGTGGCGCTGAGCCGGCAGCTGGTGCGGACCGCCGGCACGACTGAAATGATGGCGGCCCTGGCCTCGGACGTCCGGCTTGCGCGCTTCCTGCTCTGGATGTCGCAGCGCATGGACGAGGCCGGCCGGTCGCCGCGGCGCCTGTTTCTGCGCATGTGCCGGCGCGACATCGCCAGCCTGCTGGGCGTCGCGCATGAAACCGTCAGCCGTTCCTTCACGCTGCTCGCCGAACTGGGGCTGGTCAAGGTCGAGAACCGCGAGGTGGAGATCCTCGACCTCGACGGCCTGCACCGCCGCGCCCTGAACACGCGCCGCGCTGGCGATGAAGCGCCGGGTGCCGCGCAGAAGGCGGCTTCGGACTGGTCGGCTGCGCTGCAGCCGGACTGGTTCGCTCCGGTCCGTCAGGTGGCTGCAGCGGCGGCCTGAAAGCCCGGCTCAGCGCTGGCGCCGGGCCACGCGTGCGCCATCATCCAGCGTGGTGGGTGGGTAGACGATCACCTCGGCGCCCGGTGCCAGCCCGGCTTGCACCCAGGCCACGCTGGCGTTGCGTGCGCCGATCGTCACCGGCACAAGCCGAGCCCGCCCGCTGTCGACCACGAAGACCGCGGCGCGCGAATCCGGCGCCACCTCAGCGGTGCCATTGGCCGGTGGCTGGGGCAAGGGGAAGACCGCGCTGACCGGTACGCAGGGCACCTGCGATTCGCTTCGGGTGACGATACGCACGCCCACCCGGTAGCCGTCGCCCAGCGCCGCCCACTCGGCCGCGGGGCTTTGAATGTCGATGAGCACGTTCACACGCTGCTCCTCGACCCCCAGCGCCGAGATCTTCGTGAAGGCTGCGGGCTCGACGCCTCGCACCCGCCCTTGCAGCGGCGCCGGGCCACCCCAACGCTCGATGCGCACCGGCAAGCCGGGCCGCGCCTGCAGGGCGTCGCTGCTGAGCAGTTCCGCCACCACCTCGAGCCGGGTGATGTCGCCGATCTCCATGATCGCGGCGCCCCCCATCACCGTTGCCTCGCTCGGCAGATGGATTTTCAGCACCCTGCCCCCCACCGGTGCGCGCAGTGCCACCCCCGCCTGTCCCGCGCCACCGCGGATCGTGGCGAGCACCGCGCGGGCCTGCGCCAGTTCATGTTCCGCCACATGCAGGCTTTCCAGTGCCGCATCGGCTTCCTTCTTCGCCACCAGCGCAGCGAGGCGATCGGTCTCGATCTTGCCGGCGGCGACGAAGCCCTGCCCGGCGAGCTGCTCGGTGCGCCGCAGATCGCCCTGTGCCCGGTCGCGCGCCGCGCGCAACGAAGCGACGACGGCATTCGCCCGCTGCACACCGGCCTCGGCCGCCCCGATGCGCTCTTGCTGCTCTCGCAGGCTGCGCGAGTCCAGCAGCGGGCTCGGCAGCGGGTTCAGCACGGCCACCAGCGCACCGGGCTCGACGGCATCGCCTTCGCGCAGTTCGATGCGCTGCAGCCGGCCGGCCAGCGGCGCCGACACGGTGTAGCGGTCGCGCAGCCGGGTGCGCGCGTCCTCGTCCAGCGTGGTCTCGAAGGCCTGCATCGCCACTGCGGCCGTTTCCACTTCGATCGGCCGAGGGGCGAAGGACCAGGCCAGCAGGGCGATCGCCGCCACGGTGGCCAGCGCCGCCAGGATCTTGTTTCTGTACTTCATGGCGTGTTTCCAGTCATTCCCGGGTCTTGAGCGCAGCCACCATGTCCAGCGCATCGATGCGCCGGCGCACCACCAGCGCACTGCCCACAGACGCCAGCACCGTGCAGATGGCGGCCCAGGCATAGGTGCGCGGCAGCACCACCACGGGGAAGAAGAACTGGTCGCTCTGCAGCAAGGCACCCAGCAGATGCACCAGCCCCAGCCCCAGGCCGAAGCCCAGCGGCAGGGCCAGAGCGACGGTGATCGCCATCTCGCCCAGCAACAGCCCGGAAACCTCGGCGCGCGTGAAACCCAGCACACGCAGGCTGGCCAGTTCCCAGGTGCGTTCGGCCAGGGCGATGCGGGCGTTGTTGTAGATGACGCCGACGGCGATGACGGCCGCGAAGCCGGTGAGCACGGTGCTGATGATGCGGATGTTGCGGGCGCTGATCTCCTGCATGTTGCGCAGCATGCCGGCCTTGCTGAACGCACCAGCCACGCGCGGCATCCGGCGCGTGGCCTCCAGCAGCGCCGGCTCGCTGCCGGGCATCAAGGAGAGCATGAATCCGCCCGAGAGGTCGTCTTCGCCCAATGCGCGGTTCAGCGCCGGGCGGTTCATGTAGGCATTCAGGCCCATCATTTCGCGCACCGTGGCCTGCACCACCAGGTGCAGGGTGCGGGCACGGCCTTCCAGCACCTCGGCCTGCACGATGTCGCCCACGCGCAAGCCGAGCTTGGCCGCCAGCCGGTCGGTCAGGACGATGCCGTCACCCGCCGGCTGGGTCGTTCGCTGCTCGACGTCGACGATGCGGTACAGCTCTGGCCAGGGCGCGTAGCCGCGGATCTGGCTGCGCTCGCGCCGATGGCCGTTGACCAGCGTCACCGGAACGAAACGGGTGGACTCCGCGGCCTTCACACCCGGCAGCCGCAGCAGTTCCAGGCGTGCCCTGTCGGCTACCGGCTGGAAGGTCCAGACGGCCACGTCGTTGCGCATCACCCAGCGGAACTGGGTGTCGACGACGAGATCGATGGCGTCGCGAAAGTAGTTGCCCAGGATGACGATGGCCACCGCCGCGGCCACGCCCACCACGGACAGGCTGGTTCGCAGCGGGCGGCGCTCCATCTGACGCAGCACCATGCGCAAGGACATGCCCATGCGCTGCCAGCCCAGCCGCTCCACCAGCGTGCGTCGGTAGCGCCCGGGGGCGGGTGGGCGCATCGCCTCGGCCGGCGCCAGGCGAACCGAGGCCGCGATCGCGTTCAGGGTGCCCAGCAGGGCCGTGCCTGCCGCCAGGCCGGCGGCCAGCAGCACCAGTCTCGGGTCCAGCCGGTGCTCGAAGCTCGGGAAGCGGAAGGTTTCCGCGTACAGCCACAGCAGCATCGTGCCCAGTTCCTTGCCCAGCCAAAGGCCCAGCAGCAGCCCGATCCCGACGATCACGCCCACCAGCTTCAGATAGTGCGCGGCGATCCAGCGATTGGCATAGCCCAGGGCCTTGAGCGCTGCAATCTGCTCGCGCTGGGTCGCCACCACGCGCGAAATGACGACGTTGAGCAGGAAGGCCGCGACGGCCAGGAAGATGCCCGGCAGCAGCGTGCCGAGCACTTCCTGTTCCTTGATCTCGTTGTCGAGCATGGCGTGGGACGTCTGGTCGGCACGGCCGTGCACTTCCCGGCCGCCGTAGCGGGCCAGCCGGCGCTGCAAACCGTCGATCACCGCACGTTCGTCGGCGCCCGGCGCCAGCTTCACCGCCACACGGTTGAAGGCACCCTGCATGTCGTAGGCCGCCTCCAGCGCCGCCTGGTCGACCCAGAAGACACCGAAGCCCCGCTGGTCGGGCATGCCCCAGAGCCCGGCGAAGATGAACTCCGGCGACAAGGCCACACCACGCACGACGAGTTCACGTTCGCGCCCGTTGATCAAGGCCGAAAGCCGCGAACCCGGGCGCAGCGCGCGGGCCAGGGCAAAGGCTTCCGACACCCAGACCGGCAGGGCACCGTCGCCATGAGCCGGGCCCGGCGACGACGAATCGCCATCGGCGTGGCCGCTGCGCAGGAAGATCCGGTTCATGCGCATCGGCTGGCGGTCGTCGATGCCGACGAGCTGGCCGATGATGGCGTCGCTGCTGCCCGGCAGGCTGATGCGCACCAGCTTTTCGGTGCTGAGTTGTACGTCGGCCACCCCCGGGATCTCGCGCAGGACAGCCGCCAATGAGGCCGGCGCGCGTTCGACCCCGGCGAAGACATCGGCGAACCGACCGTCGGCATAAAAACGCTCGCGCGACAGCGCCAGGGCGTCCACCGCGGACAGCGTGGTCAGGAAGCCGCCCACGCCGCTGGCCACCACCAGCGCGATGGTCAGGGCCTGGCTCCACATCAGACGCAGGTCGCGCAGCAGCTTTCGGTCCAGGGCCTTCATCGCGTCACCAGGTGAGCTCGGCCGATGTCTTCTTCGCCGTGTTGCGTTCGACGCGCTGGATGCAGCCGTCGCCGAGCACGAACACGCGGTCGGCCATGCCGGCGATGGCTGAGTTGTGGGTGATGACCACCGCCGTCGTGCCCAGGTCGCGGTTGATGCCGGCAATGACGTCGAGCACCAGCTTGCCGGTGGCGTAGTCCAGGGCCCCGGTGGGTTCGTCGCACAGCAGCAGGTCGGGCCGCTTCACGATCGCGCGGGCAATGGCCACGCGCTGCTGCTCGCCGCCCGACAGCTGAGCCGGGAAATGGTCCCGGCGGGGTGTCAGGCCAACCAGGCCGATCGCCTCGTCGATGTCCATCGGGTGGGCAGCGATGTCGGTCACGAGGGCGACGTTCTCGCGCACGGTCAGGCTCGGGATCAGGTTGTAGAACTGGAACACGAAGCCCACGTGTTCGCGCCGGTAGCGGGTGAGTTCGGCCTCGCTGGCGCCGTCGAGCCGCTGCCCATTGAACGTGACTTCGCCGCGGGTCGGCACGTCGAGCCCGCCCAGGATGTTCAGCAGGGTGCTCTTGCCGCTGCCCGATGCGCCGAGCAGGACGACAAATTCGCCGCGGCCGATCTCCAGCGAAACATCGTGCAAGGCCACGACTTCGGCCTCGCCGCTGCCGTAGACCTTCGCCAGGTCGCGCGCAGCGAGCATCGGGGGCTGGACGGTGGCGAGCTCCATGGGCGCGATTCTGGTGATGCGGGTGCGGCAACGTGTTGCGCTGCATCAAGCGGTGTCCCAGCCCAGGGTTGCATTGAGAGCAATCAATCGGCCGCCCTGGCCGCCCTGCAGACTGTCGTCGTCATCGTTGTCGCGGGTCGCTCCCGCAAGACAGGAGCCCGGCCATGAAGAATCTGCTTGTGCATCTGGATGCGTCACCTCGCGCTGCGGTCAGGCTGGCGCTGGCGCAGAGTCTGGCCCGCCAGCACGGCGCCGAACTGCAGGTGTTGTATGGCGTGCTGCCGTCGCTGCAGGCCGGGCCCTGGGCCGTCGGCGACGGGATTTCGGCCGCCGCCGCGGCCCTGGCCGATCTCGACCGCGAGCAACGTGAACGTGCGCGTGCCTTGTTCGACCGGGCGGGTTCGCCCTGCCCCACCACTTGGATCGAAGGCGGCTCCACGCCGTACACCAGCCTGCTCGATCGGGCGCCGTATGCCGACCTCATGGTCCTTGGGCAGCACGATCGCGACGACCTGCAGACGGGCGCCTTGCCACCCGACCTGGTGCCGTCGCTCATCGTCGCCACGGGCAGGCCGGCCCTGGTGGTGCCCTTCGCAGGCCAGTTCCAGGCCGCAGCAGGCGAGGTGCTGCTGGCCTGGAAGCCCACGCGCGAGGCGGCGCGGGCAGTGACTGCGGCCCTGCCCTGGCTTCGCCTGGCCAGGACGGTGCACGTGGCAATGCGCGACGAAGGACCACCGTCGGACTTCGACCACATGGCGGCCTTGCGACGCTGGCTCGCTTCGCAGGGCGTGGCAGCCACCGTGCGCAGCCATGGGCTGGGGCCGGGCGATGTCGGCGCGGCCCTGCTGTCGCTGGCTGCAGACACCGGCGCCGAACTGCTGGTGATGGGGTGCTACGGCCATTCCCGCGCCCGTGAATGGATTCTGGGGGGTGCCTCCCACAGCATCCTGCGCGCCATGACCCTGCCCGTGCTGATGGTGCACTGAGCCGCTGCAAGGCAGAGGGCGAGGCCATGAAGACCGACCCACGAAGGGATGCCGCCCGCCCAGCCCTGTTTGCTTTCCTTCGGTCCGCCGCATCGGGCTGCGGGCCGCAACATCACCGAAAGGAGCCACCATGAACGACCTGCGTCCATTCGACCTGTTCAATCTGGACCCGATGGAGTCCAGCTTGCGCAGCCTGCTGCGCCCCTGGCCGCTGGATCCCGCCGAGCGTGCCCCGCAGATCCGCGTCGACGTGACCGAGGCCGACGGCCAGTATCTCGTCAAGGCCGAGATTCCGGGCGTTCGCAAGGAAGACATCGACATCCGCGTCGATGGCAACCAGGTGACGATCAGCGCGGAAAAGAAGGAAGAGAAGGACGAGAAGTCGGGCGGTCGGCTGCTGCGCAGCGAAAGGCGCTACGGCTTCGCCACTCGGTCCTTCACATTGGCCGACAACCTGGACGACAGCCGCGCCGAAGCAAAGTTCGAGGACGGCGTGCTCAAGCTGACCCTGCCCAAGCGGCCCAACGGGGCGCAGAAGAAGCTGGCCATCCGCTGAGCTTCCCAGCCGGCCTCCGTCCAGTCGCCGGACCGCGAGCTGGGCCGGCTGTGCTGGCTCGCGGCCTGACAACGCGGCCGCACCTTTGCGCCACAGTATCGAGCACGGGCTCGTGGACGACGGGTCGGCGGGCGAGCCGGCGGCGCAAGCAGCCGCCCGTTGAGATTGCTCAATGGCCACCCCGGCCGGGTCGTGGATCCTCGAGATGCTTCCACCAGACAGGGGTCTCGAAATGTCGAGTTGCCGTACAGCGTCCAGCCCGCGAGGGACGCCGTTTGCGGGTTCCAGCGAGCCACTTGCCCAGGGAGAAAACGTTGCCGGCTTGTCCGAGGCGGTCAGGATCCTGGCGTTCGAGTGCTCGGGCACGGCGATGGTGGTGGCAGATGCCGAGAGGCGCATTGTCCAGGCCAATGCGGCCTATGCGCTGCTCACTGGCAGTTCGCCCGCGCAGTTGGTTGGAACACTGCTACCCGTGGCCGAGCCCTGTGCCGACACGAGCCCGGCCGACCAGCGGCAACGGCTGCCAGGTTGCCTGGCCAGCCAGGGCCGCGTTCAAGGCCGGCATCGCAACGGCCACACGCGCACGCTGTGGATGAACCTGACGACCCTGAAAAGCGCCGAAGGCCAGGTGCAGTTCCACCTGGCCACCTTCACCGACATCGACGCCCTGGAGAGCGAGCAGGCCCTGCTGCGCCATTGGGCCCAGCACGACCCCTTGACCGACTTGCCGAACCGGCGCTTGCTCGGTACCGAGCTGGAACGCTGCGTGGCCCGCGCGCAGCGCCACCTGCACAAGTTCGGCCTGGTATTCCTGGACCTCGACCGGTTCAAGTGGATCAACGACACCCTGGGCCACGATGCCGGGGACGCCGTGCTGCAGGAAGTGGCTCGCCGGCTTCGCAAGGCCGTGCGGGCCGAGGATCTCGTCGCCCGCTGGGGGGGCGATGAATTCATCCTGGTGCTCGACGATCTGCCCACCCGGCCTGACCTGGGCGCCACGGTCACGACGCTGAAGCACGTGATCCAGCGTCCGATTGAAATCGCGGGACACCAGCTGAAGATCCTGGCGAGCATCGGTGTTGCGGTGTTTCCCGACGATGCCGGCACCGTCGATGAATTGATCAGCACCGCCGACCGCGCGATGTTCGTGGCCAAGCGTCAAGGGCCGGGACAGATCGCCTTCAGCCCAGGCTCGCGAAAGAACGCCGCCGCTGCCGGCGGCTGAGCACGGCGCCCTGGATCAAGTCGCCCCCGACGCATGAACGACACGCGCTGAGCCGCCATGCCACGCCGCCAGACATCACCCCCTGCGGCCCAGGCCGAAGGCAGGGTGCGACTGCAGGCAGGAAGGACCAGCCCGCTCGTGTCATTGAGCAAGCGCACCCTGGTGCACGAGCTGCAGGTGCACCAGGTTGAACTGGAGCAGCAGAACGAAGAACTGCTGCGCGCTCACCGCGAACTGGTGGCCGCACGCGACCGCTTCATCGATCTCTTCGACTTTGCCCCGGTGGCCTACCTCACCCTGGACCGGGACGGTCGCATCGTCGAAGCCAACCTGACCGCCGCCGCAGAATTCGGGATCGACCGTTCATCGATGCTGAGCCGCCACTTCGTACGGTTCGTGGCCCTGCCCGATGCCGACCGCTGGCAGCGTGTGGCCGAACGGGCCTTCCGGCGCAAGGAGCTGATGCGCACGGAGCTGCTGCTGCTGCGTGCCGACGGCACTGACTTCCAGGCCGAGCTGGATTGCCGCCGCGTCATGCGCCTGGACGCC
Source organism: Rubrivivax sp. (assembly GCA_022842595.1). Taxonomy (GTDB): domain Bacteria; phylum Pseudomonadota; class Gammaproteobacteria; order Burkholderiales; family Burkholderiaceae_C; genus Rubrivivax. Next base: position 104,816 of record JALHPF010000007.1, read on the forward strand.
CGTGCCCAGCTGCGTGTGACCCTCACAGATGCCTCGCAACGTCGCCTCGCGGAACGCAACCGGCGCATCGCCGCTGGCGCCAGCACCGCGCGCGACGTCGAGCGGCGCGCGCTGGCCCTGGGGCTGCACGAAGGCCTGGGGCAGCAGCTGGCAGCGCTGAAACTGCACCTGGGTGCCCTGGCCCTGCCCAAAGATGCCACGGACAACCAGACGATGGTGGCCGCCATGGCCGCCGAACTCGACGAGGCCATGAACCTGGTGCGCCAGATGTCGACCGACCTGCACCCGCTGATGCTCGAAGACCTGGGCCTGGGCGCGGCTCTGGACTGGCTGACGCGCGACATCGCCGTGCGCCTGGGCCTGCGGACCGAGCTCCACATCGACGAAGACACCGCCGGAGTCGACGAAGCCCTGGCCATCCCGATCTATCGCCTGACCGAGCTGGCCCTGACGCATTTCGCCCAGTTCGTCGTGGCGGGCATCAGCATCGAGCTGGTACAGCGCCCTCGAGACCTGGTTCTGCTGTTCCAGAGCGTGCCGGGCCACGTGCGAAGCGAAGCGCCGCTGCGCCCGATGATGGTCTTGCCTGAAGCGTTCAAGGACCAGGTCCACCTGCTGGGTGGGCGGCTGATGTTCAGCGAACTGCCGGGTGATATCCGCCGCGTCTGCGTGAGTCTCGGGGTTCAGCCAGGCAAGCCGAGGGGGCCGGGGCCGAGTGACGGCCAGGTGTGACGGCAGAAAGCGCGCCCTCGGCTTCGGGCCGCCCGGCGCCAGGCGCCGCAGCCAGCGACAATCCTCACCCGGGCACAGCTCGACATTCGACCTGGCAGCCGCGGCCCGCGGCACGACCTGAAGACCATGGCAACACGACAGCAGACGGACGCGACCCGGCGGCCTCCAGCGGCCCGACGCCAGCCGGCACGACGGGCCGCGGCGCGCGAGCCGACGCCCTTGCATATCGTCGGCATCGGCGCCTCGGCTGGCGGGCTCGAGGCCTGCCAGGAACTGCTTCGCCACCTGCCTGCCGACACCGGCCTGGGCTTCGTGCTGGTGCAGCACCTCGACCCCAGCCACGCCAGCATGCTGGTCGACATCCTTCAGCGCGTGACGAAGATGCCGGTGGTCGAGGCCGGCGACCGCATGCCGGTGGCGCAGAACCGCGTGCACGTGATCCCGCCCAACCGAGACATGGTCCTGTCGGGCGGCAAGCTGCGCCTGACGGCGCCGGCGGAACCCCGTGGCCTGCGCATGCCGATCGACACCTTCTTCCACTCGCTGGCCGACGACGCAGCCGACCGCGCCGTCGGCATCGTGCTGTCGGGAACGGGCACGGACGGAACCCTGGGGCTGGGCGCGATCTTCGGCGCCGGCGGGCTGTGCCTGGTCCAGGAGCCCGGCAGCGCCAGGTTTTCAGGCATGCCGTCCAGCGCCATCCAGGCCGGCTATGCCCATCAGATCCTGCCGGCGGAGCAGATGCCGAATGCCCTGCCGCAACTCGAGGGGGACCCGACCGTTGAAGTCGCAGCGGGCGGCGGCCTTCCTGCGCCGGCGCCGGCCGGCCTGGACGAGGTGCTGAGCCTGTTGCGCAAGGCGACCGGGCACGACTTCTCGCTGTACAAGAAGTCCACCATCAGCCGCCGGCTGGAGCGGCGAATGGCGCAGCACAACCTGCGCGACCTGCCGGCCTATGCAGCCTGTCTCAGGGACCACCCTTCCGAATACCCTGAACTGTTCCGGGAACTGCTGATCAACGTCACCCGGTTCTTCCGCGACCCGCAGGCCTTCGTGGCGCTGAAGCGCAAGATCATTCCGCAGCTGCTCGAAGGCAAGCCTGCAGGCTACGTGCTGCGCATCTGGGTGGCAGGCTGCGCCACCGGTGAAGAGGTCTATTCGGTGGCCATGGTCGTGCGCGAGTGGATGGACGAGACCCAGCGCGACCTGAAGGTGCAGATCTATGGCACCGACCTGGACGACGACGCGATCAAGGTCGCGCGTACCGGGCTTTACGCGCCAGGAATCGCCGCGGACGTCGGCCCTGAACGCCTGCCGCGCTTCTTCACCAAGGAGGACGCGGGCTTCCGCGTCACCAAGGCGGTACGCGAGATGACCGTCTTCGCGGTCCAGAGCATCGTCCGGGACCCGCCCTTCACCCGGCTGGACCTGCTGTGCTGCCGCAACGTGCTGATCTATCTGGAACCGGAACTGCAGGACCGGCTGATGCCGATGTTTCACTACGCCCTCAATCCTGGTGGCGTTCTGTTCCTCTCGCCTTCCGAGAGCGTCGGCAAGCACCTCGACCTGTTCGATGTGCTCGACCGCAAGTGGAAGTTCTACCGCTCGAAGGTGCACCTCGTGACGACGCGAAAGATGCCGCCGGACACCTTGCCCTGGGTGGCCGAGAGGACACCCGCTGCCATCGCGGCGGCTGTCAGCAGGCCGGGCGGGCAGGAGCTGGCCGAACTGGCCCGGCGCGCATTGCTGCAGTCCTATGCACCGGCCGCGGTCGTGACCGACCTGCAGGGCAACATCCTCTACGTCCACGGCGACACCGGCCCCTATCTCCGGCCAGCGCCGGGGGACCCCAGCTACAAGCTCGTCGACATGGCGCGTGAAGGCCTGCAGCTGGCGCTGCGCGAAGGCATGCGCCTGGCTGCCACCCAGGGGTCGCCCACGGCCAGCACGCCGACCCTGCTGGCTGGCCACGGCGCACGGCGAGAGGTCAGACTGACGGTACGGCCGCTCCCCCACCCTGACGCAAGCCAGGGCTTGCTGCTTGTGAGCTTTCAGGCCGTCGACACCGAAGCCGCAGCCGAACCCGCTCGAACGACCCGGGGCAAGGTGCCGGCCGCCACCAGGCGCACCCTGGAACTCGAGCATGAACTCCTGCAGGCGAAAGAGAACCTGCGCGCGATGCTCGAGGAACAGCAGATCTCGAACGAGGAACTCAAGTCGACCAACGAGGAACTGCAGTCCACCAACGAGGAGCTGCAGTCGACCAATGAAGAGATGGAGACCTCGAAGGAAGAGCTGCAGTCGGTCAACGAGGAGCTGGTCACCGTCAACTCCGAACTGCAGAACAAGATCGAGCAGATGGCGGGTATGCAGGACGACATGAAGAACCTGCTCGATAACCTGCAGCTCGGTGTCATCTTCCTGGACCGGCAGCTGCGCATCCGGCGCTTCACCCGCGAAGCGACCAAGGTCTACCGGCTGCTTGCCGGCGACGTCGGCCGGCCGCTGTCGGACATCCGCAACGAGTTCACGGGCCCCGACTTCCTGCCCGATGTCCAGGTCGTGCTCGATTCGCTGGTGCCGACCGAGCGTGAGGCGCGCACGCAGCAGGGTAGCTGGGTGCTGGTGCGCATTCAGCCGTATCGCACCGTGGACAACGTCATCGACGGCGCCGTCATGACCTTCGACGATGTCACCGAGCGCGTGGCGGCCATGGCGGCGCAGGAAGCGCGGACGCTGGCCGAGGCGATCGTCGACGCCGTCGCCAGCCCTCTGCTGGTGCTGGACGCCGCACACCGGGTGCTGTCGGCGAACCGCGCCTTCCACGAGGAGTTCGGCGGCCAGAGCCAGGGCACGGTGGGCGAAGACCTCTTCGCCCTGGCTGGCCGCCAATGGGACCTGCCGGCGGTGCGAGCCCTCGTCGAAGCCCCGTGGTCGGCCGGGCAAGTGCCTGAAAGCCGGCAGGCCGAGGTCACTCTGGCGGGTACCGAGGGGCCGCGCTACGCCCTCTGCGCACGCCGCATCCTGGGCATTTCGCCACGGCGCCAGATCGTGTTGCTCGCGATCTCGCCAGTTCCGGTGCCCAGCGTAGCGAAGCAGCCGACGCTGCCACGCCACAAGCGGCCCGCCACCGGCGCCTAAGCACGCGCCGGGGCGCAAGAATCGCTCGGCGGAGCTCAGGCCCGCTGCGCGGCCTCGGCTTCCAGGACCAGGCGCGTCACCGCCAGCAACGTATCGGGCGTGACGCTGATCGCGTCGATGCCCATGGCCACCAGGGCCTGGGCCATGGAAGGGTCGTCGGACGGCGCCTGGCCGCACAGGCCGATGTGGCGGCCATGGCGGTGCGCACCGTCGATGGCCTGGCGGATCATCGTCATGACGCCCGCGTCGCGCTCGTCGAAATCGAAGGCCACGATCTCGGAGTCGCGGTCCACGCCCAGCACCAGCTGCGTCAGGTCGTTGGAACCGATCGAGAAGCCGTCGAACAGCTGGGCGAAGGCATCGATCTGGATGACGTTGTTCGGGATCTCGCACATCACGTAGATCTCCAGCCCGTTCTGGCCGCGGGCCAGGCCGTGGCCGGCCATCGCGGCCAGCACCCGCTCGGCCTCGCCGATGCGGCGGCAGAAGGGCACCATCAGCTTCACGTTGACCAGGCCCATGTCCTCGCGCACGCGCCGCAGCGCCGCACATTCGAGCGCGAAGCCCTCGGCATAGGCGGGGTGCGCATAACGCGAGGCGCCGCGAAAGCCGATCATCGGGTTGGCTTCGACCGGTTCGAAGTCGCGGCCCCCGAGCAGGCTGGCGTATTCATTGGTCTTGAAGTCGGACAGGCGCACGATCACCGGGCGCGGGTAGAACGCCGCGGCGATGGTGCCAATGCCTTCGGCCAGCTCGCGCACGAAGAAGTCTGCCGGGGTGGCGTGGCCCTTGGTCAGGACGGCCAGCTGCGCCCGCACCGCAGGGTCGATCACACGCTCGGGATGGACCAGGGCCATCGGGTGGGCACGGATGTGCTCGGCCACGATGAATTCCATCCGCGCCAGGCCGACACCGGCGCTGGGCAACAGGCCGGTCTGGAAGGCCAGGTCGGGGTTGCCCAGGTTCACCATCAACTCGGTCCGCGGCCGTCCCAGGGAAGACAGGTCGGTCCGCGTGCGCGTGAAGTCGATGCGGCCGGCGTAGACATGGCCCTGCGCGCCTTCGGCACAGCTGACCGTGACCTCGTCGCCGGTGCGCAGTTCGCGGGTGGCGTTTTCGCAGCCCACCACCGCCGGTATGCCGAGTTCGCGCGCGACGATCGCGGCATGGCAGGTGCGCCCGCCGCGGTTGGTGACGACAGCGGCCGCCGACTTCATGACCGTGCCCCAGTCGGGCATCGTGGTGTCGGCGACGAGCACCTCGCCGGGCTGGAATTCACCGAGGTGCGCCACGTCCGCGACCACGCGCACCCGGCCACTGGCGATGCCGCTGCCGACCGCGCGGCCACGCACGCGCGAAACGCCGGGTGTGGCCAGGCGCAGCTCGTCGACGAAGCCCTGCGTGCGTTGCGAACTCACGGTCTCGGGCCGGGCCTGCACGATGTAGAGGCAACCGTCGACGCCGTCCAGCGCCCATTCCACGTCCATCGGCACAGGCCGCCCGGCCCGGGCACTGTAGTGGTCCTCGATGGCCAGGGCCGCGTCGGCCAATTCGAGCACCTGCGCGTCGTTCAGGCAGTAACGCTCACGTTCTTCCTGCGAGGTGGGCATGTTGCGCGTGGTGTCGCGCCCGGCCGTGCGGGCGTAGACCATGCGGATCTCCTTGGCTCCGCGCTGGCGCCGCAGCACGCAGCGCTTGCCCTGGCGCAGGGTGGGCTTGAAGACGTGGAACTCGTCGGGGTCGACGGTGCCTTGCACGACGTTTTCACCCAGGCCCCAGGCGCCGGTGACGAAGACGACATCGCGAAAGCCCGACTCGGTGTCCAGCGTGAACACCACGCCGCTGGCGCCGTGATCGGCGCGCACCATCTTCATCACGCCCACCGACTGCGCAATCCTGAAGTGGTCGAAACCATGCTCGACGCGGTAGCTGATCGCGCGGTCCATGAACAGGCTGGCAAAACAATGTTGCACCGCCACCAGCAGCCGCTGGCCACCGGCGATGTTGAGGAAGGTCTCGTGCTGGCCGGCAAAGCTGGCGGTGGGCAGGTCCTCCGCCGTCGCGGAGCTGCGCACGGCCACGGTCAGCGCGTCGCCGTACTCGGCCTGCAGCCGGGCGTGTGCGGCCAGGATCCCGTCCCGCAGTTCCTCCGGCAATGGTGCCGCCAGCACGATCTCGCGCGCGGCCTGCGCGCGCCGAGCCAGGTCGTCGACATCGCGGACGTCCAGCCCCTCGAGCGCGCGCTTCAGCGGCCCCCAGGCCTGGGCCTGGTCCATCACATGGCGGTAGGCCTGGGCCGTCACGGCAAAGCCATTCGGCACGCGGACACCGACGGGCGCAAGCCGGCTGTACATCTCACCCAGCGACGCGTTCTTGCCGCCAACACTGGCGACATCGTCGTTGCCGATGTCGGCAAACCAGCGGATCCAGCGGGACGTCTTGGGAACACCGATATCCGCCATGGTTCACTCCCTGGGATGGGTGAGGCAAGTTGGCGCAAATGTCAGCGGCGTGGGACCACCGCGACCCTGACCTTGATCGAAAGAAGTGGTGCGGCAACGGTGTCGGCGCGTACCCGACACCGACCGACTAGCGATCGACCGAGGCCTCGGCCGCGAACCAGTCCTCCAGATCGTGGCCAGGACTGCAGCCGCGTGACTCGTACAAGGCATAGGCGGCGTCGCGGACGCGCTGTTCGCGGTCCGGCTCGGTCGACTGTGGCGACATCGCCGTTGGCCCGTCGGCATTCACGACCATGGCAAGCGGTGGCTTGGCGATGACGGCGCGTGTCTTCGTGTCGCCCTGGTGGAGGTGCTTCATGTCATGGCTCCGTTGAAGGTCCGGCGGAATGCCAGCGGCCGCCCCGTAGCGCGCCCATGGCCCGATTGCTCAGGCTAGGCGAGGCCTGCAGGTGGGGCATTGAGCGAGATCAACGGTGACGGGAACCGCCAGCGACCCCGGAAAACGAATGTCGTCGTGGCGGGGCCTCCCGGCCGGCCGGGCTTGGCTCTGGAAAAGGCCGTTCAGCGCTGCCGCCGCACCCTCACCATCAGCAGGCCGAGGCCTGCGGCCAGCAGCAGCCAGGTCGTCGGCTCAGGAATGCTGGGCGCAAATGCCAGGCCACCGGACGGGATGACAGGGCTGCCGGCAAACAGGCCGTAGGCACCGTACGGGGTGGCCACGGTGTCGTCGGTGAAGCTGCGCGTGATCAGGTCGAATTCGCGGTGGAAGCCGCCAAGATGACCCTCGGCCTGCGACAGCAGCACCAGCTTGCCGCCGCCGGCGCCGATCAGGGGCACGCGGCTGTCGGTGAAGCCCAGGTTCGACAGGTTCAGGATCGATTCGGTGGCCCCCGTCGTCGGGTTCCACGAGAACACCTCGATCGGCGACCCCACCCGGCTTTGCGACAGGTAGATGCGGTCCGTGACCGCGTCGTAGGCGATGCCGCGCACGTTGATCGGATTCGTGCCCTGCGCCGGGCCGACCAGGTTGGTGGCGGTCATCAGGCCGGTCGCCGCATCGACGCGGAACAGCCCGCCCTGGATCCAGCCGCCCAGCGCCGGCAGGTTCTGGCCCAGGTTGCGGAAGACATAGAGCTCGCTGCGCGTGGTGTCGTAGGCGATGCCGTTCAACTGCATGAGCGCGTTGCCGCCGGGCAGGGCCTGGAAGGGCTGCGTCACGAAGCTGGCGCTGCCGTCGTAGCCCATCTGGAAGATATTGGTGCCGGTGGTGCCGGCCGTCTGCACGTCGCTGATGCCGAAGAAGCGTGCATTGGCGTCGTCGCCCGCCAGGCCGCGGAAGCCGGGCGCTGCCGCCAGCGGGATGCCGAAAGACTCGAAGCTCCGCAAGCGCTGAGAAGTCGAGGTACCGAAATCGTTGAAGAACAAGCCCGTGTCGTAGTTCGAGAACGACGGCCGGTTGATGGCCGAGACGAACTGTGCCTGCACCTGACCAGCCAGACCGGCAAGCAGACCGAAAAACGCGAGCCAGGTCGAAAGTCTCCGAGTCATGTTTTCATGCTCCAGGGTGAAGGAACGGGGGATGGTCTACAGGCCGCGCACCACCTGCGCCATCTGCGACAGCATGGTCTGCCAGTAAGGCTGCACGCAGTCCAGGTGGCCGGAAGGCACGCTCGTGCACTCCTGCAGCAGCACATCGGGCGCGCCGCGGCCCTGCATGGCCTGCAGGGCATGGGCGCTGGCAACGAAGGGCACGGTCTGGTCGTCGCGGCCATGGAACAGGCGCACAGGCTGGGCGGGCCGCCAGTCGTGCACGTCGCTTTCGCGGTTGATGGCCGCGCGGTCGTTGTCGAGGAAGATGTCGATGAAGCGACCGTCGAAAACGACATCGCTGTCGCCGGGCATCAGGCGCCTGAGCATCTCGTCGCGAAGCTGTCGCCTGAGGCTCGAGCCCAGGTACTGCAGCAGGTCGGGGTTCACCAGCACCGCCAGCAGCGGGACTTCCCGGCGCACCCGGCGCAGCAGTTCATCCAGCGTCGCGCCCACGTCCAGGGGCCCTGCCCCAGCCGCACTGCCCACGACCGCTGCGGCGATGGCGTCGCCTCTGGCCTGCAGCGCGCGGTGGGCGGCCAGAGTGGCATGGGCACCTTGCGAATAACCCACCAGGAAGAGCTGGCCGTTTAGCGGCAGCCCGACGTTGTTGACATGCACGCTGCCTGCGTCCAGCAGGTCGACGACGGCAGCGGCCATCGGCCCGGCCAGCAGGTAAGGGTGCGGTGCGCCTTTCGAGACGCCGTAGCCCACATAGTCGGCCGCGATCACCACGTAGCCCATCGACGCCATCACCACCGCCGGCTCGCTGGCCGTCGGGTTGTTGCTGGGCGCCTGGGCGTCGCGAAAGATCGTCGGGTGCTGGTAGCTGATCACGGGGCTGGCGGCGCCGGCACCCTTGCGCGGCACAGCCAGCAGGCCCGAAGCCACGATGGGCTGGTTGCGGCTGTCGCTGGTGACGTAGGTCAGCCGGAAGGTGTCGACGTCATAGACCGGGGCGATGGCCGGGACGCGGGCCCCGGCCATCGCGGCCAACACGTCCTGCACGCTCACACGGCCCAGTGGGACAGCGCTGCGCAGGGTGCCAGGGGTGGTGCCTTCGGCCAGCGTCACCGGGCCCGTGGCCAGCGGCCTGGACGTGGCCTCGGCAGGCGCCTGTATCGAGTTGCCTGCGCTGGCGCCCACCACAACGGCGTCACCGTCAGCGCCACCACCACATGCGCCGAGCAGGCAAGTCGCTACCAGAGCGCACCAACGCTCTGCGGTGAACCCCCTAGACGGTTCATTGCGGGAATTCGTCAACATGCCTGGATGATGCGCCCGCCACGCTTTTCGGCGTTCCCTGGGGGCATGGTCCGGCGTATAAACCACTCTGCCTCAAGACTGATCACAGGAACCCGCATGACCCGATTCCACCCGCACTCGACCCTGGCCGCCCTCGTGGCCACGTGCGCTGCGCTGGCCAGCCCGCTTGCCCAGGGCCAGACCGGCGGCCCGAAGCTGAGCCCGGGCTTGTGGGAGCACAGCTTCACGATGAAAAGCCAAAGCGGCAAGATGGAAAGGGCGATGAAGGAGATGCAGCAGGCCATGGCCAGCATGCCGCCCGAACAGCGCCGCCAGATGGAAGCGATGATGGGCAAGCAAGGCGTGGCCATCGGCCCGCAGGGCAACAGCGTCAAGGTCTGCATGAGCAAGGAAGACGCCGAACGCGACCAGCCACCGCCGGCGCAGGAAGGCTGCACGCAGACGGCCCAGCGCAGCGGCAACGTCTGGAGCATTTCGTTCAAGTGCCAGGGCCCGCCGCCTTCCAGCGGCAACGGCAGCGTCACCATTCAGAGCCCCACCGCCTACAGCGGCATCATCAATGTCGTCACCGACGTCGATGGCAAGGCCGAGAAGGTGGAAATGGCCACCTCGGGCAAGTGGCTGGGCGCCAATTGCGGCAATATCAAACCCGTCAAGCCTTGACGATGCCCGTTCCTGTTTCAAGGGCCACGGCTTCACTGCGCGCCGTGGCGTAAAGGTCCAGATAGGCTTTCGCCGGCCCGGCCCAGCCCAGCGGCCGGCCCATCGCGTTGACCATCAGCGCGTGCCATTGGGCAATGTTCTCGAAGCTGGCCTGGGCGCGGCGAACACAGCGCTCGAAAGCCGAGGGCACGGCCAGGTCGAAGACGAAGCCGGTGGCGCGGCCACTGGCCACGCTGCCGGGGTCGGTGTCGACGACGGTGTCGGCCAGGCCGCCCACCCGCCGCACGATCGGCAGCGTGCCGTAGCGCAGGCCGTACATCTGCGTCAGCCCGCAAGGCTCGAACCGGGACGGCACGGCGATGACGTCGGCACCGGCCACCAGGCGATGGGCCCGCGCTTCGTCGTAGCCGATGAAGACATGCACGCGACCCGGGTGGGCCTGCTGGGCCATCCTGAAGGCGGCTTCCAGCGCTGGTTCGCCCGTGCCCTGCACCGCGAACTGCACACCGGCGGCAATGAGTTCGGGCATGGCCGCCAGGACCAGGTCCAGACCTTTCTGGGCGGTGAGGCGGCTGACCACCGTCAGCAGCATGGCACCGTCGTCCCGGTCCAGCCCCAGTTCGGCCTGCAAGGCGCGTTTGCAGTCGCGTTTGCCTTGCAGGCGTTCGGCGTCGTAGCGGGCGGCGATGGCCGGGTCTGTGGCCGGGTTCCACAGCGCGTCGTCGATGCCGTTGATGATGCCCGTGACCTGGTCGCCGCGCTCGCGCACCACACCTTCCAGCCCGCAGCCGAATTCGTGGGTGGCGATCTCGCGCGCATAGTTCGGGCTGACGGTGGTGACGCGGTCGGCGAACTTCAGTCCGGCCTTCATGAAGCTGAGCTGGCCGTGGTATTCGAGCCCGGCCGCCGAAAGCAGCCGTGTGGCCACGCCCAGCAGCGACCAGTCCTGCATCGGGAACAGCCCCTGGTAGGCCAGGTTGTGCACCGTGAAGATGCTGGCGGCTTCGGTGGGCCCATGTTCGGCCATGTAGGCGCAGGCCATCGCGGCGTGCCAGTCGTGGGCATGCACCACGTCGGGGGCCCATTGCGGGTCGGCATCGTCGGCAGCCAGGTGAGCAGCCACCCAGCCCAGCAGGGCGAAGCGCTGCAGGTTGTCGGCCCATTCCTCGCCCTGGCTGTCCTGGTAAGGGCTGCCGCCGCGCTTGTAGAGATAGGGCGCATCGATGACATACACCGGCAGTTGCGTTCCCGGCATGCGCGCCAGCAGCAGCCGCACGCGCAACGCGCCGAAACAGGAACCGATGTCGATGACGATGCGCGCGCCCTGCACGCTTTCCATCACGGCCGGAAGGCCCGGCAACAAGAGGCGCACGTCGGCGCCCTGCTCGGCCAGCGCCACCGGCAGCGCCGCCACCACGTCGGCCAGGCCGCCGGTCTTGACCAGCGGGAACACCTCCGCGGCCACATGCAGAACCTTCATGTCGCGTTGTCGAAGGTGTTGGGGCGGAGCATCTCGCGCGTCACCAAGGTGATGCCCGATTCGGTGCGGTAGAAGCGTTCGGCGTCGGCCGCGGCATCTTCGCCGATGACCATGCCGTCGGGGATGTGGCAGTCGCGGTCGATGACGGCACGGGTGATGCGCGCGCCACGGCCCACCTGCACGCCCGGCAGCACGACCGACCAGCTGACGCTGGCATGCGAGTGCACGCGCACGTTGGAGAACAGGGTCGAGCGGAACACCGACCCCGAGACGATGCAACCGCCCGACACCAGTGACTCGATGGCCATGCCGCGCCGGTCTTCCTGGTTGTGCACGAACTTGGCTGGCGGCAACTGCGGCTGGTAGGTCCAGATCGGCCAGTTGGTGTCGTACAGGTTGAGCAAGGGGTCGGTGGCCGTCAGGTCGATATTGGCGTCCCAGTACGCGTCGATCGTGCCCACGTCGCGCCAATAGGGGGGCTGGCCGATCTTGCCGCCCACGCAACTCAGTTCGAACGGGTGCGCCACGGCCAGGCCGGCCTTCACCATCTTCGGGATGATGTCCTTGCCGAAGTCGTGGCTGGACGCCGGGTCGTTCATGTCGCGTTCGAGCTCGCGGTACAGGAATCGTGCGTTGAAGATGTAGATGCCCATGCTCGCCAGCGTGCGGCCGGGCTTGCCGGGAATGGTGGGCGGCACGGGCGGCTTTTCGACGAAGTCGACGATGCGCCGGTGTTCGTCGATCGCCATGCAGCCGAAGGCCGCGGCTTCTTCCTGGCTGACTTCGATGCAGCCGACCGTGCATTCGCTGCCGAACTGGCGGTGCATGGACACGTGGTCGGCCAGCATCACGGCGTAGTTCTGCTTGTAGATGTGGTCGCCGGCCAGGACAACGACGTAATCGGCACGGTAGGCAGCCAGGATGTCCTGGTTCTGGTACACGGCGTCGGCGGTGCCGCGATACCAGCTTTCTTCGTCGACACGCTGCTGCGCGGGCAGCAGGTCGACGAATTCGTTCATCTCGCTCTTCAGGAAGGCCCAGCCCCGCTGCAGATGGCGCAGCAGGCTGTGGCTCTTGTACTGGGTGATGACGCCGATGCGGCGGATGCCGCTGTTCATGCAGTTCGACAACGCGAAGTCGACGATGCGGAACTTGCCGCCGAAGTACACCGCTGGCTTGGCCCGGCTGTCGGTCAGGTTCTTCAGGCGGCTGCCGCGGCCGCCTGCCAGCACCAGCGCCACGGCCCGCCGCGGCAGGTCGAGGCTCTGGGCCACATCGATGGGTCTCATGTCGTCTCCTGATTCTGCAAGAAAATTACAAAGCCTGGCGCCGCGGCGCTAATTCGAACCTGTGGATTGAAATTCAAGTGGTTTGCCAGAAGTAGCGGCTAAACCCTTGTCGGAACGAGAATCGAAGTCTTGTTCGCGAACATCCGTGAAACTCGACCGAGTGGTGAAGTCAACAAAACCGGGACGATTTGTAGTTGGACTACAGCGCATCGATGCAGCTTTCGTTGACGTTGCGCGGCTTCATCAAGGACACTCCAAGCGTCTGGCCTGCTGTGAAAGATCGGCATGGCACGGCCCCTGCAAGCCCCGTTCGCACCTGCCCCCAGCACATCGCCCGCCCATGAAGACCAACGTCCAGAACCCGCCCCTGTCTGCCGCCGCCGTGCCGACCGCCGTCGACCGCCACCTGCTGACCACCGTGGGAACTGCACCCGGTGTGGCCACGCGTACAGACATCATGCACGCCGTCGCGCAGATCGCGAGAGAGCAGTTGTCCGAACGGTGGGTCAAAGGCGACAGTGCCGACCGCGCCGCCAAGGCCCGCCGCGTGTACTACCTGTCGATGGAATTTTTGATCGGGCGCACGCTCAGCAACGCGCTGCACGCGCTCGGCCTGCAGGGCCAGATGGCCGAAGCCGCCAAGGCGCATGCCACCACGCTGGAAGACGTGGCCGCGACGGAAGCCGACGCCGCCCTGGGCAACGGCGGCCTGGGCCGGCTGGCCGCGTGTTTCCTCGACGCCATGGCCACGCTGGAACTTCCGTCGTTCGGCTACGGCATCCGCTACGAGTTCGGCATGTTCGCGCAGACCATCCAGGCGGGCCGCCAGGTCGAATACCCCGACCCGTGGCTGGTGGACGGCACGCCCTGGGAATTCCCGCGTTCCGGCGTGGCCTACCCGGTGCGCTTTGGCGGCTGGGTCGAGCAGGCTTCACTGCCCGGGCTGCCGCCGGTCTGGCGCCATGCCGGGGAAGTCAGCGCCAAGGCCTACGACATGGTCATCCCCGGCCATGGCACCGAACGGGTGAGCACGCTGCGCCTGTGGAAGGCTTCGGCCCCGGCCCACATCGACCTGACGGCCTTCAACAGCGGCGACTACGCCCGCGCCGCGGAATTCAAGAACCAGTTCGAGAACATCAGCTGGGTGCTGTACCCGAACGACAGCACGCCCGCAGGTCGTGAACTGCGGCTGCGCCAGGAGTACTTCTTCACCAGCGCGTCGATCCAGGACATCCTGGGTCGGCACCTGGCCGAACACGGCACGCTTTCCAACCTGTCCGACAAGGTGGCCATCCACCTGAACGACACCCACCCGGCCATCGGCGTGGCCGAGCTGATGCGCCTGCTCGTCGACGAGCAGGGCTTCAGCTGGGCCGCGGCCTGGGCGCAGACGCAGAAGGTCTTCAGCTACACCAACCACACGCTGATGCCCGAGGCGCTGGAAACCTGGCCGGTGTCGCTGATGCAGCATGTGCTGCCGCGCCACCTGGAGATCATCTTCCGCATCAACCACGACTTCCTGGTGCTGGCCGAAACCGTGCGGCCCGGCGACGCAGGCTTCCTGCGCCGGCTGTCGCTGATCGACGAAGGCCATGAAAGGCGCGTGCGCATGGCCCACCTGTCGATCGTCGGCAGCCACAAGGTGAACGGGGTTTCGGCGCTGCATTCCGAACTGCTGGTGCAGACCATCTTCAGCGACTTCGCGGCGATCTGGCCCGACCGTTTCACGAACATGACCAACGGCATCACGCCGCGCCGCTGGCTGGCCCAGGCCAACCCGGGGTTGTCGGCGCTGCTCGACGGCAGCATCGGCACCGGCTGGCGGCTGAGGCTGGACGACCTGAAGAAGATCGCGCCGCTGGCCGACCGCAACGACTTTCGCCAGGCCTTCATGGCCGTCAAGCACGTGAACAAGGCGCGGCTGGCGGCACACATCGAGGCGAGCACCGGCGTGAAGGTCGACCCGGCCAGCCTGTTCGACGTGCAGGTCAAGCGCATCCACGAATACAAGCGCCAGCTGCTCAACGTGCTGCAGGTGGTGGCGCGCTACCAGGCCATCGTCGCCAACCCGCAGGCCGACTGGGTGCCGCGCACGGTGATCTTTGCCGGCAAGGCCGCTTCCAGCTACACCACCGCGAAAAACGTCATCCGGCTGATCCACGACGTGGGCAGCGTCATCAACGACGACCCGCGCGTCGCCGGGCGGCTGAAGATGGTATTCATCCCGAACTACGGGGTGTCGGTGGCCGAGGTGATCATGCCCGGCGCCGACCTGTCCGAGCAGATCAGCACCGCCGGCACCGAAGCCAGCGGCACCGGCAACATGAAGCTGGCATTGAACGGCGCACTCACCATCGGCACCGACGACGGCGCGAACATCGAGATCCGCCAGCACGTGGGCGACGACAACATCTTCATCTTCGGCCTGAGCGCGGCCGAAGTCGCCGACGAGCGCGCCGCCGGCTACCAGCCGATGCGCATCTATGAATCCAACCCGGTGCTGAAGGCAGTGCTCGACGCCATTGGCGGTGGCAGCTTCAGCCCCGACGAGCCCGGCCGCTACCGCGCGCTGGTCGACTCGCTGCTGTGGGGCGGCGACCATTACCTGCTGCTGGCCGACTTCGACGGCTACGTCGCCGCGCAGGCCCGCGTCGACGCCCTGTACCGCAACCCCGAGGCCTGGGCGCGCAAGGCCATCGCCAACGTCGCCGGGATGGGCTTCTTCTCGGCCGACCGCACGATTGCGGAGTACGCCAACCAGGTGTGGGGCATCGCGCCCAAGCTGGCCCAGGCTTGATGCCAGCCGAAAGCACGGCGGCAGGCCCGGACAAGCCCGAGAATGGCCCCACGATGCTGAGCTTGCAAGACGCCGAATTGCTGCGCCTGGGGCGCCACCCCGACCCCTGCGCCATGCTGGGCCCGCACACCGCTGCCGACGGCAGCCAGTGGGTGCGTGTCTTCCTTCCCGGGGCCATCACCGTGTGGGTGCTGCCGCTGGGCAGCGAACCTGCCAGCCTGTCGCCGCCGGCGCCGCTGGGCATGCGCCACGAGGAAGGCCTGTTCGAAGGGCCCTGGGCCGGCGGTAGCGCCTACCGCCTGGGCGTGCGCTGGGCCGACGGCAGCGAATCGATGGTCGAGGACGCCTATCGCTTCGGCATGGTTCTGGGCGAAATGGACGTCTGGCTGCTCGCCGAGGGCAAGCACCTTCGGCCCTACGAGGTGCTGGGCGCCAACCCCTGCGTGATGGAGGGCGTGGCCGGCACCGCCTTCGCCGTGTGGGCACCCAACGCCAGCCGCGTCAGCGTGGTCGGCGACTTCAACTTCTGGGACGGCCGCCGCCACCCGCTGCGGCTGCGGCGCGAATGCGGCGTGTGGGAACTGTTCGTGCCCGGCGTGGCCGTCGGGGCGCGCTACAAGTACGAACTGCTCGCCGCCGACGGCCGACTGCTGCCGCAAAAGGCCGACCCCTACGCCCGCCAGAGCGAGCTGCGCCCGGCCACTGCCAGCGTGGTGGCCGAGATGCCGGCCTTCGCCCCGCCATCGGCGGACCGCCAGGCCGCCAACGCGCTGGACGCGCCGATGTCCATCTACGAAGTGCACCTGGCCAGTTGGCGGCGCAAGCCCGAGGAAGACGGCCGCTGGCTGAACTGGGACGAGCTCGCCACGACCCTGGTGCCCTATGCCAGCGACCTGGGTTTCACCCACCTGGAACTGCTGCCCGTCAGCGAGCACCCTTTCGACGGCAGCTGGGGCTACCAGACCCTGGGCCTGTTCTCGCCGACGGCCCGCTTCGGCGACGCGGCGGGTTTTCGCCGCTTCGTCGACGCCGCGCATGCTGCCGGCCTGGGGGTGCTGCTGGACTGGGTACCCGCGCACTTTCCCACCGACGCGCACGGCCTGGTCGAATTCGACGGCACCCACCTCTACGAGTACGCCGACCGCCGCGAGGGCTTCCACACCGACTGGAACACCCTCATCTACAACTTCGGCCGGACCGAGGTGCGCAACTTCCTCGTGGCCAGCGCCCTGTACTGGCTGGAGCGTTTCGACGTCGACGGCCTGCGTGTCGACGCCGTGGCCTCGATGCTCTACCGCGACTACAGCCGCAAGGCCGGCGAGTGGATCCCGAACGCCCATGGCGGCCGCGAGAACCTGGAAGCCATCGCCTTCCTGAAGCGCACCAACGAAGTGGTGGGCGGCGAACGCCCGCAGGCCGTGACCATGGCCGAGGAAAGCACCGCCTTCCCGGCGGTCAGCCGCCCGACCTGGGCCGGCGGCCTGGGCTTCCACTTCAAGTGGAACATGGGCTGGATGCACGACACCCTGCAATACATGCAGCGCGACCCCATCCACCGCCCCTACCACCAGGGCGAGATGACCTTCGGCCTGGTCTACGCCTTCAACGAGAACTTCGTCCTGCCGATCAGCCACGACGAGGTGGTGCACGGCAAGGGCAGCCTGCTGGCGAAGATGCCCGGCGACCGCTGGCAGAAGTTCGCGAACCTGCGCGCCTACCTCGGCTTCATGTGGGGGCACCCTGGCAAGAAGCTGCTGTTCATGGGCTGCGAATTCGGCCAGGAACGCGAATGGAACCATGACGCCAGCCTGGACTGGCACCTGCTGGCGCAACCCGAACACCAGGGTCTGCAGAACCTGGTGCGTGACCTGAACGGCCTGTACGTGAAAAGCCCGGCACTGTTCGAACAGGACTTCACCGGCGCCGGCTTCGAATGGATCGACCATGACGATGCGCGCCGCAGCACCTTGAGCTTCCTGCGCAAGTCGGCCGACGGCCAGGCCGTGCTCGTGGTGTGCAACTTCGCGCCGGTGGTGCACCATGGCTTCCGGCTGGGCGTGCCCTGGGCCGGCACCTGGCGCGAGCGGCTGAACACCGATTCAACGCACTACGGCGGCAGCAACGTCGGCACGCCGCTCGGCGCCGCCGTCACCGAAGCGGTGCCCAGCCATGGGCGCGCCCAGTCCATCGTGCTCAGCCTGCCGCCGCTGGCCACCGTGTTTCTGGAATGGACCGACTGAGCACGACCTTCCGCGCTGAAGCGCCGGTGCGGGCGGCGCTGCAGGAAGGCCGGCCCTGGCCGATGGGCGCCAGCGTGGGCGAAGGCGGCGTCAACTTCGCCGTGTTCTCGGCCCACGCCACGCAAGTCGAGCTGTGCCTGTTCGACAGCGAAGGTGAAGTCGAAATGGCGCGCGTGCCGCTGCCCGGCCGCAGCGGCGATGTCTTTCACGGATTCCTGCCAGGCGCTGCGGCGGGGTTGGTGTACGGCCTGCGCGCACAGGGTTCGTGGCGACCCGACCGCGGCCACCGCTTCAACCCCTACAAGCTGCTGCTGGACCCCTGGGCACGCGAGATCGTGGCACCTGCGGGCGGCTTCAGCTGGAAGGGCCCGCACTGCGGCCATGACCACGAACACCCTGGCCACATGGACACCCGCGACAACGCGCGCTGGGCCCACAAGGCGCGGGTGGTGCAGGACAGCTTCGACTGGGAAGGCGACCACCACCCGCGCACGCCGCTGGCCGCCAGCGTGCTGTACGAAGTGCACGTGCGCAGCTTCACCAAGCTGCTGCCTGGGGTGCCCGAGGCCCTGCGCGGCACTTACGCGGGCATGGCGCACGACGCCGCCATCGGCCACCTGCGGCGGCTGGGTGTCACCGCCGTCAGCCTGCTGCCGGTGCACCAGCTGCTGAGCGAGGCGCGCCTGGTCGAACACGGGCTCGTGAACCATTGGGGCTACAACACGCTGGGCTTCTTCTGCCCCGAGCCGCGCTACGCCGCCACCAGCGCAACGCGCGACGAGTTCAAGCGTCTGGTGCAGCGCCTGCACGCCGCGGGCATCGAGGTCATCCTCGACGTCGTCTACAACCACACCTGCGAGGGCGACGAACGTGGCGCCACGCTCAGCTGGCGCGGCTTGGACAACGCCAGCTGGTACCGCCTGCCGCCGGGCGCCAAGGACCACTACGACAACTACAGCGGCTGCGGCAACACCGTAGACATCCGCCACCCGCGTGTGCTGCAGATGGTGCTGGACAGCCTGCGCCACTGGGTCCAGGAATTCCACGTCGACGGCTTCCGCTTCGACCTGGGCCCCGTGCTGGGCCGGGGCGACCACGGCTTCGAACGCGACGGCCCGTTCTTCAAGACCGTGCTGCAGGACCCGGCGCTGCAGGGCACCAAGATGATCGCCGAGCCCTGGGACATCGGTCCCGGCGGCTACCAGGTGGGCAACTTCCCGCGCGGCTGGGCTGAATGGAACGACCACTTCCGCGACACCGCACGGGCCTTCTGGCTGGGTGGCGACTGCACGCGCGGCGAGATGGCGCTGCGCCTGGCCGGCAGCAGCGACCTGTTCCAGGCCCGCCAGCGCCCGCCTTGCGAGGGCATCAACTACATCGTCAGCCATGACGGCTTCACCCTGGCCGATCTGGTGAGCTACGACCTGAAGCACAACCAGGCCAACCTGGAAGACAACCGCGACGGCCACGGCCACAACCTCAGCTGGAACTGCGGCTGGGAAGGCCCCACCACCGACCCCGTGGTGCTGAGCTTGCGCACCCGGCTGCAGCGCGCCTTGCTGGCCACCCTGCTGCTCGCCCAGGGCACGCCGATGCTGGCCGCCGGCGACGAACTCGGCCACAGCCAGGGTGGCAACAACAACCCCTACTGCCAGGACAACGCCATCACCTGGATCGACTGGGCCCGCGCCGACGCCGCCCTGGCCGACTACACCGCCACCCTCGTTTCGCTGCGCAAGCGGCTGATGCCGCTGGGCCCGCGCTGGTACACCGGCGTGGCCGACGCCCGCGGCCTGGCCGACCTGGCCTGGCTGCGCCGCGTCGGCGAGCCGCTGACGCCCGAGCACTGGGACAACCGCATGTCGCGCGTCATGGGTGCCTTCATCGGTGCGCCAGGTGGTTCAAGCGAACCGCTGCTGCTGCTGATCAACGGCCGCGACATGGACGCCAGCTTCCGGCTGCCACCCGGCGGCTGGGTGGCCGAGCTCGACAGCGCCAACACCGACGGTCGCAGCACGTGGCGGCACCCCGCAGATTCGCCTGCCAACGCGCCGGACCACTTCCCATTGCGCGCCCGCAGCCTCGTGCTGCTGCGCGCCTTGCCCGACACTGCAGGAACCATCCGATGAGATTCCCACGCGCCAGCGGTGTTTTGCTGCACCCCACGTCCCTGCCCGGCCCGCATGGCTCCGGCGATCTCGGGCCCGAGGCCTACCACTTCGTCGACTGGCTGGTGGCTGCTGGTCAGAAGCTGTGGCAGCTGCTGCCGCTGGCCGGTATCGGCCCGGGCAATTCGCCCTACATGAGCAACTCGGCTTTCGCCGGCAATGCCCTGCTCGTCGACCTGGCGGAATTGCAGGAACAGGGCTGGCTGGACGCAGCCGACCTGGCCCCCGTGCCCGGGCTTGCCGGGGCCGCTGACGATGCCCAGATCGACTTCAGCGTGATGTACCCGTTCCGCATGGAACGCCTGGCCAAGGCCGCGGCGCGCTTCGCGGCGAACGGCACGCCGGCCCAGCAAGCCGACTTCGCCGCCTTCCATGCCGACCACGCCAGTTGGCTGACCGACTACGCCCTCTTCATGAGCATCTGCGAGAGCTGCGGCTGGCAGGACTGGTGCGAATGGGAGCCCGGGCTGGCTGCGCGCAAGCCGGCCGCCCTGGCCGCCGCCACCGCCAGGCATGCCGAGCGCATGGCGTTCTGGCAGTTCTGCCAATGGCGCTTCTACCGCCAGTGGGCGGCGCTCAAGGCCTACGCCAACGGCCGTGGCGTGCAGATCATCGGCGACACGCCGATCTTCATCGCTTACCTCAGCGCCGAGGTCTGGGCCAACCAGCATCTGTTCGAACTGGACGAGGCTGGCCGCCCCACCGTGGTGGCCGGCGTGCCGCCCGACTTCTTCGCGGCCACCGGCCAGCGCTGGGGCAACCCGCTCTACCGCTGGGCCGAACACGCCAAGGACGGCTATGCCTGGTGGGTGGAGCGCATCCGCCGCACCTTCGAGCTGGTCGATATCGTTCGCATCGACCACTTCCGCGGCTTCGCGGGCTACTGGGAGATACCGGCCAGCGAACCCACCGCGATGAACGGCCAGTGGCTGCCCGGGCCGGGCGAGCCGCTGTTCAAGGCCATCAACAAGGCGCTGGGGCCGATGCCCATCATTGCCGAGGACCTGGGCGTCATCACCCCGGACGTCGAGGCGCTGCGCAAGAAGTTCGGCCTGCCGGGCATGCGCATCCTGCAGTTCGCCTTCAACGGCGACGCCAGCGACCGCTTCCTGCCGCACAACCACGAGCCCGACACCGTCGTCTACACCGGCACCCACGACAACGACACCGTCGCCGGCTGGTGGGCCACGGCCACCGACCACGAACGCCACTACGCCCGCGGCTACTTCAACACCGACGGCCACGACATGCCCTGGACCTTCATCCGCGCGGCCATGGCCAGCGTCGCCGACACCTGCGTGCACCCGCTGCAGGACGTGCTGGCGCTGCCCAGCGAATGCCGCATGAATTTTCCGGGCCAGGAAAGCGGCTGGTGGGGCTGGCGCTTCCAGTGGGCCCAGGTGCAGCCCTGGCATGCGCAGCGGCTGGCGGAACTGGGGCGGCTGTACGGGCGTTGAGGTTCGGCGCCAGCTTGTGCTGAATAGGTCAGCACGACCATAAACGACCATCAGCCTTTCACCGAGCTGGCAGCACGCGCTGGATTCAGGAACTTGCCAGCGTGGCACCACGGCCGCCACGGCCTTTCGTCACCTGCGCGACAGGGCAAGCCCGGCTGCCCGGGTGCCGGCATGCCCGCCAGAATCTGCGGCACAACGACAGCTCTGGAGACACTCCCGATGACACACGCCCTCTTCCGCCGCCGCACCGTGCTGGGCATGGCCGCCACCGGCCTGGCCGCCCCTTGGGTGCACGCCCAGGGTACCGGCTTCCCGAACAAACCCATCACCTTGATCGTGCCCTGGCCCGCCGGCGGCAGCACCGACCGCCACCACCGCGCGCTGGCCGAGCTGGCGGGCAAGATCCTGGGCCAGAACATCATCGTCGAGAACAAGCCCGGTGGTGGCGGCACGCTGGGGCCCAGCCAGATGGCCGGCATGGCCAAGCCCGACGGCTACACCATCAGCCAGTTCCCGCTGGGCATGCTGCGCATACCGCACATGCAGAAGGTGGCGTTCGACCCGATCAACGACTTCACCTACATCATCGGTGTCAGCGGCTACACCTTCGGCTTCGTGGTGCGCGCCGATTCGCCCTACAAGACCTTCAACGACTACATCGAGGCGGCGCGCAAGGCCCCCGGCCAGATCAACTACGGCAGCACCGGCATCGGCACCAGCCCGCACCTGCTGATCGAGGAACTGGCCACTGCGGCCAAGGTGCAGCTGAACCACATTCCGTTCAAGGGCAACGCCGACCAGATGCAGGCGCTGATCGGCGGCCACGTGATGGCCGCCAGCGACGCCACGGGCTGGGACAAGTTCGTCGACGGCGGCCAGATGCGCCTGCTGCTCACCTTCGGCGAAAACCGCACCGCACGCTGGCCGCAGGTGCCCACGGCGAAAGACCTGGGTTACAACGTCGTCAGCACATCGCCCTATGGCCTGGTGGGCCCCAAGGGCATGGACCCGGCGGTGGTGAAGACCCTGCACGACGCCTTCAAGCTGGCCATGGACGACCCCAAGCATGCCGAGCTGATGACGCAGCTCAACCAGAGCGTCTGGTACCGCAATGGCAGCGACTATCGCCAGTGGGCGGTGGAGACCTTCGCCAAGGACAAGGCATTGATCGAACGCCTGGGCCTGGCGGCCAAATAGGCTGAAAGCACGCTGAAAGCGAGCCAGCGGTGAGCGCGGAGACCCTGCCCGCGCAGCTGCGCCTGCACGCCGTCGAGCGCCCCGGGCAGGCAGCGCTGGTGCAGGACGAGCAGGTGCTCAGCTACGCGCAGCTCGACGCGCTGATGGACCGCGTGGCCGCGGCGCTGCAACGCGACGGCGTGCAACCGGGCCAGGCCGTCGCGCTGTGTGGCCACAGCACACCGCTGCAGGCGGCGCTGTTCCTCGGGGCGCTGCGCGCTGGCGTGGTGGTGGCGCCGCTGGCCGCCAGCAGCAGCCGCGAAGCGCTGGCGTCGATGCTGAGTGACGCACAGGCACAGCGCATCTTCATCGACGCCAGCAGTGCCGGGCTGCTGCCCGAAGCCGCCCTGCAGCGCTGCATCGCGCTTGAAGCCGGTGCACCGGGCCAGCCTGTCGACGACTGGCTGGCGCCGCCGGGTGCGCAGCCGCAGCCGGTGGAAATCGGGCCGGCCGACGCCTTCAACATCATCTATTCGTCGGGCACCACGGGCACCCCCAAGGGCATCGTGCAGTCGCACGGCATGCGCTGGCAACATGTGCAGCGCGGCGCGAAATATGGCTACGACACGGGCACGGTGACACTGCTGGCCACGCCGCTCTACAGCAACACGACGCTGGTGGTCTTCTTCCCGACACTGGCCTTCGGCGGCACCGTGCTGCTGATGCGCAAGTTCGACGCCGCGGGGTATCTGGCGCTGGCCCAGCTGCACTGCGTCACGCACACCATGCTGGTGCCGGTGCAATACCGCCGCCTGCTTGCCCACCCCGACTTCGACCGCACCGACCTCCGCCACTTCGCCATGAAGTTCTGCACCAGTGCCCCGTTCCCGGCGGCCGTGAAGGCCGAGGTGCTGGCACGCTGGCCGGGTGCGCTGGTGGAGTTCTACGGCATGACCGAAGGCGGCGGCACCTGCATCCTGGAAGCCCATCTGCACCCCGACAAGCTGCACACGGTGGGCCGCCCGGCCGAGGGGCACGACATCCGGCTCATCGACGAGGCCGGCATCGAGCTGGCGCCCGGTGCCACCGGCGAAGTCGTGGGCCACTCGCCGGCGATGATGACGGGCTACCACGGTCAGCCCGACAAGACGCGCGAAGCCGAATGGTTCGCGCCCGACGGCCGGCGCTTCATCCGCACCGGCGACATCGGCCGCTTCGACGGTGACGGCTTCCTCGAGCTGCTGGACCGCAAGAAAGACATCGTCATCAGCGGCGGCTTCAACATCTATCCCAGCGACCTGGAGGCGCTGCTGCAACGCCACCCGGCGGTGGCCGACTGCGCGGTGGTGGGCGTGCCTTCCGAGGCCTGGGGCGAAACGCCGGTGGCCTTTGTGGTGCTGCAGCCAGGCCACGATGTCGAGCCCGATGCGCTTCGCGACTGGCTGAACGCCCAGGTGGGCAAGACCCAGCGCCTGGCGGCGCTGCGCCTGACCGGCGAACTGCCGCGCAGCGCCATCGGCAAGGTGCTGAAACGGGAACTGCGGCAGGCCTGGGGCACTCCGGTCGGAAGTACCGGCTGAGCTTCAGGCCCAGGCCAGTTCACCCTTCAGGAAGGCCGCGGCGTCGGCGGGCAGCTCGCTGCCGAAGAAGGCTGCGGTGGGCAGGTCGACAGCCACCCGGCCAGCTTCCAGGTACAACACGCGGCTGGCCAAGCGCTTGACCTGGCCGAGGTTGTGCGTGCTCATGACGAGCGTCACGCCAGCGGCGGCAACGTCGGCGATCAGCGACTCGACTTCGCGCTTGGCGCTGGGGTCCAGGCTGGCGGTGGGCTCATCCAGGAACAGGATGTCGGGCTGCAGCGCCCAGGCCCGCGCCAGGGCCAGCCGCTGCTGCTGGCCGCCAGACAGCGAACGTGCGTCGCGCCCGGCCAGGGCCTGCAGGCCCACACGTTGCAGCGCCTCGGTGCAGCGGGCCGGCCGCTGGGCCTTCGGCACGCCGCGCAACGCCAAGCCCAGCAGCACATTGTTCCGTACCGACAAGCGCAAGAGGAAGGGGCGCTGAAACAGCATGGCCGCCACCGGCAGCTGGCCCTCGGGCTGCAAGGGCACCACCTCGCGCTGGCCTTCGGTGCAGGGCAGCAGGCCATGCAGCAGGCGCAGCAGGCTTGTCTTGCCGGCGCCGTTGGCACCCACCAGGGCCAGGCTTTCGCCGCGCCGCAGCGCCAGCGTCAGTGGCCGCAGTGCCTGCACCCTGCCGAAGCGCAAACCCGCTGCCTGCAGCCGCAGCAGCTCGGGGCCCGGTGCCGCGCGCGGCACGGCCACGGCTTCGGCGCGTGGCTCGCGCCGCGGCGCATCGGCCGCCGCAGCGGGGGCAGTGGCGGAGGCATCGGCACGGGCCTGCAGCGCGGCAATGCCCAGGTTGACGACACCCACCACCCCCAGCAGCACCAGGCCCAGCGCCAGCGCCAGTGGCAGGTCGCCCTTGCTCGTCTCCAGCGCGATGGCCGTGGTCATCACGCGGGTGACGCCGTCGATGTTGCCACCGACGATCATCACCGCGCCGACTTCGGAAATCGCGCGCCCGAAGGCGGTCAGCAGCACCGTGAGCACCGCCAGCCGCTCGTGCACCAGCATCAGCAGCGCACGCTGCAAGGGGCCGGCGCCCAGTGACTGCAGCTGTTCCCCGCCTTCGGACAAGGCGTCCAGCACCAGCCGCCGCGACAGGGCAGCGATCAGCGGCACGACCAGCATGCTCTGCGCCACGACCATCGCCGTCGGGGTGAAAAGGATGCCCAGGCTGCCCAGCGGCCCCGCCCGGGACAGCAGCAGGTAGACCGACAGGCCGACCACCACCGAAGGCAGTGCCAGCAGCGTGTTCAGGCCCCAGACCAGGCCCGCGACGCCGCGAAACCGCGCCACCGCCAGCCAGGCACCCAGCAGCAGTCCGACACCGGCCCCCAGCGCGCAGGCCGTCAGGCTGACCCGCAGCGACAGGCCCACCACGCCCAGCAGTTCGGCGTCGGCGCCCAGCACCAACTGCACCGCCAGGCCCAGGCTTTCAGCCACCGTGCTCAAGGGAAGGAAAGCCGCATGGATACGGCACAGGGGCTGATAGGGGGCACGGCAGAATCGGCGGACACAACCGTCGATTGCACCATGAACGCGCCAGTCCCTGCCAACCCGCCCCCTGCCCTGGGCCCGTCACCCGTCGCCGCGGGCGACACGCAGCTGAGCCTGGACGAAGCCCGCGCCGCCATCACTGCCGCCATGCGGCCCGTGGTGGGCCAGGAAGCCGTGCCGTTGACCGAGGCGCTGGGCCGCGTGCTGGCCGCCGATGTGCTTTCGCCCATCGACGTGCCGGCCCACGACAACTCGGCGATGGACGGCTACGCCTTCGCCGGCGCGGCCCTGGCCTCGGGGCTGCCGCTGCAGCTGCAGGCGGTGGGCATGGTGTTCGCCGGCCCACCTTTCCAGGGCCGGGTGGGCGCGGGCCAATGTGTGCGCATCATGACCGGAGCTGTGATGCCGGCGGGGCTGGACACCGTGGTGCCGATCGAGCTGTGCCGCGTCGACGGCGAGCCAGCCAGCGGCCTGGTGCACATGGCTGCTGGCCTGCTGAAGCCGGGCGAGAACCGGCGCCGCCAGGGTGAAGACCTGGCGCGCGACAAGCCCGCGCTTTCGGCCGGCCGCGTGCTGCGGCCTTCAGACCTGGGCCTGGTGGCGTCACTCGGCATCGCCACTGTGCAGGTGCGAAAGCGCCTGCGCGTGGCGGTGTTTTCCACCGGCGACGAACTGCGCAGCCTGGGCCAGGCGCTGGACCCCGGCTGCGTCTACGACAGCAACCGCTACGCTCTGATGGCTGCGCTGCAGCGCCTGGGCATGGACGTGCTGGACCTGGGCGTGGTGCGCGACGACCCGGCAGCGTTGCAGGCCACGCTGGAGGCGGCCATTGCCGGGGCCGACGTGGTGCTGACCAGCGGCGGCGTGAGTGCCGGTGACGCCGACCACACCCGCGCCCTGTTGGCTCGGATGGGGGAAGTAGCCTTCTGGAAGGTGGCGATGCGCCCCGGCCGGCCCTTCGCGTTCGGGCCTGTGCAGGCGCAGGGGCGCAGCAGCTGGCTGTTCGCCTTGCCCGGCAACCCGGTGGCGGCCCTCGTCACCTTCTATGCGCTGGTGCGCACGGCGCTGCTGCAGCTGGCCGGTGCCGAGCTTGAGCCACTGCCGGTGCTGCAGGCGCGTTGTCTGCAGGGCATCCGCAAGCGTCCCGGCCGTACCGAGCTGCAGCGCGGCCGCGTCAGCCGCGGCGACGACGGGCACTGGCAGGTGCAGGTGGCCGGCTCCCAGGGCGCCGGCATCCTCAGCAGCATGAGCCAGGCCAATGCACTGATCGTCATCGGCCACGAGCAGGGCTCGGTGCCCGCGGGCGGCCTGGTGGATGTCTGGCTGTTCGACGGGCTGGTGGGTTGAATAGCCTGGCAATCGGGACAGCATCGCGCCCATTCACCCGGCAGACCTGGCTTCGACCGCCCGTGGTGCTGGCGCAATCAGGGCATCGCTGGCCGGCACTGTCTGCCGACCGGGCGAGCCTCGACGACGTCGTACTGCCCTCTGCGCAAGGCGTCGAAAGACGGCCCGCGTAGGCCCGCGCAAGCGCGCACTGGCCCGCAACAGGCCTGCGGATCAGCCAGCGACGACGCGTACCGCAGGCCGCTGCGGTTCGGGTTCCGAGTCGAAGCGCTCGAAGCCGGTGTAGCAGAGGAAATGGCGGTTCGCCGCACGCCCGAACAGCGTCATGCCCAGCCGCGTGGCCATCTCGTGGCCCATGGCGGTGACGCCATTGCGCGACACGATGATGGGCACGCCCATCTGGGCCGACTTCATCACCATCTCGCTCGTCAGCCGGCCGGTGGTGTAGAAGACCTTGTCGCCGCCGGCAAGGGCGTGCAGGCCCATCCAGCCGGCAATGGTGTCGATGGCGTTGTGGCGGCCCACGTCTTCGCAGAACATGAGCATTTCCGCGCCCCTGAAGAGCGCGCAGCCGTGCACCGAACCGGCCTTGCGGTGGATGCTGTTGCGCTGGCGCATGGCTTCCAGCATGGCGTGCAGCGTGCTCTGGCGCAGGCGCGCCACATCGGCGCCAGGCAGGCTGATGGCGTCGATCTGCCCCATCATGTCGCCGAACACCGTGCCCTGGCCGCAACCGGTGGTGACGACCCGCTGCGAGGTCTTCTGCTCGACATCGACCAGGCCGGTGTGGGTCTTGACCGCCGCGGCGCCGACGTCCCAGTCGACGGTAACCGACTCGACATCGCTCACACGTTCGATGAGACGCTGGTTGCGCAGCCAGCCCAGCACCAGCAGTTCGGGGCTGGCCCCCAAGGTCATCAGGGTGACGATCTCGCGCTTGTCGACGAATACCGTCAGCGGCCGCTCGGCCGGAATGAAAAGCCGGCGGCGTTCACCGTACTCGTCGAGCACTTCGATTTCGCGCAGCAGCGGTGCGCCTGCACACGTGAGGCGCGGCGCGCCGGGCACGGGCGCAAACTGCAGGGTGCAGTCGATGGCCGATGGCGCAGAGTCGGCGGCTGCCGTGCGCATCGCCAGGCTGGCTGAACTTGCGGGTACGGCCAAGGCCGGGCCTACTTCAGGGGCGCAGCCGGCGCCGCTGGGGCGACGGCAGCGGCAGCCGACGCGGCGGGCACCGCAGGCGCAGGCGGCGTATAGACGAAGGGGCCCGGGTTCTCGCAGGCCGGGGTGGCGGTGGCGGGCTTGACCTCCTTGCCGGCCTGCTTGGCGCTGGCGGTGTAGCCCGCGGCCACCTTCTCCATCGACATGCACAGCTGGTAGTTGGCCACCTTGTTGCCATGCGCCGTCTTGGCAGCGGCTTCAGCGGCCTTGGCCTTGGCTTCGTCGCTCGGGGCGGGCAGCTTGGCCGCGGCACTGGCCACCAGCAACAGGCTGGCGGCAGCGGCCAGCAGCTTGCGTGAATTTGCGTTCATGTCCTTCGGCCTCGTTCAGGGTTGCGGGCTGGTCCGGCCGGCACCGGGTACCACGGCAGCCGAACGCTGCGCCGGGACACGCCCGGCACGGACGTCGTCGTGCCAGAGCTCGTGGTGTTCCTTGGCCCAGGCTTCGTCGACGTATCCGGTCTTCATGGCATTGAGCGCGCCACTGACGCCCACGGTGCCCATGTAGATGTGGCCGATGAACATGGCCATCATCAGCACCGAAGCCACGGCATGCACCATGTGGGCCACCTGCATCTCGCCGCGCGTCACGCCCCAGCCGGGAATCAACAGGTTCAGGACCAGCCCCGAGACGGTGACGACGAGGCCCAGCACGATCACGCCGCCCCAGAAGACAAATTTCTCGCCTGCATTGAACTTGCCGGACGGCACATGCTCGCCGCTCAGCATGCCGCCGCCCTTGGCCAGCCAACCGACGTCGTGCGCCTTGGGCAGGTTGTCCTTGACGAAGATCGCGGCGAACACAACCAATGAAACAGCGAACAGTGGTCCGGCGAAGTTGTGCGCGTTCTTCAATGCATAACTCAACCAGCCGAACAGCGTCGCACCCATGATCGGCAGCAGAAAAAACTTGCCGAATGCCAGCACGATGCCCGAGACGGCCAGGATCACGAAGGTGATGGCGGTCGACCAATGCGCAACTCGCTCGAGGTAGGTGAAGCGCTCGATGACACGGCCCGTGTTGACCTCGTGCCCGCCCATGGGGCCTTTGCTGAAGTAGTACAGGCCCACCGCTGCCAGCACCAGCAGCATCAGCGAACCGCCGTAGGGAATGATCCAGTTGTTGCGTACCTGTCGCCAGGCTTCACCGGCGGTGGTGAAAGTCGAGCCTGGGTACTGAACGAAGGATTGGACCAGGATGCCCTTTTCGGCACCGGGAAGGCTGACGACTCCGGGCTTGTCGCCGGAGTCGCGCACGTCGCGCCAGAAAGGCGCGTTGTTGCCGGGCTGGGTCTTGGCACGGGCGGCGTTGTTCTCGTCGGCCTTGGGCTCGGCAGGGGCTACGAAGCCGGCCGGTGGTCCCTTGGGCGGGCGAGCAGGCGCTGCAACGGCAGCCGCATCGACCGGGGCGACTGTCGACTGGGCTGGCGCGATGGTTGGCGCGGCAGCTGGCGCCTGGGCCCATGCCGACCCGCCCAGGATGAGCGCGCTGGCCAGGGTGGCAGCGAGCATGACGCTGCGACGGATGGGGTGCTTGAAGGTCATGGTCTGCGCCTTTGACGGGCTGCTGTCGATATGCGGCTTCAGGGCGCCGCTACGGCACGTGAGTACTCGTTTTGACCCTGGGCCCGCTTGCGCATCTGCTCTTCCCAGGCTGCCTGATCGCCAGCCTTGAAGCCCGGGGCGGTGTAGCCGCTGGCCTTCGCCTCCCAGGCCTTGCTGTCGGATTTGCGGGTCTGCGTCTGGGGCTTTTCCGTGCAGGCCGAGAGCGCGAAAGCCAAGCCGGCCAGGGAAACGATCAGGATCGAGCGAGTCATCGGAGATTGGGTCATCAGCGCATCAGGACTTGGTGCCGGCAGGCTTGCCGTAGGCCGTTCCCCAGCCCCAGACTTCGCTGCCCTTGCCGCGTGTCAGCACGCGCGTGCGGAAGATGTCGGCCACGACGTCGCCGTCACCGCCGAGCAGGGCCTTGGTGCTGCACATCTCGGCACAGGCCGGCAGCTTGCCTTCGGCCAGGCGGTTGCGGCCGTACTTCTCGTTCTCGGCCGCGCTGGCATTGGCTTCGGGGCCGCCTGCGCAGAAGGTGCACTTGTCCATCTTGCCGCGCAGGCCGAAGGTGCCATTGCTCGGGAACTGCGGCGCACCGAACGGGCATGCGTAACTGCAGTAGCCGCAACCGATGCAGGTGTCCTTGTCGTGCAGCACCACACCCTCGTCGGTGCGGTAGAAACAGTCCACCGGGCAGACCGCCATGCAAGGGGCATCGCTGCAGTGCATGCAGGCCACCGAGATGCTCTTCTCGCCGGGAACGCCGTCGTTCAGGGTGACGACGCGGCGGCGGTTAACGCCCCAGGGCACGTCATGCTCGGCCTTGCAGGCGGTGACGCAACCGTTGCATTCGATGCAGCGTTCGCTGTCGCAGATGAATTTCATGCGGGCCATGTCAATTCCTTAAGCGGTAGCTTTTTCGATCTGGCAGACCGTGGTCTTGGTCTCTTGCATCATCGTGACGCTGTCGTAGCCGTAGGTCGTGGCGGTGTTGATGGCCTCGCCACGAATCACCGGCGCCGCGCCCTCGGGGTAGTACGGCAGCAGGTCGACCCCGCCCCAGCGCCCCGAGAAGTGGAACGGCAGGAACACCGTTTCCGCGTCGACGCGCTCGGTCACCATGGCCTTCACACGGATGCCCTTGAAGTCGGGCAACGCCGTCATCGGCGGTGTCTTCACCCAGACGTAATCGCCGTTGCGAATGCCCCGGTCGTTGGCAGCCTTCGGGTTGAGCTCGACGAACATCTCCTGCTGCAGTTCGGCCAGCCAGGGGTTCGAACGGGTTTCCTCGCCGCCACCTTCGTACTCGACGAGCCGGCCGCTGGTCATGATGAGCGGGTAGGTCTTGCCGATGTCCTTGTTCTTCTCCTGCACGCTCTTGTAGAGCGTGGGCAGGCGCCAGAAAGCCTTCTTGTCGTCGTGCGTCGGGTACATCGCCACCAGGTCCGGGCGGTTGCTGTAGAGCGGCTCGCGGTGCTGAGGCACGGGGTCGGGGAAGTTCCAGACCACGGCACGTGCCTTGGCGTTGCCGAACGGGTGGCAGCCGTGGTTGACCATGGCCACGCGGATGATGCCGCCCGAGGGGTCGGTCTTCCAGTTCTTGCCTTCGGCCGCCTTCGCCTCGGCTTCCGTGAGCTCGCTCCACCATCCCAGCTTCTTCAGAAGCAGGTGGTCGAATTCCGGGTAGCCCATCGTCAGGTCGGAGCCCTTGGAATGCGAGCCATCGCCGGCCAGCAGCGAAACGCCCTCGCGTTCGACGCCGAAGTTCGCGCGGAAGTTGCCGCCGCCCTTCATGACGTGCACGCTGGTGTCGTACAGGTTCGGGCTGCCCGGGTGCTTCATCTCGGGCGTGCCGTAGCACGGCCAGGGGAGGCCGAAGTACTCGCCGTCCAGGTTCATGCCGGTTTCCTTGTCGATACCGCCCTTGGCCTTCAGGGTCTTGATATCGAAAACATGCATGTTGCGCATGTGCGCCTTCAGGCGTTCCGGGCTCTGGCCGGTGTAGCCGATGGTCCAGACGCACTTGTTGATCTCGCGCAGGATGGACTCGGTCTCGGGCTCTTCCATGCCGCCCTTGCCCTTGACCATCTTGTAGTTCTTGACCAGCTCCTTGTCGAAGCCCAGCTTCTGCGCCAGCTGGTACATGATCATGTGGTCGGTGCGGCTTTCCCACAGCGGCTCGATGACCTGCTCGCGCCATTGCAGGCTGCGGTTCGACGCCGTGCACGAGCCGCTGGTCTCGAACTGCGTGCAGGCCGGCAGCAGGTACACGGCCTGGTTGGCGTTCTTGTCCTCGGCCTTGCCAGGCATCGCCGCCATGGCCGCCGTGGCGCTGGGGAACGGGTCGATCACGACCAGCAGGTCCAGCTTGTCCATGGCCTTCTTCATTTCCAGGCCACGCGTCTGCGAATTCGGTGCATGGCCCCAGAAGAACAGGCCGCGCAGGTTGCTGTCCTGGTCGATCAGCTCATTGTTTTCCAGCACGCCGTCGACCCAGCGCGACACGGTCATGCCCGGCTTGGTCATCATGCCCGGCGCGTACTGCTTCTTGATCCACTCGACATCCACGCCCCAGGCGTTGGCGAAGTGCTTCCACGAACCGTCGGCCAGGCCGTAGTAGCCGGGCAGGCTGTCGGGATTGGGGCCGACGTCGGTGGCGCCCTGCACGTTGTCGTGGCCGCGGAAGATGTTGGTGCCACCGCCCGACACCCCCACGTTGCCCAGCGCCAGCTGCAGCAGGCAGCTGGTGCGCACCACGGCATTGCCGGTGGTGTGCTGGGTCTGGCCCATGCACCACACCACCGTGCTCGGGCGGTTCTTGGCCATGATCTCGGCCACCTTGTAGGTGGTGGCTTCGTCCACGCCGCTGGCTTCCAGCACCTTGTCGGGTGTCCACTTGGCCAGCACTTCCTCGCGCACCTTGTCCATGCCATAGACACGGTCCTCGATGTACTTCTTGTCTTCCCAGCCGTTCTTGAAGATGTGGTACAGCACGCCGAACATGAACGGGATGTCAGAACCCGAACGGATGCGAACGTACTCGTCGGCCTTGGCCGCCGTGCGCGTGAAACGCGGGTCGACGACGATCATCTTGCAGCCGGCTTCCTTGGCATGCAGCATGTGCAGCATGCTGACAGGGTGCGCCTCGGCCGCGTTGGAACCGATGTAGAGCGCCGCCTTGGCGTTCTGCATGTCGTTGTAGCTGTTGGTCATCGCGCCGTAGCCCCAGGTGTTGGCGACACCCGCGACCGTGGTGCTGTGGCAGATGCGTGCCTGGTGGTCGGTGTTGTTGGTGCCCCAGAACGACACCCACTTGCGCAACAGGTAGGCCTGTTCGTTGTTGTGCTTGCTGCTCCCGACCACGAAGATGCTGTCCGGCCCGCTTTGCTTGCGCAGTTCCAGCATCTTTGCGCTGATCTCGTTCAGCGCCACGTCCCAGCTGATTCGCTGGTACTTGCCGTTCACCAGCTTCATCGGGTACTTCAGGCGGAACTCGCCGTGCCCGTGTTCACGCAGCGCCGCACCCTTGGCGCAATGCGCGCCCAGGTTGATGGGGCTGTCGAACACCGGTTCCTGGCGCACCCAGACGCCGTTTTCCACCACCGCGTCGACCGCGCATCCCACCGAGCAGTGGCCGCAGACGGTGCGCTTGACTTCCACCTTGCCGGTGCCTCCACTGCCGGCACGCGCTTCGCGCGAAGCCGCGTCGGCCTTCTTCACCAGCGTCAGCTGCGAAGCGGCGATGCCGGCGCCCACGCCCATGCCGGAACGGCGCAGGAAAGCGCGGCGGTCCATGGTGGGAATGGCGCGCGAGACCCCGCGCGACAGGCTCGACACGAGGCTGCTGCCGGCTTCGGCGCGAAGGGTGCTGTTGGATTTGCGGGTGAGCAACATGGATGCGGTCTCCGTGCAGGGACAGGTGTCTGGCGCGGGCACAGTGTCGCCAGACGCTGTGCCATGCCGGCCTTTGTGCAGGCCGGCGGGGTTGTCGTCAGACCTTGGCGGTCTGGTAGTAGCGCAGCACGTGCTGCGTCACCTGGTAGCCGCCGCCCGCTTCAGGGGCGGCAGCCAGCGCCTCGGGCGCTGCGGCGGGAGCCACAGACTCCACCAGGGGCAGCGCCGTCACGGCGACGCCCGCGGCACCCGCAACACCCAGGCCAGCCAGCAGGTGGCGGCGGCTCGGCGCGGGAGCCGCCGGATCGGAGGCCGGGGACGACTTGCGCGGGGGGGTGCTGAGGCTCATGCGGGTACTCCTGGACAACGCCAATGCGATGGATGATATGCATTGGACATCCTAGGATTACCCGCGATGCCGCCACTGACTTCAATAGGGTTGCACCCCAAAACGGTGCGACAAACTGTCGCGCACCGCGTCGCAACGCGGTCAACGGCCCATCCCTAGAATCCAGCCCCTGCCATGAACCCGCCCGCCCATCCTGTTCCCACGCTCTACGCCGCCGTGCGCATCGACCGCGAACGCGCCCCGAATGTCTGGGAAGCGTGGCGCTTCAGCGTGGCCGAAGTGGTGCTGGACACCGGCGAATTCGGCACCGAACCGCGACTTCTGCGCGACGACGGCGCGCTGGCCAGCACCCTGTTCCCGGGACTGGCCGTCAGCCTGCACCGCGACGAGGCCGAGGGCTACTACCTGAACCTGAGCAGCGGCAACCCGGTGTGGTTCGTGAAGTGGCGAATCGACGACGAAGACCCCTCGCGCGCCTGGCCCGAGGCCGTGACCCTGTCGTACAACGAAGCCGGCCGCATGCTCGATGCGCAGGAAAAGGTCGACAACCGACCACTGCCACCCGAGGTGCGTGCGTGGCTGCAGTCCTTCGCCGATCAACACTACCGGCCAGAACCCAAGCAGCGCCGCCGCCCGGTGTCGTTCAAGCCGCCCGAAGAGCGTTGAGGGCCAGCCATGGCGAACGAAGACGGTTTCCTGTCCCGCTGGTCGCGGCGCAAGGTGCAGGTGCAGCAGGGGCTGCCGGTGCCACCCGCACCGGTGGCGGAAGTGCCAGCGCCCGCCGCGCTGGCGCTGGTCGAGACCAGCGCGCCGCCCACGGTGGCAGCGGCCGCAGCACAGGTGCCGGCCCAGGCTGCCGCCGACGCCGAGGCGCCGCCCGCACCCACGCTCCAAGAAGCGCTGCAGCTCACCCCGTCGGACGACTTCAGCCGGTTCGTCGGGCGGGGCGTCGACCCGCAGGTGAAGAACGCTGCGCTGAAGAACCTGTTCAGCGACCCGCACTTCAACGTGATGGACGGGCTGGACACCTACATCGACGACTACAACACCCCCGACCCCCTGCCCGAAGGCATGCTGCGCAAGATGGTGCAGTCGACGATGCTGGGCCTGTTCGACGACGAGCCGGACCGCGCCGACGCGGCGGCGCCACCGGGCCAGGCGACGCCGACCACTCCGACGGCCTCACCGGCCGGCCTTGCGCCCACCCCACCCACCGAACCGCTGCCTCCCCATGAAGACCCTGCTGTGCGACTGCAACCGAACGATGACGCTGGACCTGCCGGCGATCAGCCGGGCCCTGTCGAAGACCCCGGGCGCCAGCAGTGACGGGCTGAACCAGGGGCACAGCCTGCTGTGCCGGCGCGAGGCGCCCAGCTTCCAGCGCGAGGCCAAGGCCACCGGTGCCAGCGGCGACGAACTGCTGGTGGCCTGCACCCAGGAAAGCCGCCTGTTCCTGGCGCTCAACGAGCAGACCGAAGGCGCGGCCAGCGTCGCCGAACGGCCGATCCACTTCGTCAACATCCGCGAGACCGCCGGCTGGTCGCGCGACGGCGCGCTGGCCACGCCGAAGATCGCCGCGCTGATCGCCGCCGCGCAGCTGCCCGCGCCCGCGCCGGTGACGACCGTCAGCTACCGCTCGCAGGGGCGCACCCTGGTCATCGGCGACGCTGCATCGGCGCACGCTGCGGCGGCCTTGCTCGCCGACAAGCTCGACGTGAGCCTGCTCGTCGAAGGCCGCGCCGGGCAGCGCCAGCCCGGCGCCCTGCCCCAGGCGCGTGACCAGGCGGTGTTCGCCGGCACGCTCGTCGAGCTGAAAGGCTGGCTGGGCCAGTTCGACGCCCGCTGGAGCAGCGGCAACCCCATCGACCTGGACCTGTGCACCCGCTGCAATGCCTGTGTCGACGCCTGTCCCGAAGGCGCCATCGACTTCAGCTACCAGGTCGACCTCGCGCTGTGCAAGAGCCACCGCGACTGCGTGCGCGTGTGCGAAGCCGCAGGCGCCATCGACTTCCAGCGCCCGCTGCAACAGGTCGATGAACGTTTCGACCTGGTGCTGGACCTGCGCCCGGCCCCAGCCTTCACGCAGCACCAGCCGCCGCAGGGCTACTTCCATGTCGCGAACGGGCCGGCAGCCGAGCCTGCTGCGCTGATGAAAGCCGTGCTGGCCCTGCGTGAACTGGCGGGCGAATTCGAGAAGCCCAAGTTCTTCAACTACCAGCAGCGGCTGTGCGCGCACAGTCGCAACGAACAGATCGGCTGCACCGCCTGCATCGACGTCTGCTCGGCCCAGGCCGTTCGCAGCGAGGCCACGCAGAAGGGCAAGGCCCGTGGCCGCACGCACGCCGCCGCCGGCCAGGCGACGGTGCACACCCCGGGCCAGGCCGGGGGTGGCATCGCGGTCGAGCCGCACCTGTGCGTGGGCTGCGGCGCCTGCACCACCGTCTGCCCCAGTGGCGCGCTGACCTTCGCCTACCCTGGCACCGTCGACCAGGGCAAGCGCTGGCGCACCATGCTGCAGGCCTACGGCCACGCCGGCGGCAAGGACGCCGTGCTGCTGCTGCACAGCGAAAAGGCCGGTGTCGCCGCTGTCGACGCGCTGGGCCGCGCCGCCCGCAGCCAGCGCCGTGGCAGCACGCTGCAGGGCCTGCCGGCACGGGTGCTGCCGGTGCCGCTGTGGCACACCGCCAGCACCGGCATCGACCTGTGGCTGGCCGCCATCGCCCAGGGCGCGAGCCAGGTGTGGGTGCTGCTCACCGACGAGGAAGCCCCGCAGTACCGGCAGGCGCTGGGCGAGCAGATGGCGGTAGCGCAGGCCATCCTGGCGGGCCTGGGCTATCGCGGCGAGCATCTGCGTGTGGTCGAAGCCGACATCAGCACGCCCGAAGGCCTGGCCCGCTTCGACGCCGCGTTGCGCGTGGCGCCGGCGCAGACGGTGACCCGGCCCGCCGCTTTCGCCACGCAAGCCGACAAGCGCCCGACGCTGGACCTGGCCATCGACCACCTGCTGGCCCAGGCGCCGGCGAAAGACGCGCTGCCGGCCGACGCCGCCCTGCCCTTGCCCGCGGCGGGTTCGCCGTTCGGCAGTCTCGTCGTCGACACCGCCAAGTGCACGCTGTGCCTCAGCTGCGTGGGCGCCTGCCCCGAAGCCGCGCTGGCCGACAACGCCGACAAGCCGCAGCTGCGCTTCATCGAGAAGAACTGCGTGCAGTGCGGCCTGTGCGTGAAGACCTGCCCCGAAGACGCCATCACGCTGCAGCCGCGGCTGTGGCTGGCCGACAGCGGCAAGGCGCGCAAGGCCACGCGTGTGCTGCACGAGGCCCAGCCCTTCCAGTGCATCCGCTGCAGCAAGCCCTTCGGTACCTTGCGCGCCATCGAGAACATGCTGGAGAAGCTGGCCGGGCATGCCGCCTTCCAGGGCCGCGCCGCCGAACGCCTGAAGATGTGCAGCGACTGCCGCGTCGTCGACATGTATTCCGGCGACGACGAAGTCCGAATTCAGGATATCCGCTGACATGACCACCACCGCCATCCAGTTCGCCACACCCGACGACAGCGAGGAGCTGGCCCGCGCCGAGCTCTACGGCCTGCTCGCGCGGCTGTGGATGGCCCCGCCCGACGCCGCGCTGCAACAGCAGTTTGCGGTGGCGGTGACGCAGGCGCCGGAAGCCGGCGCTTGGCTCGAAGGGCCCTGGTCCGAACTCGTTGCCGCCTTCCGCGCCACGCCGCTGGACGACGCGCGCGACGAGTTCGTGGCGCTGTTCCAGGGCGTGGGCAAGCCCGAGGTCTTCGTCTACGGCTCCTATTACCTGGCCGGCTTCCTGAA
Organism: Rubrivivax sp.; assembly: GCA_022842595.1. GTDB lineage: Bacteria > Pseudomonadota > Gammaproteobacteria > Burkholderiales > Burkholderiaceae_C > Rubrivivax. The sequence goes on from JALHPF010000007.1 coordinate 142,574, forward strand.
CGAAAAGCCGCTGGCCCAGCTGCGCACCGACCTGGCCACGCTGGGCCTGACGAAGGACGTGGCCAACAGCGAGACCGAGGACCATGTCGCGTATGTGTTCGAGGTGATGCGCTACCTGATCGCCGGCGACGACATGGCGGTGTGCAACCTGGAACAGCAGCGCCGCTTCTTCCGCACCCATGTGCAGCCCTGGCTGCCCGACCTGTGCGCCGCCGTCGACGCCCACCCGCGCGCCATGCTCTGGCGCAGCGTGGCCGGCTTCACGCAGGCCTTCATCAGCATCGAGGTGCAGGCCTTCGACCTGCTCGAACAATGAAAAGCGCCATCCGATGAGCCTGGACCCGCAAGACATCACCGGCCTGGTGCTGGCCGGCGGCCGCGGCACGCGCATGGGCGGTGTCGACAAGGGCCTGCAGAACCACCAGGGCATGCCGCTGGCACTGCATGCACTGCTGCGGCTGCAGACGCAGGTGGGCCACCTCATGATCAACGCCAACCGCAACCTGGCCGCCTACGAAGCCATGGGCGCCCCGGTCTGGCCCGACCCGCTGCCCGACTTCCCGGGCCCGCTGGGCGGCCTGCTGGCCGGGCTGGAGCATTGCGACACGCCGTATCTGCTGACCGTGCCCTGCGACACCCCGAACTTCCCGGCCGACCTGGCGGCGCGACTGGCGCAGGCCCTGACCGACAACGCAGCCGACGTCGCCATGGCCGCGACCCTGGAAGACGGCCAGCTGCGCGCCCAGCCGGTGTTTGCGCTGGTGCGCAGCGACCTGCTGGAAAGCCTGGTGGCCTACCTGCACCAGGGCGAACGCAAGATCGCCGTCTGGATGCGCCAGCACCGCTGCGTCGAAGTGCGCTTCGACGACGCGGCCGCCTTCTTCAACGCCAACACCCTGGCCGACCTGCAGCAGCTGCAACGATGAGCACCGAACCCGACGACGCTGGCCAACCCGAAGTCATCAAGGAGCCGCGCCGCTGGCAGGACTACGGCTGGACGGCGCAGGTCATCAAGAACGACGACGACGAAGGCTGGGCCGTGGCGATGACGAAGATCGGCGCCAGTGAACCCGCCCTCATCGGCCCCTGGACCATGGGCCGCGACAAGAAGAACCCGAAGCCGCTGGACACCAACGCCTTCCACACCCTGGTGAAGACCGCCAGCGAGTTCGTGCGCCGGCAGGAACAGCAGGAACACGCCCGGCTGCACCAGAGCGTGGTGGTGACCGCGGCGGGCGCGCGCTGGCAGGTGAACCTGGATATCGTGCCCGACGACGACGACCCGCACGCCACGCTGAGCGCGGTGGGGCCGGACGGCGAAGCAGCGGCCAGCCGGCGCGTAGCGGCGAGCTTCAAGCTGAATGCGCGCAGCGCGCAGGCCTGGGTGGAAGGCGGGTTCGGCAAGCCGGGCTAACGGGCCATCTTCCAGGACGAGGGAAAGGGCTTTCGCGCCGAGGACGCGCGAGTCCGCACTGCAGCCAAATTGAGGTGCCCGCCACCACCGCCACCGCCGGTGCACACGGACGCCGCCGGGCGACGCGGGCTCGCGGCCATCGTTGCCTTGGCGTGGGTGGCGGCCCGACCACTCGATCACCAGCAAGCCGACGTTTGTGGATGACCACAACCGGCCAAGCCGTCCTTCACGACGCGCTCGAAAATCTTGTCACGGCGCGCCCACGAACGGCAGGTTTCCGTCGCGGATTCCGAACTCCACTCTGGCTGGACGCGGCCACTTCCGGTCATCCGATCGGCCAGAGACAGTTCTTCCGAACGACCGGTCCGTAAGTACAGCTCTCGCAGGCCGAAGGCCGCTCGAAGGCCCTCATCGTGCAAAGCGCTCGCTCAAGGGTCGGCGGCGCTTGTCGATACCGGAGGCGGGCTGTACGACGCGCGCCTGGCGCAGTCGGACCGCGGCGGCGCGGCGTTGCGCGCATCCGAATGCAGGGCGTTGACGGATGGCCGCTGCGGCGCGACCCCGGCCACACCCTTTCTGCGTGGATATGGAATGAACGCTCGGGGTCGTTCGCAGATCGGCCTGTAAGGGCCTCGAGCTCCCCGCGTCGTGCCGCGGCAGCGATCCGCGGCCCCGCGACTGCTTCAGCCGCGGCATCTGAACGGGTTCGTGTGCGCTGGCGATGCAAGAATGCAGTGCCTGCTGTCAAACCGCCATTCTCCTCATGCAACGTCGAACCATCTGTCGCGCAAGTGGCCTCGTGCTCGCCAGTACGTCGCTCATGAAGGGTACGGTATTCGCTGCCGATGTCCGCAGCTTCAGCTTCGGCGTTGTGCCGCAGCAATCGGCCACTGAACTGGCCAAAGCCTGGATCCCGCTGTTCAACGCATTGTCCGAAAAGACCGGCTTCGGTCTACGCTTCGCGACCGCGCCCAACATCCCGATCTTCGAGAAGCGGCTGGCCGCTGGCGAGTACGACTTCGCCTACATGAACCCGTACCACTACACGGTGTTCAGCCAGAAGCCGGGCTACCAGGCGTTTGCGCGCGAAAAGGGCCGGCGCCTGCGTGGCATGGTGGTCGTGCGCAAGGACTCGCCGCTGCGGGAACTGGCCCACCTCGCGCGCACCGAGATGGCCTTTCCGGCGCCGGCCTCGTTTGCCGCCACCGTGCTGGTGCGTGCCGAACTGGAACGCCTCGGCATCCCCATCACGCCGCGTTTCGTCGGCTCGCACGAATCGGTCTACCTCAACGTGGTGCGCGGCATCCACCCGGCGGGCGGCGGCATCCCGCGCACGCTGCAGGCGATGGAGCCCGAGGTGCGCGATGCGCTGCGCGTGCTGTGGTCGACGAAGGACTACACGCCCCATGCGCTGGCCGCCCACCCGCGCGTGCCGGCTGCCGCCGTGGCCAGCCTGCTGGCAGCGATGGAAGCCGCCGCCGCTGGCGTGGCTGGCAAGGCAGCGCTGCAGGGCGTGGGTTTCAGCGGCATCGAAGCCGCCAAGGACAGCGATTGGAACGACGTCCGCGGGCTTGGCATCCAGACCCTGGCCGAATTGCTGAAGTCCTAGCCGCCCGATGTCGTTCCGCCTCAAGACCGTGCTGGGCGTCGCGCTGATCGAGCTGGCGCTGCTGAGCCTGCTGCTGTGGAGCGGCTTGAACTTCATGACCACCAGTGCGGAGACCGAATTCCGCCAGCGTGCCGAGTCCACCGTCCGCGCCTTCTCGGTGGCCACCAAGAACGCGCTGATCACCAGTGATCTGGCCGAGATCACCGCGATGACGCGCGAGATGCTCAACTACCCGGGCGTGGTCTATGCCCGCGTGCTGGATGCACAAGGCCGCGTCGCTGCCGAGGCCGGGCCGGCAGCAGAGCTGGCGCGCAGGCCGGCTGCTGCAGCACTGCCCCTGGACGCCCTGGAGAACGGCGTGCTCGACACCGCGGCCGATGTCGCCGAGGCCGGCACGTCCTTCGGCCGCATCGAGCTGGGCGTGTCAGCCGCCGCTCTGCGGGCGCAGCTGGCCGATGCGCGCCGCTTCGGCATCGGGCTGGCGGTGCTCGAAATGCTGCTGGTGGCCCTGTTTTCGTGGCTGCTCGGCGCCTACCTGACGCGCCAGCTCAAAGACCTGTCAGACGCCTCGGGCAAGCTGGCGACAGGTGCGCTCGGCCTGCAGATCCCGGTGCGTGGCAACGATGAGCTCGCCAGCACCGCCGCGTCGTTCAACCGCATGTCGGCCAGCCTCGCAGCAAGCTACGCCGAACTGAGCGCGCGCGAGCAGGAACTGCGGTTGCGCGGCCAGATCATCGAGTCGACGCAGGTGGGCACGGTGATCGCCGATGCCACGCAGCCCGACAACCCCATGGTCTTCGGCAACCCGGCGTTCGAACGCATCACCGGCTACAGCTTCGACGAGGTGCGCGGCCGCAACTGCCGCTTCCTGCAGGGGCCGGACACCGACCCCCAGGCGCTGGCCCGCATCCGCGCGGCGCTGGCCTCGGGCGGGCAGGCACACGAACAGCTGCTGAACTACCGCAAGGACGGCACGCCGTTCTGGAACGAACTGCAGATCATGCCGATCCGCGACGCGACGGGCCGGCTGACGCACTTCGTTGCGCTGCAGTCCGATGTCAGCGCGCGTGTGCAGGCACAGCAGGCGCTGGCCGCGCGCGAGGCCTATCTGCGCCAGGTGCTCAACAGCACGCACGACGGCATCATCGTGGTCGGTGCACAGGGCCAGGTGGAGAGCTTCAACGCCGGCGCCGAATCGATGTTCGGCCGCCGCGCCGACGACGTGATCGGACAGGGCGTCGCTGCCATCGTCGCGCCGGACTACAGCGCAGTGTTCGAGGCCTGCTTCGACAGCGCCTTGCCCGCCGGCGCGGCGGGGGCGGTCGGCACCGAGCGCGAGCTCGAGGTCGGGCGCGTCGACGGCCGCATGCTGTGGATCGCGCTGCGCGTGGCCGAGCTGCCGCTGGACGGGCCACGCCGCCACATCGCCGTGGTGCACGACATCACCGAGCGCAAGCTCGGCGAGATCGAGTTGCGCCACGCCAAGGACGCCGCCGAAGACGCCGCCAACGCGAAATCCGAATTCCTGGCCAACATGAGCCACGAGATCCGCACGCCGATGCACGGCGTGCTGGGCTCGATCGAGATGCTGCGCGACACACCGCTGGCGGCGTCGCAGCGGCGCCACCTCGACACCGCTGCCAGCTCGGCTTCGCTGCTGCTGGGCGTGATCGACGAGATCCTCGACTTCTCGCGCCTGGAGGCCGGCAAGCTGAACATCGAGTCACTCGAATTCGACCTGCGCCGCACGGTGGAAGACGTGACGACGATGCTGGCGCAGCGCGCCCATGCGCGGCGCATCGAACTGGCCTGCTACATCGCCCCCGAGGTGCCCGAGACGGTGCGCGGTGACCCCATCCGGCTGCGCCAGGTGCTGGTCAACCTGGTGGGCAACGCGCTGAAGTTCACCGAACGCGGTGAAGTCGTCGTCTCGGTGCTGCTGGTCGACGCCGCCGATGCCGGCCCGACCCTGCGCTTCGAGGTGCGCGACACCGGCATCGGCATTCCGGCAGAGCACCGCGCGCGGCTGTTCGAGCCCTTCATGCAGGCCGACAGCAGCACCAGCCGCCGCTTTGGCGGCAGCGGCCTGGGGCTGAGCATCTCGCGCCGGCTGGTGCATCTGATGGATGGTGCGATCGGCTACGACAGCCAGGAGGGCCTGGGGTCGACCTTCTGGTTCACCCTGCCGGCGCTGGTGCCCCCGCAGCACCGCCGCGACGCCCGGCTGGCCGACTTCTCGGGCATCGGCGTGCTGGTGGTCGACGACAACGCCACCAACCGGATCATCCTGCACCGCTACCTCACCGCCTGGGGGGCGCAGTCGGGCAGCGCGTCGGGTGGCGACGAGGCACTGGCCAAGCTGCAGGACGCCGCCGCCTCGCGCAGGCCCTATGACCTGGCGCTGCTCGACCTGAACATGCCCGGCATGGACGGCTATGCGCTGGTGGCGGCGATCCAGGCCGACCCGCAGCTGCAGTCGATGCCGCTGATCATGCTGAGCTCGTCGATGCAGGACCCGGCGCGCCTGGCGGGCCTGCGGGTCGATGTCTGGCTCGACAAGCCGGTGCGGCAGTCCGACCTGCACGACGCGATTGCCACCGTGCTGGCGCAGCAGCGGCCACCGGCACAGGCGCCGGCGCCGGCGCCGGCAGTGAACCGCATGCAGTTCAATGGCGAGCGGGTGCTGTTCGTCGAGGACAACCCGGTGACCAGCGACGTCGGCCTGCAGATGCTGCGCAAGCGCGGCCTGCAAGTCGACCTGGCCACCGACGGCGCGGCCGCCGTGGACGCCATCCAGCAAGGGCATTACGAGGTGGTGCTGATGGACATCCAGATGCCGCGCATGGACGGCTACCAGGCCACCCGCGCCGTGCGCGACTGGGAAGCGCAGACCGGGCGCCGGCGTCTGCCGATCATTGCGCTCACCGCCCACGCGCTGCCCGCCGACCGCGAGCGCTGCCTGGCCGCCGGCATGGACGACTATGTCGTCAAGCCCTACAGCAGCGACACCGTGGGCACGGTGGTGGCGCGCTGGCTGGCCCCACCCGGCCTGGCCGATGGCGACACCGGCACGGCGGTGCTCGACCACGCCCGGCTGGCCGAAGTGCGCGCCGCGATGGGCGAGCAGATGCCCGAACTGCTGCGCAGCGTGCACACGGCCCTGTCTACCCAGATGGCGGCCCTGGGCGCAGCGTCGGCACAGGGTGACGTGCAGGCCGTGAGCGAGCTCGTGCACCGCATCAAGAACACCGCTGGCGACGTGGGTGCGCAGCGCCTGCATGCGCTGGCCGGTGGCATCGAGAAGGCGTTGGCCCAGCAGCCGGCAGCGATGCCCGGGCTGGACGGCGTCGGCCCGGCCTGCGCCGAGGCGCTGCAGGCCCTGGATTGCGAGATGAAGCTGGAGCGCGGATGAACCCGACAGTACGGATCCTGGTCGTCGACGATGAGTCGGTGACCCGCATGATGGTGCGGCGCGTCCTGGTGGGCTCGGGCTACGACGTGCTCGAGGCCGAGAACGGCGAGGCGGCGGTCGACCTCTGTCGCCAGTCACCGCCCGACCTGGTGCTGATGGACGTGCGCATGCCGGTGATGAATGGGTTCGACGCCTGTCGCGCGATGCGCAATCTCGCCGGCGGCTCCTGCCTGCCGGTGCTGATGCTGACCGGGCTGGACGATGTGATGGCAGCGACCCTGGCATTCGAGGCCGGCGCCACCGACTTCATCACCAAACCGATCAACTGGGCGCTGCTGGGGCAGCGCGTGCGCTACGCACTGCGCACCAACCGCACAGAGCGGCTGCTGCGCGAGAGCCAGCAGAACCTGGCCCGCGCGCACCAGATCGCGCGCCTGGCGCAGTGGAGCAAACACCTGGATGACGGCACCTGCCAATGTTCGGCCGAACTGCGCGACCTGCTGGGACTGCCCGGCGGGACAGAGATCGGAATGCCCGAGGTGCTGGCGCTGCTGGTCGAGGAGGACCGGCCGGCGTTCGTCGACTTCTTCGAGCGCCTGGGCCGCGGTGTCGGCGAGCAGCAAGTCGAGGTGCGCCTGGGGCAGCGGGCCGACACGGCCCGCATCATGGCCTGGTCGGGCGGCCTGACGCTCGACGAGACCGGGGCGCCCAGCCGCATCTTCGGCATCGTGCAGGACGTCACCGAACGCCGCAACGCCGAAGCCCAGCTGCACTACCAAACGCACTTCGACGGCCCGACCGGCCTGGCCAACGCCGCACTGATGCGCGAACGCATCCGCACCGCGATCGGTGCCGCCAAGCGCGGCCGCGCCAACTTCGCGGTGCTGGAACTGCGCACCGACGCGCTGCGCAAGGCCCAGGCCACGCTCGGCGCAGCAGCGGGCGACCGGGTGCTGCGCGCCCTGGCAGAGCGCATCGGTCAGGTCCTGCGCGAGCGCGACACGCTGTGCCGGCTGGACGGTGAACGCTTTGCCGTGCTGCTGAGCGAGGCCGAGACCGACATGAACGCCGCCAGCGTTGCCCTGCGCCTGGTCGAGGCATTTGCAGCGCCGCTGCAGGTCGATGCCTGGGAGGTGCTGTCGACCATCGCTGTCGGCGTGGCGCTGTACCCGGGCGACGGCACCGACGCCGACAAGCTGTTGGCCCATGCGGGCGCGGCCGTGGCCCGCGCCGAGAGCAGTGCAGGTTCGGCCTGCCACTTCTTCACCGAGGGCATCCACCAGCGTGTCGCGCAGCGCGTCGACACCCAGGTGGCGCTGTACCGCGGCCTGGAACGTGGTGAGTTCGAGCTGCAGTACCAGCCCCTGGTCAGCCTGCGCTCGCAGCATGTGGTCGGCGTCGAGGCACTGCTGCGCTGGCGGCGGCCCGATTTCGGGCTGCAGATGCCTGACACCTTCATTCCGATCCTCGAGGAAACCGGGCTCATCATGGAAGCCGGCGACTGGGTGCTGCGCAGCGCCATCCAGGCCATGCGCGCCTTGCCGGTGACCCTGGCGGTGAATGTCTCGCCGCGCCAGCTGCAGCACCAGAACATCGCCGACAGACTGATGCAGGTGCTCGATGAGGTGGACTTCCCGGCCGAGCGGCTGGAAGTCGAGATCACCGAGCAGGCGGTGATGCAGGACGAGGACCACGGCATCGCGGTGCTGCGCCAGCTTGCGGCACGCGGCATCCGCATTGCGCTCGATGACTACGGCATCGGCTTTTCGTCGCTGCAGCGCCTGAAGCGGCTACCGCTGCACACGCTGAAGATCGACCGCTTCTTCGTCACCTCGCTGCTGACCAACAACGCCGACGCGGCTATCGTGCGTTCGACCATTGAGCTGTGCCACGAACTGGGCATCCTCGTGGTCGCCGAAGGCGTGGAGGACGACCGCACGATGGATCGACTGCGCGAGTTTGGCTGCGACGTTGTGCAGGGTTACGGCATCAGCCAACCGCTGCAACTCGACGCGCTGAGCGAGTGGCTTTTGACGAGCCGTTTCGCGCCACTGTGACCCGGGTCGGCTGCGCTGCACAACGAGTTCGGCGAGCTTCTCCAGGCTCGCGGTTCGCAACCCGTCGGCGCGTAGCCCTGGCGTGCGACCTCGAGGTCGAGGGCTCGCGGAAGTGTGGCGGAGGATAGGCAGTTGAATTCGACCGCCGGTGATCCAGCTAGTTGAACGGGCCGACTGGCGTCCTTTCTCCAATTGCCGAGGCGTCCAATTTGAAAGCCCTTCACCTTCTTCCGCTGCGAGTGCTGCTGTCAGCGGGCCTGCTCGCCGCCGCCGCCCCATCGCACGCCACCAACCTGTACAGCGGCACGATGCAGCTGACAGCCACCGACGCCTCGCAGCTGGGCCGGATGACTCGCAACAATGTCGCGTCCGACTGGTCGGTGCCGAAGGTCTATCCAGGTGCGTCCTCGACGGGTTCGACCTTCCGGTACACGACGCTGACGCTCGACCTGGGTGCGTTTGCGGCGGCCAATGGCGCGGTCTACGCGCCGTACATCCAGGTCTCGATCGACAGCACGAGCGTCAACACCTTCTTCGCGGCCTACGCCACCAGCTACAGCGCGACCAGCCAGGGGACCAACTACCTTGGCGACTCCGGCGCCAGCGGCAACATCTTCGGCGTCGATCCCCAGCTCTTTCGCTTCGTGATGCCAAGCACCACGCAGACGCTGGTGATCCTTATGAACGAAACGGTGGTCGACGCCGGATTGAACCAGCCCGGCACGGTCCTGGTGGAGGCGTTCCGCGACTCGAGCTTCACCAACCTGGCACCGGTTCCCGAGCCGGCCGGCGTCGCCCTGTTCGGCCTCGGGCTGGCCGCGCTGCTGGCCGTGTGGCGCGCCAGGGGCGTGGCCTGATCAAGCCGTGATCGCCGCGCGCCAATGACATGGCGCCGCAACAGAAACGCGCCCAGCGGGCGTACCGTACGCCAGGTCGCGCCACCGCTCCATGCGCCGCCACCTTCGACAGGTGGTGCTTGGCCCGAGGACGGAGGGAGTCGGGTTTGCCGAAGGCATCGTCCTTCTTGCGGTCTTCGACGATCTTGCTGCCGTCCATGAAGATGACGCGATTGCTGACCTTCTTGGCGAGTCCCATCTCGTGCGTGACGTCCATCATCGTCATGCCTTCCTTTGCCACCGGCACCATCACGTCCAGCAACTCGCCCACCAGCTCGGGGTCCAGCGCGCCAAATTCTCGGCGCCGGACTCGTCCTCAGCTTGGGCGACGAAGCTCGCGGCATCCTGTGACACCAAGCGTTACAGCGTGGTCTCAAGCCGCGCGCTGCGTTCCAATCGCCCTGAGAGCTGCCCGCCAATGTGCCCTCCGCTTTGGGGGCCTTTAACGGGGAATGCGTGCGGATCCGACCGGCGGCTTTGCGACGGCGAGATCAGGGTGGTGAATGTCGCTGAAAGGTCGGCCAGCGCCGGTCGGGCGTTCGATCTCACCGCCGGAAAGCTGACCCCCAAGTTGAGCTTCCGGATAGCCGACGCCCGCGGTCGGCAGTGGCCGACCCTGACGAGACATCCGCTGGCCTGATCTCGCCGCCCTGAAGGTGACGGTCGAACACCCTCGCAGTCAGCCGTAAGTCCGCGCGCCCCTATCAAGGCACTTCACGGCACGGTCGGCAGATCCTGGTCTGGTCCCGGCCCCGGTCTCGAGCCCACTGGAGAGCGGTCAAATTTCCTGTTGCTGGCCCCGACCACTTCGCCCATCAGCCTGAGGAGGTGGACCGCCTGCCGTTCAACGTACCGCCCTTTTTGGAACAGCAGCCCATGGCTGCCGTTCGGTGAGAGCAGCCAGCGTGAAGGCGGGCTCTCCGAGGTGAACGATGCGACTTGCGATGCGCTCCGTGTGTCCCACCAGGAAAGATAATTGCCGTCGAGCACGAACAGGGATGTGCCACGCGGATGAAGCACCAGCGATGGCTTGGGCTCGTTGCTGTAGCTGAGGCCTCCTGCCGGGAGGGGTGTTTCGGCGGCGGGCGCGCGGCTGGGCGGCGAATTCGGTTCTTCTTCGCCCGCATCGGCGGCCAGCATGGCGCGCTGCTGAGGTCGGATGTGCGCTTTCAGGCTGAGCCGCGTGAGGTCCCAGAGCACGCCGCGGCCATCTGGCGTGAGCCCGATCGCCATGGCGCCGCCAGGCAGCGGCGTCAGGCTCTCCAGCGCCCCCGGCGCTCTCGGCAGGGGCTGCCGGCGCGCGAAACTGCTGGCCTCCCGCCTCTCGACCGTGCCGTCGGACGCCGCCACCAGCAGCGTCTGCGACTCGCCGCACACAGCCTCGGCAACGATGTCCTCTAGCCCCACGTCGCCCCGCGCCAGCGCTTGCCCTGAAGGCAACTGCCAGAGCTCGCAGACGCGATCGTCGCTGCGAACGTAAAGCACGCTGCCGTCGTCCGAAACCCGCAGCGTCGTCACCGGTGCGCCGCTGCTGCGCAGCACCTTCTTCTCGGTCTGGCCGATGCGCCACAGCAGCAGGCTGCCGTCGCCACCGGAAGACACGGCGGCTTCGCCGTCGGGTAGCCAGCACAGCGCGGACGCGAAGGAGCCCTTGTGCGCAGACCACTTGCGCACGCCGCGGCCGCTCTCGAGATCGATCAGCATCAGTTGGCTGCCGCGGGCGAGCAGCGCCTGGCGGCCCGCGTCATCGATTCGTACCAAGGGACTTGCAGCGCGCGCGCCTAACGCGGGTGCACTCAGCCTGCTCAGCGGTGCCGCGGCGTCCAGATCCCAGACCGTGGCCTCGAATGCCGCGTCAACGGTGAGGGCTCGACGGCAGGTACACGCGACGGCGATGACGATCACGTCGACCTTTGCGGTCCCGCATGTGATGGCTGTACTGCCCGCGGTTTCGCCTAGATTGCAGACGAGAAGCCCCCCCGGCTTTCGGGTCTCGATCCATGGCGAAACGGGCATCGGCTCGAGCTCGAAAACAATTCGCGAGCCGTCATTGGCCAGCCAGGCCCGGCGCGCGGTGTCCTGCCCCAGATCGACTTCCCTGGCCAGCGGCGCTTCCCGGGCGTGCAGATCCCACACCTTGACATCGCCACCGTAGGCCGCCGATGCGGCAAACCGGCCGTCCGAGGTCACGGCTGCGGCCTGGATCCAGTGCCCGTGCTCCCCGACCTCGAATGCGGTCCCGCCGCGCAATGGCTGGCAGCGCAACACCGCATCGTCGCCGGCGCTGAGCAGCGTGTCGGCATCGGCCGTGAGCGCCAGCGTGCGCACCCATTGCCGATGACCAGTATCCGACAACGCCTGGAACGAAGTGCCGTCGGGAGTGATCCTGCCGATGCGGCCCCCAGCGCCGGCGATGAAGAGCGCTTGGTCGCTGCCATTGGCCCGATCCGCATCGACCCGATCGACGCCGACCTCACCCCCGCCATTCCGGTGACTTTCCGCGCCGCACGAGGGGCGCGCCAAAGCCTGCCACCGCTCGCCAGCGTGGCGCGTGAAGGCCAGCTGCTGTCCCGTCGCCAGATCCCACAGGCCCACCGAGCCATCACTGGCGGCCGACAGCGCGCGGCGTTGCTCTGCGGTGAATACCACCGAGAGCACCGGCACGACATGCCCCCTGAGTCGGTGCATCAGCGCACCCGTGTCGAGATTCCAGACAGCCAGTGTGCCATCGAGCGACGCGCTCACCGCGAGCCGGCCATCGCTGCGCACGGCCACCGCGCTGATCCATGCGCGGTGTTGCTTCAACACGTGAAGCACGAGACCGCTGTCGAAGTCCCACACCAGCAGCGTCTCGTCACGGGAGCCCGACACCAGCACGCGCGCATGTTGGTCGAGTCCGAGCGCCGTGACGGCATCGCTGTGGCCATGCAGTCTGCGTTCGATCTCCCCGGACGCCGGCAACCACACCTTCAGACTGCCATCGAGTGCACCGCTGACGATGCGGCGGTTGTCGGGCGTGAAAGTCACCGACAAGACCGCATCGCCGTGTTCGGCGAATCGCCGGACGAGTCGTTGGCCGAACGGCGCCAGGCTGCTGCGCAGCGGCCGGAAGCAGCGGCCGGCGGCGGGGGGCGGCCAAAGGGCCTCGAGCCAGTGCCGCACTTCCGGTTCCGGGCGTGCCGAGAGCCGGGCGGTGAGTTGCGCGGCCAGTTCGTCGGGTCGACTGGCCAGCGCCGTGGCAGACATGCGCAGTGCACCTTGCGCGAGCCGCGGGAGGCTCTCCAGCGGCTGCAACAGATCGAAGGACTCCGCAGCCACGCGCGGCCCCACGGCACCGATCTGTGCCCGCAGCCAGCTTGGGTCGAGCAACAGGGTCCTGAGCTCTGCTTGTCTGCTGGCCTTTGACAGGTGCCAAGGCAGCCAGCGGAAGACATAGCCATCATCGGGCAGGCGCGTCCATCCGCCCGCGGCGCGGGCGCGGTAGGTCTCCACGAGCTCGCAATGCCGAAGCGCGGCGTTCGGCAGGCGGCCGCGGGCGAAATCCCGCTGCAAGTCGTGCAGCAGCAGTCCACCGCCAGGGCGGCGTTGTAGCAGGGAACGACGTTCGTACAGGGCGATCAGGGCCAAGGCGACTTCGCGCGGCATGCCCTGCTGCTGCCAAAGCATAGTCGGTACTTCCGCAGGCACAGTGACGTCCTCGGGGAAGAGTCCGAAGTCCAGGTAGCGCTCGGCCGCCAGCCGCTCGATCGGGTGTTCAGCGTCGAAGGCCCGCAAGCTGGCCTGCAGTGACGCCGCGACGCTGCGATAGCGGTAGTCAGCGAGTTCCTGATACAGATAGTCAGGACTTTGCCGAAGCAGCGCAAGTGTGTTGGCGAGGCCGCCGTGGCTGCTGCTCGAAGCCCCGGCCATCGCCAGCGCGAGCGGCAGGCTTCCGCACCGACGCACGATTTCATCGGCTTCGGGCGGCAGCATGTCCGGCGCGATGCCCGCCCACTGCCCCAGCAGCGCACGCGCCGCCTCCGACCCCAGCGTTTCGATGGCCACGTCCTGCGCCTGCAGGCGTCGCGCGATGCTGTCGTCCCGGGTGGTGATTAGCAGCCGGCACCGCGGGCCGAGGACGTTGCGCACGGCAGAAGCCACAGCCAGATGCCAGACGTCGTCGAGGACGATCAGGCAGAGGCATTCGGCCAAGCGTGCCTGCAGCGCAGTGGTCCCCGAGTTGCCCTCGGATTCAGGCTTGCGCGGCACCACGGCGGCGATCGCGTGCAGCGCATCGATGGGCTGCATCTGCTCGCCGACCGCCACCCAGACGATGCCGCCGGGGAAGGCGCGACGCACTTCCACCATGCGGCAAAAGGCGGCCGCCAGCGCCGACTTGCCAATGCCCCCCATGCCGTGGAGACCGATGACGCTGGAGGCTGCGGTGATGACCGTCGGTCGTTCGATGTCCGCGAGGACGGCACTCTTCAGACGCAAGAGATCCTGACCGCGGGGGATCAGGTGCGGCGCCAGCGCCGGCACGTCATTCAGCAAGGGGCCGAGCAGCGCCACCTCCTGGCGCAGCAGCCGGAGCAACTCCGGAAGCACGTCAGAGGGCTGGAGTGGCGCTCGCGCCGCAACCGCGTGAAGGTGGCGCAGCGACGGCGGCAACGATGGCCACTCGCCACCCCGCATGACCGTGACGATGCCCTTGGCGAAAAGTTCGGCGTGCTCGAGTTCCGCCGCGCAATACAGCGATGTGGCGAAGGCGGGCCCGTAGACGACGATGACCCGGTCCGCCGCCTCGATCGCGTCGCGCAGTTCCTGCAGAAAGGTGCGCCCCCGCGATGGCATTTCGGCGCTGTCCCACCAGACCTGCACCTCCTCGCCCAAGAGAGCCGCCGCTTCTTGCGATCGCAGCGCCGCGACGAGTTCGCTCACGAACTGCGTGTCATCGGCTCGGGCATATGAGATGAACAGCTTCACTGGTGCTTCAGGGATCATGCGGCGTCGCCGCGGAGCTTGTCAAGGCAGCGTATGAGGCATGGCCAAATGCCGATGACATCGCCTTACTCCGGCGAGTTCTGAGCCTAACTGCACAGCGATGGGGGCCGACGGCTGTTGCACGGCATTTGATGAGCTGCCCGTAACCCGCCGGCCGGCGGCGACAGCTTGTGGCAGAAGAGCGACTTCCATACATCATCGCCACTGCGACCCCCCCCTTCTCTGTCAGGGCGGGACGCGCAGCACGACAGGCTTGATCTTCAGGCGCTGTGCATTGCGGCTCAGGGCGTCATCCAGGGTCAACATATGCTTCGCGCCCGCAGTCTCGGCACAGGCCAGGTGCAAGGCGTCGCCAGCGCGCAACCCGCTCGCCGCATCGAGGACCAGTTCCGCTGCACGATGGAAGCTGGCGGGTTCGACCGGAAGCAGTCGAAGGTCGGCAGCCACCATGCGCTCGAAGCGGGCCCAGGCGCCCTGGGCCTGCTGCGTGTCGATAGCACCGGTGCGCTGCTTGATGCCGAGGGCGCTGGCGAACTCCGCAACGCACCAGGCCGCAGCGACGAGTTCGCCCTTTTCGCGGGCGTACCAAGCGGCAACTGTCACGCTGTGCGGTTCGTTCAGAAACAAGGGCACGAGCACGCTGGTGTCGACATAGACCATGTCAGTACCGCGCACCACCGCGCAACTCCTCCATTACGGGGTCGCTCATTGGCATGGCACTGCGAGCCTTGCTCAACTCGAGCGCGAATGCCTTGCGATTCCACTGCGCCGGCCGAATCGACAGACTTCCGTCGACGGTGAGTTGGGCCTCTACGGTTGCCCCTTCACGCAATCCGAGCCGACGTACGATCTCAGATGGGATCCGCAGGGCAAGACTGTTGCCCCACGTCGCGACTTGTAGATCCATGATGTATATCCTAAGTTGTATATACGTCCTACTTGCTGAGCATCGGTTGTCAAGAGGTCGCTCCCTGCAGGCCCGAGAAGCCGCCTTCAGACATCGGCTGTGCGTGGGCGATGCCCACCGGTCGGGCGCGGCCCGATGGCCGCCACGCCCCCTACTGACGCGCATGCGCAGGCACCTGTGCGTGGAGCACAGCCAGCAGGCGATGGTTTGCCCCTTTGAACCCGAGATGGCGATCTGAGTGGCGGCCCGCTGTCCTACGGATGAGGGAGATGTGCGCAGCCGCTTGAGCCGCGCCGCTTGCACTTCCTGTTCGAGCGTCTGAACACACGGAATCAGCCGATGTTCGATTCGCAATCCCACCGATCAGGAGTCGTGACGATGAGACGCAAGTACCCCCTGTTTGCCTTGTATGCGGCGATGAGCTTCGCTGCCATGTCGGCCCCGGCCGCCGCCGACAGCTGCAAGGACACCCAATTCAAGGTCACCAACAGCCACGCCGAGGGGCGGGAGATCGAGATCCGGAAGGTCCGGTATTTCAACCCGCACACGGGCAACACGCATACCGAGGACGTGCAGAACCTGGTGTGCCGACATGGCGCGACATGCACCACCGCCGGCGACAACCTGGCGAATGCGAAGAACGTCGACCTGAACAGCATCCAGATCGTGTTCGCGTTCCGTGAGCGTGACAAGGACTGGTCCGGCGAGTTTCAGACGAGGCCTTTCGTGCCCACCTTCCGCAAGTGCGTCGAAGGCAAGGTCTACGGCCCCATCGTCGTTTCCGACAACGGCGGCTGATGCCGCCACTTCATTCAAGGAACACACCATGAATCGCTTGTTTGCAACTTCCTTCGCCGCCGCGCTCGCCACGATCGGCGCGGCTTCTCCGGCCTTCGCCAAACTCGTGTGCTACGACTTCAGCGGCCTGGCCGTCGGAACCGAGTACGAGACCGGCGAGACGGTGAACGCCACTCGCGCCACCATCGAATTCCGGCCGTACCAGGTGGGCGGCAGCCCATCGGGCGAACTCGCCAGCGGCGCCACCGTTCAGCAGGCGCAGATTGCCGGCGGCGCAGCGCCGGAAATGGAAATGAAGACCCTGAGCGTGCAGATCCTGCCCCACAAACCCATCCAGCGCCTGCGCGTGAACCTGGCCCAGAACATCACGCCGAGCGGGGGTTTTGGCGAGAGCAACTTCGAAGTCAACGGCGTTCGCCACGACGGGCCGTCGTTCGCCTCGGTCGACGGCAAGCGGCTGGGGGGTGCGTTGCTGCGTGCCAAGTTCGCCAACACCGGCGCCAACTGGCACGTGGGCACGCTGGAGCTGATCGCCAAGCCCGGCGGCGAGATCACCAGCTTCAGCATCGGCGGACACACCTGGCGGCTGGACGACATGTGCATCGACCGATAGTGGCGCATGGGGTGGGCCCGCCCGTGGAAGGCATGGTCATGAGCTGCAGCACGGCGGGCAACGGCCCGGCTGCGGTCTTCACGGGCGTGCCTGGCTTCGAGTGGGTGGGCTATCTCGCATCGCTGCTCGTGTTCGCAACGTTCTGCATGCAGGGCATGCTGGCGTTGCGGGCCGTGGCGATCGCGAGCAACGTGGCGTTCATTGCCTATGCGGCCCTGGCCGGCATCGGGCCGGTGCTGCTGCTGCATGTGCTGCTGCTGCCCATGAACGTGCATCGCCTGTGGCAGTGCCGGCGGGTGCTTCGCGACCAGCGTCTGCTTGCCCGGGCTGCCGCAGCGGCGCTGCCGTCAGCCGACGAACCTGGCCGGGCAGGCCAAACCCTCAGCGTTCCGCCGTGATGTCCCTGAACAGCAGGGCGCTGGCCACCTGCCATTCGCGCTTGACCGTGGCGGGCGAGATGTCCATCGCAGCGGCCGTCTCTTCCACCGTCATGCCGCCGAACAGCCGGCATTCCACGATGCGGCCGCGGCGCGGTGAGTCGGCTTCCAGTGCGCGCAAGGCCTTGTCCAGGTCGAGCAGTTCGTCGATGGCGTTGTCGGCCACCAGCGGCGTGTCGTCGTCCAGCGGCACGTGCAGCACGCCGCCACCGGACTTGGCGGCGCGGCGGTGCTCGGCATAGTTCACCAGCACCTGGCGCATCGCCATCGACGCCGTGGCGAAGAAGTGCACCCTGTTCTCGAAGCCGGGCGCGGAAGGCCCGGCGAGCTTGATGAAGGCCTCGTGCAGGATGGCCGTGGTGTTCATCGTGTCGTTGCCGGTCCAGCGCCGGCGGTGGGAACGCGCCAGCCGCCGCAGTTCGGCGTAGGCGCACTCATAGAGGGCCCGCGATGCGTCGGGTTTGCCGGCTCGGACGTCTTCCAGCAGCAGGGTGATGGACGCCTGGTTGGCGACACCGGCAGGGTCGGACAGACCGTTGTCGGGGCCGTGGGTCTGGGTCGTGACCATCGTTTGCCGCCCTGGGGGTTGCCAGCACGAGCCGATTCTGGGTTAGATCCTGTATTCCCACAACGAATCGAGACCTCCCCGACAAGACCCGCCAGACCCGGCCCCACAGCATGCACCCGCCCACCCAAAGCGAAGCAGAACGCCTCTTCATCGAGCTTCTCGATCTGGAACCGGCAGCGCGTGCCGCGCGGCTGAAGGAGACGTGCGGGGGGCAGATGCATTTGCAACAAGAAGTACAGGATCTGCTCCAGGCGTCCGATCAGGCCGAGGCCTACTTCGATGCCTTGCACCAGCGGCTCGGTCTGGCTGGCGCCAGCCCAGCCTGGCATCCACCGGCCGGGCCGGCCTATCGCATGGGCCAGTCGCTGGGCGCCTATTCGCTCACGCATCTGCTCGGACGCGGCGGCATGGGCGAGGTGTGGTGCGCAGAACGCACCGACGGCCGATATTCGGGCCAGGTGGCGATCAAGCTGCTGGCCGCACCGGGTGCGCTCTCGCGGCACAGCTTCGAGCGCGAGGCGCAGCACCTCGCGCGCCTGTCGCATCCCAACATCGCGCGCCTGCTGGACGCCGATGCCACGCCGCAAGGGCAGCCCTACCTCGTTCTGGAAGTCGTCGACGGCGAGCCCATCGACGCCCACTGCGACCGCCAGCGGCTGAGCATCGAGCAGCGCGTGCGCCTGTTCCTGCAGGTGCTGGATGCCATCGCGCATGCCCACGCCAACCTGGTGGTGCACCGCGACATCAAGCCATCCAACGTGCGCGTCACGCCCCAGGGGCAGGTGAAGGTGCTGGACTTCGGCGTCTCCAAGCTCATCACCGGCGACGAACCGATCGCCGCAGCCGGCGCCATGCCGACCCTGGCGCTGGCCTTGACGCCGCAGTACGCCGCGCCGGAACAGATTGCCGGTGCTGCAGTCACCACGGCCACCGACGTGTACGCGCTCGGTCTGCTGTTGTGGGCGCTGGTGGCCGGCCGCACACCACGCAGCGTGCACGGGTTCGGCTCGATCGCGGAACTGCGCGCTGCGGCCCAAGCAGAGCCGGGCAGCCTGCTCGACAGTGCCAAGCGCACGGGTGCGTCGCCGACACTGGCCGAGGCGGCGCGCCAACGCGGCATCACCGTCGGGCAGTTCGAGCAGGCGTTGCGGGGGGACCTCGATCCCGTACTGCGCAAGGCGGTGGCGGTGGAGCCCGGCGAGCGTTATCCCCTGGCGGGTGATTTCGCACAGGATCTGCAGCGCTGGCTCGACCATCGGCCGGTACTGGCCAGCCTGCCCTCGGCGAACCACCGGCTGCGACTGTTTGTGAGGCGGCACTCTCTCGGTGTTGCAGCCGGGACCACGGCTCTTTTGCTGCTGACGGTGATTGCCGTGCAGGCGATGAACTACGCTTTGACGACTGCGCGGCAGTCGGCTTCTATCGCTCGCGAGCGCGACCGGGCCGAGCAGGTGCAGCGCTTCCTTGTCAGCGTATTCAGCTCGGCCGACCCCAATCAAAACAAGGGCGTCGACATCACCGCGCGCGAGATCCTCGATCGCGCCACGACGCGCATCGGCAGCGAGTTCAGTCAACAAGACGCCACGCGTGCCGATCTCACTCAGGTGATCGGCACCATCTACGGCAGCTTGTCAGAGCAGGCCTTGGCGCAGCGCCTTCTGGAGGAGAGCTTGCGTTTGCGCGAAAGTGGCGCGCCAGGCAGCGCGGCGCACGCCGAGACGCTCGTGGAGCTGGCCCGGTTGGTGACCATCCGAGGCGACTACGAGCGCGCCGAGTCCCTGGCCCGCCAGGCGCTCCGAATCCGCGACCGGCTCGGCGAGCCCGAAGGCATCGTGCATGCCGCGACTGAGCTAGGCATGGTGCTGCACCGGCGCGACAAGCTCGACCAGGCCGAGGCCCACTACCGCCGCGCATTGGTTCTGGCCCGCGCGGAACTGGCCAGTCATCCGCTCACCCCGCGCGCCATGCACACCCTGGGCAGTCTGCTGGCGCAGCGTCAGCAGATGGACGAAGCCGAAAGCTTGCACCAAGAGGGGCTGGAACTGCGGCGCAGCCTGGTCGGTGAGTTGCACCTGGACATGATCGAGAGCCACTACAACCTCGCGTTGGTTCAACAACAGCGTGGCCGCCACGAACAGGCGCTGCAGGGGCACCAGCGCGCACTCGAGGTCATCCGGACGCTCATGCCGCAGGGGCACAGCGATGCGCAATACATGCTCAATGGCATGGCGCAAGCGCACGAGAAGCTCGGCCAAAAGGATCTTGCGCAGGCGCGCTACCGCGAGGCGCTGGCGCTCATCCGGCGCCAGTTCGGGGACCAGCATCCCAACGCGGCCATCGTGAGCCTCCACCTCGCGCAGTTGCTTGCCGCCGAGGGCCGCGCTGACGAAGCCGAGCCGCTGCTGCGTGCAGCCCTGGCGACGATGGCGCAGGCAATTCCGCGCAGCCCGCGTCGGCTCCAGGCGGCCTTGGCGCTGGCAAACATCGAAAGCTCTCGCGGGAGGTACGAAGCCGCCGAGTCGCTGTTGCTCGCCGTCCACGAAACCGCGCCGACGAGAAACAGCGCCACAGCACTCGCTGAGCTGTACGCGGCCTCGGGCCGCGCCAACGCTGCCGGACGCTACCGCGACCTGGCCAAGGCCACTCCCTCGCCGTAGGGAAGATCCACGCCGATCGGTGGTTGCATCTGCTCGCGTTTGGCGGGCAAGAGATCCCCCGTCGGGCATCCCTAGGCGTAGGGGGTGCCTGCTGAGCCGCAGCTGCGCGACTTCCTGTTTGTGCATTCATGGAGCGCAAATGGATGTGCTCCTTTTCTCCGGTCCGCCCATGCCTTCGGCGGCCGCAATACGCACTCAGGAGCCGCACACCATGGTCACAGCCACTCGATACAAGGTCTCAGCTGCCCCTCGCGGCGGCGCTTCGCCGACCGCAAGGCGGTTCACCGCCCTGCCCACCCTGCTGGCGCTGCTGGCGTGCCAGGCGGCCGCGGCGCAGTCGCTGACGCTCGTCGGTCGCGAAACCACGCAGCGTGGCAACTTTGCCGTCGGCTTCGGCACCACCACCGACAACGGCAACTACGCGCTGGACGTGGTGACGCTGGAGCCGGCGTTTGCCAACGTGGCCAGCGACAGCGGCGCGGCCGCCGGTGCCACGGCCAGTTTCACCACGGCCCAGTCCTACGAGGTGTTCGACAACCGGGTCGACTTCAGCGGCTCGGCACTCACGGCCATTCAAGCGGGGGTGGGCGTCTCGGCTTTTTCAACCACCTTGAGCCAGCTGGAACTGGTGCTGGTGCTGAGTGTGGCCACCCCGTTCGAAATGCAGGTGAACATCGTCGAGGGTTTGGGTGCCACGGTCAACAACCTCGCTCCGCGTGCGGATGCGCAGTTCAGGCTTTCCGGCCCTGGCGACAGTTGGCTCTACAACACCACCGGCAGCTTCCTGCAGACCGGCGTGCTGTCGGCCGGCACCTGGCGCATCAATGCCTTCGCCGACACGCGGGGCAATGGCGACGCCAGCTTCAGCGGCACGCTGCTGCTGGCGCCGGTGCCCGAGCCGGCAGCCTGGCTGCTGATGACGCTGGGCCTGGCAGCGATCGGGCTGCGGCGCGTTCGCGCCGACGCGGCCAGCGCGCATACAACCTGGAGTGCACAAGCATGAACTCGAAGCTTCGAATCCTGGCTGCGCTGGCCCTTGCCGGCACAGCGGCCACGGCACCAGTGGCCGCAGGCACTGCCGTCAACACCATGGGGGACCCCGTCTACTTTGCCAAGTACCAGAACTTCACCCTGGTGGGTGGGCTGGGCAGCAGCGAAGAGGCTTCCAGTTTCGACAACAACAGCGGCACCATCGGTGTCAGTTCCGTCATCGGGCCACTCTGGAATTCGCTGCCGGCACTGCAACAGGCCGTCGTCACCAACGATGGCGCCACCTATTGGGCGCGGGCCAGCGGGCCAACGCTTTCCAGCCCGCCGACGATCGACACGCTGACCGGCGCATTCAGCAGCGTCAACATCTACCAGTCCTTCACCAAGACCAGCGAAGAAGCGAGACTCAGCTTCACCTACACCGGTGGCTTGATGCAGTCGTTCCGTCATCCCGAGTTTCTCCCGCCGTGCGGCCTGTGCACCTTTGCCGCGCTGCAGTGGGAGGTCACGGTCTGGTTGAACGGCCAGCCCGACACACCGGTGATGCGGGAAACCGGCTACGCCAGCCTGTTTGCCAACGACGGCGTCTTTCGGTTCGACAGCTCCCAGAGCGCGCTCGATGGGTCCCCGGTCAACCCGCTGTGGACCTGGGACTGCGCCCGCTGCAACCTGCCGGCCCTGGGGCTGGCCGAAGCCAAGCTGCAAACGCCGTTCACAGGCATCGTCGACCTCAGCGCCATACCCTTCGATGCCCAGCAAGCGCAGCAACCGGAGTTCACGGTGGGGTTCCGTCTGCTGGCGACGGCCGACGTCAGCAGCCACCGGGTCGGCGCCACCGCCTGGGCCCGTGA
This sequence comes from Rubrivivax sp., assembly GCA_022842595.1. Taxonomy (GTDB): domain Bacteria; phylum Pseudomonadota; class Gammaproteobacteria; order Burkholderiales; family Burkholderiaceae_C; genus Rubrivivax. Next base: position 164,766 of record JALHPF010000007.1, read on the forward strand.
CCCGCTGGACCTTGGCAACGACGCCGGGGTCGGCTTGACGGTGCTGGACCTGCAACCCACCAACAACCCCGTGGGCGTGGTGCCCGAGCCTGCCAGCGCGCTGCTGCTGGCCGCCGGGCTGTGGGCCTTGCTCGCGCGCGCCAGAAGTTCGCAGACCAAGACCCACCGCCGCGACGGCACCGCCCCGCGGCCGGTGGGTCCCGGCAAGCGCGTACCCTCCAACACCATTCTCCGTGGCGGCTGATGATTGGCGCGGAACACCAGGGCAAGGGCCACGGGAGCGCCGCGCAGTCCCTGGGTGTCGAGGAGTGTCGCCGGCGCGGGGCGACAGCGCTGTACACGTCGGGGGGGGCCGGACGAGTGCGGGCCAAGCACCCGGAGCCCACTCATAGGAACATGTCAATGACCCAGATACCGACGATCGTCCCGCTGTACCAGGCGCCTGTGCACATTGCAGCGGCTGCCGCGCTCATCCACGAGGAGTTCTGGCGTGACGTGCCCGGCGCCAGCGTGCAAGGCATGCAAGCGAGGCTGGCCGGTGGGCTGGGGGCCGACCGCCTGCCGCTGTCACTGGTGGCCTTGCACGAAGGGCAGGTCATCGGCGTGGTGAACCTGGTCGACAACGACGACGAGCAGCATCCGGAGTGGCACCCTTGGCTTGCCGGCATGGTGGTGGCCGAACCCTGGCGCGGAAAGGGCGTGGGCTCGGCCCTGGTCCGTGCACTGCTGCACCGGGCGCGCGAGCTTCGATACCCCTGCGTGTACTTCGGCACCGACGGGCCGGGCTTCTACGCCCGGCTCGGCGCGGTGCATCACGAGCAGCCGCGCGCCGACTTCTGGTTCATGCGGTTCGACCTGCAGTGAGGGCAGGCCGAGGGCTGGCGCTCCAGCTCTAGCCCGGATGTTTCACTACAAGTAAGGTCGGCAGCCTCGTGCCGAGGCGCGTTGACATCGGACTCTGACCCCCTATGACAACCGAGGACTGCCGATGCCAAAGTGTTCGGATACCAAGATCGATTTTGGGCGGTTCGGGCGCCGCGTCATCGAGGCCGACTTCAGCGGCGGGGACCTGAGCAGCGACGGCGGTTTGTTGCTGTTGCGTCAGGTTGACGAGCACTTGGGTCTGAGCCGGGCGGCGGCCGCTGCGATGCCCGATCCGCGCGACCCCGAGCGCATCACGCACTCGTTGCGTGACCTGCTGGCCCAGCGCCTGTATGGGCTGTGCTGCGGCTACGAGGACTTGAACGACCACAAGGCGCTGCGCGGGGACGTGCTGATGCAGACGGCCGTCGGGCGCGATGAGGCGTTGGCTTCTGCACCTACCTTCAGTCGCTTGGAGAACCGGGCCACACGGGCGCAGACCTGGGCGTTGCACGAGGTGCTGGCAGCGCAGTTCATCGCCAGCCACGACAAGCCCCCGGCAGGGTTGGTGTTGGACATCGACGCCTCTGACGTGCCGCTGCACGGCCAGCAAGAACTCTCGCAGTTCCACGCCTACTACGACCACCACTGCTACCTGCCGCTGTACGTGTTGCAGCGGCCAGGCGATGCTGGCTTGCGTACTGCGGCCCAGCAAGATCGACGGCGCGCAGCACGCGGCGGCGGTGATCAAGCTGCTCATCACGCGGCTGCGCCAGGCTTGGCCAGACACGCGGTTCGTCGTGCGTGCGGACTCCGGGTTTTGTCGCCGCCGACTGCTGCAGTGGTGCGAGCGCTCGGCCGTGGGCTACGTCATCGGGCTGGCCCGCAACGCCAGGCTGCACGCGGCGGTGGAAGTGGCCGAGGCAGCTCTGGCTGACGCCTACAAGGCCAGCGGAGCCAAGCAGCGGCTGATCGGCGAGTTCAGCTGCGCGGCCAAGAGCTGGCCCCACGAACGGCGCGTGATCACGCGACTGGAGTAGGGCGACCAAGGCACCAACCCGCGCTTCGTCGTCACCAACCTCCAGGGCGAACCCGACGCGCTGTACGACGGCCTGAACTGCCAGCGCGGCGAGGCGGAGAACCGCATCAAGGAAGCGCAGCTGGACCTGTTCGGCACGCGGGCGAGTTGCTCGCGCTTCATCGCCAACCAGTTCCGGCTGCTGCTGGCGGCATTGGCCTATACGCTGATGCAACGGCTGCGCGCGCTGGCTCTGCAAGGCACCGAGCTCGAACGGGCCAGCGCCGCCACCATCCGTGTGCGGCTGCTGAAGATCGGCGCGGCGATCCTGCGCAACACGCGTCGTGTGCGCGTGATGCTGGCCAGCCAACATCCGCTGCGCGTGCTGTTCGCCACGGCAGCCAGCAAGCTTGCCGCGCTGGGCCTGTAGCCACTCATCCAGTGCCTGGCCCGCGCGTTGACCCCAACCAGGCCCGCACCCCAAGCCGGGGAGGGGTGAGTCATGCCTGAAAAGCGCCGATCCCCGCAACAGCGAGCATCAATCGCTGCCCGCCCCGCCAAAACACCCTCCAAGATCAGCCGCAATGCCTCAAAGGCTCATCCAGTAGGTCACTGGTGAAACATGCGGGCTAGATGCCGACGCGCGCTTCGATCCGGCCCGCACGCACGGCGGCCACCAGGGCCGCGTGGTCGCGTTCGTTCTGATCGGCGTAGCGAACCGCGAAGGCGGCCATCGCGTCCTCGAAGACCGCGCCGCTGCCCATGTAGGCCGACAGCACGACCGCGTCGCCCGAACGCTTGTGGGCCCGCGCCAGCGCCCAGCCGCAAGACTGCGCATAGTCGATCAGGTTCGCGGGGTTCATCAGCTCGACCATCGGCTTGATCTTGGCATCACGCAGTTGGCGAACATAGTAGTGACGTTGCTGCTGGCGCGTGCCGGTGGTCCAGCCCAGGAAGGCGTCGGCGGCGGCTTGCATCAGCCGCTGCCCGAACACCACCCGCTCGCCATGGTGCTTGAACGGCGCCCGTCCGCAGTAGGGCTCCAGAACCGAGGGGCGTGCCTCCTTGAATTGCAGGAACAGCGGGTCGCCGTTGCCCGAGACGAACAAGGCCACGCCGCAATAGGTACCCACGCTGCCCACGCCGACCACCTTCATCGCCACGTCGGCAAAGCTGTAGCGCTGCATCAGGATGCGTCGCTCGGGCGCGAGTGACGCCATGTAGTCGGCCACCATCCTCTCGGCATCAGCGTGCATGGCCGCCTGCTGCTGCATGTCCGCGTTGTGGAAGATCAGCGGCGGCTCGTCGCGGATGCGCGGCTGTTCACCTTGCTGGTAGGCGAGCTTGGTGAACTCCTTGATGTGGGCGCTTTCCGCCAGCGCCTTGCGGATGCGCTTCTGGTTCAGCCGCTTGAGTTCGTCATCGGTGCCGGCTGCTACCAACCGGGACAAGTCGATGGTCTCGTAGTAAGCATCGAGCACCGGCATCTCGGCATAGCGCGTCATGTTCTCGCGGTAGCTGCGAGCGGCCTGCCAGGCCGCTTGCCGGCTGTCGGATGCCTTGAAGCCGTTGGCGCGGCCGGCAATGACGAAGCTCGCGGCCAGGCGCCGCAGGTCCCACTCCCAAGGCGCCACCGACGCCTCATCGAAGTCATTGATGTCGAACACCAGTTGGCGCTCGGGCGTGGCGAAGCCGCCGAAATTGACCAGGTGGCAATCACCACAAGCCACCACCTTCATGCCTGTGTTGGCCGTGAATGACAGGTCGTGCGCCATCACTGCGGCTGCGCCCCGGTAGAAGGCGAACGGGCTGGACATCATGCGGCCGTAGCGAATCGGCACCAACTCGGGCAGTCGCCCGGCCGAGTTGGCGATCAGCAGCCCCACCGGATCCGCCCGTTGCTCAGCGGGCTTCCAGGCCGCGACGTCGCTGCGCGGGCAGGCCTGTCGCAAGGCCTTACCGGCGGCGCGGCGCTCGGCATGAGGTCGTCCGTGCGACTGCGTCGGCAACTGTGCGGTGACGAATTCTTCAGTCGTGCGCGACCTGGGTCTCTTTTTCGGAAGACTCACGGTTCCCCCCGGGAGTGCCGCTGGCAGGGTGCGGCGTTGTGATGTCCGCCAACGGCCCAATCCGCCGCCATGGCAGCGCGGGATGATAGGCGTTGCTGCCGTCGACCACGACCCAGGCACTGAACACGAGAAGACTCCTTGTGCGGGGCATCATGTCAATGCCAGTGCCGTTTGCGGTTGGACTTGTCTGCTCGCATTTCCGTGTGGTTGTTAAGGAGATGCCACAAAGCGGACCGTCGCTTACGGCAGCTTCTGGCTGTCACGAGCCATCCACGAAGGCCGGCCCGACGCCGTGGCGCTCTGCGTGCCACCTGTGAGTGACAGCGTGCGACAGTCGAATTCGCGTTGCCCGGCGCCACTGCTGGCAGCCCAGGCGTCGCCACAGGCTCGGGACATGCGCCCGCCTGCGAGCGGCTGCCGTGGATGCCGCGCTCTCAGTGCACGATGTCGACGCTGAACGTCGCCGCGCCGTAGGCCTCGCAATCGCTCGCGGGACAGCCCTTCAGGCCGCCGAGCAGCAGGGGCGTGCTGCGTCGCCAAGCTGCGGCGACCTCGGCCCCGGCCTGCCCGGTGGGCAGCTTCAGGAAGATGTATTCGCGTTCCTTGCTCAACTCGCTGTAGTCGCGCGGCTGTGCGCTGACGACGACCAGAAACTCTTCCTGACCTGCCGGGGCCGTGACATTGAGCGGCCAGCTGGCCTGCGGCAACACCAGTGACTGGCCGGCCAGAATCCGGTTGTCGCTGGACTGGGCGTTCGGGAACAGCAGCAACAGCGAGCCGTCAGGGCCGAGCACCATGACCTGAACGAAACCATCCTTGGACGACGTCACCGTGAAACCGAGCTGGTCGCGATCGATCCGCAGCGTCTTCTTCTTCGCTTCGGCCGTCACGGCGAAGTCACCCCACTGCCCGGCCAGAACGCGGTTGATCTCGTCGCGGATCTCGAACGACCGTGCCGGCGCGGACAGCGTGACCGATGCCGGAGCGGCCGGCGGTTGGGTCGGTGCCGAGGGCGTCGCCACCGGCCCTGGCTGCGGCAGCGAGGCCGTGTCGGCGCCGGCCAGTTCGGTGGCGGACCGATCGCCGGACCACCAGTAGCCTGCACCCACCGCGACGACCATCGCCCCCAACGCAGCCCCGATCAGCAGCTTCTTGCTGCCGGCGGGCTTCACGGCGCCAGCCGGACCGCGCGGGCGCTTCGCCGGCATGATTTCGGTCCGCTCCGTCGCGCTCGCCGGTGGCAGGCCCAGGTCGGCGCGCAGTTCAGCGGCACTGGCCGTGCGCTCGTTCGGGCGCACCTGCAGGGCACGGTCGATGGCGTGCAGGAAGCCTTCGCTGTAGCGTCCGGCGGCGCTTTGCGACAGCGGCACGAAGCTGTCGTTCAGCATGCGTCCGACGGAGGCCGGAGGCGTTCTGCCCATGATCGCAAAGTGCACCGACGCAGCCAGCGCGTAGATGTCCGTCCAGGCGCCCTGCTTCATTTCCGGGACCTCGGCGTACTGCTCGACCGGGGCGTAACCGGGCTTGAGGATGACCGTCAGCGACTGCGTCATGTCACCGATGACCCGCCGCGCTGCGCCGAAATCCAGCAGCAACGGGCGCTCGGTGCCTGCCAGCAGGATGATGTTGTCCGGCGCGATGTCGCGGTGGAAGCAGCTCTCGGCATGGATCACCGAGAGCGCTTCCGTCAATGGCGCCAGCAGCTTCATCAGCCACGCCTCGTCGGGTGGGCTGCCCATCTGCTTGAGCTTGTCGCGCAACGTGATGCCCTCGTACAAGGGCATCACCATGTACGCGGTTCCGTGCGCTTCCCAGAATCGGTAGACCTTGACCAAGGACGGATGGTCGAACTGCGCCAGCAGACGGGCTTCGTTGATGAAGCTCCTCAGACCGATGGCAAATGTCTCGCGGTGGCGCTCAGAGCGCACACGCACTTCGGAACTGCCGGCGCGCGCCGCCAGCGTCGCAGGCATGTATTCCTTCAGCGCGACGCGGCGCTGTAACGAGTGGTCCCAGGCGATGTAGACGATGCCGAAGCCGCCTTCACCCAGCGTGCTGGTGATCTCGAACTCCCCGACACAGGTTCCCGCGGGCAAGGCATTGCCGCTGTCGCCTGCACTCGAAGCGGCGCCTGGTTCAGTGCCCGCCGCGGCGGCGCCTGCCCCGCGGATGACAGTGCGATCGTCCTCTTCGTTGGGGCTGTTCATGGGTCGGCGTTCTGATCCGCGCTCTGACGGGGTACTGATGAGAGTTCCGGCGCTCCGAGCCGAGGCCGGTCGCAACGGATTGTTGCTGCAAATCGCGCAGCAGCCCGAACGGCCGCAGCTGTTTCGCACAACGAACCTGCGGTTGCTGCTGTTGCCGCTGTTGCGCTGTTCCCCCACAATGGTTTTTCACAAGCGCTTACAGGCATTGCCCGACAGCCCAGCCGGGCGCGGGAATACCCTGACGCAAACTGAAGCTTGCACAAAGGCTCAACTTGAACCATCGCAGGACCTGGGTCGAACTCTTCGCGGCTTTCCATCTGTGCATGGCACCCGCGCTGGCCGCCGAAACCGGCGCCGCAACTCAGCAGCAGGTCCAGATCAACGAGATCCGGGTCGCCGGCAACAGCTTGTTGCCGCAGAGCCGCATCGACCTCGCGACCGCGCCGTACAAGGGGAAACGCACGGCTGCTGAAATGCAGGCCGCTGCCGCTGCGGTGCAGGCGCTCTACAGCCAGGCGGGCTACGGCGGCGTGCTCGCGTTCCTGCCCGAACAGCGGCTCGACCAGGGCGTGCTGCTGATCACGGTCGTCGAGAGCCGCCTGGCCCAGGTCGTGGTCCAGGGCAACCGCCAGTTCAGCGCCGCCAACGTGCGCCGCAGCCTGCCTTCGCTGGCCGAGGGGCAGACGCCACGTGTGCGGGCGCTCGACACTCAGATCCAGCTGGCCAACGAAAACCCGTCCCGGCTGATCGCCGTCACGCTCGAGGAGGGGCAGCAGGCCGCTGAGGTCGACGCCCGCGTCATCGTCAGCGAGGAACCGGTGCAGCGATTCAAGTTGTCGCTGGATGACACCGGCAACGCCCAGACCGGACGCACACGGCTGAACGCGGCCTATCAGCATGCCGCCCTGTCCGATCGCGACGACCAGTTCGTGGCGCAGGTCCAGGTGTCGCCGGAGCGCTTCAACGCTGTCCGGGTCTTCAGCGCCGGTTACCGGCTGCCGCTCTACCAGGCCAGCTCGATGCTGCAGGCCTATGCCAGCTATTCGAATGTCGAAGCCACTGGCACGGCCACCAGCGCCGGTGATCTGCGCTTTGCCGGCAAGGGCCGGCTGTTCGGCGTGCAGCTGACGCGCTTCGTCGGGCGCCGGGGCGATTTCGAACAGCGCCTCTCGCTGGCGGTCGACCAGCGCGACTACCTCAACGACTGCGCCATCCAGGGCTTGCCCGAAGGCGCCTGCGGCAGCGCCGGGGCCAGCGTCACGGTCCAACCCTTGACGCTGGGCTACGAGGTCCTGCGTCGCGGCGCCCGGCCGGCTGGTCTGTCGGTGTCGCTGTCGACCAACCTCGCGCTCGGCGGAAAGAACGGCAGCGCGGCGGCCTTCGAAGCCATCCGCGCGGGTTCGACCCGCCGCTACTCGGTGCTCTACGCGTCCGGCTACGGCAGCCTGCCGTTCGGCAGCGGGTGGCAGCTCGGCTACAGGGCTTTCCTGCAGGCCACGCCCGACGCACTGGTGCCCGGTGAGCGCTTCGGCTTGACCACCGTCGGCATCGTTCGCGGCTACGAAGAGCGTGAGGTGACCGGGGACAGCGCGGTGGCCGGCTCCGTCGAATTGCTGTCGCCCGCGCTGTTCGCCTCGGTGGGTGGCTCCGGGCGTCTGGCGTTCGGCGATCTGCGCCTGTTGGCCTTCGTCGACGCCGGTGCGGTCTTCAATCAGGAGGGTTTGCCCTGCGACGGCGCCGAGACCCGCTGCCAGCTGTCGGCGGTGGGGATCGGCGTGCGCTTCGCCGTCGGGCCTTCCCAATGGCGAATCCTTGTCGCACGCGCGAACAACGCGGCGCGGGAGACCGAACGCGGCGATGTGCGGCTGCACTTCCTCGCCAGCATCGTCTTGCCATGACTGCCAGATTCCCGGAGACCGCCATGCGCAACCCGCCCGTCTCGTCGGCCCCTTCACCCCACGCCGCTTCGGCCGGGGGCTTCGTGATGCGGCGTCTTGCGCAGGCGCTGGCGGCCGCGTCGCTGCTGACGACGGGCCTGGCGCCGCTGTCGGCAGCCGAACCCACCCTGCCCGCCGGGCTGTCGGTGGTTTCGGGGCAGGCCCAGATCAGCACCATCGGCGCGCGGATGACGGTCACGAACTCGGCGCAGGCGATCCTGAACTGGAACAGCTTTTCCGTCGGCAGCGGTGCCGGGGTCTACTTCCAGCAGCCGAACGCCGCCAGCCAGGTGCTCAATCGGGTCACCGGCAGCGACCCTTCGACGATCCTCGGCAGTCTCGCCAGCAACGGCAAGGTCTGGCTCCTGAACCCCCACGGCGTGCTGTTCGGCACCGGCGCGCGGATCGATGTCGGCAGTCTGGTCGCGTCCACGCTCGCCCTCAGCGACAACGACTGGGCTGCCGGTCGTTTCCGGCTGACGGCAGCGCTGCAGAACGATCACCGTGGCCTGCCCGCAGTCGTCAACCAGGGCGAGATCCGCAGTGCGCTGGGCGGCAGCCTCGCGCTGATCGGTGGCAGCGTCGGCAACGAGGGGCTGATGCTGGCTCCTGGCGGCCAGGTGGTGCTGGCGGCTGGCCGCAGTGTCGAACTGGTCGACGGCGCAGCTGCCAACCTGAGTGTGCGTGTCAGCGCGCCGGCCGGCGAAGCGCGCAACCTCGGCACGCTCGAGGCCACCGGCGGCCGCATCGACATCATGGCGGCGGCCGTCAACCAGAGCGGCATCGTCCGCGCAGACACCTTGGGCAGCGGGCCTGGCGGTGCCGTCTGGATCCGTGCCAGCCGGGACATCCTGCTGGCCGCCGGCAGCCGCACGACGGCCGACGGCGGCAGCGGCGGCAGCGTCCGGCTGCAGGCCGATGCCGGACGCAGCAGCGTGCAGGGGACGGTCAGCGCCCGTGGCAGCCAGGGCGGCGGCGGCGAAGCGACCCTGCTCGGCCGCGAAGTGGGGCTGCTCGACGGTGCAGACGTCGACGTGTCGGGCGCCGCGGGCGGCGGGCGCGTCATCGTCGGTGGTGGCGAACAGGGGCGGGACGCCCGGTACCCGAATGCGCAGTCGACCTACATCGGGCCTTCGGCCACGATCAAGGCCGATGCCAGCCGCAGCGGCGACGGCGGCAGCATCGTCGTCTGGAGCGATCTGGCCACGCGGGCCTACGGCGGCCTCAGCGCGCGGGGCGGCCCCCAGGGCGGCGACGGCGGCAGCATCGAGACCTCGGGCGGCTGGCTGGATGCGCAGCCGAGCCGGGTCGACACGCGGGCATCGCTGGGCCGCAACGGGACCTGGCTGCTCGATCCGTACGACATCCTGATCAGCGACGAGGTCGCGAACACCCTGGGACAGGGCCCGACGTTCACCGCAGGCGGCGCCGGTTCCACGATCCGCTCGGCGACGATCACCAACGCCCTGGCCAACGGCAACAACGTCGTGGTCTCGACCGGCGGAGCCAACGGCGGCAGCGAACGCGGCGACATCAGCCTGGTGCGCGCCAACATCAACGTGCCTGTCGTCGCCTTCGGCCTGCCCGGCAACCTGACCCTGCTCGCCGACGGTTCGATCCGCATGCTCGATTCGAGCATCTCGTCGCAGTTCGGCGCAGTCGGCGTCAGCCTGCAGGCGGCCCAGACCGGCGCCGGCGGCGTGTCGCTGGTGAACAGCAGCATCACTTCGGGCACCGGTTCGCGGTTCGGCGCCATCCGGATCGGGGGCGGTGCCGCCGGGACCACACCCGCCGGGTCGGCCTTCACCGGTGCCGGCGGCGCCGTCACGGCAGGTGTGAGGATCGAGAATTCGAGGCTGTCCGCCGGCAATGCGGCGCTGACGATCTCGGGGGTCAGCACGCTGTCGAATGGCACCGGCGTCGAGGTCGACGCAGCCTCGCGCCTGCAGGCCGCTTCACTCATCATCACCGGCGACGGCGCGGCCGATCGGGGAGTGTCGATCTCCGGGCAGCTGGCAACCACCGGAGCGCTGAGCCTGCGCGGCCGCGGCGGCGAGCTCGGCATCGGGCTGACCAATGCCCGCGTGACGGCAGGCGGGCCGGTCGACATCACCGCCGCCTCGATCCTGCTGTCCGGCCAGACGCAGGTCAGCAGCGCGGCAGCCGGCGACGCGATCGTGCTGTCGGGCGGCGGCGGCAGCGGCATGTCCCGTTTCGACAATTCGGCTGGCCGCACGGCCCTGGTGGCGCCTGCGGGGCGCTGGATCGCCTACTCGCAGGACGTCAGCGGCCATTTCCTGGCTGCGGACACCCCCGCCGGCGGTGACGACGGCAGCGTGAGCTTCGACCCGGGCGAGCTCAGCCATGACTTCGTGCGCCATGGCGCGCGCTTCGGCGACTGGTCGGGCGACGTCGGCAACGGCTTCGTCTCGGCCGCGCGCCAGGTCGTCACCCTCGGCGGCATCGGGGTCGACCGCGTCTACAACGCCACCGTGGCCGCGTCGCTGGCGGGTGCCGCCACGCTGACGCCCAGCATCGCCAGCGACACCTCGACGCTGGTCGGCGGCGCCAGCACGGTCTTCGCCGACAAGAACGTCGGCAGCCGCAAGCCGATCACCGTCACCACGGCCGCCGCCAGTCAGAGCCCGCTCGCCGTCGTCGACCGCTTCGGCAAGCCGGTCTTCGGCTACGACCTGGTCAGCAACGTGGTCGCGAGCATCACACCGGCGCCGTTGGCGGTGACGGGCTTGACAGCCACCAGCAAGGTCTACGACGCCACCGCCAGCGCGCCACTGGCCGGCAACCCGACCATCGGGCCGTTCGCAGGCGACCTGGTGGGACTCGCCGGCACGGCGACCGGGCGCTTCGCCAACCCGAACGCCGGAACCGGCAAGCCGGTGAGCGTGTCCGGTCTCGCGCTGACGGGCCGCGACGCGACCAACTACAGCCTGATCCTGCCGCAGGCGCTGCGCGCCAACATCGAACCCGCGACCCTGGTCTACGTCGCCGAGCCGACGGCAGTCAAGATCGGCACCCCGGTCGGCAACCTGCCTGGCGCGGTGACCGGTCTGGTCGGCGGCGAGACGCTGGCGGTGGCCACCACCGGTGCCTTGGTCTTCAACGTGCCACCGCAGGCCACGACACAGGCCGGCCGCTACCCGGTGCTGGGCGCTGGCCTGGTGGCCAGCAATTACCGGTTCGAGCAGGCGCCCGGCAACGCGTTGGCGCTGATCGTGTTCGACCCCTTCGCGATTTCCGAGACCGCCCTTCCCCGCAGCACGCTCGGCCTCAGCACCCTGCTCGGCAAGGTGCTGCCGTTCGGCACTGCAGACGACGCGCTGGCTGGCCTGGCCAACCTGGTAGGTCGTCCCGGCCTCGATCCGCGGGTGGCAGCCGTCGGCAACTTCGGCGTGCTGCGCTTCTCCGATTTTTCGGACGAACAGCTCTACACCTTGCTGTCGGGCCGGGACCGATTCAAGAAGCAATTGCTGGCCGATGCCCGTGCGCGTCTCGCGGCGGACCCGGCCCTGGCCAACCTGGGCGAATGTGCGTCGCTGGAAGAGGCGCAGCGGGGTCGCTGCCTGATCAACGAGGAACTGAAGGCCCGGGCGGCACGGCAGCAGACCACGCTGGCCGCCGCGCCGCAGAACCTGCCCGCCCAGGCAGCCGGGGTCGCGCCCGGCCTGCCCGCTGCGCCGGCGCCACCGGGCTCCACGGCGGCA
>JALHPF010000008.1 GCA_022842595.1 Rubrivivax sp.
CACCCCACCTGGGACGGCCGCCGCCGCGCGGCAGCTCGCTACGGGTTACGCCCTACGGGCTTCACCCTCCGCGACCTGCCGCGCACTCAAGGACTTACACCACTTCCTGGGAGTACGTCCGTGGTGGTCGATCGCTGAAGAAGAAACTGGCCAACGACGAGCCGAAGGGCGAGGCGATCGCCCACCAGACGGCTGCCAGTGCCGGCGTGATTTCCCCGATGCCCACGACGGGCCGGCTGTTCACGCCTGACCCACTGGCATTCGCTGGTACGTCAGGAATTCCGGCCCTTGCGCCAGGGCAGCAGGCGCGAAACCAGAACCATCGCGACCCCGAGGGCAGCGCCTGCGACGGCCGGCACCAGCAGCGCGGAAGGGCGCTGCCAGGGGGACGCTGGCTGGACTGAGGACCCGCTTGCACGCCCAGGTGCATGCAACGCCGCGGCATCCTGCGCAGGCCCGGCCTGCAGGCTGGGCATGCCGGCTGCAGGAACGGCGACGACGTCGAGATTGGACATGTCTTCCTTGCTTCGCTCGGGAATCGGCGGTGCGACGGGCGAGTCCTCTGGCGTGGGCTCGGCCCGATGACGGCGCGATCCGAAACGCTGCGCGTAGACCCAGGTGAACTCGGCGCCGACCAGGAAGACCTGCGCCGAGTAGTAGACCCACACGAAAATCACCGCAACCGAACCCGCAGCACCGAAGCCGCTGGCCACGCCGGTCTTGCCGATGTACAGGCTGATGAGGAAACGCCCCGCCGTGAAGAGCATGGCAGTGACCGTGGCGCCGACCCACACATCACCCCAGCTCACCTTGACGCGGGGCATCAGCTTGTAGATCAATGCGAAGACCGCCGTCGTCATCACGAACCCGACCACGGCGTTGATGATCTGGGCGAGCACTTCCCAGCCTTCGAACCACCCGCCCCACCATTTGCCCAGCGCTGCAATGCCCGCCCCGGCGACCAGTGACACCATCAGCAAAAAGGCGATGCCCAGGATCATGCCGAACGACAGGATCCGGGTGCGGACAAGCGTCACCAGGCCGCTGGTCCTGACGCGTGCAGGAGCCCGCCAGATGCGGTCCAGCGCATCCTGCAATTCACCGAACACGGTGGTGGCACCGATCAGCAGCACCACCACACCGAGCACCGTGCCCAGAATGCCGGTGCTGGGCTTGCTGACGCTGCTGAGCAGATCCTGGATCGCCCTGGCCGCGTCGGCGCCCATCAGGCCGTCGATCTGCGCAAAGATCGCCCCGCGCACGGCGTCGGCGCCGAACACCAGGCCAGCGACCGAGATGACGATCACCAGCAGTGGCGCCAGCGAGAACACGGTGTAGTAGGACAGCGCAGCGCCCATGCTCGGAGCGTAGTCGTCGATCCACGCCACCATCGTCGCCTTGAGCATGCTCCACCATTCCCGCAGCGACCACCGCGAAGCCTGCTGCAGCGATGCCTTCGCGCCTTCACCGGCGTCGTGGGCCGTGTTGTCGGTGGCGGTGTCGGCGGGCGCCGGCACTTGGCGGCTCTTGGGAGCGCGCGTGACGCGAGTCACGGATCGCATGTCCAGGACGGCATCTGGGCCTGCGAGATCGGGGATCCGATCGCCAGGTGTCGGTCAGTGGCTCGGCGGGCGGTTGGCGCGCGGGGGTGGGGACAGTTCATGGAGTTTCCGGTGGCAGCCAGGATTCTTCATCGGCAGAACTCGAACGGCGACAGCGCAGGGCACTTCAGCTTGTAGGACAAGGCGCTGGCGCCTGCGAGCCTTCGTGCCGCTGCGGCGTGGGGCGCCTGTCGTCCTACGCCTACAAACGGTCGGACATCTGTCCGCCTGCATGCCCTGGAGTTCCTGCCTACGATCGATTTCGTCTATCAACAGCCATTCACAGGAGACGGCCATGAGCCTTCGAGCGAGCGACGCACTGCATGACATTCACACCGCCACCAACGACGTCCTGAAGGGCTACCTGGAGATGTCCGAACGGGCCCAGCCCGACGTTCAGGCGGTCATCCGTGGGCTGACTGCCATGCACGAGCGGCATGCCGCGGAGCAGGGGGCCGAACTGGCCCGTCTGCGCGAGGCGGGCGGTGGCGATACCTCTGTGCAAGGCACCGTGAACAAGGTCGTGGTGATCTTGCGCGACTGGCTGTCGAAAATCGACCGGGACGTGCTGCCGGCCGTGCGCGATGGCGAGGAGTCTCTGCGCGATGAGTATGTCAAGGCGCTGCAGGAAGCGGAAGTCTCGGGGCACCCGTCAGTCGCCACCTTGCTGAAGACGCAGATGGACGCCATCAGCAGCGAGATCGCCCGACTGCCCAAGGGCTGAGCAGGCGTTGACCGCGCATGTGCGGCGGCCCGCGGTGCGGCTGCCGATACACCGGGTCCGAAGCGGTTGCCGGCTCGGACATCCGGAGCGCGCCGCAGGAGGGACAGAACCCGCGCCGCTTGCCGCTGAACGCCAGCAGCTCGTCGTGGCCGAACTCGGCCGAAGTGCCGGCCGCGGTGTGGGCGACGAGCCACCTTGATGCCTCGCCGCTGACATCTGCCCTCCGTCGCGGGGACTGCGACAGGTGCCTGTGCGTCCCACGGGGCGTGGCGGCGCAATGCCACGGGCTCGGTAGTGGCGGCATGGGCCAACTCGTCGATCAGGCTCCTGAGGGCGAAGGCATTGGTCGACGCATACACAGCGCGCCGCCGCTTGACCAGCAGAGGCAGGTGCAGAGCCAGATCGGCCAGGCGCAGGTGCGGCACACTGCGCCTGTAGGCCTCGGGCAGGCCATCCTCGGCCAGCATTTGCGCTGCCAAGTCGTAGGCGCCCTGGGCCACGGCGCAGTGCACAGTGAGCATGACCCGACTGTCTTTCGCGAGGCGCACTCATGCGTTCAGCGCCTGACCGGCGGCAGCAGCCTCCGCCGCGCTCAGCACGCGGCCGACGCTGGCCTTGGGCCGCCCAGGCGCGGCCTTGGCGGCCGGGCACCAGCCGAGCGCCAGCGTGGCGGGCCGGCTGCGCGCCCAGCCGCATGGCTGCATCGGCGATCGCGGCACGCATGTGGGGCGTACTGACGCAGCAACACCGGTTCGTCAGCGTGGCCTCGACCGGCGCTGGCGTCGGCGGCCGTTAGGGCTTCAGCAGATCGTTAACGGTCATCAGGAAACCACCCGGGCAGTAACCACATTGATGTACCGGGTGGGCCAGCCAGGCGTTCTGCAGCGCCCGACCGACACGGTCATGATTCAACGCCTCGATCGTCCTCACCGCGCGACCACCCGCGGCCCGCAGCGGGCGCACGCAGCTGCGCACGGCGGTGCCGTCCAGGTGCACGGTGCAGGCACCGCACAGGCCGGCCCCGTAACCGTACTTGGTGCCAGTGAGTTGCAGGTCGTCGCGTAGCACCCGCAGCAGGGGTGTGGCCGGGTCGGCGCCGACCTCGTGCCTGCGACCGTTCAGGGTCGAGGCGGTTCGCAAGGGTTCCTTCCTCTGTCGGGGTGGGGCCGTCGCGGGGCGGGGCGTGCGATTGGCGTTGGGACCATGGCTGTGGTGCTGTTGATCCGAGCCGCAAGCCTTGGTCACTCGGTGTGACCGCGCAGTGACGGCCTTGCCAGGGGTGACCCGTCGGCACGGCCTCGCTGTCCCTGCGCTTCCCTCTGGAGAGAGGTCACGCCGCCGTCACGCCGCCTTGCCGACAGTGCCGACCTCGCCCTACCCGGGGCAACCGCAAGCCCCTTCACCGCTCACCTGAGAGACCACCATGGCGTTGACCCAGCATCCGAATCGCTCCCTGCGCACATACGCGCTGTCACTGCTCACCGTGGCGGCCCTGGCTGCCTGCGGCGGTGGTGGCGACGCCGGCCCTACACCGAACCCGCCCGCCCAGCCGCTGGCCTGCCTGGACCTGCCGCAGATCACATGGCACGCCAGCGCCATCGCGGCGGCCGACTGGAACGATGTGCTGGTCGACCGCCGCAACCGCGTCTGGCTGGCCGGCTGGGCTGAAGGCGAGGTCGGCCGAGAGCGGCTCGACCCTTCCGGAAACAGCCGCGCCGTCGTTCTTCAGCTCGACACCGACGGGCGCACGTTGTGGGACAGCCGGGCCGAGTTCGACTCGCCCGGCACCGACGTGGCCGAGGCCCTGGCGCTGGGCACCGATGGCCGCCTGTACGTGGCTGGGCGCACCACGGGCACGCTGGACGGCCGCGCCAATGCCGGTCAGTTCGACGCCTTCATCGCCTGGGCCGATGGCGCCACGCCGGCCACCACCTGGCAGCGGCTGCAGACCGGCACCGAGCGCCCCGAGCGTCCCCGCCGGCTGGCGGTGGCCGACAACGGCGACCTGCACCTGGCCGGCTGGGACGACGAGTTCGTGCCGACCAACTTCGTGGTCGCCTGGCAGGACCCGATCGCATTCCGCTTCAGCCGCCAGGGCGATGGTCTGACACAAGCCTGGCGCCACCAAGGTGGTAGTGACGTGCCCGACATCGCCGACGGCTTGGCCGTCGATGGGGCGGGCAACACCTATTTGGGCGGGTCGGTGCAGAGCGGTGGGCAGCGTGGCATGTTCTTGCGCAAGCTCGATGCCAGCGGTCGAGCCTTGTGGACGGCCCGGTACACCAGCCTGCCGGTGGACCACATCGCGGCGGTACAGCTGCTGCCCGACGGCAACCTGCTCGTGGCCGGCAGCGTCTACGGCGCGTTCCGCGGCAACACCAGCTTTGGCGAGCAGGATGTGTTCGTCGCTCGCGTCGCCGCTGACGACGGCCGCGTGCTGGCCAGCTGGCAGTACGGCGGCGCTGGCAGCGAGTGGCTGACCGACATGAAGATCGACGCGCAGGGCCGCATCATGCTGCTGGGTGAAACCGACGGCAGCGTGGTGCCAGGCCAAGCCAATGCAGGCGCGGCCGACATCTTCATGCTCAGGCTGGATTCCGAGGGCCAAGTGCTCGCGCGAACGCAGTGGGGCACGGCCGCCGACGAGCAGGCGCGCCGGCTGGCGGCCGACAGCTGCGGGCGCGTGGTGGCCACTGGGGCCTCGAGTCGCGAAGGCGCAGCCGGCCCCAAGCGCGCCGGCGTGCTGTGGTTCTGGCGGCCCTGAGACTCTGGCCTTGGCGAGGGTGCCGTCGGCCGCAGTTGATTGGGGGCGTCGGTGGCGTGACCTGCCGGCTACGGCAAGAATTCGGCCTTGGATCTGCACCGGCCATGCCCACGCTCCACCTCTTCGGCACACCGCGACTGGCCGCCCCCGGCCGGGTCGACCTGACGCTGTCCGCGCGCGAGGCCGGATTGCTGGCCTGGCTGCACCTGGAAGGTCCCAGCCCCCGGGCGCGTGTCGCCGGGCTGCTGTGGCCTGGGGGCGATGAGTCGCAGGCGCGCGCCAATCTTCGCCAGGCTCTGGTGCGGCTGAAGCGGGCGGCTGGCGAGGTACTGGCCGAATCCGCTGGCGTGCTGCGGCTGGCCGACGATGTGACCGTGGCACCCGATGGCACACCAGACGCAGGTGACGCGAAAGCCAGCCTTGCAACGCACCGCCTGCTCGGCCCGCTGGAGTTCGACGACGCGCCCGAATTTTCCGAATGGCTGCAGACACGGCGCGAGGCGGCCTCGCGCGAGCGTCGGCGACGGCAGTTGGCGATGGCCCGTCAAGCAGTCGACGCCGGTGCGCTTGACGCAGCCCTGGCAGCGGCCGAGGCCGTGCTGGCCGCCGACAACGCGGTGGAGGACGCCCATCGGCTGCGCATGGAGGTGTTCTACCTGCGGGGTGACCGTGGCGCCGCCATCACCGCCTGGGACGACTGCCGCGATGCCCTGCGCGCCGCCTATGGCATCACACCCAGCGCAGCCACCAACGAACTTGGCCGACTCGTGCTGGCCGCCGAAGCGGCGGGCCAGCAGCAAGGCGTGTCGGCCCAGGCGCGGACCCGGTATGCCGTGGCCGCCGCCGTGCTGCCCGCGGCCCTGCGGCGACCCCCGCATCTGGTCGGCCGCGAAGCCGCGATTGCGGAGATCGAACGGGCCTTTGCGCTCGGGCATGGTGTGGTCGTGGCCGGGCCAGGTGGCATCGGTAAGAGCCGGCTGCTGGCGCAGGCAGCGGCGGTGATGGAGCCGGCCGTAATGGTGGGCGCCCGGCCAGGCGACGAACATCAGCCCGGTATGGTGGCCTCGCGCCTCGTGGCGGCTGCGGTCGAACGTTTCGGGCCCGACCTGAACAGCGCCACGCGTGCCGACATCGCCCTGTTGCGGCCCGGCGGGCCAGCGCGTGGCCAGGCCCTGCAGTCGGCGCTCGAGCATCGGCGCGTGCTGGCCTCGGTGGCGCGCACCATGCTGGCCTGCCACGCCAAGGGCATGCGGCTGGTGGTTGTGGACGACCTGCAATTCGCCGATGACCTGAGCATGGAAGCCATCGGCGTGGTCGTGGGTGGCTGGCTGACACAGCCCCCCGACAGCGCAGCGCTGCCGCTTTTCGGCTGCCGGCCGAGTGAACTGCGTCCACCTGCTGCGGCCCTGGTGCGCATGATGGATGGCAGCACGCGCAGCACGCGCATCGACCTGGCGCCCTGGTCGGCCAGGGACATCGAGGCCCTGCTCGCCAGTCTGCCGCTGGACTTGACCGGTGCCGCTTCGCTGGACCACACGGCGCTGGCTCGGGCGCTGCATGCACGGGTGGGAGGCAACCCGGCTTTCGTGCTCGAATCGGTGAAGGCACTGTGGCTCAGCGGCCTGGACGCGTGGAAGCAGGGGCAGCCGTTGGTCGTGCCGGCCACGCTGCTGGAGTCGCTGCGCCAGCGGCTGGCGCAGCTGTCCGGCGAGGCACTGCAACTGGCGCAGCTGGCGGCCGTGGCGGGTGACGATTTCTCCTTGCCGCTGGCTGCATCGGCGCTGGGCCGACCGGCGCTGGCCCTGGCGCCGCTGTTCGCCGAACTTGAAGCAGCGCAGTTGCTGGACGGCATCCGCTTCAGCCATGACTTGGTGGCTGAGGCCGCTCGCACGGCCTTGCCTTCAGCGCTGCTGGCGCCGCTGCACCAGCTGGTGGCCGAGCACCTGCGCTCGCAGCGCGGTGCGGCCGCCCGCATCGCCTGGCACCTGCAACAGGCGGGTGACGAGGTGGCGGCTGTGCCCTGGTACCTGGCGGCCGGGCAGGCCGCACGCGACCGCTGGCAACTTGCTGACGCCGGACGCAGCTTCGAAGCGGCTGCCTTGGGTATGGAGCGTCGGCGGCTCGAGGGCGGGCCGGCGTTGCCTGCGGAGCATCCGCGTTCGGCCGCCCCCGCCCCTGCATCTTCCAGCCCGACTGCGGCCGGCGCGCCCGACAGCATCGCCGGCACCTGGCTGCAGGCTGCGCGCTGGTGGACCGCCGTCAGCGACTACGCCGCCGCGCTGCGGGCGCTGGACCGCGGCCTGGCCACCGCAGGCACCCTGGCCGAGCGACTGGAACTGCAGGCCAGCCGAGTGGTGGTGCTGCTCAACAGCCAGCGCGTCGACGAAGCCACCGTACAGGCCTTGTCTTTGGCCGATGCCCTGCAGAGCGAGGGCGACGCCTTGCACGCCGACCGTCTGGCGGCGGCCCTGTTTGCATGCGCCGCCGTCGCGCCGTACAGCCCGCAGCCGCAGCGCCTGGCCGCGCTGTGCGATGCCGTGCGCACTCGCTGCGAATCCGGGCCTCCGCGGGCGCGCTTGTCTTTCCACCTCGCGGTGGGCACCTGCCTCAACTGGCTGGGCCAGCCGCTGCAGGCAGGCTCTGACCTGCAGCAGGCGCGCCGCCTGGCCGACGACTTTCGTGACCACGGCAGCATCGTCAACGTCACGCACCAGCAGTTGCGCGGTGCGCTGCTGCTGGGCGATGCCCAAGGGGCGCTGGCCGCCGCGCAGGACTGCGGCAAGGCCGTGCAGGCAGGCGGGTATGGCCTCAGTTTCCGGCTGCATGCCTGGGCGGCACAGGCCCTGGCGGCACTGGCTGCGGGCCAGCCGGCAGGGGCCCTGGACGCCTTGCAGGCGCTGCAGGGCGGGCTGGCTGGCGTGGACTTGCGCAGCGAGCCCGAAGTCGCGGCCGCTCGGGCCGTGGCCTGGTGTGCCCTGGGGAGGATCGACATGGCATCGCAGGATCTACCGGCATGCGAGGGATGGCTAGCCTTTGCTCACTGGCGCCTCGCAGCGACGGCCACGGCACGTGAGGCTGCGCTGGCCGAGATGGCCAGGCTCTGGCCCGCTCAAGACGGCATCATGGGCTGTCGGCGCCGCGTACTTGCAGCGACCCTGGCCATGCCCGCGCAGCCGGACGCCGAGGCCCTGGTGGCCGAACTGCGTGGCCGCGCGCTGTGGCCTCTGGCGCGCCAAGCGCATGGCATCGCAGCGCGATCAGCCCTGGCCGCCGGTGACGGCGAACATGCCGCTGCGCATGCCCGGCAGGCCCTGGCGCTGGCCGAACATGTCGACCCGTGGTCCGATGACGGCGCGGCGGTGTGGCTCGATGCGGCTGCGGTGCTGCACGCCGCCGGTGAGGTCGCCGAGGCGGCCGCGGCACGGGAGCAGGGACGCGCCTGGGTCGCCCGGGCGGCTGAAGAGCTTCCTGACGTTGCGGCCCGCGTGGACTGGTGCGACCGTCATCCGCTGCACCGGGCTCTGCTGGCGGATGGATGAGCAGGAAGGCCGGAACGCGGCAGGCGCCGCAGCGATTCCGGGTGAGCGCGCTTCGGGTTCACCAGGGCTGGTCGCGCCCCGGCCAAGCCACGTGCTGGAAGGGCCACTCAGCCGCCACCCACCGGCGAAACACGGCCCCGAGGCGAGCTTCAAGGCCACCAGCAACGAGGTCGCTGCGCGCCCAATAGTAGGCCTCGGCGTCGAAGCCTGGGGTGTCGCTCGGATCCAGGTAACAGCAGCCCAGCAGCGTGCGTTGGTCGGGCGACATGACGGCCCAGTTGAAGGACAGTCGCAGCTGGAACTCCTTCTGGTGCCAGCCCAGGTCCACCAGGTCCTGCATCAGCGTGAGATCAGCCCGCGGCCAACCCCAGCCCGGGCCAAAAAGCTGCCACAGACGTTCGCGGCTGCTCATCACTGCGTCGTAGTCCAGCACCAGATGGTCGACGCGCAGCGGCGTGAGCATGAACTCGTCGGTGGCCGGGGGCTCGGGAATCATGAAGTCGCGGGGCAGGAAGGGCATGGTGTTCCCCGGTTCAACGCTGCGGAACCGCCGCACTGCCGGCCATCAGGCCGCCATCGACGTGCAGTTCGCTGCCGGTCATGTACAGGCACTCGTCGCTGGCCAGCAGCACCGCCAACGCGGCCACTTCAGAGGGCTCGCCGAAACGGCGCAGCGGTGTGTCAGCCACCATCGCGGCCATCTGCGCCACGCGCTCGGCACCCTGGCCCAGCATCGGTTCCCACATCGGCGTCAGCACGGCCGCAGGCAGGATGGCGTTGCAGCGCACCGGAAGCCGCTGCTCGGCGCAGTACAGCGCCACGCTGCGCGTGTGGTTGACGACGGCGGCCTTGCTGGCCGCATAGGCTGCCGCCGCGGGCACGCCGACACGGCCGCTGCGTGAGGCGATGTTGATGATGCTGCCAGCTTGTGTGCCCCGCCGCATGGCACGCAGCGCATGCTTGCAGCCCAGGAATACGCCATCCAGGTTGGTGCGCATCACGGACTGCCAGTCGGCCAGTGCAGCGTGTTCGGGGTCATGGGCGGCGCCTTGCTCCAACCCGCTGATGCCGGCGTTGTTGACCAGCACGTCCAGCCGGCCATGGCTGTCGAGCACGCGCGCCATGGCGCCGATCCAGCCGAGTTCCTCTTGCACATCCAGCTTCAGCCATGCCGTGCCAAGGCTGTCGGCGGTGGTGCGGCCACCCGGCTCGTCGATGTCGCTCACGATCACGAAAGCGCCTTCAGCAACGAAAGCCTGCGCGATGGCGGCGCCTATGCCACGCGCTGCGCCCGTGACCAGTGCCACCTTGCGTTCCAGTC
The DNA here is from genome assembly GCA_022842595.1 of Rubrivivax sp. Taxonomy (GTDB): domain Bacteria; phylum Pseudomonadota; class Gammaproteobacteria; order Burkholderiales; family Burkholderiaceae_C; genus Rubrivivax. The sequence continues at coordinate 9,950 of JALHPF010000008.1, forward strand.
GGTTCATGTCGTTTCCTTTCGCACCTGGTTCGGGCTCAACCCAGCGTCAAAGCAGGGTCGAACAACAGCCCAAGCGCCAGGGTTACCTGGGCAAGGGCGGCCTGCACTTCCTGCCAGCGGCAATGGCGAGCCCGCCAGCGCGTGCTCCGAACGGATGTCGATGACGCCGCCGCCGAAGGTCGATTTCCCCTCGCGTGCCTGGCGGGCGGCGGCGCCAGCCCGCCTCGGTTCCGTCAGCTGCAACGCACCAGACACGGGCCCGGTAAAGCGGCAACTCAAAGCAAGTGGCCAGGCCGGGGTGTCAATGATGCCCACCGTGACGGCGGTGGCGCGGCCGTCACAGCGCCCTCTGGCTTCAGGATGCTCGAACCCGACAGACACGCGGTCGAGCCGTAGCCTGTCGAAGACCGACAGCGAGTCGCCTGTGCGCCGGAACGTGACGAGCTGCCCATCAAACGTGAAGCGACCGCTGCGACCAGCGCCCAGGCCTTCGAACGGCAACGGCATGACCGCCTCCAGACCTGCCGGCAAGGCCATGCGGGCGGGTGGCAACGCGGCGCACGCCACTGGGCACAGGCTGGCGGCCACCAGCAGCGCCGAGCGCCAAGCGTGGTCAGCTGCATTCCGGACAAGGGCTGTGCTGCGACCCGTGCACGATGGGAAACGGCAGGCTAGGCAGGATGGGTTGGTCGTCATCGCGGGTCCTGTTGCAGAGGCAGGATTCCAGTGTCGGAACTCTGGCGTGACAGCGGCGTGACCGCTCTGGGGCGGTTGTCCGCCTCGCCAAGTCTCTCAGTTCAGAGCTCTCCGAAACGGACGGTCCTGAAAAACTGCGGCAGGCCGAGTCGAGCCAAAGAGAGGCCCAGACTCGTCGCTAGAAACCTGTCTGTCAGGGGCTCGCTGCTGCCAGGCTTTCGAGCGCGGGATGACCGGCAGCTTGGGGCCGGGCGGAGCCGACGTGAAGCTCAAACTCATTGCCTGAAACCTGCCGCCCGTCGGCGTGGGTAGCGGGGTTTTGGAGCGCATGGCGAAGGACGGTACGTGATCGCGAGTCCCAGTTCGAGGAATGCGCGGACAGCGGTGCCTTGGCAGGCTTCGCTCGTGCGTCGAGAGTCGGCTCCATGGCGCGCTCTCGTACCCACGTTGCTGTCAAGGGTTGTCCGACACCTGCCCTCAGGATGGTGCAGTTCGAAGCGTGGCCGCGTGCGCGGGCAGGTGTCCGACAACCCTTGACAACTGCTGACCGATGCGATCGCGGCGGTTGGCGGCTCTTCCAACTTGATACGCGTACACATGGCGGCTCGGTATCGAGGCCAGAGGGCCGCGGAGGGCAGATTTCGGGCGCACACGCGAAGACCCTCACCCGGCCACAACTGGCCATTGGCATGTTCGGATTCGCCGACTGGAAGCGGAAGTTCGATGTCCAGCGCGCGCGCAACGATTGGCGACATGGCTGGTTCATGCTGGTGCGCCAGCCGAGCAGCCGTACTGCCTCATTTGACTCAGGCCAGCAGGTCCGCCAGTGCCCGGGCGACAACTTTGGTGGCGCGCCGCAGGTCTTCGAGATCGATGTGCTCATCGGCACGCTTGGCATTACTCTCCTGCACCGTACGCGGGCCGCAGCCATAGAGCACGGCCGGGATGCCCCGCTCGCAGAACAGCCGGGCATCGGTGTACAGCGGTGTGCCGGATGCCTCGATGCGCTCGCCGAACACTGCGGTGGCGTGCTCGCATAGCGCCTTCACCAGCGGCTGGTTGCCGGCCAAGGGCTTGAGCGCGTTGGCCAGCAGCATGCGCTTTACATCCACCGTGATGCCGGCTGAATCGGCCACGGCTTGCGCAATCACACCCCGGAGGGTTGCCTCCACTTCCGCGGGAATTTCCTCGGGAATCATGCGGCGATCCAGCTTGAGCACGACCTTGCCGGGGATCACGTTGGTGTTGGTGCCACCTTCGATGAGTCCGACGTTCAGGTACGGATGCGTGATGCCCTTGACCTCGCTCTTGACCTGCTTGTAGAGCGTGTTCTGGTGGTAAAGCGCGTTCAGGATCTTCGTGGCGGCCTGCAACGCGTCGACGCCGGTGTCGGGCACCGCCGCATGGCCCATCTTGCCGTGCACGGTGACTTCCATCTGCAGGCAGCCGTTGTGGCCTGTCACCACCTGGTAGCTGAAGCCGGCGGCGATCAGCAAGTCGGGCTTGATGAGGCCCTTGCTGAGCAGCCACCCCGGGCCGAGCTCACCGCCGAACTCTTCGTCATACGTGAAGTACAACTCCACGCCACCTTTGAGCGGCGCCTTCAGCGACTCGAGCGCGCGAGTGGCGAAGGTGAAGGTCGCGAAGTCGCACTTGCTCACCGCAGCAGCACGGCCGTAGAGCTTGCCGTCCACGACTTCGCCACCGTAGGGGTCATGCGACCAGCCTTCGCCAGGGGGCACCACGTCGCCATGGGCATTCATGCCGACGGTGCGTCCAGCGCCGTACTTGCGCCGCACGACGAGGTTGGTGATCGTTTCCAGCCCCGCGGCCTTGACCGCAGCTTCCGGGATGGCATGGCGCTCAGCGTCAAAACCGACGGCCTTCAACAGTTCGGCCGTGCGCTCGGCGTGGGGCGTGTTGTTGCCCGGCGGCGTGTCGGTGGGTACACGCACCAGTTCCTGCAGGAAGCGAACTTCTTCGTCGAAGTGGCTGTCGATCCAGGCGTCGAGGGCGGCGTTCTGGGTGGCGTTTCGGGCGGCGTTCTGATCGGTGGTCATCATGATTGTTCGGTAGCAAGTTGATCGAGCAGGTTCTGAAATGCCTGCACGCAGAGTTCGGCGTCGTCGTTGGTGATCGACTCCAGCGGGTTGTGGCTGATCCCGGCATTGAGGCCGCGCATGAACAGCATCGCCTGCGGCATGATTTCATGCAGCTTCATCGCGTCGTGTCCGGCACCGCTGGGCATGCGGTGAAGGGGCAGGCCGAGTGCCGAAACGGCACGTTCCCAACGCGATTGCCAGGGCGCCGAGGACGGAGCGGCGGCGGCGCGCACCGTCTCTTCGAGCTTGAAATGCAGGCCGCGCCGGACGCAGATGCGCTTCAACTCATCGCGCACATCGCTGGCGCAGGCGTCGCGCACCGCGTTGGTGGTGGCGCGGATGTCCAGGCTGAACTTGCAGCGACCTGGCACCACGTTGATCGAACCACTGGGCACTTCCAGCATGCCCACGGTACCCACCAGATGCGGCACTGCTGCAGCCCGCTTCTCGACAAACAGCACCAACTCGGCCACCGCAGCGGCCGCGTCGCGGCGCCGGTCCATCGGCGTGGTGCCCGCATGGCTGGCCATGCCGACGACCTCGCCGACATAACGCACGCTGCCATTGATCGAGGTCACGATGCCCAGCGGCATATCGATCTCGTTGAGCACCGGGCCCTGCTCGATGTGCACTTCGACGAATCCCAGGTACTTCGACGCATCGCGCGTCAGCTTCGGAATGTCTTCGATGCACAGGCCGGCGTGCACCATCGCCTCCCGCATCGAGATGCCGTCGGCGTCCTTCTGATCGAGCCAGGCCATGTCGAAGTGGCCGGTCAGCGCGCCAGAGCCCAGGAACACCGCTTTGTAGCGCTGGCCTTCCTCCTCAGAAAAGCCCACCACTTCGAAACCGAAGGGCAGTCGGCGGCCCTGGGCGTGCAACTCGCGCACGCAGGCCATCGGCACCAGGATACCCAGCCGCCCGTCGTATTTGCCGCCGTTGCGCACGGTGTCGTAGTGGCTGCCCGTCATCAGGCGTTTGGCGCTGCGGTCGGCGCCATGGTAGAGGCCGACCACGTTGCCCACCGCGTCGATCTCGACCTCGTCGAATCCGCAATCGGACTTCATCCAGTGCGCCAGGCGCTGGGCGCAGGCTCGGTGCGCATCGGTGAGGTAAGTGACGGTCAGCTCGCCACGCTCGGCATAGCCGGGGTCGCTGTGGGTGGACAGCCGTTCAGCCCAATCCCAGACCTGGTTGCCGAGGTCGGGCGTGTGGCCGAACTTGTCGTTGAGGCGGATCTCTGCGATGCGATGGATGTTGCGCAGGCATTCGGCCAGCTCGAAGTCCGGGTGGTTGTCCAGACGCCGCTCGAACGTCGCAATGATCTCGGCCTTGGGCAGACCCAGGCCACGCGGCCCACGCACGGCCAGAATGAACGGGAACCCGAACCTGGCGTTGTAGTCGGCATTGAGCTGCTGGATCTTCGCGAACTCAGCCGGCGTGCAGTCGGTGAGGCCGGCCTTGCTTTGCTCGTTCGTGGATTCGGCTGTCAGTGTCTTGCTGACCATGGCCTTGCCCGCCAGCTCTGGGTGGGCGCGGATCAGGCCCAACTGCGGTTCACGGCCTGCTTGGCGCACCACCTGGGCCAGTGCCAGCTTCAGGTGCACCAGGCTGGCAAAGGGGCGGTGCCCGGCCGCGCGCTCAGCGATCCAGGGTGAGTGTTCATAAATGCCGTCCAGCAACTCCACGAACTGGGCCACACCGGCGGCATTGATCTGTTCAAGCGTGAGGGTCACGAATTCACTCCCAGACAAAGGCGGTGTCAGCGTTGAACGGAAAACGGGTCTTCCAATGCCTCGCGATGTCGATGCGCCGCGCCACCCACACGCGATCGTGGGCCTGCACATGGTCGAGAAAGCGCTGCAAGGCACGCATGCGGCCGGGCCGGCCCAGGATGCGGCAATGCATGCCGATGCTCATCATCGAGGGGCGGTCATCACCTTCGGCGTAGTGCACGTCGAACGCGTCGCACAGGTAGTGGAAGAACTCGTCGCCATGTGAGTAGCCCTGCGGCAGCGCGAAGCGCATGTCGTTGGCGTCCAGCGTGTAAGGCAGCACGAGGTGCGGCGCCAGCGCGCCGTCACTCTTGCGCACCTGCAGCCAGAAGGGCAGGTCGTCGCCGTAGTAGTCGCTGTCGTATTCGAAGCCGCCGAAGTCGGCGACGATGCGGCGGGTGTTCGGGCTGTCGCGCCCGGTGTACCAGCCCAGCGGTCGTTCGCCGGTCAGTGCCTGAATGCGTTGCATGGCCAGTGCCATGTGCGCGCGTTCGGTGGCCTCGTCGACATTCTGGTAATTGATCCAGCGCCAGCCGTGACAAGCGATCTCGTGGCCCAGTTCCTTGAAGGCAGCGGTCACGTCGGGGCAACGCTCCAGTGCCATGCCCACACCAAAAACCGTCAAGGGCAGTCTGCGACGCTCGAACTCGCGCAGGATACGCCAGACGCCGACACGCGACCCGTACTCATAGATCCCCTCCATGCTGAGATGGCGGTCAGGGAAGGCTGGCGGACTGAACATTTCCGAAAGGAACTGCTCACTGCCAGCATCGCCATGCAGGACGGAGTTCTCACCGCCTTCTTCGACGTTCAGCACGAACTGGACGGCCACGCGGGCCTTGCCGGGCCATTGGGCGAAAGGCGGGTTGCGGCCGTAGCCGCCGAGGTCACGGGGATAACGCGGGTCACGCGGGTCACGCCGATTCAGGGTGGAGGCGTCAGCCATCTTGAATCAACCCTGAGGCCGCAGCGCGGCGGAAAGATCGACGGTATGCGGGTCGAGACGAAGGTTCTTCTCGACAGCCGAAATATGGTGTTCCATCAGCTTGGCAGCCAGGCGCGAATCCCGCTTTTCGAGTGCGTCCACGATCTGGACATGCTCCTCGAGCGAATGCTCTGCAGAGTGGGAGGACTGGTACATCAGCGCAATCAGCGACGAGCGGCTGAGCAGATCCACCAGCAACTGTGCCAACACCTCGTTACCCAGCATCCGGGCCAGCACCGCATGAAAGTCGGCCAGCAGCCGGGTGCGGCCCGCCACATCGGTGCGTGCGATCGCAGCCGCCTCATCACGAAGGTGGGTGCGCAGTTCGGCAATCTGTCGGTCGGTGATGCGGGCGCAGAGCTGGCGTACCAGCGCGCTCTCGAGCATGCCGCGCACCTCGAACACCTGGCGGGCCTCGTCAACACTGGGCATCGCAACGAATGCGCCGCGCGCCGGCTCCAGCGTGACCAGGCGATCGCGACTGAGCTGATTCAAGGCTTGCCGGACCAGAGTGCGGGACACCTCGAAGATGTCGGCAAGCTTTTGCTCGGACAGTTTGGTACCGGGCATCAGGCGGCGCTCGACGATGGCGGTGGTGACCGACTCAACGATGCGCTCGGTCGCACCCGCCGGCGGAGCGCGGTTGGGCGTTGTCGTCGGAACAACTTTGAGTGGTGTGCGAGGTCGAGCCACGGCTTGAGCTTGATTCAGGTTGAAGGTGTGCGCGCAAGTGTATACACTTTGCGCCGGCGATCAAGTGATTTCCTTCGGTTTTGTCCAGTCGCCCGAGCGACGCGACAGTGCAAGCCATTGCCCCCCTTCACCATCAAAGGAATCCTGTGGGACACCTCAGCACCCATGTTCTCGACACCATGAACGGCTGCCCCGCTGCCGGTATGCGCGTCGCGTTGCAGCGTCTGGACGGCGCTCAAGTCGTCACTCTCAAGACCTTCGCGCTGAACGCCGATGGCAGGAACGACGGCGGTGCTTTGCTCGATGCGCAAAGCATGGCGGTGGGCCGGTACCGCCTCGTGTTTTCAGTGGCGCCTTACTTCCTGGCCCTGGGCGTGAAGCTGTCAGAGCCCGCTTTCATCGACGACGTGTTGCTCGACTTCGGCATCGCAGATGCCGGCGGCCGGTACCACGTGCCCCTGCTGGTATCCCCGTGGGCGTATTCCACCTACCGGGGGTCGTGACGCCGGGTCACCTTATTGAGTGCAATCGCGGGTTTGCACCAACTGTGACCTGAATACTAAACTGCATACACTTTGTCTTCGTCGCCGCGGAGCCCCACCAAAGCCTTCACAGGCACAGCGGGTTTGCGACGGATGCTTCTCACAGAGCCCGCTGTGGTGAGAGGAAAGCCAGCCGGATTCGGTTGGCTTTCCCGACCCTTTGGAGACTCCTGTGGACGCATACCTGCTCGACACGGTGAACATGCTGCTGCGCTGGGCGCACATCATCACCGGCATTGCCTGGATTGGTGCATCCTTCTACTTCGTATCGCTGGACAACAGCCTGACGCCGCCGAAGGACCAGAAAGACGTCGACAAGGGCGTCGGCGGCGAGCAGTGGGGCGTGCATGGCGGCGGCTTCTACCACCACCAGAAGTACCCGGTCTCGCCCGGCTATGTGCCTGACCAGCTGCACTGGTCGATGTGGGAGAGCTACTCCACCTGGCTGACGGGCTTTGCCCTCTTCACGGTGCTGTACCTGTTCAACGCCAGTACCTTCCTGATCGACAAGAGCTTGTTCGACTGGTCTCCAGCCGCCGCCATCACGACGGCGCTGGCCTTCCTGGTTGCGTTCTGGGTGCTGTACGACTTGATCTGCCGCACCCTGGGGCGTGGCAAGCATGGCGACCTGGTGGTCGGTGGCTGCGTGTTTGTGTTGATCGTGGTCGCCGCCTGGGCGTCGTGCCACCTGTTTGCCGGCAGGGCCGCCTTCCTGCTGGTCGGCGCCATGGTCGCCACGACCATGAGCGGCAATGTGTTCTTCTGGATCATCCCCGGTCAGCGCAAGGTGGTCGCAGCCATCAAGGCCGGCCAGCCGGTGGACCCGGTGCATGGCCAGCGCGGCAAGCAGCGCAGCGTGCACAACACCTTTTTCACGTTGCCCGTGTTGTTCTCCATGATGAGCAACCACTACGGGTTCACTTACACCGCCGAACACAACTGGGTGGTGCTGGTGGCCATCATGACGGCTGGTGCGTTGATCCGCTTGTCCTTTGCGCTGCGTCACAAGGCCTTGGCCTTTGGAAAACCCGTGCCTTGGCACTTCGCCGTCATCGGTACCGCGCTGCTGATCGGCACCTTGTGGGCCATCCGGCCTGCGCCGCAGCCCGCAGCGCTGGCTGGTGCGCCTGTTGCGCCCGCCAGGTTTGCGGATGTGCAGGCGGTGGTGGCACAGCGTTGCGTGGTGTGCCACGGCCCAGCGCTGCAGAGCAAGAACGTGCGTCTGGACACACCGGACGAGCTCTCAAAGCATGCGCAGGCGGTCTACCAGCAGGTGGTGGTTCTCAAGCTCATGCCGATGAATAACGCCACCCAGATCACCGATGACGAACGAGTGCTCATCAAGCGCTGGTTCGAGTCTGGCGCCCCGAAGAACTGAGCCCCCTGCGCCGAGCTCAATCGGTGCCCTTTGCCCCAAGCCACACATTCAGTGAGGAGACACCGATGACGACAACAACTGTCCACCCCGTGGACGAGAGACTGCCAGCAGGACGCTTGACGACGCTGGGCTTGCAACACGTGCTGGTCATGTACGCCGGCGCCGTGGCCGTGCCGCTGATCATCGGGCGTGCCCTCAAGCTCAGTCCCGAGCAGGTCACGATGCTGATCCAGGCAGACCTGTTCTGTTGTGGCATCGTGACCCTGATCCAGTCGTTCGGCATGACCCGGTGGTTCGGCATCCAGCTGCCGGTCATGATGGGCGTCACGTTTGCTGCGGTGGCGCCGATGGTCTCGATGGCCAACGCTGTCCCCGGCGTGGAAGGCGCCGGTCTCATCTTCGGCGCCATCATCGGGGCCGGGCTGATCTCCATCCTGCTTGCGCCGGTGATGAGTCGAATGCTGCGGTACTTTCCACCGGTGGTCACGGGCACGATCATCGCAGTTATCGGCATCAGCCTCATGCGCGTGGGCATCAACTGGATCTTCGGTGTCCCGGTCGGCCCGACGGCACCCCAGATCGTGAACCCCGAGCATGCACAGTGGCTGGCCACTGTCAAAAGCATGGCTGGCGCTGCCGTGGCGCCCGGTGCTGCGGCCAGCGCGCCATCTGCCGTTCCTGCGGTGCCCGCCGGCCTGGCCTTGGTGGGCACCGTGCCCAACCCGAAATATGCGCAGCTGCCACACATCGCGATCGCCGCCGTGTCGCTGGCGTCGATCCTGCTCATCGCCAAGTTCGCCCGTGGCTTCATCGCCAACATCTCCGTGCTGCTCGGCATCGTGATCGCTGCGGTCATTGCCACGGCTCTGGGCTACATGAACTTCGACAAGGTGGGCAAGGCCCATTGGGTCGACCTTGTGTTGCCGTTCGAGATTGCCACACCGGTGTTCGATCCGATCCTGATCCTGACGATGACGCTCGTGATGATCGTCGTGATGATCGAGTCGACCGGCATGTTCCTGGCGCTTTCCGATCTCACGGGCAAGAAGATCGACCAGAAGCAGCTCTCGGCCGGCTTGCGGGTCGATGGCCTGGGCACGTTCATCGGCGGCATCTTCAACACCTTCCCGTACACAAGCTTTTCGCAGAACGTGGGTCTGGTGGGCGTCACCGGGGTGAAGAGCCGCTACGTGTGCGTGGCTGCCGGTGTGATCATGGTCCTGCTGGGGCTGTTGCCGAAGATGGCGGCCCTGATCGAATCGCTGCCCACGTTCGTTCTAGGCGGCGCTGGGTTGGTGATGTTCGGCATGGTCGCGGCCACCGGCATTCGCATCCTGGCGTCGGTGGACTACAAGGGCAACCGCAACAACCTGTTCATCGTGGCGGTCTCCATCGGCGTCGGCATGATTCCGCTGATCGCGCCGCGCTATCTGCAGTGGATGTCGCACAGCATCCACCCGCTGATCGAGTCTGGCATCTTGCTGGCATCGCTGTCGGCTGTGGCTCTCAACCTCTTCTTCAATGGTGCGAGCGGCGATTCACGTGACGCTGTTGAAGCAGCGAAGGCAGCCGACGCGCACTGAGCAGACCCGCACGGCAGGCTTCTGGCCAATGACTTCAAACATCCAACGGTGAATCTCAAGTGACACTCATGACTTCAAGCCTCATTCGACAAGTTGCCGCAGCCGGCCTGTGCGCCATCGCGCTGGGTGCGAATGCACAGAGCAACGTCTCTGTGTATGGCTTGCTCGACCTGTCGGTCGGCCAATTCCAGGCCCCTGGCGGTGCGTCGAGCAAGGCGGTTGAAAGTGGAAAGATGACCACCAGCCACCTCGGCTTCAAGGGATCCGAGGACCTGGGCGGCGGCCTGTCCGCAGTGTTCGCCCTCGAGCACTTCCTGCGTACCGACACGGGCGCCGCTGGGCGATTCGACGGCGATGCGTTCTGGGCGCGCAACGCCTATGTCGGCCTCAACGGCAGTTTTGGCGCAGTCCATCTCGGGCGCATCACGACGTCGCTCTTCGTCAACACGCTGCTCTTCAATCCCTTTGGTGATTCCTTCGGCTTCTCGCCCAGCATTCGCCACTACTTCACCAGCGGCACGACCACCGGGGACTCTGCGTGGGGCGATTCGGTGCGATACACGTCGCCAAAGTTCGGCGGCGCAACGTTCACGGCCCACCTTGCGGCCGGCGAAGGCAATGGCGGACGCAACACCGGTGTCAGCGGCCTGTACTTCGGCGGTCCGCTGAGCCTGTCGGCGGCCTGGCAAAAGGCTGAGAAGGGCGCGACCCTTGCTGACACCACGACGTGGCAACTGGGCGGCGCCTATGACTTCAAGGTCGCCAAGGTGTTTGCGCAATATGGCCAGGTCGACAACGACACGACCCGCAACAAATACAAGATCACTGAGTTGAGTGCCGCGATCCCGGTCACGCAGCTTGGAAAGGCGCTGCTGCAGTGGGGCCAGATCGACCCGAAGACGGGTGCCAAACGCACCTCCTTCAGTGTCGGCTACGACCACAACCTGTCCAAACGTACCGATCTGTATGGCGTCTACATGAGCGACAAGCTCAGCGGGCTTTCAACGGGCAACAACTACGGCGTGGGTGTCAGGCATCGTTTCTAGCCAATGTTCATTTGGACGAAGATTGTCCGGGCATCCAGTACGACATCCACCGCGCGCAGCCCGGCCGCAACGAGCCGGGCACGGGCGAAACACACTATGACTACCCAACCCCCCAAGATCGGATTCATCGATTTGAAGCTGCCGATCGGCCAGCAGGCCGCCTGAAGCGATGGCACCGGACAGGCCATGACGCTCGCTCATCGACCTGGCGAGGTCCAGGCCAGGGAACTGCTGTCGCTGCTGTTCGCGACAGCGATCGCTTCCGCCCAGCCTTCGCGCTGCATCCCGGCGCACTTGCCCCATCCGCAAAGCTTGGGTCGCGGCCGGCTGATCGTCATCGGCGCCGGCAAGGCCTCGGCGGCCATGGCGCGCGCGGTCGAAGACCACTGGACCGGGTCTCTGGATCAACTCAGTGGTCTGGTCGTCACCCGCTATGGCTATGGCGTGCCCTGCCAGCGCATCGAGATCGTGGAAGCGGCGCATCCGGTGCCGGATGCCGCCGGGCTGGCTGCGGCGCAGCGTCTGCTGGCTTTGGTGCAAGGATTGAGCGCAGACGATCTGGTGCTGTGCCTGATTTCCGGCGGCGGCTCATCGCTCTTGCCGCTGCCGCTGCCTGGCCTCGATCTGGAACACAAGCAGGCGGTCAACCGCTCATTGCTGAAGTCGGGCGCCACGATCAGCGAGATCAATTGCGTGCGACGGCACCTCTCCGCCATCAAAGGGGGACGCCTGGCAGCGGCCTGTCACCCGGCGCGGGTGCTGACGCTGCTGCTGTCTGACGTTCCGGGTGACAACCCGATGGACATCGCTTCGGGCCCCACCGTGGCCGATCCGACGACTTGCGCCGACGCGTTGGCCATCGTGCGCCGTTACGGCATCGCGCTGCCGGCCGAGGTGCTGGACATGCTGGAAAGCGGCAGAGGCGAATCCATCAAGCCTGGCGACGAACGGCTCGCCAGGGTCGAGACCCGCATGATCGCGACGCCGCAAATGGCACTCGAAGCGGCGGCGGCGGCGGCGCAAGGCGCCGGGTTCGATGCCCATATCCTGGGCGATGCGATCGAAGGCGAAGCCCGCGATGTCGGCAAGGTGCATGCAGGTATCGCACTGCAGGTGGCTGAACGTGCCCAGCCGGTGGCGGCGCCCTGTGTCTTGCTGTCCGGCGGCGAAACGACTGTCACCGTCATCGGCCAGGGTCGCGGCGGGCGCAACGTCGAGTTCCTGCTGTCTCTGGGCATCGCCCTCAACCGCCACCCCCGCATCCACGCGCTGGCCGGTGACACCGACGGCGTTGACGGCCAAGAAGAGATTGCCGGTGCGCTGCTCGCGCCGGACAGCCTTGCGCGGGCTTGGGCCCTGGGCATCAAGCCCCGGGACAGCCTGGCCAACAACGACGGCCACAGTTTCTTCGAGGCGCTGGGCGATTCGGTCATCACCGGCCCGACGCTGACCAACGTCAATGACTTCCGCGCGATCTTCATCGATGCGCCAACCACAGAGTAATCCATGCGCAGAACACGCAACGCCAAGATCGTCGCCACCCTCGGTCCGGCCAGTTCGGACCCGGCCGTCGTCCGCCAGCTCTTCATGGCCGGTGTCGACGTGTTCCGTCTCAATTTCAGCCACGGCAGCCATGCCGACCACAGCGAGCGGTTCAAGACGCTGCGGGCCCTGGAACAAGAGACCGGCCGCCCGATCGGCATCCTGGCCGACCTGCAGGGCCCCAAACTCCGTGTGGGCACCTTCGCCGATGGGCCCGCGATGCTGGCGCAGGGGCAGGCCTTTCGCCTGGACCTGGACAAGGCGCCGGGCACGGCCGAGCGCGTCTGTCTGCCGCACCCGGAGATCTTCGCCGCGCTGGTGCCTGGCGCGGAGTTGCTGCTGGACGACGGCAAGTTGCGCCTGGTGGTCGAGCGCTGCAGCCCCGACTTTGCCGAAACGCGGGTGGTGGTGGGCGGCAAGCTGTCCGAACGCAAGGGCGTCAATGTGCCCGGCGTCGTGTTGCCGATCACCGCATTGACCGACAAGGACCGCCGGGACCTGGCGCTGGCACTTGAACTGGGCGCCGACTGGATCGCGCTGTCTTTCGTACAGCGGCCGGAAGACGTGACCGAAGCACGGGCCCTGATCGGCGACCGCGCGGCCATCGTCGTCAAGCTCGAGAAGCCTGCGGCCGTCGAGCGCCTGGACGAGATCGTGGCGGTGACCGATGCGGTGATGGTGGCGCGCGGCGACCTGGGTGTCGAATTGCCGGCCGAGCGCGTGCCTTCCATCCAGAAGCGCATCGTGCGCACCTGCCGTGCCTTGGGCAAGCCGGTCATCGTGGCCACACAGATGCTCGAGTCGATGATCGACAGCCCGGTACCCACGCGCGCCGAGGCCTCCGACGTGGCCACCGCCATCTACGAAGGCGCCGACGCGGTGATGCTCTCGGCCGAGTCTGCTTCGGGCAAGCACCCCGTCTTGGCGGTGGACATGATGAACCGCATCATCGAACAGGTCGAGGCCGACCCGGCCTATCGCCAGTTGATCGATGCCTCGCACAGCGTGGCGCGGCCGAGTGGCGATGTGGCAGAAGCCGTGTGCTGCGCCATGCGCCGGGCGGTGACGCTGCTGCACGCCGCGGCCATCGTCTGCTACACCAGTTCGGGCCACACCAGCCTGCGTGCTGCGCGTGAGCGCCCGGAGTCACCGATCCTGAGCCTGACACCCCGGCTGGCCACGGCACGCCGCCTGGCCCTGGTCTGGGGTGTGCACTCCGTGCACACGGCTGACGTGGACGGCGTCGACCAAATGACCGCGCGAGCCAGTGAAGTGGCTCGTCGCGATCGTTTTGCCGAAGCAGGGCAGTTGATCGTTGTGATTGCCGGCATGCCCTTCGGCACGCCAGGCACGACCAACCTGATCCGAATCGCCACGGCGTGATGCCCTGCGATCCCGTCCAACCGGGACTGTCATGAGGGCCATCACCCACATCCGAGGGCTCGCGACACTCCATGCGCGCGGCAGGCAGCCGTCCCCTGAGCGCCCTTCGGTCTCTAGCCAGATTGAGCGACTGGCGCGGCCAATGGATATTCCGAAGCCCGACAGCGGACAGTCGTGAACGACTGCCGTGGTCGATTCGAGCCCGTCGCGTCGGTTGAACAGCTGACACTCAGGCCAATGGCTGCGATCGCGACAGTCGTAGCGTCGGTGGCTGTGATCGTGAGTACGTGCGTCGACGGTTGCCATCAGCAAGCGCTGGAAACTGTATGAGAACAGCTTGCAATCCCGTTCGAGGTACCACCGGGCGGCATGGGCTTGCTGCGGAATACACATGGACGTTCGTGGCCACAGTGTGCGCACGAGAAGCTCATGTCCTTGTTCCGCGTACCGTCGCCGCGATGGTCGACGGTTTCAAAGCAAGCGGGACGGACGCGACGTTGTCCGAGGCCTACCTGTTTGCTGACGGGCAGCGTGAACTTCGTCCCGGGCCCGCGCGCCGAAGCATCACGGCTGTCAGGCGACATGAAAGACTAACCCCTTGGCAACATTGAGAGCTGGCGGCCTCCACTCACGGTGAGGCGACGCCGCACCGGTCGCAACAGCCATGACCCGCGCGCTGGGATGTGGTCGTTGATTTCCAGCATCCCCAACTGGCAAGGCGTGATTGTCAAGCGACATCCAGAACTGATCCCCAGGGGGTCAGTTTTTCATGTCGCCTGACAACGAGTTTCCTCTATGCGGTTCGCAAGACCGTTTGCCACACATCGCGGGCAACGGCCGGAAGCACCGATGAAGAACCTCCGGGGCAGCGTGGAAGTTGGCGCGGGCGTAGGGCGAGCTGGCGCGGAATGCGGCGCTACGACAACGGTCGGTCAAAGCTGAAGTACGGCAGGCCCATCAGACCCAAAACTGGCACCAGCCCATCCCAGAAAGCAAAAAAGTCAGCAGGCGCTAACCTGCTGACCCTTGCATTTCTTGGCTCCTCGACCTGGGCTCGAACCAGGGACCTACGGATTAACAGGGGCTTGAAGCCCATATTTATCAACGACTTAAGCCCGTCTTCGCTCGCTACGCACCACCGAGCTTCGTCAAAACGGTCACGTTCAACTTTACGCGGTGGCTGCTGAATCCATCTATTTGGGGGAGTCCTCGGTGGCCGCCGTTCCAGGACTTGCTCGTCCCGGGTTAACTGCGGCAAGTGCTCGGCCTGCCAGGTCCCGAACTTGTGCCGCAAAGTCTGGTACGGCTCGTACTGCTTCCTTGACGACGTTTGATGACGCGAGTTCGTGCCAGGGGCTTCCGTGACTGTCGGCCTCAACTAAGCGCAGTGGTAATTCGTCCAGTCGACTCAAGGCAGAAGCAAGCAAGCGAGCTTCCATGTCCTTGTCGAAACGGGACGCTTCGCGGCGGAACCCTTCGTATGCACGTGAGATCGACGCCTTGAATGCGTAGTCCTCTGAGAGGCGAAAACGTTGCCCGATCTGTTTCGTGGCTAACCAGCCAAACCAAACCGGCGCCCCTACCGAAAGTAGAGATAGCAGTAGGTTCAAGAAAACTACGGCAGTTGTCACATCGGGTTGCCTGAACAACTCAGAGAGGGTCTTTAGTTGAGCAGACCCGAAGTAGCTGCCGGCGGCAAGTGCCACTACTAGGCCGATGATCCAAAACCACATCGACTTGGAAAGCGCATCAGAGCGCTCTCCAAAGGCAGCGGCCAATCCAACACTGGTAGAGGCAGCGTAGGCGCTTTCGCATTGCTCGATCACTCGTTTTGCTTCCTGCGCGCGCTCTCGTAGCTGTTTGTCGAGCTCTATAGAGTCGTCCTTGATTCCCGCAAGCCGGCCGTGGTCTTTGGTCGCATCGCGTAGCAGATCTTCAATTTGACTACGCGCCTCAGCAAGCGATTCGACGTCGGTGGGCAGCTGATCGGCGGCAGCGTTCGCCTGTTCAATGCGCTCAACCATCGAGGCGAGGGAGCCCGTTCGCGGCTCCAGGCCACTCAGCCGTGCCTCCATTCCGCGTAGCTTCGTCGTCAAGCTGCGCAGCATGGTCACAGCCTCGGCGTGGCCATCTCGCTTCAGTGCGGGAGCAAGGGCTTTTTTTAGTCCGCCTAAGGTGAGCATGTACGCGGAGGCTGCCTGGCCCCCGTTGCCGCTCCACATCTGGCCAACCGTGTTCGTTCGGAGAAAATCAAGGCGACGACCATAGTCGGCTAGGCGAGTGGCTGTTGCCGTGTCGAGCTCGTCTGCCCCTTCTTCTTGAATGAGATCGATGATGGACTGAGCCTCTTCCATGAACTCCGCGCGGGTCAGGCCTGGAAGGTTCCAGCTGCCGTGCGCGAGGCCGATCGGCTCGTCGCTCGGCATAGCGCTTTGGATCTGGTTGATCAGCGTTTTCAGTTGACCTTGGACTGTCGTCAGCGTCGAGTGCATCTTTTTCTCCCGGTCGGATTCTCGCAGGAGGTTGGTCGAGCCCTCAGGGGCAGTGGGCCGACGCTCACAGCCGCAGGGATGCTAGCGCTAAGCTGGTCGGTATGGACACACCGGCTGCCCTCGTGGACGTTTCTAGCGCGCGCATGTTTTTGGCCGCTGTCGCCCCTGAGTGGGAGTGGCTTTTGGCGCAGATCGAGGCAGAGGGGGGGTACGTACGCTTCCCGAGGCAGCTGTCGGTGACCATCAAGAATCTCAAGATTGAGAGCTACCCGCGCCTATATGAGAACGAGGCAGCAGTCGGCGCGCTGGTCGGCAGGGCGCTCTTGGGGCCGCAGGGCTTCGAAGACCTTGACCGCGAGGCGGCGGCAGCGTCGCCGAAGGAAAGAGGTCAGTTTGTGGTCGACTTCATGAAGCAGTTGAGTGCGCTCGACGCTCCTTTTACGCTGCCGAAAACTCCCTCCGAAGAGCGCGCAGCGCAAGCGGCGTTTGAGGCTCTCGCCCCCGATGAGCAGAAGTCGCAAGTGCGTGTGTGGCAGCACCTGTTGATGGGCTTCTTGGTTACCTTTTACCAGCACCTGTCCGTGGCGGTGCACGGCGAAAAATTGTCGGCGCTTGTGGCACAAGCCAAGGCTGGCGACACTTTAGCGTTTGCGAAAGCGGTGCAAATCGATAAGCGCGTCTTGACTGAAATTCCATTCTTTAGAGAACGATATGCGCAGGCCGCCATGGAGTCGGACTCGCGTCTCTTGGACGAAGTAGGCCGCAGGCTCAGCGCGCCACCTTATCGAGGTCGCATCCGGCACAAGGCTCTCTGGCTCACATTCGCCGCCCTGGAGACGCTTGGGCTACTGGACGACTTTAAGCACGAAGAGCTGCTTGACTTCTGCGACAGCATCGGAATTGGTCGGCACAAGAACCGGATCGACGATGTGAAGAACCTCTCGAAGCGATTGGCAGAGTACCGTCGCTTTCAGGGACGCGGGTTGGTGGTCGAGTCCACGCCCTAGACATTCTTTTCACGGCGTCGCCGCAGAAGGGCGTCGTGTAGAGAGTCCGTATCCGTTGCAGGAAGCCGATTCGGCATGCCTGCCGCGGACAAGGATCTCTCGTGACTCAGTCTTCAAAACCAACCGCCGTCGTTTCTGACGGACGCGGAGCGGCCGGCGGAAATGATGGCGGAACAGGTGCGCCGCCTAGTAACACAGCACCTGATACCTGCAACACTGCCTTCTTGCCCTTGCGTTGGGGCATCGACAGCCTCTACCTCTCCTACCAAGGCGAGCTGTCTGATCACCGTGAGGCTCAGCTCAGGAAACTGAAGCAACTGGCCCAGTCGGCACCGCATGAGGCCGCTGAGGCCCAACTGGCGATCGAGGGGCACGTCTTCGAGGTCAGAGACAAGAGCTCTGGACTTTTCGCTTTCACGTTGGTGGACGGCTCCTACATGATTCGACTGTCGGGCCGGCGGTCGAAGAAGACGCCGATGGCCTACGTGCAGGTTTCCAGTGGTTTGCTCGCCTACAAGACCGTGTTGGAGATCGTGGTCGAGCTGAGAGCCATCTTGGAGTCACTCGGCGACATTGAGCGGCCCAGGGTCAGCCGCGTTGATCTGTTTGCCGACTTCTGCACCGACGTGGACGTGGAGAGCTGGAACCGGCGGGCCTGGGTGACTAAGGCAGCGGCCATTCATCAGTACGCAGAAGGGCCTGTGTTCACAGGCTGGTCAATCGGCGCTGGTGGTCCGCTGATGGCCCGGATGTACGAGAAACTGATCGAGACGCGCAAGAGCGGCAAGACCTACCTCCATGACCTCTGGAGCCGCGCGGGCTGGGACGGGGAGCGATCCGTTTGGCGGCTCGAGTTCGAGTTCAAGCGCGAGGTGTTAGGGCAGCTCGGTCTGGACGATGTCCACGCAGTGCTGGGCGGTCGTGGCGGGCTCTGGCAATACGCCACAGAGCAATGGTTGCGTCTGTCGGTGCCGAGCGAGAGCGACACCACACGCAGCCGCTGGCCGACCCACCCTTTGTGGGCATCTCTTGCCTCGATCGACTGGAGCGGTGAAGGCGGCGAGTTGTTGCGAAGCTACAAGCCTGTGAGGTCGCCCAGTCTCGACTACCTCGGATCTCGTGCAGCAGCCTTGATCGCGTCAATTGGGGCGGTCATGGGCGAGGGTGACTTCGAGGCCGCCGCACGGGCGACGGCGGACCTGGCCTGGCAGGAGCTGGCGCGCCGTGGCAACCCAGGCTTCCTAGGCGCCGATCAGGTCTTCACCGAAAAGGTCGCCTTCCTGGCCCGTGGATACAACACGCGCATGAATGCGCCGGAGGTCGTGGTCCCTGACCCTGAAGACCCGATCTACCTCAACCCTTACTTCCGGGCCAAGCGGGGCTTGAAAGAGCTGTGATGGACGATCCGGACCTGCCTTTGCCTGTCGTCCGCTGCCTGTCCAGAGAACAGGCAGCGGTGTATCTGGGGATCGGGGTCACGCTCCTGGCTCAGCTCGACGTGCCCTGCATCCGCTTCGGGCGGCGACAGGTCTTCGACCGGGTTGACCTCGACGCCTGGCTCGATGACCATAAGGGCGAGCGAAGGCGGGCCGGAAAGGAGGATTTCCAATGGCCCGTACAGAAGGAATCTACAAGCGGCCGGACTCCGGCTTCTGGTGGATCAATGCAACGCTCCCCAACGGCCAGCGCATACGCCAAAGCGCTGGGACTGAAAACCGAGAGGATGCCGAGGCGCTGCTTGCCAAGCTCAAGCTCGACGCCTACCGAGGGCATCACTTCGGGATCAAGCCCCAGCGTTCCTGGCAAGAGGCCGTGATTCGGTATCTCGACATCAAGAGAGGCTTGCGAAGCTTCAAGGACCTGCAGCGCATCTGTCGCCTGCTCGATCCCTACCTGGGCACCATGACGCTCAACCAGATCAACGGTGACGTGGTCTGGCGTGTCGTGCAGGGGGAGTCGAAGAAGGGCAACAAGCCTGCAACGGTGAATCGCTATCTGGCAACGATGCGCAGCGTGCTCCGCATGGCGCGCGACGAGTGGCAGTGGCTGGACACCATCCCGAAGATCCGCATGCTGCATGGCGAAGTCGAGCGGGACCGGTGGCTGACGCGCGTAGAGGCGGATCGGTTGATCGCGTGCTGCGCGCCACACCTGGCGGCCCTGGTACGGTATGCCCTGGCGACAGGCTGCCGTGCTGCTGAGATCACAGGCCTTGAGTGGGACCGGGTCGACCTGGCGAGGAATACCGCCTGGCTGAACCAGACCAAGAACGGCACACCGAGGGGGGTACCTTTGAACTTAGATGCAGTGCAAGTGTTGAGAGAGCAGATCGGCAAGCATCCGCGGTTTTGCTTCACCTACGAAGGCCAGCCCTTGCGGGCGGACGTGACCAACACGGCCTGGCACACGGCGTTGAAGCGGTCGGGGATCACGGACTTCCGCTTTCACGACCTGCGGCACACCTGGGCTTCTTGGCATCGGCAGGCGGGAACGTCTTGCGACGAGCTGAAGGATCTGGGAGGCTGGAAGTCGCGGCAGATGGTGGACCGCTATGCCAAGTTTGCGACCGAGAACCTGTTGTCCGCGGCGTCCCGTATCGAGAGCGGGGGAGGGCGGGACGTGACCCAGCGGTCACGTTTTCGTCACGCCTAGAAGGTCAAAAGCCCTGCACTCGCGTGCAGGGCCTTGATTTTCTTGGCTCCTCGACCTGGGCTCGAACCAGGGACCTACGGATTAACAGTCCGGCGCTCTACCGACTGAGCTATCGAGGAACAGCCTCGCAGTATAGCCTGAAATTCTGCTGCTTTGACGAGTGACGCACTGCGCAGTCCTGGCGGAAGGGGCGTCCCCTTCCGTAGAACTTTACGACATCTCACGACACCTCATCGCACCCTGAAATCGACCGCCCAGCATAGGTGGATTGCGTTTCGGGTCGACTCTCGCCGAAACACGGCATATCATCCAGTCGCATGTGATTTGGATGGGAAGGTGGATGGGATGCCGAAGGTTTCCGTAGAACTGGGCGCGCTGGCTGTTTCACGAATCAACGACCCCGGGCTGCACTTTGTGGGTGTGATTCCCGGCCTGGCGCTGAACGTGACACCTACGGGTGCGCGATCGTGGGTGCTCAGGGCCCGCGTGGGTGGCAAGCGGCGCGACATGGGCCTGGGTTCCTATCCGGCCGTTCCACTGGCCCTGGCCCGTGAGAAGGCCCGTGAGGCGCGCGAAGTGATCGCGAAGGGTGGCGACCCTGTGGGCGAGCGCCACGCGGCCCGTGCAACAGCCAAGGCAGCGGCTGCAGCCGCGCGCACCTTCAAGCAGTGCGCCGCCGCGTACATCGAAGCCCACGAGGGCGGGTGGAAGAACGCCAAGCACGCCCAGCAGTGGCGTAACACGCTCGAGCAGCATGCATACCCGGTACTGGGGCCGTTGCGCGTATCAGACGTCGGGCTGTCTCACGTCATGCGCGTGCTGGAGCCCCTGTGGTCGACCACAACGGAGACTGCCGTGCGACTGCGCGGCCGCATTGAACTGGTGTTGGACTGGGCCACGGTGCGTGGCTACCGCGAAGGCCCGAACCCTGCGCGCTGGCGCGGCCACCTCGACAAGCTGCTGCCGAAGCCCACCAAGGTGTCCAAGGTCGAGCACCATGCAGCGCTGCCTGTGGCTGATGTGGCCGCCTTCATGACCCGCCTGCGGGCCGCGCCGGGGATGGGCGCACGTGCGCTCGAATTCGTCGTGCTGACCGCTGCGCGCAGTGGCGAGGTACGCGGGGCGACGTGGGCCGAGATCGATCTGGACGCCGCCCTCTGGACGGTACCGGCCGCACGCATGAAGGCAGGCAAGGAACACCGCGTGCCACTGTCACCGCCGGCCGTCGCGCTGCTGAAGGCGCTACCGCGCATGGCCAGCGTCGACCTCGTGTTCCCGGCGCCGCGCGGCGGAACGCTCTCGGACATGACCCTCACCGCCGTGCTGCGCCGACTGGAGGTTCCTGCGGTGCCGCACGGGTTCCGCTCGACCTTCCGAGACTGGGCGGCAGAGCGCACGCACTACCCCGGGGAAATGGCCGAGATGGCACTCGCGCACACCGTCGGGGACAAGGTAGAGGCCGCGTACAGGCGAGGCGACATGCTCGAGCGCCGCGCCGCGATGATGGCCGAGTGGGCGGAGTTCCTGGCATGACCACACCCCAACACCTGCGCGACCTCGAGGCGCATGGATTGCGGCTGGTGCCTGTCGGGGGGCGACCGCCGAAGACTGCCCGTGACGTCGCTGTGTATCTCGCCGCGTGCTGGTTCGAAGCCGGCGCAGCGGGCAAACGGCCGAAGGTAGGGCAGGGCGTGGTCGACCTGTGGCAGTCCAAGGCCTACCGCGGGATAACAGACCCGGCGCACGTCGTGGCACGCAAAGCACCGGCGCTGCGGGCCGTCGGTTCTGACCACATCGTGTTGGACTTCAAGGGCACCGGCACGACACGCGCAAGGGTAGGCGAGGGCGCAGGGGTGCTGCTGCTGCCCGCGGCCAGCTATGCAGATGACAGCGCCGGCACGCTGCAGATTCAAGGGCCAGTGTGGTCGTGGGCCTATGGTGCCGAAGAGGCAGAACACTTCGACGCGACTGGCGTCGTGAGGTATGGACCGAGAGCCTGAATTCAAGGCAAGAAACGGTTTCTTGTCTCCCAACTGACTGGGTCGGAACCTACCGTGGGGAATCAGCAACCCTCACGAGGCATAGCCCCATGTCACAGTCCACCGCACCCGCCGCGCTGCCCGTCACTGGGTACCTGCGGCAGCCCGATCTCATCGGCGAAAAGCCGGTAACCGCCGAACAGGCCCAGGCCAACATGGCTGCCGGCCGAAGTCCCGTGAGGCCTCGGCCGGGCCGCGCGGGGCTGGTGCCCTTCAGTGCACCGACGCTGTGGCGTCGAGTCAAGGCTGGACAGTTCCCGGCACCCGTGAAGCTCAGCGAACGCGTGACCGCGTGGCGCGTGGAGGACGTGCGCGCCTGGATGCAGCAGCGCGCAGCGTGAAGCCCGCCCCACCACCCGGTCACGTGCGTGTGGCTGACCTCATCGGCCGCCGTGCCGTGACGCCCGCCCAGGCCGACCACAACCGCAAGCACTGGCCGGCCTGGCGCCTCATCCACGGGCTGAACCCTCGCGACGCCGCGCCGGGCCTGACCTACTACCGCGAGGCCGTTGAACTCTGGGCCGCCGTCGAGCGCGGGGAGTTCCCGCCGCCCACTGCCGGGCCCTGGGGGCTGTCATGGCCACGCGCCGACGTCACCACCTGGGCGAATGCCCGCCGACCAAGAAAAAGCCCCGGAACGCATTGAACGCCCGGGGCCTGAAGGAAACAACTATGCAAACGAATCATAACCCTGAATGCGCCGGCTGTGGTGAGACCGCGCCGCCGGAAGTGGCCAATCGGGCCGCCGGGCGCCGCGCCGTCTTGGTCTGCGGCGACTGTGTACAGCGCGCCAAAGACTCCGAGGCGTTCGCCCGCCAGCTGAGCGGCGCGATCGGCTGCGGCACGACCGTGCCGCAGCTGCGCGGGATCTTCGGCCGCCTGGGCCTGAGCGACATCCCGCACGACCTCGCCCAGGTGGACCGGGCCATGGCACTGCCCGCCGGCACTGCCTCCGATGCCATGCGCGAGTTCCTGCGCACCGGCCGGTACTGACCTCCGAGACAACAGCACCCGCCGTGGCGTGGCCAGCGCGGGGCACAACGAGAAGCAACATGAACCAACCCGCACCGCGCGCAGGCCTGCAGCCGCTCGCCGAACTCAACCAGTGGCTGCCCGTGCTGCTCGTGCCGAAGGCTGGCGACAAGACGGTTAAGTTGCCAGTCGACCACCGCACCGGCAGCCCGATGCCGAAGGACACCGGCGGCGCCCACAACCCCCACTATTGGACGTCCTATGTGCGCGCCGCGGCACTGGCCGCGGCATGGGGTCCGACCTATACCGTGGGCTTCGTACTGACATCTGCCGATCCCTTCTTTGTGATCGACATCGACGACGCGCTGCAGGCTGACGACACCTGGTCGGACCTAGCCCGGCAGATCGTGGCCAACATGCCCGGCTGCATGGTCGAGGTGTCGCAGTCTGGGCGGGGCTTGCACGTGTGGGGCTGCTATCCGAACCCGCCGCCGCACGCAAAGAGGAACATCCCTCTGAAGATCGAGTGCTACACCGACAAGCGGTTTGTCGCCCTTGGGACCAACCAGACCGGTGAGATCGCCCCGGTCTGCCCGAACCTGCCAGCGCTGATCGAGCAGCTGTTCCCGCCTAAGGAAGGCTGTGGCCAGGATCTGCCCGACGACGGCCCTGATCCGCGATGGAAGGGGCCTGATTCAGACGAAGAGCTCATCAGGCGGGCCATGCGATCGCGGAGCCACTCCCCGGAAGCTGCATTCGGGGGCGGCAAGGCGTCATTCGCCGACCTGTGGCACGCCAACGTCGACGCCCTGGCCCGCGCCTATCCAGACAGCGGAGACCGCCCATATGACGCCTCGAGCGCCGACGCCGCGCTGGCCCAGCATCTGGCCTTCTGGGCTGGCCGCTGGCCGTCGCGGATCGAAGGCTTGATGAGGCAGTCGCATCTGTCCCGCGACAAGTGGGACAACCGCGGGGACTATCTCGCGCGCACCATTGCCAACGCCTGCAAGCTGCAGCGCGACGTCCTGATCGATAAGCCCCTCGTTCCCGCCATCACCGCCGCGCAAAGCGACGCCGCCTGGTTCACTGGCGCCGGCATCTCTGGCAATCGTCTGCCCGCCGACATCACCACAGTGTTCGACACGCTGCAATCGAAAGAGTCAGGCGCGAGGATCGCACTCGACGCGTTCCAAGATCAGATCATGTTGGACGGTGGCGACGGGAAGTGGCGGGCCTTCAAGGACAGCGACTATGGCCACCTCCGTGCAGACTTCGGCCGCCGTGGGTTCAAGCCGATCTCTGCCGAAGTCATGAAGACCGCGGTGCTGATGGCCGCAGAGGTGAATCAGTTCGACTCGGCCATCAACTGGTCGGCGCAGCTGCTGTGGGATGGCGTGCCCCGTGTCGACGCGATGATGGCCACACACTACGGGGCCCAGGACACGCCGTACACCCGCGCTGTCAGCGCATACCTGATGACGGCCGCCGCGGGCCGCCTGGTGCAGCCTGGGTGCCAAGCTGACATGGCGCTGGTGCTGGTCGGTCCGCAGGGCACGGGGAAGACGTCAGGGGTGCGCGCGCTGTGCCCGGAGCCCGCGTTCTTCGCTGAGATTGACCTGCACAAGCTGGGTCGCAAAGACGAAGACCTCGCGCGATCGCTGCGCGGGAAGCTCATCGGTGAAATCGGGGAACTGCGGGGCATGTCGGGCCGCGACCAAGAGTCCATCAAGGCCTGGGTGTCACGTCGCAATGAACGCTGGATCCGCAAGTACTTCGAATTCGAAGTGGACTACCCGCGGCGCATCGTGCTCATCGGCACCACCAACGAGTCGGAGTTCCTGGCCGACGCCACCGGGGAGCGCCGGTGGCTGCCTGTGCGAGTCGGCGCTGTCGACGTGCCCGCGATCGAGCGCGACCGGGAGCAACTGTGGGCCGAGGGCCTGCACCGGTTCCGGGCCGGAGGCGTGGCCTGGCAGGCCGCGGAAGAACTGGCGCGCGGGGAGCACTCGCAATTCAAGCTCGCCGACCCGTGGACAGACATTGTGGCCACGTGGTTGGAGTCGCCGCAGCCGCCGCTCGATACGCTGAGTACGAAGCGGCCGCCGCCCAACACTGCGCCGTTCACGCTCGAGGCTGTCGCGTTCGGAGCGCTGAAGATGTCGGCGCGCGATCTCGGCAAAGGCGAGCAGCGCCGCATGGGTGCAATTCTTCGCAGCCTGGGCTATCACAACGCCCAGTGCTGGATCGACGGCAAGAACAGGAAGAGATGGGTTCCGCTATCCGCTTCTAGCCTCTGAGATTTGGTGCATAGGCTAGAACTTCTTCATAGGTAAATCACAGTTCCTATCTTCTCTATCTTCTTCTTAAAGAGAAAAGATGAAGAGAGAAATACATAGAACTTCTGAGACGGAGGTTCGGAGAGGATAGAGGGGCTAGGAGCGGATAGCCCGTGTGGCTGCCTGGGCCGTGCGCGCCAGATTGCGTTAGAACGAAATAACGCCGAGATAGCACGACAGAACTATGCCACACGGGCACTTTCCATCGGTGCACGCACGCTGGCGAAGCCCCGGCAGTCGCGGCAATCTGCACGTGCGGCGCCATTGCCGCGACTGCCGGAGACCATCGCATGCTGACCCTTCAACGCCACGACACCGACCGCTGCCCGTGTGACCTCGACGCGCTGGTGGCCTACCGTCTGGCCGATGACCCGGAGCTACGCACCGACCGCGCCGGCGCACTGGCCTGGGGGCTACGTGGCCAGCCTGGACGCATCGAGAGCTACGTCGTGCTCGAGGTGTCAGCCGCAGGCGGCAGCGGCCGCAAGCGTGAGCAGCCCAGTAGACTTACAGCGCTATGACAGAACACATCCGCCTTCGAGTACTGGCTGAGCTCAAGCGCCAGGCCAAAACCACAAAGTGGCTCGCGGAACAGCTCAACGTGCAACCGTCGGCTGTCGGGATGTGGAAGTCCCGCGGCGTGCCACGAGCTCAGTACATGGCGATCGCCCAGGCTCTGGGACAGAGCGTTGCTTGGCTGATGGGTCAAGCCGATCGCGAGGCAGAGCGCCCCCTGTCGCCGGCTGCATTGCGAATCGGTCGGGAGTTTGATCGGATCACCGATCCCAGCAAGCAACTCGACGCACTGGCC
Organism: Rubrivivax sp.; assembly: GCA_022842595.1. Classification (GTDB taxonomy): domain Bacteria; phylum Pseudomonadota; class Gammaproteobacteria; order Burkholderiales; family Burkholderiaceae_C; genus Rubrivivax. The sequence goes on from JALHPF010000008.1 coordinate 35,984, forward strand.
CGCTGCCTTACCGCGATCGGCAAAGCGATCGATGACGAGCCAGCCTAGGGCCCGCCACGTGGGCGGCTGACTGCTGACGCAGCACCTCTGCGACCTCTACCGCGCGATGGCAACACGCGCTGCGCTTGCTGCCCCCCACAAGACGCACAGCAACACCTGCGGCCCGCACACGCCGGGTGTGCCCTGGCCCCTGCCGCGCGTCCGATCGCGCCGCCACGGGCCGGCGCTGCGCGCTGCGCACCGGTCTCGCAGACAACGAGAGGCTCCTGGCGAGTTCGAGCAGGGTGCGGGTGGAGACAGGCCCGACCGTCAAGAGTTTTGGCCCTCTGAAAATCTTGAATATCAGCTTCGGCTGATTTATACGTAGAGACCGCCGGCCGCTGCGGCCCGTGCGCGCCGCCGCGCCCACCCGTTTCCGAAATTTTCTCGCTGGATTCCGTGCAACGCCTGCACGAGAGTCTCGGCATGAAAACCCCGCACCCCTTGCACATCGGCGAGCCGCTGCTGACCCGTGCGGCCGTGCTGGCGCGCGCCGTCGGCACCGACACCCGCACGCTGATCCGCGACGCTGAAGCCGGCCGGCTGCCCGTCGCGCTGCAGGTGCACCACATCGGCCAGCAGCGCGTCGCCATGGTCTGCACGGCCCAGGCGCGCGCATTGATCGCTGCCCTACATCCCGCCATGACCACCACCTGACCGGAGCACCACCCCTATGGACTACGAAGAAATGATCAAGATCCTCACCGATGGCGGAATGACCCGCGACGAAGCGCAGCGGTTCATCGAGCTCGAGAACCGTGCGGCCCACGCAGGCCGACCCGACGCCCAGCGCGCCGCGGTAGCCGAGTGGCGCGACATCGCCGCAGTCTGCAGTGTCGTCGGTGCGCCGAAGCTGGCCAGCCGGTTCCTGCAAGCCGGGCTGTCGCTGAGGGCTTGCCGCGAGATGCTCATGATGAATGTGACCGTCAAAGGAGCAAAGCCCTTGACGATGACGCCGGCAGCCTGCGAGGCCGTCAGCATCAACCTGCTGGCCCTGGCCCACAACCGCGGGAGGCTCGCAGCATGACCGCGCCCGAATACAACCAGCGCCGGCTCATTGGCCTCGAGCGGCAGCTGGAAGCCGGCACCGCCGCCGTGCGCGGGATGCTCGACCTGATCGACGCTTCGCGCGACCCCCTGTCCCGTCAGCGTACGGAGGCTCTGAGCTTCTCGCCGATCCCCTGGCCCGCGTCTGGCTCCATGCCGGAACTCGCCGCGAAGCTGGAGACCGAGCTCGAGCGCGTAACGGCCGACCCGAAAGCGCACCCGCGCAATGCGTCGCAATGCCGCACCGCGCTGGCCCTGGTGTACAGCGTGATCGACGGGCAGGCACGTATGGCCGCGCTGCGAGCGGAGGTCGACCAGAAGCACGCCGAATTGGCGCCGCTGCGGGCCGTGGTTCGTGCGTGTCAGGCCCACATCGGCCGCGACGATTTTGTGATTCTTGGAGTTGCACGATGAGCAAGGCAATGCTGACAAAGCAACAGGATTCGAACCGCGCCAAGATTGCCGCCACCCAGCGCCGACGCGCGGAGGTGGAGAACGCGAGGCAGGCCCCGGCCGAAGTCTCGGAGGTTATCCGCGCAACCTTGGTGAAGCAGGAAGCCGAACGGGCCCGCGTTCTGCGCTACCAACTGGCCGCGCTGGGCGCTGGCGAGTACGCCGAACCCTTCACCGTACGCGCTGCCGGTAGCACTGCCCGTGTGGATGTCGGTGATGTGCTTGTCGGCCTCCTGGGCGTCGATCGCATGATGGAACTGCTGCAGCCTCATCTCGACACGTTGCCCGACGGTCTGACCGCAGAGCAGCGCCGGCAGCAATTGGCCGAGATCGACGCCGAACTGCTCGCGCTGGGCCACGCGGAAATGGACCTAATCGAGCAATGCGAGGCTGAAGGCGTGCCATTCACGTGGCGCGCCAACATGGACCCGGCAATCGTGCTGCGCCTCGCACGCCAGTGACCCCCAACGACATTGCCGCCGCGGCGCTGGCCACTATGGCCGCGGGGCTGCTGCGGGCGCCGACCTGGTGCCCGCCGTTCGATGCACACCAACGAGAGGCCCACCATCGTGGCCGCTTCATTTAAGCCTCTAGTGAACTGGAGCCGTGGGCTAGTGTGTTGCGCCGAGAGTCCATGGATCTATCAGCGCCGAGCGATCTGGGCGTCAACGCGGACCGGCTTGACGCTGCCAAGAATTTTCCATGCTTCGTCAGCGACCGTAGTGCGGCGTCTGCCTAGACTGGTCGCTCCGCAGGATTGCGGCTATCGTGTGCCGCAACGCCACGCAAAACGTCGCCGGAAGGAAAAAGCGGAAGGACTGGCATGCCGAGGATTCTTGGCAGCCCGTTGCAAAGGGCGGAATCGCCCGTCGCGGGAGTCGCGGAGGGCACTCCTACGGGGGCCAAAGTTCATCCGAACGGGCCCCTTTCGGCTATGCGTCAGCTACGTCGCTGGGCAAAACCAACCTCGCGCATCCGACAGGGTTGGACCACTGTATGTTAGGCCTCAGGACACCGCACAGATACCTCTCCACCATGAGCAAAAGAGCCTTTTCGCAATCCGAGCGGTTTGCCGTCCACGTAACGCATGGAGAGAAGTGCTATTTGTGCTCCAAACCTCTTGATCTACAGTCGATGGAGGTGGATCACGTTGTGCCTGAGACCCTTGAAGGCAATCCGATACGACTTGCGCAGGTCCTTCTCGAGCTTGGCAGATCAAGCGATTTTAATATCCAGTCTTTCGCGAACTGGTTACCTGCATGTCGCAGGTGCAACGGCAAGAAGCTGGACACAATCTTTCAGCCTAGCCTTCTTGTGCAACTGTGTCTCCAACGCGCAGCCAAGCATGCAGCCAAAGCTGCTGCCATGGCAGAGGAATTAGTCACTAACAGGAAGATATCCAACGCACTCGGCGTACTTCTAAGAGCCGACGAGAAGGGGCTTCTTTCCGAGGAAATGAAGAACGCTATCATTCCGCTGATCGAATTCCAGACTACGCACCGTGCACCAGAGGTAGTAGGCGAGCCGATTCGCCTTTCTCCTTTGTACGAGGTTTTGAGCGACAACGGCCAGATCCAAATAGTTCGCGGTCCACATGGCGTCGGCGGAAGGCCGACTCCAAGGGCAGGCTTCTCGCCACAAGGATGCGTGAGTTGTGGTTCGATAGCCGCATGGAATGGAATACGGTGCGTAATATGCGGGCAAGTCGACGACGACTGAGGCCTAACCCCTCACTGAACCCGAGCGTCAACGGCAGGCCGCACGCCCGTGCTGCCATTGAGACTTCACTCAATCAGCAGCCTTGCAAGATCCTCGGGTATCGAAAACTCTTTTAAGTATCTGCCCAGCTCAAACGCAACCAAGTCCATGGTGTTGCACACTAAGTTTGAGACCGACGAAAATTCCTCTGTTTGAAAGCGGTTCAGCTAGTTCGCTCCGCACCAACCGCGGCCATTCGTTTCCCAATATGCTCGCAGCCCTCTTCGCACGTCGAAAACTCAAAACCACGTTCTGTCAAAGCTGCGTAGTATTGATACGCATGCAGTTTGTATTGGCCCGCACAGATCCGCATGCGATTCAAGTTGACCCGTGGGCATTAGGATATATCTATGGGGGAGCGACTGCACTACTTGATCGACTTGGAGTGGCACCCAGTCCTGAAGCCTACAAGCTTCTTGAATCCGGGTACGGCGCGATTTTTGATCAAGAATTGCTGGGAAGGGAAATACTAACTTTGACCATGGAGTTGAGAACGAATAGCCAATTCGCGGAGGGTCAGCAAATTGGAGGAAGCGAACTGCTGCACTGCCAACCCTCCGATCCTGCACCAATGGCATTAGGTGCGCATCTGACCTCGACGCGAGTGTGATGCCCAACCACTCACTCAAACTTACCCATGCAGCAATGGCGCAAGCCCGTGCTCACGCCGCTCGACTCGCCGGTCAGCTCAGCTCGAACGCTAAGTGTTCGGGTATAGATCTCGAGCTCGGGCTAGCGAACTGCAGGAGTGGGTAGGGAGGCGTCGACCGGCCGCCCCAGCCATTCCGCCCGTGCTCGCCGCCAGCGTTCGCGGGCTCAGGCAAGGCGCCGCCCGGCGCGTCGCACACCTACCCGTCGAGATCGACCATGGATGACCACAGACTGCAAGCACTGCGCGCCCAGCGCGAGCTACACACCGCCCAGGCCGAGGGCGGCCGGGCACGCTGCGAAGCCGAGGCCGCCCAGGCTGTGGCCGCTGCGCGCGCCCTTGGCCAGAGCCTAGCCGCCGCTACGATGACCTACCCGCAGATGGTCGACTGCGTGCAGCAACTGGAGATGCTGCGGCAGGTGGCGTGGGTTGACCACTGGGTGCACTCGTGGGAGATGCTGCAGCAGCGCTACGGGTGGGCCGTGCAGCCTCGCCGCCGTGAGGAGTGGGTGGCGTTCCTCGAGGGTGTGGCCGATGTGCACGCGCTGGTGTGAGGCTACCGGAGTTATCTAGCCTCTGCGGTACTTGAGCGCCTGCCGGATTCGCTTCGCTTGCAATTCCAGCTTGCCCACATCAGGTGAGTGACCCATAAACTGGGCAGCATCGGCACGGGAAATGAAGCCGAATCGGTTCACGATGTGAAAAACCAGTAGTTCATCGACATACTTCTTCAATTGAAAAACCAAGGATTCAATATCCTCTGTTTCTGAGCCGACATGAACAAATCGATTCCGATGGACAGTCAGGTTCGACAAAATCAAGTTCGATAGCTCGCGATCTGAGAATATGAAAGCGGCGCGACGGGTCGCTACTTTGTACCCGTCGTGGGTGCTATCTGTGAGGTGTTCAAGCAAGCTCCACAGCCGCAGAAAAGCATCATTCAGATCTGCAGAATCTAAAGCGCGAACGTAACGGACCAATGCCCGTTCTAGGTCTACCCGATACGCATGGTGCGCAAGATGCACACGAAGCTTCTCAGCGAAAGCAAGGAGCTTGTTAAACTTTCCTTTGTCAGTGAACAAGAGCGCAGGGCGCGAGTAGCCGGGATCAAACCAGAACGCTTCTGTGGCCAATGCCCCATTTGCAACGTGAATCGTATGAAAGGGTGACAACCTTATTTCATTCACCGGTGTGGGTCGTCCGCTCGAGTGCCTCCAAGACTTGCTGCGATTCAATGCCAAGTTCCAGCTTGCTCTCACAAGATCAACAGCATCTAGGGATCTCTCGGCCGCTTCGGGTGCGGAACGAGCCAACACATAGGTCGACACCTGCATGTACCCAGAAGGAAGATCGTGGCCGAGTATGCCCTTAGACTTTCCGGCGAGTTCGGCGCGCTGTGCAAAGCCTTTGGCAAGCTTTGGCAAGAAAGTGACAGTGACTTGCCCAACCTTAATTCGAGGGACAGACAGCGTATGGCAAATTGATATCTCGGTAAGCAATCGATGCGGCACAGGTGTGCGCTTTAGAAATTCGTGCTCGTATCTTGAGCAGACCTGAAGAATGCCGTTTGCTGTTATCTTCTTTGAAAGGGATTCATGGCGAGCAACTCGCCTCAGAATGCGCTTTTGCTCAGCTTCTGGCAGTGCAGGGTCAAAATCAATGCACCCTCCAAGGATGATCGCAAAGTCTGAATAGAAGATCTTTCCAGACATGAAGCCTTCTGGGTCGCCCTCAGAGCGTGCCCTCTCAGCCCGGGCGGCAAGGCCAGGCAGATCGGAGTCTTTGCGTTGAAAGGCCATGGATTCCCTCGTATATGAGCCGTCGTCCGACATCGCGACGGCCTACTGCGTCCCGCGCCGCCACGCATCCGTCATCGCGAATTCATGCGGCCCGTCTGGCACCAGACGCCGCTCGAGGCTGCCCGGTAGAGGCGTGGCCTGGGGGTCGATCCACATCGCGACCTCGGCCGTCATCAGGTGGCGAGTCTTGGATGTGCGGCCGGTCTCAGGGTCAGTGAGGCGCCAGCGGTAGTAGTCGACGGTGTGCATGTGGAGAGCATGCACGGGCAGTGGCTCAGGGGGTGAGCCATCCACCCCTACATGCGCCTAACGATTGTCCTTATCCAAGACATAGCGGCTTCAATCGCCCAGTCAGTCTGCGCCAGGCTCAAAGAGGGCATGGGGTCTGAACCAGGCCCATGTCCGAGCGAGTTTCGCACCTTGCGAAAATAGTCCTTGAGCATCTCGCCTTCCCAAACCGCAAGGTAGGCGCCATTCGCTTTGCTCACCAAGTTGTCGATGTAATTGCTTGCCCCGCCCTCTGTGCCTTTCGTCCACTGTTTCGAATCCGACACTATTTTTATAGCACTCTCGAGCGCTTTAGCTGCGAAGAAAGCTGGATCTTTACCGTTCGCGTCCCGCTGATCTAGTGCCTCCTTCATATCTATATCAACGTTATTCCACAGCGGAGAAGACAATAAGTCCCAGAATGGTTGTGCCACTGTTGCATCAATCACTACATCTGTTGCCAACTGGAAGAATCCGTTGTGGTAGCTGAGTGGGGCCTTAGCACGGCGGAACCTCTCATTTATCTCTTCGACCTGAGCGCGAAACACAGAGTTAACCGCAAGATTGGCAGCCTGGACCTGTTCAACGAAGCGATGGCTTTTGCCACCCCACTGTGGGTTTTTACTCTCATAGAACGACGCTCTTGAAAGTGCGTTAGGAAGGTCTGAATTTGCTTTTTGGATTTCCTCGCCACGCAGCCTTAGAGCGAGTTCAATAAAACTCAGCCGTTCTTTGATAAATTTGTCAGGATCCTGCATGCGATACTTCTCTTTAACAAAGCTGCCGCACACAAAATCAATTGAGTAGTAGCCGGATACGGGCATATCCTGATTTAAGGCATTCTTCGTCGTGTACGAATAATATCGAGGTGCAAGATTATCAACGCCGAGCTCCCGGGCGAGGCGGTCGTGGAGCGCCTCCCATTTCGCTTGCTGCCCCAAACTTTCCTTGCCATCAACTTTGCATGGCAGCGCGTCAAGAGTAACTCCAAATGCCTGATATAATAGGACTTGTTCGCTTGGCGTGAACACCTTCCAAATAGGGTTATTCAAATACCGGTACGCAAAAATGTCAGTCAGCATGCGATATCTCGAATCAAGAAATTTCGTATCGCGCGCTGAACGGCCCGACCACACAGGACTGCCACGCCCGCAGCAGCGCGTCCCGTGCCGGCGGCTGCCGCACTAGCTGCCAGTCGCTGGGATCCATGCCGCGATCGAACGCCGACGCCAACAGCTGGCCGAATTCGCCGCAAGGGTCTAGCGCATCGGGGCCGAGATCGACGAGGCTGCCTGTCCGCTGTTTGAAGCACGCGTCGAGGACGCCCAGGGCCGGCGCCTGGGGGTGACTGCGCCGCAGGCCTATGGCCGCGCGCACGACGTCTGGGCTGATGGTTCCTTGCATGCGACGGGATCGTAACGACTCGTTGCGCCGCGTCTACCCCGTCGGCAGGTTGGCCTGGAGGGAGTCTGCGCCGGATTCGCGGGGCCGGCGTGTGGCCCTAGGATGCGCCGATGGGCAAGCAAGTCGCAGTCATCTGCCACGGCGTGGAGTACACAAGCATCAAGGCGTTGGCCGAAGCTTTCGGGCTTGCCCCGGCAAAAATCGTCCAAAGAATTGCGCTGGGCTGGACCTCTGAACAGGCCGTCGGCCTCAGCGAACGTGTCCGCAAGCCCAGCACCGGCAAGCCTGTCGAATTCGAGGGAGTGCGATATGGAAGCCTCGTCGAGGCGTCCAGAGCTCTGGGGTTGAGCCCGGATGCAGTAGCGGCCCGTGTTGCGCACGGGTACTCAACTGATGAAGCGCTGAGCGGGAAATTGAAGCCGCGTGTCGGCCACAGAAGCAAGCCGGTTAGCTTCGCGGGGAGCACCTACCCGAGCCGTGAGGCCCTATGCGCTGCGCACGGTCAAACCTGGAGCAACGTAACGCGCAGGGTAGGCCGCGGCTGGACGATGGAACAAGCGCTGCTTCTACAACCGCCGCCGCCACGCTTCCGAAACATCGAGGGGCACGCCCGCGACCAGAAGTGGAAGGAGGTGCGCATCGCGGACGGGAAGGTCGAGCCGGTACCAGACGGGGAGGGCTACAAGCTCTACCTGGTCACCAACACGGTAAACGGAAAGGTCTATGTCGGCCTCACGATCACCTCACTCGAGCAGCGCCTCAAGCAGCACTTCGCCGCTGCGAGGAAGGGCCGCAAGACTGCCTTCGCGAATGCAATGCGCAAGTATGGCGAGGGAGCATTCAAGATCGAGCTGATCAAGGCCGACGCCTCGACCTACGACGAACTGCAACGCCAAGAGGTTGAGGAGATCCAGAAGCGCGATGCGATCCGTAATGGCTACAACAGCGCAAAGGGCGGAGCGATCGGAACATCCAAGGATGTGACCATCGCCGGAAGGGTGTACCCCAGCTACGCTGCAGCCGCTCTGGCCTACGGCGTCGACCCGGTGGTTTTCTCTCTCCGGCTGGGCCGCCTGAAGTGGTCACCCGAGGAAGCTGTGGCGCTCGTGGCGCGACGCAGCTACGGAATCAGTGCAGAGGTGACGATTCGCGGGACGACCTACCCGAGCCTGCGAGCCGCTGCGGCTGCACTCGGCGTTGTGTACGGCACGGCCTGGGATCGATACCGCAAGAAGGGGTGGACCGTCGAGCAAGCCCTGGGCGTCGAGCCGCCGCCGCGGACACTTGCCCCATAGCGGCGCGGCTGGCGAGGGCCGCCCAATCACTTCGCGGGTGGATGGGAAGGTGGATGGGAAGAAATCAAAAACACCTAAGAACCCGCGCAAACGCTCGCTAACTGGCGGAAGGGGCGGGATTCGAACCCGCGGGGGGCTGTTAACCCCCACACGCTTTCCAGGCGTGCGACTTAAGCCGCTCATCCACCCTTCCGAGGCCAGCCAGTGAGTTTAGCCCACCGGCTGGACCGCGTGCTGTCGCAGCCAGTCCAGCAGAACGTACTCCAGCGCCTTGGCATGGGTGCTCTCAAGCACCACTGGGGGCGCGCAGCCCGCTTCATAGGCTTCACGCCAGCGCAGCGCGCACACGCACCAGCGGTCACCCGGCTTCAGACCCTTGAAACGATGTTCGGGCCGAGGCGTGATCAGGTCGTTGCCACGTTCCATCTGGAAGTTGAGAAAGCCCACCGTCACCTTCGCACAGACGACATGACTGCCGTGGTCCTGCTTGTCGGTGTTGCAGCAGCCGTCGCGGTACCAGCCTGTCAGGGGGTCGAACGAACAAGCCACCAGGGGCGTGCCCAGCACATTGACGGCCTGCTCGCTCATGGTGTCGGGCTCTTCGCGGGTGCGTGCTTCAGCAGGGCCATTGCCGTGCCGATGAGGGCGGACACTTCTGTCATGTTGCCTGGCACGATCATGGTGTTGTTCTTCTGCGCCAGCTGGGCATAGGCTTCGACGGCCTTTTCGGCCACCTTCAGCTGAACCGCCTGCTCGCCACCGGGTTCACGGATCGCCGCAGCGATCTTTCGGATGGCGTCGGCCGTGGCGTCGGCCACGGCGGTGATGGCCGCAGCCTCGCCCATGGCATTGTTGATCTCGGCCTGCTTTTCGCCTTCGCTGCGCGCGATGAAGGCCTCGCGCTCACCGGTGGCTATGTTGATCTGCTCCTGGCGCCGGCCCTCCGACGCTGCGATCAGTGCACGCTTCTCGCGTTCGGCGGTGATCTGTGCCTGCATGCTGCGCAGGATCTCCGCCGGAGGCGTGAGGTCCTTGATCTCGTAGCGCAGCACCTTCACGCCCCAGGTCAGTGCCGCCTCGTCCAGCGCGTTGACGACGCTCGCATTGATGAGGTCGCGCTCTTCGAAGGTTTTGTCCAGCTCCATCTTGCCGACCACGCTGCGCAACGTGGTCTGGGCCAGCTGGGTGATGGCCATCAGGTAGTCGCTGCTGCCATAGCTGGCCCGCATCGGGTCGGTGACCTGGAAGTACAGGATGCCGTCGACCTGCAACTGCGTGTTGTCGCGGGTGATGCACACCTGGCTGGGCACGTCCAGTGGCACTTCCTTCAGCGAATGCTTGTAGGCCACGCGCTCGATGAAAGGAATGACGAACTTGAGCCCGGGTGTCAAGGTGCGGTCGTACTTGCCCAGCCGTTCGACGACAAAGGCGTTCTGCTGAGGCACGATCTTGATCGTGCGCACCACAAAAATGATGGCGATGATGGCCAGGACGACGGCGATTTCCATGGGAATTGGGGTGTGCGCTTGCAGGAAGTGGAAGGTTCAGTGGCCGGGCGCAGGCTTCACGCCCAGCCAGCCGCTCTGGACGGAGACGATCACGTGCGCGCCCGGTGCGGGCACCCCCGTGCCCGCGAAGCGCACGGCCCAGGTGGTACCGCGGTAAGCCACACGTGCCGACCCGTCGGGCAGCCAGGCTTGCACTTGCACGGCCGCGCCGATGTCGATGTTGACGTCCTGGTTGGCGGCCGCGGGCGCTGATCGTGGCGCCCGCGCCCGCTGCAGGTGCCAGGCAGCCGTGCAACCGGCCCCCACCAAGGCCGCCGTGACCCATTGGCCTGTCGGGCCCAGGCCCAGGTGGGCCGCCACGGCGCCAGCCGCCGTGCCCAGGGCCAGCATCAGCAGGTAGAAGGTGCCGGTGGCCAGTTCAGCGGCCACCAGAGCCCCTGTCACCAACCACCAGGTTGTGGGCGCATTCCAGTCCATCACATCGTTCCTCGGCCAGTTCCCGGGCGTTCTTCGGGCATCAACCAGTTTAGCGACACACCTTCAATCCCGCGCCGCCCCTACACTGCGCGCACTTTTGTCTGCCGCCGCACCCTGCGAGCGGCATCGCCCCGAGGTTGCCCATGCTGCGTTTCCGCTTCCCCATCGTCATCATCGACGAGGACTACCGTTCCGAGAACACCTCCGGCCTGGGCATCCGCGCCCTGGCGGACGCCATCGTCAAGGAGGGCTTCGAGATCCTGGGGGCCACCAGCTATGGCGATCTGAGCCAGTTCGCCCAGCAGCAAAGCCGGGCCAGCGCCTTCATCCTGTCGATCGACGACAACGAATTCACGCCTGGCCCCGAGCTCGACCCCGCAGTGCTGAGCCTGCGCAAGTTCATCGAGGAGATCCGCTTCAAGAACGCGGACATCCCCATCTACATCTACGGCGAGACACGCACCAGCCAGCACCTGCCGAACGACGTGCTGCGTGAATTGCACGGCTTCATCCACATGTTCGAGGACACGCCCGAATTCGTGGCCCGGCACATCATCCGCGAGGCCAAGAGCTACCTCGACGGCCTGGCGCCCCCGTTCTTCAAGGCCTTGATGGACTATGCGCAGGACGGCAGCTACTCATGGCACTGCCCCGGCCACAGCGGCGGAGTGGCGTTCCTGAAGAGCCCGGTCGGCCAGATGTTCCACCAGTTCTTCGGCGAGAACATGCTGCGCGCCGACGTCTGCAACAGCGTCGAGGAACTCGGTCAGCTGCTCGACCACACCGGCCCGGTGGCGCAGAGCGAACGCAATGCGGCGCGCATCTTCAATGCCGACCATTGCTTCTTCGTCACCAACGGCACGAGCACGAGCAACAAGATGGTCTGGCACCACACCGTGGCGCCGGGCGACGTGGTGGTGGTCGACCGCAACTGCCACAAGAGCATCCTCCACAGCATCATCATGACCGGTGCCGTCCCGGTGTTCCTGACGCCCACGCGCAACCACTACGGGATCATCGGGCCCATTCCGCAGAGCGAGTTTTCGCCGGAAGCCATCCGCCGCAAGATCGCCAACAACCCTCTGCTGGCTCATGTGGACCCCGCCACCGTGAAGCCGCGCATCCTGACGCTGACGCAGAGCACCTATGACGGCGTGCTCTACAACACCGAGACGATCAAGCACGCGCTCGACGGCTACATCGACACCCTGCACTTCGACGAAGCCTGGCTGCCGCACGCCGCCTTCCACACCTTCTACGGCAGCTTCCACGCCATGGGCAAGAAGCGCCCGCGCCCGAAGGACCAGCTGGTGTTTGCCACGCAAAGCACGCACAAGCTGCTGGCCGGCATCAGCCAGGCGAGCCAGGTGCTGGTGCAGGACGCGCAGGAACGCAAGCTGGACAGGCATCTGTTCAACGAGGCTTACCTGATGCACACCAGCACCAGCCCGCAGTACGCCATCATCGCCAGCTGCGACGTGGCTGCGGCGATGATGGAAGCGCCCGGCGGCCCGGCCCTGGTGGAAGAGAGCATCCAGGAATCGCTGGATTTCCGGCGTGCCATGCGCAAGGTCGAGCAGGAGTTTGGCGACAAGGACTGGTGGTTCACGGTCTGGGGCCCCGACGCCCTGGCGGCCGAAGGCATCGGCCACAGCCGCGAATGGGTGCTGAAGGCCGGCGAGACCTGGCATGGCTTCGGCGACCTGGCCGAGGGCTTCAACCTGCTCGACCCGATCAAGTGCACCATCATCACGCCGGGCCTGGGCATGGCCGGCAATTTCTCGGAAAGCGGCATTCCGGCCAGCATCGTCACCAAGTTCCTGGCCGAACATGGCGTGGTGGTCGAGAAGACGGGGCTGTACTCGTTCTTCATCATGTTCACCATCGGCATCACCAAGGGCCGCTGGAACACGCTGCTGACGGCGCTGCAGCAGTTCAAGGACGACTACGACCGCAATGCGCCGATGTGGCGCATCCTGCCGGAGTTCTGTGCCGCCCACCCGCGCTATGAACGCATGGGGCTGAAGGACCTGTGCCAGGCGATCCACCAGCACTACGCCCAGGGCGACATCGCCCGCCTCGTCACCGAGATGTACCTGAGCGACCTGCAGCCGGCGATGAAGCCCAGCGACGCGTTTGCCTACATCGCGCACCGCAAGACCGAACGCGTGGACATCGACGCGCTGGAAGGGCGCATCACTACGGCACTGCTCACGCCCTATCCGCCGGGCATCCCGCTGCTGATTCCGGGCGAGCGTTTCAACCGCAAGATCGTCGACTACCTGAAGTTCACGCGTGCCTTCAACGCAGCGTTCCCGGGCTTCGATACCGACGTGCACGGCCTCGTGGAAGACGACAGCAGCCCGGACGGGCAGCGCCGCTATTACGTCGACTGCGTTCGAGACTGAGACTGGTGCCTTGGGGGTGCTGTCGCCCTCAGGCCGAGGCGCCCGGCACGCTCATGACCTTGCTGAAGCCGCCGTCGACATAGGTGATCTCGGCGGTGATGCCAGCGGCCAGGTCTGACAGCAGGAAGGCGGCGACATTGCCGACGTCGTCGATGGTGACGTTGCGGCCCAGTGGCGCCTGGCTTCCCACGACTTCCAGCATCTTTCCGAAGTCCTTGATGCCCGAAGCTGCCAGGGTCTTGATCGGTCCGGCGCTGATGCCGTTCACCCGCACGCCCTTCGGGCCCAGGCTGCTGGCGAGATAGCGCACGCTGGCTTCCAGCGACGCTTTGGCCAGACCCATCGTGTTGTAGTGCGGCACGGCGCGTTCGGCGCCCAGATAAGACAGGGTCAGCAGCGCGCTGCCGCGCCGCAACCGGGGCAGGGCGGCCTTGGCCAGCGCCGGGAAGCTGTAGGCCGAGATGTCGTGCGCAATGCGGAACGATTCGCGGCTCAGGCCGTCCAGGAAGTCGCCGGCGATGGCTTCGCGCGGCGCAAAGCCGATGGCGTGGACGAAACCGTCGAACTCGGGCCAAGCTTCGCCCAGTTGCTCGAACAGCCTCTGGATCTGGGTGTCGTCGCCGACGTCACAGTCGAAGATCAGGGAAGTCCCCAGCTTCGCTGCGAGTTCTTCAGTTCGATCGCGAAAACGCTCACCGACGTAGCTGAGGGCAATCTCGGCGCCGTGGGCCACGCAGGCGCGGGCAATGCCGTAGGCGATGGAACGGTTCGACAGCACGCCGGTGATGAGAAAGCGCTTGCCAGTGAGGAAACTCATGCGTGCTCCAGGGGGCGGTTGTGACAAAAAGGCGCCGGATTCTGGCATGCAAGAGCGGCTTCCCTAGGCGGAGTCTTGCCCGGGTTCGAACCCCGGTCTATAATGCGTTTTTTCCGGGTAAAGCTGCGTGGGCGGATGACTTCCTGCCCATTTTTTTTGCTCGATCGTCTTGCGGTGCTGGATCCTTCGAAAACATTCGATCCATCCAGGCCTGCGCTGTTCGGTTGAGACGCTTCGCCCGAAGTCTAGACAACGGGCAACTAAGCGGGTAGGCAGGTTTTACTTGGGCGTCAGCGGACAACACGGCAAGGCGGGCAGCAAGCGCAGCGGGGGCGGAAAGCCCGGCGCAGGCGTTGGCAAGCGTGCGCCCGCTCGCGCTGCCGCCCCGGTCGAGCGGCCGCTGAAGCTGGACGCCGCCGGTCTGGTGGTGATGCGGCCGGGCTGGCGCGAAGCCATCGAACGCACCGTGACTGGCCTGCACTACGAACTGGTCGACGTCGAACGCGCAGCGCGGGGTCTCTTGCGCGTGACCATCGACCGGCTGCCGGCGCATGCCTACCCGGTCGAGAGCGAGTTCGTCGTGGTCGAGGATTGCGAGCTTGTCACGCGCCAGCTGCAATATTCGCTGGAAGTCGACGGTGTCGACTATGCCCGGCTCGAAGTGTCTTCGCCTGGTCTGGACCGCCCGCTGAAGCGCGAAGCTGATTTCGCCCGCTTCGAAGGCCAGGCGATCAGCGTGACCCTGAAGCTGCCGTTCGAAGGGCGCAAGGTCTTCAAGGGCGTGCTGGGCAAGGCCGAATCAGAAGGCTGGACGCTGACCTTCAGCGCCGGCAAGCTAGAACAGGTCCTGGGTTTCACCCTGGACGAAGTCCGTGAGGCCCGGCTCGTGCCGGTGCTCGATTTCAAGGGCCGTCGCAGCAGCAAGCCTGCCGACGTGCCGGCAGCCGATGGTGTTGCTGCTCCGGGCGATGCGCCCGCGGCAACATCCGGCGTCAATGGAGGCTAGGGAATCGATGAATCGCGAAATGCTCATGCTGGTGGACGCCATCTCGCGCGAGAAGACGGTGGACCGCGAAGTCGTGTTCGGCGCCGTTGAAGCAGCGCTGGCTTCGGCCAGCAAGAAGCTGCATGGCGGCGAAGTGGACATGCGCGTGGCGGTGGACCGCGACACCGGCGAGTACGAGACTTTCCGCCGCTGGCTGGTGGTGCCCGACTCCGCCGGTCTGCAGAACCCAGACGCCGAAGAGCTGCTGTCCGAAGCGCTGGACCGCATTCCCGACATCGAGGAAGGCGACTACATCGAAGAAGCCGTCGATTCGGTGACGATCGGCCGCATTGGCGCTCAGGCCGCCAAGCAGGTCATCCTGCAGAAGATCCGGGACGCTGAACGCGAGCAACTGCTCAACGACTTCCTCAGCCGCGGCGAGAAGATCTTCGTCGGCACGGTCAAGCGTCTGGACAAGGGCGACATCATCGTCGAGAGCGGCCGCGTCGAAGGGCGGCTGAAGCGCAGCGAGATGATCCCGAAGGAAAACCTGCGCACCGGCGATCGCGTGCGGGCCTTCATCCAGGGCGTGGACCCCACCCAGCGTGGCGCGCAAATCATGCTGTCGCGCAGCGCGCCGGGCTTCATGATCGAGCTCTTCGCCCAGGAAGTGCCTGAAATCGAACAGGGCCTGCTCGAGATCAAGAGCTGCGCCCGTGACCCTGGCAGCCGTGCCAAGATTGCCGTCGTCAGCCACGACCGCCGCGTCGACCCCATCGGCACCTGCGTCGGTGTGCGGGGTTCGCGCGTCAACGGCGTCACCACCGAACTGGCGGGTGAACGCGTCGACATCGTGCTGTGGTCGGAAGACCCGGCGCAGTTCGTCATCGGCGCGCTGGCGCCGGCCAACGTACAGAGCATCGTCGTCGACGAAGAGCGCCATGCCATGGACGTGGTGGTCGACGAGGAAAACCTCGCCATTGCCATCGGCCGCGGCGGCCAGAACGTGCGCCTGGCGTCCGACCTGACTGGCTGGCGCATCAACATCATGACGGCCGAAGAGTCGCAGGCCAAGCAGGCCAACGAAAGCGAATCGGTGCGTGCGCTCTTCGTCGACAAGCTCGACGTCGACGAGGAAGTGGCCGACATCCTCATTGCCGAAGGCTTCACCAGCCTCGAGGAAGTGGCCTATGTGCCGCTGACCGAGATGCTGGAGATCGAAAGCTTCGACGAAGACACGGTGCATGAGCTTCGCACCCGTGCCAAGGACGCCTTGCTGACGATGGAGATCGCCCGCGAAGAGCAGGTCGAACAGGTCTCGCAGGACCTGCGCGACCTCGAAGGCCTGACGCCTGAACTCATCGGCAAGCTGGCCGAGGGCGGCATCCACACCCGCGACGACCTGGCCGATCTGGCCGTCGACGAGCTCACCGACATGACCGGCATCGACGATGAAGGCGCTCGCGCCCTCATCATGAAAGCTCGCGAACACTGGTTCACCGCCTGATGGTGAAACCAGTCCGCTTGCACACACTCTAGGAATACCGACACATGGCCGTGACGACTGTCGCCCAGTTCGCGCTTCAGCTCAATCGACCGACGAATGCACTGCTTGAGCAGTTGCAGAGCGCCGGTGTGACCAAGCAATCCCCCGATGACGCGCTCACCGAGGCCGACAAGGAGCGCCTGCTCGACTTCCTGCGCAACGCCCACGGCACGACTGCCAGTGCCGAGCGCAAGAAGATCACGCTGACGAAGAAGACCAGCACCGAGATCAAGCAGGCCGACTCCAGCGGCCGCGCACGCACGATCCAGGTCGAGGTGCGCAAGAAGCGCGTCTTCATCAAGCGTGAAGACGGCCCGGCCGGTGCCGAAGACGCCACCGGTCCGAGCGCCGAGGACCTGGACCTGCAGCGGCGCGAGGAAGAAGCCCGCATCGAGGCCGAGTCGATCCGCCAGCAGGAAGCCGAGCTGGCCGAACAGCGCCGCCTGCGCGAAGAGCAGGAACGCCTCGCCCGCGAAGCCGCACAGGCCGCTGCAGCGGCTGCCGAGGCTGCAGCCGTCAAGGCTGCTGCTGAAGCCGCCGAGCGCGAGGCTGCCGCCGCACGTGTTGCTGCTGAAGCCAAGGCCGCCGGCAAGGGCGCCGCCGCAGAGGCAGCGCCGGCGCCCATGGTCGAAAAGCCTGCAGAACCCGCCGTCGAGGCGCCGAAGGCCGCGGAAGCGCCCAAGCCGGTGTTGCGCATCGTCAAGGCCGCCGACAAGGCCGCCGAGGAAACCGCCAAGTCCGACGATCTGGCCCGCCGCCGCAAGGCTGCCGAAGCCGAAGCTGCCGCGATTCGCGCCATGATGTCGGCGCCCAAGAAGGTGCTGCTGGCGAAGAAGCCGGAAGAACCGAAGCCGGCCGAGGTGGCCAAGGAAGCGATCAAGGGCACGATCCACAAGCCCACCGCCAAGCCGGGTGCACCGGGCGCTGTTGCCGCCGTGGCCAAGCCTGGCGACAAGAAACAGGTCAAGAGCGAGAAGCTTTCGTCCAGCTGGGCCGACGACGCTGCGAAGAAACGCGCGGCATTGAAGGGCCGCAGCGACTCTTCCGGCTCACGCGCCGGTTGGCGCGCGCCGCGTGGCGGTGGCCGCCGCGGCGAACGTGGCGACAACGGCCCGGGTTTCACGCCCACGCCCGAACAACTGGTGCAGGAAGTGCATATCCCGGAAACCATCTCGGTGGCCGACCTGGCGCACAAGATGAGCGTGAAGGCCAGCGAGGTCATCAAGCAGCTGATGAAGCTGGGCCAGATGGTCACCATCAACCAGCAGCTCGACCAGGAGACGGCGATGATCGTCGTCGAGGAAATGGGCCACAAGGCGCTGACCGCCAAGCTGGACGACCCGGAAGCCTTCACCGAAGAGGAAACCGCGCTGCACGACGCTGCCGAACAGCTGCCACGAGCGCCGGTGGTCACCGTCATGGGTCACGTCGACCATGGCAAGACCAGCCTGCTGGACTACATCCGCCGTGCCCGCGTGGCCTCGGGTGAAGCCGGCGGCATCACCCAGCACATCGGTGCGTACCACGTGGAGACCCCGCGCGGCATGATCA
Organism: Rubrivivax sp.; assembly: GCA_022842595.1. GTDB lineage: Bacteria > Pseudomonadota > Gammaproteobacteria > Burkholderiales > Burkholderiaceae_C > Rubrivivax. Next base: position 53,987 of record JALHPF010000008.1, read on the forward strand.
CCTTCCTCGACACCCCCGGCCACGCGGCGTTCACCGCGATGCGTGCCCGTGGTGCCAAGGCCACCGACATCGTCATCCTGGTGGTGGCGGCCGACGACGGCGTGATGCCGCAGACCAAGGAAGCCATCGCCCACGCCAAGGCGGCGGGTGTGCCCCTGGTCGTGGCCATGAACAAGATCGACAAGCCCGACTCGAACCTCGAGCGCGTGAAGAGCGAGCTCGTGGCCGAAGGCGTCATCCCCGAAGAGTTCGGTGGCGACTCGCCGTTCGTCGGTGTCTCGGCCAAGATGGGCACGGGTGTCGACACCCTGCTGGAACAGGTGCTGCTGCAGGCCGAAGTGCTCGAGCTGCGTGCCCCGAAAGACGCGGCCGCCAAGGGCCTGGTCATCGAAGCGCGCCTCGACAAGGGCCGCGGCCCGGTGGCCACCATCCTGGTGCAGAGCGGTACGCTGAAAAAGGGCGACGTCGTGCTGGCCGGTTCCAGCTTCGGCCGCGTGCGCGCCATGCTGGACGAAGACGGCAAGAGCATCGAATCGGCCGGGCCTTCGCTGCCGGTGGAAATCCAGGGCCTGACCGAAGTGCCGCAGGCAGGCGACGAGTTCATGGTGCTCAACGACGAGCGCCGTGCACGCGAGATCGCCACCTTCCGCCAGGGCAAGTACCGCGAGGTGACGCTGAACCGCCGCCAGGCTGCCAAGCTGGAAGGCATGTTCGAGAACATGGGCGAGACCGCCGCGCAGACGCTGAGCCTGATCGTCAAGGCCGACGTCCAGGGTTCGCAGGAAGCGCTGGCGCAGAGCCTGCTGAAGCTGAGCACGCCAGAGGTCAAGGTCCAGATCGTCCACGCCGCCGTCGGTGGCATCAGCGAGTCGGACATCAACCTGGCCATCGCCAGCAAGGCCATCATCATCGGCTTCAACACGCGGGCCGATGCCGGTGCGCGCAAGCTGGCCGAAGGCAACGGCGTCCAGATCAAGTACTACAACATCATTTATGACGCTGTGGACGAGATCAAGGCGGCCATGGGCGGCATGCTGGCGCCCGAGCAGCGCGAGGAGCTGATCGGCACAGCCGAGATCCGCACCGTGTTCGTGGCCAGCAAGATCGGCACCGTCGCCGGCAGCATGATCACCGCCGGCCGTGTGCTGCGCGGCGCCAAGTTCCGCCTGCTGCGCGAGAACGTCGTCATCTACACCGGCGAAATCGAATCGGTGAAGCGCATGAAGGACGATGTGCGCGAAGTCAGCGAAGGCTTCGAGTGCGGTATCAAGCTGAAGAACTACAACGACATCAAGGAAGGCGACCAGCTCGAATTCTTCGAGGTCAAGGAAGTGGCCCGGACGCTGTAACGGCGGATTTGCCTTCACCCGCAAACCCCGCCTCCCCAAAGAGGCGGGGTTTGTACTTGAGGGGACCCGCCACAGGAACACCCCATGCGACACAAGAAATCCACCGTCAACCGCAGCTTTCGCGTCGCCGACCAGATCCAGCGCGACCTGGCCGAGCTCATCCGCGAGTTGAAGGACCCGCGCGTGGGGATGGTCACGCTCAACGCGGTCGAAGTGACGCCTGACTACGCGCACGCCAAGGTCTACTTCAGCGTGCTGCTGGGCGACCCGGCTGAATGCACCGAAGGCCTGAACGAAGCCGCCGGTTTCCTGCGCAACGGCCTGTTCAAGCGGCTGTCGATCCACACCGTTCCGACGCTGCATTTCCAGTACGACCAGACGACCGAGCGCGCCGCCGACCTGTCGGCGCTGATTGCCCGCGCCAACGCCACCCGGGCCAAGGAAGACTGATGCCGGCCAACGGCAAGCCACGTCAAGCCCGCCGTGCGCTGCACGGTGTGCTGCTGCTCGACAAGCCGATCGGCTTCACGAGCAACGATGCCTTGCAGAAGGCCAAGGGCATGCTGCGCGCCGAGAAGGGCGGACATACCGGCACGCTGGACCCGCTGGCCACCGGTCTGCTGCCCTTGTGCTTCGGCGCGGCCACCAAGTTCAGCCAGGTCAGCCTGGACGCCGACAAGGGCTACCGCGCCACGCTGCACCTGGGCCAGCGCACCAGCACTGGCGACGGCGAAGGCGAAGTCGTTGCCGAATGCCCGGTCGACGTCGACATCGCGGCGATCACGGCCGCCTGCGCCCGCTTCAGCGGCCGTATCGAGCAGCTGCCGCCGATGCATTCGGCGCTGAAGCACGAGGGCAGGGCGCTCTACGACTACGCGCGTGCAGGGGTCACGATCGACCGCCCCACCCGCGAGGTGACGATTCATCGCATCGACATCGTCAGCTGGCACAGTCCCCAACTCGTGATCGATGTGCAGTGCAGCAAAGGCACCTACATTCGCACGCTGGCTGAGGACATCGGCAGCGCGCTCGGTTGTGGTGCCCATCTGTCGGCGCTGCGGCGCACGTCCGCCGGCCCGTTGCAGCTGGGCGAGGCCGTGACCATCGACGAACTGCAAGCCATGACCGAGGCCGAACGTGAAGCGCGGCTGCTGCCGCCAGACGTGCTGCTGCAAGCCTGGCCCGAAGTTCGCTTACCCGATGACGAGGCGGGCCGTTTCCTGACGGGGCTGCGCCGGCGTGTGCAGCTGGCCGATGCGCCCAGGGTGCGCGTCTACCGCGTTGCCAACGCCGACCCCGACGACGGTGGCACTGCCGAGGCCGCCAAAGAACGCGCGCGTGATTTCCTCGGCACCGCCCACATCACCGCCGGCGAACTGATCGCTGACCGCCTACTCAGCCCTCTCGAGGTGCAGGCCCAAATCTCTGCCTCCAGGCTCTAGAAACACCATGTACAAACAAATCCGCAACATCGCCATCATTGCCCACGTCGACCACGGCAAGACCACCCTCGTCGACATGATGCTGCGCCAGAGCGGCACCTTCCGTGAAAACGAGAAGGTCGCCGAACGGGTGATGGACAGCAACGACATCGAACGTGAACGCGGCATCACAATCCTGGCGAAGAACTGTGCCGTCACCTGGAAAGGCACGCACATCAACATCGTCGACACCCCGGGCCACGCCGACTTCGGCGGTGAGGTCGAGCGTGCGCTGTCGATGGTCGATGGCGTGGTGCTGCTCATCGACGCCCAGGAAGGCCCGATGCCGCAAACGCGCTTCGTCACGAAAAAGGCGCTGGCGCTGGGCCTCAAGCCCATCGTCGTCGTCAACAAGGTCGACAAGCCGGGCGCGCGCCCGGACTACGTCATCAACGCCGCCTTCGAGCTGTTCGACAAGCTCGGCGCCACCGAAGAGCAGCTCGACTTCCCGGTGGTCTACGCCTCGGGCCTGAACGGCTGGGCGTCGCTGACCGAAGGCCCGGCGGGCGAGCAGTGGGGCCCCGACCTGTCGCCGCTGTTCGAGACCGTGCTGAGCCACGTGCCCACGCACAAGGGCGATCCCGACGCGCCCCTGCAGTTGCAGATTTCGTCGCTCGACTATTCCACCTTCGTCGGCCGCATCGGCGTGGGGCGAGTCACCGCCGGTACGCTGCGGCCGATGCAGGAAGTGCTGGTCTGCGAAGGAACACCCGAAGAAGGGGGCAAGACCTTCAAGGGACGCGTCAACCAGGTGCTGACCTTCGAAGGGCTGGAACGCGTGCCGGCCACCGAAGCCGGCCCGGGCGACATCGTGCTCGTCAACGGCATGGAGAACATCGGGATCGGCGTGACCATCACCGACCCGGTGAACCCGATGCCGCTGCCGATGCTGCATGTGGACGAGCCCACGTTGACGATGAACTTCTGCGTCAACAACAGCCCGCTGGCCGGCCGCGAAGGCAAGTTCGTCACCAGCCGCCAGATCTGGGACCGCCTGCAGAAGGAACTGCAGAGCAACGTCGCATTGCGCGTGAAGGAATCGGGCGAAGACGGCATCTTCGAAGTCAGCGGCCGCGGCGAACTGCACCTGACCATCCTGCTCGAGAACATGCGCCGCGAAGGCTACGAGATGGCCGTGAGCAAGCCGCGCGTGGTCTTCCAGACGATCAACGGCGAGAAGTGCGAGCCGATCGAGCTGGTCACGGCCGACATCGAGGACGCCCATCAGGGCGGCGTGATGCAGGCCTTGGGCGCCCGCAAGGGCGAACTGGTCAACATGGAAACCGACGGCCGCGGCCGTGTGCGTCTGGAGTACCGGATTCCGGCGCGCGGCCTGATCGGCTTTTCCAACGAGTTCATGAACCTCACGCGGGGCACTGGCCTCATCAGCAACATCTTCGACGGCTACGAGCCCTACAAGGGTGAGATCGAAGGCCGCAAGAACGGCGTGCTGATCAGCATGGACGACGGCGAGATCTTCACCTACGCGCTGGGCAAGCTGGACGACCGTGGCCGCATGTTCGTCAAGCCGAACGACCCGGTCTACGAAGGCATGATCGTCGGCATCCACAGCCGCGACAACGACCTCGTGGTCAACGCCACGCGCACCAAGCAGTTGACGAACTTCCGTGTCAGCGGCAAGGAAGACGCGATCAAGATCACGCCGCCGATCGACCTGACGCTGGAATACGCGGTGGAATTCATCTCCGATGACGAGCTCGTCGAGATCACGCCGAAAAGCATCCGCGTGCGCAAGCGCCACCTGAAGGAACACGACCGCAAGCGGGCCTCGCGCGAGGGCAGCTGACACCCCCTTGACGATGAAGCTCACACACCGCAACGCGGTGTGGGTGATGGTGGCCGCGACCCTGCTGTGGAGCATCGCCGGTGTCGTCACCCGCCATCTTGAAGCCGCGCGCAGCTTCGAGCTGACCTTCTGGCGCAGCGCCTTCAACGCGCTTGCGCTGGTGGTGTTGCTGTCGTGGCTGCGCGGGCCGGCAGTCTTGTGGGCCAGCCTGCGCGACGGCGGTCGCCCCTTGTGGATCTCGGGCGTGTGCTGGGCGGTGATGTTCACCGCCTTCATGGTAGCGCTGACCTTGACGACGGTTGCCAATGTGCTGGTGACGATGGCCATCGGCCCGCTGCTGACGGCGCTGGGTGCGCGCATCGCGCTGGGTCACAGGCTGGCCGCACGCACCTGGTGGGCGATTGCGCTGGCCGGCGCGGGCATCGGCTGGATGTACGGCCATGAATTCGCTGCGGGTGACCCACGGCTGCTGCTGGGCACGCTGGTGGCGCTGGCCGTGCCGGTGGCGGCGGCCGTCAACTGGACGCTCCTGCAGCATCTGAAGGGCCATGACGACCCGCCGGACATGCTGAGCGCCGTGCTCGTGGGCGCCTTGCTGTCGGCGGCCGTGACCCTGCCGCTGGCCTGGCCGTTGTCAGCGTCGCTGCACGACATCGGGCTGCTGGCCACGCTGGGTGTGTTCCAGCTGGCCATCCCATGCCTGATGGCCGTGGCCGTGGCGCGGGTGCTCAGCGGCCCCGAGATCTCTCTGCTGGGCCTGCTCGAAGTGATGTTCGGCGTGCTCTGGGCCTGGCTGGGCGCCGGTGAATCACCCGGGCCCGCCGTGCTGGCGGGTGGCGCGCTGGTGCTTGCCGCGCTGGTGGGCAACGAAGTGCTGGCCTGGCGCCAGCTGCCGCGTGTTCAGAAGGCCTGATTCAGCGCGGAACAGCGGCCACGACCAGAGCCTTTGGCAAAGTCGTCCAACGCACGCTGGTCGGCGGCTGCACCAGGAACGTGTTGCTGTCCGGGGCCTGGGCTGCGGCCCTGCCGGAGACCAGCACGGCGGGATGTTCACCGTTGCTGTGCCCGTTTTTCCAGGTCGGGCTCGCAGGATGGCCGACGATGAATGTGTTCGGGTCGATGCTGCTCGTGGCCGGGGCCGCCTGGGCGAAACCGGCGGCAGCGCACAGCGCCAAGGCCAGCGCTGAAGTGCGAGTGGTGTTGTTCATGTCGGTGGGTATCTTGAATTAGGGTTAACAGCTAAGTGTTAACCCTAGTATGCACCGACTGTCAGGTTCAGTTCAGCCTTTGATGGGGGATGTTTCCCATTTGAATGACGGCATTTGCAGGCCGAGACGGATTTAGGCCCGGTGCGTCATACATGCTCGCGGCGACGCAACTGCCAGGCCAGCGCCAGCAGCGCAGCACTGAGCAGCACCCCGGTCGACGGCTCGGGCACGCTGCTCACCGCGAAGTCGTGGCCGCTGGCGCCGATGGTGTTGAGGCCTGCGATCGAGGGCGCCAGCGCATAGCGGGCGGTATGGAAGAAGTCGGCCTCGGCGCTGCGGCCGGTTTGGGCGTAATGCGTGACGCCTGCCGAGGTGTTGAGCAGGCCGACGAACTGCAGCGTGTGCCCCACTTGAGTGGCCAGGGTCAGCGAGTACTGGCCCGTGGCCTGCCGACCGGCTTGCCAGTCGAAGCTGACTTGCTGGCCACTTTGCAGGTCGGTCAAGCGCGCCGTGGCACCAGCGCTCGCGCTGAGAAACCCCCCGATCTCGAACGAGGGCGAGGACAGCGTGCCGTCGATGCTGAATTCGACCCGGTAACTCACCGGTGTGCCCATGGCCAGGCCGGCGCCACCCACGACGATCGCGTCGGCGAAACTGCCCTGGGCGGTGGCGCTGCTGTAGCCCGTGAACAAGCCGACACCCTGTGCGTCGTAGCCGTAGGCGAATGCTGCGAAGGAATAGGCCTTCAGCGTGCCGATGGAGCCCTGGAACTTGGCGGTGGCCGTGCCACCATTGTTGACGGTGGAGACCCCGCTCAGGGTGGTGGGCAGCAAGGCCTGGGGCTGGCCGTTGAAGTTGAAGTTGTCGACCTTGGTGATGGCCTGTTGGGGCTGGCCCGGCAGGTTCAGAACGGTCGTGGCGTTGATGGCGGCCGAGGCGCCCCAGCTTTGCGCGCCGGCGGCCAGCGGCAACAGCAGGAATGAAACGGACAGGGCCAGGGCCTTGGATGGGAGCAGCGGCAGGCATGACATGGTGGGTCCTTTGAAAGGGCGGCCGAAAATTCGGCCTACCCAGGCCAACGCAAGCCCGCTTCGGATCCGGACAAATATTTGTGGCTCGGCTTGAGGAGCCAGCCCATGCCTGGGTGAAGATGCCGGGCATGACCGGCAAGCTGCCTCCCCACCTCGAACCGGGGTGGCCGTCCGTCTGGCCCGAAGCCTATGCCGAGCTCAGGAAGATCGCCAGCGCCCGTCTGCATGCGGCGGGCTCGCAGCGGGGCATGCAACCCGGCCTCAACACCACGGCCTTGGTCAACGAAAGCTATCTGCGGCTCGCCGGGCGTGTCGCGCAGCTCGACTTCCCGAGCCAGGGCCACTTTTATGCCTATGCCGCCCAGGTGATGCGTTCGGTGATCGTGGACGAACTCCGTACGCGCATGGCCGAGCGCCGCGGCGGTGGGGTCGCCCATGTGACGCTGGACACGGCCGTCTCCAACCAGCTGCTGGCCGACAACGACGAAGCGCTGCAGGTGGACGCAGCCCTCAACGCCCTGGCGCAGGTGGAGCCGCGTCTGGCTCAGGTGGTCGAGATGCGCTACTTTGCCGGGATGACCGACATCGAGATCGCCACCGCGCTGGGGCTCACCGACCGCACCGTGCGGCGCGACTGGGAAAAGGCGCGAGCCTTGTTGCGGACCATGGTCGGATGATGTCCGCGCAGGGCCTCGTCTTCCGTTGGCTCGGGGAATGACGCCGTCCTTGCCTTGTCCTGCCGAGCTGTGGCCACGTTTCAGTGCCCGGCTCGACGAGTTGCTGGCCCTGCCCGCTGCCGACCGGGCCGCCTGGCTCGCAGCCCTCCCTGAACAAGACGTCCCTTTGCGCGCCAGCCTGGCGGCCGTGTTGGCCGGGCTGGACGATGAGGACCCCGGTTTTCTCAGCGCGCCGCCGCTGTGGGTGGCGCCGCCCGGGCCACCCAGCCCCCACCACCCGGGGCAGCAGATCGGGCCCTACGAACTGCTCCGTGAACTGGGCCGGGGGGGCATGGGCGTGGTGTGGCTGGCGCGCCGCTCGGACGGCGCCTTCGCTCGCGAAGTGGCGCTCAAGCTCCCGCACGCGCACCTGCTGGCTGGCGCCGTGCGCGAGCGCTTCGATCGCGAGCGCAACATCCTGGCGGCGCTGGACCACCCGCACATCGCACGTTTCTTCGACGCCGGCCTTGGCGTCGACGGCCAGCCCTACCTCGCACTGGAGGCCGTCGACGGCCAGCCGATCACCGATTGGTGCCGCGAAAAGGCGCTGCCCGTGGCGGCGCGGCTGGGCCTGTTTGCACAGGTGGCCGATTCAGTGAGCCACGCCCACGGCCAGCTCATCGCGCACCGCGACCTCAAGCCGGCCAACGTGCTGGTGACAGCCGAAGGCCAGGTCAAGCTGCTCGACTTCGGCATCGCCAAACTGCTGTCCGCCGACCCTGGCACCGCCACCGACAGCACCGCCCTGACCCGTGCCGATGGCCTGCTCGCCACGCCTCGCTACGCCGCGCCGGAACAGCTCAGCGGTGGCCCGGTCAGCGTGGCCACCGACGTCTACGCGCTGGGGTTGATGCTGTTCGAGCTGCTCACCGACCGCCTGCCGCCGGCGCCCGGCGAGCCCGTGCCTGCGCCGTCTCGTGCCGTCACCGATTCGACACTGCGCAAGGCGTTGCGCGGGGACCTCGACGCCATCGTCGACCGCGCCCTGCAGCCACACCCGCAGGACCGCTATGCCAGCGTGGCCGCCCTGGCCGAAGACCTGCAGCGCCACCGTGAGCACCGGCCCATCCAGGCCCGCCATCTGAGCCCCTGGTCCCTGGCTTGGCGCTACGTGCGCCGCCACCGCCTGCCGGTGGCGATGACCACGGCGCTCGTGCTTTCCCTGGCGGCCGGCAGCGCGGCCGTGGCCTGGCAGGCCCAGGAGGCCCGCACGCAGGCCCGCCGCGCCGAGGCTGTGAAGGACTTCCTGCTCGGCGTCTTCACCGCCGCCGACCCGCGACTGGCCGGCGGCAAGCCCGATGGCCAGACCACGGCCAAGACCCTGCTCGACCGGATTGCTGCGCGCATCGACGGTCAATTCGCCAACGACCCGGTGTTGCGCATCGAGCTGCTGCGCACCGCTGCCGACATCTACCGGGAACTGGGCGACAAAGAAGCCCACGAAAGCCTGCAGGCGCGACAGCTGGCCCTGGTGCGCGAGCACTTCGGTCCACTGCACGACAACGTGCTCGACGCCGAGCTGGAAGCTGCACTGCGCGCCTACCAGCGCGGCGACCTCGCCGCCTGCCGCACGCTGCTGGCCGAGTCCGACACCCACCTGCGCGCCGCCGGTCGCGACAGCGGCGCGCAACGAGCCCATTGGTGGACGATGCGCGGCATGTGCCTGCGCGACCAGTCCGACCAGGCCGATGCCCGGATCGACGCGCTGCAGCGTGCCGAGGCGCTGTTTTCCCAGGTGGAACCTGGTCAGCGGGGGCATGTCACGGCGCTGTGCGAAATCGCCACCGAGCACAGCGGCCAGATGCGCCTGACCGAAGCCGCCGCCACCAACCGCCGCGCCATCGCCATGTCGAGGGCGTTGCCTCAACGCAACGAGGCGGAGTTGCAGACCCTGCACGGCAACCTGGGCCTGGTCTTGATGCAGCAGGGCGAACTGGCCGGCGCGGCCGAAGCGTTCGGCGAGGCTGCCGCGGTCGCCCAGCGCACCAGCGGCGCCGACTTCAGCACCGCCTTGCTGCCGTTGGCCCGCCAGGCGCGCACGCTTCACCTGAGCGGAGAACGTGAACCTGCCGATGCCTTGTTCGACCGCCTCATCGTGCAGATCGAGAAGTTCGAGGCCACGACGGCCGACGCCGACAGCGTGCGCGAAGACGCCGGTGAGCGCCTTGCGGCCGAGGGCCGCCCGGGCCTGGGCCTGCCGCTCCTGCAGCAGGCGCTGGCTGGCCAGCGGCAGCGGGGCCAGTTCGAGTTTGCCCAGCGCCGCGTGCAACGCCATCTGGCCGACGCCCTGGCACGCCTGGGCCGCCACCAGGAAGCCCTGGACCTGTTGACCACCGCCTTGGCCGCCCACGAGGCCGCCGAGCCACCCGACCGCCAACCGACCGCCGCCAGTCGTGAGCGCCTGGGTCGGCTGCTGCTGGACATGAACCGGCCAGAAGCCGCGCGCGGCCAGCTGCAGCGGGTGTTGGACGACGCCGCCGTCAAGACCTGGAGCCACGTCGCGCTGGCCCAGGCCGGCCTGGCCCGGGCTGCGTTGCTGCAAGGCGAGCGCGGTGCCGCCGATGGGCACAGCCAGGCCGCGCTCGCCACCTGGGGCCGGCTCACCGGCTTCCGCGACGTCCGGATGCAGGCCTACCTGTGGCGCGTGCGCGCTGCCGTGCTGGCCGCAGCGGGCGACACGGCCGGCGCGAAAGCCCTGCGCGACCAGGCCCTGGCGGCGGCACAGCGCACGGACGCACCCGAAAGCCCGACGGTCGTGCAGCCCTTGTTTCTGGGCCTGTAGAAAGGAACCGGCTGGAAGCCAGCTGGCCGCTCGCGACGGCCATCAGGGGCGGGTGCCTACTGAAACCACGCGCGCCGGCCTGCCGCTAGCATCGGTCGCATCCCGGCTCGAGCCCGACAATGCCTGCCATGCATCAACTTTCCGGCTTGGATGCCACCTTCCTGTACCTGGAAACGCCCGAGATGCCGATGCATGTGGGCGCGTTGCACATCTTCGAACTGCCCCCGGGCAGCACGGGCCGCTTCGTCACCGCACTGCGCAAGCACATGGCGGCGCGGCTGCCGGTGGCGCCCGTGCTGCGGCGCAGGCTCTGGTGGATGCCGCTGAACATGGCCAATCCGGCGTGGGTCGACGCCGACCCCGACCTCAGGCAGCACATCGTGGAAGTGAAGCTGCCGGCCACGGCCAGGCAGGGCGATGGCCGGCGTGAGCTGGAAGCCGAGGTCGGCCGGCTGCACGGCGTGCTGCTCGACCGCAGCCGCCCGCTCTGGAAGTTCCACGTGCTCGAAGGCCTCGGCCCCAGCGCCGATGGCCACAAGCGGGTCGCGCTGTACACCCAGCTTCACCATGCTGCGGTCGACGGCCAGGCCGCCGTGGCCCTGGCCAACGCCATCCTCGACATCCAGGCCGAGGGCAGGGCGGTGGACGTACGGCCGTCACGTCGCCACAAGACCTTCGAGCTCGGCATGACGGAAATGCTGCGCGGCGTGCTCGGCAGCCAGGCGCAGAAGGTGGCCAGCATCGTCCGCGAGTTGCCCGGCACCGTCGGCACCCTGAAGACGGCTGCGTCGAAGGCCGCCGGCGATGTGCTGAACCAGGCCGTGGCCAGCCTGGGACTGGGTCAGGCGGGTGGTGATGGCAAGGCCGGCAAAGGCAGCGGCAACATCAGCCTGGCCCCGCGCACGGTGCTGAATGTCTCGGTCACCCCGGGTCGGGCCTTTGCGAGCGCCAGCCTGGCCCTGCCGGAACTGAAGGCCCTGGCACGTGCTCACGGCGCCACGCTCAACGACGTCGTGCTGATGCTCTGCAGCACCGCCTTGCGTCGTTACTTCATGAAGCGGCGCAGCCTGCCGCGCAAGAGCCTGGTCGCCGCGGTGCCGATCTCGCTGCGCCCGGAGGTCGGCAAGTCGGATCTCGGTGAAGGCAACCAGGCGTCGCTGAGCCTGGTCAGCCTGGGCACGCACATCGCCGACCCAGGCCAGCGGCTGGCGCACATCCGCGCGGCCAGCAGAGCGATGAAATCGACGATGGGCGGGCTGAAAAGCGTGCTGCCGACCGATTTCCCGAGCCTGGGCGTGCCCTGGCTGATCGAAGCCGCCACGGCGCTGTACGGCAAGGCGCGCGTGGCCGACCGCATTCCGCAGCTGGCCAACCTCGTCATCAGCAACGTGCCCGGGCCACCGGTGCCGCTGTACCTGGCTGGGGCCAAGATGTTGACGAACTACCCGGCCTCGATCGTCGTGCACGGCATGGCCCTCAACATCACCGTTCAAAGCTACGACCAGAGTCTCGACTTTGGCCTGATGGCCGACGCCCAGGCCATGCCGCAGGTGCGTGAGCTGGCCGACGCCATCGTCGTGGCCTTCGATGACCTGGCGGCATTGCCGCGCCCCGGCGAAGCCGGCCACCCCGATACGGCCGTGCCGAAGAGCCTGGTCAGCCTCGCTGGCGGTGCCATGGCGGACGCGGCGGGTGCGGTAGGCAAGCTGGCAGGTGGCGTGGCGGGCAGCATGGCCAGCGCGGCCCTGTCTGGCGCGATGAAAGGCGCCATGACCGGCGCCGTGGCCCGCGTGGCCCGCAAGGCACCCGCGACCCGTACTAGTGCGGCAAGTCCAGCCCGCAAGCCAGGCAGCCGCTGACAATCTGCGCATGAGCGATCGAAACCGCGCGCCAGACCCCCTGGCCGCCCCGGGCCCCTGGCAGATGCTGCTGGAGGCTCGCGCCCCCTGGGAATTTGCTGCGATGTGGGCCGCCACGCCCTGGCTCGCCCGCCTGCCCACCGGCGACGGCCATCCGGTGCTGGTGTTCCCCGGGCTCGGCGCCAGCGACATCACCACGCTGACGCTGCGCAACTTCCTGCGTGACCGCGGCTACACCACCTACCCCTGGCTGCAGGGCTTCAATTTCGGCCCGCGCACGGGTGTGCTGGAAGCCTGCCGCAGCACCTTGCATGAGCTGGCCACGCGCCACCGCGAACCGGTCAGCCTGGTGGGCTGGAGCCTGGGCGGCATCTACGCGCGCGAACTGGCCAAGGAAATGCCCAAGCAGGTGCGCTGCGTCGTCACCCTGGGTACGCCCTTTGCCGGCCATCCCCGCGCCACCAACGCCTGGCGCTTTTACGAGATGGTCAGTGGCCAGACCGTGCACGACGAAGCCATGATCGCCGGCCTGCGGCTGCCGCCGGCCTGCCCGACCACGTCGATCTACAGCAAGACCGATGGCGTCGTGGCCTGGCAGTGCAGCATCAACGACGCAGCCCCGCACACCGAGAACATCGAGGTCCACGCCAGCCACATCGGCATGGGCCTGAACCCGCTGGCGCTGTACGCCGTAGCCGACAGGCTGGCACAGGACCCGGCGCGCTGGCAGCGCTTCGACCCGGCCTCGGCCGGCGCCGTCGGCCGCTGGTTCATGACGCCGCGCTGACCGCATGCAGATCGTCGCCAATGGCCTGCGCATCGAAGTCGACGACCAGGGGCCCGTAGCGGGTGAACCGCTGCTGCTGGTGATGGGCCTGGGCATGCAGCTCACGGCCTGGCCGCAGCCTCTGGTGGACCTGCTGGTGGCACGTGGCTTTCGAGTCATCCGCTTCGACAACCGCGACGCCGGCCTCAGCCAGGGCTTCGACGAGGCCGGCGTGCCCAACCTGGCCTGGGTTGGGCTGAAGTACGGCCTGCACCTGCCGCTGCGGCCGATCTACCGGCTGGCCGACATGGCCGCCGACACCTTGGGCGTGATGGACACGCTGGGCATCGCCCGTGCGCATGTGTGTGGTGCCTCGATGGGCGGCATGGTCGCGCAGCATCTGGCCGCCACCCACCCGCAGCGCGTGAAGAGCCTGGTGCTGATGATGACGACCACCGGCGCCCGCCACCTGCCGCAACCCGGCATGCGCGTGCGCGCTGCGCTGCTGTCGCGGCCCGATGGTCGCCGGCCCGAGGCCGTGGTCGCACACCTGGAACGGCTGCTGGCGGTCATCGGCAGCCCCGCCTTCCCGCCCGAACCGGAGCGCCAGCGCCAGCGCCTGCAGGCCCTGGTGGCGCGGGCCTGGCGGCCGGCGGGTACCGCCCGGCAACTGCTGGCGGTGGCGGCCGATGGCGACCGCAGCGGCTGGGTCGGTGGCATCCGGGTACCCACCGTGGTGGTCCACGGCGAGGCCGACCCCTTGATTCCGGTGGCCGCCGGGCGCGACCTTGCCTCACGCATCGCCGGCGCCCAGACCGACTTCGTCCCGGGCATGGGCCACGACCTGCCCGAAGAACTGTTGCCACGATTTGCCGACACGATCGCGCGCAATGCAGCGCGCGCAGCGATCAGTTCTTGACGAGCTCGTTGATCTCGATCGTCACGCCGCTGGCGGTGTTGGCCACCGGCGCCGACTGACCGACCAGATCACCCGCTGCCGGCGTGGCCTCGCCGCTTTTGCTGACACGGGCGCTGATCACCACCATTGGGTGCAGTGACAGGCGCATCTGCGGCGCCATGGCCGTGCTGTCGTCGAGCTTGAACTCCAGCGGCAGGTCGGCCACCTGCTTGCGCAGGATGGCCAGCGGCATGCGCGGCCCCTCGGCGGCGCGGGCGAAGATGAACACGGTGTCGCCCGGCTGCACCTGCTGTGCCAGGGCCGGGGACAGCTTGACGCTGCCTTGCACGCCGGCCGTGCTGGCGGCCGCGGCCTGCGGGTTGGCCGCAGCCGCGGCAGAGGGCGCACTGGCCTGCGGCGCGGCCGCAGCCATGCCGCCTTGCTGGCGCGCTTCGGCGATGCTGGCCTGCAGCTGCGGCAGGAATTCGCTGCCGGGTGGCGAAATCGCGACCAGACGTTCCCAATGGCGTACCGCACCCGGGAAGTCACGCACCTCGAAGGCGGCCGTGCCGGCCAGCGCCAGCGCTTTCGGATTGTCGGGTTCGAGCTTCAGGGCGCGGTCGATCCACAGCGCCGGTTCGCCCTGCAGGCTGCGGTTGTTCAGCACCGCCAGCGTGTCGGCATAGTCGGCCATCAAGCGCGCGTCGGTCTGCAGCAGGGTGCCGGTCTTCTTGAAGGCGGGCAGGGCCTTGTCGTGCTGGCCGAGCCGCGCGTAGGAACGCGCGAGCATCGCGAAGCCTTCAGTGTTGTCGGGGTCGGTCTGCAGGCGCTGGGCCAGTTGCTCCACGGCCGCGGCGAACTGCTGTTCCTCGCTGGCGTTGGCGTCCACGCCCGGGGCGCTGCCAGTTCCGCTGCCACTGCCGGCCAGAACCGTGGCGCCCGGCGCGCCGGTGTAGGAATAGCCGGCGATGGCCAGACCGATGACACCGGCGCAAAGCGCGGCCACCAGCTTGCCGCCTGGCCGCGGCGACGCTGCCGCGGCAGCAGGGTCGGCCATCACGCTGTCGAGCAGCCGCCGCTCCAGGGGGGTCTTGGCCGCGGCATAGGCCGCATCGTCCAGCGTGCCAGCGGCATGAAGCGCCTGCAATTGCTGCAGCTGCTGGCGCAGCGCGGATATGTCGTTGTTCATCGGTTCTTCAGCTGCGCGGCCGGTCGGGCGGGCCGTCATCGTTCTCGTCGGGTTCGAACTGGTCGGCTGGCAGGCGGCTGCGCCGGCGCAGCAGCCACCACAAGCCCGCCAGGCCGGCTGCCAGCAGGATGGGCGGGCCGAACCACAGGGGTGCCGTGGTGCTCTTCAGCGGTGGGCGGTAGAGCACGAAGTCGCCGTAGCGCGCCGTCATGTAGTCGAAGACCTGCTTCTCCGTCTGGCCGCTGCGCAGCATCTCGCGCACCTGGTTGCGGAGGTCGACGGCCAGCTCGGCGTTGGAGGCGGCGATGGTCTCGTTCTGGCACACGAGGCAGCGCAGTTCGGCGGACACGCGCATGACGCGCGCTTCCAGCGCCGGGTCGGCGGTGGCCGGTGCGGCTTCCTTCGCCTGTGCAGCCGGCCAGGCCAGCAGCAGGGCGGCTGCGCCCGCGAGCAGCCATCGCATCACTTCAGCCCGCACCTTGCAGTTCCTTGATGAGCGGCTCGATGCGCGAACGCAGCACCTCGGGCGTCAGCGGCCCGGTGTGCTTGAACCGGATGATGCCCTGGCGGTCGACGATGAAGGTTTCGGGCACGCCATAGACGCCGAAGTCGATGCCGACGCGGCCGTCGGCGTCAACGAGGGTGGCCGTGTATGGGTCGCCTAGGTTCGCCAGCCAGCCGCGTGCGGCGGGCCCCTGGTCCTTGTAGTTCAGGCCGTACACCGGCAGCAGCTTGCGGCGGGCGATGTCGATCACCAGCGGGTGCTCTTCCCGGCAGGGCGCGCACCAGCTGGCCCAGACGTTCAGCATCCAGACCTGGCCGAGCAGGTCATCGCGGCCGATGCTCTGGCTCGGGTCGTTCAGTTTCGCCAGCTTGAAGGCCGGCGCCGGCTTGCCGATCAGCGGTGACGGCACCTCGCGCGGATTCAGACCCAGGCCGACGAACATGAGCCCCACGACCGCCAGGAAGATGCCCAGCGGCAAGAAAAAGCGCAGCCCCTTCATCGGACAGCCGGCACGGCGCCCGCCGCGCCTTCGGCTGCGTCGCGGGTGGCCCGGCTGCGGTACCGCCGGTCGGTCACGGCCCACATGCCGCCCAGGCCCATCAACATGCAGCCGACCCAGATCCAGGCGACGAAAGGCTTGACCCAGATGCGCACCAGCCACTTGTCGCCAGGCAGCGGTTCACCCAGCTGCACGTACAGGTCGCCCTTGATGCGGCTGTCGATGGCCGCCTCGGTCATCGGGTTGCGCTGCACCTTATAGACGCGCTTTTCGGGAAACATCTCGGACACCGGCGCTCCGTCGCGCGTGACCACGAGGTGGCCGCGCATGGCGTCGTAGTTGGGCCCGCGCACCGGCTGCGTGCCCTGGTAGGTGAAGGTGTAGCCGTTGACGGTGGTGCTGTCGCCTGGGGCCATGGCGACATCGCGCTCGATGTCGTAGGTGCCCACCATGGTGACACCGAACACGAATACCGCCACGCCCACGTGCGCAACCATCATGCCCACCGTGGCCCGCGGCAGCTGGCCCAGGCGGTGCAGGACGTTCGCCTGCACACCCCCGGCAGGTCTTACGCGTTCCCAGAGCTCGGTCAGCACGGTGTAGAGGATCCAGTAGGCCATCAGCAGCCCCACCACCGAACCCAGCGTGATCTGCCCGCCAATCCAGGCCGTCAAGGCCGCGCTGACCACGGTGATGCCAGCGGCCCAGCGCAGGCGCACCGCCAGTGCCGGCAGTTCGTCGTTCTTCCAGCGCGCCAGCGGGCCCACGCCCATGAAGAACACCAGCACCGCCATGATCGGCACATAGACGGCGTTGAAGTAAGGCGCTCCCACCGAGATCTTGCCCAGGCCCAGCGCATCCAGGATCAGCGGGTACAGCGTGCCCAGCATCACTGCAGCCATGGCCACGACCAGCAGAACGTTGTTGGCCAGCAGCATGCTTTCGCGCGACACGGCCGAGAACCGTGCACCCAGGCCCACCTTGGGCGAACGCCAGGCATACAGCGCCAGGGCCGCGCTCACGGTGATGGCCATCATCACCAGGATGAAGGCGCCGCGCGCCGGGTCGGAAGCGAAGGAGTGCACGGACGTGATCACGCCCGAGCGGACGAGGAAGGTGCCCAGCAGCGCCAGCGAGTAGCCCATGATGGCCAGCAGCACCGTCCAGCTCTTGAAGCTGCCGCGCTTTTCGGTGACGGCCAGCGAGTGGATCAGCGCCGTGGCCACCAGCCAGGGCATGAACGAGGCGTTTTCCACCGCGTCCCAGAACCACCAGCCGCCCCAGCCGAGCTCGTAATAGGCCCACCAGCTGCCCAGCGCGATGCCGAAGGTCAGGAAGGCCCAGGCCACCGTCGTCCACGGCCGCATCCAGCGCGCCCACTGGGCGTCGAGGTTGCCGCCGATCAGCGCCGCCACGGCGAATGCGAAGGCCACCGACATGCCGACGTAGCCCATGTAGAGCATCGGCGGGTGGAAGATCATCCCCGGGTCCTGCAGCTGCGGGTTGAGGTCGCGGCCGTCCATGGGCACCGGAAAGAGGCGGTCGAAGGGGTTGGACGTGAACAGCACGAATAGCAGGAAGCTCAGCGTCAGCAGCCCCATCACGCCCAGGATGCGCGCCACCATGGGCAGCGGCAGCTTGCGGCTGAAGCTGGCCACCGCCCAGGCCCAGCCGGCCTGCATCAGCAGCCACAGCAGCAGGCTGCCTTCATGGCTGCCCCAGGAAGCGGCGATGCGGTACATCAGCGGCAGCTGCGAATTCGAATGCGAGGCCACGTTCAGCAACGAGAAGTCGTTGTTGACGAAGCTGAGCATCAGGCAGCCATAGGCGACGATGATCAGACCCAGCAGCACATGCGTGGCCGGTCTTGCCAGGGCCATCCAGTCGGCCCGGCCGCGATGGGCGCCGATGATCGGCAGCGTGCCCAGCACCAGGGTCACGCCTACCGCCAGCCAGAGGGCGAAGTGGCCTGCCTCGGCAATCACGGCTGCTTCTCCGCCGGGTTCTGCGGCTGCGACTGCATCACCATCGACTGGTCCAGCCGGCTCTGGCCTTTCTGCGCGCGCTTCAGGGCGTCGGCGGCTTCGGGGGGCATGTAGTTCTCGTCGTGCTTGGCCAGCACTTCACGGGCAACGAACACGCCGTTCTGCAACTGCCCCTGCGCGACCACGCCCTTGCCTTCCTGGAACAGGTCGGGAAGGATGCCCTCGTAGCGCACGGCCACGGTCTTGGCGGTGTCGGTGACGACGAAGCTCACCTGTGTGCCATCACGCTGCACCGTGCCCGTCTGCACCATGCCGCCGACACGGAAGGTGCGGTTGGTTGGCGCCTCGTTGGCCGCCACCTGCGAAGGCGAATAGAAGAACACCAGGTTGCTCTGGAAGGCGTTGAGCACCAGGGCCACGGTGATGCCCGCGGCCGAAAGCAGGCCGCCGATGATGGCCAGGCGCTTGTTGCGTGGTTTCATGTTTCGTCCTCGGTAGGTTCGGTCTGACGGGCGGCGTCGCGCAGGGCCTGGCGGTGCCGGTGGCGGGCCAGCAGGGGTTCGACCAGCATCACGCCCAGCGTGACGGCGTACGAGCCCCATACATAGAAGCCGTAGCCACCCATGTGGAAAAACTCCTGTGCGCTGCCCCAGATCATGGCTTGATTGTCCTGCGCACGAGCCCAGCCACCCAGCCCGCATGGGTTTCCCGTTCGATGATTTCGGCGCGCGTGCGCATGAAGACCACGGCGAAGGCGTAGGCCCAGAAGGCGACTGTCATCAGCAGCATCGCCGTCAGCATGGTGGCGGCCATCTTCGGCGCGGCGTTGACGCTGATCGTGGCCCCCTGGTGCAGCGTGTTCCACCACTTCACCGAGAAGTAGATGATCGGCACGTTGACGCTGCCCACCAGGGCCAGCAGCGCGCCGGCCTGGTCGGCGCGGCGCCTGTCGTCGATGGCATTGACGAGCGCGATGTACCCCAGGTACAGGAACAGCAGGATGAGTTCGGTCGTCAAGCGCGCATCCCACACCCAGTAGGTGCCCCAGGTGGGCTTGCCCCAGAGTGCGCCGGTCCACAGCGCCACGAAGGTGAACATGGCACCGGTAGGCGCGATGGCCTGGGCCACCATCGAGGCCAGCCTGGCCTTGAAGGCCCAGCCGATGCCGGCCCAGAAGGCCATCACCAGGTACAGCACCATCGACATCCATGCCGCCGGCACGTGGATGAAGATGATGCGATACGAATCGCCCTGCGTGGCGTCGGTGGGTGCCACGAAGAACCCCATGTACAGGCCCACCGCGGCGAAACCCAGCGCCACCACCCAGCACAGCGGTACCAGCCAGCGGGTGAGCGCATAGAAGCGCGAGGGCGCGGCAAAGCTGAACAGGCGCAGCGGCGGCTTGGTGACGACGGGGTTGCGCGATGTCGTAGGCATGGTCACGTCATTCTGTCGAAATGCGCAGTGCGGCGGCGGTGGCCAGCGGCGCGCCCACGCTGGTGGCGACGAGCAGGGCACCGAGCAGCGAGAAATGGCCAGAAGCCGACAGCCCGGCCTCGACCATGCCCACCGCCCCCGCGCCGAAGATCAGCGCCGGCGTGGCCAGTGGCAGCACCACCAGGATGAGCAGCATGCCACCGCTGCGCAAACCCAGCGTCAGCGCCGCACCCAGCCCGCCCAGCAGGCTGAGGATGGGTGTGCCCAGCAGCAGGCTCAGCACCAGGGCCAGCACCGCCGGCCCGGACATGTTGAACACCAACCCGGCCAGCGGGGTGGCGACGATCAGCGGCAGCCCCGTCAACAGCCAGTGCGCCGTGCACTTGGCGGCCGCCACGGCGATGGCCGAGGCCGGTGCCAACAGCATCTGTTCGAGCGAGCCGTCGGCCATGTCGCCGGCGAACAACTGGCCCACCGAGAGCATCGAAGCCAGCAGCGCACAAACCCAGACGATGCCCGGGGCGATCTCGCGCAGGGTCTTGGGTTCCGGTCCCACGCCCAGCGGAAACAGGCTCAATGCCACCAGGAAGAAGGCCAGCGGCAGCAGCGCGTCGATGCGCCGCCGCGACGCCAGCCTGAGGTCGCGCAGCAGCACGCACAGGAAGACATTGCTCATTGCCGTGCCACATGACCGGGCTCGTCCAGGACGGCGCGCGCTGCCGGGCGCGGGGCAAAGGGTTCCAGGTCCAGCATGGCCGGCGGCGGGCGTGTGATCGACAGTGCCTGGTGGCTGGTCAGCAGCACGCAGCCGCCGGCTTCGGCGTGGGCGCCGATGACGGCGTTCAGCGCTTCGATGCCGTCGCTGTCGAGCGCGTCGTAAGGTTCGTCCAGCAGCCACAGCGGCGCAGCCGCCGAAAGGGCCAGCCGCGCCAGCGCGACTCGGCGGCGCTGACCCTGGCTGAGCGTGCGCACCGCGGCATGCTGGCGCTGGGCCATGCCCAGTTGCTTGAGGGCCCGCCTGAGCGCCGTGTCGTCGTGCGGCAGGCCATGCAGCCGGGCCAGGAAGCGCAGGGCTTCGGTCACGGTGAGGTCGTCCTTCAGGGCGTTCTGGTGGCCGACATAGACCCACATCCGGCGGCCCTCGGGCCCGCCCTCGCGCTGCGGCCGGCCCATCACCTCGATGCGGCCCTCAGCCGGCGTGGCCAGCCCGGCCAGCAGCCGCAGCAGGGTGGTCTTGCCGCGCCCGTTGCGGCCGCGCAGCCAGGTCACGCTGCCGGCTGCGAGGGCGATGTCCAGGCCCTCGAACAGCCGCCGGTCGCCACGCTCGCCGGCCAAGGCATGGGTCTGAAGGACACAGCGGCCGGCGCACGCGCCGCCAGGCGGTTGGTGCAGGGGCAGGAGCTCGGCAGTGGCCTGGGACGACGGCAAGGGAAGGCGTGGGGTTCGGGTCGGGTGGATGCCCGCGGGCCGCAGTGTACGTTCGGCGTCTGAAGCCCGCCTTGCGATAGCGCAATCCCGCCCCAGCATGGTGCGTCCGGGCACCGCCTGGCCCCGCGGGCGCAGCGCCCTGCGAGTGGTCGGATGCTTTCCCGACAGACTCTTCGGCGGCGCGGCGTACCGGCTGGCCGATGCTCGCGCCTGCCGGCGCACGGCAGCGAACGCCACCAGCGCGCGACTGGCAAGGCTTACGGCCCGGCGCCGGCGCTGGCCGCCTGCGCCGCAAGCACCTCCACACGCACGGCTTCGGTCAATTCGGCCTTCAGCGCGCTGAAGGCCGGTGTCGTCTTCACCGAGTAGTGGCGTGGGTGCGCCAGCGGCACGGTGTGGTCGAGCTTGATGCGGCCGGGGCGGGCGCTCATCACGACGACGCGGGTGCCCATGAACACGGCCTCGTCGATGTCGTGGGTGACGAACAGCACTGTCTTGCGCTGCTGTTCCCAGATGCCCAGGAGCAGTTCCTGCATCAGTTCGCGCGTCTGGTGGTCGAGCGCGCCGAAGGGTTCGTCCATCAGCAGCATGCGCGGGTCGTTGGCCAGCGCCCGGGCCAGCGCCGTGCGCTGCTGCATGCCGCCCGACAGCTGCTTGGGGAAATGGTTGGCAAAACCCTTCAGCCCGACCTTGGCCAGGAAGCCGTGCGCGATGTCCAGCTGCTCGGCGCGGGGCAGGCCACGTTCGCGCAGCCCGAAACACACGTTGTCCAGCACCGTCAGCCAAGGGAACAGGGTGTAGCTCTGGAACACCATGCCGCGGTCGGCGCCGGGGCCGATGATGCGGCGGCCTTCCAGCAGCACTTCGCCGGCGGTCTGCACGTCCAGCCCGGCGACGATGCGCAGCAGTGTGCTCTTGCCGCAGCCGCTGGGGCCGAGGATGGTGACGAAGTCGTTCTCGGCCACGTCCAGGTCGGTGGCCTGCAGCGCCAGGGTGGTGTCGAAACGGCGTTCGACGCCGCGCACACGAAGAAACGCCGGCTTGTCCATCACCGCCCCAGTTGCGCCCAGGGAAAGAGGCGGCGGTTGAGCCACTTGAACAGCAGGTCGCTGGCCAGGCCGATGAGGCCGATGACGATGATGCCGAAGATGATCTGGTCGGTGGCCAGCAGCGCCTGGCTGTCGGTGATCATGTGGCCGATGCCGCTGGAAGCACCGATGAGCTCGGCCACGATGACGTAGGTCCAGGCCCAGCCCAGCACCATGCGCAGGGTTTCGGCGATCTCGGGCGCCGCCCCCGGGATGAGCACGCGGCGCACGAGGCTGGCGTCGGTGCTGCCCAGGGTGTAGGCAGCCTCGACCAGGTCGCGCCGGGTGTTGCCCACGGTCACGGCAATCATCAGCACCAGCTGGAAGAAGCTGCCGATGAAGATGACGGCGAGCTTCTGCGCCTCGCCGATGCCGGCCCACAGGATGAGCAGCGGAATGAAGGCACTGGCCGGCAGGTAGCGCGCGAAGCTGACGAAAGGCTCGAAGAAGGCCTCGATGGGCTTGTAGGCGCCCATCATCACGCCCAGCGGCAGCGCCAGCACGGCAGCGATCACGAAGCCGCCCACCACCCGCCACATCGTCATGCCGATGTCGTGGGCGAAATCCATCTCCGTCAGCAGCACCCAGCCCGAGCGAAGCATCTGCAGCGGGTCGGCAAGGAAGATCTTCGGCACCAGGCCGCCGAAGGTCACGGCGGCCCAGACGGCGACAAAGACGACGAAGAACGACAGGCCCAGCACGACGCGCGTGCGGGGTGCCACCGCCACCAGCGGTTTCACGTCGGCGCCCTTGGGCCGCCCCGGCGGGCCCGCAGGCTCACTTGATGAAGCGCGGGTCGGCCAGCCTGGTCATGTCGGGCAGGCTCTTGATGATGCCCGCGGCCAGCAGCAGGTCGGCGGCTTCCTTGCTGAAGGCGGCGTGTTCGCCGGCAAAGAACTTCTGGTTGGCAGCGCGGTCCTGCCAGCGCAGGAACTTCTGGCTGGCCTCGAAAGCTTCGGCCGTCTGCTTGACATCGGCGCCCATGATCTCGAAGCTCTTCTTCGGCTCGGACTTGATCAGTTCGAGCGCGTCGAAGTAGGCGTCGGCCAGGCCTTTCGCGGCCTTCGGGTTGTCGGCCAGGAACTTGGGGGTGCAGCCGAAGGTATCCATCACCATCGGGTAGTCCAGCGTGGTGGCGATGATCTTGCCGGCCTCGGGCTTGGCACGCACGGCGCTCAGGAAGGGCTCGTAGGTCATGGCTGCGTCGAGGTTGGCCGCGCCGGCGATCATCGCGTTGGCGGCGGCCTGGGGTTCGAGGTTGACGATGTTGACGTCCTTCAGCGTCATGCCGTTCTTGGCCAGCATCCAGGCCAGGCCGAAGTAGGGTGCCGTGCCAGGCGCGCTGGCGGCCACGGTCTTGCCTTTCAGTTCCTTGATGCTGGTGATGCCGGGCTTGACCACCATGCCGTCGGCGCCGAAGCTCTTGTCGAGCTGGAAGATCTGCGTCGTGGCCACGCCGTTGGCATTCCAGACGACCCAGGTTTCCACCGTGGTGGCCGCGCACTGGATGTCACCGCTGGCAATCGCCAGGTGGCGGTCTTTCTGCGGGATCTTCTTGATGCTGACTTCGAGCCCGTGCTTCTTGAAGAGGCCGGCTTCCTTGGCCAGCGTCAGCGGCGCAAACCCGGTCCAGCCGCTGATGCCGATGGCCACCGGGGTGGCCTGGGCGTGCGCTGCCAGCGGCGCGGCCAGGACCAGCGTAGCGGCGGCAAGAGCGAGCAAAGACTTCTGCATGGGGGTTCCTTGGGTGTTGGTGGGGTAAGCGGCAGGGGCCGCGACGGCCGCTGGCCCGCCGACGTTCGCAAGACGCGAGCCTGCTGTCAAGCACCGTGCCCGGCCGCAGGCGCGCTTCACTGCGGTCCGCCACCCCATTTCGGGTGGTCCCGGCGTGTACACGGCCGCTCGGTGACGGACATCACACGCTGACTCGCCTGGGTGCTGCGACAGTCCAGCCATGGGTGCAGACAGAGAGGGAGCCCGCCGCCATGAACATCGATCGCGTCCGGCCTGAGGCCTTCTCCCAGAACCTTGGGATGCCCACTCGCAGCGAAGCCTTTGCCGAAGACCTCGACGGCCTGTTGCCACAGGCGCAGGCCTCCAGCAAGCCGGCCGGGCGCACGGGCCGCCCAGGCCGCTCGCTCTGGGTGATGCTGCTGCTGCCGCTGGCGGTGGTTCTGATCGGTTCGGCTTCGGCGCTGGCCTGGATCTGAGCGCAGGGTTCTAGGTGCTACGCAAAGCCTGCATGCTTGCCTAACATGCAGGCCCTCGTCACTCGCACCCAGGTGGACCCTCATGTTCAAGAAACTGGCCTCGGAAGCGCTGGGCCTCAGCGATATCGGCGTCATCGTGCCGCCGGCCGACTACAGCAAGGTCGACGCCGACGACTACCTGTTCACTGAAGACGGCGAGAAGATCTTCTTCCTGATCAAGTCCAAGAAGGACGAGTACTGCTTCACCAACCTGGGCATCATCCATGTCGACGGGGACTCCGCGGTCTCGTCCAAGCGCACCATCCGGCGCTATGAATTCGCGGCTCACGCCGTGTCCGATGTCGTGCTGGAAACGGCCGGCACGATCGACATGGACGTCGAACTGAAGTTCGTGGTCGACGGTGATACCCCATTCAGCATCGACGTGCGCAAGAGCTTCATCGAGCAGCTGAAGGACATCTACAAGGCCCTCGTCACGATCGGCAAGATCCAGAAGCGCGACGAACGGGCACGCGCCCATGCCCACGACTGCCTGCACGTGGCCGGCTCGGTCTACAAGCTCAACACGGTGGCGGCCGACGACAGCATTGCGCAGCAGTTCAACACCTTGCTCACGCACTACAACTCGGCCGTGCTGGACCGCTTCACGAGGCGCGACTTCAGCGCAGTGTTCGAGCGCTACATCCACAACTGAGCCCCGGCTCGACGACGGCAGCATCGGCCCCCAGCGGGCGCATTGATTACCATGCGCAGGCTGGCCGCCGGGCCGGCAAGCCACCCTGGTTGCCGGGCGCGCCAGTGCTCGGGCCGAAACCTAAGAAACCCGTGCCGTCACCGCTTCCCCTGAGCCCCTGGCGTCTGTCCGTCGCCCCGATGATGGACTGGACCGACCGCCACTGCCGCTACTTCCACCGCCTGCTCACCCGCCACACCCGCCTCTACACCGAGATGGTGACCACCGGGGCGCTGCTGCATGGCGACGTGCCCAGGCACCTGGACTTCAATGCCGAGGAACACCCCGTTGCCCTGCAATTGGGTGGCAGCGAACCTGCCGACCTTGCCGCCTGTGCGCGCCTGGCCCAGCAATGGGGCTACGACGAAGTCAACCTGAACTGCGGCTGCCCCAGCCCGCGCGTGCAGCGCGGCGCCTTCGGTGCCTGCCTGATGAGTGAAGCCGCGCTGGTCGGTGACTGCGTGGCGGCGATGCGCGAGGCCTGTGCGCTGCCCGTAACGGTGAAACACCGCATCGGTGTCGACCGGCAGGACAGCTACGACTTCGTCCGCGACTTCGTCGGCACCGTCGGCCAGCGCGGCGGCTGCAGCGTCTTCATCGTGCATGCCCGCAGCGCCTGGCTGGAAGGCCTGAGCCCCAAGGAAAACCGCGAACTGCCGCCGCTGCGCCATGAGTTCGTGGGCCGCCTGAAGGCCGATTTCCCCGACTTCTGCTTCGTCGCCAACGGCGGTGTCGCCAGCGACGCTGCCATCTCCGGCCATCTGGCGCAGGTCGACGGTGTGATGGTGGGCAGGCATGCCTACCACGAGCCCTGGGCGCTGGCCTCGTGGGATGCGGGGTTCTTCGGCGCCCCGGTGCCCGCCGAAGCCGAGTCGCGCGAGCATGCCGAAGCAGGCATGGTGGCCTATCTTTCGCGCCTGCACGGCCGGGGCCTGCCCTGGGCGACGGCCTCGCGCCACATGCTGGGCCTGTGGAACGGAACGGCCGGTGCGCGCCGCTGGCGCCAGGTGTGGTCAGACCACCGCCTGAAGGCGCTGCCGCCCACCGAAGTGGCGCGCCAGGCTGCGGCCGCCCGCCGCGCCGGGCAGCGGGCAGCGCAGGATGTGACCGCATGAGCCGAGCCCCCAAGACGCGCCCGACCCGGGCCTCGGTCGCCGACTTCCTGGCCGCCCAGCCCGACCCGGTGCGCCGCGCCGACTGCCTGCGCCTGCAGCAGCTGATGACGGCCGCCACGGGCGCGCCGGCCGAGATGTGGGGTGACGCCATCGTCGGCTTCGGCCGCCGCGACTTGCGTTACGCCGATGGCAGCACACTCGACTGGCCGGTGGTGGCCTTCAGCCCGCGCAAGGGCGACATCTCGGTCTACCTGATGGACGGCTTCGACCGGATGCAGCCCCAGATCTCGCGGCTGGGCAAGTTCAAGACCGGCAAGGTGTGCCTGTACATCAGGCGCCTGGCCGATGTCGATGTCGAGGTGCTGGACGAGTTGGTCCAGCTGTCGGTGGCCGCGCTGGCCCCACGCCCCCCCCTTCCTGCGGAGAGTGCTGAATGAAGAAACCCGTGCTTGCCATCCTGGGCGGCAGCGGCCTGTACGACCTGCCCGGGCTGACGGAAACACGCTGGGAAACCGTGGACACGCCCTGGGGCGCGCCGTCGGACCAGATCTTCCGCGGCCGGCTGGCCACCGCCCTTGGGGAAGCCGAACTCGCCTTCCTGCCGCGCCACGGCCGCGGCCACCGCATTCCGCCATCGGAAGTGAACTACCGCGCCAACATCGCCGCGCTGAAGATGCTGGGCGCCACCGACGTGCTGTCGCTGTCGGCCGTCGGTGGGCTGCGTGCCGACCTGCCGCCGGGCACCTTCGTGGTGGTCGACCAGTTCATCGACCGCACCCATGCGCGGGCCAAGAGCTTCTTCGGCACGGGCCTGGTGGCCCATGTCTCACTGGCCGACCCGGTGTGCCCGCGCCTGGGCGACCATGTCCAGCAGGCGCTGCAGCACCAGGGGGTGCCGCATGTCCGCGGTGGCTGCTACCTGACCATCGAAGGCCCGCATTTCAGCACCCGCGCCGAGAGCGAGCTGTACCGCAGCTGGAACTGCAGCGTCATCGGCATGACCAACATGCCCGAGGCCAAGCTCGCCCGCGAGGCCGAGCTCTGCTACGCCAGCGTCAGCATGGTCACCGACTTCGACTGCTGGCACCCGGCGCACGACGCGGTGACGGTCGACGCCATCATCGAGGTGCTGCTGGCCAATGCTCAGGCCGCGCGCACACTGGTTGCCGGGCTGGCCGGGCAGATCACCGCCGACCCCCAGGCCCCGGCCTGTGCCTGCCGCAGCGCCTTGCAGCATGCGCTGATCACCGCCCCCGAGGCGCGCGACCCGTTCGTGGTCGAACGCCTGCGCTGTGTCGCTGGGCGGGTGCTGGGGCCGGCGCCATGACAGGCGGCGAACTCGAGCCCCCGCACCGCCTGCGGCCGATTCGTGCCTTGCCAGGCGGCGAAGCGGTCGAGATCATCGACCAGCGCCGGCTGCCGCACGAACTGCGTCTGGCCCGGCTCGATGGTGTCGAAGCCGTAGTCACCGCCATTCGCGACATGTGGGTGCGCGGCGCGCCCTTGATCGGCGCCACTGCTGCCTTCGGCGTGGCCTTGCAGGCACGTGCCGATGCCGGCGACGCCGCCATGGCCGCTGCCACCGACCGCCTGCAGGCCTCGCGCCCCACGGCCGTGAACCTGGCCTGGGCCCTGCAGCGCATGGCCCGGGTGTGGGCAGCGCTGGCGCCGGCCGATCGTGCCGCCGCCACCTGGGCCGAGGCCGAGGCCATCGCCCGTGAGGACCTGGCCGTGAATGCCGCCATCGGCCGGAACGGCCTGCCCATCCTGCAGGCGCTGGCGGCGCGCCGGGCGGCGGTGGGCGGCGGGGCGCTGCAGGTACTGACCCACTGCAATGCCGGCTGGCTGGCCACCGTGGGTTGGGGCACGGCCACCGCGCCGATCTACCAGGCCCATGCCGCCGGCGTGCCGCTGCATGTGTGGGTGGACGAAACCCGCCCCCGCAACCAGGGGGCCAGCCTGACAGCCTGGGAACTGGGCCAGGCCGGTGTGCCACACACCGTGGTGGCCGACAACGCCGGCGGCCACCTGATGCAGCACCGGCAGGTCGACCTGGTCATCGTCGGCTGCGATCGCGTCACGGCCCGCGGCGATGTCTGCAACAAGATCGGCACCTATCTCAAGGCGCTGGCGGCGCGCGACAACGGCGTGCCGTTCTACGTGGCCATGCCCACGTCCACGCTCGACCTGAGCCTTGCCGACGGGCTGGCCGAGATCCCGATCGAAGAGCGCAGCGCCCGCGAAGTCACGCACGTCAGCGGCCGCGACGCCAGTGGCAGCGTGCTGGAAGTGCAGCTCACGCCCGATGGCAGCGCCGCGGCCAACCCGGCGTTCGACGTGACCCCCGCCCGCCTCGTGACGGGCCTGATCACCGAACGCGGCCTGGTGCCGGCCCAGGAAGCCGCGCTTCGCCGCCTGATGGAGCCCATGCCTCGATGAGCAGCCTGCATCACGCCGACCTGGCCCTGCGCGAAGCGCTCGTGGCTACGGCCCGCCGTCTGGACGCACAGGGCCTGAACCGGGGGAGCACCGGCAATCTCAGCGTGAGAGCCAGCGCCGATGCCGTGGCCGCCGCCAGTTTCTGGGTCACTCCCAGCGGCATGCCGGCCGACGAGATGACGGCCGGCGACCTGGTGCGAGTGGCCATGGATGGGGCCGTGCTGGCCGGCGACTGGGCGCCATCGACCGAGTGGCCCTTCCACCTGGCCGTCTACGCCGCCCGCCCCGAGCTGCAAGCCGTCGTGCACCTGCATTCGCCCCATGCCACGGCGCTGGCCTGCCTGCGCCGCGGCCTGCCAGCCTTCCACTACATGGTGGCCGTGGCCGGGGGCGACAGCGTGCCGTGCACGCCGTACCACCTGTTCGGAACGCAGGCGCTGTCAGCGGCGGTCGGTGCGGCGTTTGCCGACCGCAACGCCTGCTTGATGGCCAACCACGGGCTCGTGGCGGGCGGCACGGCACTGGCCCACGCGGCCAAGGTGGCGGTGGAAGTCGAAGCGCTGTGCGGCATCTACCTGCAGGCGCTGGCGGTGGGTGAGCCCCTGCTGCTGTCCAAGGCGCAGATGGCCGAGGTCATCGAACGCTTCCGCAGCTACGGGCGCGCACGACGTGTGACCTGACCCTGTGAATGGGGGAGTGCAAATATTGAGGAAGCCGTCAGCATCAAGACCGTGTCATTCGGTGAAGCGACCGACGCTTCAGACCCCGGTGGCCTTCAACATCTTAGGAGTTTCCCTAGAAATGAAAACAGTTCACTTCGCCGTTGCTGCCCTGGCCCTGGCCGCCGCTTCCGTCGCTTCCGCGCAAACCGTGACCTACACCTCGTCGGCGGCCTTCCTGCCGAACGTGGCGGCCGGTTCCTACACCGAAACGTTCGCCGATCCCTCCTTCAGCGGTGAGCTGGACGCCACTTTTAGCAGCGGCGCCTTCTCCTACGTCGTCTCGGCACCCGGCGGCCTCTACGGCAACGGCACCTTCATCGGCACCAACCTGCCGAACGAAACGCTGACCATCACCTTCACCGGCGCTCCGGTCACGGCGGTCGGCGGCAACTTCTGGGCGACCAACATCAGCGACGTGTTCCAGGCGCAGCCTGTCACGGTCACCCTGAGCAACGGCACCACCACGTCGTTCACCCCGACCAGCGCCACGGTCAGCAGCTACCGCGGTTTCACCTCGACGCTCGCCATCACCTCGCTGACGCTGTCGTCGACGGCCGCCGTGTACGCCGGCATGGACAACTTCACGGTCGGCAGCGCCGTGCCTGAACCCACCAGCTACATGCTGTTCGCCCTGGGCCTGGGTGGCCTGCTGCTGGCTCGCCGCCGCCAAGCTTCGGTCTGAATGCACCACGCCCGCGGCTGAGCCGCGGTGCCTGGCTGAACGGCCCGCCCCTGTCGGGCCGTTTGCGTTTTTGCGGCGTTCGTTCAAGCCCGGCGCCTTTGGGGCCGATATGCCGGGTTGCGACCCGCATGTCCCCCACTTGGCCACTTTCAACACTCTGGCGATCAAGCCGCGCTTCGGCCCCCTGACGCGCGCGCTCATCGTCGACAGCCACATCACCACCAGCAACATCCTGGCCTCGCACCTGCGCATGCTGGGGCTGGGGCAGGTGGTGCAGTGCGCGCGCGCGGCCGAGGCCCTGCGCCACATCCAGGACGCCGGCTTCGACTTCGTGCTGTGCGAACAGCGCCTGGCCGACGGCACGATGGGCCAGGACCTGATCGAGGAACTGCGCCGCAGCGCCAGGCTTTCGCTGCGCACCGTGGTCATGGTGATCTCGGCCGATGCGGCCTACAACACGGTCGCCGAGGTCGCGGAATCGGCGGTCGACGGCTTCGTCATCCGCCCCTACAGCCCCGGCGGGCTGGAAGACCGACTGGTGGTCGCCTATCGACGCAAGGAACTCCTGAGCCCGGTGTTCGACGCGATCGAGGCCAACCGGCACGCCGACGCGTTGAAGATGTGCGAAACCCTGTACGGGCGACGGGCTCCGGGTTGGACCCACGCCGCGCGCCTGGGGGCCGAGCTGGCGCTGCGGCTGGACAAGCCGGCGCTGGCCTCGACCCTGTTCGAAACGGTGCTGGCGGTGAAGGCCGTTCCCTGGGCGAAGCTGGGTCTGGCGCGAACGCTGGCAGCCACCGGCGCTGCCGGCGCAGCGCTGTCGACGATCGAGAACCTGCTGGCGACCGAACCCCGGTACGTGGACGCCTACGACGTTCTGGGCAAGCTGCATGCCGAACAGGGTGACCTGCAGGCCGCGCTGACGGCCTACCGCCAGGCCAGCCAGATCACGCCGGCTTCGGTGCAGCGGGCGCAGAAGTACGGCATCCTGGCCTATTACGCCGAAGACCCGCTCACGGCGCAGGCCGCGCTGGAACGCGCCGCTGCGCTGGGCCGGGAAGCCGAGGACTTCGACCTGCAGACTCTGCTTCTGCTGGCCATGCTGCACTTTCGGCAGAAGGACACGGCTGCCCTGCAGGCCTGCCGCATGTCGATCGACCAGGCTTTGGCGACCGCGTCGCAGGCCGGCGCGAGCGGGGCCCGCCCGCAGCGCTTCGCCCAGATCATCCAGGCGCTGGACGACGCCCTGCAAGGCCGGCTGGCAGAGGCCGGGAAACTGGCGCTGGCACTGGCTTCGGGCATCGGGGAACCCAGCTTCGACATCGAAGCGGCCAGCAATCTGATGTCGCTGCTGGCGGCCTTGCAGACCGTCGCCGTGCCGCTGGACCACGACAGCCAGACCGTACGGCGCCTGGGACTGCGCTTCTGCGTCGGCCGCCACGCCACCGAGGTCCTGGCCCAGGCCTGCCAGGACCATCCGCCCCATGTCGCCACCTTGCGCCAGGCCCACGCCGAGATCGGCGAGATGGCGCAGGCCGCCCTGGGCCAGGTGCTGGCTGGCGACCCGCAGCGCGCGGTTGAACAGCTGCTGGCGCACACCGAGACCACCCACAACGCAAAGCTGTTGCACAGCGCCCAGGCCAGCCTGCAGCGCTACAGGGCCCGCATTGCCGAGGCCGAGCGTCTGCAGGCGCGTTGTGACGAGCTGCAGAGCATCTGGGGCAGTGTGGCCAGACACTCGCAGCCGCTGGCTTCGGCCGAAGAGGACGCGCCCGCCACCCGCAGCCCCGCCGCGACGGGCCCGGCCAAGCAGATGGCCTGAGACAATCGGGTCGATGCCCGACTGGATCCCCTTCCTGGCGCTGGCCCTGCTGGCGCTGAACCTGTTGTTGTTGCTGTGGCTGGCCGCGCGCCGGCCTGATGAAGCCGCCGCACGGCGGACGGCCGAACAGGCCAGCGCGCTCATCGAACGGCTGGAACGCGAACTGCGCGACGAACTCGGCCGCCAGGGGCAGGGCACGCGGGGCGACCTGGCCACCTTCCAGCAGATGCTGCTGGCGCAAAGCGGCGACGTCGCCCGCACCCAGAACGAACAGATCGACGCGTTCCGTGTGCAGCTGGCGGCCACCCAGCAGCAGCAGGACGCCGCCCTGCGCCGCTTCAGCGACACCCTGGCCGAGCAGTTGCGCGGGCTGTCCGACAGCAACGAAAGGCGCCAGACCGAGATGCGCCAGGCCGTCGAAACCCGCCTGGCCGCGCTGCAGGAAGGCAACGAGAAGAAGCTCGAGCAAATGCGCGCCACGGTCGACGAAAAGCTGCACGCGACACTGGAAACCCGCCTGGGCGAGAGCTTCAAGCAGGTGGCCGACCGCCTGGAGCAGGTGCACAAGGGCCTGGGCGAGATGCAGACGCTGGCGCGCGACGTCGGCTCGCTGAACCGGGTGCTGACGAACGTGAAGACCCGCGGCATCTTCGGCGAAATGCAGCTGGCCGGCCTGCTGGAACAGGTGTTCACGCCCGAGCAGTACGCCGTCAATGTGGCCACCGTGCCCGGCAGCAGCGAACGTGTGGAATTTGCCGTCCGCCTGCCGGGCCAGCGCAGCGACGGCGCACCCCTGTGGCTGCCGATCGACGCCAAGTTCCCGCGTGAAGACTACGAACGCCTGCTCGAAGCCCAGGACCGTGCCGACCCGCTGGCCGTGGAAGCGGCGGCCAAGGCCATCGAGAACCGCCTGCGCCTGGAAGCCCGCAGCATCCGCGAAAAATACGTGTCGCCGCCGCACACCACCGACTTCGGCATCCTCTTCGTGCCCACCGAAGGCCTGTACGCCGAAGCCCTGCGCCGGCCCGGCCTGCTCGAGGCCCTGCAGCGCGAACACAAGGTGATGCTGGCCGGCCCGACCACGCTCCTGGCCACGCTGACGAGCCTGCAGATGGGGTTCCGCACGCTGGCGCTGGAAAAACGGTCGGCCGAAGTCTGGGAAGTGCTGGGCGCGGTGAAAACCGAATTCGGCAAGTTCGGCGATGTGCTGGCCAAGACCAAGAAGAAGCTCGGCGAAGCCAGCGACACGCTCGACGCCGCGGCGGTGCGAACACGCGCCATGGAACGCCGTCTGAAGAGCGTCGAAGCCTTGCCCGAAGCCCAGGTGGCCGCGCTGCTGCCGGGCCTGGGCCACGCGAGTGCCAGCGATGCCGAGGCCGATGCCGACGGCGACAGCGATGGCTGAGGCCGGGCTGCCTTCGCCATCTTCATCACCACCGGCGGCCGACGGCGGCCGCGTGCTCGTGGCATTGATCGTCGGACAACTGGGCCTGCATTCGGCGATGGCCGGGTTGCGGCTGGCCGCACCGCTGCAGGCTCTGCGCGAGGGCTACAGCGCCTGGGCCGTGGGCCTGCTGCTGGCCTTGTTCGCGGCAGCGCCTGTGCTGCTGGCCCTGCATGCAGGACGGCTGGCCGACCGCCTGGGTTACCACCGCCCGGTGCTGATGGCAGCCGGCCTGGCCGCCACCGGCATGGCGCTGGCGGTGGCCGCCAGCCTCTTCACCGGCAGCTGGCACTTTGCGCTGTTGTGCGCCGCCGCCACCCTTGCCGGCAGCGGCGCGAACATGGGCATGCTCACCATCCAGCGCACCGCCGGCGTGGCCGCGCGTGACGCCACCGAGCGGGTGCGCATCTTCAGCTGGCTGGGGATCGCGCCTTCCTTCGCCAATGTGCTGGGTCCGGTGGCCGTGGGTTTCATGATCGACGCCCAGGGCTTCACGGCCGCCTACCTGATGCTGCTGGCGATGCCGCTGATGACCGTGTTGTCGGCGCGCCGCGTGCCAAGGCTGCCACCCCCAGCGCCGAAGCTGGAGGTGCCCGGCCGCCGCGCCTGGGACCTGCTGCGCGCGCCTGGCATGAAGCGGCTTCTGGCGATCAACTGGCTGCTGTCGATGTGCTGGGACGTGCACAGCTTTGCCGTGCCCATCCTGGGGCACGAGCGCGGCTTTTCGGCCAGCACCATCGGCCTCGTGCTGGGCAGTTTCACGCTGTCGGTGACGCTGGTGCGACTGATCGTGCCGCTGGTGGCGCACCGCCTGCAGGACACCGTGGTGCTGCGCGCCGCGATGCTGGGCACGGCGGCAGTCTTTGCGCTCTATCCGCTGGCCGGCACACCGGTGCTGATGATGCTGTGTGCGGTGGTGCTTGGCGTCACGCTGGGGGCGGTTCAGCCGGTGGTGATGAACACCTTGCACCACCTGACACCCGACGATCGCCACGGCGAGGCGCTGGCCTTCCGCTCGATGGCCATCAATGCGTCGAGCACGATGATGCCGCTGGTCTTCGGTGCCACCGGAGCGCTCGTCGGCGCTGCCGTGCTGTTCTGGACCGTGGGCGGCGCCGTGGGCGCTGGCGCCTGGCTGGCGCGGCGCTTCGAGCCTGCGCCTGCCTGAGGCCGCCCGGGCCTGTGCGCCGCGCCTAGAACCGAACGCTGCCAGGTGCCGGTGCCGAGGCAGCTTCGGCCGCCGCCGCCCGGGCGGCAGCACGGGCCGCGGCACGCGACGAGGTCGCCGCAGGCGAAGCTGTTGCCGAAGCCTCGACGACTGCCGGCCGCGGTGGCATTTCGACCAACGCCATGGGGGGTGGTGGCTGCCAGCCCTTGGGCAGCTTGCTTTCGCGCGGGTAGCCGGCAGCGTCGAGGTAGGCCGCCCATTCGCCTTCCGAGAAACCACGCACTGGCTGCGCGCCGATGGTCAGCGCCGGCACGCTGCGCGCGCCGACCAGAGTGATCAAGGCCTGGGCGTCCTGCTCGGTGCTGACGAGACGTTCGCGGTAGGGCACACCACGCTGCCCCAGCCATTGGCGGCCGCTGTCGCAGGCCGGACAGTCGCCCGAGGTATAGAGCGTGACGGGGTAACGTTGCGTCAGCTGCCGCAGTTCCGCCGGCAGGTTGACGGCCGTGGGGGCGGCAGCGGCGGCAGCTGCTGCCCGGCCCAGCGGGGTGACCCTTGCGCGGGTGTCGGCCGGCGGCCGGTCGGTATAGGTGACGCTGCCGTCCGGGCCCACCACCTTGTACTGGGCCAGCGCCGGGCCGGCGCCGGCCAGGGCCAGCAAGCCGGCGCAGAGCAGGGGTGACAGCAGGGGTGAGAGCAGGGGTGAGAAGGGCCGCTGAAGACGCGTGGTTGCTCCGTGCATGGATGCTCCGTTCAAGCCAGGCCCTGGTGACGCAGCAGGGCGTCGAGCTGGGGTTCACGGCCACGGAAGGCCTTGAAGCTGTCGATCGCCGGGCGACTGCCGCCGACTTCGAGGATGCTCGTGCGAAAACGTGCGCCGGTGTCGGGGTCGAAGACGCCAGCTTCCTCGAAGGCGCTGAAGGCGTCGGCAGACAGCACTTCGGCCCAGGCGTAGCCGTAGTAGCCCGCGGCATAGCCGCCATCGAACAGGTGCGTGAAGCTGTGCGGGTAGCGCATGAAGTCGGGCGGCAGCACCGGCGCCACCTCGGCGCTGACCTCGCGCGCCAGCGGCAGCAGCCGCTGTTCGCTGCCGGGTTCGAGGTGCAGGCGCATGTCGAACAGCGCGAACTCGCAGTGCCGCACCATGCGCAGGCCATTCTGGAAATGGCGTGCCGCCTGCATGCGGTCGAACAGCGCGCGCGGCAGCGGCTGGCCGGTGTCGACATGGGCGCTCAGGCGCTGCAGCACTTCCCATTCCCAACAGAAGTTCTCCATGAACTGGCTGGGCAATTCGCAGGCGTCCCATTCCACGCCCGAGATGCCGGCCACGGCCAGTTCGTCCACCTGCGTCAGCATGTGGTGCAGGCCATGGCCGAATTCGTGGAACAAGGTGATCAGGTCGTCGTGCGTCAGCAGCGTGGGTTTGTCGCCCACCGGCGGTGCGAAGTTGCACACCAGGTGTGCCAGCGGCAGCTGCAGCGCGCCGTCGGGGCGCTGCCAGCGCTGGCGCGCGTCGTCCATCCAGGCGCCCGAACCCTTGCCCGGGCGCGCCAGCAGGTCGAGGTAGAAGCCGGCGATGGGCTGAGCCCCGCGCCAGACGCGGAAGAAGCGCGCGCTGGCGTGCCACAGCGGGGCCTGGTCTTCGCGGATGGCCACGCCGAACAGCGTCTCGACCAGCCGGAACAGCCCCTCCAGCACCCGCGGCAGCGTGAAGTACTGCTTGACCTCGGCGCTGCTGAAGGCGAAGCGCTGCTGCTTGAGCTTCTCGCCGACATAGGCGCGGTCCCAGGCCTGCAGGTCGGCGATGCCCAGCGCGCCAGAGGCGAATTCACGCAGCTCGGCGAGTTCGCGGTCGGCATGCGGCCGGGCACGGCCTGCCAGGTCGCGCAGGAAGCCCAGCACTTCCTCGGGCGATTTCGCCATCTTCGGCACCAGCGAAAGGTGGGCGAAGCTGGGCAGGCTGAGCAAGGCTGCTTCTTCCTGGCGCAGGGCCACCAATTCCTGGACGATGGCGCTGTTGTCGTGCTCGGGCGTGCCCAGCTCGCTGGCGCGGGTGTTGTAGGCGCGAAAGAGCGTCTCGCGCAGGGACCGGCTGTCGGCGTACTGCAGCAGCGGGATGTAGCAGGGCATCTGCAGGGTGAGCTTGCAGCCTTCACGGCCGTCGGCAGCAGCGGCCTGGCGCGCCGTCTGCACCACGTCGGCCGGCACGCCGGCCAGTTCGGCTTCGGTCACGAACAACGAGAACGCGTCGGTCGCGTCGAGCACATGGTCGCCAAAGCTTTGCGACAAGGCGGCGCTGCGTTCCTGGATCGTGGCAAAGCGCTCGCGTGCGGCGCCCTGCAGTTCTGCGCCACCCAGCACGAAGTCGCGCAGTGCGTCTTCGAGGGCCTTGCGGCGTGCCGGGCTCAGCTGCGCGGCGCCGGGGCTGGCGGCGACGGCCTTGTACTTGGCGAAGAGGCGATCGTCGGCGCCCAGCCGGGTGTAGAAATCGACGACGCGGGGCAGGTTCTGGCCATGTGCGGCGCGCAGTGCGGGCGTGTCGGCCACTGACTGCAGGAAGCAGACATTGCCCCAGGCGGTGCGCAGCCGCTCGACAGCCACGTCCAGCACGGTGGCCATGGCGTCGTACTCGGCCGGCACTTCGGGGCTGACGACCCGCTCCAGTGCCGCGTCAGCAGCGGCCAGGAGCATGTCGACAGCCGGGGTGACGTGTTCGGGCCGGATGGCGTCGAAAGGAGGCAGCTCGGTGTGCTGCAGCAAGGGGTTGTCGTTCATGTGCGGGCCTCCGCCGCCTGCAGGGTGTTGACAAGCAGCATGGTGATTGTCATCGGCCCGACCCCGCCAGGCACGGGGGTGATCCACCCCTCGGGGCCCAGGGCTTCACGCACGGCCGGGAAATCGACGTCGCCGCACAGCTTGCCTTCGTCGTTCCGGTTCATGCCCACGTCGACGACCACGGCGCCGGGCTTGACCATGTCGGCGCGCAAGGTGTTGCGCCGGCCCACGGCCACCACCACGACGTCGGCGGCGCGGGTGTGCAGGGCGAGGTCGGGCGTGGCACTGTGGCACACGGTGACGGTGGCGTGGGCCTGCAGCAGCAGCAGCGCCATCGGCTTGCCCACGGTATTGCTGCGGCCGATGACCACGGCGTGCTTGCCGCGCAGGTCCAGGCCCGTGCTTTCGATCAGCTTCATGCAGCCATAGGGCGTGGCCGGGCGCAGTCCGGGCAGGCCGGCCATAAGGCAGCCCGCGGAGTGCACCGAGAATCCGTCGACGTCCTTTTCAGTGGCGATGGATTCGATCACCCGGTGCGAGTCGATGTGCCGAGGCAGTGGCATCTGCACCAGGATGCCGTGGATGGCGGGGTCGGCATTCAGCGCCGCCACGCGCGCCAGGAGTGCGGCTTCGGTGAGCGTGGCGTCATAGCGCTCCAGCACCGAATGCAGGCCCTGTTCCTCGCAGGCCTTGACCTTGTTGCGCACGTAGACGGCGCTGGCCGGGTCGTCGCCGACGAGGATCACGGCGAGGCCGGGCCGGCGGCCGGCGGCCGTCAGTGCTGCGGCGCGCTGGCCCAGCTGGGCCCGCATGTCACGGGACAGTGCCAGTCCATCGATCAGTTGAGCGGTCATTTCGGGTCCGTGCAGGTCAAGAAAAAAGGCCGCTTGCGGGCGGCCTTCTCGGGTGGGAAGAGTTCGGCAGCCAGCCTTCGCTTCAGGCCTTGCTCTGCGCGCCCAGCGCGATCTTCAGCAAGTCGGCCACAGTATTGGCGTTCAGCTTTTCCATGATGTTGGCGCGGTGCGCTTCGACGGTCTTGATGCTGATGCCCAGGTCGTCGGCGATCTGCTTGTTGAGGCGGCCGGCGACGATACGTTCCAGTACCTGGGCTTCACGCGTGGTCAGGCGCGACAGCAGGGCGTCGCGGCTGGCCTGTTCCTGGTGCTGGCTGAAAGCGCTGCGCGCCTGGTCCAGCATGCGTTCGACCAGGCTCAGGAGTTCTTCTTCCTTGAAGGGCTTCTCGATGAAGTCCATCGCGCCCTTCTTCATGGTCTGCACCGCCATCGGCACGTCGCCGTGGCCGGTGATGAAGACGATGGGCAGGGGGCTCTTGCGCTCGAGCAGCCGGTCCTGAAGTTCCAGGCCGCTCATGCCGTCCATGCGGATGTCGGCGATGAGGCAGGCGACCTCACGGGGGTCGAAGCGGCTCAGGAAGGATTCCGACGAGTCGAAGCACTTGACGCGGTAGTCCTTGCCCTCGAGCAGCCATTGCAAGGAATCGCGCACCGCTTCGTCGTCGTCGACGACATAGACGGTGCCTTTTTTCGGGATCAGGCTCATTCGGATGCTACGCGTGAGGCGCCGGGGTTGCGGGTGACGTTCATGGGGATGTCGGTGCTGGTCTCGTTGTCGAGGGCGCCGAATGACGAGTCGCTGCGGGCAGAAACTTCCACCGGGACCGTGAATGAAAATCTGCACCCCACAGCCTGTGATCCATTGTAGAGGTTCTGGGCTCTCATACGCCCTTGATGTGACTCTATGATGGTACGGCACAGGCTGAGGCCGATGCCCAGGCCTTCGGGCTTGGTCGAGAAGAAGGCCTCATAAAGTCGTTCGGCCACTTCTTCCTGCAGGCCCGGGCCCATGTCGGTGACGCTGAACTCGATCACCCCGCCTTCTTCCGCGCTGTGCTTGGGCACGACGCGCAGTTCGATGTGGCGCCGCGGCGCCGGCAGTTGGGCGCTGTCGATGGCCTCGGCGGCGTTCTTCAGCAGGTTCAGCAGAACCTGCTCGATGAGGATCGGGTCGACCAGGATGATCGGCAGCCGCTGCGCCACGTAGGTGTGGATGGCGACATTGCGGCGGCGAAGTTCGAAGCCGGCGAGCTCCACCGCGTCGTCGACGATCTGACGGGCCTGCGACGGCTGGCGCTGCGGCTCGCTGCGCTTCACGAAGGCGCGGATGCGGCGGATGATCTGGCCGGCCCGCTCTGCCTGCTTGGCTGTCTTCTGCAGCGCCGCCACCAGATCGTTCTGGTTGATGGTCTCGGCCTTCACGCGAGTGACCATGCCGTTGCAATAGTTGGTGATGGCCGTCAGCGGCTGGTTCAGTTCATGGGCCACCGAACTGGCCATCTCGCCCATCGTCACCAGCCGGCTCGTGACCTGGGCCTTCTCGGCCTGGGCAGCGAACTGCTCCTCGGCGCGCAGCCGCGCCGTGATGTCGGTGGCGATCAGCATCTGCGCCAGCCGGCCGTCGGTCCACTGCAGGTAGCGCGAGCGCACGTCGAACCATTTCTGCAGCGATTCGACATACACCTCTCGCGGGTTGGTGCCGCTTTCGGTCAGCGCCTCGGTGGGCAGGCCCGAGAGGGCGTCGACCTCGTCGCCGGTGTCGTCGGCGTAGTCGCCGCCACCGGCGCCAGGGCTGGTGCTGCCCACGCCGCCGGCCATCAGCAGGTGGCCCTTCGCGTCGTTGCCGAACCAGAGCCGGTAGCTGCGGTTGGCAAACAGCAGTTCACCCGGCTGCACCGAAAGCACCGAGACCGAAGCATCCAGGCCTTCGAGCACGGTGGTGAAGCGCTCGTGGCTGGCCGTGAGCTGGTCGCGGATGCGTTTGGCCTCGGTGATGTTGGTCATGCTCGTCATCCAGCCCGTCTGCTGCCCTTTCGGGTCGATCAGCGGGCTGACGTACATGCGGCCGTCGAAGACGCTGCCGTCCTTTCGCATCACCTTCACCTCGATGCCGCCGGCGGGGCTGCGGCCCTGCAGTTCCTGTTTCAGCAGGCGGGCGTTTTCTTCCAGGCGGTCGGGCGGCCAGTGCGGGTACGGGGGCAGGGCGCCGACGAGCTCGGCACTGCTGTAGCCCGTCATCTGGCAGAAGGCGGCGTTGACATAGGTGATGCGCCCTTCCAGGTCCATCGCGCGCATGCCGGTGGGCATGCTGTTTTCCATGGCGCGGCGGAAGTTCGTTTCCTGCACCAACGCGCCCTGGATCTGCCCGCGCCGGCGCATGTGGCGCCAGGTGCCCAGCAGCATCCACACCGTCAGCACCGACAGCGCCACCACCATCCAGAAGAGGCTGTTGCCGACCAGGCCGATCGACGTGCGGTAGCCATGGCCGCGCAGCAGCAGGCCGTTGAGCGGCGGCGTGAGCGGGGCGTCGCTGACGATCTGCGGTCGCACCGCGCCGCGGCCGTTTTCGCCGGGCATCTGCGTGAAGGTGGAAGCCAGTGTCGTCTGCCGTTCGTCGAGTACGGAAATCGAGTGGCGGCGCGACACCTCGGGCGGCACGAAGCGGCGCAGCAGCGGTTCGACGCCGTACTCGGCGATGAGCGTGCCGGTGAAGGCACCACGTTCGACCAGCGGCACGTGCAGCTGGAAGACCGCACCCCCGCCTGCCGCCCGCAAGGCGCGCGAGTAAACCGGCTGGCGCGATTCACGCGCCGCCAGGAAGGCCTTCTCGGCTTCGGTGCCGGCGTCCAGCTCCGGCAACTGTGGCACCGGGACACCGTCGCCGGCGACCGGCGGGAAGATCGCTGCCCAGTGGCTGGCCCGCGGCTGGCGCTGGGCGTTGACCCAGCTGAC
Organism: Rubrivivax sp.; assembly: GCA_022842595.1. Lineage (GTDB taxonomy): Bacteria > Pseudomonadota > Gammaproteobacteria > Burkholderiales > Burkholderiaceae_C > Rubrivivax. Next base: position 94,931 of record JALHPF010000008.1, read on the forward strand.
ATGGGTGACCTCGGGCCTCTCGCGCACGAAGCCGGCGGCCTGCTGGCTGAATTCGTCGGCGCTGATCTGGCGGGCGACGAGCTCGCGCGCCATGCGGATCAGCGCCTCTTCGTTCTGGATCAGGCGCAGGCCGATCTGCTGCTGGGTAATTTCAGTATCGCGCCGAACGGAATCGGTTTCCCTCTCGATTTCCTCGTTGCGCAAGGTCCAGAAGGCCGAAATGATGGCCGCCAGGAACAGCAGCACCGAAAGCAGGGGCCCCAGCGTTGCGTAGCGGTCTTGTCGTGAAGGCGACTGCCTGCGCCACCAGCCGCTAAACAGGCGCCGCAGGGCCGGCACGGCCGGAGTGCGGGGGCGAACGGAGGGGGTGTCGGGCATCCATGGATTATCCCGGTCACGCTCTACGTAGATTCCACATTGTGAATTCAAACAGCACTATTTGAAATATCAGCAAGCTGTGACAAACTGCGGCCCGCCGCGAAACAGACATTTCAGGAGACACGCATGTCCGCACTGCCCGAGTCCTTCCTTGGCCACGCAGCCAATGCCAGCGCCAGCGACACGGACGCCCAGGAAACCCGTGAATGGCTGGACGCCCTGTCTGCCGTTATTGCCGCCGAAGGCCCGGAACGTGCGCACTTCCTGCTGGAGCAACTGCTCGAGCAGGCGCGCCAGGCCAGCGTCGACATGCCGTTCTCGGCCAACACGGGCTACGTCAACACGATCGAGCCCGACCAGGAAGAGCGCAGCCCCGGCAACCTGGAGCTCGAAGGCCGCCTTCGCGCTTACATGCGCTGGAACGCGATGGCCCTGGTGGTGAAGGCCAACCGGCTGCACCCGGCCGACGGTGGCGACCTCGGTGGCCACATCAGCAGCTTTGCCAGCGTGGCCCACATGTTTGCCGCCGGCTTCAACCACTTCTGGCACGCCGACAGCGCCGAACGCGGCGGCGACCTGCTCTACATCCAGGGCCACAGCAGCCCGGGCATCTACGCACGCGCCTTCCTCGAAGGCCGCATCACGGAAGAACAGATGCTGAACTTCCGCCAGGAAGTCGGCGGCAAGGGCCTGAGCAGCTACCCGCACCCGAAGCTGATGCCCGACTTCTGGCAGTTCCCCACCGTCAGCATGGGCCTGGGGCCCCTGATGGCCATCTACCAGGCGCGTTTCCTCAAATACCTGCACGCGCGTGGCATTGCCGACACCAAGGACCGCAAGGTCTGGGTGTTCTGCGGCGACGGCGAGATGGACGAACCCGAGAGCCTGGGCGCGATCGGCCTGGCCGCGCGCGAAAAGCTCGACAACCTGGTGTTCGTCGTCAACTGCAACCTGCAGCGCCTGGACGGCCCGGTGCGCGGCAACGGCAAGATCATCCAGGAGCTCGAAGGCGAGTTCCGCGGCGCGGGCTGGAACGTCATCAAGCTCATCTGGGGCAGCAACTGGGACCCGCTTCTGGCGCGCGACAAGGACGGCGCGCTGAAGAAGATCATGCTCGACACCCTCGACGGCGACTACCAGGCCTTCAAGGCCAACGACGGTGCTTTCGTGCGCAAGAACTTCTTCGGCCGCGACCCGCGCACGCTGGAACTCGTCGCGAAGATGAGCGACCAGGACGTCTGGAACCTGCGCCGGGGCGGGCATGACGCAGCCAAGGTCTATGCCGCCTTCCACCGCGCCAACAACGCCAAGGGCCAGCCCACCGTGCTGCTGGTGAAGACGGTGAAGGGCTGGGGCATGGGCGGCGCCGGCGAAGGCAAGAACACCGCGCACCAGGCGAAGAAGCTGAGCGACGACGACATCCGCTACATGCGCGACCGCTTCAACCTGCCCATCCCCGACAGCGAGCTGGCCAACATCCCGTTCTACAAGCCGGCCGACGACACGCCGGAGATGAAGTACCTGCACGAACGCCGGCAGGCCCTGGGCGGCTACCTGCCGGCGCGCCGTGCCAAGGCCGACGAGAGCTTCACCGTGCCTTCGCTCGAGACCTTCAAGGCCGTGCTCGACGCCACCGCCGAGGGCCGCGAGATCAGCACCACGCAGGCCTACGTGCGCTTCCTGACGCAGCTGCTGCGCGACCAGGCGCTGGGCCCGCGCGTCGTGCCTATCCTGGTGGACGAGGCGCGCACCTTCGGCATGGAAGGCCTGTTCCGCCAGATCGGCATCTACAACCCGGAAGGGCAGAAGTACACCCCGGTCGACAAGGACCAGGTGATGTACTACCGCGAGGACAAGGCCGGGCAGATCCTGCAGGAAGGCATCAACGAGCCCGGCGGCATGGCCAGCTGGATCGCTGCGGCCACGTCGTACTCGACGAACAACCGCATCATGGTGCCGTTCTACGTGTACTACTCCATGTTCGGCTTCCAGCGCATCGGCGACCTGGCCTGGGCCGCCGGCGACATGCAGGCGCGTGGCTTCCTGCTCGGCGGCACGTCGGGCCGCACCACGCTCAACGGTGAAGGCCTGCAGCACGAGGACGGCCACAGCCACATCCTGGCCAGCACGATCCCGAACTGCATCAGCTACGACCCGACCTTCGCCCACGAGGTGGGCGTCATCCTGCACCATGGCCTGAAGCGCATGGTGGAAAAGCAGGACAACGTCTATTTCTACATCACGCTGCTCAACGAGAACTACCCGATGCCGGGCCTCAAGCCCGGCACCGAGGAGCAGATCATCAAGGGCATGTACCTGCTCGAAGAAGGCGCGAAGAAGACCCCCCGCGTGAACCTGCTGGGCAGCGGCACCATCCTGCGCGAAAGCCAGGCCGCCAAGCTGCTGCTCGAGAAGGAATGGGGCGTTGCCGCCAACGTCTGGAGCTGCCCCAGCTTCAACGAACTGGCGCGCGACGGCCAGGCCTGCGAACGCTACAACCTGCTGCACCCCACGGCCGAGGCACGTGTGCCCTTCGTCACCCAGCAGCTGGCGGCGCACGCCGGCCCGGTGATCGCATCGACCGACTACATGAAGAACTACGCCGACCAGATCCGCGCCTTCATCCCGAAGGGCCGCGCCTACAAGGTGCTGGGTACCGACGGCTTCGGCCGCAGCGACTTCCGCACCAAGCTGCGCGAGCACTTCGAGGTGAACCGCCACTACATCGTGGTGGCCGCGCTGAAGGCGCTGGCCGAAGAAGGCACGGTGCCGGCGGCCAAGGTCGCCGAGGCCATCGCCAAGTACGGCATCGACGCCGACAAGACCAACCCGCTCTACGCCTGATTCGGCTTCCAGCAAAACAATCGGAGACGGACCATGGCTTTGGTCGAAGTGAAGGTGCCCGACATCGGCGACTTCAAGGAAGTGGAAATCATCGAACTGCTGGTGAAGGCTGGCGACACCGTGGCGGTGGACCAGTCGCTGCTGACGGTGGAAAGCGACAAGGCATCGATGGAAATCCCGTCGTCGCACGCCGGAGTGGTGAAGGAGATCAAGGTCAAGCTCGGCGACAAGGTCGGTGAAGGCACGCTGGTGCTGGTGCTCGAGGCGGCAGGGGCTGCGGCGGCAGCGCCTTCTGCCGAGGTCGCCGCGGTCGCCGCTGCGCCTGCACCCGCAACGGCGCCGGCCGCGCCTGCACCCGCACCTGCACCTGCACCCGCACCCGCATCTGCAGCGGGCCCGGTGCAGATCGTCGTGCCCGACATCGGCGACTTCGACGAAGTCAGCGTCATCGAAGTGCTGGTCAAGCCGGGCGACAGCGTCAAGGCCGAGCAAAGCCTGATCACGGTGGAAAGCGACAAGGCGTCGATGGAGATTCCTGCGTCGCATGCCGGCACCGTGACCGAGCTGAAGGTGAAAGTGGGCGACAAGGTCGCCAAGGGCACGCTGATCGCGGTGCTGCAGGCCAGCGCCGGGGTGGCGCCAGCTGCTGCACCTGCGGCCGCTGCTGCCGCTGTCGCCGCGGCGCCCGCGCCTGCTGTCGCGGCCCTGCAATCCCCTGCGGCCCCTGCAGCACCTGCGGCCGCACCCGCCCCGGCGGCGCATGAACCTGCCGCGGCCAAGGGCAGCCTGCCGCACGCCTCGCCCAGCATCCGCCGCCTGGCACGTGAACTGGGCGTGCCACTGGCTGAAGTGCGGGGCTCCGGCCCCAAGGGACGCATCACCCAGGACGACGTCCAGGGCTTCGTCAAGGGCGTGATGGCAGGCACGGTGCAGACCGATGCACAGAAGGCCAAGGCGCCGGCGGCCGCAGCACCGGCCGGCGGCAGCTTCCCAGGCCTGCTGGCCTGGCCAACCGTCGACTTCGCCAAGTTTGGCGCGGTCGAGCGTAAGGACCTCAGCCGCATCAAGAAGATCAGCGGCGCCAACCTGCACCGCAACTGGGTGCTGATCCCGCACGTCACCAACCATGACGATGCCGACATCACCGAGCTCGAAGCCTTCCGCGTGCAGCTGAACAAGGAAAACGAGAAGTCGGGCGCGAAGGTCACGATGCTGGCCTTCATGATCAAGGCCGCGGTCTCGGCGCTGAGGAAGTTCCCCGAATTCAACGCCAGTCTCGACGGCGAGCAGCTGGTGCTGAAGAAATACTTCCACATCGGCTTTGCCGCCGACACGCCGAACGGCCTGATGGTGCCGGTCATCAAGGACGCCGACCAGAAGGGCGTGATGCAGATCAGCAAGGAAATGGGCGAACTCGCGGCCAAGGCACGCGAGGGCAAGCTCGGCCCGGCCGACATGAGCGGCGGCTGCTTCAGCATCAGCAGCCTGGGCGGCATCGGGGGGCGCTACTTCACGCCCATCATCAACGCCCCTGAAGTGGCGATCATGGGCGTGTGCCGCAGCAGCACCGAGCCACGCTGGGACGGCGAGAAGTTCGTGCCGCGCCTGATCCTGCCGCTGAGCCTGAGCTGGGACCACCGCGTCATCGACGGCGCCGCAGCGGCGCGTTTCAACGCCTACTTCGCCGGCATCCTGGCCGATTTCCGCCGCGTCCTGTTGTGAGCACCGTGGTCGTCGCCCGCCAGGGCAACACCGTGGCCATCGCGTCGGACTCGCTCGTCACCTTCGGCGAAACGCGTCTGCCCGACGGCTACGAGGCCAACACCAAGATGTTCAGCGTCGGCGACTCGCTCATCGGCACGGTGGGCAGCATCGCCCATTTGCCGGTCTTGCAGCAGGCGCTGGCCAGCCTGCCTGCCGACGACGTGCAGCTGCACAGCCGCGAAGGCATCTTCGACACCTTCGTGAAGCTGCATCCGCGGCTGAAGGAGCGCTTCTTCATGAACACCAAGGAACATGACAGCGACCCTTACGAAAGCAGCCAGTTCTCGATTCTGATTGCCAATGCTAGCGGCATCTTCGGCGTCGAGTCCTACCGCGAGGTCTTCGTCTTCGAACGCTTCTGGGCCATCGGCTCAGGCCGGCGTTTTGCGCTCGGCGCCATGCATGCGCTGGCGGGCCGTGCCAAGAGCGCGGCCGATCTGGCCACGGCCGGCGTGCTGGCCGGCTGCGAGTTCGACACCAGTTCGGCCGCTCCGGTGCGGCTGCAAACCATCAAGTTGAAGAAAGGCTGACATGGCCACCATCGACATTCAGGTTCCCGACATCGGCGACTTTGCCGAGGTCACCGTCATTGAAGTGCTGGTCAAGGCTGGCGACAGCATCAAGGCCGAACAGAGCCTGATCACCGTCGAGAGCGACAAGGCCTCGATGGAGATTCCTTCGTCCCATGCCGGCGTCGTGCAGGCGCTGAAGGTGGCCGTGGGCGACAAGGTCAAGATGGGTTCGGTGATCCTGGCGCTGGACGCCGGCGGCGTTGCGACGGCACCTGCTGCGGCCTCTGTACCCGCGCCTGCACCAGCGCCTGCCGCCGCCGCGCCCGCTGCCTCTGCTCCTGCCGCGCCCGCGCCCGCGGCCGCCAGCCATACCGGGGGTGCCGACCTCAGCTGCGACCTGCTGGTGCTCGGCGCCGGCCCGGGTGGCTATTCCGCCGCCTTCCGCGCCGCTGACCTGGGCATGAAGACCGTGCTCGTCGAACGTTATCCCACGCTCGGCGGCGTCTGCCTGAACGTGGGTTGCATCCCGAGCAAGGCGCTGCTGCACGTGGCCGCGGTGATGGACGAGGTGACGCATTTCGCCGACCTGGGCATCAGCTTCCAGAAGCCCGAGGTCGACATGGGCAAGCTGCTGGCGCACAAGAACAAGGTGGTGGGCAAGCTCACCGGCGGCCTGGCCGCGATGGCCAAGATGCGCAAGGTCACCACCGTGCAGGGCGTGGGCGAATTCATCGACCCGCATCACCTGAAGGTGACGATGGCAGGTGGCAAGACCCAGGTGATCCAGTTCAAGAGCGCCATCATCGCCGCGGGTTCGGAAGCGGTGAAGCTGCCCTTCATGCAGACCGAAGGATTGAAAGACGACCAGCGCATCGTCACCAGCACCGGCGCGCTGGAACTGCGCCAGAAACCCGAGCGCATGCTCGTCATCGGCGGCGGCATCATCGGCCTGGAGATGGGCACCGTCTACAGCACCCTGGGCGCCAGGCTCGACGTCGTGGAAATGCTCGACGGCCTGATGCAGGGTGCCGACCGCGACCTGGTGAAGGTCTGGCAGAAGATGAATGCACACCGCTTCGATCGGCTGATGCTGAAGACGAAGACGGTGGGCGCCGAGGCCACCGCCGACGGCATCCGCGTGATGTTCGAAGGCCTCGACGGCAGCAAGAGCGAAGGCATCTACGACCTGGTGCTGCAGGCCGTGGGCCGCACGCCCAACGGCAGGAAGATCGGCGCCGACAAGGCCGGCGTCATCGTCGGCGACCGCGGCTTCATTGCGGTGGACGTGCAGATGCGCACCAACGTGCCGCACATCTATGCCATTGGCGACATCGTCGGCCAGCCGATGCTGGCGCACAAGGCCGTGCACGAGGCCCACGTGGCTGCCGAGGTGGCCGCCGGTGACAGCAAGGCCGCCTTCGACGCGCGTGTGATCCCGAGCGTGGCGTACACCGATCCCGAGGTGGCCTGGGTCGGCCTGACCGAGGACGAGGCCAAGGCCCAGGGCATCAAGGTGAAGAAGGGCCTGTTCCCGTGGTCTGCGAGTGGCCGCGCGATCGCGAACGGCCGCGACGAAGGCTTCACCAAGCTGCTGTTCGACGATTCGCCGGAAGCCCATGGCCACGGCCGCATCCTGGGCGGCGGCATCGTCGGCACCCATGCCGGCGACATGATCGGCGAAGTCGCGCTGGCCATCGAAATGGGTGCCGACGCGGTCGACATCGGCAAGACCATCCACCCGCATCCCACCTTGGGCGAGAGCATCGGCATGGCCGCCGAAGTGGCCCACGGCAGCTGCACCGACCTGCCACCCGCGCGGCGCTGAGTTCAGGCGGGCGTGGTGCTGGGCGCGCCAGGGTTGGTCGAGTCAGCCGCAGGCCGTGACGGTGCCGGTGCCGGTTCAGTTGAAGGCGGCCGCAGCAGCATCTCGAGCGTGCCGCGCAGCGTGGCCAGGCTGACCGGCTTGCAGATGTAGGCGTCATAGGGCGACAGGCTGCCCGGCGCCGCCTGCTCGGGCACCGGGTCGCCCGAGCAGACGACGATGCCCGTGCGTTCGGCCTGGCCCGCTTCCTCGGCACGGATGGCGCTGATGAGCTCCCTCCCGTCGAGCCCGGTCATGTTCAGGTCCGTGATCAGCAGCCGCACGCCACCGCTGCGCCACCGCTGCAGGGCCTGCGCGCCTGAATCCGTCTGCACGACGACATGGCCCAGCCGACTCAGAGCTTCGCCCAGCAGCAGGCGGCTCACGGCATCGTCGTCGCACAGCAGCAGCGCGCCGCCCGCGCGCAGCGGCCGCAGGTCCTTCGGCCTGGTGTCGATGGGTATGCTGAACCGCACCGTCGTGCCCTGGTTCGGCATGCTGTCCAGTGTGATCGCGCCGCCCATCAGGGTCGCCAGCCTGAGGCAGATCGACAGGCCCAGGCCGCTGCTGGCCGGACCCGCTGGCGCCGTGCCAGTGGCCGGCTCGACGAGGGGTTCGAGTTTCTGGAAGGGCTGGAACAAGGTCGCCAGTCGCTCGCTGGCGATGCCTATGCCGGTGTCCTGCACGATGAACTGCAGATGCTCCGACGGGCCCGATGCCTGGGCGTCCTGCGGTTTCGGCTGGGGGCCGCCGTCGGCCCCGCACAGCCACTGCACCGACAGCTTCACGCTGCCGCTGGGCGTGTACTTCGCGGCGTTGGACAGCAGGTTCATCAGCACCTGCTGCAGCCGCAGCGGGTCGGCGTTCAGGGTGCGCGGCAGGCGGGTGTCGAGCTCGCTGCTGAACGCCAGCCCGCGCGCGGCCATCAGCGTCTGGTGCGATTCGATCAGCTGGGCCAGGAAGACCTGCAGGTCGAATTCGCGCGGCCGCAGCTCCAGCTTGCCGGCATTCAGGCGCGCGCTGTCGAGCACGTCGTCCAGCAGTTGCCCGAGCGTGGTCGTGGCGTCCTGGGCAATGCCCAGCGGTTGCCGCGCCGCTTCGGGCAGTTCCGCTGCTTCCAGCTGCTGCAGTGCCAGGGCCAGCGTGTGGGTGGGCGCGCGCAGTTCGTGGCTGGCCGAGGCCAGCATCAGGTGCCGCTGCTCGGCTTCCTGCGTCAGGCGGCGCTGAAGCTCGCGTTCCTGGCTGATGTCGACCACATAGCCTGTCCACGCCACGAGCCCTTCACGCGTGACGCTGCGTGTGGCCTGCACCGACAGCCAGAGGGCCTGGCCAGCGGGGTGGCGGTAGGGCACGGCAACGGCGAAACGCTCGCCGGTGCGCAGCGATTCGGCTTGTACCTGTCGCATGGCCTGCACCTGATCGGCGTCCAGGCGGGATTCCAGCATGTCGAGCAAGGTCTGGCGGCGCTCTGGCTTCAGCCCGAAGAAGGCTTCGGTGCCCGCGCTGTAGAACGTATCCACCAGCTCGCCGCTGCTGCCCAGCAGGTAGCGGAAGGCCACGCCGGGCATCGTGCGGCCGATGTCGACGAGCTGTTCGTCGGCGCGGCGCCGGCGCTGCAGCTCGGTGCTCTGGCGGCGCACGCTGGTCACGCCAGCCGCGCCCAGCAGCACGGTGGCCACACCGGCCACCAGCAGGGTGGGCAACCAACGCCGCCAGTCGAACGGTGGCATCAGGTCCACCGCCACCCAGCGCCTGAAGAGGCGGTCTCGCTCGACGGCAGGAATCTCGGCCAGCACGCGGTCGATCAGCGGCACCAGCGCGGCCGCCTGTTTCGAGGTGGCGAAATGAAAGCCCGGCGGGACTTCGCGCACTTCGCCCAAGGTGCGCAGGCGGCCCCCGGCTTCGTTGTTGATGAAGAGGTTGGCGAACAACTTGACCTCGACGGCACCGTCCGCCTTTCCAGCCAGCACGGCTTCCATCGCCTCAAAGCCGCGGCCGGTGTCGACGATCTCGATGTCGGGGTAGCGCCTGGCCAGCTCGGGGCGCAGCGGGTGTTCACGCGGCAGCGCCAGGCGCCGCCCACGCATGCTGGCCAGGTCCCAGTACAGGGCCTTGTCGCTCGGGCCCACCAGGACGTAGGGCATCTCCATGTAGGCGTTCGAATAGCCGAACTCGGCCGCCCGCTCGGCCGACCAGCTGAGCAGCGGCGTGAGGTCGATGCGGCCCTGGCGCAGGGCGTCCAGCATCTCGGCCACGGTGTCGAACGGCACGAGCTCGACGCTCACGCCCAAGCGCTCCGCGACATAGTCCATGTACTCGGCGCCGATGCCGATGTTGCGGCCGTTGGCATCGACCTCGTTCAGCAGCGCCAGGCCGCGCACGGCGCCGAAGCGCCAGCTGGGGCGGGCCACCAGGATGTCGGCTTCGGCACGCGACAGGTTCAGCGGCGGCGCCACGCGTGCGCCCGGCGGCGCCGAGGCCAGCCAGGGTGCGGCCTGGGCCATGGTGGCCGCGGCGTCGACCCGCCAGTTGCTGATGCCCTTGTTCAGGATGGGCACCAGCGGTGCCAGTTCCTGGCGCACGCCGAAGCGGTAATAGCCCAGGCCGCCGCGCACGATGCTCTGGACTTCCAGGCCCGGCACGGGCTGGCTCGCCAGCACTTCGATGGCTTCGAGCAGGCTGCCCAGGTAGGCGTCGGCCCGCTGGCTGCCGACGGCCTGCAGTGCCTCCAGCGTCGTCGCCACCGGCACCACACGGGCGCCTGGGTAGCGGCGGGCCACCAGATCGTTGGCGAAGTAGTCTCTTTCCAGCGCGATGCGCGCTTGCTCCAGCGGCACGGCAGGCGCGCCAGTGCGGGCCAGCACGGCCAGTGGCACTTCCACGGTGCCCAGCGTGAAGGCCAGGTAACGCTGGCGTTCGGGTGTGGACAGGAGGGTCAGCACGATGTCGGCCTGGCCGTTGCGCGCTGCCGCGAGCACGCCCGGCCAGTCGGGCAGCACCACCGGCTTGATGCGCAGGCCGAAGGCACGGGCCAGCGAAGCCAGCATGTCGGCCTGGATGCCGGTGACGCTGCCGTCGATGTTGATGCGTTCGTAGGGCGGCGAGCCACCCGCCTGGAGAGCCACCCGCAGTTCCGGCAGCGTGGCGATGTAGGCGCGCTCGGCTTCAGAGAGAACGTTGGCGCTCAGCGAAACCGGCGCCACACCCGTGGGCACGGCAAAGCGCAGCTCGGCGGCGGGTGCAGCGGCGGCGTGCGCTGCCATCCACAGGCTGCAGGCGATCAGCACCAGGCGGCAAGAGGGACAGGAACGCAGCCAGGAACGCAGCCGAAGGCGCATGCCATGGATCCCAGGGAACAGGCAGGATAGCCGTCAAAGTGTAGCCAGGGCCAGCGCTGGCGTGCCCGCCCGACGTTGTGGCCGACGGTTCAATGAACATTCTGCCGTCGCGCCTCCTGCACGTGCGGCGCGGCGCGCACCTCGAAGTGCAGGCGGTCCACCCGGCCGGCCTCACCCGAGCGTTCCAGCAGATGGCGGCCCGGCAGCGGCAGCCAGACCACCTGTTCGCCGCTGCCCACGGGCCGGCCGTTCAGCGTCCAGCGGCCAGCCGCACCGCGGAACACCATGCGCTGTGCGGCCATCGGGATGTCGGGGTCGAGTACCACCACGGCGCCATCGCGCGGCGCCTGGATGCCGAAGTTGGCGGTGCGCCAGGGCGTGCTGCCGGCCCTGGCAGCTTCGCCGGCAGCGGGCTCGCTGCCGGGCAGGAACCACTCGCCACCGTGCGCCACCAGGCCAGCGGGTGGCGCCGGCGCCTGTGACGGTGCGCCGGCGTGCAGCACCTGCACCAGCGCGCGCCACACCGGCGCCGCGCCTTCGGTACCGCTGACGCCGTGCATCGGCGCGCCACCGGCATTGCCCACCCACACGCCTACCGTGTAATGCTGGGTGAAGCCGATGCACCAGTTGTCGCGCATGTCCTTGCTGGTGCCGGTCTTCACGGCCGCCCAGCCGCGGGTGACGAGCGGACTGTCCAGGCCGAAGGTGATGGCGCGGGCAGCGCGGTCGGCCAGCATGTCGGCGACGATGTAGTCCACGGCAGGCCCGAACATGGCGCCGGTAGCCAGGGCACGGTAGGCCGCGGTCAGGTCGCGCAGGCTCGTTTCGGCGCTGCCCAGGGCCAGCGCGTGGCCGTGGAAGCCTGCGCTCTCGCTGGGCTTCAGCCCGGCGCGCTGCAGGGTCTGGAAGATGGCTTCCGGCCCCAGCATCTGCGCCACGCGTACGGCCGGCACGTTCAGGCTGGCGGCCAGCGCCGTGCGCACGCTGACTGCGCCCTTGAAGCCCAGGTCGTAGTTCTGCGGCTGGTACAGCGCGCCGCCGCTGGCCAGCTGCAGGGGGCTGTCTGACAGCACCGACGCCGCCGTCAGCAGGCGCTGCTGCAGCGCCAACCCGTAGACGAAAGGTTTCAGCGTGCTGCCGGGCTGGCGCCGCGCGAGCACCGCGTCGACCGCCGGCGCGCCGGATGTGGCTGATCCTGCCGAGCCCACCCAGGCCAGCACATCGCCGCTGGCGTTGTCGAGCACGACCACGGCGCCGTCCTCGACGTTGCGGCCACGCAGCTCGGCCAGCTGCTGGCGCAGGGCCTGGGCCGCTGCGCGCTGCACCTGCGCGTCGAGCGTGATGCGCCAGGGCTGGCCGGGGGCAGGGCGGGGCAACTGCCGCGCGTAATGCGGTGCCAGCTGTTCGCCCGCAGCGGGGCCGGGGCGACGCTCCAGTGCCTGGCCCAGCACCAGGGCCAGGCCGTCGCAGGGCAGGGCCTGCTGGCGCAGCACCTCGCAGGCGCGCTGCTGCACCTGCGCCGCCGGGGCATTCGGTGCACGCACCAGCACCGCCAGCAGCGCGGCTTCGCTGCGGTCCAGGCCGCTGGCGTGTTTGCCGAAGAGCTGCTGCGCGGCCGCGGCCGCACCCACCAGTTCGCCACGCAGCGGCACCAGGTTCAGGTAGGCCTCGAGGATCTGCGTCTTGCGCCAGCGCGCTTCGATTTCGCGCGCACGCAGCGCCTGGCTGAGCTTCGTGCCGAAGCTTCGGCCGCCGGCCGGGCGCACCAGGGCGTCGTCCACCAGCCCGGCCAGCTGCATGGTGACGGTGGATGCGCCGCGCGTGCGGGTGTTCCAGGCATTGGCCCAGGCGCTGGCCGCCAGTGCCCGCCAGTCGACGCCGCCATGGTCCCAGAAGCGGCGGTCCTCGCTCAGCACGATGGCGTCGCGCAGCGCCGGCGAGATCTCGTCCAGCGCCAGCCAGTCGCCGCGGCGCACGCTGGCGTCGATGCGCACCACCTGCAGCGGCCGGCCATGGCGGTCGAGCAGCAGGCGGTCGGACGGCGCGTGGGCGGCGCGCACGGCCTCGAAGCTGGGGACTCCGGCTTGCGCGCGCGGCGCATACCCGGTGGCCACAGCCGCGGCCAGCAGCCAGGCGGTCGTCGCCTTCATGGCCGTACCTCGATCGCGGCATTCGGCGCTTCGCCGAAGCTCTCGGGTGCGTACATCGCCTCCACCCGCGTGGGTGGCAGGCCGAAGCGGCCGCTGGCGTTCAGGCGCACGGTGTATTCGATGACATGCTGGCCGCGCGGCAGCCATTCCCAGTAGCCGCGCCAGACGTCGGCGCGGCGTTCCTCGAAGGCCAGCCAGGCGCTGCCGCTGCGCTGTTCGCCGCGGGTGGCGATGGCCGAGTCGCGGCCCAGGCCGCTGCCCAGCAGCGTGGCGCCGGCCGGTACCGGGTCGCTCAGCACCACCCAGGCCATGTCGGCGCCGGCGTCGACCTGCAGCCGTACCCGCAACACGTCGCCTCGGCTCCAGGCGTCGGGGGTCTTGCGCTGCACAGCCGTCAGCGTGCGCGTGACGCGGTAGCCCGCAGACAGGGCAGCGGTCAGCGGCACGGCGGCCAGGGTCTGCGCAGTCAGCCAGGGCCGACCGGCGCCGCTGTGCCTGGCCTCGAGATCACCCGCCAGCAGGGGCAGCGCCAGCGTGCTGCCGGCCGGCGTGGCGGCCCAGTCCTGCATGGCGCTGGCGCCCGCCAGCGAAAGCGCGGTGCGGCCCGTGGGGGCGATGGCCTCGAAGCGCTGGCTGAAACGTTCGACGGCCAGGCTGCCCCAGACATTGGCCGTGGTCGTGCGCCAGGCACCGCGCTGCTGGCGGCCGAGCAGGGCCGTCAGCAGGCGCGGCACCTCGCTCTGCCAGGCCGGGCTTTCGATGGCGGCCAGCAGCAGCCGCGCGGCGTTGGCGTCGCCACCTTCCATCAGCCACCACCAGTCGTCCTGGGCATCGGTGCTCAGGGCCAGGGTGCTGCCGCCGTCGGTGAGCCGGGTGCGCAGCAGGCGCTGGATGGTGTCCAGCCGTGCCGCGCGCTCGGGTGCGGCTTGCACACGCTGGAAGACCCGCCAGGCATCGAGCAGCGCGCTCGTCGGCCAGGTGGCCATCGCCGCCGGCGTGAACGATACCGAACCCAGCATCCGCGGCACCACCCGGCCATGGCGCGACAAGGCTTCCAGCGCCGAGAGCTTGCGCACTTCGAGGTCGGCGCGCGGGGCGTTGAAGCGGCGCACGACGCGGCCTTCGACGAAGGCGGTCAGCCCCGCCAGCATCGACTCGCGCGCCGCGTCGGGCCAGGCCCATCCGGCTTCGTGCGCGGCGGCCAGCAGGTAGGCGGTGAGGCGGTCGCTGCCGCGGGGCGCGTCACCGGGCTGTGGCGGGAAGTAGCTGGCCAGGCCGTCACTGTCCAGATAGCCGGCGACTTCACCGCCCAGCGCCTGCCAGGCGGCGGTGTCGCGCAGGCCGATGGCACGGGAAGTCTGCTGCTCCAGGCAGGTGTAGGGGTAGGCCTCGAAGTAGCGGCGCACGCCGGGCAGGCCGGCGCCCGGGCCTGTGGCGGTTCCCGCCAGACTGGGCTTCAGCGTGGCCAGCAGCTGGCTGCGGCCGGGCAGGGCGCCGGCAGGCGGTGCCACCGGCAGGCTGGCTGCGGCGGCGGCGTCGAGCTGCACCAGGCTGGCCTGCCAGACGCGCTGCGGCACCAGCGGCACCACCGCCTGCACGATCTTCAGGCGGTCGCTGGCCGGCTTCGGCGTGCTGCCGGTTTCACGGGCTTCGGCCGCCCATTCGATGCGCGTGGCGCCTTCGGGCACGGTCACGGTCCAGCGCAGGTCCTGCGCGGCCCCGGCAGCCAGCTGCAGTGTCTGCGCGGGCGCCACCGGCACGGTGGGCATGCCGGCGTCGCTCTGGCCGGCCAGCGCCACGCGCAGCGTCATCGCCCGGTCGGTGGTGTTGCGCAACGTGAAGGCGGCGTCGATGCGGTCGCCCTCGCGCACCAGCGGCGCCAGGCCCGAGATCATCTGCAGGTCCTGCGAGACCCGGACCGTGGTACTGCCGGTGCCGAAGCGGCCGCCATCGCCGGCACCGCCGTCGTCGGCCATGGCCACCAGCCTGAAGCGGGTGAGCGAGTCGTTCAATGGCACGTCGAGGCGCGCTTCGCCCCTGGCGTCGAGCACCACCGTGCCGCGCCAGAGCAGCAGCGTGTCGAACAGCTCCCGCGTGGGGTTGCGGCCGCCGCCACCGCCCGGTGGCATGGCCTTGCGGCCGTAGTGGCGGCGGCCGATCAGCTCACCCTGCGCGGTCGAGGTTTCCACGCCCCAAGGGCGGGGGGCATAGAGTGCATCGAGCAAGTCCCAGGACCGGTTGGGCATCAGCGCCAGCAGCCCTTCGTCGACGGCTGCAAAAGCCACCTCGGCCCCCGCCAGCGGCTTGCCGCCGTGCGTCACCCGCACCAGCGCCTTCACCGTTTCGCGCACCGCGTAGGCCTGGTCGGGCGGGCGGTCGGCGGTCACCGTCACGTCCAGCTTCTGCGCCGCGCGGCCGATTTCGAGCGTGGCCACGCCGTACTTGAAGGTGGGCTTGGCCAGGTCGACCAGGGCCGTGGGCACGGGGACGTCGCGCCCTTCGTGGCGGAAGGCCTGCCACCACGAACCGGGCTCACGCCAGCCCCAGGTGAAGAAGCTCCACCAGGGCGCCTCACGCAGCCGCCCGCGCAGCACGAGCACGCCCACATGCACGTTCGGCGCCCAGCCCGCGGGAACCGGCACTTCCACCACCGGGTTGCGGCCGGTCAGCGTCACCACCCGTGCGTCGATCACGCCTTCACGTTCCACCGTCACCAGGGCCGTGGCGCTGCGAAACGGCATGCGCACCTGCAGCCGCGCCGTCTGCCCGGCTTCAAGCTCGCGCTGTTCGGGCAGCACGTCGATGCGGTCGTCGTTGTCCTGGGCGAACCAGATCTCGCCTGCGCCCGTCACCCACACGCCGGCGCCGGCCCGGGCCACGCGGCCGGCGTCATCGCGGGTGCTGGCCACCAGCTCGATCTCGCCGGTGGCTTTCGGTTCGACATCGCAGTTCAGTCGGCCTTGCGCGTCGGTCTTGCCGCTGCACAGGGTGCCCAGCTCGCGGATGCGCCGCTGCGTGTCGTAGGCATAGAAACCGCCGACGATGCGGGTGCGCGTGCTCAGCGCCTCGTGCAGCCGGCCGACCACGTCCACCGCGCGACCCGCCAGCGGCTTGCCGCGCGTGTCCACCACCAGCGCAGTGAAACGTGCACTGCCGGCCGATCCGGCCCAGGAGGGCGCACGCAGGCCCACCAGCACGGCGGCGGGCCACAAACGCAGCGTCTGCGTCACGGTCTGCACTTCACCGTTCGGGTCGTCGAAACCCAGCTCGGCCGTCAGCTCCGAAGGCCCATTCAGCGTGGGCAGCCGGGCCACCACCAGCCGCGCCGCGCCTTGCGCGTCGGTGCTGGCACCCAGCTTGTCGGCCACGAGCCGGGCGTCGTCCTCGTTGTTGTCCTCGTCACCGGCGCGCTCGCTGCGTGGTGGGTCGAAACGGAATTCGGGGTGTTGGGCGAACACCGGTGCGGCCGGGCGCAGCAGCGCCGACAGCACCAGCGGCGCACGGGCCATCGGCCCGCCCGCCATCGCATTGAGCTGGGCGCTGAAAGCCACTTCCGCCGGCGCGATGGTCTCGCCCGGCGGTGCGGTCAGCCGGGCGTCGACCAGCGGCACGCGGAAGGCCTCGACGCGGAAGCTGCCGCTGGCCAGTCGCTGGTCGCCGCGCTTCAGCATCACGTCGTAGCCGCCCAGCGCCGCGGTCTTCGGAATGACCCAGCGGCTTTCGGCCGAGCGCGCGCCGCGTGGCCATTGCAGCACCTGCACGGTCTCGGCGCCGCTGCCCTGGTGCGTGATGAGCAGCTGGTCGGGCAGGCTGGCGGGTGCGGGCAGGGCGAGGCCGCGCTCGGTGTCGTCACGCACGAAGTGCTTCATCGACACCGTTTCGCCCGCGCGCAGCAGGGTGCGGTCGAACACGGTGTGAGCGCGGCGGTCGGGCGTGGTGCCCTGAGCGGTGGCGATGCCGAAGCGCCAGGGCTCGATGCCCTTGTGCCAGCGGCTGAAGACGAAGGCCAGGTCGGCATCGGCGCCCTGGCCGGCACGCGCGGTGACGAACAGGCCGGCGTTGCCGAGGCACTGGCCGGTCTTGCCATCCGCACCGTCGCCACCGAACTCCTCGTCGAAGCCGCGCCCGATGCGCACCGTGCCGTCGGCGCCGGTGGTGCCGCTCCACAGCGGCTGGCCGCGGCAGTCGTTCACGGCCACGCGTGCGCCGGGAACGGGTCGGGCACGCTCCAGCGTCGTCACCCAGGCCAGGCTGCTGCTGCGCCCGCGCTTGAAGTGCACGGCGATCGGTGTCACCAGAGCGCCGGTGCGCACGTACATCGGTGCGCGGCTGGCCAGTAGTGAAGCCCCGAGGATGCGCGACTCCACTTCCACCACGTGGTAACCGCGGCCGGCCAGCGGCAGCGCCATGACTTCGGTGGCCCGGGGTCCTGGGGTGCCCGGGGTACCTTGGATGGAGGCCGGCTGCGGCAGTGCCACGACGCTGGCCTGGCTGTCCTGGGCGAGCAGGGAAACGCTACGGGTTTCGACGTGCCTTTCACGCTGCACCGTGCGCATGGCGCCACCAGCGCCCTGCACCTGCACGGACTCCATCCACTGCGCCTGCGGCAGCCCGGCTTCCCGGGCGCTGACTTCGTTTTCGTGAAAGCGCTCGACGCGGCTGATCCACTGCAGCAGGGCCAGGTCGGTGGTGCCGGCATCGAGCCGGCGCACGCGCACTTGCCCGCCGGTGCTGGCGCCCTGCAGGTCGGCCTGCACCTGGCGCAATGTCAGCGGCAGCAGGGCCGGTTCACCCGCCTTCAGCGGCGCTTCGAGAATGCCGAAGGGCGCCCCGCCGAACTTCGCCAGCGGCGGCATGCGGCCCGTGGCCACGGGCAGCGGAAAACTGCCGGCGTTCGACAGCGCGCGGCCGCCTTCGTCCTTCAGGCCCATCGGCAGCAGCAGCTGGAAACTCGTGCTTTCGGGCAAGGGGGCTGCGAACTGCACGCCGTCCAGCGGGCCGGTGCCGGGCTCGCTGGGCGGCTTCGGCGCGACGGCAGCGCCAGCGGCGGGCTGCAGCCTGGCCGCCAGCGCCAGTTCACGCGGCACCGGCGCATTGAAGCGCAGGCTCATCGGCCGCAGCGGCAGGCAGGGCGATTGCGCGTTGTCACGTTCGCAGCTGAATTCGGCGGCAAAACGTTCGCGCACGGTCCATTCGAAGCGCTGCGTGTCCTTCACCGTGCCGGCCGGCCCCCACACCAGGCGTACCTGGGTGGCGGCCGGGAAGGGGCGCTGGCAAGCCAGCAGCACCTGACGGTCGGGCGGGACGCTGCGGCCGCGGCTGCGCAGCACGGCATCGCGCGCGGCGCCCGTGGTCACGCTGACGCCGATGCGTTCGCCCAGGCCGTCGACCTCGCACCAGGCGCGCTGCGCGGCCCGCGCGGCGTCGGCCGGGCCGTTGAAACGCAGCAGGAACTGCTGGTCTTCCTCGATCTCGGCGCCTTCGTCAGGCTGTACCGTCACAACCCGGGGTGCACCAGTGGCGAATTGCCAGCGTGTGGTGCCTTCCAGCGCCCCGCCCAGCGGGGTGAAGCCTGGCGCGATGCTCAACGTGCACCGCTTGGACGCTGGCAGCGCTTCGTTGAAGTCGAACAGCCAGCGTTGCGCGTCGGCCCAGCGGCCGCTGCCCGCGGGTGTTCCCCCTTCGCAGGCCAGCAGGGCCGGCGCGGGCGCTCGCGGGTCGCCGGCGGCCACCACCGGCGCGTCGAAACGCAGCACGACCTGGCGCACCTCGGCCACCTCGCCCTGCGGCGACACGGCCGCCACACGCGCGGCGCCTGCCGTTCCCGCCGCCAGCATGAGCAGCAGCCAGACTGCCTGCTGCAGGGTGTCCACGAGGGGCACTCCGTGCGCCCTGGGGAGCCCTCGTGCCGCCCCGCCCGCCTGTGGCACTGTCATCCGGTCCTCCGCCCACGCCCTGTCGTGCATGCCCATTCTGGCCCCTTCGAAGCCCACGCCAGCGGCTGTGCTGCCCTGGCGGATAGACTTCGCAGTCTTTGTCAGCCACCGTGCCCGGGCCATGTCCAATATCACTGAAGCCGCTCTGCTCGAAGCCCTGAAGGCCGTCGTCGACCCCAACACCGAGCGCGACTTCGTTGCCGGCAAGCAGGTGAAGAACCTGCGCATCGAAGGCGGCGACATCGCCTTCGACGTCGAGCTCGGTTACCCCGGCAAGAGCCAGGTGCCGGCACTGCGCAAGGCGCTGATCGCCGCGGCGCGCACGTTGCCTGGCGTGGCCAACGTCAGCGTGAACATCAGCAGCAAGATCGTGGCCCACGCGGTACAGCGCGGCGTGCAGCTGCTGCCGGGCGTGAAAAACGTCATCGCCGTGGCCTCGGGCAAGGGCGGTGTCGGCAAGAGCACGACCACGGCCAACCTGGCGCTGGCGCTGGCCGCCGAGGGCGCCAGCGTGGGCATCCTCGACGCCGACATCTACGGCCCCAGCCAGCCGATGATGATGGGCATCAGCGGTCGCCCCGAAAGCGCCGATGGCAAGACGATGGAGCCGCTGGAAAACTACGGCGTGCAGGTCATCAGCATCGGCTTCCTGGTCGACGCCGACCAGGCCATGATCTGGCGCGGGCCGATGGCCACGCAGGCGCTAGAGCAGCTGCTTCGCCAGACCAACTGGCGCGAGCTGGATTACCTGCTGATCGACATGCCCCCCGGCACCGGCGACATCGCGCTCACGCTCAGCCAGCGCGTGCCGCTCACGGGGGCCGTCATCGTCACCACGCCGCAGGACATCGCCCTGCTCGACGTGCAGCGCGGCGTGGAGATGTTCAAGAAGGTGGGCGTGCCCATCCTCGGCATCGTCGAGAACATGGCCGTGTACTGCTGCCCGAACTGCGGCCACACCGAACACATTTTTGGCGAAGGCGGCGGCCAGCGCATGGCCGAGAAATACGGTGTCGACACCCTGGGCAGCCTGCCGCTGACGATGAGCATCCGCGAGCAGGCCGACACCGGCCGCCCCACCGTGGTGGCCGACCCCGACGGCACGGTGGCCAACACCTACCGCGAGATCGCGCGCCGCGCGGCGGTGAAGATCGCCAAGCAGGCCAAGGACTTCTCGTCGAAGTTCCCGACGATCCAGGTGTCCAAGGGCACCTGATCAGTCGCCGGCGCCGGCTGTCGTGGCGGTGTCGGTTGGCGCCTCGGCCAGCAGTCGCACTGTGAACACCGCGCCACGAACGCCGTCGCTGCGGTTGGCGGCCGTGATGTCGCCACCGTAGCGTTCCACCAGGCTGCGGCTGATCCACAGCCCCAGTCCGGTGCCGTCCTTCTTGCGCGTGACGAAGGGCTGGAACAGCGTGGGCAGCAGCTCGGGCGACAGGCCCGGACCGGTATCGCGCAGCTCGATCTCCAGCCCCGCCGCCTGGCCGTCGGCGCCGCCCTGCCAGTCGCGCGTGCTCAGCTGCAGTTCGCCGCCCTCGGGCATGGCATGGATGGCATTGACGAGCAGGTTCACCAGCACCTGCTGCAGTTCCTGGCGGTTGATGGCCGCCGGCCGCGTGGCCTGCAGGCTGCGCAGCACGCGGATCCGCGTGCGCGCCAGCAGGTGGGCCACCAGCACCAGGCAGTCGTCGAGCGCCCGTATGCTGTCCACGGCTTCGACATAGCCCGCGTATTCCGATGGCCGCGCAAACTGCAGCAGCTGGGTCACGATCAGCCGCATGCGTTCGATCTGCTCGTCGACCAGGCGCAGCTCGGCGCGCACCTTGTGCGCCTGTTCCGGGCCCAGCAGTTCACGCATCAGGTCCAGGTTGCCCTGGATCACCGCGATCGGGTTGTTGACCTCGTGCGCGATGCTCGCCGTCAGCTGGCCCACCGCGGCGAGCTTCTCGTTCTTGACCAGCTGGCTCTGCGCCTCGGCCAGCTGCGCGGTGCGTTCGGCCACCTTGGCGTCGAGCTCGGCGTTCCAGCGTTGCAGCTCGCGGGTGTCGCGGTCGACCTGGTCGAGCAACTCGTCGAAATGGCGGGCCAGGCGGCCGATCTCGTCGACCTCGTCATGGCCGCCTTCGGTTGGTGCGACACGTGCACCGCCGTCACCGGCCTGCACGCGCTTCATCGTCGCTTCCATCTGTTCCAGCGGGCTGAAGATGCTGCGCGCCCAGCGCAGCGAGACCACGGCTGCGGCGATCATCACCGCAAAGAACACCACGCCGATGCTCGCCAGCAGCGCGTACTTCAGCAGCGTGAAAGGCCGTTCGGTGAAACCCACGTACAGCATGCCCAGCGGCCGGCCGTTGCCGTCGGCCAGTGGCTGGTAGGCCGACACATACCACTCGTTGACGACGAAGGCGCGGTCGAGCCAGGTGCTGCCGCGGCCGAGCACGGCGTCGCGAACGGCCTGCGAAACGCGCGTGCCGATGGCCCGGTCGGTGCGGCCCTGCGCGTCGGCAAACAGGCGCACGTTGGTGGAGATGCGCACGTCGTCGAGGAACAGCGTGGCCGTGCCGCGGCTGCCGAACGGCAGGCTGCCTTCGGGGTAGACGATGCCGTTGATGTGGTCGATGAAGCCCAGGTTGCGGTTCAGCAGCATGCCGCCCTGGACGTGGCCCAGCAGCCGGCCGTCGCTGCCGTGAACCGGGTGGGTGGACAGCAGCACCATCGCCCGGTCTTCCTGCTGGCGCAGGCTGGGCGCGGCATTGCGCGTGGGCAGGAGTGGCACGGCGACGCGGCCGGCCAGTTCCGCACCCAGGGCCCGGGCCTGCACCGGCGTCAGCAGTTCGACGCTGGTGCGGTCCTGGCCTGGGGCGTGCGGCGCCAGGGTGCCGTCGGCCGCCGGCGCGCCGCGCTGCGTGGCCAGCAGGTGGCCGTCTGCCGTGTGCAAGTGCAGAAAGTCCAGGCCCTCGCGTTCGCGAAAAGCCTCGAGCAAGGCTGTCCAGCCCGCGCCGCCACCGGCCGCCGCCAGCGCCTGGTGCAGCCGCTGCGATTCCGCCACCGCGGCGGTGCTGGCACCCACCTCGCCCAGCACCCGTTCGAAGTAGCCATTGGCCACTGCCAGGTCGGCGCGCACCTTCGTGATGAGCAGCCGGTCCAGGGCTGCGCTGCCCCACCACAGTAGCAGCAGGCCCAGCAGGGGCAGCACCACCAGCAGCGGCAGCAGCACCATCGCCAGCAGCTTGCGGCGGATCGACAGCCGGGCGAAAGCGCGCCCGCTCCGCGAAACCGCGCCGTCGCCCGGCATCAGGCCCAGTCGGCGGCGCGCCGCTCGAGCGTGCGGCGCGAGATGCCCAGCAGCTGCGCAGCCCGGGTCTTGTCACCGCCCACCTGCGCCAGCACGGCCAGGATGTGGCGCTTTTCAAGCGTGTGCAGGTCGACGGTGCCGCTTTCGGCGGCGCTGGCGGTTTCGGCAGTGCCCGTGGCAAGCTTGGCATTGGCTGCAGCCGGTGCAGCAGCGGCCGCGGGTGCAGACGTGGGTGCAGACGCCTTGCGCGAGAGCCCCTGATACAGCGCAGACACATTCAAGGCGCCGACGATGAGCGAGCGCTCGAGCAGGTTGCGCAGTTCGCGCACATTGCCTGGCCAGTCGTATTCGCACAAGTAGCGCATCTCGTCGTCGCTCACCTCGATCGGCGCCACGCCCAGCCGCGGCGCCAGCGTCGCGATGAAATGCGCCACCAGCGCGGGGATGTCTTCCTTGTGCTGGCGCAGCGGCGGCAGCCGGATGTCGACGACCTGCAGCCGGTAGTACAGGTCCTTGCGGAAGCGCCCGGCTTCCACTTCTGCGGCCAGCGGCCGGTTCGTCGCGGCCACGATGCGCACCGCCACCGGAATTTCCTGCTGGCTGCCTGCCGGCCGCACGCGCCGGCTTTCCAGCACCCGCAGCAGGCTGGCCTGCACGCTGGGCGGCAGTTCGGCGACTTCGTCGAGGAAGAGCGTGCCGCCCTGGGCGTAGACGAAGAGGCCGTCGCGCGGCGCGCTGCCGTCTTCCTGGCGCGCCTGGCCGAAGAGTTCACTTTCCAGCAGCGCCGGCGAGGCGGTGGCGCAATTCACCGGCACGAACGGGCCGGTGGCATGCTGGCTGAGTTCATGCAGCGCCTGCGCAGCCAGTTCCTTGCCGGTGCCGGACTCGCCCGTCAGCAGCACCGTGCTGTCGACCGGGGCCACGCGCTGCAGCGCCGCCTTCACGCCGCCGATGGCCAGCGACGAACCCACCAGCGCGTCGGCCGGGCGCGTGCGCTGGCGCAGCGCGCGCTTGAGCAGGAAGTTCTCGCGCTTCAGCCGCGCGCGTTCCAGCCCGTGCTTGAAGGCGTTCAGCACCTGGGTCACGCGGAAGGGCTTCAGCAGGAAGTCGCCGGCGCCGGCGCGCAGGGCCTCGATGGCGGTGTCCAGGTCGGCGAACGCGGTGATGAGAACGACTTCACAGCCGTTGCCGTCTTCGCGCATCTCCTTCAGCAGTTCCAGCCCGCTCTTGCCGGGCAGGGTGATGTCGAGGATGACGAGGTCGAAGCGGTGTTGCAGCAGCAGGGCCTGCGCTTCCTCGGCCGAGCCGGCTTCCATCACCCGGCCGGCACGCGACGACAGGGTCTTGGTGAGGAAGTTGCGCATGCCAGGTTCGTCGTCGACCACCAGCACCGCGGCCAGTGGCCAGTGTTCCGGCAGGGTGGGTGAGGCAGGCGTGGACATCGCAGGATTGTAGGAAGCGCGGGTAGAAACCCTGTACGACAGCTCGTGGCGTCATCAGCCTGGTGAATCGACCGGTTCGGGCAAACGATTGGACAGGCCGGGCCCGGCTGCCGATAGTGCCGCATGCGGTCGCCGCGGTCGTGCGACTGCGCGACCGCGCCACCCTGCGCCACTTTCGTCCAACGCGTGAACCATCCCGTCATCCCGATTGCCGTCCAGGCACTGCAAGCCCCCAGCGATCAACGCCGGCGTTCGCAGCCCCGAGGTCGCCAGGTCGAAGCCCAGGCACTGGCCGAAGTGCAGGCGGCGCTGAACCTCGCGGCCGGCACCCCGCCGCGACGTGAACTGCTGATCGAGTACCTGCATGCGATTCAAGACCACTTCCGGCAGCTGTCGGCCCCGCACATGGCAGCGCTGGCGCAGTGGATGGGGCTGGCGCAGACCGAGGTCTTCGAGGTCGCGAGCTTCTATCACCACTTCGACATCGTGCGCGAGAACGAGCACGGGCATGTGGCAGCCGCGCCGGCGCTGACGGTGCGGGTGTGCGACGGCCTGGCCTGCCAGCTGGCTGGCGCCGATGCGTTGCTGCAGCGCCTGCCGGCCCTGCTGGGCGCCGAGGTGCGTGTCATCCCCGCGCCCTGCATCGGCGCCTGCGACCGCGCCCCGGCCGTGCATGTGCACCAGCACCTGGTGGCCCCGGCGCAAGCCGAAGCGGTGCAGGCCGCCGTGGCCACCGGCCGGGTGCGGGCCGAGGCACCCGCCGTTCTGCCGCTGGCGGCGTATGTCGCCCAGGGCGGCTACGCCTTGCTGCGCGACTGCCTGGCCGGCCGGCGCAGCGTCGACAGCCTCATCACCACGCTCGAACACGCCGGCCTGCGCGGCCTGGGCGGCGCGGGCTTCCCCACCGGCCGCAAGTGGCGCATCGTGCGCGAGCAGCCGGCGCCGCGCTGGATGGCGGTGAACATCGACGAAGGTGAACCCGGCACCTTCAAGGACCGCTGGTGCCTGGAGACCGACCCGCACCGTTTCCTGGAAGGCATGCTGGTGGCGGCCTGGGCGGTGGACGCGGTGTGTGTCGTCGTCTACCTGCGCGACGAATATCACGGCGCGCGCGAGGCGCTGGAAGCCGAATTGCAGGCGCTGGCCGGATTCACAGCCTCGCCCGACTTCGCCGGACTGGCGCTGCCGAAGATCGAACTGCGCCGTGGCGCCGGCGCCTACATCTGCGGCGAAGAAAGCGCGATGCTCGAATCGATCGAAGGCAAGCGCGGCATGCCGCGGCTGCGCCCGCCGTACGTTGCCCAGGTGGGCCTGTTCGGCCGGCCGACGCTGGTGCACAACCTGGAATCGCTGGTCTGGGTGCGTGAACTCGTCGAACGTGGCGGCGAGTGGTTCGCGGCGCAAGGCCGCCATGGCCGCAAGGGGCTGCGCCGCTTCTCGGTGTCGGGCCGCGTGAAGAACCCGGGCGTGAAGCTGGCCCCGGCCGGCATCACGCTGCGTGAACTGGTCGACGAATACTGCGGCGGCCTGCCCGACGGCCACCGCCTCTACGCCTACCTGCCGGGTGGTGCCTCGGGCGGCATCCTGCCGGCCAGCCTGGCCGACGTGCCGCTGGACTTCGACACGCTGCAGCCACACGGCGCCTTCATCGGCTCGGCCGCGGTGATGGTGCTGACCGAAAGCGACAGCCACCGCGACCGCGCGATGGTCGCCGCACGCAACCTGATGCAGTTCTTCGAACACGAAAGCTGCGGCCAGTGCACCCCCTGCCGTGCCGGCACAGCGCAGGCCAACCATCTGATGGCCGGCGAGCACTGGGACACCGCGCTGATGGCCGAGCTTTCGCAGGTGATGCGCGACGCTTCCATCTGCGGCCTGGGCCAGGCCGCACCGAACCCGATGGACTGCGTCGTCCGCTACTTCCCGCACGAATTGAGCTGAGACCTGAACGCCCCATGAACGCCATCACCCTAGCCGAGCAAGCCCGCCTGGCCGCCCGCGAGATCACGTTCACGCTCGACGGCCGCGAGGTCTGCGCCCGTGAAGGCGAAACCCTGCTGACCGTGGCCGACCGCGAAGGCGCCGAGGTGCCGCGCCTTTGCCATGCCGACGGCCTGACGCCGGCCGGCAACTGCCGTTCCTGCGTGGTGGAAGTGGCCGGTGAACGGACGCTGGCGGCTTCGTGCTGCCGTGCCGTGCAGCCCGGCATGCAGGTGCAGACGGCCAGCCCGCGTGCGCGCAGCGCCCAGCGCCTGGTGGTCGAACTGCTGCTGGCCGACACGCGTGCCGCCAGCCTGCCCGCCGGCAACGAGCTCACGCACTGGGCCGACGAATTGGGGGTGGCCACCGCGCCGTCGGCCAGCCGCTTCAAGGCCCGCGCGCCGCACACGCCGGACCCCAGCCACGCCGCCATCACCTTCAACGCCGACGCCTGCATCCAGTGCACCCGCTGCCTGCGCGCCTGCCGCGACGAGCAGGTCAACGACGTCATCGGCCTGGCGCTGCGCGGGGCGCAGGCGAAGATCGTGTTCGACCAGGCCGATCCGATGGGTGCCTCCAGCTGCGTGGGCTGCGGTGAATGTGTGCAGGCCTGCCCCACCGGAGCGCTGTCTTCCAAGGCCATGCCCGAGCCGGTGGTGGCCGACAAGCAGGTCGATTCACTCTGCCCCTACTGCGGCGTGGGCTGCCAGGTGACCTACACCGTGAAGGACGACGCCATCGTCGACGTGCAGGGCCGCGACGGCCCGGCCAACGAAGGGCGTCTGTGCGTGAAGGGCCGCTATGGCTACGACTACGCGCGCAACCCCGAACGCCTGACGGTGCCGCTGGTGCGACGCCAAGGCGCGCCCAAGCAGCCCGGCCGTGTGCTGGCCCCACACGAGATCGCCGACGTGTTCCGCGAAGCCACCTGGGAAGAAGCGCTGGCGCTGGCCGGTGGTGGCCTGGCGCGCATCCGCGACACGCATGGCAGCCATGCGCTGGCGGGCTTCGGTTCTGCCAAGGGCAGCAGCGAAGAGGCCTACCTCTTCCAGAAGCTCGTGCGGCTGGGCTTCGGCACGCACAACGTCGACCATTGCACGCGGCTGTGCCATGCGTCCAGCGTCGCGGCGCTGCTCGAAGGCCTGGGTTCGGGGGCGGTCAGCAACCCGGTGCGCGATGTCGTGCACGCCGAAGTGGTGGTGATCATCGGCGCCAACCCCACCGTCAACCACCCGGTGGCGGCCACCTGGATCAAGAACGCAGCGCAGGCCGGCACCAAGCTGGTCCTGATCGACCCGCGCCACAACGCGCTGACGCGCCACGCCCACCGCCACTTGCGCTTCAAGCCGGGCGGCGACGTGGCGCTGCTGAACGCGATGATGCATGTCATCGTGGCCGAAGACCTGGTCGACCACGCCTTCGTCGAAGCCCGCACCGAGGGCTTCGCGGCCCTGGCTGAACACCTGAAGGCCTTCAGCCCCGAAGCGATGGCACCGCTGTGCGGCATCGAGCCCGCGGCCATCCGGGATGTGGCCCGCCTCTTCGCCACCAGCCGCGCGTCGATGATCCTGTGGGGCATGGGCGTCAGCCAGCATGTGCACGGCACCGACAACGCACGTTGCCTGATCGGCCTGTCGCTGCTGACCGGGCAGATCGGCCGCCCCGGTACCGGCCTGCACCCGCTGCGCGGTCAGAACAACGTGCAGGGAGCTTCCGACGCCGGGCTGATCCCGATGATGTACCCCGACTACCAGCGTGTCACCGACACCGGGGCACGCGCCCGCATGGCGCAGGCCTGGGGTGTTCCTGAAGAGTGGCTGAGCCTGCAGCCCGGCCTGACTGTGGTGGAAGTGATGCACGCCGCCGCGGCCGGCCGCCTGAAGGGCCTGTACGTGATGGGCGAGAACCCGGCGATGAGCGACCCCGACGCCCACCATGCACGCGAGGCCCTGGCTTCGCTGGACCTGATGGTGGTGCAGGACATCTTCATGACCGAAACCGCCTGCCTGGCCGACGTGGTGCTGCCAGCCAGCAGCTTTGCCGAGAAGACCGGCAGCTTCACCAACACCGATCGCACCGTGCAGATGGCGCGGCCGGCCCTCAACCCGCCGGGCCAGGCGCGCCAGGACATTGCCATCCTCATCGACATGGCGCGTGAACTGGGGCTGGACTGGTCGGGCTATGGCAACCCGCACAGCGACGCCCCGGCCGTGGTGGGCGCGGTGTTCGACGAGATGCGCCGCGCCATGCCCAGCATCGGCGGCATCACCTGGGCGCGTTTGCAGGCCGAAGAGGCCGTCACCTACCCCTGCGAAAACGAAGGCGACGCGGGCGAGCCGGTGGTCTTCACCAGCAGCTTCCCCACGCCCAGCGGCCGCGGCCGCTTCGTGCCGGCCGGCCTGGTGCCCAGCGCCGAGGTGCCCGACCTGGACTACCCGCTGGTGCTGAGCACCGGCCGCCAGCTGGAACACTGGCACACCGGCAGCATGACCCGGCGCAGCCATGTGCTGCACACGCTGGAACCCGAACCGGTGGCCTGGATGCACCCGGCCGACATGGCGCGCGTGGGTGTGCAAGCCGGCGAACCGGTGACGCTTCAGACGCGGCGCGGCAGCGTGTGCCTGTACGCCCGCGCCGACGAAAGCGCGCAGCCGGGCATGGTGTTCGTGGCCTTCTGCTGGGCCGAGGCTGCGGTGAACGAACTGACGCACCCGGCGCTGGACCCGGTGGCGAAGATTCCGGGATTCAAGGTCTGCGCGGTGCGTGCAATGGCGGGTGGAGTGGTGGGCGGGGCGGTTTCGGCCTCTCGGGCGGCGACTGCAGAGGCGAACAAGGGCCCGCACTGATCGGCAGTGCGGGTGGGCGGGCAGCGGTTCGCCGCCCGTCTCGGGCGTTTGCGCCCGTGAGCTTCTGCTCGTTGCCAGGGCGACCCTGGTAGGGTCTTCGGCTGAAGGGCCGGTTTCCGGCCTCGGGGGACTCCGGTGTTCAGGGCCAGCCTACAGCTGGCTGTGCAGCAGACCAGCCAGCCATTCCAGCGCACGCTCGGACCATGGCCGGGCCTGCCACTCGGCCAGGCTGACCGGGCGTGACTTCGCCCAGTCGTCGTCGAACACGCGCTGCTGCTCGAGCCCGAAACCAGGGTCCAGCACATTCAGGTTGGCCTCGTCGTTGAGGCGGAAGGATCGGTTGTCGAAGTTGGTCGACCCCACCGATGCGAAGCGGCCGTCGACGACCAGACTCTTGACGTGAAACATGGTCGGCTGGTACTCGGCAATCTGCACGCCCGCTGCCAGCATCGGCCCCCAGGTGCCACGCGACGCCTGGCGCACGATTTCGGCGTCGATGTGCGCGTTCGGCGTGATCACGCGCACCTTCACGCCGCGGCGGGCCGCCTTGATGAGGATGGCAACGGTCATCTCGTCGGGCACGAAGTAGGCGCTGGCGAGGTCGATGCTGGTGCGCGCCGCGGTGAGCGACAGCATGTACATCAGATGCATGCTTTCGCTGCCGCCGCTGGGCGAACTGCTGAACATCTGGGCGGCCAGTTTCCCCGCGGGCTTCAGCGCCGGGAAATAGGCATCGCCGTGCAGCACCTTGCCGGTGGCACGCATCCAGTTGTCCAGGAAGACAGACTGCATCTGCGCCACCACCGGGCCCTCGACGCGGAAGTGCGAATCACGCCATTCCTCGGCGTTGCGCGCCCGTCCGCGCCAGGGGTCGGCAATGCCGACCCCGCCGGTGAAGCCGACGCGGCCATCGACGACCAGCAACTTGCGGTGCGTGCGGTTGTTCAGGCGGTCCAGGGTCGTCCAGTGCGGCTCGTGGAAGCGCTTGACCTCGATGCCGGCTCGTTCCAGTTCGTCCAGCAGCACCTGTTCCATCTTCAGGCTGCCCACCCAGTCCAGCAGCACGTGCACCCGCACGCCGGTGCGGGCGCGCTCGGCCAGCGCCTCGACGAACTCGCGACCGATGCTGCCCGACCAGTAGATGTAGGTCTCGAAGGTGATCGTGGTGGTGGCGCCACGCACCGCGGCCAGCATCGCGGCGAAGATCTGGTCGCCATTGAGCAGGGTGTCGACGCGGTTGCCCTCGACCAGCGGCGGGCCGAGCAGGCTGCTCAGGGAACGGCGGAATTCGCCGTCGTCGCTTTCGTACAGCCGGGGCAGTTCCTGGCGCAGCTTCTGTTCACCACTGCCCAGGTTCTGCGCCAGCAGCACCCCGACCAGAGTGCACAACACCGTGATCACGACCCATCCCGCCCGGGACTGTAGCCATCGCCGCATCAAGCTGTGTCTCCTGTCTTTCGCATAGGCATCACGCGCCAGTATCGGTGCCCGGGCCGCCGCGGTTTGTAGGCCGCGGCCGCGTGAAGGCCGGGTCGATGCGGATGCGCAGGCCGCGTTGCCCCTGAGGCGCCAGCAGGCGGACTGCAGCTACATTGAATGCGCCCAAAAAATCACTGGC
This sequence comes from Rubrivivax sp., assembly GCA_022842595.1. Lineage (GTDB taxonomy): Bacteria > Pseudomonadota > Gammaproteobacteria > Burkholderiales > Burkholderiaceae_C > Rubrivivax. The sequence goes on from JALHPF010000008.1 coordinate 124,895, forward strand.
GAACCGCGCAGCCTTGCGTGCAGTCCACCGTCCACAGGAGACCCCCATGCGCATCCAGCCCCTTCGTTTCCAGCCCGACCTCCTGGCGGTCTGCGCGGCTTCGGCCTGTCTGCTGTCCGCCAGCCTGTCCCATGCGGCCAAACCGCCGCTCAATTACGACGCGCAGATCTCGCGCACGAGCTTCGGCATCCCGCACATCCAGGCCACCAACTGGGGCAGCCTGGGCTATGGCTACGGCCATGCCTTCGCGCAGGACAACGCCTGCGTGCTGGCGCGCGAGATGCTTGCGGCCAATGGCACGCAGTCGCGCTACTTCGGCAGTTCGACACTGGCCTCGGACTGGGTCTACAAGATGGTCAACGCCGATGCGCGCGTGGATGCGGCCTGGGCCGCCGTCGACCAGGAAACGCGCGACCTGCTCACGGGCTACGCCGCTGGTTTCAATCGCTACCTGCGCGACACCGGCGTGGCGGCCTTGCCAGCCGACTGCCGCGGCCAGGCCTGGGTGCAGCCGATGACTGGCAAGGACTCGATGCGGGTGCTGCGAAAACTGCTGGTGCGCGCCAGCACGGGCAACTTCGTCAATTCGCTGGTGGGTGCCGTGCCGCCGGCTGCCGTGGCTGCTGCCCAGCCCGGCATCGAGGGCGAGGCACGGCAGACAGCCCTGGCCGAGGTCAGCGCCACCGAGGCTGCGATGACGCTCGACCCCGCCGACCTGCCCGACTTCACCCCCGAGCGCTTCGGCAGCAACGCCGTGGGCCTCGGCGGCGACCTGACGGGTGGTGCCGGGGCGTTGCTGGGCAACCCGCATTTCCCCTGGTTCGGCATCGAACGCTTCTACGCCGTGCACCTGACCATCCCTGGCCAGTACGACGCGATGGGCGCTTCGATCTACGGCTTCCCGCTGGTCAACATCGGCTTCAACCGCCACGTGGCCTGGAGCCACACCGTGTCCACCGCGCGCCGCTTCGTGCTGCGCGAACTGGCCATCGCCCCGGGCCAGCCCACGTCCTACGTCGTCGACGGTCAGGTCGTCGCGATGCAGCCCGAGACGGTCAGCGCCGACCTGCGCCTGGCCGACGGCAGCGTGGTGCCGGCCAGCCACACCTTCTGGCAGACGCGGTACGGTCCGGTGTTGATCCCGGCGGCACCCGCCGCCTGGACCACCACCCGCGCCTATGCGCTGACTGACGTGAATCTGGAAAACACGCGCGCCTTCCGCCAGTACCGCGAGATGGGCACAGCGCGCAACCTGGGCGAATTCAGTGCCACGCTGCGTCGCCATGTCGGGCTGCCCTGGGTCAACACCATCGCTGCCGACAGCGCCGGCAACGCCTACTACGGCGACATGGGCTCGATGCCAAACGCTTCGAATGCCAAGCTCGCGGCCTGCATCAAGCCGGGGCTGTCGCAGGCGCTGGCCGCGTCGCGGCTGTACGCGCTGGACGGTTCGACGGCGGCCTGCGACCTGGGCACCGACGCCGACGCGCCGGAACCCGGCATCTTCGGCGCGTCCAGCATGCCCGAGCTGACGCGCCGCGACTACGTCCAGAACTCCAACGACAGCTACTGGCTGGCCAACCCCGCGGCGCGGCTGGAGGGCTATTCGCAGATCATCGGCGCCGACGAGAACCGACCGCAGGGCCTGCGCACCCGGCTGGGCATCACGCAGATCCGCGACCGCCAGGCCGGCAGCGACGGCCTGCCAGGCGCCGGCTTCACCCGCCAGTGGCTGCAGGACGTGCTGTACGGCAACCGCCACTACAGCGCCGAGATCATGCTCGACGGCGTGCTGCAGCTCTGCGGATCGCAGAACCCCATCGTGCCGGTGGGTGCGCAGTCGGTCAACGTGGGCCCGGCCTGCACGGTGCTGGCCGCCTGGGACCGACGCAACAACACCACCAGCGTCGGCGCGCATGTCTGGACCGAGCTGTGGCGTCGGCTCTCTGGCGTGACCGGCATCTACGCCGTGCCCTTCGACGCGGCCGACCCGGTGAACACGCCGCGCAACCTGGCCACTGCCAACCCTGCCATCGTGACGCGGGTGATGAGCGAACTGGCGGCCACGGTCCAGTTCTTTGACACCAATGGCATCCCGCTCAACCGGCCCTGGGGACAGGTGCACTTCGACACGCGCAACGGCGAACGCATCCCCGTGCATGGCGGCAGCGGTGTCTCGGGGGTCTACAACGCGATCACCTCGTCCACTCTGGTGCCGGGCGTGGGCAATACCCCCATTCTGGGCGGTTCGAGCTACATCCAGTCGGTGACCTTCACCCCCAGCGGCCCCCAGGCCCGCGCTGTCGTGACGTATTCGCAGTCGTCCGATCCGGCCAACCCGCACTATGCGGACCAGACCCGGCTGTTTTCGAACTACGGCTGGGTTTCGTTGCCGTTTGCCGAGGGCGACATCCGCCGCGACCCGAACCTGACGGTCCTGAGGCTGCGTGAGCGGCGCTGACGTGGCTGACGACGTCGTCGACCCACATCCGCGTCGGGATCAGGGCCTTGATGCAGGACTGGATTCGTTCCGGCGAGTATGGCGGGGTCTGCCTCGGGGCACCGCTGCCGCATCACTCCGTGGCCAGACGAACCCGGTCCTCACAGGGCCGGACTCCAGCGCAAACGCCGTTGAACGTCGGTGCGGTCGACGGCGGTGTCAGCGGCGCCCCGCCGGTTCGCCGGCCGCCACGACTCCGCGAGGATGGTCTACTTCACCGCAGTAGCGATCGATTGGCGGGACGCCCCGCGGGTCGTGCATTGATGGTAGACGGCCGCTAACCCGACGAAGAGGAGGTCCCCCGTCGGCTCAGGCCGCCCGCCGGGGTTCGCGCCTTGACAGCCCCGTGGGCGCTATGCACGAAACAACCCGCACTTGCCCCGCCCACCGATCGTCCTGGTCCGCGCGCAATCCGAGGTGAGGCGGCTACATGGGTCAAGCCACTTGTAACAGCCCAGCTTGAGAATTGAATGGCTGTCCAAGCCCTGGCTGCAAAACAGCCCAAACAGAAACTTGAAGTTCTCATCACAGGAATTGCGGAGCAATCCACGAACTCAACCTGCCGAGTTGCTTTTGGATACGAATTCGACCTGAGCTCGGGGTCTGTCACCCTGAATTAGAGGGTTGTTTCGGTTCGAACAGGCCGAAAAACCCGCCACTCGAACCCTAACGACCCATGAGTGTGGCCACGGCCGCCTGACGCGCCCACGGGCTCATGCCAGTTGTGCAGCAACATGTGTTTCATTGCGTGTTTCCGGCAGGCAGAAGCCCTAAGCCGACGCTAGAGTTCACGCCACTGTCAACGGCAAACCCTGCGAAAGCGGGGGACGCAAAGTCATCGGTCTAAAGGGCTTCGGTCCCAGGACGGCTGGACTGCCAGTGAAGGCTGCTCATGATCTCCACTCCGGTAGATCAGCTTGGGCGGGGCCGAGTCGACCTGCATCGAGGGTGATGTGGGTAGGCGGAGTCCAAAGCCCGCGCTTGCGGTTCACGTGCTGGACAACCGGGTCCAAAACACGCACAGGAACCCCTCATGCGCAAGAGCATCGCATCTTCCGGCTTCGCATTCAAGAAGCTCATCTCCGAATTTCCAAGGGTGGGTGTGGCGCTGGCTGCAGCACTTTCCTGCGCCCATGTGTCGGCGCAGTCGCCACAGCAGGCCACCGCGGCTGACAGTCATGCCCCTGGCCGTATCCTTGTGATGGCGCGCGCCGGCCTGCCGGACAGCGCGTTGGCAAAGATCCTTACCGAGCAGGGCGGAGGCTTGGCGCGCGCTGCAGGCAAAAGCGGGCTGCGCATCGTGGACTTGCCGCGCGGACTTGAGCGCCGCATGGTCGACCTGCTGAAGCAACACCCCCAGATCGAATTCGCCGAACTTGACCAGCGCGTTGCGCTGCATGCGTCGAACGATCCCTTCCTGGGCAGCCAGTGGCATCTGTCCAAGATTGGCGCCGTGCCGGCCTGGAATGACAGCACCGGCAGCGGCATCAAGATCGCCATCCTCGACACCGGTGTCGACGCGGCGCACCCCGACCTGGCCGAGCGGATGCTGCCGGGCTACAACTTCTATGACAACAACACCGACACGAGCGACGTGCAAGGCCACGGCACCGCGGTGGCCGGGTCGGCCGCGGCAACGCTGAACAACGGCACCGGCGTCGCGTCGGTCGCAGGGCAGGCCCGGATCATTCCGATCCGAGTCTCGCAGCCCGACGGCTACGCCTACTTCAGCACCATCGCGAGCGCGCTGACCTGGGCGGCTGATCAGGGCGCACGCGTGGCCAACATCAGCTACGGCGTCAGCGGCAGCGCGGCAGTGCAGAGTTCGGCCAACTACATGAAGAGCAAGGGCGGCCTGGTGGTCGTTTCGGCTGGCAACAATGGTGTCGAGGAAGGCACGGCTGCCAACAGCGCGATGATCACCGTGTCGGCCACCGACAGCAGCGACCGCCGCACCTCGTGGTCGAGTTTTGGCAACTTCGTCGACATCGCAGCGCCAGGCGCAGGCATCTACACCACCAACCGCGGTGGCAGCTACGGCAGCTGGAATGGCACTTCGTTCTCCAGCCCGGTGACCGCTGGCGTGGTGGCGCTGATGATGTCGGCCAACCCGGCGCTTTCGTCCGCCCAGGTGCAGACCCTGCTGTTCAACACCGCAACCGACCTGGGAACCGCCGGCTTCGACAAGGAATACGGCTGGGGCCGTGTCGACGCCAACGCCGCCGTGCAGGCCGCGCTGGCCAGCGTCTCGACGGTCGATACGCAGGCGCCCAGCGTAGCCATCGGCAACCCGCTGGCATCGAGCACGGTGTCGGGCCTGGTGGCGGTGGACGTCAGCGCGGTCGACAACGTGGGCGTCGTCCGCGTCGACCTGTTCGCCAACGGCAGCAGGGTCGCCAGTGACAGCAGCGCACCGTTTGCGTTCTCCTGGGATTCCAAGCAAGCCTCCAACGGCAATGCTGAACTGAAGGCCGTGGCAGTCGACGCGGCCGGCAACAGCGGGACCTCGGCAGGGGTCTGGGTCAACGTGTCCAACGCGTCCACGACGCCTGCGGACACGACACCGCCGGTCGTGGCGATCAGCAACCCCGGCAACGGTTCGACCGTTTCCGGCATGGTCAGGGTGACTGTCAACGCATCCGACAACAGCGGCAGCGCCGGCATCTCGAACCAGCTCTACGTCGGCACCCGGCTCGTGGCGAGCGGCGCCGGCAGTTCGCTCGGCTACGAGTGGAACGTGAGGCCGCTGAAGCGTGGCAGCTACACGCTGAAGGCGGTGTCCAAGGACGCAGCGGGGAACACCTCGTCGGTGACGGTGACGGTCACGCGCTGAGTCCGGCACACCGAGGCTGATCGAGCCTTTGCTTGCTGGTCAGATCTCAGGCAAAGAAGAAGGGGCCCTCGGGCCCCTTTTCTTTTCTTCTTCGGACGACAGAGCGTCTGTGCCCTCAAGCAGCCCGCTGACGGCGCGCCACGCCCAATCCCGCGAGCGCCAGTCCGACGAGTGCAAGCGTGCCCGGCTCGGGAACCGGATTGCCGCCAGGGCCGCTGCCGCCGTTGCCGGCTACGCGTTTAAAGATGCTGATGTGCGATACGTCCCTAGAATTTGCATTGCCGTTGAAAGTGAACGGTGGTGCAGTGAACGGTGTGGACCATGTACCTGATGAAAACTCTTCGTTAAGCGCGAAGCTGATCAAGTTGGTGTCATTGCCGTCCTTGAACACGATCATGTAATCGAAGGAGGTGAAGTCCACACTTGATATCGACCAACTCCCAGCCTGCCCAGTGTTGCCGGACCCTCCCATCTGGGTCTGGCCGTTGGTTAGCCAATCACTGAAGCCGAAGAACGCCGCCGAGTTGACATTAGCCAAACTTGCGACGTTGTTGTTGTCTGCGGGGGTCAAGTACTGGCAGGCACTCGCAGCAGTGTCGGTTCCGGCCGCACCTTTGACCTTCGCTGTACCGTCCGTGGTGAATGCAGTGGGACAGGCCACGAGGGCGGCGTGAGCGCTACCGGCGATGAAGGCTCCACTAATGACGACCGCAGTAACGAACTTTCTGCTCAGGCGCATGTTGCTTCCTTAGTAACGCCTGCCTTGGCGTCTTGGGAGCTGTCTAGCAAAGTTCGTGCCAATTTCCTAAGCCTCTGATTTTTCATGGAATTTCTGGCTGGCAGGCGTCTCAAGTCGCAGGAATGTCAAGATTTTCGACGTGCCGGAATCTGCCGTTGTGTTGAGCGGCAAGAAGAGGCGGTGGCAGTCGACCTCGTCGGCCACCCAAAAAACTGATTCCAGCACCAACGCAGTCCCGGCGCTCGCATCGATGGCCCTGACCGGCTTGGCCCTGGCCGGTCTGTTCGCAACGCGTCGCCGTCCCCCGGCCTACTGAACTTCAACCCGCGCCGCGCCCGCGTCGCGGATGCAGACTCGACCAGCTTCGCTCTGCAGGCAGCCCCTGAACCGCTCCTTCACACGGCGGGCAAACCAGTCGATGGTTAACCGTCGCGTGATCAGCGGCTTCTGCAGCACGGTCCGCTGCGACACCGCGCGTGGCTGCGCAATCCGGCGATCGCAACCACCTTGGGCAGCCGCAGGCTGGGGCGAAGTGCTCGCCGCTGCTCTGTCCCAGCTGGCAGAGGATGGCCCGTGCATCCAGGCCGATGTCCGCGGCGAGCTTGCGCGCGGCCGCTTCGGTCTCGTACACCTTCGGCGCGCCGTTGACGATCAGGTCCACGTCCAGCGCCAGCGCCCGCCCCGTGGCAACGACCAGGGCCTGCTGGAAGGCCACATGGCGGCTGGCATAGCGCCCGGAGTCGAAATCCGCGGATCGGTAGAGCAGGCCGGCGCCTACGCGGACGTTTCATGGCCCAGCCGGTGCGCACCGGGTTCCCGGCCAGTTCGGGAACGCCCAGGCCTTCAGCGCGCCGCAGGACCTCGTTGCGCGCGACGCTGGCCAGGTTGGGCACCGGAGGGTCCGGGTCGAGGCTGGACTCCGGCTCGGTGACGGCCAGCACGGCGCAGACGCTCTTGATGAAGGGGTCCAGCTTCAGCCCGGCAAACACCAGCTGCAGGTCGACCGCTGGGGCGGCGCACTGCGCCATCCGCGCCGGAATCATGGCATCGATGTCGGACTGGATTCGTTCCGGCGTGCGTGGCGAGGTCTGCCTCGGGGCACCGCTGCCGCATCATCCGCTGGCCAGGCGAGCCCGGTCCTTTCATCCAGGACTCCAGCGGAAACGCCGTTGAACGTCGGTGCGGTCCACGGCGGCGTCGGCGGCGCCCCGCCGGGCGCGCCGGACGTCACGGCAGCCCATCGCCGTCGCTTGCCGTGGCCCCGGCCGCCCTGGCCTGCCAGAACGCGGCATCGATCAGCTGCTCGGCCCCGGTGCGTTCGTTGACCAGCCAGAACTGCCGGCCGTCGGCGCCGAGCCGCACCACCTCGCCGACATGCCGCCCGGCGCTGACGCGCCGGCCCAGCGTGTTGGCCGGGAAGCCGGGTTCGGCCGCCAGCTGCTGCAGCGGCAGCACCTCGCGCATGTCACCGGCCAGGCGCAGCCGCTGCAGCAGTCGCGCCAGCAGCGGGTTGGCGGCGTCGGCGGGAGACAGGAACACCACCAGCTTGGCCATCGCCCGGCTGTAGGCCACGTTGATGAGCCGCCGCGCGTCCTCGGTCTGCAGAAAGGGCTGGGCGCCGTCGGCCGGGTCGAAGAAGACCACCGGCGCCTCGCTGCCCTGGGCACGGTGCACGGTGCTGACCTTCACCGCCTCGGGCAAGCCGCGGGCGCGCAGGCACTGGCGGATGAGCGCGCGCTGCGCCCGAAACGGCGTCAGCACCACCAGCTCGTGCGGCTGCCAGTCGCCACCGGCCAGGGCCTGCGCCACCCGGGCGGCGATGGCCTCGGCGGATTCGCGCCGCACCGGCCCGCGATCCTGGGCCGACCAGGCGCCGTCGCGCTGAACGCGGTGCACATGCACATGCTCGCCGGCGGCGATGTCGCCCAGGGCCCGCTCGCGCGCGGCGCACCAAGCCGGCGAGGCCGCGGCGTCGTGCGCCACGCGCAGCGCGCCGTCGTAGAAGAGCTGGCTGACGAGCTCGCCGATGGGCGCGGCCATGCGCGACTGCTCGTCCAGCAGTGCCACGCTCGCGCCGCTGCGCGGCATCTCGGCGAAGGGTGAACGGCCCAGCCAGCGCCGGGCCTCGCGTTCCGCGCTGCGTTGCACCGGACCGAGCTGCTGCGGGTCGCCGGCGAAGAGATGGGCTCGGCCCAGCGGCATCAACACCAGGGCATGGGCCAGGCTGACCTGGCTGGCCTCGTCGAAAACGACCAGGTCGAAGGGCGGCTCGCAGGCCGCCTCGCCCATCTCGCCAGCCCCAGCCGCCAGCTCACGCAGCGTCTTCAGCGTGAAGGCGGCGCGGGTGGTGGTCATCGCGGCCAGGCGGCAGCGGCGCAGCACCTGCAGCGAGACGGCGCGCAGTTCGTCGCGCAGCGCGGCGACCCGGTCGGCCCAGGCCTTGAAGGCCTGCGCGTCGCGCGTGGACGGCCGCGCCGCCTCGGCGCGCGCCAGGCGCGTGATGAGGCCGCTGTCGTCGGTGGGGATCAGGTGCTCACGGCCGGCATAGGCCGCGGCGTCGAAGCGCGTGCCCAGGCGCTGCACGCTCAGGCGCAGCGCCTCGCGACGCCCTTTTTGCAGGGCCTTGTCGACCGCCAGCGTGGCGATGTCCACCGCGTGGTTGGTGGTGGACAGCAGCAGCACGCGCGCCTGCGGCCGGGTGGCCAGATATTCAGCCAGCAGCACACCCAGCGTGGTGGTCTTGCCGGTGCCCGGCGGGCCCCAGAGGAAGCCGCAGGCGTTCGCCACCAGGCCCAGGGCCTGGCGCTGCGCCGGCCGCAGCCAGCGAAAGGGTTCGCCCGTCAGCGCCGGCCCGGCCGGCGCCGCGCAGGGCCGGGCCAGGGTGGGCAGCGCGGCCAGGGCCAGACCGGCCCAGGTCGTGTCCGACCAGGCGTCGGCCACGGCCTGCAGGAAACGCGTGGGGTACAGGCGGATCAGCAGCCCCGGTGCGGGTGGCGCCGCGGTGGCGTTCTGCAGCAGCAGTTCATCGTCTTCCGGCCGCACCGCCAGCACGCTGGCGCCGCCACCGTGCGCGACGGTGCGCGTCTGTCCGGGTGCCACACCCCACCAGGCCGAGGCGCCGTCGAGGCTGTCGTCCAGCAGCGCCTGGGCCGAGGCCACGCCGGGCCGCTGGCCATCCGCGTAGACGTACCCCGGCTCGAGGCGCACGCGCCACAGCGCCCCGTCCTGCTGGCGTTGCAGCACCTTGAAATCGTAGTACGCCGGCGTGGCCGCGAGCTCGGCGCTCAGCGCCGCGCGCAGGTCGGCCAGGCTCATGGGGGCGGGCAGGGGCGGGCAGGCGGCTCTGGCGGGACGCGGACTGGTCCGGGGACAGCGGCGCGGCCAAGCCCACGGCGAAAGCGACCACAGGCCGGCGCTGCGCCGGCCGCAGCGTTCAAGCGCTGCGCTTGAAAACCGCGAGGAAGGCGCCCGCCCCCACGAACAGCGCGCCGAAGACGCGGTTCAGCACGCGCATGTGCGAAGCCGATTTCAGCTCGGCAAGCACGCTGGCGGCCAGCACGGTGTAGCCGGCCATCACCACCATGTCGGTGAAGCCCAGCGTCAGCGCGATGACCAGGTACTGCAGCAGCAGCGGTTGCTGCAGGTCCATGAACTGCGGCACCACCGCCAGCAGGAAGACCGTGCCCTTGGGGTTCACCGCGTTGATCATCCAGCCGCGCAGCACCAGCGTGCGTGCCGACACGGCGCCGGCATCGGCCTGCAGTTCCGCCAGCGGCCGAGCCGGCGCGCGCCACTGCTGCACGCCCAGCACCACCAGATAGGCCACGCCCAGCCATTTCACGACGGTGAAGGCCGTTGCCGAGGCAGCCAGCAGCGCCCCCAGGCCCACGCCGACGACGAGCAGCTGCGACCAGATGCCCAGCACCAGCCCCAGCGTCGTGGCATAGCCGCGCCGAAAGCCATGGTTCAGGCCGGCGCTCATGGCCGCCAGCGCGCCGGGGCCCGGAGAGATGCTGATCGCCCAGGACGCCGCGAAGAAGGCCAGCCAGGTAGAGAGTTCCATTGTTCGGCGCGCGCAGGGCCATGGGTGCAGGGAAGCCGGCAATTGTCGCCGCGGCGGGCGCGGCGCGCTGGCCGCCGCCATCGGCGCTGCCCGACAATCGCGCCATGAACCGAATCGACGACCCCCTCCACGACCAGGAAGTGGGCGTGCGCGACAGCACGCTGGACACCACCCGCATCGACGACGTGCGCATCGGCGCGGTGCGACCGCTTATGACCCCGGCGCTGCTGCAAGAGCGTGTGCCGGTGCAGGCCGGCACGCTGGCGCTGGTGGAAGACAGCCGCCGCCGCATCGCCGACGTGCTGCACGGCCGCGACGACCGGCTCGTCGTCGTCGTCGGGCCCTGCTCGATCCACGACCACGAGCAGGCCATCGACTACGGCCGGCGCCTGAAGGCCGTGGCCGACACCCTGCAGGGCGAGCTGCTGATCGTGATGCGCACCTATTTCGAGAAGCCGCGCACCACGGTCGGCTGGAAGGGCTACATCAACGACCCCCACCTCGACGGCAGCTTCGCCATCAACGAAGGGCTGGAACGCGCGCGCCGGCTGCTGCTGGAGCTGACCGCGCTGGGCCTGCCCACGGGCACCGAGTTCCTCGACCTGCTGAGCCCGCAGTTCATCAGCGACCTGGTGAGCTGGGGCGCGATCGGCGCGCGCACGACCGAAAGCCAGAGCCACCGCCAGCTTGCTTCGGGCCTGAGCTGCCCGGTGGGCTTCAAGAACGGCACCGACGGCAGCCTGCAGGTGGCTGCCGACGCGATCCTGGCCGCACGCGCGCCGCATGCCTTCATGGGCATGACGAAGATGGGCATGGCGGCCATCTTCGAGACCCGCGGCAACGCCGACTGCCACGTCATCCTGCGCGGTGGCAAGACACCGAACTACGACGCCGCCGGCGTCGCAGCGGCCTGCGACAGGCTGCGCCAGGCAGGCCTGCCCGAGCGCCTGATGGTCGACGTCTCGCACGGCAACAGCCGCAAGCAGCACGCCTTGCAGGTGGAGGTGGCGGCGGACGTGGCGACGCAGGTGGCCGGGGGCGACCGGCGCATCGTCGGCCTGATGATCGAGAGCCATCTCGAGCCCGGTCGCCAGGACCTGGTGCCCGGCCGGCCCCTGCAGCGCGGGGTGTCGATCACCGACGCCTGCCTGGGCTTCGCGCAGACCGTGCCGGTGCTGCAGGGCCTGGCCGCTGCGGTGCGCGCGCGCCGCAGCGCTTGAACGTGGCCGGGTCGGAACCTCGATGACTGCACCGGAAGACGACAAAGCCGCGCGCAAGCAGACCTGGGTGCTGCGGCTGATGCTCGTCGCGGTGTCGCTCGCGCTCGGCGCCATCCTGCTGCCCTTCTGGGGCACCTTGCTGTGGGGGGTGATCCTGGCGCTGCTGTTCACGCCGCTGTACCGGCTGCTGCTGCGGCGCATGCCCGCGCGGCGCACCTTGGCTGCACTGCTGACGGTGCTGGCCGCGTTGTTGATCGCGGTGTTGCCCTTTGCCTTCCTCACCGCGTCGCTGGCGCGCGAGGCCGCCGGTGTCTACGGGCAGCTGCAATCGGGCGACCTGAACCCGGGCGGCTACCTCGAGGGCCTGTTCAATGCGATGCCTCAGTGGCTGGCAGGCTTGCTCGAACGCTTCGGCCTGGTCGGCTTCGACGACCTGCAGCGCCGCCTGGCCAGCCTGATCGGCGAGGGCAGCCAGTTCATCGCGACCCAGGCCTTCAGCATCGGGCAGAACACCTTCGAGTTCGTGGCCAGCCTGTTCGTCATGCTGTACCTGTCGTTCTTCCTGATCCGCGACGGCGATTCGCTGGTCATGTCGCTGCGCAAGGCGGTGCCGCTGACAGCGCACAACCAGCAGCAGCTGCTGGAGAAGTTCGCGACCGTGATCCGCGCCACCGTCAAGGGCAATCTGCTGGTGGCGGTGGTCCAGGGCACGCTGGGCGGCCTGGCGTTCTGGTTCCTCGGCGTCGCTGCGCCGCTGCTGTGGGGGGTGCTGATGGCCTTCCTGTCGCTGCTGCCGGCGGTCGGTGCCGCCCTGGTCTGGGGGCCGGTGGCGCTGTACTTCCTGGCGACGGGCGCGGTCTGGCAGGGCGTTGCGCTGACCGGCTACGGCGTGCTCGTCATCGGCCTCGTCGACAACGTGCTGCGCCCCATCCTGGTGGGCAAGGACACGAGCCTGCCCGACTACGTGGTGCTGATCACCACGCTCGGCGGCATGGCCGTGTTCGGCATCAGCGGTTTCGTCGTCGGCCCGGTGATCGCGGCGATGTTCTTCGCCGTCTGGCACATCGTTCTGATCGGGCGGGACACCAGCTAGCGGTGCACCTGGGCAGGCGGTTCATCGTCGCGACGCCGCGAGCTGGCGAGTTGTCGCTGCCCATTGCCTTGAACGGTCCGGGGGCTCAGGACCCCGGTGTCGCGGGGCATCGCCATTCGAGCGGCGCCGAATCGTCGTCGGCTTCGACACGAACCCACCATGGCGCGTTCGCGCGGCTGATGCTGTCGATGACTTTCCCGTCGGCGTCTGCGAAGGTCAAGTGTCGGGGTAGACCTCTGGTTCGCCGGGAAAACCTTGGGTGGCTCTCAGGGGTCGTTTGCCCTCGATGGCGATTGGCTGCTTACGGGCAGCGCAGCTTCAAGGGCTGCTTTCCGGCCGTGAACCTGGGAAGGGGGCCGGCAAGTCCCGACCCTGGGGAGACAGCCGTTGCCCCGCACTCTTCGCCGCAAAGCTGCCTTCCCGGAATCTGAAGAGGCGCTGCTTCGAACGTCGCCGCGAATGAGGGCATGTCCAGCTTGTCGGTCATGGGGTGCAGACTTCACTTCTGCAAGATCCAGGTCTGCCCGCGGATCTTTGTTGTCGCTCCATGCGACGGGCTCCGGTTCTCATCGGCACGTCGGCGACAGGACTTCTTTCGTCGGCTCGAAGAGTGCCCGGGTCGTCATCGACTGAAGACCTCGGCTCTGCACATGCCCAACGGCCACTCGACCTCGCTTCAACCAGACAAGGAAATCGTGTGATTCCGATTCGTGCTTGTCTCGGAGGGGCGGTGGTCAGCATGATCGCCATCGCTGCCGTTTCGCGTTTGCAGCGCTTGCAGAACTTGATGCCGCGAAGCTGTCCAGCACCGTGCCGTGGCACTCGCTCCATCGGAGGCGAAACCAGGGTTGTGCCATCACTGCTCAACTCAGTTCCCTCAAGCCAACCCCTGCGCCAGCGCCTCGAACACCACGCGTATCCGCTTCGAGGTCCGCAGCTCGCGGTGTGTCACCAGCCAGATCGGAAACCGCACCGGCAGTAGGTCGTCGAGCACGCGGACCACGCCCGGCGTGGCGAGGGCGATTTCGTCCATCATCGCGCCGATGCCCATGCCTTGTTGCACCAGCGCCCAGTGGGCCACCGTGTGGTCCGCGTAGCAGCTGAAGTTGGCTTCGCTCAGGGGCAGGCCGTGCATGCGCAGGTAACCCAGGTACCGGCCCGAGCGATCGGAGCCCACGAAGGGCAGGTGGGTGGCGTCTTCGGCACTGCGCGGATGGCCGTTTGCTTTCACCCAGTCTTCCGACGCGTAGAAGTGGGCCGTGGCCTCCCGAATCAGCCGGGCGATCAGTTCCGGCTGCTCGGGCTTGACGTGGCGGATGGCAATGTCCGCCTCGCGCCGCAGCAGGTCGCTCAACGCGTTGGATGGGATCACCTCGATGGCGATTCCGGGCTCCTGCTCGCGCAGCTGCCGCACCAGTGGCGGCAGCATGATGGCGGCCACCGCGTCGGTGGCCGAGACCGAGACCACGCCGCCCACGGCCTGTGAGCGGCCGGTGGCGGCCAGCCCCAGGGCTTCGGCGGCCGCGCCCATGGCGCGCGCGTGTTCCAGCAGGTCCAGCCCCGTGGGCGTGAGCGCCATGGCCTTGCCGACCCGCTCGAACAGGGTCACGCCCATGCGCTGTTCGATGGCGGCCACCTGGCGGCTCAGGGTGGGCTGAGTCAAGCCCAGCTTGCGAGCGGCGGCCGAGAGCGAGCCGGTTTCAGCGGTCTCCAGAAAGGCCTTGAGCTGGTTCCAGTCGAGGTTGCTCATGCGTTTTCGTATATGTGCGCTGCAATTTACTGCAGTTCCTGTCGAGGATGCGCATGAATAGCATTCCCTCGTTCGCTCATCGATTCTTCAGGTTCCTGCCCATGCCGTCTCCCGCCATTGCTTCTCTTGCCGATCGTTCGTCGTCTTCGCGGGCGAGCGAAGCCATCGCACGCAAGGCCCGGTTCTGGGACCGTATCGCGCGAAAGTACGCGGCCGACCCGATCGCTGACATGGCGGGCTACGAAGCCACGCTGCAGCGTGTGCAGGGCCTGCTGTCGACCGACCAGAACGTGCTGGAGATCGGCTGTGGAACCGGCAGTACCTCGCTGCGACTGGCGCCCTGCACCCGGCGCCTGCTGGCCACCGATGTGTCGGCCGGCATGATCGCCATCGCCCGCGAGAAGCTGGCTGCCCAGCCGGTGCCGCAGTTGAGCTTTGACGTTGCCGATGCCGATGCAGCGGCAGCCGGTCAAGGCGAGTACGACGTGGTGCTGGCCTTCAACGTGCTGCATCTGGTGACCGATCTCGACCGAACGCTGGAACTGGCGGTGCAGGCCTTGCGGCCGGGTGGCCTGCTGATCTCCAAGACAGCCTGCATCTCCGAGATGAACCCGCTGATTCCCTTCCTTGCACTGCCCTTGATGCGAGCCATCGGCAAGGCACCCCCTGTGCTGTTCTTCGACGCCGATGCGCTGCGGTCGGCCATCGCCCGCCAGGGCATGGACATCGTGTCGGTCGAGCGACACGGCACCCGGGGCAAGGACATCCGGGTTTTCATCCTGGCCCGCAAGCCGGCCTGAGTTCCCCACCTCATGCCAGACCCTGGTCTGAACCAGGGTCGGGCTTCGTTCGGCCTGCCGACTTCTCAGGCTTGCCCTTCTGCCGATCGTTTGACACCCAAGCCCCAGATGCCAAGCTTCCCTGCCATGCCGAGCCTGGCTCGAGTTCCCGCCTTCGACCGCCAACGCAACACCGCCGTGACCTTGGCCACGGCGATGCAGGCAGTACTCGCTGCCATCTTCCTCGCGCTGTGCCCGCCCGTGCAGGCGCAGTCGGTCTTGCCAGAACCGACCCACGGGCTCAGCGGCCGCATCGGCCTGGGCCTGGCGACCGTGCCCACCTACGAGGGCAGCCCGAACCGCCGTACGCTGGTCGGCCTGGAACTGACGCTCAGCTATCGCAGCCGCGACTGGGGCACCCTCGAATTCGGGCAGCGTGGGCTGATTTGGAACGCCGTCGAAGCGGGCCGATTCAGATTCGCCCTGGTCGCGCAATTCGACCCCGGCCGCAAGGACAGGGACACATCGATACTGAACCCGACCCCTGGAGACAAGCGCCTGGCCGGCATGGGCCACGTGCAGGCCAGCACCGAGGCCGGCGTGGGGGTGGGCTACGGACCGCTTCTGGTGGTGGCGCGCCAGTCGCTGAGCGAGCGCGGGCCCAAGGGCGCGCAGGTGGACTTGACTGTCGAGATTCCGTGGTCGTTGTCCGACCGCCTCGGCCTTCGCGTTGCGCTTGGCGCGACGTGGGCCCATCGAGACTACCTGCAGACCTACTTCGGCGTGACGGCAGCCCAGGCGCAGGCAACATCATTCTCCGTGTACACGCCGAGGTCGGGGTGTCGCAAGGTCGACGCCAGTGTCGGTGTCTGCAAGTTCGGCGACCGGACCCGCACCCATCGACCAGGATGGCCTGGAACAACGCATCTCTCGGGCCATCGGCCAGGGCAAGAGCGGCATTGAGGGTCCCGCGGCCACCGGCCCACGGGGTCGAGCGCTGGTGGCGAATGCAATGCGTTGCTGCAAGCAGCAGGGCGGTGCAGATCCCGCTGGGCGCATGGCCGGAAGACAGCCTGCGGCTGGCCTGCGTTCCATTCGCGTTCTTCCTTCACTCGCTTGCGGGCGTGCTGTTCGGGGTGCTGGGGCCACTGCAGTTTGTGCTCGCTCTGCGCTTGCGTTTCGCGGCCTTGCACCGTCTGGCCGGGAGCGTCTTCGTGCTTTCCGGTATGGGGCTCGGGTTCTCGGTCCTGGCGCTGCTGCTGCGGGTCGGGAGCCTTTCGACCGTGCTTCTGGAGGCCGCACGCGGTGTCTTCGGCGTGGCGATGATGGTGGCGCTTGTGCGGGGTGTGTGATGCGGTTCAAGAGGAACTGCGCAGGATCCAGGCCGGGTTGCGGTCCGCGCCCTGGTTGGGCAGGCGCGTGACAGGCCCTGCGCCACTCGCGTCACGCACGTGGATGTCGTATTCGCTGCCGATACGGCCCACGAAGGCGATGCGTTGACCGTCGGGAGACCAAGCCGGCGAGTACGCGTCACCGTCGAACTCGAAGAAGGCAGCTGCACCACCGCCCGCGGGCAGCAGGCCGACGCGGTAGACATCGCCATTGCGTCGCTGGAATGCGATCAGCTTGCCGTCGGGTGACCAGGTCGGAAACACATCCGCGTAGGCCCCGGCTGGCGTCAGCGGCCGTGGGTTGCTGCCGTCGGCGCTCATGACCCAGAGCTTGAAATCGCTGCCGTCCCGGTTCGATGCAAAGGCGATCTGGGAGCCGTCCGGCGACCACGCTGGCGTCACGTCCAGGCCAATGCTGCCGGGGGTGCCTGGTGTCAGGTTGCGCACATCTTCCAGCCTTCCATCGTTGAGCGTGGCAACGAAGACATCGGAGCCCGCGGGTTCATCGCGTTGGGAAACGAAGGCGACGCGGCGCCCATCGGGGGAGAACACGGCCTCGCGCTCGTAGACCCCTGCCACGTTGGAGAGCACCGTGGCCGGGCGTGCGAGCTCTGCCATCAGCATGAGCGTCGGCACCGCAAGCGGGTGGGTGCTGTGGGAGGTGTACACCAGCGCGCGGCCATCGGCCCGCGCATGTGGTCGCACGGCGTTCGTCGCCTCGGCCACGGGCTGGGCTGCAGAGCCATCGAGGGCGAAGCGCTTCAGGCTGCGGCTGCCGTCGCTCGCTTCGTTGTCGAAGACCAGGTCGAAGACGGCCTGCGGCGGCGGCGGAGCCGAGCCTTCACCACCGCCACCGCCGCAGGCGTTCAGGACCAAGGCCAGGGTGCCGGCCAGCAGGTACCTGGGCATGAACGCTGCTCCTGTCGTCGTTGTCGTCACTTGAAACCCCTTTCGCGGCCGAGAGTGATGCTCTGAAAGCTGCTGCGCAAGGCGTTCTCGACCAGCGGAACCCTCGGACACGCCTGCGTGTCCGCCGCCGTTCCCTCTGGACGCCGTCCTGGCGTGTCAAGCCGAGCGACCACGATGCAGGCGGTCAGCATCTGCGCCACGGACATGCAGAGGTGTGCGCCGTGCCCAGGCACGACGTCGGCAGGTTTGCCCGCTCTGTCGCCGCAGGCAGCCAGCCATGCCGAAAGGAACCCCAGGGCCAGCCGCAACCTCCAATCTTTCATGGTCCTCACCTTCCTGCAGTTCCAGGCAGATCCAAACTGTAGGTCGGTCGTCGCCGCGGATGTCATCGTTTCGGCCTTTGAAAATTTGGTGACGCCTCGCTAAAGTCGGCCATGGACCGAACGGACCGAGAAATCCTCAGACTGCTCGCGCAGGACGGCCGCCTCAGCTACAAGGACCTGGGCGAAGCGGTGCACCTGAGCGCCAATGCCGTGGCCGAGCGCGTGCGCCGCCTGCAGGGCAACGGAGTCATCCGGCACATCCGGGCCGCGCTCGAACCGGCAGCGATGGGTCGCCGTCTCGAGGCCCAGATCGAGGTCAAGCTCAAATCCGACACGTCGGCCCTGGACTTCGAAGCCGCGCTGCGCCACATGCCGCAGGTGGTAGCCGCCACGCTGATGACGGGATCTTTCGACTACGCCTTGCGCGTGGCCTGCGAAGACCAGCAGGAGTTGATGACGCTGACGGAAACGCTGCGCCGAAATGGCGGCGTGCTGGACACCTACACGCGGCTGATCCTGCGTGACATCCAGCTGTCCGGGTGGGTCTGAGTCGCCGCGGTCCATGGCCCGTGCGGTGCGCTCTCGCTCCGCCCCAATGCGGTTCGCCGCTCAGTGGTGTGCCTGTCGATCACGGTGCGTTTCAGGCACGACGCTGCACGACGACGTACAAGTGGCTCTGCGGGCGCTACATGCCCACTCGCAGACCCTGGAGGAGCAGCGGCCAGCTGGCCTGGAGTGATCGCGCGCCGAGCTTGGCACCGGCCAGCGCCGCTCCGTGCAGGTAGTCGACCAACAGGTCGCGCACTTGCGCCAGGACGCTGCCGTCGTTCACGGGGACGCCCATCGCCAGTTCGAACAGCGCCGCAAAGCGTTCGTGCGCAAGACTGGTTGAACCACGTGCCAATTGGCGGGTGAGCTGCGGCAGTGGCGCCACGCAGCGCAGGTACGCCTCGGCCAGCAGGTACAGCCTTTCAGAACGATCAGGCAAGTGCACCCAGCGCTCTGGCAGCCGGTCGAGCCGCCGGAAGGCCTTGGCCACCACGGCGTCCAACAGGGCCTGCTTGCTCGGGACGTGGTGGTACAGCGCCATCGGGTCCACGCCAAGCGTGGCCGCCAGTCCGCGCATGCTGAAGTCGCCGCGGCCGGACTCCAGCGCATGGGCGGCCGCAACCACGATGCGATCGATATCGAGCACATGCGCCTCGGCTGTGGGCCTCCCCTTTCGGCGCGCGTGCGGGGGTTGCGTCAGGACGGGGGACATGTCTTATTATTCTACGCCGTAGATTTAATCAAGATCCCTACTGCCATGAACATCGAGCCCTTGACGAACGGGTCCGAAAGCGCCGAACTTTCGGGCCTGAAGCTGTACGTGTTTCTCGGCCTCAGTCTCGATGGCTGCATTGCCGGTGAACAAGGCGATCTGTCGTGGATGGAGGTTTGCGCCGCCGAGTCACCAGGCGACACGGGGTACGACGCGTTGATGGCCCAAGTCGACACGCTGCTGCTTGGACGGCGGACCTACGACGCCGTGATGGGCTTCGGCGCCTGGCCCTTCGTCGGCAAACGGGTGCGCGTGCTGACCCACCGTTCGCTGGAACCGCGCCACGGCGAGTGCGCCATGGGCGGCCCGCTGCGCGAGGTGCTGGCGCAACTGGCCGCCGAAGGCGCAAGGCACATCTACATCGACGGCGGCGATGTGGTGCGGCAGGCGCTGGTGCAGGATCTCGTCCACGAGATGACCTTGTCGTGGGTGCCGGTCGTCCTGGGTCGGGGGACACGGCTGTTCGAGACCGGCCTGCCCGGCAGCGCCTGGCAGTTGGCGGGCAGCCGCCAGTTCCGCAGCGGAATGGTGCAGGCGCGGTACTGCCGTGTCCCGAGGCAAGCCTCATGAACCGCGATGGCACATGCGCTCTTTCGAGGTGACCGAAGCACACCTCGAACTTGCCGGATTCGGGTGCCTCGCGAGCCCTTGAGCGTTGGTCCTCGGGCAGCTCAAGCATGGCGACGGGCTCCGGGCACGAACAGGTTCGACCCGACCTGGGACATGCCCTGGGCGACTCGGTCGACCTGCGCAACCGGTCCGGCACACACGAAGACCGCTCGTCGCAAACGCCTGTCGATCACGGGCCGTCACTCCGAAAGTCATCCCATCGATGACATCCCGTCGTCGAGCCACCCAGGAGATCCACCATGAACGACGCCACGCAACCCGCCGCCTGCACCTGCACGACCTGCACGACCTGCCCGGGCGCGTCGTGCACCTGCGGCTGCCAAACGGTCGAGACCCAGGCCGCCACCCAGGCCGCCTGCGCCTGCGGCCCGCAGTGCCCATGCGGCCAGGGCTGCACCTGTCCCAAGTCCTGATCCGAGCGGCGCCGCGCTCGCTCTTGCCTTCCTGGGCGGCATCCTGGATGCCGTCCTCATGGACATCACCGAAACGCCCGGCCCACGCCGACATCCAGGCCTCGCCGACGCTTCCGCGCGAGGCCGGCCTGGGCCGGGCCTTCCACTTCCTCATGGGTGGCGGAGGCGTGGCGCTCGGCTTCCCCGCCGCTCTCCCTATGGCATCGGGGTCGGCGCTGTCATGGCGCTGGGCACGGGGTCGGGTCAGCGGCCCATCCTCTGAATGTGCAGCAGAACGACCCTGCGAGGGTGTCATCCGATCGGCGATCCATCCCCTGGCGACCGTTCGGTCGACGGAATCGACAGCTCATGGACAAGACCAGCCACTCGCCCCCGCCGCCGCTTGGCGGCGGACCACCCCGGCCCTAGAGTCAGGTCGGCCATCTTCCCATCGCAGCACCGTTGCCCCCATGTCTTCGTCAACCACCCCCGTCGCCGGCCACTGGCCCGAAAGGCTGAAGGGCGCGCTGCCGGTGATCGTCGCCGCTGCCGCCTTCTGGGCCATCGCTTCGACGCTGTTGTATTTCCTCGTCCCAGGGCTCGAGACCTATCCGCGCTTGCTGGTGTTTCATGAATGCGTCGGCCTGACGATGATGGCCAGTGTTCTGGTGCTGCTGCGCACGCGCCGTTTCGACGGCTTCAAGCCCGCGCTGCGCTGGCTGTTCATCGGCCTGATCGCGATTCCCACGGGCTACTTCGTCGGGCACCAGTTCGCCTTCATCTTGCTGGGCGAGCCGATGCGCATGGTGGGCCACCAGCAGATCAGCCTGATCCCGATCCTCTTCACCGTGCTGGCGGGCGGTATCGCCCTGAATTACTTCGCGACGAGGGAGGCCCTTGCGAAGGAAGCGACAGCGCGTTCCGAGGCGCAGCGCCTGGCGGTCGAGGCCCAGCTTCGGCTGCTGCGGGCGCAGCTCGATCCACACATGCTCTTCAATTCGCTGGCCAATGTGCGTTCACTGGTGCGGGAGGACGTCAATCGCGCCGAGCTGATGATCGACCAGCTCATCGTGTACATGCGCAGCGCGCTGGCCGCCTCGCAGACAGAGTCCGTGGCGCTCGGCCGGGAGTTCGCGCAACTGCGTGCCTACCTGGACATCATGGCGCTGCGCATGGGCCCGCGCTTGAGCTATCGGCTCGAGTTGCCCGCCGAACTGGCGCGCACCGAGGTGCCACCCATGCTGTTGCAGCCGCTGGTCGAGAACGCGATCAAGCACGGCCTGGAACCCAAGGTCGGCCGCGGAAGCATCGAGGTGGTGGCGCGCGCCATGCCCGCAGGCATCGAGATCCGCGTGAGTGACAGCGGCCTGGGCTTGCCCGCCGACGAGGACGACGGCCCCACCGCGCGCCCAGCCAACGCCAGCTATGGGCTGCAGCATGTGCGCGACCGCCTGCGCGTGCACTACGGCCCAGCGGCCCGTCTCAGCCTCGAACGTCGTGACCCCACCGGCGTATCCGCCGTGGTGTTCATCCCGACCTGATCCGTCGCACACTGCGAGCGCGCCGCGCATGCCACTCGTGACCGATTCCCTTCGTCGCACGCCGAGGAGACCTGCATGACCCCGAGCCGCCCACCGACTGCCGTCATCGCCGAGGACGAGCCCGTTCTCGCGCGCACGCTGACCCGCCTGCTGGAGCAGGTGTGGCCCGAACTCCAGGTCCTCGGCGTTGCCGACGACGGACTGCGGGCGACCGAGTTGGCGCTGGAGTCGTTGCCCGATGTGATGTTCCTCGACATCAAGATGCCCGGCCGCACGGGGATCGAGGTGGCCGAGGTGGTTGCCGACGACTGGCCCGACGAGCGGGCCGAGCCGCTGTTCGTCTTCATCACGGCCTACGACAACTTCGCTGTCCCGGCGTTCGAGCGCGCAGCGGTCGACTACCTGCTCAAGCCCGCCACGGCCGAACGCCTGCAGCAAAGCGTGGAACGGCTGAAGTCGCGGCTGGCCGACCGCGCCGCGTCACCCCAGGCGGGAGACATGGCGGCGCTGATGCAGCGCATGCAGTCGATCGCCAGCCCAGAGGGTGATGAGCGCGAGCGCGTCAAGGTCATCCGAGCCGGCGTGGGCAACACCGTGCGGATGATCCCGGTCGCCGAGGTCGTCTGCTTCGAGGCCACCGAGAAGTACGTGAACGTCGTGACGCCGACTGGCGAGGCGTTGGTGCGCATGAGCCTGCGCGAGCTGATGGCGCGCATAGCCTCGAACGACTTCATCCAGGTGCATCGCAGCGTGATGGTCAATTCGACCGCCATCGTCAGCGCGACGCGCGACGAGAACGGGCACTACAGCCTGAGCGTGCGGGGGCTGCAAAGACCGCTGAAGGTCAGCCGCGCCTTCGGCCACCTGTTCCGCCCGATGTAGGCAGTCACGCGCGCGCTCGCTCGAGAGCCAGCAGGCGAACCTGAAGATCCTGGACATCCACCGCTTGTGCGAGGTATTGCTCCTCGATGCTGGGTGTGCGCCGCCAGGCAAGCAGATTCAGAAGGGTTCTCAGCAGCGTCTTCATGGGTGGTCTCCGTCGCAAATGAAGTGCCGACAGCTTTGGCCGCAGGGCGGATCGCTTGTCGGCTCGACGACGGGATGTCGTCGATGACCGTCACTCTCGCTGCCCGCTCTTGAAGCTGCAACCCGCATGCGACGAAGCGCCACGCGCCTTCCGCGAGCGGGTGAGGGCACCGACCCAATGGCGCGCTCCAGTCGTTGCAGGGCGGTGGATCTTCGAGCGGCCGGCTTGGCGCGATCACGCACTTCAACGGCGCCTGGTGGCGCACGCTCGCCGACCAGTCGGTCGGCAAGAACGACCGCTGCCGGACGGCAGAGCACCTGCTGTCGCAAGTCGCTGTCGCCGGCGGCGACGGAGACCGAAAGTGCACGCACTGATTCACCGCATCGCATGGTGGACAGGCCTTCATCGACACCCTTGACCGCCACAGGATCCCCCATGAACCGCATCGCTTCCACCGCTCTCGCGCTCGCCGTCCTGGCCGCCACCGCAGGCTGCATGTCGACGCCTACCAACCTGGATCTGTCGCTGACCCGGCCGACGGTCGACAACAAGTTCGTCGTCACGCTGTTGCCGCCAGTCAAGCCCGCGGCCATCAATCAGCTGCACAGCTGGCAGGTTCGGCTGGCCTCCCAGGCGGGCGTCCCGGTCGCGCATGCGCGCATCAAGGTCGACGGCGGCATGCCGCAGCACGGCCATGGCCTGCCGACGCGGCCCCAGGTGACACGGGAACTGGCCGACGGCACCTACGTGATCGAGGGCATGAAGTTCAGCATGACCGGCTGGTGGGAGATCAAGCTCGCCATCGCCAGCCCCGAAGGCATCGACCAGGTGACCTTCAACACCGTCGTGGCCGAGCCCGGCGCCAGCCGCTGACGCGCCGCACAGCCATGGTCGAGGAGACGACGATGCGCAGACTCATGAGTTCGGCCTGGCTGCTCGGCAGCGTCATGGCCGTGATGGCAGCGCTGGTGGTGACCCTGGCGCACGCGGGCCCCCAGTCCCTGGCCTCGACTGCACAAGGCTGGAGCAATGAAGAGCAGGCCGTGCTGGCTTCGCTCAGCTTGAAGCGCCTGCCGCCCGTGCCGGTCGATCCGTCGAATGCTGTCGAAGGGCTACCGGCCGCGGTCGACCTTGGCCGACGCCTCTTCGGCGACGCGCGCTTCAGCGCCAACGGCGCCGTGTCGTGCGCGAGCTGCCACGACCCGGGCAAGCAGTTCCAGGACGGGCTGCCCGTGAGCCAAGGCGTGGGAACAGGCTCGCGGCGTTCCATGCCCATCGTGGGCACCGGCTACAGCACCTGGCTGTTCTGGGACGGCCGCAAGGACAGCCTGTGGGCGCAGGCACTCGGGCCGCTCGAGGACGCGGCGGAGCAGGGCGGAAACCGCACGCGCCATGCGCACCTGCTCGCACAGAGCTACCGACAGGACTACGAGTCCCTCTTCGGCCCGATGCCGAAGCTCGATGGCCTGCCACAGGATGCCGGGCCGAATGGCGCTGCGGCCGAGAAGACGGCCTGGGCTGTCATGACCGCCCGTCAGCGTGAGGACGTTTCGCGGGTCTTCGCGAACATGGGCAAGGCCATTGCCGCGTACGAGAAGTCGTTGGCGATCGAGCCCTCGCGACTGGATCGCTACGTCGATGGTGTGGTGGCCGGTCGTGCGGCAGACCCGGGTGTGCTGCAGCCCGGTGAGATCAGGGGCCTGCGGCTGTTCATCGGCAAGGCGCAGTGCGTCACGTGCCACAACGGGCCACTGCTCACCGACCAGCAGTTCCACAACACCGGCGTGCCGCCGCGCGATCCCGCGCGCCCCGATCGTGGTCGTGCCGACGCGACGGCCAGGGTCCGCAACGACGAGTTCAATTGCCTGGGACCGTTCAGCGATGCGCGGCCGTTGCAGTGCCAGGAGCTTCGGTTCATGGTGGACGACGACCAGGCCCTGGTCGGTGCGTTCAAGACACCCGGTCTGCGCGGCGTGGCGCAACGTGCGCCCCACATGCATGCCGGGCAACTGTCCACGCTGGAGCAGGTCGTGCGGCACTATGTCGCCGCGCCACATGCCGCCGTCGGTCATTCGGAGCTGACGCACCGGCATGCAGGTGGCGGCGCCGCCAAACATGCGGAGCGCGTACCCATCGAGCTGACCGATGCAGAAGTTGCTGACCTGGTGCGTTTCCTCGGAACCTTGAGTGAAGAACGGGCGACGGTCTCGGCTGCCCGTTGATGGCCTGCACCTGGAGTTCTTCCGACGCACGTCAAGCTCGGCTGGAAGCCCCGACGTCAAGCCTCGCTGTCGTGGTTGGCGCCGGATGGGCGAGGACCCACTCGACGACCCACAGGTCCGCGATGAGCCCGCACGCCAAGGTCACGCGGCCCAGCACAACATGCAGCGCGGGCCGGTGGTCCCGCAGGCCACCGTCGAACTGGAGCACGCCCGCCAACCAGGCGGCGGGACGAACCTCAGCGCGACCAGCCACGCCGGCAGCGGCAGGCCAGCGATGTGACCCGCGGCGGAGCGTCTCATGCTTCGGCCACCAGCTTGTTCACGGCGCGTCGTGCCAGCGGCGCGGCCAGCAAGACCGCCGGGAAGGCAATCGGCCATGCCAGCAGCCAGGCACCGGCCCAGCTGGCGACGAAGCCAGGGTCCAGGCCGATGGCACGCCAGGTCGCCAGGCCCGACACCAGCAGGGACATCATTCCCGACAGCAACAGGCCAAACAGCATCGGCGCGAGTTTCTTGGGCAGCATGAGGGACTCCTTGGAAGTGGTTGCCATTCAGGCGGGAATGGCAACGCGTTCCAGGGTTTCGGCGAAGTGCCGCCCGAACATGCGCGCGGTCTTCAGGTCGCCGGGCACGAAGGCATCGGCCGGCGAGCCGTGGCCGGCCTGCGCCATCAGGCCCGACCAGGAGCCGAGGCGGTTGGCGGCCTCGTCGTAGGGCACCCCGGTGTGCTGTTCGGGCAGGATGGGGTTGCCGACCCAGACCATCCCGTGCTGCATGCCGAAGACGAACATCGACATCAGCGTCGACTGCTTGTCGCCGGCAGGCAGCGACGACACGGTGAAGCCCGCAGCGAGCTTGCCCTTCAGGCCTTGCGCGCGCCACAGCCGCCCGGTGGCGTCCATGAAGGCCTTGAACGGCGCGGAGACGCCGCCCAGGTAAGTGGGCGAGCCCAGAATGAGCCCGTCGTAGGGCAGCAGGCGATCGCTGTCGCGGACCAGGTCTTCGGCCTTGATCAGGTCGACTTCCGCGGTCGCGGTGCTGCGCACGCCCTGGGCGATCTGGCGGGCGATGTGCTCGGTATGTCCGTGGGCGCTGTGATAAACGATGGCAAGTTGGTTCATGGTGGCAATCGAAGTGAGGTGGGCGTCGGATCGACTCGGGATCAAGCCGTCAGGCGCGACAAGACAGCCGCGCTGAGATACAGGCCCAGGCCGAACACGGCGTGGTTGACCAGGCTGCGCAAGCTGTTCTTCAGCGGCGCGGGGGTCCGTGACGATGCGAAGCCAGCACCCATCGCCGGCTGCAGCACCAACAGCGGTGCTGCAGCCGTGGCCAGGCCCCAGGCCAGTGCCGGCAGGACGGCAGGGTCGTCCAGCCAGGACACGCCTTGCAGGGCCACCAGCAGGCCGGCGAACACGATGCCGACGGCGTAGTGCGTCAGCCAGCCGAGGCCGACCTCGCCCGCGACGGGGCTCGCGCGCCGGATGGCCTGGTGCACAACCTGGCCTTGGAACAGGTGGCCGACCCAGCGGCCCAGCAGCGCGAAGTCCATGGTCGGCACACCGCTGCGCTTGAGCACCAGCAGCCAGAGGTCCATCACGGCGGTCGCACCGATACCGACGGCGACGGCCTGGGGAAGTACGGAAAGTGGTGCCATCGAGTGCTCCCTGGGTGTTGACGAATCGTGAAAGTGAGGTCAGCATAAAAGTTGAAGTCAACTTTAAGTCAAGGACATTGGGCAATCATGGACATTGCGGAAGTCGCCCGGCGCACCGGCATCGCCGCGTCGGCATTGCGCTACTACGAGCGGCGCGGCCTCATCGCGTCGGTGGGCCCGGCGGGCACACGGCGCCGCTTCGCACCGGGCGTGCTGGACCAGCTTGCCCTGGTTGCGCTGGGGCAGGCGGCCGGGCTCTCGCTCGACGAGATCCAGTCGATGCTTTCGCCGCAGGGCGGGCCGAACATCGACCGCCAGTTGCTCGCGGCCAAGGCCGACGCGATCGACACCCAGGTCAGGCAGCTGCGCGCCATGAGTCGCGGGCTGCGGCATGCGGCGGCCTGCCCGGCGCCGAGCCATGCGCAATGCCCGACGTTCCAGAAGCTGCTCAAGGCGGCCGCGGCGGGTGCGCTGGCTGGAAGGCGGGGCGACGGGGGCCGATCCTGAACCCGGGAGCGCCGCCAGCTTCACACCTCGACGAGTACCTCAAGCAGACGTGCTTCCTGCGACGAACTGCAGTCGGTTTGCACACCCAGCCTGCGCTTCATCGCAAGCCGCTTTGTTCCATCGCAGTCGGGCTCGACACTGAACGTCACTCAACGATCAGGCGCACGACATGACCTACCTTCACCGGCATATCCTGGCCTCGCTGGCCTCGCTGGCCTCGCTGGCCACCTTTCTCTTCGCAGCGAACGCGCACGCCTACGAGGCCGGCTGGATGCAGATCCAGGCTGCTGGCGCGACAGCGGATGTACCCACGACGACGGTGGCGCTGTACTACCCGACGATGGCCGCTCCGCGAGCCATCCCGATGGGACCGTTCACGCTCGAGGTCGCCATCGGTGCCAAACCCGTCGACAAGGTCAAGGCGCTGATCCTGCTCAGTCACGGCATCGGTGGCAGCGAACTGGGGCACAGCATCCTGGCGCAAGCCCTTGCCCGGAACGGCTATCTGGTGGCCGCACTTCGCCATCCCGGCGACAACTGGCAGGACCGGTCCCTGATCGAGAAGAGCCCCGAGCGCTACTTCGACGAAAGGCCGCGGCAAGCTTCGCGGGTCATCGATACGCTCCTGGCCGACCTGGCCTGGAAGGATCGGATCGCGACCGACGGTCAAGGGCCACGGGTCGGTGCCCTCGGACACTCGGCCGGCGGCTACACGGTGCTGGCGCTGGCGGGCGCCAGGCCGGACCTGGCGCGGATGCAAAAGCACTGCCTGGACCAGGCATCCGAAGACCCGATCTTCTGCAGCATTGGCCGCTCAGCGGGTGCAATGCCGCAACAGCTTGCGCCATCGCCCACCCTCAAGGACGAACGCGTTCGGGCCATCGTCGCGATGGCCCCGACGGGTGTGCTGCTCACAGGCGAGTCGCTCGCCTCGGTGCGCGCGGCGACCATGGTCTACGAGGCCGAGCTCGATCGTTTCCTGGTGCCGCGATTTCATGTCCAGTGGGTGGCCCGCAACCTCCCTGCACCGAACCTGCGTCGGGTGCCCAATGCCTGGCACTTCGCCTTCATGAACACACCCGGCATGCCCATCCCCAGCCCGGACGGCGATGTCGCCGCGAACCCACCGGGTTTTGATCGCGCTGCGTTCCTGAACCAGCTCGCCATCGAGCTCACGGCCTTCTTCGACAGAGCCTTTCCTTAGCAGGCTACTCCGTGCAGGCGAGGCTGGGCAGTGTTCAGAAATGACAGGCGGGCAGCGCAGCATATCTTCCACCGGTTGTCTGTCGTTCGCTCGGACAAACCTGCTGCCGACACTCATCCGCCTGGGCAAGCTGCCCACCCAAGAGGGCCCTGACCAGGGTCAGCCGCTTGGGCCTCGTGCTCGCCGAAGCGCTGACGCTGACGAAGATCAAGCTGCTCGACGTGGTGCTGTAAGGCCCGGCTTCGGCAACCAAGGACGAAGGTGGCTTCGACGCCGACGTGGCGCTGTGCACTGGCGGACTGCGGCTGCTGATTCCCGGGCTGGTCGCCGCGCTTGGGGGGCGTGCAGGAATGTGCCGTCGCCGTCGCCCTGTCAACGCTGCGCCGCGGGCGCGGCGGCCGACGAAGCCGCACCCTGGGACACCGCGTCGGCCTGAGAGCCTGTGAACGAATCCGGCGTAACCGCTCGTGCACCCCAGAAGGCGCCACTCGTCGTTGGACATGCTCGCCGTAGCCCGAGCTACGACTTCGCCTTGCGCCTGGCTTAGCATCGCGCCCAGGCGCTCGCTCGGGAGCCCCGGATTCATTCACAGGATCTGAGCCGGCGGGCCTGCCGCTGCGGAGGTTCCCGAGGTCGCCCGGACCGCAGGCGCCGGCCGCGCCAGCGTTTCGCCTTGCCGGCCGGCATGCCCCGCCGGCGTGAGAAACGCCATGAAGACCCGCCCTTGCTGCGGTGACTATTTGTCACAAACCGTCCGGCGAAGGCATACTGGCGACATTCCAAACTGCAGGGGTGGCCACGGTCAGCTGCAGTCTCGGTGAATCTCGCGGGGGTGGCTCCAACAGCCGGCCGCGGTGCAAGCAGATCCGAAACTCTGCGCAGCCCAACGGGCCGCGCCCCTCGCCACCCAGGGGAACCGAAATGACCGCCGCCTCCCGATTCGTCGACCACGTTGGTCGCTTGTCGATGCCCGCCCGCCGCACGCTGTTCAAGACCAGCGCCACCTTGCTGTTGGCCGCCAGCTTGCTGACCCTTGCGCCGCCACTGCAAGCGCAGACGGCGGCTTCGAAGGTCGCCGCCGATCTGCAGCGGGCCATCAACGCACCCACCACGCCCTCGTTGAGCTGGGCCAAGGACGTCAATGGCGTGCGCATGGTCAAGGTGCTCGTCGTCAGCAACAGCGCCGACCCCGACCTGGTGGCCCTGCGCGCCGACGTCATGGCCAGGGGCGGCTCGGTCTACTTCCGCTATGTCTCGGTGGCCGCGCTGTCGGCGATGGTGCCGGCCCACCAGGTGGCAGCGATCGCTGCACGCGCTGACGTGCAAGGTGTTTCGCCGAACCGGCTGACCGCGCGCACTGCCAGCGTGCTGGAACATGCCACCGGGTCCCTGACCTCCTACGTGCGCACCTACAGCAGCACGACGGCCTACACGGGACTGGACGGCACGGGCGTGGGCATCGCGGTGCTCGACTCGGGTATTCACGCCAATCACCTGAATCTCGCCAACGCAGCGGGCGCGGCGCGCGTCAAGCGCATGGTGGACTTCCAGAAGGCTGGCGACGCCACACTCGTGGGCGCGAAGGACTGGACAGCCGGTGTTGACGCCTCGGCCTCGCTTTATCCGGGCAGCAAGACGATGGCCGCTTACGAGTCGAAGATCGACTCGACCGGCATCGACCGCCCCGACCGCTATGGGCACGGCACCCACGTGGCCAGCATCGCTGCTGGCCGCGGCTTCTACCAAACGACCGACTCCACGGGCATCGCGCCCAACGCCGATCTCTACGACGTCAAGGTGCTCGACGCCAATGGCTACGGTCAGGTCAGCGACGTCATTGCCGCCATTGATTGGGTGATCTACAACGCCAGGCGCTACAACATCCGCGTGATGAACCTGAGCCTCGCTGCGGATTCCACCGAGTCCTGGCAGACGGACCCGCTGGCGCGCGCGGCCCGAAGCGCCACGGCGGCCGGCATCACGGTGGTGGTGGCCGCCGGAAACTTCGGCCAGGACGCAGCGAATGCCGAGCGCTTCGGCACCATCAGTTCGCCCGGTCACGACCCGTCGGTCATCACCGTGGGCTCGGCCAATATCAAAGGCACGGCGGTGCGCAACGACGACACCGTCAACCTGTTCAGCTCGCGCGGCCCGACGCGTGGCTCGTACATCGACACCGCAGGTGTACGCCAGGTGGACAACCTGCTCAAGCCCGACCTGGTGGCCCCCGGCAACAAGATCGTCGGTGCATTGGCCACGGGCAAAGACAACAAGCCAGGCAGTTTCAACCATCTGGTCACCAAGCACAGTACGCTTGCCGCGCCGTTCGGCGGCGTGGTGCAAAACTACCGATCCACGTTGATGAATCTCAGCGGCACCTCGATTGCCGCCCCGGCCGTGGCCGGCACGGTGGCGCTGATGCTGCAGGCCAACCCTGGCCTCACGCCGCCGCTGATCAAGGCCATGCTGCAGTATTCGGCACAGCCCATCGATGGCGCCAACCTGCTGCAGCAAGGCGCGGGGCTGCTCAACGTCGACGGCGCGGTGCGCCTGGCCCGGGTGCTGCGCACCGACATCCGTACCGCGGTCGAGGCCGGCACCCTCACGTCCGGCGCCACGCTGCTGGCCAGCGGCCGGGTGATGCCCACACGGACCTCGACACTGAACGGCCAAAGCTTCAACTGGAGCCGCATCGTCTACGTCGGCGGCAATCAGGTCGTCAGCGGCGACGCGCTGTTCACCCGGTACCAGCCTGTCTGGGACCACCGTCTGGCCTGGGCCGGCACGGTGGCGCGCCGCGGCACGGTCAGCTTCTGGCCTGCGGCCACGGGTGTGCCGGCCAACACCTTCGTCCGGTCCATCGTCTGGACACCAGCGAGCAACCAGTCGCTGGTGACGGCGGGCGTGGTCAGTGCCACGTCACTGGCGGGCATCAGTTCGAAGAACGGGCGGACCGGCGCCTTCATCCCCACGGCCACGCTCAGCGGCTGGCTCGTCCTGGGCAGTGGCTTCGTCATGAGCGGGGGCATCGTGATGTCCGAAGGCCTCGTGATGAGCGAAGGCATCGTGATGAGCGAAGGTCTGGTCATGAGCGAAGGCCTGGTGATGAGCGAAGGCATCGTGATGAGTGAGGGCATCGTGATGAGCGAAGGCCTGGTGCTCAGCGAAAGCGGTCAGCCGAACCCGACGAATTCCAACGACGCGAGCCTGCTCGGAGAGCCGTGATGCATGTCCCTCCGACACCCACCGCCCAGTACCCCACATCCCTGCCCATCGCCGAGTACCCCATGACACAGCGCGTCATCGCTCCATTCACTCCACGCTCCCACCGTGCCATGGTTCTGCTGGCCGGGGTTGCGCTGGCCGCATCAATGTTCAGTCCATCTCCTGTCCTGGCACAGAAGTCGACGAACAAGACCCTGGCAACCTCAACCACCACGGCGACTTCTGCGGCGACGCTGAGCGCCATCGCGTCGGCCAAGATCGCTGCCGACCTGCGGGCAGCCCTCACCGCGTCGTCCACGCCCAAGCTCAGTTGGGCGAAGGACATCAATGGCGTTCGCTATGTGAAGGCCATCGTCATCGGAACACCGACGGCCGACCCCGAGCTGGGTGATCTGCGGGCCAGCGTGCTGGCAGCAGGCGGCTCGGTCTACTTTCGCTACACATCGGTGGCGGCACTGTCCGTGATGCTGCCGGCCACGCAGTTCAACGCCATCGCCACGCGTGCCGACGTCCAGACCCTGTCGCCCAACCGCATGACGGCACGCACCGCGACCACGCTGAGCACCAGCCACCTCGAGCAGGCCACCGGCGCCAGCGCGGTGCGCACCCGCAGCCAGGCGACGAGCCTGGGCTACAGCGGGCTGGACGGTGCCGGCGTCGGCATCGCGGTGCTCGACTCGGGCGTGATGCCCACGCACTCGCTGTTCGCGGACCCGAGCGGCGCGACCCGGGTCCGCAAGGCCCTGAACATCCTCAAGACCGGCGACGCCACGACCACGGCGCTCAGGGACTGGACCCCCGGCGTCGACCGCTCGGCCGCGTTGTACCCGGCCAGCCCCTCGCTGGCCAGCTTCACCAGTAAGACCAACAGCACCGGTGCGACCTTTCCCGACGGCTACGGGCACGGCACGCACGTCGCCGCCGTGGCTGCTGGGCGTGACCTGCGCCAGGCCGTCGACAGCACCGGCATTGCCCCTGGGGCCAACGTCTTCGACGTCAAGGTGCTCGACGACAAGGGCTTCGGCCAGCTCTCCGACGTGCTGGCCGGCATCGACTGGGTGATCTACTACGCCCGCGTGCTCAACATCCGCGTGATGAACCTCAGCCTGGCAGCCGATTCGACCGAGAGCTGGCAGACCGACCCCTTGGCACGCGCCGTGCGCAGCGCCAGCGCCGCCGGCATCACCGTGGTCGTGGCGGCCGGGAATTTCGGCCAGGACGCAGGCGGCGCCGAACGCTTCGGCACCATCAGCTCGCCGGGGCACGACCCGTCGGTGATCACCGTGGGTTCAGCCAACACGCGCGCCAGCGCCGGCCGCGCTGACGACAGCGTCAACTTGTTCAGCTCGCGCGGTCCGACACGCGGCAGTTTGGTCGATGCCAGCGGCGTGCGCCGCGTCGACAACCTGCTCAAGCCCGACCTGGTGGCGCCAGGCAACAAGATCGTCAGTGCGCTGTCGATGGCGAACCTGTCTCGCAGCAATTGGAGTTACCTGGCCTGGGAACACCTGCCGCTGACGTCCGGCCTGGCAGGTGCGAACCTGGAAAACGGTCAATCGGTGATGCGGCTGTCGGGCACCTCGGTGGCCGCACCCGCCGTGGCCGGCGCCGCCGCCTTGCTGCTGCAGGCCAACCCCGGCCTGACGCCGCCGCTGATCAAGGCCATCCTCCAATACAGCGCCCAGCCCATCGCCGGCGCCAACCTGCTGCAGCAGGGCGCAGGCCTGCTCAACATCGATGGTGCGGTGCGGCTGGCGCAGGCGCTGCGCACTGACGTGGCGGGCGCTGTGCAGGCCGGGACCATCTCTGCAGGCGCCAGCCTGCTGGCCGCCGGCAAGGCCATGCCGGTGCAGAGCACCACGCTCAACGGCCAGACCTTCAACTGGAGCCGCATCGTCACGGCCGGTGGCAGCCATGTGCTCAGCGGCCAGGCGCTGTTCACCCAGTACCAGCCGATCTACGACCCGCGGCTGACCTGGGTGCGCGACATCGCCAAGCGGCGCACGGTGACGTACTGGCCGGCCGCCACCGGCGTGCCCGCCAACACTTACCCGAAGAGCATCGTCGAGGCCCCGGCCGGCAGCCAGCGGCTCGTCACGGCCGGCGTGATCTCGGCCAACTCGCTGCTGGGTACCACCTCCTGGATCGGCAAAACCGGCGCCTTCATGCCGACCTCGACCCTGGCTGGCTGGTTGGCCAGCGGCAGCGGGGTCGTCATCAGCGAGGGCGTGGTGATCAGCGAAGGGGTGGTGATCAGCGAAGGTGTCGTCATCAGCGAAGGTGTCGTCATCAGCGAGGGCGTGGTGATCAGCGAAGGTGTGGTGATCAGCGAAGGGGTGGTCATCAGCGAAGGCGTGGTCATCAGCGAGAGCGGTCAGCCCAACCCGACCAACCCGAACGACGGCAGCCTGCTGGGCGAACCGTAACGCGCTGACGGGGCAGGGCGGGGGCTGACGGCCTGCGCCTCAAGTGTGGCCTCGGGAGGCCGAAACCAGCATGGACAGCGCCCGTCCGCGGCGTTGCAGAGCCCTGGCCCCCACGACCGCCTGGAATGTCGTCTCCCGAACCCGCCGCTCATGCACCATCGCCTGCACAAGGCCGTGGTGCTGCCCTGCGCGGCTTGCTGTCCGACTACAACCAGGCCGCCACCGCCTACTGGTGGCTGCTGGCTGTAGCCGGCGCCCTGGCGTTGGGCACTTCGGTCACGGCGTTGCTGGGGTTGTCGGCACACACACTCTGGCAGGTTGTTGCAGCGTCGACGATCGCGGCGCTCGTGGGCATGTTCCCGCTGCGCATCCCGAAGACCAAGACTTCGATCGCCGCCGGTGACATCTTCATCTTCCTGCTGTTGCTCGTGCACGGCCCGTTCGCAGCCGTGATCGCCGCAACGGCGGAGGCCACGGCGGCCGCCATCAGCACGTCGAAGCGTTGGTCCAGCCGCATCGCCAGCGCCGCGGCAGCCGCCGTCACGATGCTGGTCTGCGGCACGGCGTTCGAGGGGGCCTTGGCGGCGCTGCGCAGTGCCGGAATCGTCGGAGACGGCGTCACCTTTGGCGCCATCGTCGCCTTTGCAGGGCTGTACTTCGTCGTCGGCCCGACGCTGGTCACCACAGTGATCTACCTCAAGCGCCGGCGTGCCCCCACCTTCGGCGAGTGGCTGACCACCTTCGGTTGGCTGGGCATGGGTTACCTGGCCAGCGCGTCGATCGCCGGCGTGCTGTTCGTCGCCTTCCGGCAGTTCGGCCTGAACGCGGTGCTGATCGCCGTGCCGATGATCGGCATGTTTGTGACCTCGCTGCGCGTCTACTTTGCCCAGCAGGAGGCCACCGAGCGCGAAGCCGCCGAACTCGCCAGCCGCGAGCGCGCAGAGCATGCCGAGCGCGAAGCGGCGATGGCGGCGCAACACCTGGGCGAGCTCGAGCTGAGCGACCGCCGCTTCCAGAGTGCCTTTGCGCATGCGGCGATCGGCATGGCGCTGGTGTCGAGGCAGGGCCTGCTGGTGCAGGTCAACGCCGCGGTCGCCGACCTGTTCGGTCACACGGAGCATGATTTGCTCGGCGTCGAACTGCTGAGCCTGGTCGACGAGCGCGACAGGCCGGGGTTCGAGCTCCAGATCCGCCAGGTCCGCGCTGCGGAAACGGGCAGCCTGCACTGCGAGCTGCGTTGCCGACATGCCCAGGGGCACGAAGTCTGGGTCTCGATGCACGGAAGCACCTTCGCCGGCGACATGCAGACCGGCGAACACCTGATCATCCAGGCCTTCGACGTCACGGCGCGGCGCCTGGCCGAGGACCGGCTGCAGCACCTTGCCTACCACGACAGCCTGACCAACCTGGCCAACCGCAGCCGGCTCAGTGACGGTCTGTCGCAGGCCATCGATGGCGTGCGCAAGAACCCGGCCGACCGGTTCTCGCTGCTGCACCTGCGCTTCGAACGCTTCCAGCAGCTCAGCGACAGCCTGGGCCGAGGGGCGGGTGACCGCTTCCTGGTGGCGATCGCAGAGCGCGTCCAGATGCAGATGCGCCCCAGCGACCTGCTCGCGCGGCTGGAGGGTGACGACTTCGGCATCCTGGTGCTGCACCGCGGGGGCGGCACGCAGCATGCGCTGGCCCTGGCCGAGCGCCTGCTGCAAGCCTTTGCGACCCCGGTCCTGGTCGACGCCACCGAGGTACAGACCGGTGCCAGCATCGGCGTCACCTGCAGCGACATCGGTTATGCCGTCGCCGACGACGCGCTGCGCGATGCGCAGCTCGCGGTGGGCATGTCGCGGGGCAGCGGCGCTGCGCGTTGCTCCGTGTTCGACCCCTCCCTGCACGAGCGGGCCAACGCGTCGCTGCTGCTGGAGACCGACCTGCGCCGGGCGCTCGAAGCCGACCAGCTGACGCTGGCCTTCCAGCCGGTGTTCGGCATCGAGCCGCAACGTCTGGTCGGATTCGAGGCGCTGGCGCGCTGGCCGCACCCCACCCGGGGCTTCGTTTCACCGGGTGACTTCATTCCGGTGGCCGAGGCCAGTGGGTTGATCGTGCCGTTGACGCGCTGGGCGCTGCGGACCGCTTGCGCGCAACTCGGCCAGTGGCGTGCACAGCATGCGGGCGCCGAGGCCCTGTTCGTGAACGTCAACATCGCCGGACAGGACTTGTGCGAAGCCGGCTTTGCCGATTTCGTGCGTGACGCGATCGACGAGCACGGGCTGCCCACCCATTGCCTGACGCTGGAGATCACCGAGACCGCGCTGATGCAGCAGCTGCAGAGCGGCCAGCGCACGCTCGCCCGCCTGCGCGACATGGGCGTCGGGCTGAGCGTGGACGACTTCGGTACCGGCTACTCGTCGCTGAGCCACCTGTCGACGTTGCCGATCAGCAGCCTGAAGATCGACCGCTCCTTCGTTGCCCGGCTCGACGGCGTGTCGGTCGAAAGCGAGATCGTGCGCGCTGTGGTCCAGCTCGGCCACGCCCTGGGCAAACGCGTCATCGCCGAAGGCATCGAGACGCCCGAGCAACTGCAGTGGCTGCATGCACTGGGCTGTGCTTACGCGCAAGGCTTTCTACTGGGGCGCCCACTCGGCAGCGCGCAGGCGGCCGAGCTGCTGGCCCAGGCGCTGCGGGTGGATGCCCCGCGCCCTGGGACGCCGCAATCCGTGCCTGTAGCCCAGGCTGCGCCACCCCCGCCGCCAGACCGCCACGCGGCGGCATGGGGCGTCCGCAGCAGCCCGGCCAGCTCGGTCCGTACGGCCTGACGCTGCAGTCCCACTCGACCGATATGGACCCGACCACCCATCCCCCTGCAGTGCCCGGTTCCGGGCCGCTGCCGCCGTGGTGGCAGCGCGCGCACCGCGCCCTGATGCCCGATTACAACGGCAAGGCTGCGGTGTACTGGTGGCTCGTGGTGGTGGCCGGCGCGTTGATCCTGGCAGCGCAGGTGCCTCAAGTGCTGGCGATGCCGGCTGCAGACCTCTCGGTGGCGCTGGCGGGCGCGGCGCTCGCGATGCTGGCCGGGCTCTTCCCGATCCGCGTCCCGCGCTGGAAGAACTCCTTCACCGCGGGCGAGATCTTCATCTTCCTGCTGCTGCTGCTGCACGGCCCGGCGGCCGCCACGCTGGCGGCGGCTGGCGAGGGCTTGCTCGGGTCGTGGCGGACGTCCCGGCGCTGGACCAGCCGCCTGGCGAGCCCGGCAATCGCCAGCCTCGTGATGTTCGGCATCGGGTCGGTGTTGACGGGCGGTCTGCGGGCCCTGCATGAGCGGGGGTTCGACAACGCAGGCGTGGTGCTGCTGGCCACGATGGCCGCAGCGGTCGTCTACTTCGTGCTCAACACCCTGTTGACGACCGCGGTCTTCTACCTGAAGCGCAGCGCCTGGCCTGCGCTCGAGGATCTGGTCGGGCAATTCGGCTGGATCGGCATCACCCATGCCGTGAGTGCCGCTGTCGCCTGCCTGCTGTTCCTGAGCTTCAAGCAATCGGGTCTGGGCCTGCTGCTGGCCGCAGCGCCCATCATTGCGATGCTGCTGGTGGTCCTGCACTACTACTTCCGCCAGCGCGAGGTGGACGAGGCCACGCGCCTGGACCGACTGGATGCCGCCGAGCGCGAGGCCCGGCTGGCGGCGGCCCATGTGATCGAACTGCAGGCCAGCGAGCAGCGCTTCCACAGCGCCTTCTCGCATGCGTCGATCGGCATGGCCCTGGTGGGCTTCGACGCCCGTGTGCTGCAGGCCAATGCCGCGCTGTGCGAGCTGCTCGGCTACGGCGCCGAAGGCGAACTCGAACAGCGCCCGATGACCGACTTCGTCGACACCGCCAACGCTGCGACCCTGCTGGATCAATTGCAAGGCCTGCAGGACGGTCGCCACACTTCCTTCGCGTCCGAGTTCGCCCTGCGTCACCGCACGGGCGAAGAGCGCTGGGCCACACTGCATGGCAGCAGGTTCGTCGAGATCGGATCCGGGACGAAGTGCTTGATCCTGCAGGTGCAGGATGTCACGGCACGGCGTCGGGCCGAGGCCGGACTGCAGCACATCGCCTTCCACGACAACCTGACCGGGCTGCCCAACCGGTACCGCTTCCAGCAGCTCCTGGCCAGGACACTTGAACATGCAAGGGACCAGGCGGGCAAGTCATTTGGGTTGATGTTCCTGGACTTCGACCGCTTCAAGCTCATCAACGACAGCCTGGGGCATGCCGTGGGCGACGAGTTCCTTGCGGCGGTGGCCAAACGCATCCAGCACCAGTTGCGGCCCCACGACGTCGTCGCCCGCCTGGGCGGGGATGAATTCGCGATCCTGGCCGTCGATCTGGACTGTGAGCGTTACGCCACCGCACTGGCCGGGCGCCTGCTCGAGGCCTTGCGCCAGCCATTCCATGTCGGCAACACCGAACTCAACACCAGCGTGAGCATCGGCATCACCTTCAGCGGCAGCGGCTACACCGAGCCGAGTGACATGCTGCGCGACGCGGACACCGCGATGTACAAGGCCAAGACCTCGGGCAAGGCTCGCTATGCGTTGTTCGACACTGCACTGCATACCGAGGTGGCGCATCGCATGCGCCTGGAGCGCGACCTGCGCCGGGCCATGGCCGACGGGCAGATCGGCGTCGCCTACCAGCCACTCTTCGACCTCAACGATGGCCGTCTGATCGGCTTCGAGGCGCTGGCGCGCTGGCATCACCCCGAACTGGGCGACATCGAGCCGGTGACCTTCGTCCCGGTGGCCGAGGAAGCCGGGCTCATGATCAGCATGACCGACCACGTACTGCACACCGCTTGCCGACAGCTGGGAGCCTGGCAGCGGCGCGACGCCCGCTTCGACGGGCTCCGCATGCACCTCAACCTGTCCGGCATCGACATCGCCCACCCCAACCTCGTGGCGCGGGTGAACACGGCCCTGGCTGTCGGCGACGTGCAGCCACGCAACCTGACGCTGGAACTGACCGAGAACGCTTTGATGCAGCGCATCGAAGGCGCGTTGCCGGCGCTCACGAGCCTGCGCAGGTCGGGGGTCGGCATCACCATCGACGACTTCGGGACCGGCTATTCGTCGCTGCGGCACCTGTCGAGCCTGCCGGTCAACCAGCTCAAGCTCGATCGTGGCTTCGTGGCAGACCTCGAACGCGGCACGAGCGACGAAGCCGTGGTTCGCGCCATCATCATGATGGGCCGATCGCTGGGCAAATCGATCATGGCCGAGGGCATCGAGACGGCCGCACAGCTGGAACGACTGAAAGAGGCCGGCTGCCAGGCAGGGCAGGGCTTCTTCCTGTCGCGCCCGTTGACCGCCGAACAGGTCGAGCAGCTGCTCGAACGTCTTCTGCGCGAGCCGGGGCAGGCCCGCCTCCAACCACAGGACTCGGCACACGCGCTTCTGCACTGAGAGCGTGCGTGAGAGTCCGGAAGGGCCCGCAAGGCCGAGGACGGTCCGAACGCGAATTCGTCACCGCGCGCCTGCGGCTTCGGTGCTTTCCGTCGGCGCCGGGCTGTTCCCGGTGCTTGCGCCCGGAACCACGACGAAGCTGCCGTTCGCGCCGCAGGGTAGTCGGCCAGGAGCGTTCGATGTCGACCGTCTAGTTTCCGGCGGTCCATCATGCCGAGCCGATTCGGCGATTTCCGCATGCCAGAGCTGCGGCAATGCTGCGCCCAGTCACTCCACGAGAGCCACAGGGTGCCTGTACGCCAGCAAGAGATCGGCGATCCATCTGTGTTTGCAAGAGGCATCAGCTTGCACTCCACTCCTTTCGTCAGTCACGAACAGCAGTCAAACTCGCCATCAACGAAAAAACGCACACCCAGCGCGCGACACGGAACTGGCGGTCTGGGGTGCGAGTCCCGCCAACGGCGATGACATCCTGGAAGGTCAGAGCGTGCAGATCGAAAAAGCAGATGCGACAGCCCGCGAAGAAACCGGCCACCGGCACGACTGGCTGAAGGTGGTGACGAAGGCGGTCTACCAAAGGACTGATCTACGCGCCTGGACTCGGCACCGCGCGGCAGCAGCAGCGTTCGCAACGGCCCTGGCGCTGAGCGCCTGCGGGGGCAGCCCGTCACCAGAAACAGATTGGACCGAGCCCGCCAGCCGGGCTGGCGTTTCCGCCTTGACGACACCCGCCGCTGACGGCAGCCACAGCCTGACCGTGGACTGGATCGACACGCTGGACGGAGAACAAGGCTGGCGCATCGAAACCCTCAACGGCAGCACCTGGGACCCGCTCGCCACGCTGCCGGCCAGCCCCGGCGTCGGTCTGGGCCTGACCTGGCAGCGCAGCATCAGTGCCAACACCGTGCTGCGGGTGGTGGCGCTGCTGCCCGACAGCCAGGCGGTGGTGCTGAGCACGCCTTCACAGCAGCGGCAGCTGACGGCGCGCACCCAGCTGCCAGGCGTTGCCATCACCCTGGCCGGTACCGACCAGCCGTTGACAGGCGACACCACCATCGGTCTGGGTGGCGGAGCCCAGACGCTCTCTGTCCAGTACAGCGCTGGCGCCATCGGCAACGGCGCGGCCGGCGATGGCTTGCTTGGCACACCCGTGTCGCGCAACGCGCCAGGCTTCGGCGTGCCCTGGCGCAGCGGGCAACTCAATGACGGGCGCTACCGCATCGACGCCAAGCTCGAGGTCGAGGCCGGCAACTTCATCGTGATCCAGCGCGCCGTCGACGTGCACAACTCCGGCCTGAAAGTAGGCGTGGGTGCCGACGTCAACGGGCAGCAGGTGAATCTGAAGCTGCAACTGGAATCGAACGTCGCCCAACCCAGCGTCACGGTGCTGGTCGACGGTGTCGTCAAGGCCAGGCAGACCCTGGCGAGCGGGTGGCAGGTGCAGGACTGGCCGCTTGCACTGGGCGAACTCGAAGGCGGTGAACACGAGATCGTGGTTCGCGCCAGCGACAGCAGCGGTGCAAGCGCGGAAACGCGGACGACCGTGCGGGTGGTGGGTGCGCTGCGGGCTGCGCTCGACGTGCCCGACGGCGCAGTGGCGTTCGATCAGCTCGTCATCGGCGGTTCCGGCGGTGCCCTGGGCAGCGTCAGCCCGGCCACGCTCACCTTGCGTTTGGACGGCGCGGTGCTGCGATCCACCACCAGCGGCAGCTTCACGCTGACGCTGGGTCTGGCTGGCTTGGCCGATGGGCCGCACACGCTGACGCTCGACGTGGAGGACACCTCCGGTCGAACCGCTTCGGTCAGCCGCCGCATCCAGGTTCAGTCGGTGTCGCCGCAGTTCCAGCGTGTCAAGGCCGTCCTGTCGGGCGCGATGTCGACATCGACCCTGACGTCGCTGGCTTTCGACGGCCGATTGGCACTGAACAGCACCAGCTGCCCGGGCTTCGGGGGGCGAGTGTGCATCGACCTGACGACGGTCGAGCCCGACACCCCACAAGTTCAGCTGGCTTTCGCGCGTTTCATCGGGGTCAGAATGAATGCCGACTGGACCTGGTACAGCGCATCTGACGGTGCCAGCCGTTGGCAGGCCCTGGTGGCCGCACCAGACAATGCCGTCGTGCCGAACTACGGCCGCTGTACCGCGCCCGATGCCAGTACCGACTGCTTGCGGTGGCCCGAG
Source organism: Rubrivivax sp. (assembly GCA_022842595.1). Lineage (GTDB taxonomy): Bacteria > Pseudomonadota > Gammaproteobacteria > Burkholderiales > Burkholderiaceae_C > Rubrivivax. Next base: position 166,266 of record JALHPF010000008.1, read on the forward strand.
GACATCGCCGTGGGCGAATGGGTGGCGGTTGGCGAGGTCAATCAAGCGGCAGTCGTTTCGTCACGCGTCGTGCTGCGGAACATGCGGACCGGGGAAGAGCGCGCGCTGCCGGGCCGCAGGGTGACCGATATACCGGCCACGTCCCTGCCGGACGGCGGCTGGCAGTGGACAGTCCAGACCAGTACAGGCTATGCGGTCTACAACACCACGACGGGCACCAGCCAGCCGCTCGACGTGCCCGGGACAGCGGTCGACCTCAAGTCCGACGGCAGGCGCCTGGTATGGCTGTCCCCTCAGGACAGCGCTGCGCCCAGGCGCCGCCAGCTGTATGCCGCCACGCCAGAAACAGCCGCCACGCCACAACTGCTGGCCGACTACACCATCACCGACACGTCGTTGGCTGAAACCGAGTTCACGCGCGCTGGCGGCGGTTGGGTGGTCTGGACGGAGCGTGACACAGCCCGCAACCTGAGCCATCTGAAAGCCAACGACGGCAACAGCACCCGCACGCTGGCCAGCAGCGCCACACTGCGCATCCTGACTTTCGCCGACGGCGCGGTTGCCTGGTTCGACGAAAGTGAACGAACCTACTTCTGGACCCCCAACACGGGCGTGCAGTTGATCGCACTCAAGGTGCTGTTGCCGGCAATCACGCGCCGAGGGCTGTACGCCGTCTTCCCGGACAGCGCGCTGTACCGGCTGAGCTTCTGATGGGCCGATCTGGCGTCAGGGACAGGCCTCCCCTTGGCCTATGTCCTCGACCAGCGCGCCCCGTTGGGTGAGCAGCTTCAGGGCAGCGAGATCAGGACGGCGGATGTCGGCTCAGAGTCGGGCGCCACCGGTGCCCCGATGAGCCAGCAGTCGTTCGTGCCTGGAACTGGGCCGGTCGCCATCGAGTGACCGCTGAAGGAACTGAAGGCGACCTCAGGTTGCGGCTGGGCGGTCCCGCTGCTGCGACCACGACGGCTCACCAGATGCGCACCCGGTCGGCCGGCTTGCGCCACATCGCGTCGCCGGGCCGGGTACCGAAGGCCTTGTGGAAGGCGTCCAGGTTCATCAGCGGGGCGTAGCCGCGCACAACGCTGTTGGCGTGGTAATCGGTGGCGGCCCGCACGCGGATGAGCTCCTCGCGAGCCTTGTAGATCCAGAGCTGGGACCAGGCGACGAAGCAGCGCTGTTCGGTGCTCAGGCCGTCGACCTCGGGCTGCGGCTTGCCCTTGAACTTCCGACCAAGCGCCCGGTGCAGCGCCGCATGCGCCATCGTGATGCCGCCCAGGTCGGCGGTGTTCTCGCCCAGCGTCAGCGCGCCGTCGAGTTTCAGGCCCGGCAGCAGCGTGAACTGGCTGTACTGCGCCACCAGCAGGTCGTTGCGCTTCTTGAACTCGGCCGTGGCCTCGGGCGTCCACCAGTCCCGCACATTGCCCTGGGCATCGAACTTGCCTCCGAAGCTGTCGAAGCCGTGCGTCAGCTCATGGCCGACCACCGCGCCCATGGTGCAGTAATTCACCACCGGGTCGGCGCCTGGCGTGTAGAACGGCGGCTGCGAGATGGCGGCGGTGATGTCGATGCCGTTGAGCTGCGGGTCGTAGGCGGCGTTGACGGAGGTCGGCGTGGTGTGGCCCACCTCGGCGAAGCGCTCGCGCACGGCCGGCTTGCCGACCTTGTCGAGGTCACGCTTCAGCCGGAACGCGGCCAGGCGCTGGTTGTTGCCCAGGTGGTCGTCGGCGCGGATGTCCACGCTGCTGAAGTCGATCCAGCGCTGCGGGTAGCCGACCTGGATGTCGACCTTGGCCAGCTTGGCCAGCGCGGCGGCGCGGGTCGGCGCGTCCAGCCAGGGGTTGGATTTCAGGCGCCGGGCGAACTCGGCCTTGATGTGGCCGACCATCTGCGTGATCTCGCGTCGGGTGGTTTCGGTGTAGTACCGCTGCACATACAACTGCGACATCGGGTGGTACAGCTGCATCGTCAGCGCCTGCACCGCCTGCCGCTCCAGCGGCAGCGAGGTGGCCAGGCCATCGCGCTGGCGCTGGTAGTCCTGGCTGAGCTGGAACCAGGGTTGGCCGAGCAAGTCGGCGTTCAGCGCCAGCACCCACCAGCGAAGCAGCGTCTGCACGTCCTGCGCAGGCCGGCTGCTCAGCAGCCGCTGGGTCGCCTTGGCCGCGCCGATGTCGTAAACCTGCACCCGGGCGGGCAGGGTCAGCCCGGCCGCTGCGGCCATCGCGCGCAGGTCGAAGGCGGGGATCAGGGCCTGCGCCTCGTCCACCGACAGCAGGTTGTAGATCAGCGACGGTTCGTACAACTGCAGCGGCGTCAACCGCAGCGCCGCCAGCTCCGCTTCCATCGCCAGGATGGTGCGTGCCTTGGCGGCCGCCACATCGGGCGCATCGCCCAGCTGCTGGTGCATGCGGGCGATGTAGTCGACATACACGTCGCGGATCTTCTGGCTGGCCGGATCGCGGTACTGGTCCTGCGGCAGCTGCAGGTTCCCGAACTGCAGCGACAGCTGCGTGCGGCGGCTGTCCTTGAGGTCGGGCACCGTCACCAGGTTGAACAGCGGCGAGCTGCCGGTGCCGGCCTGCAGCCGCACCGACAGCCGCGCCAGGTCTGCCGGGCCGGTGGCGCGCGCGGCCGCATCCAGATCGGCCTGCAGCGGCTGCAGGCCGGCGGCATCGCGCCGCCGCATGTCCAGCGCGGCGCGATAGTAGTCGCCCACCTGCTGCGACGGGCTGCCCTTGGGCGCCTGGCCCTGGCTGGCCTGCACCGCGAGCTGCTGGAGCTGAGAGTCCAGGTTGGCGCCCAGCATCGAGAAGCCACCGATGTCGGATTCGGCATCGGGAATCGTCAGCCGCTTCAGCCAGTTGCCGTTGGCGTAGGCATAGAAGTCCTGGCGCGGGTCGACGCTGCGGTCCATGTGGCTGGGGGAATAGCCGATCGGCCCCGTCGACGCCTGGGCGGTCGGCTTGACAGGGCGGTGGATCACATCGGCTGAGGGCGGGCCGGCCAGCGCAAAGGCGCTCGACAGGCAGAAGAAAGTGGCGGTGGCGATCCGATTCATGAGCTCTCCGTCGGTGTGCTCACTTTGCCGAGCTGGCGCATCGAACACAAGCCAGAAAGCGTTCGGCAGCACCCGAAGGATGGGCGCCAGACTCATCCCATCAGCCGGCACCGCACCGCTGAACATCAGCTGTCCCGACAGCCCCAGGATCGAGGTGTTGACCAGCACCCAACGCACGACTGTGGCCGGCAAAGCCGCCCACACCTACACCATCGGCAGCCAGGTCAACAGCAGGCCGCGGGCCGAGGGCAGGTCGCGCAGGCCGGTGTCGCGCCATCGCTGCCAGCCGACCACGGCTCGGTGATTGGTCCACCAGAGTAGGGGCAGGCACACGATCGATGGCTTGCCGGGCCAGCAAGGCTCTGCCACACTGCGCAAGGCAGCGGGAGTGAAAAAATGGACATCGTGGCATCGTTGATGGTGGGCGTCGGCATGGCGTTGGCCGGCTTGGATCGACCGGCTCCGGTCGTCCTGGATTTCGAGCAGGTCTCGCCGGTCTATCCGTTCGTCAGCAACAACATCGCGGCGCTGGACTACTACAACGCCGGCCTCAGCAGTGCCGGCACCCGCGGCCCGGACTACGGTGTCGAGATCAGCCCGAACGGCCTGGTCATCTGTCTGAACACGCTCGAGGTGGTGTGCGAGCTGTCGAACACTTCCCGGGGCGACGGCGGCGAAGGGTCCGAGCAGGGCGCGCTGTTCTTCCTGTCGGGCTCGGAAACCTACATCAACGTCGCCGATGGCTTCGACACCGGCTTCTCCTTCAACTACGTGTCGGTGGCCGTGGCTGGCGAAGCGCGGATCTACGACGGTCTGAATGGAACCGGGACGTTGCTGGGCACCCTCGTGCTCGGTCCCAACGCAGTCGACTGCCCCGGCTATGAAGCGCCTTTCTGCGCGTTCGCGCCGGTCGGCATGACTTTCGACGGCGTGGCCAGGTCGGTATCGTTCGCCGGTGTCGCCAATCAGATCGTCTTCGACGACATCACCTTCGGCAGTGCCACGCCGGGCGCGGTGCCGGAGCCGGCGACGACCCTGTTGCTGCTCGGCGGCGTTCTTCTCGTCGGGGCGGTGGTTCGGGCCCGGCGGCCTGTTCGGGTCGACCGGGTCGAAGCCTAGCCTGGCCAGTCGGTCGAGTGCCGGCGCGGAACGCCTGACTTCACGACCTCCGGACTGCGGGATTCAGCGCGTCGGCTGACGGAGTGCTGATCGCACAGCAGCGAAGACGGCACCGAGCCTTCCGTTTCCACTTCAACGCGGCGTCGAGCCCGGGGCATCCTGTCCCGGCGCGGTGCCGTCTGGCTCGGGTGGCAAGGTCTTCCAGAAACGCCATCTCAGCTCGGCGAGCTCGTCTTCCGTCATGCCGACGCCTGCCGCGTTGAAGGCTCGCGTGTCGGCGGTGTGCATCATGAAGGCCTGGGCCTCGTTGAGCATCAGTTCCTCGTCCCGACGGTCGTAGCCGATGCTGGCCAGGTAGCTGCGAAGGTTCTCGCGCTGCCGTTCGCTCAGCACCTCGCGCCAGAATCGCTGGCAGTGCAAGCGGTACGTGGGACTGGTGTAGTAGCGCCCGTGGCTGGCCTCGTGGCGCAGCACCGACGCGCGCCGCACCGCATCCACCGTTTCGTCGATGGCCGTGGCCGGGTCGTCGGGCTGTGTCGCAGTGAAGGTGATCAGGGCCTGGGCGCCGACTTCGTCGGACCGGCTCGAAGCCGGTGCGCCGGCGCGACTCAGCAAGCCCGCCTGCCGCAATTGCTGCTGCAGGCGCCTCTCCTGCGCCGTCAGTTTCAGTGCCTGTTGTTCGGCCAGCGCATAGAAGCGCGCCAGATCGCTGCTGGCGTAGTCATGGCCCTGGTAGAAGGTCTGGCTGTTGTCGCCGACGCGCGCAATCAACGCCGCCAGTTCGACGTCGTCCAGCAAGCGGTCGCGCGGCGCGTCTGCTTTCTCCAGCAAGGCGGCCATGCGGTTCATCGCCGCGCCTTGCTCCGCCAGGCCGGGAAACTCGATCACCACCACCCGTTGATGCTCCTTCAGCCTCGCCATCCGCCAGTCGGTCGAGTGCCCGGCCAGCCATTCGGAAATGCTCAGCGCTGGCAACGTGGTGTCGGCGGCGGCCCGCTTCAGCGTTGCATGCCGGATGCCGCTGCCGATCGCCGCCAGCAGCAGCAAGGCGGCGGCGACCAGCGCGAATCGCGACCAGCGCCTGTCGACAAGCGGGCGGGCCGCTGCGGGGCGCCCGCGGTCGCGGCGATGCTGGCGCAGACCGCGGGCGATGGCCCGCGGCGTCCATCGGGGCACCTCAGCCCCGGATCGTGACGATGGCGACGCGCCGGTTTTCCGGCGCATCGATCCGCTCCTTGTTCATCGGCTCGCCCGAGCCCTTGCCCTGCGGCGTCAGGCGCTCGGGCAGGATGGCGTGCTGTGACACCAGGTAGGCCACCACGGACTCGGCACGGGCTTGCGACAGCTTCAGGTTGGCGTCACTGTCGCCGCGCGCGTCGGCGTGGCCCTCGACCCGGAAGGCCAGCCCCGCCAGTGCATCCGACTGCATGGCCCGCGCGACGACGTCCAGCGCGGACCGCGATTCGGGCGTCAATATTGCCGAGCCCGTGGTGAAGACGATCAGCAGGTTCGCCTTGCCCGGCCCGGCTTTCGGCGGGGCAGGCGCGGCCGCTGGCACCGCCGCGCCCGGAACGGCGGGCTTGAATCCGCGCGTGAGGCCGCCGGCGGCCTGCGGTGCCTCGACCGACAGCGCGTCGATGATCGACGACTCCGTGACCTCGCTGTTCCGAAGCACCGGCGGGTCGGCTGCGAGGGCCGCACCGGCAACGACAAAACCCAGCAAGCCGGCGATCGCGACGAGGAGGACGGATGGGGCAGCGCGGGACATGAACTCACTCCTTCTGGGTCGGGATGGCGCCGACCTGTGTGGCCGACACCCGCTCGGATCTATTTGGTCTCGGCCAGTCGCCGCTGTTCGAACAGGTAATCGCCACCCGGCTGATGACCGCCGCTGCGCGCGGCGCTGTACTGTGGCCGCTGCGGCAGCGAGCGCGCCACCGCGAAGCGGACGCGCTCGAAGACATTGCCGCCAGCCTGCCAATCATCCACCTTGTTGAGGGTCTGCATCAGGTTCCAGGCAAAAGGCGAATGACCGTCGCGCCCTTCGTCGAAGACCGGCTCGTTGCCGCCTGATGTCATCACGACCACGGACTTGCGCGCCAACACGGCTTGCGGATCGGGGGCGCGGGGCGCGGCCCGGATGCGGTCTTCCGAAGTCAGCGAGCCCGAGTAGCAACTGTCCGACAGCAGGGCCACCTGGCGGGAGTTGATGCGCCCGACGAGTCGATTGATGTCGGCGTTCGACAGCCAGGTGGTCGGGTCCTTGGAAGAACTGTCGGTCAGCAGCCAGTAGCCGAGCCCGGTGGCCTCGATCAGCTCACCATGGCCCGCGTAATAGACGATCACCGAGTCGCGCGGGTCCATGGTCAGCGCCAGGCGGTTGAGCGCGCCAACGACCGAAGCGCGGGTGGCGTTCTCGAGCACGATCGTCTCGTAGCCGAGCCGGGTTTCGAAGCTGCGGGCCACCGATCGCGCATCGCGGACCGCGTTGACCAGGGTCGGGATCGCCGGGTCGGCGTACCGGTCCACGCCGACCACCAGCGCGATCTTGCGTTCGATCTGCGGCAGCGCCGCCGACTGCACCCGGTAGTTGGCCAGCAGCAGATCCAGCTGCGCCTGCAGCGGATCGATGTCGGGAACGGCCGGCTGGCGCGGCACGAGCGGGGCGGTGGCGACCACCGGCGGGGCAGCGGCGGGTGCTGCAGCCGCGGCCGCAGGGGCTGGCGACGCCGC
>JALHPF010000009.1 GCA_022842595.1 Rubrivivax sp.
GCAGCGAAGTAAAGGAGGAGCCCACGGACCGTCAGGTGCCTCAGGCACCTGGCGGGCCGTGGGCGGGGGACATGAGCGGAGGGGGCCACCCGGCTCGCCCAGCCCAAGGGACCCGCGTCTACAGCCGAAGGGGTCCGAGCGAACGACTGCAACGGGCCGGCAGCAGCCATGCGCACGCTCACCGCAGCCGCGGGTTCAGCGCGTCCCGGAGCCAGTCGCCCAGCAGGTTCACGCTGAGCGCGATCAGCACGAGCATGACGCCGGGGAAGATGGTGATCCACCATTCGCCGGAGAACAGGAAGTCGTTGCCGACGCGGATGAGGGTGCCCAGCGACGGTGAGGTCGGCGGCACGCCGACGCCCAGGAACGACAGCGTGGCTTCGGTGAGGATGGCTGCCGCCACCTGGATGGTGGCCAGCACCAGCACCGGGCCGGTGACGTTGGGCAGCACATGCTTGAACATGATGCGCAGTGGCGCCACGCCAATGACGCGCGCGGCCTGCACATATTCCTTGTTGCGCTCGACCAGCGTGCTGCCGCGCACCGTGCGCGCGTACTGCACCCAGCCGGTCAGCGAAATGGCGACGATCAGCACGCCGAAAGCCAGGCCTTCCTGGGCGTCAGGGAACATCGCCCTGCCGACGCCGTCGATCAATAGGGCCACCAGGATGCTGGGGAAGGACAGCATCACATCGCACACTCGCATGATGAAGGCGTCGGTCTTGCCGCCGACAAAGCCCGACAGCAGGCCCAGGCCGACGCCGACGATCAGCGACACCAGCACCGAGGCAAAGCCCACCGCCAGCGAGATGCGGGCGCCATAGAACAGCGCCGACAGGATGTCGCGACCCTGGTCGTCGGTGCCCAGCAGATAGTTGCGGCTGCCGCCTTCCATCCAGGCCGGGGGCAGGCGTGCGTCGGACAGGCTCAAGCTGGCCAGGTCGAAGGGGTTGTGCGGCGACACCCAGGGGGCGAACAGCGAGCAGAACAGGCACAGCAAGGCGATCACCGCGGCCACGATGGCCATCGGCGAGGTGCGAAAGCTGTACCAGACGTCGCTGTCGGCCCAGCGGGCGAAGAAGCCGGAATTGGCGTTGGTGGTGGCGGTGCTCATGGCATGGGCCTCAATGTCCGGTGCCCGAGCGCTCGATGCGCAGGCGCGGGTCGACCAGGAAGTACAGCAGGTCCACGACCAGATTGACGATGACGAAGATCAGGGCGATCAGGCAAAGGTAGGCGGCCATCACCGGGATGTCGGCGAACTGCACCGCCTGGATGAATAGGAACCCCATCCCGGGCCACTGGAACACGGTCTCGGTGATGATGGCAAAGGCGATCAGGCTGCCGAGTTGCAGGCCGGTGATGGTGATGACGGGCACCAGCGTGTTCTTCAATGCGTGGCCGAAGTAGACCGCGCGGTCCTGCAGGCCGCGGGCGCGCGCGAATTTCACGTAATCGGTGCGCAGCACCTCGAGCATCTCCGCGCGTACCAGGCGAAGGATCAACGCCAGCTGGAAGACGCTGAGCGTGATGGCCGGCAGGATCAGGTGCTTCCATCCATCGGCCGTCAGCAGCCCGGTGGTCCATGAACTGGAACCGAAGAGGGCGACGGTGTCGCCGCGCCCGAAGCTGGGCAGCCACTTGAGCGTCACCGAGAACACCAGGATCAGCAGGATGCCGATGAGGAAGGTGGGCAGTGAGACGCCCAGCAAAGACAGCGTCATCACCAGCTGAGAACCAAAGCGCCCGCGCCGCAGCGCGGCATACACGCCGAGCGGCACGCCAACCACCAGCGCGATGACGGCCGCTGCGAGCGCCAGTTCCAGGGTGGCCGGAAAACGTTCGGCGATCAGCACCGACACCTGTCGGCCCTGGCGCAGGCTCAGCCCGAATTCGCCCTGGACGGCATTGCCGACGAAGCGCGCGAACTGCACCGGAAAGGGAGCATCCAGGCCGAGGTCCTGGCGCAACTGGTCACGCTGCTCTTGCGTGGCGTCCTGGCCCAGGATGCTGGTGACGGGGTCCCCGACGAACTGAAACAGCATGAATGCGAGGAATGCCACCGTGAGCATCACGACGACAGCCTGCAACAAGCGGCGGAGAATGAAAGCGAACATCGCTGATGCGCAATACCGAAAAAGGGCTGCGGCAGTATGCCGCAGCCCTGGGGGCTGACCGACGTGGGCGCTGGCTAGACGCAACCCCCGTGCCGGGGGCACGGGGCTGCGCGCAGCGGCATCAGAAGCGGTGGCGGATACCCAGCGCCATGCTCGTGGAATCGGTGCCGGCGCTTGCCGTCACGCCACCCAGGTAGCCGGCTCCGCCCGGGGCGGCCTGGCCCAGGCCGCTGTTGTCGAAGCGCGTGACGACGGCGTTGATGTCGGTGCGCTTGGACAGGGCGTAGCTGTAGGCCACGCCGAACGACTTGGTGTCGGAATTGGCCGGCCGCTTGTCGTCGTATTGCGTGTAGGCCAGGTAAATGGTGTTGGCGCCGGCTTCGATCTTGTAGCCGACGTGGGCGAGCGTGCCGTCCTGCTTGAAGCCGTTGATGAAGGCGTTCTGCACGAGCCCGGCGGCGGCCGCGCCGACCACCGGCGTGACGCTGGCAGCGATGCCCGACAGGCCGCTGGGGTTGTCGTCCTTCACCGAACCCCAGGCGCCGAACAGGCGGCCCGGGCCCATGCCCAGAGAAGCGCCGACGATGGTGCTGGTGAGCGACTTCGCGCCGCGTTCGTTTTCACGCGTGTTGTAGCCCGCGCCGACCGAGAAGTTGCTGCCCTTGTACATGGCCATGGCGCCAAGGAAACGGCCGGTGCTGGCCGAACCTTCGCCCGCCGCTGCCATGGCCGAAGCCGTGAAGCCGCCCAGCTGGATGCGGTATTGCAGGGCATTCGACAGCCGGATGTCGAACGAGGCCGGCAGCGAGGCCACCTGGCCGGCCGCCAGGCTGGACTGCGTGCCCAGCGTGTCGAACGTGGCGGAAACCTCGTAGCCCGGCGTGTACTGGCGACCGGCGAGCACAGCACCGACCGGCGTGACCAGCCCGACGAACGCCTGGCGGTCCCAGAAGCCACCGGCCTGGTTGACGCCGATGCCGGCGCCGATGGTCGAGCCCACCGCCGTGACCACGGGTTGCAGCGTGGCGGGCAGACCCAGGCGTGCCGCCTGGGCGACACGGTCGGGCAGCTGCGAGCCGCTGGGCGGCCGATTGCTCACGCCGCCAGTGTCGATCTCCAGCCGGTGTTCCAGCGTGCCGATCGCACGCCAGCCGCCGCCCAGGTCTTCACTGATGCGAAACCCCAGGCGCGAGCCGTCCATGATGCCGCTGACGAGCTGCTTGACGCTGCCGCCGCGCAATCCCGAGACACTGGTGACACCGGCATCGACGACGCCGTAGATGGTGACGCTGGACTGGGCGCAGACCGCGGCGCTGGCGCTGGCCAGCAGGGTGAAGAGGAGCTTTTGTTTCATGACAGATGACAAAGGTTGAGGTCTGGCAGGCCAGACGTGCAGGATTCCGGGAGTTTGCGGGCTTCGGCAGGGTCTGCCACTACGGGCTTGCACCCAGTTTGTGCATGGCAGCAACAGCCGGGATGCCCGCAGAAAGCGCTGCGGGGGGTCAAGGCTGCCGGTTGACTGGCGCCTCGGCTGCCAGCGGGTGCACCGAAACCGTGCCATACCAGGCACTTGCCTGGCTTGCGGTGTTGTCGCTGTCCGTCATCATGGCCACCGACACCAGCGGTCCGGGGTCTTCGCCGAAGGCGCGGCGGAAGTCGGCCCGCAGATCGCGCCGGTGGTCGCGCCAGCGGCCGAGGTCACCCGGGCCGGTGTCGACGACGATCTTTCGAATGCGATCGGTGCGCGGGTTGACGATGACGCTGCCCACCGGGGCCTGGTTGTCCCACACGTACATCAGCGTGGCATACGGCGGCCGTTCACCGGTCAGAGCCTCGGCCAGGTCGAACATCATGCGCGTGCGTGCGGGCAAGGCCGCCGCGTCGCCGGCAAAGCCGAACATGACGCGGGCCGCGGCGTCCTCGCGGTTCACGTCGGCCACGCTGGCCAGGGGCGGCAAGGCCGGCACCCACCAGGAGAAGCTCACGTCGCCCAGTGCCTCTGCGGCCACGCTGAGCTTGCGCCGCCACATGCTGGCCGAGCGTTCGGAGTTGGCGGCAATGGCTGAACGGCCGTCCTTGAAAGCCAGGGCGTATCGGGTGGCCGCCTTGCCCGGCAAGCCGACGTCGTGCCAGTCGCCGGCGCCCGGTGGCGCAGGGGGTGTGCTGGTGCATGCGCTCAGCGCCAAGGCAATGGCAATGGCTGGCAGATGCAGGCGGAAACGCCGTAGAGGGACAGGGTTCACAGTGGCGGGGGTCAGGGGCAGGGGTGAGAAGGTCACTCAAAAAAAAAGGCCGCCCGAAGGCGGCCTTGGTTTCAGCTGGTACGCAGCGCGTGCCGCTGAAAAGGGTCAGAAGCTGTGGCGCATGCCGAACTCGTAACCCGTGGACTTGAAGCCACGGGCGATCTGCGCGGCGGTCGGGGCGATGCCCGAGCCACTGGCCGTGAAGCCCGAACCCGCCTCGTTGTCCACCTGGCTGGCGGTGGCGTACAGCGCGGTGCGCTTCGACAGGTCGTACTGATAACCCACGCCGATCTGGGTGGCCTTGCGGAAGTCGCTGGTCTTGCCGTAGGTCAGCTTGATCGAGCTGGCGCCGAAGGGAATGACACCGGCGACCGTGTAGTTCTTCAGCTCGGAACCGCTGTACTTGTAGCTGTGGTACTGACCCAGCAGGCGCATGAAGCCCAGGTCGTACGAACCGCCGAAGTTGTAGGCCTTGACGTCGTCGACCATCGTGCCGGTCTTGTCGGTGATGCCATAGGCAAAAGCGATGTTGAGCGGGCCGGCCGCGTAGCCGATGCGGCCACCGATGTACTTGTTGCCCGTGCGGCCTTCGCCCGCTGCGACGTTGAACTGGCCGTAAATGCCGCCCAAGCCGCCCGGCAGGAAGTAGCCGATGCTGTTGTCAGCACGGACCAGGGTCGTGGCCAGGCCACCCGGGATCGCGATGATGTTGTTCTGTGCAGCGACGCCGACGGTGTTGTACGGGTCGAACAGCGTGTGCGTCCAGAAGGTCGGGGTGTAGTCCCGGCCCAGGCGGATCTCGCCCCAGTTGCCAGACAGGCTGACCGTCGAGCGCCGTGTCCAGGTCAGGCCGCCAGGCGTAGCGCCCGGGGCGACGTTGGCAGAACCGCCGCCGGTGTCGGGCGCAATGGCGGCTTCCAGCCAGAAGCTGGCACGCAGACCACCACCCATGTCTTCGACGCCGCGGAAGATCAGGCGGTTAGAAGCTGCACCTTCAGGGCTCAGCGTCTTGACCTCGCCGCCGGGGTTCTTGACGCTGCGGGCTGCCAGGTCGACGATGCCACCGATAGTCACCGACGATTGGGCGGATGCCGCACCGGCAACCGCCATCAGTGCGGCCATGGCGAGCAGTGATCTTTTCATTGCGTTTATCTCCTAGGTTGAAAACGAGGTCCCGGTCGCGAAAGACATTTGCGTGACCAACCCACCGGGCCGACCTCCGTTTGGAAGTTCGACAGATTGCACCAGACGCGTCAGCAGGTTCACCTAGGCATAATCCTGGAGCACGCAGCTTTGTTGCAGCTCAACAACGCATAGATGCACGAATTCGCACCGTTTCGGTGCGGTAAATCGGAGTCCGGCGCGCCGGTTCAAGCCATGACCCCCATCGACCGTGTCCTGTCCAGCATCGACAACGCCCTGCGCACGGTGGCGGGCTCCGCGCATGCCGGCCGCCCCAGCCCGGCCAGCGCTCATGCCGACACCGAGATGGCGGCCGACGACCGTGCGCTGTCGGGCGCGCTGATGCGCGTCAATCATGTCGGCGAAGTCTGCGCCCAGGCCCTCTACCAGGCGCAGGCACTCACCGCGCGCCACGAAGGCCTGCGCCAGAAGATGCTGCATGCCGCCAAGGAAGAGACTGACCATCTCGCCTGGACACAGCAGCGGATGGACGAACTCGGCGCGCGCCCCAGTCTGCTGAACCCGCTCTGGTACGCAGGCTCCTTTGCCATCGGCCTGCTGGCCGGCCGGCTGGGTGACGCCAGAAGCCTGGGCTTCGTGGTCGAGACCGAGCGCCAGGTCGAGCAACACCTGGCCGGCCACCTGAGCCGCTTGCCCGTGGCCGACGAACGCTCGCGCGCGATCGTGGCAACGATGCAGGACGACGAGCGCCGCCATGCCGACGAGGCCCTGGAGGCGGGCGCCAAGGAGCTGCCGCAGCCCGTTCGCTGGCTGATGAAGGGCGCGGCGCGCGTGATGACTGGAACCGCGCAGCGCATCTAGCCACCCAGGCCCGGCGGGCCCGGCCGGCCCGGTGACTAGCCCTCGACGATCTCGAAGCCGGTGGTGATCTCGGCGGTCTTTGCCAGCATGATGCTGGCCGAGCAGTACTTCTCGTGCGACATCGCAATGGCGCGTTCCACGGCGGCAGCCGGCAGCCCGCGGCCGGTGACGGTGAACTGCATGTGGATGCGCGTGAACACCTTCGGGTCCTGCGGCGCGCGCTCGGCCTGCAGTTTCACCGTGCAGCCGCGCACCTCGTGGCGGCCACGCTTGAGGATCAGGACCACGTCATAGGCCGTGCAGCCGCCGGTGCCGGCCAGCACGGTTTCCATCGGCCGTGGCGCGAGGTTGCGGCCGCCGCCGTCGGGCGCGCCGTCCATCGTGATGAAGTGGCCGCTGCCGGTTTCGGCGATGAAGCCCATGCCGGTGCCCGGCAGCCAGTTGATGGTGCATTCCATGGTGTTCAGGCCCTGTTTTGGCGCAGTCATTGCATCGTTGTAGCGCAGGCGCGTGGCGCCGCCCGGATTCTGGCGCGCCCCGCGCGAAAACGAATCGCAAGAGCATATTGCACCGCAGCAAAAGCCTGGGTAGACTGCGGCGCATGGGCTGTCGGCGATGGCCCGCCATTTGTCTCCTCCACCTCCTCCAATGGTGGATTCAGCCCGGTGCCGCAAGGCGCCGGGCTTTTTTCTTGGGGATAGCCGGTCGTGCCCTCGGCCTATGATCGGCGCCCCTCGCCGTTCGACGACCCCCGGAGCCCCCCCACGATGCCTTCAGGCGCCACCCGCCGCCCGCCGTCTGCCCCTGTCGCGCTGCCAGGCACCCAGCCCAACCCGGCGCGCGAACTCCGGCCGCTGGGCAAGCGCATTGCCGCGGGCTATCTGCAACGCATCCTCACGGCCCGCGTTTACGACGTCGCCCGGGAAACCGCGCTCGACCCGGCCCGCAGCCTGTCGCGGCGCATCGGCAACCAGGTGCTGCTCAAGCGCGAGGACCAGCAGCCCGTTTTCAGCTTCAAGCTGCGCGGCGCCTACAACAAGATGGCGCGACTGGACGCGGTCAGCCTGAAGCGTGGCGTCATCTGCGCCTCGGCGGGCAACCATGCCCAGGGCGTGGCGCTGGCGGCCAAGCGGCTGGGCACCACGGCCGTCGTCGTGATGCCGGTAACCACGCCCCGGCTCAAGGTCGACGCCGTGCAGGCGCTGGGCGGCGACGTGGTGCTGCACGGCGACAGCTACAGCGACGCCTACACCCATGCCTTGACCCTGCAGAAGGAACGTGGGCTGACGTTCGTGCACCCGTTCGACGACCCCGACGTCATTGCCGGCCAGGGCACGGTGGCCATGGAGATCCTGCGCCAGCACCAGGGCCCGATCGACGCGGTGTTCGTGGCCATCGGCGGCGGCGGCCTGATCTCGGGCGTGGCGGCGTACATCAAGGCAGTGCGGCCTGAAATCCGTGTCATCGGGGTGCAGACCGTCGATTCCGACGCCATGCTGCAATCGGTGCGGCGCGGCAAGCGCGTGACGCTGGCCGACGTCGGCCTGTTTTCCGACGGTACGGCCGTGAAGCTGGTGGGTGAAGAGACCTTCCGCGTGGCGCGCGAGCTCGTCGACGACTATGTCGTGGTCGACACCGATGCCGTCTGCGCCGCCATCAAGGACGTGTTCCAGGACACCCGCTGCGTGCTTGAACCCGCCGGTGCGCTGGGCGTGGCCGCGATCAAGCAGTACGTGGCCACGCACAAGCTCAAGGGGCAGACCCTGGTGACCATCACCTGCGGCGCCAACATGAACTTCGACCGACTGCGCTTCGTCGCCGAGCGCGCCGAATTCGGCGAGCAGCGCGAGGCGCTCTTCGCTGTGACCATCCCCGAGGAACGGGGTTCGTTCAAGCGCTTCTGCGAGATGCTGGGCCCGCGCTCGGTGACGGAATTCAACTACCGCATCAGCGACGCGCGCGAGGCCCATGTCTTCGTCGGTCTGGCCATCGCCCGGCGCGAGGAAGCCGACAAGCTCGAACGCCATTTCGTGCGCCAGGGCTTCGCCACCGTCAACCTCACCGACGACGAATTTGCCAAGGAGCATGTTCGCCACATGGTCGGCGGCCGCAGTGAACTGGCGCGGGACGAGCGACTCTTCCGCTTCCAGTTCCCCGAACGGCCGGGGGCGCTGATGCGCTTCCTGGCCACCATGCACCCGGGCTGGAACATCAGCCTGTTCCATTACCGCAACCAGGGTGCTGATTACGGCCGCATCCTGGTGGGCATCCAGGTGCCGCCGGGCGACGAAGCGGCGTTCGACGATTTCCTGCGCACCCTGGCTTTCCCGTGCATCGAGGAAACTGCCAACCCCGTGGCAGGCTTATTCCTGCGCCAGAGCGCAGACGGCTGAATACACTCGGGAGCCATGGTCACCACCCGCTCGCTGGTCGCGCCGACGACTAACCCGCTGCTCGAGAAGGCCCTGCGCGAGAAGCTGCAGCGCCGCAATGAAGCCGGCGGCAGCCTAGGTGAACTGGAACCGCTGGCCGTGCGCCTGGGCCTGATGCAGAACACGCTGCAGCCGCGCTTTCACCAGCCGCAACTGCTCGTCTGTGCCGCCGACCACGGCCTGGCTGTCGACGGTCTCGAACCCACCGACCGCCGCCGCACCTCGGACAGCGTGGCCATGCTGCTGGGCAACCAGCTGCCGCTGACCGTGTTTGCCCGCACCCAGGGCATGAGCATCCAGGTGGTGGACTGCGGCGTCGCCGACGAATTGGCTGGCCATGAACGCCTGCTCGTGCGCAAGATCGCCCATGGCACCCGCAATGCCCGCGCCACCGCGGCCATGACGGGGGCCCAGGCCCATGCGGCCATGCGCGCCGGCATGGAGATCGCCGACCAGCTGCAAGGCAATGTCACGGTCATGGCCGGCGTCGGCATGGGCGCGCACGAAAGCGCCGCGCTGGTGTTGTCGCGGCTGACCGATTGCGCAGTCCGTGACCTCGTGATGTCGAGTACGGAGATGGACACCGACAGGCTGGCCCACCTGCTCGTCATCCTGCAGGGTGCGCAGGGCCGGCACCGCGATGTCGTCGAGCCCATCGAAGTGCTGGCGGCGTTCGGCGGCTTCGAAATCGCGGTGATGGTGGGTGTGATGCTGATGGCTGCGAGCAAGCGCCACCTGCTGGTGATCGACGGTGTGCCCGCGTGCGCGGCGCTCATGGTGGCGGCACGCATTGCCCCGCCCGTCACCGACTACAGCGTGTTCTGCCGCAGCCACACGCACCTGGGGCTCGACCAGGCGCTGAACCTCTTCCGGGCTTCAGCCTTGCTGGAACTGGGCATGGACAGCACCGACGGCACCGGCGCCACGCTGGCCTGGCCGCTGGTGAAGAGCGCGGCCGCCTTGCTGACCGAAGTGGCCGATGGTGAAGAGGCCGGGCCCTCGCGGCCGGCGCCGCTGGCCGACGCGCCCGAGTTCATCACCTTGCCGGTGGCCAAAGCCGCGCCTGCAAGCGCTTCGAACAGCGACTCCTGAACGACGCCCGTTCGTCGCCACGGTGCCGGCTGACTAACGCATCTGTGGCGAGTTGTCCTGGGTCTGCGACGCGTCGACCTGCATCGGCTGGCCGTCAGCCAGGGGTTGCCCCGCCGGATTGGGGTTGTAACCGGGCGTTCCCGGAGGGGCCATCATCTGGCGCAGGGCGCCAGGCGGCATCGGCCGGCCTGCCACGGGGCCCTGGCCTGGAGCGAAGGCCTGCCCGCCGATCGATGGCAGCGTGCCCGTGGCCGGTGGCGGCAAGGGCGGCAGCTCAAGCGATACCAGTGCCGGCCCGCCGCGCGCACCCAGCTGTGCGCCGCGTGGCTGCACGGCCTGCAAGACGGTGTTGCCATCGACCACCATGCCCACGCGGTAGGCCTTGGCTGGGTTGCCGTCAATGGCGATCAGTGCCACGCCTTCGCGAGCGGCTGCTGCGCTGCGCGGGCTGACCACGCCCACCAGGGTGAAGCGCGGGTCCGGCACGGGTGCGGCCTCGGCTTCCACGACCGGTGGCGGGGCGTCAGCGCCGAACAGCCGGGTCAGGTCGCCACGCAGGCCGCCGCCGGGCTGGGCCACCAGCGTGCCGGCCGGCGCGGCCGGGGGCTGCACGAAGACGCGCAAGCCCCAGAAGAAAGCGCTCCCGGCCACCAGGGCCCAGACGCCGAATGTCCACCAACGTGCCACCATCGGCCCATTATGATTCAGCGACCTCTCCAGCCGGGCCCGCGAAGGCCTGTCAATGGCCCCATGCGACCGTCCTTTTCCGCCCTACACCCGCAGCGCATCGCCTCCACCATGCGCCTGCGCCGCGGCTTCACGCTGATCGAGCTGCTGGTGGTGCTGGTCATCATCGGCATCCTGGGCGCATTGATCGTGCCCAACTTCCTGGATCGTGCCGATGACGCCCGCGTGACCGCTGCGCGCACCGACGTCAGCAACCTCATGCAGGCGCTCAAGCTCTACAAGCTGGACAACCAGCGCTACCCCAGTGCCGAGCAGGGGCTGCAGGCCCTGGTGAGCAAACCCACCGTGGGCAACGTGCCGCCCAACTGGAAGGTCTACGTCGACAAGCTGCCGGCCGACCCCTGGGGCCGGCCGTACCAGTTCCTGAACCCGGGCGTGAAGGGCGAGATCGACGTCTTCAGCTTCGGCGCCGACGGTCAGCCGGGTGGCGAAGGCAAGGATGCCGACGTCGGTTCCTGGCAATAAGAGCAGCCTGCGCCAGCCCGTGTCGCCGCTGCGGCGTGGCTTCACGCTGATCGAACTGCTGCTGGTGCTGGCAATCGTCGCTGTCATGGCCGGGCTGGCCACGCTGGCCTTGCGCGACAGCACGAGCACGCGGCTCGAACGCGAGGCCGTGCGCCTGGCGGCACTGCTGGAGATGGGCCGCGCCGAAAGCCGAGTCACGGGCACGGCCGTGCGTTGGATGCCTGAAGGGGCAGATACGCCTTCCCAGGCGCGCGCCGAAGACGGCGCCTTGCCGCCTGGGTTTCGCTTTGTGGGCCTCAGCCGTCTGGCGCCGCTGGCCCGCCACTGGCTGGAGCCGCGTGTGGTGGCCCAGGTGCCGCCACCTGGCTGGCTGCTGCTCGGGCCCGAGGCCATCCTGCCGCGCCAGAAGGTGCTGCTGCGCCTGGACGACCAGCAGATCGAGGTCAGCAGCGACGGGCTCGGGCCGTTCGAGGTGACGCCCTTGCCCGAGGTGCAGCAGCCGTGAAGACGCCGATGCGCCATCGCCAGGGCTTCACGCTCATCGAGGTGCTGGTGGCGCTGGCCGTGGTGGCCATCGCCCTCGGCGCCGGATTGCGCGCCGCGGGCGTGGCCACGAACAACGCCCAGCGCCTGTCGGACGTGATCGCCGCGCAATGGTGTGCCGACAACCAGCTGACGGCACTGAAGCTCGGCCGCGTCTTCCCGGGCACCGGTGACGCCGATTTCACCTGCGAACAACTCGGCCGCAGCTTTCAGGGCAAGCTCGTCACCCGGCCGACGCTCAACCCGAGCTTCAGGCGCGTCGACGCCCAGGTGTCCGACGCCGACGGCCGCCCGCTCGTGAGCCTGTCCACCATCCTGTCGCGCAATTGACGAACGCCGTGTTTCCGGTCCGCCCGGTCCGCCCGGCCCCCCGCCGCACCGGCTTCACGCTGGTGGAGGTGCTGGTCGCGCTGATCATCATGGCTGGCCTGGCGGCCCTGGCCTGGCGGGGCCTCGATGGCATCGTGCGGTCACGCGATGGCAGCAAGGCCGTGATGGACCAGGCGCTGCGGCTGAACACCGTCGTCACGCAGTGGGAACAGGACCTGCTGGCGGTACAGGACACGGGCGCGGTGCCGGCCATCAGCTTCGACGGGCAGAGCCTGCGCCTGACGCGTCGCGTTGAAGGCGGCATGGCGCTGGTGGTGTGGGCGTTGCGCGGTGGCGCCTGGCAACGCTGGATGTCGCCGGCGGCCACTCGCAGCAGCGAACTCGTCGACCACTGGCTGCGAAGCCAGCAGCTGCTGGGCAATGAAGCTGGCCAGTTGACCGTCGGCCAGGCCAGCACCTGGCAGGTCTACTTCTATCGCGGCAACGCCTGGACGAACGCTCAGTCGACCGGCGACTTCGCCCAGCCTGTCGCACGCGAAGCGCCGCCGCCAGCCGCCGCGGCGTCTCCACCCACGACGGGCACCGGTGCCCCGGACGGCAGCCCGCCGCCCGACCCCGCGGCGGTCGCCGCGGCAGCAGCGGCAGCAGCAGCAGCAGCAGCCGCCGCCGCGGCCGGAGCCCAGCAACGCGAGCAGCTGCCCGATGCCGTGCGTCTGGTGATCACCCTGGAAGCCGGCACCCTGACACGCGACATCGCGTTGGGCCCGGGGGGCAGCTGATGCACGCCGCCCCGCGCCGTGGCGCCGCCCTGCTGCTGGCGATGCTGATCCTGACGCTGGTGGCCACCCTGGCCTTCGGCATGCTGTGGCAGCAGAACCGCGCGATGCAGGTCGAAGGGGCGGAGCGCGCACGTGCGCAGTCGCTGTGGATCCTGGCCGGGGCGATGGACTGGGCGCGACTCATCCTGCGCGAGGATCTGCGCCCCAGACCCGGCTCGAACCAGGCGCCGATCGATGCGCTGACCGACATCTGGGCCACGCCGCTGGCCGAGGCCCGGCTGTCGTCGTTCCTCTCCGTCGACCAGGACAATAACGCCGACGGCGGCCCCGAGGCGTTCATCTCGGGCAACATCGTCGACGCCCAGTCGCGTTGGAACCTGCGCCGCCTGATCGACCCGGCCGGCAAGATCGTGCCGGCCGAGCTCGAGGCACTCGACCGGCTTTGCACCCAGGCCAACCTGCCCGCCGGCGTGGCCCAGCAGATTGCCGAAGGCCTGCGCGGCGCCTGGGCGCCGCCGGCGCAGGCTGGCAGCCCCGACGCGACCGCTGGCGACGTCTTGCTGGCGCCGCAGCGCATGGCCGACCTCTCCTGGCTCGGCCTGGACCCGGAATGGGTCCAGCGGCTGGGCAAGTGGGTTGACATCCTGCCGGTGCCCACGCCGGTGAACCTGAACACGGCGTCCCGCGAAGTGCTGGCCGCTGCCATCGACGGCATGGACCTTGGCAGTGCCGAACGGCTGGTGCAGGCGCGCCAGCGCGAACCTTTCCAGACCGTGGAAGCGGCCAAGGCGCTGCTGTCGGAAGCGCAGCTGAAGGACGCCAGCCGCGTCAGCGTCACCAGCAGCTGGTTCATTGCCACCGGTCGGCTGCGCCTGGACGACCGCGCGATGGAAGAGCGGGCCCTGATCGAACGCCGCGGCAACCAGGTGATGGTGGTGCGGCGCGAGCGCCTGAGCCTGGCCGTGGGCCCTGGTTCATGACAATGAAGCGGCTGAACTGGCCGGTTTTGCGTGTACCGGAGCGACAAAGCAGCAACATACGCCCCGCCACAATAGGTGGGTCCGGGTCTCCAGCCGCAGTGGTGCGCCGCGCCGCCGCCGGCAGGTACTGAAGCCCGTCCCACTTTTCGTCGCCCTTCCTCGCCGCCCATCCTCCGTTCCCGGCATTCACTTCCATGTCCATCCTCGTCATCCAGCTGCCCGCCAGAGAACGCCTGACCGCGCGTGCGGCCGATGCTGCCCCTGGCCTGCGCCTGCCGGCCGAGCTGGACTTCGTGTTCAGCAGCGACGGCAGCAAGGCCACCCAGACCGGTCGTGCCGCCCCGGCGCTGCTGCCACGTGCCGACAGCGTCGTGCTGGTGCTGGCCGAGGCCGACGTCAGCTGGCATCGCATCGACGTTCCCAAGGCGCCGCCGGCTCGCGTGCGTGCGGCGCTGGCCGGCGTGCTCGAAGACACCCTGCTCGAGGACGAGGAGACGCTGCACTTCGCCCTGGCGCCGGGCGCCATCGGCGGGCAGGCTGGCTGGGTGGCGGTGATGCACCGGGCCTGGCTGAGCGCGATGCTGGGCGGGCTCGAACAGGCTGGACTCAGCGTCGAACGGGTGGTGCCCTCAAGTGCCCCCACGCCCATCGCCACCGCCACTGGCCTGGCCAGTGGGCGTGGCCACTTCTTCGACACCGAACCCGGCATCGACAGCCCGCCCTGGCTGGCCCTGGCCCAGCCCGACGGCGTGGTCTGCCTGCGCCTGGCCGGTGCCCTGGCGCGCGCCCTGCAGCCTGCGCCCGACGCCGCCGTGCGATGGACGGCCACGCCCGCCGCAGCTGCGGCTGCCGAACGCTGGCTGGGTGCGCCGGTGGCAGTGATGACGGCCGCCGAACGTGCGCTGGAAGCCGCGCAGTCCGCCATCAACCTGCGCCAGTTCGATCTGGCTGCGCGCCACCGCGGCACGCGTGCGCTGCGCGACGTCGGCCGGCGGCTGCTCAGCGCCGAATGGCGGCCGGTGCGCTGGGGTCTGGTCGGCCTGGTGGCCGTGCAGCTCGTTGGCCTGAACGCCTGGGCCTGGCAGCAACGCCGTGCCGTCGACGAACGCAAGCAGGCGATGGTGGCCTTGCTGCAGACCACCCACCCCGGCGTGCGGGCGGTTCTCGACGCGCCGGTGCAGATGGAACGCGAAACCGACCGGCTGCGCGCCGCCGCCGGCCGTGCCGGCGACAGCGACCTCGAAGCCCTGCTGGCGGCCGCCGCCGCGGCCTGGCCCGACGGCCAGGGGCCGGTGCAGACGCTGCGTTTCGAGTCCGGTCGCCTGACCGTGGCCGCCCCCGGCTGGGGCGAACCGCAGCTGGCGCAATTCCGCGAACGCCTGCGCGCCGCCGGCTACGCGGCCGAGGCCGCCGAAGGCCGGGTCACGGTGTCGCGCCAGGCTGAAAGGAACGCGGCATGAAGCCCAGCCCCAAGGCCCTGGCCGCACTGGCGCCACTGCAGGCGAAATGGGCGGCACTGGCGCCGCGCGAAAAGCGCCTGGTGGTACTGGCCGGTGCGGCGGTCGGGCTCTTCCTCGTCTGGCTGCTGGCCGTGCGGCCGGCGCTGCGCACCCTGGCGACGGCGCCGGTGCAGCGCGCCGCGCTCGACCTGCAATGGCAGGCCATGCAGAAGCGCGCCGCGGAGGCCGCCGAACTGCGCGGCGCCACGCCGATGAGTTCCGAGCAGAGCCTGGCCGCGCTGAAGGCAGCGACCGATCGGCTGGGTGAAAAAGGCCGCATGTCGGTGCAGGGTGACCGCGTCGTGCTGTCGCTCACCAACGTCGGCACCTCCGAGCTGCGCGACTGGCTGGCCGAAGCCCGCAGCGGTGCCCGCGCGCGGCCGGTGGAAGCGACGCTGTCGCGCGCAGCGCAGGGCTACAGCGGCACGCTCATCGTCGCCGTCGGGGGCGCCCTGTGAAGGCAGGCAGGGCCGCCTGGCTCTGGGGTCTGGCCGGTGGCGCGCTGGGCGCAGCGGTGGCCATCGTGGCCTGGGCGCCTGCCGCCTGGCTGGCCGGCGCCGTGGCCTCGGCCACGGGTGACCGGCTGCTGCTGGCCGACGCCGAGGGCACCGTGTGGCGCGGCAGCGCCGTTCCGGTCCTGACCGGCGGCAGCGGCAGCCGCGACGCCAGCGCACTGCCTGGCCGCATGCAGTGGCGGCTGGGCCTGGACGGCGCGGCGCTGGCGGTGCGCGCGCGCCATGCCTGCTGCATCAACGGCGAACTGCGGCTGCTCGTGCGGCCGGGGTTCGGCCGGCTGCGGGTCGAACTGCCGCCGGCGCAGGGCGCCATCGGCCAATGGCCGGCGGCCTGGCTGGCCGGGCTGGGCACACCCTGGAACACGCTGCAGCCCAGTGGCTCGCTGCAGCTTTCCAGCCCCGGCCTGGTCGTCGAGAACGTGCAGGGCCGCTGGCGTGTGGACGGCCGCGCCGAACTGGCGTTGAACGCTTTTGCCTCGCGCCTGTCCACGCTGGACGTGCTGGGCAGCTACACATTGGTTGTTGCCGGTGACGCGGCTGCTGCGCCAACCGGTGAAGCCGGCGCCACGCTCGACCTGGCGACCACCAGCGGCGCCTTGCTGCTGCAGGGCCAGGGGCAATGGGTGGCCTCCAAGCTGCGCTTCAACGGCCAGGCCAGTGCAGCGCCAGGCTCTGAAGCCGTGCTGAACAACCTGCTGAACATCATTGGCCGGCGCCAGGGCGCGCGGTCTGTCATTTCGATCGGATGAGCATGAACGCACCCCCCCAACACCCGGCACGCACGGCCCGCCCGGCCCGCCCACCTGTTCAACGGGCGCTGGTCCTGCTGTGCGCGCTGTCGATGGCCCTGCCGCTGGCGCCTGGCGCCGCGCTCGCCCAGGGCATCCAGTCGCGCGCGCCGGTCACCGTCAATTTCGTCAACGCCGACATCGAAGGCGTGACGCGGGCCTTCGCGGCGATGCTGAACCGGTCGATCGTCGTCGACCCGCGCGTGCGCGGCAGCATCACCGTCTACAGCGAGCAGCCACAGACCGTGGCCCAGGCCTGGCAGGGCTATCAGACGGCCCTGCGCGGACTGGGCTTCGCGGTGGTGGAAAGCGGCGGCCTGCTGAAGGTGGTGCCCGAGGCCGACGCCAAGCTGCAGACGAGCACGGTCTCGGTGGGCGAAGTGAAGGTTCGTGGCGACCAGGTCATCACGCAGATCTTCCCGCTGCGCTTCGAGAACCCGAACAGCCTGGTGGCCGTGCTGCGGCCGCTGATCAGTGCCAACAACACGATCAACGCCAACCCGGGCAACAACAGCCTGGTGATCACCGACTACGCCGAGAACCTGCAGCGCATCTCGCGCATCATCGCCGCGCTGGACCAGCCCACCGGCACCGACGTGGAAGTGGTGCCGCTGAAGCACGCCGTGGCCAGCGACCTGGCGCCGCTGGTGCAGCGACTGGCCGAAGGTGGTACTGCCGTACCCGGCGTACCGCAGGCCGCCGGTGGCGGCACCACCGTGCTGGTGGACTCGCGCAGCAATGCGCTGATCATCAAGGCCGCCAACGGCGCGCGCCTGGCGGCCATGCGCGCCACTATCGCCCGGCTCGACCAGCCGGTCGCGGCTGTCGGCCCCGGCGGCGGCATGTACGTGGTGCATCTGAAGAACGCCGACGCGGTGCGCCTGGCCACCGTCGTGCGTGCCGCTTTCGGCAGCCAGGGCGGCAGCGGCGAAAGCGGCGCGAATACCGGCGCGCTGAACCGCACGATGTCGGCCAACCTGAACCTGAACAACGCTGGCACGGGTGCCTCCGGCACCGCCAACCAGGCCGGCGCGCTGGGCGCCGGCGGCGGCACGGTTTCTTCACCGGCGGCGGTGTCCACCGGTGGCTTCATCCAGGCCGACCCGGCCACCAATTCGCTCATCATCACCGCGCCCGAGCCGCTGTACCGCCAGGTGCGCGCGATGATCGACCAGCTGGACACGCGCCGGGCCCAGGTCTACATCGAAAGCATGATCGTCGAAGTGAGTGGCGGCGACTCTGCCGAGTTCGGCTTCCAGTGGCAGGGCCTGGGGGCCATCGGCAACACCTCCGGGGCGCTCGGTGGGGGTACGAACTTCAGCAGCGGCACAGGGGGCGCCATCATCGGCCCGGACGCCGACAGCATCCTCGGCCAGCTGGCCGGGGGCAAGGGCCTGACCCTGGGTCTGCTGCGCCGCGCCGGCGCCGGGATCTCGCTGGCCGCCATCGCGCGGCTGCTGCAGTCGCAGGCCAACACCAACATCGTCAGCACGCCCAACCTGATCACGCTGGACAACGAGGAAGCCAAGATCGTCGTCGGCGAGAACGTGCCGTTCATCACCGGCCAGTTCACCGGTGCGGGTGGCAGCGGTGTCAACACCAACCCCTTCCAGACGATCGAGCGCAAGGACGTGGGCATCACGCTGCGCATCAAGCCGCAGATCGGCGAAGGCGGCGCGGTGCGCATGACCATCTTCCAGGAACAGAGCAGCGTCAAGTCCGACGTCGCCGCCGGCACCAGCAATGCCGGCCCCAGCACCACCAAGCGCAGCATCGAGAACACGGTGGTGGTGGACGACGGGCAGATCCTGGTGCTGGGCGGCCTGATCGAGGACCGCTTCATCGACAACAAGAGCAAGGTGCCCCTGCTTGGCGACATTCCTTACCTGGGCGCGTTGTTCCGCAGCGAAAGCCGCGAGCGCCGGCGCACGAACCTGATGGTGTTCCTGCGCCCGATCGTGATGCGCGACGCCGACAGTGCCAATCGCTTCTCGATCGACCGCTACGAACAGATCCGCGGTCAGCAGAAGGACATGCAGCCGAACGTCACGCCGCTGATCCCGATCAACGAGACCCCGGTGCTGCCGCCGATGCGTGCGCCGAGCGAGCCAGCGTCCACGACCTTGCCGCCGCTGGCACCGCCGCCGCCGCCCGAAGCCGCCGCCTCGTCACCCAGCCCCACCTGAAGCGCAGCGACGACCATGGGTTCACGCCACCCCTTGCCCTACGCCTTCGCCAAGGCCAACACGCTGCTGCTGGAAGACGACGGTGAACAGCTGGTGCTGTGGGCCGGCGAGAGCACGCCGTCGTCAGCGCTGGCCGAAGTGACCCGCCTGTTCGAGATCGACAGTTTCGAGCGCGAAACCAATGAAGCGCTGACGCAGCGCATCAGCGTCGTCTATGCCGGCGGCGAAAGCAGTGCCGCGGCGGTCATCGGTGAAGTCGAAAGCGGCGTCGACCTGAGCCGCATGATGCAGGACCTGCCGGCCGTGGAGGACCTGCTGGAAGCGGCCAACGACGCGCCCATCATCCGCATGCTCAATGCCTTGCTGACGCAGGCTGCGAAGGACGGCGCATCGGACATCCACATCGAACCGTATGAACGCAGCAGCGCCGTGCGCTTCCGCGTCGACGGCACGCTGCGCGAGGTGGTGCAGCCGAACAAGGCGCTGCATGCGGCGCTGATCAGCCGGCTGAAGATCATGGCCGAGCTCGACATCGCAGAAAAACGCCTGCCGCAGGACGGCCGCATCAGCCTGCGCATCGGCGGCCGCGCGATCGACGTGCGGGTGAGCACGCTGCCTTCGTCGCACGGCGAACGCGCGGTGCTGCGGCTTCTGGACAAGAGCGAATCCAAGTTCACGCTCGAAGGCCTGGGCATGGGCGCCGATGTCCTGAAGTCGTTCAACAAGCTCGTGAAGCAGCCGCATGGCATCGTGCTCGTCACCGGGCCCACCGGCTCGGGCAAGACGACCACGCTGTACGCCAGCCTGGGGCGTGTCGACACTGCCACCACCAACATCCTGACGGTGGAGGACCCGGTCGAATATGAGCTGCAGGGCATCGGCCAGACGCAGGTGAATCCGAAGATCGACCTGACATTCGCCAAGGCCCTGCGCGCCATCCTGCGCCAGGACCCGGACGTCATCATGATCGGCGAGATCCGCGACTTCGAGACCGCGCAGATCGCCATCCAGGCCAGCCTCACCGGCCACCTGGTGCTGGCTACGGTGCACACCAACGACGCCGTGAGCAGCGTCACCCGCCTCATCGACATGGGCGTGGAGCCTTTCCTGCTGTCCAGCAGCCTGCTGGGCGTGCTGGCCCAGCGCTTGGTGCGCAAGCTGTGCCCGCTGTGCAAGCGCGAAGACTCGCGCGGCCACTGGCACCCGGTGGGCTGCGACCACTGCGGGCACACCGGCTACAAGGGCCGCACGGGCGTCTACGAGCTGATGGTGGCCGACGAAAAGCTGCGCGCGCTGATCCACAACCGCGTGGGCGAGAACCAGCTGTTCGTGGCTGCCGAGGCCGGGGGCCTGCGCTCGATGCGCGAGGACGGCCAGCGCCTGGTCGAGGCCGGCATCACTTCGCCCGAAGAAGTCTTGCGCGTGACCCGTGAATAGCGCCTGACCCCCGATGCCCGCCTACCGATTCGAAGCGCTCGACGCCGCCGGCAAGACCCAGGGCGGCCTGCTCGAGGCCGACAACGTGAAGGCCGCGCGCGGCCAGTTGCGTGCCCGTTCGCTGGTGCCGCTGGCAGTGACGCCGGTGACCACGGCCACCACCGACGGCACCGCGCCGAAGTTCCGCGGGCGGGTGTTCGGTGCCACCGGCCTCACGGTGTGGACCCGGCAGCTGGCCGGCCTGGTGGGCTCGGGTCTGCCGCTGGAGCGGGCGCTGACGGCGCTGGCCGACGAAGCCGAGGAACCGCGCCAGCGTGAACTGGTGGCGCACCTGAAGAGCGAAGTCAACGGCGGCAGCCCGTTTGCCCGCGCCCTGGCCACGGCCCCGCGTGAATTCGACGAGGTCTACCGCGCCGTGGTCGCGGCCGGTGAACAGAGTGGCGCGCTCGGCGCCGTGCTCGAACGCCTGGCCGACGACCTGGAGCAGCAGCAGGCCCTGCGTGCCAAGGTCACCGGCGCCATGCTTTACCCGGCCATCGTCTCGCTGGTGGCCATCGTCATCGTCATCGTGCTCATGACCTACGTGGTGCCGCAGATTGCCGGCGTCTTCACCAGCAGCAAGCGCGCCTTGCCGACGCTGACCGTGGTGATGCTGGCCATCAGCGCCTTCGTGCGCAGCTGGGGCTGGGCCGTGCTGCTGCTGCTGGGCGGCGGCATCACGATGTTCACGTTGGCCCGGCGCAACCCCGGCTTCCACGAGCGCAGCGACGCCTTCCTGCTGCGCACGCCGTTCTTCGGCCGGCTCGCGCGGGGCTACAACGCCGCGCGCTTCGGCGGCACGCTGGCGATGCTGGCCGGTGCCGGCGTGCCGATCCTGAAGGCGCTGCAGGCTGCCGCCGAGACCCTGGGCAACCGCGCAATGCGCGCCGACGCGATGGACGCGCTGGTGCAGGTGCGTGAAGGTGCGCCGCTGGCCAGCGCGCTGGCCGCGAAGAAGCGTTTCCCTGGCCTGTTGGCGATGTTTGCACGCCTGGGCGAGCAGACCGGCCAGCTGCCGCTGATGCTGCAGCGCGCGTCGAACCAGATGTCGGCCGAGGTCCAGCGCCGCGCCATTGCCGCAGCGACCATCCTGGAGCCACTGCTCATCGTCGTGATGGGCGTGGTCGTGATCCTGATCATGCTGGCGGTGATGCTGCCGATCATGCAGATCAACAGCTTCGTGAAGTAGCCGCCGGCCTGGCGCTTCAGGCGGCCGGCTTGTCGCTGGCGGGCTGCTCTTGCGGCGCCTGGGTGTTCTTGATGAAGATCTTCGCCGCGATGATGCCGATCTCGTACAGGATGCACATCGGAATGGCCAGCGCCAGCTGCGAGATCACGTCCGGTGGCGTGACCACCGCCGCGATGATGAAGGCACAGACGATGAAGTAGCCGCGGAACTTCTGCAGCTGCTCGATGGTGACGATGCCCATGCGCGCCAGCACGATGACGGCAATGGGCACCTCGAAGGCGATGCCGAACACCAGGAACAGCGTGAGCACGAAGCCGAAGTACTGCTCGATGTCAGGCGCGGCGGTGATGCTCGTGGGGGCGAAGGCCTGGATGAACTTCGCCATGCCCGGAATCACCAGGAAATAGCAGAACGCCACGCCGGCCACGAACAGCAACGTGCTCGACACCACCAGCGGCAGCACCAGCTTCTTCTCGTGCGAATACAGGCCCGGTGCCACGAAGGCCCACACCTGGTACAGCACGATGGGCAGGGCGATCATGAACGCCGCCATCAAGGTGATCTTCAGCGGCACCAGGATGGGGCTGATGACGTTGGTGGCGATCAGCGTCGCGCCCTTGGGCAGGTGCGCCACAAGCGGTGCTGCGAGCAGGTCGTACAGGCCCGAGGGGCCGGGGTACAGCGCCAGCACCGCGAAGGCGATGGCCACGGCGATCACAGCGCGGATGAGCCGGTCGCGCAGTTCGATCAGGTGCGAGACGAAGGGCTGTTCGGTGCCTTCGAGTTCGTCTTTCGGCGGAGTGGTGCTCATCAGCGCCCCATGCCCGGCGGCCGGAAGCGTGCCACGCGTGCTGCGCCTGACTGCGCCCGGCCGCGGATGCCGTGGCGCTGCTTGTACCACTGCGGCATGGCGCCGCGCTTCAGGCGCCAGTTCTTCTTCGGCCGACTGTAGCTGGGCGGCGGCAGCGGCGCGGGTTCGTAGGGGATGTGGTTGTCGCTGCCGATGCTGCCGTCGGTGAGCCCCGCAGTGGCGCTATTCCAGTCGTTCTGGAAGGCGGCGCTGGCCGAGTCGACTTCGCTGCGCACGGTCTGCTGGACGTTGCGCGCGGCGTCCTCGAAATCGGTCTTCATCTTCTTGAGCTCGTCGAGCTCGATCGAGCGGTTCACTTCGGCCTTGACATCGGCCACGTAACGCTGCGCCTTGCCGAAGAGGTGGCCCACGGTGCGGGCCAGCTTGGGCAGTTTCTCGGGGCCGATGACGATCAGGGCCACGGCGCCGATGAGGGCGATCTTGTCGAAACCGAAGTCGATCATGTCGGGTTGGGCTGCCGGGCCTGCGCGCAAGTGGTGGCCGGGCAGGGTGCCCGGTCAGCGCGCGGCGAAGCGTCAGCTCTTGGTCTTGGCCTCGACGTCGACGGTCTGCGAGTCGGCCTTGCGGGCGGTCACCTGCTGCGCGGGCGCAGCGCTGCCGTCGGCCTCGGCCGTTTCACCGGCGCCCTTGACGCCGTCCTTGAAGCCCTTGACGGCGCTGCCGAGGTCTGAACCGATGTTGCGAAGCTTCTTGGTGCCGAAGATCACCACGACGACCAGCAACACGATCAGCCAATGCCAGATGCTGAACGAACCCATGATCTTTTCTCCTGAAAGGAACCCGCCATTCTAGGTGACGGGCCGTCAAGCGTTGATGTCACTGCCCATGCCCGCACCGGGGCTGGCGGGCAGGGCGATACGAAAACCGGTCAGGCTAGCCCTTGGCCCAGGGCCTGGGGCCGCCCATCACGTGCATGTGCAGGTGGTAGACCTCCTGCATGCCATCGGGCCCGGTATTGATGAGCGTACGAAAACCATTCGTCACCCCCAGTTGTTTCATCAGCCGCGGTGCCAGGCCGAGCATGCGGCCGAGCAGGGCGTCGTGTTCGGGGCCGACGGTGTCGAGGTTGGCAATATGCGCCTTCGGGATGACGAGCACATGCACCGGCGCCCAGGGGTGGATGTCGTGGAAGGCCAGGAGTTCATCGTCCTCGAACACCTTCCGTGAGGGAATGTGCCCGGCGACGATCTTGCAGAAGAGGCAGTTCGGGTCGGCGCTCATGGGGGTGTCATCGGGAAATCAGGCAAAAGCCTCGTTCAGGCAGCGGGCTGCGGCATGGGGCGATTCTCGATGAACATCCACCAGCCACGTATGAAGCGGTACAGGTACCACAGGCCGATGACCGACCAGGCCACCCAGCCGGGAAACACGAAGAAGGCCCACAGCGGCAGCGTCAGCAGCAGCCACAGCAGCGTGAACCAGAAGCTGCGCGCCTGCCAGCGGAAGTGGCTGCGGAAGAAATCGTCCGGCAGCTCGTTGCGCTTCACGAGGTTCAGGATCAGCGCCACCACCGAGAACACCCCGGCCGAAAAGAACGACAGCGTGTGCAGGCCGTACATCAGGTGGGTCAGCAGCACCAGGTTGCTGCGCTGGTCGCTGGTCTGGGGCACGGCGATGGGGTTCATGGCACGGGTCCTTGCTTGATGTTCATGGCTTCGGCCTCGCGCGTGTGGGCCTTGCGCAAGGCAAACTCTTCCAGCCCCGACAGGCCTTCGCGCCGCGCCAGTTCGGCCAGCACGTCCTGGGGGTGCAGGTCATAGGCCTGCAGGGCCACCAGGCAGTGGAACCACAGGTCGGCCATCTCGGCCACGATCTTCGGGCGGTCGGCGTCCTTGGCCGCCATCACGACTTCGGTGGCTTCTTCACCGATCTTTTTCAAGATGGCGTCGGGACCCTTGCTCAACAAGCGGGCGACGTAACTTTTTTCGGGGTCACCGCCGGCTTCAGGGCGGCGCGACGCGATGACCGCAGCCAGTCGGGTGAGCGTGTCGGGGCTTGTCGTCACTTGTAGATGCTTTCTGGATCTTTCAATACCGGTTCAACGGCATGCCAGACGTCGCCTTCCAGGCGCTGGAAGAAGCAGCTGTGGCGCCCGGTGTGGCAGGCGATCGGCGGCTGCCCCTGCTGCGTCACCTTGAGCAGCACGACATCGGCGTCGCAGTCGATGCGGATGTCGTGAACCTGCTGGAAGTGGCCCGATTCCTCGCCCTTGTGCCACAGGCGCTGGCGCGAACGGCTCCAGTACACAGCCTGGCCGCGCAAGGCGGTGGCGGCCAGGGCTTCGCGGTTCATCCAGGCGAACATCAGCACCTCATTGCTGCCTTGTTCCTGGGCGATCACGGGCACCAGGCCGTCGCGGTCCCACTTCACGGTGTCGAGCCAGTTCATGGCCGGCAGTCTAGCCAATCGCCGTGTCGGAATGGGTGGGGCCGGTGAAGGCCCGTTCCTGGGCGAACCAGCGCAGCACCGGCACGGTGCCCGGCAGCACCGGCGTCACCACCACCGGCAGTGTCTGCCAGGCCATGGCCTGGCCTTCGCGCATCTCGAAGTCGCCCTGCCAGTCGAAGACCTTGCAGAAGTGCAGCCGTACCAGGGCGTGCGGGTAGTCGAAGACTTCCTGCTGCCAGGGCTGGGGTGTGCCGATGGTGATGCCCAGCTCTTCCTGCAGTTCCCGCCGCAGCGCCTGTTCGACGGTTTCGCCCGGCTCGAATTTGCCGCCCGGGAATTCCCAGTAGCCGGCGTAGACCTTGCCGGGCGGGCGTGTGGTCAGCAGGAAACGGCCCTGGCCGTCGATGAGCACGCCCACCGCGACGTCCACCGGACGGCGCGCCGCCTGGTTCTCGACGTCCACCGGACGGCGCGCCGCCTGGTTCTCGACGTCCACCGGACGGCGCGCCGCCTGGTTCTCGACATCCTGGGCCTGGCGTTCAGCCACCGTGCCGGCCCACGTAGTCACGCGCGAACTGCTGCGCCACCCGGCCTGATCGAGAACCCCGTTCCAGCGCCCAGACCAGCGATTCCTGCCGCGCCGCGGCAATGGCGTCGTCAGCCAGCCCGAAGTGGCGCAGCCACTGCGCCACGATCGCCAGGTATTCGGCCTGCGTGAAGGGGTAGAAGCTGACCCACAGGCCGAAACGTTCGGACAGCGAGATCTTCTCTTCCACCCCCTCGCCGGGGTGGACCTCGCCGTCCTCGGTGTGCTGGTAGCTCAGGTTCTCCTTCATGTATTCGGGCAGCAGGTGGCGGCGGTTGCTGGTGGCGTAGATCAGCAGGTTGTCGCCGGCCGCGGCCACGCTGCCGTCGAGCACGCTCTTCAGTGCCTTGTAGCCGGGCTCGCCTTCGTCGAAGCTCAGGTCGTCACAGAAGACGATGAAACGTTCGGTCCGGCCGTCGACGAGGTCGATGAGGTCCGGCAGGTCCACGAGGTCAGCCTTGTCGACCTCGATCAGCCGCAGGCCCTGCGGCGCAAATTCGTTCAGCACCGCCTTCACCAGTGAACTCTTGCCGGTGCCGCGGGCGCCGGTCAGCAGCACGTTGTTGGCGCCCTGGCCGGCCACGAACTGGCGGGTGTTGGCGAGCAGCCGTTCCTTCTGCGCGTCCACCTCCTTCAGGTCGGCCAGGCGGATGGTGGCGACATGCCGTACCGGTTCGAGCACGCCCGCGGCATGCAGGCCGCCGCGCTTGCGGTAGCGGAAGGCAATCGACGCGTTCCAGTCGGGCGGCGTGGCGGCGTGTGGCAGCAGGGCTTCCACGCGCGCCAGCAGCGACTCGGCGCGCACCAGCAGATGCTCGAAGGCAGGGTTCATGCGCGGGAGTTTAGGGGCCGCACCTCGTCGCCCGCGATCACGAACACCTGATCGTTGGCGCCGGCTTGCACCACATGACTGCCGGTGAAGCCGCCGAACGCCGGCAGCAGGCCCACTTGCGGCCCGAAGTGGAAACACGGCAGGCGCATGCGCTGGTGGGCGCGACCGCCCAGCACCACGGCGGGATGCACATGCCCGGCCAGAACGTAAGCGCCGTCGACCGGCCTCGGGTGGTGGGCCAGCGCCAGGCCGGGCAGGGTGGGCAGGTGGAAAGGCTCGTCGACACACTGCACGCGCCAGGCGGCAGGCGGGTCGCCGGCATGGCGATCGTGGTTGCCGCGCACCAGCAGCAGTTCGATGGCCGCATGGGCATCACGCCAGGCCGCCACCGCCGCCAGCACTGCGGCGCTGCGGCCGCTGGCGGCGTGCAACAGGTCGCCCAGGAAGACGATGCGGTGCGCGCCGGTGACGTGCAGCAGGGCCGTCAGCCGCGCCAGCCCGTCGGCCGTGGTGCCGCTGGGCACGGGCACGCCCAGCCGGCGGAACGACTGGGCCTTGCCGATGTGGGCGTCTGCCACCAGCAGCGTGGCCTGCTCGGGCAGGAACACGGCGCGTTCGGCCAGCAGTTGCAGTGTCGCGCCGCCCACGCTGAAGGTGGCCGCGGTCGCGGCAGCCGTGACGCTGGCCACGGCCTTCAGGCCGCCAGCCGCTGCAGCGCCAGTTCCAGGTGCTCGGTGGGTAGGCGCTTGAAGCCGCTGCGTGCGTAGCGCTGCAGCCGGCCCACCGCCAGTGCGGTGAGCGCCGAAGCCAGCGCCTGGGCGTCGACTGTCGGCGTGCTGGAGCCCGAAGCTTCGGCCGCAGCCCGCAGGCATTGGCGCAGGTGCGATTCCACCCGGTCGAAGAACTGGTTCATGCGCACCGTCAGGCGTTCGTGTTCGAAGACCAGGGCGTCGCCCACCATCACGCGCACCATGCCCGGGTTCTTCTCGCCGAACTGCAGCAGCACGGTGGTGATCTTCTGTGCCTGAAGAGCCGGCGAAGCTTCACGTTCGACCAGCTGGTTGACGAGCGTGAAGACACTGGACTCGATGAACTCGATGAGCCCTTCGAACATCTGCGCCTTGCTCGCGAAATGGCGATACAGCGCGGCTTCGCTCACTTCCAGGCGCGCGGCCAGTGCTGCAGTGGTGATGCGCTCGGCACCGGGCTGCTCGAGCATGCGGGCCAGCGTCTGCAGTATCTGCACGCGGCGTTCGCCGGGCTTGGGCCGGGTGCGCGCCGCAGCCACGGGTGGCTTGGCGACCGCGGCTTCGGGCTCCTCGTCCTGTCCGGCCAGTGGCAGATCGTCAGGCAGGTCGGACATGGGGGCTTGGGCGAGGAGATCGGCCGCGGAAGGCATGCGGGGTGAGAGAACCGAATTTCATTCTGGCACAGCGCTGGCGCGGGCTCGTTTGCAGGTAAACACCAACATCGCACCAGAACGCCCACCCCATTTGCGGGGCGGCAGCGTTCTCAGCGGCCAGGCTTGAGCAGGCCGCGCAGGCTGTGCACCCGGCGGCCGACGTAAGCCGGCTTCAGCGGCCGGTGTGCCGCGCCTGGTGCCGGCAGCCAGCGCTGCATCCACACCGTCCGCATGCCGACCCGGCAGGCCGCCTTCTGGTGCACCAGGGTGTCCTCGACCAGCGTGCAGCGCCGAGGCGGCACCTTCAGCCGCGCGGCTACGCGGCGCAGCATGCGCGCATCGGGCTTGGGCCGCAAATGGCCGAACATGTGCATGTCCTCGATCGACAGCAGCCCGTCGAACACCTGCCCGATGCCCAGCACGGCGAGCACGCGGCGCGCATAGGCCGCTGGCGCGTTGGTCAGTATGAACTTGCGGCCTGGCAGCCGGGCCAGCGCGTGCAGGTCGGCCGCGTGCCAGCGCAACCGCTCTTCCAGCCCTGGCAACACATGCGTGTGGTGCAGGAAGTGCGCGGGCTTCACGCCGTGGTGGCGCACCAGGCCCAGCAAGGTCGCGCCGTACTTCAGCCAATAGCTCTTGCGCAGGGCCGTGGCTTCGCTTGTCGACACCCCGGCATGCTCGGCGACATAGTCGGTCATGGCCGCCACCAGTTGCGGCATCGACGCGGAAGCCGCGTCGTGCAGGGTGTCGTCCAGGTCGAACAGCCAGGTCCTGGCGCGGCCCACTTCAGTGTGACCGGATCATCGTGCCGTAGGCCTGGTCGGTCAGGATCTCCAGCAGCATCGCATGCGGCACGCGCCCGTCGACCACGTGCACGGCGTTGACGCCGCTCTTGGCTGCGTCGATGGCCCCGGCCAGCTTGGGCAGCATGCCGCCGCTGATGGTGCCGTCGGCGATGAGCTCGTCGATCTGCCGCGGCGTCAGCTCGGTCAGCAGTTCGCCGGCCTTGTTCAGCACACCCTTGATGTTGGTCAGCATCACCAGCTTCTCGGCTTTCAGCACGGTGGCCAGCTTGGCCGCCACGAGGTCGGCGTTGATGTTGTAGCTTTCGTTGCGCTCGCCGAAGCCGATGGGGCTGATGACGGGGATGAACTGGTCGTCCTGCAGGGCCTTGACGACGCTGGGGTCGATCGAGGTGATCTCGCCCACCTGGCCGATGTCGTGTTCGACGGCGGGGTCGTTCCTGTCGGCCAGCTTCATCTGGTGCGCGCGGATCAGCCCGCCGTCGCGGCCGGTCAGGCCCACGGCCTTGCCGCCGGCGGCGTTGATCAGGCCCACGATGTCCTGCTGCACCTGCCCGGCCAGCACCCATTCGACGACCTCCATGGTCTCTTCGTCGGTGACGCGCATGCCCTGGATGAAGGTGCCCTTCTTGCCCAGGCGCGACAGCGCCTCGTCGATCTGCGGGCCGCCGCCGTGCACGACGATGGGGTTCATGCCCACCAGCTTGAGCAGCACCACGTCTTCGGCAAAGTCCTGCTGCAGTGCCGGGTCGGTCATGGCGTTGCCGCCGTACTTGATGACCAGCGTCTTGCCGTGGAACTTGCGGATGTAGGGCAGCGCCTGGGCCAGGATCTCGGCCTGGTCGCGTGGGGTGATGTGGCTCAGATCGGGGTCTGTGGTGGTCATGGCAGGCGCGGCGGAAAGAGAATGCGGCATTGTAGGAATGCCGGCCGGAGGCGCCGGCGCCCCGCCGGATGCCTGGCGGAACTTCCTGCGGCGAAACCTGTCACAGTGTGGTCGACATGTCGTCGATTCGAAGGAGCCCCCGCCGTGAAATCCCTGCTTGCCCTGCTGGCTGCCGCCGTGCTGTCCACCGCCGCCCTTGCGCAGGCGGCGCTCACGCCTGGCGAAGTGGTCAAGGTCGACAAGGGTGCCGGCAAGGTGACGCTGAAGCACGAGGAGCTGAAGAACCTCGACATGCCGGCCATGACCATGAACTTCCGCGTGACCGACCCCGCCATGCTGGATTCCTTGGCCGTCGGCCAGAAGGTGCGCTTCGCCGCCGAGAAGGTCAACGGGCAATACACCGTGGTGCGGCTGGAAAAGTAGGCAGGCGCGGGCCTCAGACCAGGGGCCGCACCATCGCCACCACCACCGCCGGTGGTCGCCCGGCTTCCACCACCAGCCACCCGACGAAGGTGCAGGGCCCATAGTGAACCCACACCCAGCCTTCACGCGCCGAGGTCTCGCGGGCCAGCGCGGGCGCGGCCGTCCAGCCCCGTGCCTGGCCCGGCAGCAAAGCCGCGCTGGGCGCTTTCAGCCAGGCCTGGGCGCTGGTGCGCGCCAGGCGTGCAGCGGCCTGGCAGGCAGCGTAACTGCCCTCGTTGCCGAACAGCAGGCTGGTCGGCAGCGCAGGCTGTACAACATCGGCCGCTGATACGTCGGGCCACTCGACGGCCCACAGGGAACGCCGTACACCTTCGAGGTCGGCCACGTCGGTGATGCACTCGTGGCGCAGGAATTCGGCCCAGGCGCCGTTCGGCGTGTCGGCGAAGTAGTTGACCGGCCCTTCGCCGGCGCCATGCCAGCGTGCCGCCGGTTGCTCGGCGGTCTGCCACAGAAAAGGGTAACGAGGGTCGCAGTGGCGAAAGCCGATGACCATGACGCGCCTGTGCAGCGGCTCGGCTACACCGCCAGGGGCTGTGCCCCGCTGAGCGCCGCCGCCAGCGCCCGCACCCGCAGCGCGGCCGCGTCGTCGGGCTGCCAGCCGGGGCCAAGTGCGGCGCGCGGGCTCAGGCCACCCAGCTGCGCGCGTGGGCGCTCGAACCAGCGGCGCATGCCCAGTTCGTTGTAGCCGCCGGCCAGGTCGCTGACGACCATGGCCAGCCAGTGCAGGCGTGCCGCGGTGGCGTCAGGGGTGGTGCGCTCGCCGCTGGCGTAGCGGCGCAGCGAAGAGGCGCTCACGTCCAGCAGCGTGGCCAGCAGTTCGTCGCCGAAGACGTCGCGCATGCTGGGCCACTCGGTGGCGGGGGCTGGGGACTCTTCCAGCACCTGGGCCAGTTGGTCCAGCCGGTCTTCGAGCAGCCGCTCGGTGGCCAGATCCCAGGGCTGGGGTGTGTCGTGCATCAGCGGCGCCAGGCTGATGCCGGCTGTGCCAGCCAGGCCGTGCAGTTGCAGGTCGGCTACCAGGTTGCGCACGGTGCCTGGATTCAGTTCGGTGACCTCGGCCTCGCTCAGCAGCCCCATCGCCGCCGAACGGCTGAAGACGCTGGCCAGGCGCTGCGCCAGACCAGCGTGACCGGCATAACCGGGGTTGGGCGTGAACTGGATATTTGTCATGTTCCGATTCTATCCCGTCTCCGTCGCGCGGGTGACGTGTTTCGCCGCCGGCGCGGCCTACGATCACCGGCCCTGCCCGCCCCACAAGGAGACACCCATGGCCGACTTCCCTTTCGCCGAGACCAGCAACCACCAGGTGCGCCTGGCCGCCCGGCCACAGGGCCTGCCCGGCCCGGCGTGCTGGCAGTTCACCGAATCGCCCGTGGCCGAGCCGGCCGAAGGCGGTGTGCTCGTCAAGACCCTGGCCTTGTCGCTGGACCCGGCCATGCGCGGCTGGATGAACGAAGGCAAGAGCTACATCCCGCCGGTGGCCATCGGTGAGGTCATGCGTGCTGGCGGTGTCGGCGTGGTCGTGGCTTCCAGGCACCCGGGATTTGCCGTCGGCGACACGGTGGCAGGTGGCCCGGGCGTGCAGGAATACTGGTCGGTGGCCGCCGACCAGGTCAAGCGCTCGGGTCTGGCGAAGATCGACTTGCGCCTGGGTTCGCTGACGCAGTGGCTCAACGTGCTGGGCATGCCCGGCATGACCGGCTATTTCGGGCTGATGGACGTCGGCCAGCCGAAGGCCGGCGAGACGCTGGTGGTGTCGGGTGCGGCGGGTGCGGTGGGCCAGACGGTGGGCCAGCTGGCGCGCATCAAGGGCTGCCGTGTCGTGGGCATCGCCGGCGGCCCGGCAAAGTGTGAATGGGTCGTCAGGGAACTGGGCTTCGACGCTTGCATCGACTACAAGGCGGGCGGCGCCACGGCCGTGAAGGACGGGCTGAAGCAGCATTGCCCCGACGGCGTCGACATCTACTTCGACAACGTCGGTGGCGACATCCTCGACACCGTGCTCACCCGCATCAACAAGAAGGCCCGCATCGTCATCTGCGGCGCCATCAGCCAGTACAACAACACCACCCCGGTGCAGGGGCCGAAGAACTACCTGTCGCTGCTGGTGAACCGCGCGCGCATGGAAGGCATCGTCGTCTTCGACTACGCCGACCGCTACGCCGTGGCCGTGGCCGAACTGGCCGGTTACCTGAAGGATGGCCGCATGAAGAGCAAGGAAGACGTGGTCGAAGGCGGCGTGGCCGCCTTCCCCGCCACCCTGTCGAAACTGTTCACGGGCGAAAACTTCGGCAAGCTGGTGCTGCAGGTGGCCAGCGCCTAGCTGTCAGCGCGCCTACCGCGTCTTCCAGACACTGTTGAACCAACTTGCACCGCAGACCTGGCCGGGATCGGCAGTGCACTTCATCGTGCATTGCCCGGGCTTCGGTGTGCCGGTGAGTTGGTCACCTCCCCAGCACTGGCCTTCGAACTGCAAGCCGGCATAAGCCAGCCCGGCGGCGCGCGCGGCGGCCACGCAAGTGGCCGGTGTGGCACCCGAGGACATGAGCGCCACCGGCAACATGCGGTTGGGCGAATCGGCATAGCAACCCATTTCGTTGCCGGCGGGCGGTGCTGGCGGCAGCGTCGCGCCCGTGGACCAGACGCTGTTGTGCCATTCGCCGCCGCAGGCCTGCGCGGGGTTGGCCGTGCACTTCGTGTTGCAGAGCCGGTCGTTGGGCTCCTTCACGTAGCGCAACTCGTTGCCACC
This sequence comes from Rubrivivax sp., assembly GCA_022842595.1. Classification (GTDB taxonomy): domain Bacteria; phylum Pseudomonadota; class Gammaproteobacteria; order Burkholderiales; family Burkholderiaceae_C; genus Rubrivivax. Next base: position 32,386 of record JALHPF010000009.1, read on the forward strand.
GAAGCACTGGCCCTGGTACTGGAGACCGGCATAGCGCAGGCTGCGGGACAAGGCGGCGGCGACACAGCTCTCGCGGGTGGCGTTGCTCGGCTGCAACTCGACCGGCAGGGCGCGCTGCGGTTTGTCGGTGTAGCAGCCTTGATAGGTCGGCGCGGCTGCGGTGGCTGGCGTGAGGCCAGTCGCGTGCACGCCGTTCAGCCAGCTTCCGCCGCACCATTCGCCGGGTGCCGCGGTACAGGGCTGACGGCATTGATCGTCGCCTTTCTTGAGATACCCGAGCGCGTTCCCGGCAAAACACTGCCCGCCGGCCTGGACGCCGGCGTAGGCGAAGCCGCGCGACTTCGCCGCGGCAACACAAGTGGCCGGCGTGGCGCCGCCGGACATCAGCTGAACGGGCAGGGCGCGCGATTCATCGTCGCTGTAGCAGCCCAGCCAGGTGGTGGCGGCGCCTGCGGCCGACTGCACGATCGCCCCGCGCACCCCCACCGCCACGAAGCTGCCGTTGCCGTAGACCACAGCCTTCAGGTCGGCATTGCCGGGTGCCGCAGTCGCTGTCCAGCCGGCGGTGTCGTTCAAGCCCGAGTACTGGATGCTGCCGTAGCCCACGGCCACACCGTAGCCGCCGCCGAAAGTCAAGCCGCCCACCGGCACGTGGGTCGTGGCGGCACGGCTGCTGCAGCTGGTGCCCGAGAGGGTGAGGCGTGTGCTGGTGAGCCCGTTCGCGGCGTACTGTTCGCCCGCGGCCACTGCCGTGGGCCCGGACTGCCGGCCGACGGCGGTGATGCTGCCGGTGAAGCCGCAGTTCAACCGCGACCAGGTCTGGGTGTCGGTCGAGGTCAGGACCACACCGCCCGAGCCCGTGACGATGAACATCGGCGTGCTGCTGCCGTTCTGGTCGATGCCAGCGACGGCGAAGAACCGGGTCGAGGCAGGCACCGTGCTTGGCAGCGTCTGCTGCGTGAAGGGCACGACCGGACTGTTGGCCGCCAGCAGCTTGCCGCTGCTGCCGATGGCCACGAAGCGGTTGCCGCCGCTGGCGACCGGCCCGTTGGCGATGCCCACCAGGTCGGTGGCCGCCGAGATGTTGTTGGCCGTCCAGCTCTGGCCGCGGTCGGTGGAGTGCAGAACCGTGCCTGCCTGCCCCACCGCGGCAAAGATGCGACCGGCAGTGCCGTACGTGATGCCGCGCAGGCGCTGTGTGCTGCCCGAGGACCGCGCGGTCCAGGTGGCGCCGTCGGGTGAGGTCAGGATGGTGCCCTTGCTGCCCACCGCGACGAAGACACCATCGCCGAAAGCCACGCCTTCGAGGTCTTCGCTGGTCGGAGCGCTGCGCGTGCTCCAGCTCTGGGGTGGGCCGGCGACGGCAGCCAGCGCAGGCAGGCACAGGGCCAGCGCCCCGGCCAGCCGGCGCATCCCGCCGTGGTGCAGTGCGCCATGTGTGAGGCGAACTCGAAGGGTCGCGAAGGGTTGCATGTTCGACAGTCCAAGAAGCCAAGTGTTGGATTCATTGTTCTGGCGAACACATGATGCCGGATTGAGGTGGCGCAACCCGAGCTGTTTTCGCACCTGAGGTGCGGATCAGGGTGCGCGGCCCGAGCTTCCGCGGTGCGGCCCCCTTGCGGTCGCATGACCGCTGGTGCCGACTACGCGGCCCGTGCCATCACCTGCGGCAGCACCCGCGCGACGTTGTCGTGCACCATGTCGCGCAATGCCTCGACCTTCTCCGAAGGAGTCAGGGCGTTCCAGACGTTTTCGGCTTCGACGTCAAGGCGGCCGGCGTATGCGCGGCCGGCGCGGATGTCCTGGCTGCCCACCAGGTTGCCGCTGGCAACTTCCATCAACTGCACGCGGATCATGGTGTAGGCCCCCAGGAAGCCCTGGCTGGGCCGGCCGGTTTCCCGGTTCTTGACTTCCGTGTCGGCGTCCAGGTAGTAGCCGATGCCTTCGACCGTGCCACGACCGACGGAATAGCCCTCGTTCACCGGGAAGGCGGCGTCGCCCCGATGGCGGGTGATCAGCAGCACATGGCTCAGTTTGGCGCTGTTGATGGCTTCGATGATCCAGGCGGGCAGTTCCGCCCGTGTCGCGCCATCGGCCACTGCGCGCTGGTCGGTCAGCGACAGCGGGGTGGTCGCGCGGAACATCTGCAGCCGGGTGCCGGCACGTTGGCGTGCCATGTATTCGGTCACGGCGCGCAGCGCTGCCTGATCGAAGCCGATTTCGCGCGTGGGCAGGCTTTCGCGCAGGTTGCGGTCGATCCGCGTGTCGGTGATGACGCCGGGCAGGGTGATCTGCAGGCCGTCACCCAGCAACGAGAACACACCCAAGGTCGTGACCGGCTGCGCCGGCCCCTGGGCCAGCACGCCGGCCGGTGCCAGTATCGGCAGGGCGGCGGCCAGCAGCAGGCGGCGCCGTTTCAGCCCGGCACTTGCCGGAGTCAGCTTCGCATTCATGACATGTCCTTCCGGGAAACACTGGCCGGGATTCTGCCTAGAAGTGAATGCCCCGCATCAGTTGCTGCAAAGCCACCGCCTCGGCGCTGAGCTGCGGTCTTGCGGCCTTGTCGCCGTCCTTCCCACCTTTGGCGGCTGAAGAGTCGGGGAACATGCGGAAACTGGTGTTCATGCCGATCTGCGCCACACGCGGCATCAGCGCGTGCATCAGTTGCCCGGTGATGCCCAGCCGGGTGGCGATGCGCACCGGCTTGGCGATGCAGGCCTGCGCGATCATGTCGGCGGCTTCCTCGGGCGCCAGCGTCGGCACGTTCTTGTAGATCTGCGTGGGCGCGATCATCGGCGTGCGCACCAGCGGCATGTTGATGGTGGTGAAGGTGACGCCGACGTCGGCGAATTCGCTGCTGGCGCAGCGCGTCCAGGCGTCGAGCGCAGCCTTGCTGGCGACGTAGGCGGAAAAGCGCGGCGCGTTCGTCAGCACGCCGATGCTGCTGATGTTGACGACATGGCCCTTCTTCTTCGCCGTCATTCCCGGCAGCAGGCCCATCGTCACGCGCAGGCAGCCGAAGTAGTTCAGCTGCATCGTGCGTTCGAAATCGTGGAAGCGGTCGTAGCTGCTCTCGATGGCGCGGCGGATGCTGCGGCCGGCGTTGTTGATGAGGAAGTCGACGCCGCCATGGTCGGCAATCACCTGCTGGATGAAGCGGTCGCAGTCGGCCATGTCGGCGATATCGGCGGCATAGGCGATGAACGCATAGCCTTTGGCCTGGGCTTCCTTGCAGGCTTCGTCGAGCTTGTCCTGGTCGCGGCCGCAGATGAGCGTGATGGCACCGGCTTCGGCGAACTTGTGCGCTGCCGCCAGGCCGATGCCCGAAGAGCCACCCGTGACCAGCACCACCTTGCCGGCCACCGTGCCGCGCAGGCTGCGGTCGATGAACAGGTCGGGGTCGAGGTGGCGTTCCCAGTAGTCCCAGAGCACCCAGGCGTAGTTGTGCAGGTTCGGGCATTCGATGCCGCTGCCCTTCAGTACCGCGTCCAACTCGCGCCGGTCGTAGCGCGTCGGGAAGTTGATGAAGGTGAACATGTCGTCCGGCAGGCCCAGGTCCTTCATGACCGCGTTGCGGATGCGCCGCACCGGGGCGATGCCCATCAGGCCCTTCTTCACGCTCTTGGGCACGAAGCCCAGCAGCGCAGCATTGACGAACAGGTTCATCTTGGGCGCATGAGCGGCCTTGCTGAAGATGTCCAGCACGTCGCCGACGCGGTAGCCCTGCGGGTCCACCAGGTGGAAGCACTTGCTCTTGAGTTCGGCCTTCGAATGGGCAATGTGGTCGAGGCAGGCGACGACGAAGTCCACCGGCACGATGTTGATGCGCCCGCCCTCGATGCCGATGCTGGGCATCCAGGGCGGCAGGATCTGGCGCATGCGCTGGATCAACTTGAAAAAGTAATAGGGCCCGTCGATCTTGTCCATCTCGCCGGTCTTGCTGTCGCCCACCACCAGCGCCGGGCGGTACACCGTCCACGGCACCTTGCTTTCCTTGCGCACGATCTTTTCGCTTTCGTGCTTGGTCATGAAGTACGGGTGGTCCAGACCTTCGGCCTCGTCGAACATGTCCTCCCGGAACACGCCTTCATACAGACCCGCGGCCGCGATGCTCGAGACATGGTGCAGGTGGCCGGCGTCGATGGCCTTGGCGAAGTCGCACAGGTTGCGGGTGCCTTCGATGTTCACCTTGACCTGGCTCTCCTCGTCGGCGCCCAGGTCGTAGACCGCGGCGAGATGGAAGACATGGTCGATCTGGCCCTTCAGCGCCTTGATGGTGTCGCCGGCCACACCCAGCTTTTTCGCCGTGAGGTCGCCGGTGACCGCCACGGCGCGGGCCTTCGTCGTCCCCCAGTAGTCGTACAAGGCCTCCAGCTTGCCTTCACTGCCCGGGCGCACCAGGAAGTGCACGACTGCACCCTTGCGCGCCAGCAGGGCCTTGACGAGACGCTTGCCAATGAAGCCGGTGGCGCCGGTGACGAAGTAGTGCATGGGTCGGTTCCTGGGTCGGGTTGGCTGGTGCGGCTGAAAGCATAGAGCCGTCTCACTAACGAAATAGGCTGCGCTCCCCAGGGGTGAACCCTATATTCCGTCGCACAGACAACCCCCCACGAGGAAGCACCCATGGTCAAGAAGATGCACGCCAGCGCCGCCCCGGCCGCCCCCGCCGCCAAGAAAGCCGGCAAGTCACGCAAAGCCAGCGCCATGAACGGTGGTCTGCAGGACAGCGCCCTGGCCAAGTCGGTGAAGGACTCGGCGCAGCACATCTGGCTGGCCGGCATGGGTGCCTTCAGCAAGGTGCAGGAAGAAGGCACGAAGGCCTTCGAAGCGCTGGTGAAGGAAGGCCAGAGCCTGCAGCGCAAGACGCAGGCCGTGGCTGAAGAGAAGATCGGCGAAGTCACCGGCAAGATGACGGCGATGGCCGGCACCGTCCAGGCCAAGGCCAACCAGAACTGGGACAAGCTCGAGAGCATCTTCGAAGCCCGCACCGCCAAGGCGATGAGCAAGCTCGGCGTGCCGACGGCCAAGGACGTCGAGGCGCTGGTCGAGCGCGTCGACGCTCTGGCCGCCGCGGTGGCCAAGCTTTCGCGCCAGGGTGCCGCGGCCAAGGCCGCCGGCTCCGTTGCTTCTGCCGCCACCACGCCGGCCAAGCCGGTGCGTCGCCGTGCTGCCGCCAAGCCGGCCGCGACGCCGCTGAAGGCAGCCGTCAAGGCGCCGGTGAAGCGCGCTGCCCGCAAGGCGGCCGCCACGATCTGATGGCACGAACGCCCGCCAAGGCTGGCCGCAGTGGCCAGGGCGGCATCGGCCTGGCGCTGGCCGGCGGCGGGCCATTGGGTGCGATCTACGAGATCGGTGCGCTCTGTGCGTTGGAAGAGGCCGTCTGCGGCCTCGACCTGAACGCGCTCGACGGCTATGTCGGCGTGTCAGCGGGCGGCTTCGTCGCTGCCGGTCTGGCCAACGGCATGACGCCGCGCCAGCTGTGCGAAGGTTTCATCGGCAATGCCGGCCCGGCCTGTGACCGCGTCGACCCCGGCCTGTTCTTCCGCCCCGCATGGGGCGAAGTGCTGCAGCGGCTGGTGGCCCTGCCCGCACATCTGGCACGTGCCGGCATCGGCTACGCCTGGCAGGGCCGGTCGCTGCTGTCGAGCCTGGAACTCCTGGGCGCAGCGCTGCCCACTGGCTTGTTCACTCAGGCGCCGCTGCAGGCCAAGCTGCAGCGCATGTTCGCCGTGCCTGGGCGCAGCGACGACTTCCGCAAGCTGCGCCAGCGACTCGTGATCGTCGCCACCGACCTGGACAGCGGCGAGGCCGCGCCCTTCGGCCTGCCTGGTTGGGACGATGTGCCGGTGTCGCAGGCAGTGGCTGCCAGCGCCGCGCTGCCGGGCCTGTTCCCGCCGCTGGCCATCGGCGGCCGCTGGTATGTCGACGGAGCCCTGAAGAAGACGCTGCACGCCCGTGTCCTGCTCGACATGGGCCTGGACCTGTTGTTGTGCGTGAATCCGCTGATGCCCTTCATGGCCGGGGCCGGCGATCCGGCGGCTCGGCACATTCCGCCGCTGGTGCATGGCGGGCTGCCGATGGTGCTGAGCCAGACTTTCCGCTCGTTCATCCATTCGCGGCTGGAACTCGGCATGCAGGGCTATGCGCACAGCCACCCCGGCACCGACATCCTGCTGTTCGAGCCGGATCAGCGCGATCCCGAGCTGTTTCTGGCCAACACCTTCGACTATTCGCAGCGCCGCCGGCTGGCCGAGCACGCCTACCAGCACACCCGCGCGCAGCTGCTGGCGCAGCAGGCGCGCCTGGGCCAGACGCTGGCCCGCCATGGTCTGGCGCTGGACATGTCGGTGCTGACAGACCCAGGTCGGAGACTGCTGCCCAAGGCCCGCCGTGGTCTGCGCAAGGGGGCTTACCGCCCCGGCCCGCGCACCCGCACCGGTGCCGCGCTGCAGCGGCTGGACGCCGTGCTCGACCAGCTGGAGCTCACCCTGGACGCCGCTGCAAAGGCATCCTGATCGCGGGCCCGGGTCCGCACGGTCATTCAAGCCGGCGCCCGCAGGCGCCGATAAGCAGGCGTTGCCCTCTTCCCGGCCCGCCTGCCCATGCCACCACCTGCCCACCTGGCCGAACTGGCCCGCGCCCGCGTCGCCGACCGTGTGCGCGGCCGCCTGATGCAGGCGGCCTTGAAGGCCCTGCTCGACCAGGTGCGCGGCGCGCGTGCGGCGTTCCCGCATCTGGCGGCGCTGGAAGAAGCACTGGGCCGGCTCGGTGCGGGTGCGATCGACGGCGTGCCGCTGCAATGGCTGGCGAAGATCACCAGCCAGCTGGGCAGCCTGCCGCTGCGCGACGACGACCTGGAGTTGCAGGACCTGCTGAGCACCCTGTGCCAGACCATCCAGCGGCATCAGGTGCCGACGGTCGAGCCTGCGCCGGCCGACCCGGGCGAGCCATCCGACTACCTGTCGGGTTTCCAGGACTCTTCGCGCATGGAAGTGCGCGAGATCAGCCACAGCGCGTTCATCCAGGAATTCGAGGCCCAGCAACTGGACACCGAGCCCGCACCCCTGCGCGAGGCCACGGCCCTGCGCTGAAGCCTGGCCATCAGCCCAGGTAGCGCGCTTCCAGGTGGGCCCTGAAGTGCGCCGGGTTCAGCGCCTCGCCACTGGCGCGGCGCGCCAGTTCGTCGGTGTTCCAGCGGCTGGCCTGTTGCCAGATGTTGTCGCGCAGCCAGTCGAAGACGACCTGGAACTGGCCGCTGCCGATATGCGCGTCCAGGTCGGGCATCGCCCGGCGCATTGCCGCGAACCACTGTGCGGCGTACATCGCGCCGAGTGAATAGCAGGGGAAATAACCGAACAAGGACTCGGGCCAGTGCACGTCCTGCAGCGGCCCGTCCTTGAAGTTGCCACGGGTGTCCAGGCCCAGCAGTTCCTGCATCTTCGCGTCCCACAGCGCCGGAATGTCTTCGGCCTCGATCTCGCCTTCGATCAACGGACGCTCGATCTCGTAGCGCAGCAGGATGTGCGCCGGGTAGGTGACCTCGTCGGCGTCGACGCGAATGAATCCCGGCTTCACGCGCGTCATCAGCCGGTGCAGGTTCTGCGTGTCGAAGGCCGGCTGATCGCCCAGGGCCTGGCGGATCATCGGTGCGAGGTGGTTGACGAAGCCCGGGTGACCGCCCAGCTGCATCTCGAAGCTCAGGCTCTGGCTTTCGTGCAGCGCCATCGAACGCGCCCGCGCCACCGGCTGGCCGAGCAGTTCACGCGGCAGGTTCTGTTCGTAGCGGCCATGGCCGGTCTCGTGCACCGTGCCCATCAGGCTGCCCAGGAAGTCGTCCTCGCGAAAGCGCGTGGTCATGCGCACGTCCTCGGGCACGCCGCCGCAGAAGGGGTGGGTGCTGACGTCGAGCCGGCCGGCGGCGAAGTCGAAGCCCAGCACGCGCATCACCTGGTCGCACAGCCGCCGCTGCGCATCCAGTGCAAACGGGCCTACCGGCTCGATCAACGGCCTGGCAGCATGTTCGGCTTGCTGCTTGTCGCGCACCTGAAGGATCAGCCCGGGCAGCCATTGCCGCACGTCGCCGAAGATGCGGTCGACCTTGGCGCAGGTCATGCCCGGCTCGAAGCGGTCCATCAGTGAGTCGTACTTGCCCAGCCCGCTCTGGGCGCTGAGCAGCGCCGCTTCTTCACGTGCCAGCGCCAGCACCGGCTTGAAGTTCTCGACGAAGCCGGCCCAGTCGTTGGCAGGTCGCTGCGTGCGCCAGGCGTGTTCGCAGCGCGAGGTGGCGAGCTGTTGGCGCTGCACCAGTGATTCGGGCAGGGCATTCGAAGACCGCCACTCACGCCGCATCTCGCGCAGGTTGGCGCGCTGCAGCTCGTCCAGCGGTTCCTGTTCAGCGCGGGCCAGCTGCTCGGGCAGCTGCGGGTCGGTGCGCATGCGGTGCAGCAGCGCGGCCATCTCGGCCAGTGCCGCGGCGCGGGCCTCGTTGCCCTTGGGCGGCATGTTGGCGGCCTGGTCCCAGCCGGCGATGCTCTGCAGGTGGCCGAAGTGGTGCAGGCGAGTCCAGGTGCCGGCAAGAGCGTCGTAGGTGGGCGTGGCGGTGGCGGTCATGGAGGGGGGCGCTCGAAACAGGGGTTCTTCGAAACGACGATTGTGCGGCGCCAGGCGCGCCGTGTCAGGGAGTGAGCTGGCCGGGGAATGCCCAGACCAGGGCACCCGTCATCGTCAGGTAGCGCATGAACTTGCCGATCGCCATGTAGCCCAGGCAGGGCCAGAACGGCAGCTTCAGCCAGCCGGCCACCGCGCACAGCGGGTCACCCACACCGGGCAGCCAGGAAAGCAGGCAGGCCTTCGGCCCGAAGCTGCTCAGCCAGTCGAGCGCGCGCGCTTCCAGCTTGCGGTGCTGGGTGCGTTCGAACAGCGTTTCGGCGCCATAGCCCATCCACCAGCTGATGCCGCCGCCGATGGTGTTGCCCAGGGTGGCGACGAACATCGCAGGCCAGAACAGGCTGGGGTCGAGTTTCACCAACCCGAACACCGCGAACTCCGAGCCCACGGGCAGCAGGGTGGCCGACAGCAGCGAGACCACGAAGACCGTACTCAGCCCGAATTCCGGCAGGGCCAGGGCGGCCAGGAGTGATTGCAACCATGCTTCCATCGTCCGGCCCATTATTCGCGATAGGCGGCACCGGCCCCGCCGGTATACTCGCGCCTCATTTTTAAGCAGCCCGCCAGCCCCCCACAAACGCGCCATGCACATCGGCCCGATCGAACTGCCGAACCGCCTTTTCGTGGCCCCGATGGCCGGCGTCACCGACCGCCCCTTCCGCATGCTGTGCCGGCGGCTGGGCGCGGGCTACGCCGTCAGCGAGATGGTGACCAGCCAGCGCGCGCTGTGGACATCGCTGAAGACGTCGCGCCGCGCCGACCACAGTGGTGAGCCGGGGCCGATTGCCGTTCAGATAGCCGGCGTCGATCCCGTCGAGATGGCCGATGCCGCGCGTTACAACATCGACCGCGGCGCGCAGATCATCGACATCAACATGGGCTGCCCGGCGAAGAAGGTGTGCAACGTCTATGCCGGCTCGGCGCTGATGCAGAACGAACCTCTGGCGCTGCGCATCGTCGAGGCCGTGGTTGCCGCTGCCGCGCCGCTGGGCGTGCCTGTGACGCTGAAGATGCGAACCGGCTGGTGCAGTTCCGGGCCTCGCGGGCGCAATGCGCTGGCGTTGGCGCGGGCAGCCGAAAGCGCCGGCGTGGCAATGGTGACGGTGCATGGCCGCACGCGCGAGCAGGGCTACAGCGGCCACGCCGAACACGACACCGTGGCCGCGGTGAAGTCGGTGCTGCGCATCCCGGTCGTCGCCAACGGCGACATCGACAGCCCGGAGCGCGCCCGCGACGTGCTGCGCCATACCGGCGCCGACGCCGTGATGATCGGCCGTGCGGCCCAGGGCCGGCCGTGGATCTTCCGCGAGATCGCGCACTTCCTGGCCTCCGGCTCGCACCTGCCGCCGCCGCCGGTGCGCGAGGTGCAGGCCTGGCTGACCGAGCACCTGCAGGACCACTACACGCTGTACGGTGAACATATCGGCGTGCGCAGCGCACGCAAGCACATCGGTTGGGCGGTTCGCACGCTGCCTGGCGGCGAGGCCTTCCGCGCCGTGATGAACACGCTGGACGACTGCAGCGCGCAATTGCGTGCCGTGCAGCTGTTCTTCGACGAACTGGGCAGCCGCCATGTGCTGCTGCCCCAGCCCGCGGCCAACCAGGCCCAGGCCGCAGACGAAGCCGAACCCCTGGCCGCATGAGCAGCAAGAAACACATCGACGAATGCATCCGCGCCAGCGTGGAGCAATACTTCAAGGACCTGCGCGGTGCCGAGCCCAGCGGCTTGCATGAGCTCGTCATCGGCGCGGCGGAAAAGCCTCTGCTCGACGTCGTCATGCGCCACGCCGAGGGCAACCAGAGCAAGGCCGCCGACTGGCTGGGCATCAACCGCAACACCCTGCGCCGCAAGCTGCTGGACCACCGGCTGCTCAAGGCAGAAGGCAAGTAGGCCCTGCGGCCCGGCTGCGCCCCTGCAACAACGAATCGCCCATGCCTGAACTCACTGCCCTGCTGTCCGTTTCCGACAAGACCGGCATCGTCGAATTTGCCCGCTCGCTTGCCGCGCTGGGGGTGCGCCTGCTTTCCACCGGCGGCACGGCGCGGCTGCTGGCCGACGCCGGGCTGGCCGTGACCGAGGTTGCCGAAATCACCGGTTTCCCGGAGATGCTGGACGGCCGCGTCAAGACCCTGCACCCGAACATCCACGGCGGCCTGCTGGCGCGGCGCGACATCCCCGAGCACATGGCCGCGCTGGCCGAACACGGCATCGGCACAATCGATCTGCTGGTCGTCAACCTGTATCCCTTCGCCCAGGCCACGGCGCGGGCCGACTGCACGCTGGAAGACGCGATCGAGAACATCGACATCGGCGGCCCCGCCATGCTGCGTGCCGCGGCAAAGAACTGGACCGATGTGGCCGTGCTCATCGACCCCGCCGACTACCCGCAGGTGCTGCAGGAGCTGCAGACCGGCGCCGTGCAGCGCGGCACCCGCTTCATGCTGGCCAAGAAGGTCTATGCCCACACCGCGGCCTACGACGGCATGATCACCAACTACCTCACGGCGCTGCAGCCCGGCGCCGAAAACGCCAGCGCCGAAGTGCCTGTCCGCGAGCCGTTTCCGGCCGTCTACACGCTGCAGTTCACGAAGACCCAGGACATGCGCTACGGCGAGAACCCGCACCAGGCCGCGGCGTTCTACCGCGATGCAGGTGCCGCCGTGCCGGGCCTGCTGGCCGGCTGGGTGCAGCTGCAGGGCAAGGCGCTGTCGTACAACAACATCGCCGACGCCGACGCCGCCTGGGAATGCGTGAAGACCTTCAGCGAAGCGGCCTGCGTCATCGTCAAGCATGCCAACCCCTGCGGCGTGGCCGTTGCGGAAAGCGCTGCGGCGGCCTATGCCAAGGCGCTGCAGACCGACCCGACCTCGGCCTTCGGCGGCATCATCGCCTTCAACCGCCCGCTCGACGCGGCGGCTGCCGAGCTCGTGGTGAAGCAGTTCGTCGAAGTCATCATCGCGCCTTCGGTCAGCGCCGAGGCGCGCGCCGTGTTCGCCCCCAAGCAGAACGTGCGCCTGCTCGAAGTGCCACTGGCCGCCAGCACGAACGCGCTGGATTTCAAGCGGGTGGGCGGTGGCCTGCTCGTGCAGGGCAACGACAGCCGCAACGTGGCGCCCGGCGAACTGCGCGTGGTGACGAAGCTGGCACCCACGGCGCAGCAGCTGGACGACCTGCTGTTTGCCTGGAAGGTGGCCAAGTTCGTGAAGAGCAATGCCATCGTCTTCTGCGCCGGCGGCATGACGCTGGGCGTGGGTGCCGGCCAGATGAGCCGCATCGACAGTGCGCGCATCGCCTCGATCAAGGCCGAACACGCCGGTCTCGAACTGGCCGGTTCGGCGGTGGCCAGTGACGCCTTCTTCCCGTTCCGCGACGGGCTGGACGTGGTCGTCGACGCTGGCGCGCGCTGCGTCATCCAGCCCGGGGGCTCGATGCGCGACGACGAAGTCATCGCCGCTGCCGACGAGCGCGGCGTGGCCATGGTGTTCACGGGCACGCGCCATTTCAGGCACTGAAGCCGACCGCCCGCCATGCCCTTTCCCGACACCGATCCCGTGGGCATCGACACGATCGACGCAGCCGGTTCCTGGGCGCGCTTCCGAGTCGACGACCCGCGCAAGCGCCTCGCCATGCTGCGTGAACTCTGCATCGGCGACGCGCATGTCGCGGTGGGCGCGCCCCGCGGCGCGTCCGTGGGTGCGGCCTTGTGGGCGGTCGACGATCCGGCCGGCCGCTTGTACTTCAGCGTCGACCCGGGCGCGCCGGGCCCGGACGAACTCGCGACCCTGCCCGAAGTCTGGGCGGCCGCCTACCTGGGCGGCGTCAAGCTGCAGTTTCCGTTGAAGCAGCTGGACATTGCCGCGCTGCCGATGGCTGCCGGGCTGGGTGGTGGTGCCCGCACCCGGATCGGAGCGGCGATGCCGCTGTACGTCTACCGGCTGCCGAGGCGCCAGGCGTTTCGTGTGCGCCAGGGCCGCCATCGCGGGCCTCGGCTGCGGCTTCGCCACCCGCTGGCACCCGACAAGATGATCACCCTGGCCGCCATCGACATGAGCACCGAAGGCTGCGCCATGTGGCTGCCTGCGAGCGAACTGCCGCTGGCCCCGGCCACGCTGCTGCAAGGCGTGGAAGTCCAGCTCGATGCCCGGACCTTTCTGTTCACTGACCTCGTGGTCCAGCATGTCACGCAGCGCGGCGGTGACGCCGAGGGCGGCGCGCGCGTGGGCTGCAGCTGGGTGGGCATGCACGACACCGGGCGCGAGGCCCTGGCGCGCTGGACCGGCAGCAACTCGCGCCAGCGCGCCCTGATTCAGCTGACGCTTGACTAGCAAGGCCGACCTCGCAGGCTGGCTGCTGGCCTTCGTGGCCCGGCTGATCACCGGCGCCCAGGGCCACTGGAAAGGCTGCCCGCCGAAGGCCGAGCAGCGCATCTACTTCGCCAACCACCAGAGCCATCTGGACTGGGTGCTGATCTGGGCGGCGCTGCCGGCCGAACTGCGCAGCGTCACGCGGCCCATCGCCGCGCGCGACTACTGGACGGCCACGCCGCTGAAGCAGTGGATCACGACGGCGGTGTTCAATGCCGTGTACGTGAGCCGCACGCGAACGCAGGCCGCTTCCGGCTCCGGGGGCGACGACCAGGACCCGATGGAGCCCCTCGTCGAGGCCCTGCGCCATGGCGATTCGCTGGTGATCTTCCCGGAAGGCACGCGCAGCGCGAAGGGCGAGCCGCAGCCCTTCAAGAGCGGCCTGTTCCACCTGGCCGAGCAGTTCCCCGACGTCACCCTGGTGCCGGCGTGGATCGACAACGTGCAGCGCGTCATGCCCAAGGGTGAGGTCGTGCCGGTGCCGATCCTGTGCACGGTGACCTTCGGCACGCCGGTGCAGCTGCAGCCGGGCGAAGACAAGCGCAGCTTTCTGGCCCGTGCGCGCGCGGCTGTGCTGGCCGCCAGGCCGGCAGGCGGTTGAAGGCGATGCAAAGCCTGCGCGATCTCACGGCCGACCAGCAGGTGGGCCTGCTGTTCCTGACGCTCTTCGGCCTGCTGGTGCTGGCCTCGATAGCGGTGGCCTGGTGGGTGGCCCGCCAGGACGAAGCCGACGCCATGGGCCACCGCCGCCAGCGCCTCGTGCGCGACCTGCGCGCCCTGTGGGTGGGGGCGATCGTGTTCTGGGTGGCCTGGCTGTCCGGCCCCGTTGGCGCGACCGTGGCGTTCGGCCTGTTCTCGTTCTTTGCACTGCGCGAGTTCATCACCCTGGCCCACACCCGGCGAGGCGACCACCGCAGCCTGCTGCTGGCCTTCTTCGTGGTGCTGCCGCTGCAGTACGTGATTGCCGGCGGCCGCTTCTTCGACTTGTTCACGGTCTTCATTCCGGTCTACGTTTTTCTCGTCATCCCGGTGGTCAGCGCGCTGGCGGGCGACCCGCAGCGCTTCCTGGAGCGCAATGCCAAGATCCAGTGGGGCATCATGGTCTGCGTCTACGGCCTGAGCCATGCACCGGCGCTGCTGCTGCTGGAGTTCCGCAACGTCGAGGGCCGCGGCGCCTTCCTGCTGTTCTTCCTGGTGATGGTGACGGTGGCCGCGCAGCTGGCGCAGGAAGCCGCCAGCCGCTGGCTGCGCCGCCGGCCGGTGGCCCGCCATATCGACCGCGATTTTTCGTACCGGGCCTGGTGTGCCGGGCTGCTGGCCGCCGGCGGGGTGGGCGTGCTGCTGTACTGGATCACGCCTTTCAAGGCCGGGCAGGCGCTGGTGATGGCGGTCATCGCCGGCGGCGCCGGCACGCTGGGTGAATTCGTGATGAAGGCACTGAAGAAGGACGCCGGCGTGCGCTTCTGGGGCAACACCGCCAGCGTCACCGGGGCCGTGGGCCTGCTGGACCGGGTGGCGCCGCTGTGTTTCGCCGCACCCGTGTTCTTCCATTCCGTGCGCTGGTACTTCGCCGTCTGATGGCCGGCGCGGCATGAAGGCATGAGGATCCTCGGCATCGACCCCGGCCTGCAGCGCACCGGCTTCGGCGTCATCGAGGCCGAGGGCTCGCAACTGGCCTACGTGGCCAGCGGCACCATCAGCACGCTCGAAGCCCCGCGGGGCGACCTGCCGGGGCGGCTGAGGATCATCTTCGACGGCGTGCGCGAAGTCGTGGAGCGTTATGCGCCCGAGGCCTGTTCGGTGGAGATCGTCTTCGTCAACGTCAACCCGCAGAGCACCCTGCTGCTGGGCCAGGCGCGTGGTGCAGCGCTGGCAGCACTCGTGTCGGGCGGCCTGCCCGTTGCCGAGTACACGGCCTTGCAGATGAAGAAGGCCATCGTCGGCCATGGCCTGGCCAGCAAGGGGCAGGTGCAGGAAATGGTCAGGCGGCTGCTGGCGCTGTCGGCGCTGCCGGGCAAGGACGCGGCCGACGCGCTGGGCCTGGCCATCGCCCACGCGCATGCGGGCAGTTCGTTTGCCGCGATCGCGCGCAGCACGCCATTGCAGCGGCGCCAGCATGCGCAATACCGCAAGGGCCGTTCCTACTGAGCCGTTTCCAGCCTGTTGTGGAGGCCTCGCTGCCAGCCGAAAAAAAAGCGCCCCGGCAAGCCAGGGCGCGTGGAAAGTCTCATGTCGAGACTGCAGGAGGAACGGTGGGACGGAAGGCCGCGCAATGCGGCCCGCGGTCAGGACTGCGCGGCCGAAGCGGCCGGTTGCACCTTGGCCATCTGGGCGCCTGGGTGGTCGACGCTGGCCAGGGTGTTCACGCCCAGCAGCATGGCCAGGGTCAGCACGGCGGCGAAGCCGGCGCCTGCCAGGCGGGTGCTGTGGGTGGCTTGAAGGGTGCTGGCGGCGGTTGGGCTGGTGGTGTTCATGGTGGTTTCCTTCGGGGGTGGAAAGGCTTGTTCGATGGGTGCACTTTAGGCAGCGCGGCAGGTCGCTGCCATGCCGGTGCGACGAGCCGACAGGTGCCGCCGATGACCTGCAGCCGGTGGCGATGAACGGTGCCGGCCCGCTGCTTGCTAGAGCCGTCGGCCAGGCTGATCCCCGCAACTGCGGTGTCCCCAACCGCTTGTTCGGATTGGCCGTTGTGGCACGCTGTGCTTGAATGGATCCGCACCCCAGTTGGTTTGCAAGGAGCCCCGGATGAGCGACCGTACGCAGGAACTCGTTCCCTACACGCCCAGCGCGATGCCTTCAGGCATACCGATCGCCAGCATGCGTTCGGTCTACCGCGTGGGCGACGTCGCCCAGCGGCTGGACAAGCTGCCCCAGCGCGAACACGAGACCCTGCGCGCCACCTACGAACGCATGCTCGAGAAGGGCCCGGAGCGTTTCCAAGTCAAGCCCAGCGGCCTGCCGGCAATGGAGCACCTCTACGACGAGATGCCGAACTTCGCCGAGGTGCTGGACGACGTGCGGCGCCAGCTGGCGCTGTGCCACGACAGCCGCGACGCGCTCGAGATCACACCGATGCTGCTGCTGGGCCCGCCAGGCATCGGCAAGACGCACTTCGCGCGCGAGATCTCGCGCCTGCTGGGCACCGGCCTGGGCTTCATCAGCATGAGCAGCCTCACCGCCGGCTGGGTGCTGTCGGGCGCCAGCAGCCAGTGGAAGGGCGCGCGCCCGGGCAAGGTCTTCGAGACCCTGGTCGACGGCGCCTATGCCAACCCGGTGATGGTGGTCGACGAGATCGACAAGGCGCGCGGCGAGCATGCCTACGACCCGCTGGGTGCGCTCTACAGCCTGCTCGAACACGACACCGCGCAGACCTTCACCGATGAGTTTGCCGAGGTCGCCATCGACGCCAGCCAGGTGATCTGGGTGGCCACTGCCAACGACGAGCGCAGCATCCCCGAGCCCATCCTGAACCGGATGAACGTCTACGAGGTGCACGCACCCGACGCCGACGCCGCCCGCACGATCGCGCTGCGCCTGTACCAGGGCCTGCGGGCCGAACACGACTGGGGCCGCCGCTTCGACGGCCAGCCTTCCGAGGCGGTGCTGGAGCGGCTGGGGGCGATGGCGCCGCGCGAGATGCGCCGCGCCTGGATGACGGCCTTCGGCAACGCCCGGCTGGCCGGCCGAGCCAGCATCGAACTGGCCGACCTGCCCGACGCAGGCGCGAGGCGCTCGCCCATCGGCTTCGTCCAGTAGCCGCTGGCTGCGGGTGCGGTCCCGCGGCCTGCCTCTGCCGAGGCCGGGGCCGGGGCCGTACGCCCGTGAAGTACGCCCGTGAAGTGCGCCCGGGCCACAATTCGCGCATGACATGCCTTTCCACGTTACGGTGGCGCCGTGCGGCCGTGCTGGCCCTGGCGGCGCTGTTCGCCGGCCTCGGTCTGGAAACGGCCTGGGCGCAGGCGCGCCCCAAGGTCGGCCTGGTGCTGGGCGGCGGTGGTGCACGCGGCGCGGCCCACATCGGCGTGCTGGAAGTGCTGGAACGCCTGCGGGTGCCGGTGGACTGCGTGGCCGGCACGAGCATGGGCGCGCTGGTCGCTGGGGCCTGGGCCGCGGGCCTGAGCCCCGCGCAGATGCGCACCGAGCTGGGCCGCGCCAACTGGAACGACATGTTCATCGACAGCCCAGACTTCAACGAGCTGGACTTCCGCAGCAAGCGCCTCGCACAGCGCTTCCTGCCGGGCAGCGAAACCGGTGTCACGCCACGTGGGCTGGTCTCGCCGCCGGGCGTGGTGTCGGGGCAGAAGATCAAGCTGTTCTTCAACCAGCTGGTGCATGCCGATGTCGTCGAACGTGAACTCGAGCAGCTGCCGCTGCCGGTGTCGATCATCGCCACCGACATCGGCAACGGCGCCCGCGTGGTGCTGCGCGAAGGCAGCCTGACGCTGGCCATGCGCGCCAGCATGTCGGTGCCCGGGCTGATGGCGCCGCAGGAACTCGACGGCCGCCGGCTGGTGGATGGCGGCCTCGTCGACAACGTGCCCATCCGCGAGGTGCGCGAACGCTGCAATGCCGATGTCGTGATCGCCGTGAACGTGGGCTCGCCCCTGCTCAAGCCCGAAGACGTGAACGGCTTCTTCAGCGTGGCCGCGCAGATGGTGGCCTTGCTGACCGAGCAGAACGTGAGCGCATCGCTGGCCACGCTGACGGCGCGCGACATCGTCATCCAGCCCGGCCTGGGCACCATCACCGCGGCCGATTTCGAGCGCCACGCCGAAGCCGCCGGCCATGGCCGCCTGGCCGCCGAGCTGAAGGCCGATCAGCTGGCGACCCTGTCGGTGCCTGCCGCCGAATACGCCCAGTGGCAGCGCCGCATCGCGGTGAGCAAGGGCCAGGTGCCACGCATCGACGACATCGAGATCGCCGGTGTCGAACGTGTCAATGTCGCCGCGGTGTCACGCCACCTGAAACAGCTGGCCGGGGCGCCGCTGGACACCGGCGCTCTGAACCGCGACCTGCTGCGGGCTTTTGGCGACGGCAGTTACGAGCGCGTGGACTACAGCCTGGTGAAGGTGGGCGGGCGCAACCTGCTGCGCGTGATGCCCGTTGAAAAGAGCTGGGGCCCCGACTACCTGCGCCTGGGTGTCAGGCTGGAAACCTCGCTGGGGTTGGGTGCCAGCTACCAGCTGCGCGTGGGTTACCAGAAGACCTGGCTGAACGCCCTGGGTGGCGAGCTGCTGCTCATCGGCGACCTGGGCAGCAGCACCGGCGCCGCGGCCGAGTTCTATCAGCCGCTGGAACCCGGCCAACGCTTCTTCGGCTATGCCCAGGCCGGCTATCTGCGCGAACGCATCGATTTCTTCTTCGTCGAGCAGCGGGTGGCCGAATACCGCAGCGCCACTGCCCAGGCCGAACTGGGCCTGGGCATGAACTTCGCGCTGCTGGGCCAGCTGCGGCTGGGCTGGCGCGAAAGCAAGGTCACGAACTCGCTGGAAACCGGCGTCGACGTGTTCTCGCTGCTGCCCGAGCGCAGCACCGGCAGCCTGGTGGTGGCCCTGGAGCTGGACCAGAGCGACAGCCTGTACTTCCCACGCCGCGGCTGGGAATTCCGGGCCAGCTACCTGGACGCCGACCGGGGTGACTTCACCCGCCTGGCCCTGGGCGGCCGCGCTGCGCTGCCGCTGGGCGACTGGGTGCTGGGCGTGCGCGGCAGCTGGGTCGATTCACCCCGCGGCCTTCTGCCATTGAACGATGCCGGCCGGCTGGGTGGTTTCCTGAATCTGTCGGCCTATGCCAAGGGCCAGTTCCTGGGCGATGGCGTGGCCTACGCGCATGTGCGCGCCGAACGCATCATCGGCCGCGCACCGCTGGGCCTGCGCGGCGACATGCGGCTGGGTGTGGCGCTGGAAGCCGGCCGCGTGGCCACGCCCTACGCGCCACAGCGCCGGCCGGGCTGGCTGGGGTCGGTGGCGGTCTACCTGGGCGGAGAGACACCCTTCGGCCCCGTCTACCTGGGCCTGGGCCTGGGCGACCGCGGCGCGAGCAATGCCTACCTGTTTCTGGGCACGCCTTGACGCGCCCTGGCAGCGCGCCTTCGCGCCGCTTCAGCCGCGGTGCGTACCGTTCAGCCAGGCCTCGGCCATGCGCACCCAGCAGGTGGCGCCCAGCGGGATCAGGTCGTCGTTGAAGTCGTAGCTCGGGTTGTGCAGCATGCAGGGCCCCAGGCCATGGCCGCCGACGCGGTGGCTGCCGTCGCCGTTGCCGATGAGGAAGTAGGCGCCGGGCGTCTTTTGCAGGAAGAAACTGAAGTCCTCGGCGCCCATCGTCGGCTCGAATTCATGCACGTTGTCGGCGCCGACGATGTCGGCCATGACGCGCCGCGCGAAGGCGGTTTCCTGGGTGTGGTTGATGGTCGGCGGGTAGTTGCGCTTGAAGGCGAACTCGCAGGTGGCGCCGAAAGCCGCGGCGGTGTGCCCGGCGATCAGCGCCATGCGCTCTTCGATCATCTGCAGCACCTCGTTCGTGAAGGTGCGCACTGTGCCTTCGACGACGCAGCTGTCGGGCACGACGTTGGTGGCCTCGCCGGCGTGGATCATCGTCACCGAGATCACGCCGGTGTCGATGGGCCGCTTGTTGCGCGTGATGATGGTCTGGAAGGCCTGCACCATCTGGCAGGCCACCGGCACCGGGTCGATGCCGTTGTGCGGCATGGCTGCATGCGCACCCTTGCCGCGGATCGTGATCTTGAATTCGTTGCTGCTGGCAAAACACGGGCCGTCCTTGATGGCGAACTGCCCCACCGCCATGCCCGGCCAGTTGTGGGCACCGAAGATCGCTTCCATCGGGAACTGCTCGAACAGGCCGTCCTTCATCATCTCGCGGGCCCCGCCACCGCCTTCTTCGGCGGGCTGGAAGACCAGGTACACGGTGCCGTCGAAGTTGCGGTGTCTGGCCAGGTGCTTGGCCGCGGCCAGCAGCATGGCGGTGTGGCCGTCGTGGCCGCAAGCGTGCATCTTGCCCGCGTGCTGGCTGGCGTGGGCGAAGGTGTTGTGCTCGGTCATCGGCAGCGCGTCGATGTCGGCGCGCAGGCCCACGGCGCGCGACGAAGTGCCGTTCTTCACGATGCCCACCACGCCGGTCCTGCCCAGGCCGCGGTGGATGGGGATGCCCCAGTCGGTCAGCGCCTTGGCGATGATGTCGGCGGTGCGTTCTTCCTGGAAGCAGAGTTCCGGGTGGGCGTGGATGTCGCGACGGATGACGGCCACGGCCGCGGCGTCGGCCAGGATGGGTTCGATCAGGTTCATGGGGCGCTCCGAAGTCGTTCGTGCTGGCAGTGCGGCGCATCTTAGCCCTGGCGCCGCGGTGATATGGTTGTGCGCCGCGATGTCCCTTTCGAGAATTCACGGAGCTGCGATGAACACCCTGAAGCTTGCCGCCGCCGCCCTGATCGCCACCTTCAGCGTGTCCGCGCTGGCCGCCAGCGCTGCCGAGCGAAAGTTCATCCGTGCCGGCATGGGCGAAGGCGAGGTGCTCTTCAAGATCGGCAAGCCCGACCACGAAGCCATGGTGCGCGTGGTGCGAGGTGAACCCGAAGAAAAGACCTGGACCTATTTCCCGCATTCCCGCGACCCACAGACCCTGACCGTCCTGACCCTGCGTGCCGGTGTCGTGGACCGGGTCGACCGCAAGATCGCACGCTAGGGGCCCGGGCGCCCGCCCGCCCGTCGCGCCCGGCGTCCGGGCGGGCAAGGCCTGTGGCACAGTTCCCGGGATGACCACGCCCCAGCTTGCCGAGCGCGACACGAGAACCGTGAAGATCGTCCGCGGCGCCTGCCCGCACGACTGCCCCGACACCTGCGCGCTCCAGGTCAGCGTCCAGGACGGCATCGCCATCAAGGTGCAGGGCGACCCGGACCACCCGCCGACGCACGGCGCACTGTGCACCAAGGTCAGCCGCTACACCGAACGCAGCTACGACCCGACCCGGGTGCTCACGCCGCTGAAGCGCAGCGGGCCCAAGGGAGCCGGGCAGTTCACGCCCTGCAGCTGGGACGAGGCGCTGGACAGCATTGCCACGCGCTTGAAGGCGATTGCCGCGCGCAACCCCGAGGCCGTCCTGCCCTACAGCTACGCCGGCACGATGGGCCTGGTGCAGGGCGACGGCATGGCCGCGCGCTTCTTTCACCGGCTGGGTGCCAGCCTGCTGGACCGCACCATCTGCGCCAGCGCCGGGGGCACGGCACTGACAGCGGCCTATGGCGGCAAGCTGGGCATGCACACCGAGTTCTTCGCCGAGAGCCGGCTGATCCTGATCTGGGGCAGCAACAGCATCGCCAGCAACCTGCATTTCTGGACCTTCGCCCAGCAGGCCAAGCGCGCCGGCGCGAAACTGGTCTGCATCGATCCACGCCGCACCGAAACCGCAGAAAAGTGCCACCAGCACATCGCGCTGTTGCCCGGCACCGACGGTGCGCTGGCGCTGGGGCTGATGCATGAGCTGATCCACCACGACTGGCTCGACCACGACTACCTCGCCCGCCATGTCGAGGGCTGGCCGGCGCTGCGCGAACGCGCGCTGCAATGGCCGCCCGAACGCGCCGCCGCCGTGTGCGGCATCAGCGCCGACGATGTTCGCCAGCTGGCCCGCGACTACGGCACCACGAAGCCGGCCGCCATCCGATTGAACTACGGCATGCAGCGGGTGCATGGTGCCGGCAGTGCCGTGCGCCTGGTGGCCATGCTGCCCTGCCTGACGGGGGCCTGGCGTCACCGTGCGGGCGGCCTGCTGCTGTCGTCCAGCGGCTGGTTCCCGCCTGCC
Source organism: Rubrivivax sp. (assembly GCA_022842595.1). Classification (GTDB taxonomy): domain Bacteria; phylum Pseudomonadota; class Gammaproteobacteria; order Burkholderiales; family Burkholderiaceae_C; genus Rubrivivax. The sequence goes on from JALHPF010000009.1 coordinate 54,233, forward strand.
CGCAACGACGCCTGGCTGCAGCGGCCCGACCTGCTGGCGGCCGTCCACGGCGAACGCCTGCCGCGCACGGTCAACATGTCGACCATCGGCGACGACCTGAACCGCGAGGCCACTGCTGCCTTCGGCCCGAGGATCGAGGCCCTGGTGGTCTACAACAGCAACCCGGTGGCGGTGGCGCCGCACAGCGGCCGGGTGGTGCAGGGTTTCCTGCGCGACGACCTCTTCACCGTGGTGCTGGAGCACTTTCTCACCGACACCGCCGACCATGCCGACTTCGTGCTGCCGGCCACCACCCAGCTGGAGCACTGGGACGCGCACACCGCCTATGGCCACACCTACGCGCTGCTGAACGAACCTGCGATCGCGCCGGTGGGGCAGTGCAAGTCGAATGCGGAGATCTTCCGCCTGCTGGCGGCGCGCATGGGCTTCGACGAGCCCTGCTTCGGCGACAGCGACGAGGCCATGGCACGCGGCGCCTTCAAGCCCGACTGGGTGGACCCGGTCCGGCTCGCGGCCCAGGGCTGGGTGCGCCTGAACCTGCCCGACGCGCCATTTGCCGAAGGCGGCTTCGCCACGGCCAGTGGCAAGGCCATGGCCGCCGAGCAGGGCGTGGCCCCGGATCATGTGCCCAACCACGAATGCGCCGCCGCCACACCGGAGCTGGCGCAGCGCTACCCGCTGGCGATGATCTCGCCGCCGGCCCGCCACTTCCTGAACAGCACGTTCGTCAACGTGCCCAGCCTGCGCGCCGCCGAAAAGGAACCGCGGCTGGAGATCCACGCGCTGGACGCCGCCGCCCGTGGCATCGCCAGCGGCGACACCGTGCGGGTGTTCAACGACCGTGGCAGCTACCTGTGCAAGGCCGACGTGAGCGTCCGCGCGCGGCCCGGCGTCGTCAACGGCCTGGGCATCTGGTGGCGCAAGTTCGGCATCAATGGCACGAACGTCAACGAACTGACGCACCAGCAGCTGACCGACATGGGCCGGGCGCCTTCGTTCTACGACTGCCTGGTCGACGTGGCGCCGGCCGCCGCAGCCTGATGCGGCACGGCGGGTGGGCCGCCGCTGTGGCGGCAACGGTGTCGCTGCTCGCCCTGACCAGCGGCTGCACCGCTCCAGACCCCGTGGGCTACTACGCCCAGGCAGCGGGGGGCCACCTGCACATGGTGAACGCCGCCCGGCCCGTGGCCGAACTGCTGGCCGACCCCGCCACCGCGCCGGCCCTGCGCGAGCGGCTGCAGCTCAGCCAGCGACTGCGCGACTTCGCCGTCAGCGAACTGAAGCTGCCCGACAACCGCAGCTACCGCCGCTATGCCGATTTGCAGCGCGCTGCTGCCGTGTTCAACGTCGTGGCCGCGCGCGAGCTGTCGCTGGAACTGAAGACCTGGTGTTTCCCGGTGGTGGGCTGCGTGGGTTACCGCGGCTACTTCAACCGCGCCCCGGCCGACAGCCTGGCCGCCGAGCTGCGCACCGAGGGCTGGGAGACCAGCGTCTACGGCGTGCCGGCATACAGCACGCTGGGGCGCACCGACTGGCTGGGTGGCGACCCGCTGCTCAACACCTTCATCCAGTGGCCGGAAGGTGAACTGGCGCGGCTGCTGTTCCACGAACTCAGCCACCAGGTCGCCTATGCCGACGACGACACGATGTTCAACGAGTCCTTCGCCGTGGCCGTGGAACGCATCGGCGGTGCACGCTGGCTGCGGCGGCACGCCGGCGCGGCGGCTCAGGCCGAATACGCTGCGCTCGACCAGCGCCGCCAGGATTTCCGCGCGCTGACCCTGCGCACCCGGCTGCGGCTGCAGGCCATCTATGCCGGCCCTGCACCCGATGCCGACAAACGCCAGGCCAAGGCCGCGGCGATGGCTGTCTTCCGGGCCGAGTACGAGGCCCTGAAGGCCGGTTCCTGGGCGGGCTTCAGCGGCTACGACGGCTGGGTGGCACGTGCCAACAACGCCACCTTCGCTGTCCAGGCCGCCTACGACGAACTGGTGCCTGCCTTCGAAGACCTGTTCGTTGCCCAAGGTGGCGATTTCGACCGTTTCTTCGCTGCGGTGAAAACCCTGTCACGCTTGCCGAAGGCAGAGCGCCGCAGCAGACTTCTCCAACCTTCCCTGAGGACGACATCGCATGGCCGACATCCACATCCACCGTGACCACCAACTCGGCCTGGCCAAGGCCCGCAAGATCGCCTGGAAGTGGGCCGAAGAAGTGGAATCCAAGTTCGACATGACCTGCACCGTGCTGGAAGGTGAATTCAGCGACACCGTCGAATTCAAGCGCAGCGGTGTCCATGGCAGCCTGGTCGTGGCGGCCGACCACTTCGACCTGAACGCCAAGCTCGGTTTCCTGCTGGGGGCCTTCAGCAAGACGATCGAAAGCGAGATCGAGAAGAACCTCGATGCGCTGCTGAGCAAGAGCGCGGCGGCGGCGACCAAGACTGCCGCGGCGAAGAAGGCACCGGCCAAGAAGGCCGCGAAAAAAGCCTGAAGGGCGCCAAAGCGCCGCGTTCAGCTTTCCCTGCGCCTGGACATCGCGGCCAGGATCGGCGTGTCGTGCGCCACCAGGTGAGCCTCGCCGTGTTCGATGATGAAGTAGCGAAAGGCCTCGGCCGCCGGTGACAGCACCTTGCTGCCCAGGTGCACCACGTTCCACATGCGCATCAACGGAGTGCCGGTGATGTCCAGCACCTGCAGCAGCTCGTTCTTCAGCTCCAGGCCGATGGTGTGCAGCGACAGGAAGCTCAGGCCCATGCCGGCCATCACCGCCTGCTTGATGGTCTCGTTGCTCGACATCTCCATCGCGATGCGTGGCTCGAAGCGGTGTTCGGCGAAGAAGCCTTCCATCGCCATGCGTGTGCCCGAGCCGTGCTCGCGCGCGATGAACGGGTGACTTTCCAGCGCTGAGACTGGCACATCGCTGAGCTTGCCCAGTGGGTGGCCGGGCGGCGCAATGAACACCAGCGGGTGCGCAGCGAAGGACTCGGCGCGCGTGGCCACTTCGCGCGGCGGCCGGCCCATGATGGAAATGTCCACGTCACCGGCCTGCATCATTGCCACCAGCTGCTCGCGGTTGCCGGTGACGCGCAGGCGCACGTCGACGCCGGGGTGGTCGGTATGGAATCGCGCCAGCAGGTGCGGCACGAAGTACTTGGCCGTGCTGACCATGCCGATGGTGAGCATGCCGCGTTCCACGCGCTTCAGCCGGGCCATGGCGTGGTCGGCGTCCTTCAGCGCGGCCAGCAGGCGCTTGGCGTGAACCAGGAAGTATTCGCCCGCGGTGGACAGCGTCACCGAGCGGCCATTGCGGTCGAATAAGGGCAGGCCGACCTGGGCTTCGATCTCCTTGATCTGCATTGAAATGGCCGGTGGCGTGAGATGCAGCGACTCGGCCGCCCGCGCCATGCTGCCCTGTGCGGCAACCTCAGTGAAAACCCGAAGCTGGCGAAACGTGATGTTCATGCGGGCATTGTCTTCGTAAGCCTGGGCTGATGGAACGGGTTAGAAGAACTGACTTTCCCTGAAGGATGCCCCCGCCTACATTGGCTGCGCAAGCTGTTCAACCCCAACCCGACAGCCCGTCTTCCTCTCGCACAAGGACCGCCATGAGCATCAGCACCGAAGCCACCGACATCACCGGCAACGCCAAGAAGCGCTACAGCGCCGGTGTTCTGAAGTACCGGCAGATGGGCTACTGGGTGCCCGACTACGTGCCCAAGGAGACCGACACCATCTGCCTGTTCCGGATCACCCCGCAGGAGGGTGTGGATCCGGTGGAAGCCGCCGCCGCCGTGGCCGGCGAGTCGTCGACCGCCACCTGGACGGTGGTGTGGACAGACCGCCTGACAGCGTGCGACAGCTACCGCGCCAAGGCCTACAAGGTCGAGCCGGTGCCGGGGCGCCAGGGCGAGTTCTTTGCCTGGGTGGCCTACGACATCATCCTGTTCGAAGAAGGCTCGATCGCCAACATGACGGCCAGCCTGATCGGCAACGTCTTCAGCTTCAAGCCGTTGAAGGCCGCCCGGCTGGAAGACATCCGTGTGCCGGTGGCCTACGTCAAGACCTTCAAGGGCCCGCCCACCGGCCTGGTGGTCGAGCGTGAACGCCTGGACAAGTTCGGCCGCCCGCTGCTGGGCGCCACCACCAAGCCCAAGCTGGGGCTGAGTGGCCGCAACTACGGCCGCGTGGTGTACGAGGGCCTCAAGGGCGGCCTCGACTTCATGAAGGACGACGAGAACATCAACAGCCAGCCCTTCATGCACTGGCGCGACCGCTTCCTGTACGTGATGGACGCGGTGAACAAGGCGAGTGCGGCCACCGGTGAAGTGAAGGGCAGCTACCTGAACGTCACCGCCGGCACGATGGAAGAGATGTACCGCCGCGCCGAGTTCGCCAAGGACCTGGGCAGCGTCATCGTGATGGTCGACCTGGTGATCGGCTACACCGCCATCCAGAGCATGGCCGAATGGTGCCGCGCCAACGACATGATCATGCACATGCATCGCGCCGGCCATGGCACCTACACGCGCCAGAAGAACCACGGCGTGAGTTTCCGCGTCATCGCCAAGTGGCTGCGCCTGGCCGGCTGCGACCACCTGCACACCGGCACGGCAGTGGGCAAGCTCGAAGGCGACCCGATGACGGTGCAGGGCTACTACAACGTCTGCCGCGACAGCTACACGAAGCAGGACCTGCAGCGCGGCCTGTTCTTCGACCAGGACTGGGCCGACATGAAGAAGGTCATGCCGGTGGCTTCGGGCGGCATCCACGCCGGCCAGATGCACCAGCTGATCGACCTGTTCGGCGACGACGTGGTGCTGCAGTTCGGCGGTGGCACCATCGGCCACCCGGCCGGCATCCAGGCCGGCGCCGTGGCCAACCGCGTGGCGCTGGAATGCATGGTGAAGGCGCGCAACGAGGGCAAGGACATCATCAACGAAGGACCGCACATCCTGCAGCAGGCCGCGAAGAGCTGCACCCCGCTGAAGCAGGCGCTGGACCTGTGGGGCGAGATCAGCTTCAACTACGCGTCGACCGATTCTTCCGACTACGCTGTCACGCCGACAGCGACCTGAACGCAGCCAAGGAGCACCCACACCATGATGACCAACCCCACCGGCCGCCTGACCCAGGGCCAGTTCAGCTTCCTGCCCGACCTGACCGATGCCGAGATCGCGATGCAGATCGACTACGGCCTGAACAAGGGCTATGCCTGGAGCGTGGAATACACCGACGACCCGCACCCGCGCAACACCTACTGGGAGATGTACGGCATGCCGATGTTCGACCTGAAGGACGCTGCTGGCGTGATGATGGAACTGAGCGGCTGCCGCAAGGCCTTCCCGAACCACTACATCCGGATGATGGCCTTCGACAGCACCCGTGGCGTCGAAACCATCGTGATGAGCTTCATCGTCAACCGCCCGGCCAAAGAAGCCGGCTTCGGCCTGGTGCGACAGGAAGTGGGCGGCCGCAGCATGCACTACACGGTGCACAGCTATTCGACCGACAAGCCCGAAGCCGAGCGCTACAGCGGCTAGATCCGCAGGACCCACACCATGGCCACACCGCTGTATTCCATCCCGGGTGCCTCGGTGGGCGCGCCTGCCGACGACGACGGCACCACACCCATGACCGGGGGCGCCACGGCGGGCGGGCCGGCGACCAGCGGCGCCCGCACCGTGAACCAGGTGCTGGCCGAAACGCAGGTGCTGACGGTCATCGAGGAACTTGAAGACGACCTCGTGGGCCTGGCACCGGTGAAGCAGCGCATCCGCGACATCGCGGCGCTGCTCGTCATCGACAAGCTGCGCGCCAACCTGGGCCTGGCTGCCGCCAGTGGCCACGGACAGGCCACGGCACCCAGCCTGCACATGTGCTTCACCGGCAACCCCGGCACCGGCAAGACGACGGTGGCCCTGCGCATGGCGCAGATCCTGCACCGGCTGGGCTATTCGCGCAAAGGCCATCTGATCGCGGTGACGCGCGACGACCTGGTGGGCCAGTACATCGGGCACACCGCACCCAAGACCAAGGAAGTGCTGAAGAAGGCAATGGGTGGCGTGCTCTTCATCGACGAGGCCTACTACCTGTACCGCCCGGAAAACGAACGGGACTACGGCCAGGAAGCCATCGAGATCCTGCTGCAGGTGATGGAGAACCAGCGCGACGACCTGGTGGTGATCCTGGCGGGCTACAAGAACCGGATGGACACCTTCTTCCAGAGCAACCCGGGCATGAGCAGCCGCATCGCCCACCACATCGACTTCCCCGACTATGCCGTGCCCGAACTGCTGCAGATCGGCCAGCGCATGCTCGGCGGCATGCACTACCGCTTCGGCGATGGTGCGCTGGCGGTGTTCGAGAACTACCTGCAGCGGCGCAAGGCGCAGCCGCACTTCGCCAATGCGCGCAGCGTACGCAACGCGCTAGACCGCATTCGCCTGCGCCAGGCCAGCCGGCTGTTTGCCGACGGTGACCGTGAACTCACCGCCGACGACCTGGTCACCCTGATTCCCGCCGACATCCTGGCCAGCCGCGTATTCCAGTTGCCGACCTGAGCGAGCCCCCGAGCCCCGACTGCGATTCCCCCGAAAGGCTGCCATGCCACTGTCCAACCGCCGCACCCTCACGCAGTACCTCATCGAGCAACGTCGCCGCTTTCCAGGCGCCAGCGGCGAGCTGAATGCACTGATCCTGGACGTGTCCCTGGCCTGCAAGGCCATCGCCCGGTCCGTCGCCTTCGGTGCGCTGGGCGACCCGAGCACGCGCCACATCAGTGCCGCCCAGCCCGGTGGCGACACCAATGTGCAGGGTGAAGTGCAGAAGCCGCTGGACATCGTCAGCAACGAGATCTTCATCCGCACCACCGAATGGAGCGGCAACCTCGCCGGCATGGCCAGCGAGGAGATGGAGACGCCCTACCAGATTCCCGGCCCCTACACGCGCGGCAAGTACCTGCTGGTGTTCGACCCGCTGGACGGCAGCAGCAACATCGACGTCAACGTCTCGGTCGGCAGCATCTTCAGCATCCTGCGCCTGCCCGATGCCGAACGTGAACCCGGCCGCGACGTCACCGAGGCCGACTTCCTGCAGTCCGGCGCGCAGCAGGTGGCTGCGGGCTACGCGCTCTACGGCCCGGTCACCATGCTGATCCTGACGGTGGGCGCGGGCGTGGTCGGCTTCACGCTGGACCCGAACCTGGGCGAATTCAAGCTCACGCACCCGGACATCCGCGTGCCGGCCGACACCCAGGAATTCGCCATCAACAGCAGCAACTCCCGCTTCTGGGAACCACCGGTGAAACGCTATGTCGACGAATGCCTGGCCGGCAAGACCGGCCCGCGCGGCAAGGACTTCAACATGCGCTGGATCGCCAGCATGGTGGCCGAAGCCCACCGCATCCTGATGCGCGGCGGCGTCTTCTTGTACCCGCGCGACACGAAAGACCCGAAGAAGCCCGGCCGCCTGCGCCTGCTGTACGAGGCCAACCCGGTGGGTTTCATCATGGAGCAGGCCGGTGGCCGCGCCAGCACCGGGCGCCAGCCCGTGCTGGGCGTGCAGCCCAGCGAACTGCACCAGCGCGTCGGGCTGGTGTTCGGCAGCAGGAACGAGGTCGAACGCATCGAGCGCTATCACGCCGACACCGCCACGCGCGACGTCGCCAACCCCCTGTTTGCCGAACGCAGCCTTTTCCGGGACTGACCGCGCGGAGCACCCAAGACCATGAGCCACAAGCACCCCATCATCGCCATCACCGGCTCGTCCGGCGCCGGCACCAGTTCCGTCACGCGGACCTTCGAGAACATCTTCCGGCGCGAGGGTGTGCACGCTGCCGTCATCGAAGGCGACAGCTTCCACCGCTACGACCGCATGGAAATGCGCGCGCGCCAGGCCGAGGCCGAGAAGGCCGGCAACAAGAACTTCAGCCACTTCGGACCCGAGAACAACCTGTTTCCCGAACTCGAGGCGCTCTTCCGCGACTACGGCGAAAGCGGCACCGGCCGGCGCCGCAAGTACCTGCACGACCCCGTCGAAGCCAAGCCCTACGGCCAGGACCCCGGCACCTTCACGCCCTGGGAAGAGCTGTCGGGCGACACCGACTTGTTGTTCTACGAAGGCCTGCATGGCGCCGTGGTCACCGACGACGTCAACATCGCCCGCTACCCCGACCTGCTGATCGGCGTGGTGCCGGTGATCAACCTCGAGTGGATCCAGAAACTCTGGCGCGACAAGCATGTGCGCGGCTATTCGGCCGAGGCCGTGACCGACACCATCCTGCGCCGCATGCCCGACTATGTGCACTACATCGTGCCGCAGTTCGCCCACACCCACGTGAACTTCCAGCGGGTGCCCATCGTCGACACCAGCGACCCCTTCATCGCCCGCGACATCCCGCAGCCCGACGAGAGCCTGTGCGTCATCCGCTTCGCCAATCCGAAGGGCATCGACTTCCCCTACTTGATGAGCATGATCAAGGACAGCTATATGAGCCGTGCCAACACCGTGGTGGTGCCCGGCGGCAAGATGGAACTGGCGATGCAGCTGATCTTCACGCCCTTCATCTGGCGCATGATGGAGCGGCGCCAGCGCGCCCTGGGCGCCATCTGAAACCGTCATGCCCAGGGCGCTGATCTGGGACGTCGACGGCACCATCGCCGAGACCGAGCGCGACGGCCACCGCATCGCCTTCAACCAGGCCTTTGAAGCGCTGGGCCTGCCCTGGCGCTGGAACGTGGCGCTCTACGGCGAGTTGCTGCACGTGACGGGCGGCCGCGAACGGCTGCTGCACGACATGCGCAGCCGTGGTGACGCGCCCGCGCCCGGCCCCGCGCGCGATGCCCTGGCGCTCGAACTCCACCAGCGCAAGAACAAGGCCTACGCCGACATCGTGGCCCAGGGCCGCCTGCCGGCGCGGCACGGTGTCAAGCGCCTGGTGGCTGAATGCCAGGCGGCAGGCGTGAAGCTGGCAGTGGCCACCACCACCAGCCGCAGCAATGTCGACGCCTTGTTCGCCAGCCTGTGGGGCGTGCGCTGGCAGGACATCTTCGGCGTCGTCATCTGCGCCGAGGACGCGCCGGCGAAGAAGCCCGACCCGCTGGCCTACACGCTGGCCCTGCGAGGCCTGGGGGTCACTGCCGAAGAGGCGTTTGCGCTGGAAGACTCGCCCAACGGCCTGCATGCGGCACGCGCCGCGGGCATCGCCTGCGGCGTCACGCGCAGTGTCTACTTCGCCGATGCGGCCTTCGAAGGCGCATGCTGGGTTCGCGATGATCTGGACAGCGCGCCGGCGATGACCCTGGCCCGACTGCTCTAGCCCGGCTCTGGCAGCATCCTGCATCGCAGTTGTCTGCCGGAGTTCCAAGCCATGCGTTTCACCGCCACCACCCTGCTTGCCGTCTATCTGGCCTTCACCGTTGCTGCTCCAGCCGCGGCGCAGGCCCAGATGCCTGCCGCCGCAGCCGCCTGCCCGGCGCTGCTGCAGCACAGCTTCCCGCGCCTGCAGGACGAGAAGCCGCAGGCCCTGTGCCAGTACGCCGGCAGGGTGCTGCTGGTCGTCAACACCGCCAGCTTCTGCGGCTTCACACCGCAGTACGAGGGGCTGGAGAAGCTGAACGCGCGTTATGCCGACAAGGGGCTGGTGATCCTGGGCTTCCCGACCAACGACTTCAACCAGGAAGCCGCCGACAGCAAGAAGATCGCCGACCTGTGCTTCAACACCTATGGCGTGAAGTTCCCGATGTTCAGCAGGACCACGGTGAAGGGCAGCGGCGCCAACCCGCTCTACCAGGAACTGACCCAGGCCACCGGCCAGGCGCCGGGCTGGAACTTCCACAAGTACCTGGTGGACCGCAACGGAAAGCCTCTGGCCAGCTATGGCAGCAATGTCGACCCGCTGGCGCCGGCGCTGGTGGCAGCCATCGAGAAGGCACTGGCCGCGAAGTAGCCAGCGCGGGGCAAGGCCGGAAGAGGCGCCCGCAGGCGCTGCCTCACTTCAGGGATTCGATGAGGTCGACGTATTCCTGCATCGCCTCGTCGCTGCTCTTGCCCTTGGCACCGGCCCAGGCGTCGTACTTGGCACGGCCCACCATGTCGGTGAAGCCGGGACGCTTGCCTTCGACGTCGCCGGCCGTGGCCTGCTTGTACAGCGCGTAAATCTGCAGCAGCGTCATGTTGTCCGGCTTCTCGGGCAGGCTCTTGCTCGCGGCAACGGCGGCGTCGAACTGGGCTTTCAGGCTGGACATGGCGGCATTCCTTGAAGGGCTTGGGTGTTAGTCTGGTCTTGACGGCCATGATGTTACCTAGCATCGTGCGCGGCCTTCGACTCTGCTGCCCCCAAGGAAAACCCGATGCCCGATGCTCCAAGCGCCACCGCAGGCCGGGCTGAACGCCGGGCTGAACGCCAGGCCGAGCGCATGTCCCGCGTCGACACGGCCTGGCTGCGCATGGACAACGACGTCAACCTGATGATGATCGTCGGTGTCTGGCTGCTCACCCCGGCCATCGACCTGCAGGCGCTGAAGGACCGCATCGAGACCAAGCTGCTGAAGTACGACCGCTTCCGCCAGAAGGCCATGGCCGACGCCATGGGCGCCAACTGGGTTCACGACGACGACTTCGACATCGACCGCCATGTCGTCCTCGAGAAACTGAAGCCCGGACGCGGTGAAACCGAGCGCCACGCGCTGCAACGCCTGTGCGGCGAGCTCGCCACCCGGCCGCTCGACCCGCAGCGCCCGCTCTGGCAATTCCACTTCATCGAGCATTACGAAGGCGGCAGCGCACTCATCGCACGCGTGCACCACTGCATCGGCGACGGCATCGCGCTGATCTCGGTGATGCTGTCGATCACCGACGGCGGCACCGACCCGCCCAAGCGCCGCCGGCGCAGCGAGCCCGACCCCGATGCGGCCGACGACCGCACCAACGAAGGCGACTGGCTCGCCGACGCCGTGCTCAAGCCGCTGACCGACATCGCCGTGAAGGCCGTGTCGATGTACGGCGGCGGTGTCGCCAAGTCGCTGGAGATGCTGTCGCACCCGCAGCAGAACCTGCTGGGCAGCGTCGACATGGCCAGGAGCGGCGTGCAGGTGCTGGCCGACGTGGGCGCCCTGGCGCTGATGGCCGACGATTCGCCGACGCTGCTGAAGGGCAAGCCCAGCGGCCGCAAGCTTGTCGCCTGGAGCGAGCCGCTGCCGCTGGACGAGGTCAAGGCGATCGGCCGCGGCCTGGGCTGTTCGGTCAACGACGTACTGCTGTCCTGCGTGGCCGGCGCCTTCGGCGGCTACCTGCGCGAACGCGGCCAGGACCCGCACGGGAAGGAGATCCGCGCGATGGTGCCGGTCAACCTGCGCCCGCTGGACCAGGCCTGGAAGCTGGGCAACCGCTTCGGCCTGGCCCCGCTGGTGCTGCCCATCGGCGTCGACAACCCGGTCGAGCGCGTCTATGCCGTGCATCGGCGCATGGAGGAGCTGAAGGGCAGCTACCAGCCCCTGCTGGCCTTCGCTGTGCTGGCGATGAGCGGGCTGTTCATCAAGCCGGTGCAGGACCTGGTGCTGGGCATGTTCTCGAAGAAGGCCACCGCGGTGATGACCAACGTGCCCGGTCCGGCGCAGCACCTGAAGCTGTGCGGCGCCACGCTGCGCCAGACGATGTTCTGGGTGCCGGCGTCGGGCGACATCGGCGTGGGCGTGTCGATCCTGTCCTACGGCGGCGGCGTGCAGTTCGGCTTGATCACCGACGTGGCGTTGTGCCCCGAGCCCCAGGCCGTGATCGACCGCTTCCAGCCCGAGTTCGACAAGCTCCTGATGCTGACCCTGATGTTGCCCTGGGGCTCTGAAGCCACGCTCTGAAACAGGGCGTGGGCGCAGGCTGGGCACAATGGGCGTCCAAGCACCGAGTCAACGCCAGAGAGGACCCGCACCATGGCCATCACCGTCGATATCGACCTGGGTTACGAATTTGCCGTCAAGGCGCCGTTCAAGGAAGTCTTCGACATCCTGTCCGATGTGCCCACGTCGGTCAGCTTCTTCCCGAAAGTCGACCAGCTCGTCGACCTGGGGGGTGGTGTCTACCGCTGGGAAATGGAAAAGGTCGGCAGCGGCCAGGTCAGCATCCAGACCATCTACGCCAGCAAGTACGTGGCCAACCGCGCGAAGGGCACGGTGGTGTGGACACCGGTGAAGGGCGAGGGCAATGCGCTGGTGGGTGGCAGCTGGAAGATCACCGACCAGAAGAAGAGCACCGGGCTCGAACTGAAGATCCATGGCAAGGTCGAAGTGCCCTTGCCCGCGCTGATGAAGATGGTGGTGGCGCCGGTGGTCGGCGGCGAATTCGAGAAGCTGGTGGAAAAGTACATCGCCAACCTCATCAAGAAGTTCGGCGGCGAGGTCTGATGGCAGCACCCGTGTTCAACCGTCGCGGTGCGCTCCGGGGCCTGGGTGCCGGCCTGCTGCTCGCCCATCTGCCGCTGCAAGCCGCCACGCCGAAGGACACCCTGGTGTTGGCCGCCGCCTTCGACGACATCATCAGCCTCGACCCGGCCGAGGCCTTCGAGATCAGCACGGGCGAAGTCACCGGCAACAGCTACGAGCGGCTGCTCGGCTTCGACCCCGCCAACCCGGCCAAGCTGCTGGGTGACCTGGCGCAGCGCTGGCAGGTCTCGCCCGACGGCAAGACCTACAGCTTCGATCTGAAGCCCGGCCGCCGGTTTGCATCCGGCAACCCGCTCACGGCCGAAGAGATGGTGTTTTCGCTGCAGCGCGCGGTGCTTCTGGACAAGACCCCGGCCTTCATCCTCACGCAGTTCGGCCTGAACAAGGCCAACGTCAAGGACAAGGTCAAGCAGACCGGCCCGCTGAGCCTGACGCTGGAAACCGACCAGGCTTACGCGCCGACACTGGTCTACAACTGCTTGACGGCGAGTGTGGCCAGTGCCGTCGACAAGACGCTGCTGATGAGCAAGGAACAGGCCGGCGACATGGGCGCGGCCTGGCTCAAGACGAACTACGCGGGCTCGGGGCCGTTCCGCATCCGTGAATGGCGCGCCAACGAGTTGCTGACGCTGGAGCGCAACGACAACTACCCCGGCACCGCTGCAAAGCTGAAGCGGGTGGTCTACCGCCACGTGAAGGAATCGGCCACGCAGCGCCTGCTGCTGGAAAAGGGCGATGTCGACATCGCGCGCAAACTCAGCCCGCAGGACCTGGAAGCGCTGGCGAAGAACCCGGCCATCCGCACGACCAGCGTGCCCAAGGGCACGATCTACTACCTGGGCCTGAACCAGAAGAACCCCATCCTGGCCAAGCCCGAGGTGCGCGAGGCCATCAAGTGGCTGGTCGATTACGACGCCATCGGGGCCACCCTGATCAAGGGCATCGGCGTCGTGCACCAGAACTTCCTGCCGCTGGGGCTGCTGGGCGCCTCGAACGAGAAGCCCTACAAGCTGGACGTGGCCAAGGCCAAGGCGCTGCTTGCCAAGGCCGGGCATGGCAGCGGCTTCAAGGTCACGATCGACATGCGCACCATCCAGCCGGTGCAGGGCATCACCGAAACCCTGCAGCGCAGCTTCAAGGCCGCGGGCATCGACCTGGAGATACTGCCTGGCGACGGCAAGCAGGTGCTGACCAAGTACCGCGCACGCAGCCACGACATCTTCATCGGCGAGTGGGGTGCCGACTACTGGGACCCGCACACCAATGCCGACACCTTCGTGCGCAACACCGACAACGGCGACAACGCCAAGAGCAAGCCGCTGGCCTGGCGCAATGCCTGGGCGATTCCCGAACTGACGAAGAAGGCCGATGCGGCCGCGCTGGAACGCGACGGCGCCAAGCGCGCCAAGCTGTACCAGGACCTGCAGGCTGAGTTCAGGCGCACGAGTCCGTTCGTGGTGCTGTACCAGCTGACGGAGGTGGCTGCGTTCCGCGCCAATGTCCAGGGCCTGCGGCTGGGGCCGACCTCGGACTCGACCTTCTTCGCGTCGGTCGGCAAGGTCTAGCGCCGTGGGGCGTGCTGGCCGCCTGGCGGCCCTGGTCGGGGCCGTGGGCCGATTCCTCGTCGTCGTCGTGCTCACCTTCGGCGGGCTGCTGGCCGTCACCTTCTTCATCGGCCGGGTGATCCCGGTCGACCCGGTGCTGGCCGTGGTCGGCGACCGCGCGCCCGAGCACGTGATCGAGCGGGTGCGCGAAGAGATGGGGCTGAACAAGCCGCTCTATGCACAGTTCGGCCTGTACGTGAGCCGCGCCCTGCAGGGCGACTTCGGCACCTCGGTGCTGACGTCCAACCCGGTGATCGAGGACATCGCCAAGACATTCCCGGCGACGCTGGAGCTGGCCACGGTGGGTATCCTCATCGGTGCCGGCTTCGGCATTCCACTGGGCGTATGGGCGGCGGTGCGCCGCGGCGGCCTGGCCGACCACGCGGTGCGCGTGATGGGGCTGGTGGGCTATTCGGTGCCGATCTTCTGGCTGGGGCTGATGGCCCTGGTGCTGTTCTACGCCAAGCTCGGCTGGGTGGCCGGGCCCGGGCGCATCGACGTGGCCTTCGAGTATTCGGTCGAACGCATCACCGGCCTGCTGCTGCTGGACGCTGCCATCGCGGGTGAGTGGGAGGCCTTCCGCAATGCGCTGAGCCACCTGGTGCTGCCAGGCAGCCTGCTGGGCTACTTCAGCCTGGCCTACATCAGCCGCATGACGCGCAGCTTCATGTTGAACGAACTCGGGCAGGAATACATCGTCGCTGCGCGGGCCAAGGGCCTGAGCGAAGCCCGCATCATCTGGCGCCATGCACTGCGCAACGCGATGGTGCCGCTGGTCACGGTGGTGGCGCTGTCGTATGCCGGGCTGCTGGAAGGCAGCGTGCTCACCGAGACGGTGTTCGCCTGGCCCGGCCTGGGCCTTTACATCACCAATTCGCTGCAGAACGCCGACATGAACGCGGTGCTGGGCGGCACGCTGGTGGTGGGCTCGGTGTTCATCGGGCTGAACCTGCTCAGCGACCTGCTGTACCGTTTGCTCGACCCGCGGACCAAGCCCGCATGAAGCCCGCCGAACTGCACGCCTGGCTGATGAGCGAGCGCCCGGCCTCGCGCCGGCAGGCCGCCTGGGGGCGGGCCTACGCCGGCTGGCGCCAGTTCGCGCGCAACCGCCTGGCGATGGTGGGGCTGGCCATCGTGCTGGCGCTGCTGGCGGTGGCGCTGTTCGCGCCCTGGCTGGCGCCGTATTCGCCGACCGAGGGCGACCTGACGACGACGCGATTGCTGCCGCCCTCGGCCGCGCACTGGTTCGGCACCGACGACCAGGGCCGCGACATCCTGAGCCGGCTGATCCACGGTTCACGCATCACGCTGTTCGTGGTGGTGCTGGTGGCGGTGCTGGCCGCACCGATCGGCCTGCTGGTCGGCACGGTGGCGGGTTATGCCGGTGGCTGGGTCGACGCCGCGCTGATGCGCGTGACCGACATCTTCCTGGCCTTCCCGCGGCTGATCCTGGCGCTGGCCTTCGTCGCCGCGCTGGGCCCGGGCATCGAGAATGCGGTGATCGCCATCGCCATCACCTCGTGGCCGCCCTACGCGCGCATCGCACGCGCCGAGACGCTGACCATCCGCCGCGCCGACTACATCGCCGCGGTGCAGCTGATGGGCGCCAGCCCCTGGCGCATCGTGCTGCGGCACGTGATGCCGCTGTGCCTGTCGTCGGTGATCGTGCGCGTGACGCTGGACATGGCCGGCATCATCCTCACGGCTGCCGGCCTGGGTTTCCTGGGCCTGGGCGCGCAACCGCCCACGCCCGAATGGGGCGCGATGATCGCCGCCGGCCGCGCCTACGTGCTCGACCAGTGGTGGGTGGCGGCGGCGCCCGGTGCGGCGATCTTCGTCGTGAGCCTGGCGTTCAACCTGCTGGGCGACGGCCTGCGCGACGCGCTGGATCCGAAGGCCTCGAAATGACATCCACGCCCCCGTTGCTGGAGGTGCAGGACCTGCGTGTGGCCTACCCGGGCCGCGACGGCGGGGTCACCGAGGTCGTTCGTGGCGTCTCGTTCACGCTGGGGCGGGAACGGCTGGGCATCGTCGGCGAAAGCGGCTCGGGCAAGAGCCAGACCGGCCGCGCCATCCTGGGCCTGACGGCGCCTGGCGGGCAGGTGAGCGCACAGCGCCTGGCCTTCAAGGGCACCGAGCTGCTGCGCGCCACGCCGGCCGAGCGGCGTGCCCTCCGCGGTGGCCGCATGGCGATGGTGCTTCAAGACCCGAAGTACAGCCTGAACCCGGTCATGCGCATTGGCGCGCAGATCGCGGAAACGCTGCGCACGCACCGCCCGGTGTCCGCGCGCCAGGCGCACGAGCAAGCCCTGCAGGCGCTGGCGGCGGTGCAGATCGACGACCCGGTGCGTGTGGCGCGGCTCTATCCGCACGAGGTCTCGGGCGGCATGGGCCAGCGCGTGATGATCGCGATGATGCTGGTCGCCGGCCCCGAGCTGCTGATTGCCGACGAACCCACCTCGGCGCTGGACGTGACGGTGCAACTGGAGGTGCTGGCCATCCTGGACAAGCTCGTCAGCGAGCGTGGCATGGGCCTGGTCTTCATCTCGCACGACCTGCGCCTGGTGTCGTCGTTCTGCGACCGCGTGCTCGTGATGTACGCCGGCCGCGTGGTCGAAGAGCTGGCTTCGGCCGACCTCTCGCAGGCGCAGCACCCCTACACCCAGGGCCTGCTGAACTGCCTGCCGCAGCTGGGCGCGCCGCGCCACCCGCTGCCCACGCTGGACCGCCAGGCAGAGTGGCTGCTGTGACGGCCGGCATCCAGGCCGACGGCCTGCGCGTCGACTACGGTGCCTTCACGGCGCTGGACGCCGTGTCGTTCAGCGTTCAACCGGGTGAGAGCTTCGGCATCGTCGGCGAATCGGGCTCGGGCAAGTCCACGGTGCTGCGTGCACTGTGTGGCCTGGCGCCCTTGCGTGCGGGCACGGTGCGGCTGATCGGTACGGGCTCCATGGCCGACATGCCCGCGCCCGGCAGCAAGGCTTTCAGGCGCCAGGTGCAGATGGTGTTCCAGGACCCCTATGGCAGCCTGCACCCGCGCCAGATGGTCGACCGGATCCTGGCCGAGCCGCTGGCCATCCATGGCATCGGCGACGCCGAGGCGCGCATCCAGCAGGTGCTCGACGAAGTCGGTCTGGGGCAGGGCTTCCGATTCCGCTATCCGCACCAGCTGTCGGGCGGGCAGCGACAGCGTGTGGCCATCGCGCGCGCGCTGATCCTGGAGCCGCCCGTGCTGCTGCTCGACGAGCCCACCTCGGCGCTGGACGCTTCGGTGCAGGCCGAAGTGCTGAACCTGCTGGACAGCCTGCGTGAGAAGCGCGGCTTGACCTACCTGATGGTCAGCCACGACCTCGCCGTCGTCACCCACCTGTGCCAGCGTCTCGTCGTGATGCGGCGCGGCCAGGTCGTGGAAGCCTTGGCTTCCAGCGACCTGGCCGCGCAGCGCGTGCAGACGGACTACACGCGCGGGCTGATGCAGGCTTCCGCCGGCTTTCAGCGCATGCCGGCTTCGAGCCGGGCCACTGCCGCTGCCGAGCGCGGGTGAGCCGCCTGCTGGCTCAGCCAGAACGAGCCGCTGTCTTCGCCGACCATCGCCCGCGACTCTTCGGTGCTGACGCCGCCGCGGGCATCGCGCTTGAGCATCGCCGCCGCTGCGGCCACACGTTGCGCGGCGGCCTGCTCGGCGGTGGGCTGGCTGGCCGCCGGCTTGGCGGCTTTCAGCAGGTCCTGGTCGGGATGGCCGAAGTCGAAGTCGCCGGCGCTCGCGCTGGTGGCAAGGCCCAGGGTCAGGGCCAGGGCGAAGGTGCTCAGGGTGATGGTCTTCATGGTGTTTCCTCGATGGGCCAGGTTGGCATGTCTGTCAGTGATCGGTGGCGTGCGGTGCTTCAGCGCTGGATGGCTGCGGCGCGCGCCATCGTGGTGGCCCCCGGCTTGGCCTGCTGCTGGGCCATCCAGAACGAGCCGCTGTCCTCGGCCACCAGGGCGCGGGACTCTTCGGTGCTGACGCTTTCACGCGGGCTGCGGACCGGACGCGGTGCGCTGACCACGATGCGCTGGCCGGCGGCGTGCTTCTGTGCCTGGGCTTCGGCAAAGGCGGGGTAGGCGTCCTCGAAGTCGCCGGCGTGGGCGGCGGTGGCCAGGCCCAGCGACAGAGCCAGGGTCACGGACGAAGCGAAGGCGTTCAGGGCGTTGGTGGTCTTCATGATGGTTCCTCTTGGCGCATCCCGGTGGTTGGATGGAACCTGGCCTTCGGATGCTGGCAGGCCGGGTTCCTTTGCTGTTTTCCGCTTGGGGCCGGTGGCCACTCGCTTCAACATGGAACCCAGTGTCTCGGCGCAGCCGAATCCGCGCGCTGGCCTGTGTCACAGGCAGCAGGCGACAAATTCACAGGCGCCGTGGCGGCACCCGGCAGGGCTTCAAGCCGGCTGGTACGAGCCCGCCAGGCGGTGCAGGTGAGCGCGCGAGGCGGGCTCCAGATACGGCAGCAGCAGGCTCAGCACGTGGTACGCGCCGCGCGCCACCGAGCCTGCGGCACTGTCGGCTTCGAGCGCCTTGCGCGGCTCGCGCACGTATTCGAAGCTGAGCCAGTAGGTCAGCACCACCACCATCGCGGTCGACACCGGCGCAGCTTCGACGCCGGTGATCTGCACGACGCCACTGCGCGACAGGCCGTCGAGCAGGCCCTGCACCGCACGCGTCTTGTTCTTCAGCACGAACTGGAAATGGGTCTCGAGCCGGCGGTTCTTGCTGAGCAGGTCGTTCAGGTCGCGGTACAGGAAGCGGTACTGCCAGATCAGCTCGAACAGCATGTGGAAGAAGAGCCAGGCGTCCTCGACGTTCTCGACACCGTCGGCCGCTGCCAGCAGCTCGTTCAAGGCCGCTTCGAAGCGGTTGAACAGCGTGTTGATCAGCTCGTCCTTGGCCGGGTAGTGGTAGTACAGGTTGCCCGGGCTGATGCGCATCTCGGCCGAGATCAGCGTGGTGCTGACGTTGGGCTCGCCGAAGCGGTTGAACAGGTCCAGCGTCACTTCCAGGATGCGTTCAGCGGTGCGGCGCGGCTTTTTCGTGTTCGGGGCTCGGGTGGCGGCTGGCATGGTCAAAGCATTCTTGCATCGGCCCGGGTGCGAGGGGCTGCCTACAATCCCGGCCCCTATGCCCTTGATCCCCTCCGACGGCTGCCCTGCCGTCCGCTTCGACCAGGTCAGCAAGACCTACACCGGCGCCCGTGGCACCTTCCGTGCGCTCGACAGCGTGTCTTTCGAGATCGCGCAAGGCGAGTTCTTCGGCCTGCTCGGCCCCAACGGTGCCGGCAAGACCACGCTCATCTCGATCCTGGCCGGGCTGGCCAGCGCCAGCAGCGGCCGCGTCACGGTGATGGGCCACGACGTCGTGGCCGACTACGCCGCCGCGCGCCGGGCCCTGGGCATCGTGCCGCAGGAGCTGGTGTTCGACCCTTTCTTCACCGTGCGCGAGTCGTTGCGCATTCAAAGCGGCTACTTCGGCGTGAAGAACAACGAAGCCTGGATCACCGAGTTGCTGGAACAGCTGGGCCTGGCCGACAAGGCCAAGGCCAACATGCGGCAGCTGTCGGGCGGCATGAAGCGGCGCGTGCTGGTGGCCCAGGCCCTGGTGCACCGGCCGCCCGTCATCGTGCTGGACGAACCCACCGCGGGCGTGGACGTGGAACTGCGCCAGACGCTGTGGCACTTCATCTCGCGCCTGAACCGCGAAGGCCACACCGTGCTGCTGACCACGCATTACCTGGAAGAAGCCGAGGCGCTGTGCGGCCGCATCGCGATGCTCAAGCAGGGCAGGGTGGTGGCGCTGGATCGCACCGCCAACCTGCTGGCCGGCACCGCCAGCACGATGCTGCGCTTCAAGACCGACAGCGCCCTGCCGCCGGCGCTGCAGGCCCAGGCGCGCATCACCGGCCGCAGCGTGCAGATCACCGCGCGCGACGCGGCCGAGGTCGAACACCTGCTGGCCACGCTGCGCGCGGCAGGCGTGAAGGTCGAGGACCTGGAGATCGGCCGCGCCGACCTGGAGGACGTGTTCCTCGAGATCATGGAAGGCACGGCCGCCGTCGCGCAGGGGGCCGCATGAACGGCGTCGGCACCCTGTTCCGCAAGGAAATCCTTCGCTTCTGGAAGGTCGCGTTCCAGACCGTGGCCGCACCGGTGATGACGGCCGTGCTGTACCTGCTGATCTTCGGCCATGTGCTGGAGGACAAGGTCGAGGTCTTCCCCGGCGTGGGCTACACCAGCTTCCTGATTCCCGGCCTGGTGATGATGAGCGTGCTGCAGAACGCCTTTGCCAACAGCAGCAGTTCGCTGGTGCAGAGCAAGATCACCGGCAATCTGGTGTTCCTGCTGGTCACGCCGCTGTCGCACCGGGCCTGGTTCACGGCCTACGTGGGCGCCTCGGTGGTGCGCGGGCTGGTGGTGGGCACCGGCGTGTTCCTGGTCACCGCCTGGTTCGCGCCGTTGCGCCTGGCCGAGCCCTGGTGGGCCATCACCTTCGCCGTGCTGGGCGCGGGCATGCTCGGTTCACTGGGGCTGATCGCCGGCCTGTGGGCCGACAAGTTCGACCAGATGGCGGCCTTCCAGAACTTCATCATCATGCCGATGACGTTTCTGTCGGGCGTGTTCTATTCGGTGCACTCGCTGCCGGGCGTCTGGCAGACCATCAGCCATCTGAACCCTTTCTTCTACATGATCGACGGCTTCCGCCGCGGCTTCTTCGGCGTCAGCGATGTCTCGCCGTGGTTCAGCCTGGCCGTGGTGGGGGCCAGTTTCCTGGTCGTGGCCGGCATCACGCTGCGCCTGCTGGCCACCGGCTACAAGCTGCGCAGCTGATGGCCATAATCAACCGAATTCCCTTGGAGCACCGCATGCAGACCATCACCAACGCCAGCGAAGACAAGCCGTCGAAGAACGCCAAGGACGGCGCCGCCGAAGGCCAGGAAGCCCAGCTGCTGTTCAAGTCGCGTTTCGTCATGGTGTTCGGCGAGATCGACGACAAGATGGCCCGCGCCACCTGCGCCCGCCTGATCGCCCTGTCGCAGGAGTCGGACGCGCCGATCCACATGCTCGTCAGCAGCCCCGGCGGGCATGTCGAGAGCGGCGACGCCATCCACGACATGATCCGCTTCGTGCGCGCCCCGGTCACCACCGTCGGCACGGGCTGGGTGGCCAGTGCCGGCACGCATATCTTCCTGGCACCGCCGGCTGACCGCCGCGTGTGCCTGCCGAACACGCGTTTCATGATCCACCAGCCCGCGGGGGGTGCCGGCGGCCAGGCCACCGACATCGCCATCCAGGCCAAGGAAATCATCAAGACGCGTGCCCGCATCGCCGCCATCGTCGCCCGCCAGACCGGCCAGAAGCTCGAGAAGGTGTTGGCCGACATGGAGCGCGACTACTGGATGAGCGCCGAAGAGGCCACCACCTACGGCATCGTCGCGCGGGTGATCGAGCGCCAGGCAGATCTGGCATGAGCGCGCCGGGCCGTTCCCAAGCGATCGCCCCGGAGCGCGAAGCGCGGAGGATCAGCCAATGAGCGACCCCAGCCCGGGCGAGGTGCGCGACTTCATCGCTGCTGGCCTGCCCTGCACCCACCTCGAAGTCGAGGGCGACGGCCGGCACTTCTTTGCCACCATCGTCTCGGCCGAGTTCGAGGGCCTGTCGCGCGTGCGCCGCCACCAGCGCGTCTATTCGGCCCTGGGCGATAGAATGCGCGAGCAAATTCATGCCTTGTCGATGAAGACCCTGACCCCCAGCGAATACGCGGCGCCTGCCGCCGGCCACCACGCCTGAACCAACCCGGTGCGGGGCCGTGGTGGCTGCGCGCCACCACTTTCCTGACACCCGGTGATCACACTCGCTTTATCCAAGGGACGCATCTTCGACGACACCCTGCCGCTGCTGCGCGCAGCCGGTGTCGAGGTGCTGGAAGACCCCGAGAAGAGCCGCAAGCTCATCCTTCGCACCAGCCGCGATGACGTGCGCGTGGTGCTGGTGCGGGCCAGCGACGTGCCCACCTACGTCCAGCATGGCGGCGCCGACCTGGGCGTCGCCGGGCACGACGTGCTGCTCGAACACACGCACGAACTCGCGAACGGGGGGACAGGCGGCGCCGTCGGCCTGTACCGCCCGGTGGACCTGGGCATCGCCCGCTGTCGCATGAGCGTGGCCACGCGTGCCGGCTTCGACTATGCCGCTGCCGCCCGCCATGGCGCGCGCATCCGCGTGGCCACGAAGTACACGCACATCGCCCGCGAGCATTTCGCGACGAAGGGCATGCACGTCGACCTGATCAAGCTCTACGGCTCGATGGAGCTGGCGCCGCTGACCGGCCTGGCCGACGCCATCGTCGACCTGGTGTCCACCGGCAGCACGTTGAAGGCCAACCATCTGGTCGAGGTCGAGCACATCATGGACATCTCGGCGCGGCTGGTGGTGAACCCGGCATCGCTGAAGCTCAAGCAGGACCGGCTGCGGGCGTTGATCGACGCCTTCGATGCCGCATCGAAAGGGGTGGTGGCATGAGCGTGGTGAAGATGCATCGGCTGTCGACGACAGACGCCGGCTTCGAGACCGATTTCGAGCGCCTGCGCCACTGGTCGGCCGAGACCGATGCCGCCATCGAGACGCGCGTGGCCGAGATCATTGCCGACGTGCGCGCCCGCGGCGACGCGGCGGTGCTGGAGTACACCGCGCGCTTCGACCGTCTGCAGGCGGCGAGCGTGGCCGCGCTGGAAATCGGTGCCGCCGAATTGCGCGCCGCCTACGACGCCATTCCCACGGCCCAACGCGCCGCGCTGGAAAACGCCGCCGAACGTGTCCGCAGCTACCACCTGCGGCAGCTGGATGCCAGCAGCCGCAGCTGGCAATACCGTGACCGCGACGGCAGCCTGCTGGGCCAGAAGGTCACGCCGCTGGACCGCGTGGGCATCTACGTGCCGGGTGGCCGGGCAGCCTACCCCAGCAGCGTGCTGATGAACGCCATCCCGGCCCAGGTGGCCGGTGTCGGCGAGATCGTGATGGTCGTCCCCACGCCAGGCGGCGAGAAGAACGCGCTCGTGCTGGCTGCGGCGCATGTGGCCGGCGCGCACCGCGTGTTCACGATCGGTGGCGCCCAGGCGGTGGCCGCGCTCGCCTATGGCACGGCCACGGTGCCGCGTGTGGACAAGATCACCGGCCCGGGCAACGCCTATGTCGCCAGCGCCAAGCGGCGCGTTTTCGGGCAGGTGGGCATCGACATGATCGCCGGGCCCAGCGAGATCCTGGTGCTGGCCGACGGCACCGTTCCGGCCGACTGGGTGGCGATGGACCTCTTCAGCCAGGCCGAGCACGACACGCTGGCGCAGAGCATCCTGCTGTGCCCGGATGCTGCCTACATCGCCGCCGTGCAGGCCGCCATCGACCGGCTGCTGCCCGAGATGCCGCGTGCCAAGATCATCCGCGCGTCACTCGAAGGCCGCGGCGCGCTGATCCAGACGCGTTCGATGGAAGAGGCCTGCGAGATCAGCAACCGCCTGGCGCCCGAGCACCTGGAAGTGATGTCGGCCGAGCCCGGCCGCTGGGAACCGCTGCTGCGCCATGCCGGTGCCATCTTCCTGGGCGGCTTCACCAGCGAAAGCCTGGGCGACTACTGCGCCGGGCCGAACCACGTTCTGCCGACCTCGGGCACCGCGCGCTTCAGCTCGCCGCTGGGCGTGTACGACTTCGTCAAGCGCAGCAGCCTGATCCAGGTGACGCAGGCCGGCGCCAACCTGCTGGGCCCGGTTGCGGCCGAGCTGGCCTATGGCGAAGGCCTGCAGGCCCACGCCCGCGCAGCCGAAATGCGCGTGCAGCCGGCCGCGGCCGAGTTGCCCAAGGCCGTGGCGTTCAGCGTGCGCCCGGTCGACGCGTTGAACCTGGCCGCGGTGATGAAGCTGGAAGTGGCCGCCGGCCAGCGCCGTTTCGTCGCCACCGTGCCGGTGTCGTTGGCGCAGGTGGCCTACGAACCTGCCGGCCGCGCAGTGGCGATGTTCGACGGCGAGGAAGCGGTCGGGATGATGCTGCTTTACGACGCTCGGATGGACAAGGACAAGCCCGACGAGCAGCTGTACGTCTGGCGCCTGCTGGTCGACGCGCGCCACCAAGGCCGCGGGTACGGCCGGCTGGCCCTGCAATGGGTGGCCGACGAAGCGCGGCGGCTGGGGCTGAAGACAGTCGGACTGTCCCATGTGGACCTGCCCGGCGGGCCGGCCGGCTTCTACGCGAAGCTGGGCTATCGCTACACCGGCGAAGTGGACGACGGTGAGCTGAAGATGGCTTTGCCGCTGGATTGACACGAAGTTCGTGCAGCACTAAGATCTTGCAACACGAAACCAGTGTTCCGCTGTGGGTCGAGCATGAAGAACGTCACCGTCACGATGGAAGAAAGCGTCGCCGACTGGGCGCGCATGGAAGCCGCGCGCCGCAACACCAGCGTGTCGCGGCTGGTGGGCGAATTGCTGGCCGAGAAGATGCGCCACGACGATGCCTACGAGCGAGCGATGAACGAATGGCTGCAGCGTGACCTGCGCTTTGTTTCCGACGGCAGCCCCTACCCGAAGCGCGACGAAATCTATGCCGAGCGTCTCGACCGTTTTCGTTGACACCAACGTCCTGCTCTACAGCGAGGACCGCGCCGACGAAGCCAAGCACCAGGCCGCCCGCGCCTGGCTGCGTGTGCTCTGGTCCAGCCGCCGCGGCCGGCTCAGCAGTCAGGTGCTGCACGAGTTCTACGTCAACGCCACGCGCAAGTTGCACCCGCCCTTGCCCGCCGGTGATGCCCGCGCCGAGGTGCGGCGCTACCAGCGCTGGCAGCCCTGGCCCGTGGACCATGCCACCGTGGAAACCGCCTGGGCGGTGGAAAGCCGCTTCGGCCTGAGCTACTGGGACGCGCTGATGGTGGCCGCCGCCGTGCAACAGGGCTGCGACCTGCTGCTGACCGAAGACCTGCAGCATGGCCAGCAGATCGACGGCGTGCGCATCGTCAACCCGTTCATCGACGGCCCCGAGTTGCTTGACAAGCCCGTGGACACCCCCGCATGAGCCTGCCCACCCTGGCCGACCGCATCGGCCGCACCATCCGCCAGGACGTGCAGTCCACCCACGGCTATGCCATCCAGCCCAGCGCCGGCCTGGTGAAGCTGGACGCGATGGAAAACCCCTTCCGCCTGCCCCCCGAACTGCAGGCCGAACTGGGCCGGCGCCTCGCGCGCGTGGCGATCAACCGCTACCCGGTGCAGAGCACGGTGGATCTGGTGGCGGCCCTGTCGCGCCATGTCGCACTGCCGGCCGGCTGCAAGCTGATCCTGGGCAATGGCTCGGACGAGCTCATCGACCTGCTGTCGGTGGCCTGCAACGTGCCCGGCGCGGTGATGCTGGCGCCGCTGCCGGGCTTCGTGATGTACGAGATGAGCGCACGGCTGCGCGGCCTGCGTTTTGTCGGCGTGCCGCTCACGGCCGACTTCGACCTGGACGAAGCCGCGATGTTGGCCGCCATCGAGCAGCAACGCCCGGCCCTGACCTACATCGCCTACCCGAACAACCCCACCGCCAACCTGTTCAGCGAAACCGCGATCGAGCGCATCGTCGACGCCATCGGACACCAGCACGGCCTGGTGGTGATGGACGAGGCCTACCAGCCGTTTTCCAGCCGAAGCTGGATGCAGCGCATGGCGCGGCAGCCACATGTGCTGGTGATGCGCACGCTGTCGAAGTTCGGCCTGGCCGGCGTGCGCCTGGGCTACCTGTGCGGCCACGCTGCGCTCGTCGACGAAATCGACAAGGTGCGCCCGCCGTACAACGTCAGCGTGCTGAACGCCGAGGCGGCGCTGTTTGCGCTGGACCATGCCGACGAATACGCCCGCCAAGCCGCGCTGCTGAAGAGCGAACGCGCCCGGCTGCAAACCGCGCTGCGGGCGCTGCCGGGCGTGCAGCCGTTTCCCAGCGAAGCCAACATGATCCTGGTGCGCGTGCCCGATTCGAGGCAGGTCTTCGAAGGCATGAAGGCTCGCGGCGTGCTCGTCAAGCACATATCCGGCCTGCATCCGCTGTTGGCCCAGTGCCTGCGCCTGACCGTGGGCACGCCCGAAGAAAATGACCTGATGATTGCCGCGCTGAAAGAGAGTCTCTGAAATGAAGCCCCTACGCTCACTTCGTTCGCTGCCCCCCGAGGGGGCGCTCAGTACCTTCGGAACGGCCGGGCGGTACTGACATGAACCGCACCGCCACTGTCCAGCGCGACACCAAGGAAACGCAGATCCGCGTGCAGATCGACCTGGACGGCAGCGGCCAGTCCGAGCTCGCCACCGGCATCGGTTTCTTCGACCACATGCTCGACCAGATCGCCCGCCACGGCCTGATCGACCTGAACATCCACGCCCGCGGCGACCTGCACATCGACGGCCACCATACGGTGGAAGACGTAGGCATCACGCTCGGCATGGCGTTCGCGCAGGCGCTGGGCGACAAGCGCGGCATCACCCGCTACGGCCACAGCTACGTGCCGCTCGACGAGGCGCTGTCGCGCGTGGTGGTCGACTTTTCGGGCCGCCCCGGCCTGCACATGCATGTGCCGTTCACGTCGGGTGCGATCGGCGGCTTCGACACGCAGCTGACCTACGAGTTCTTCCAGGGCTTCGTCAACCACGCGCTGGTGTCGCTGCACATCGACAACCTGAAGGGCCAGAACGCGCACCACCAGTGCGAGACGGTGTTCAAGGCCTTCGCCCGCGCGCTGCGCATGGCCATCACGCCCGACCCGCGTTCGGCCGGCGTCATCCCGTCGACCAAGGGGTCGCTCTAGGCCATGACCAGCACCGTCGCCGTCGTCGACTACGGCATGGGCAACCTGCGCTCGGTGTCGCAGGCCGTGGCGCACGTCGCGCGTGACAGCGATGTGCGCGTCATCGTCACCGCGAACCCCGAAGAAGTGTTCGCTGCCGACCGCGTCGTGCTGCCCGGCCAGGGCGCCATGCGCGACTGCATGCGCGAGCTGCGTGAATCCGGATTGCAGGAAGCCGTGCTGCATGCTGCCGCCCACAAGCCCCTGATGGGCGTGTGCGTGGGCATGCAGATGCTGCTGGACCACAGCGAAGAGCAGGACACACCCGGCCTCGGCCTGGTGCACGGCCGCGTACAGCGCTTTCGGCTGGAAGGCCGGCTGCAGCCCGACGGCAGCCGCTACAAGGTGCCGCAGATGGGCTGGAACCGCGTCTTCCAGCAGCCGCACCCGGTGTGGGCGGGTGTTCCAGACGGCGCCTGGTTCTACTTCGTGCATAGTTACTACACCCAGCTGGCCAACGCCGCCCACAGCGTCGGCGAAGCGGACTACGGCGCGCGCTTTACCTGCGCGCTGGCGCGGGATAACATTTTTGCGACGCAGTTCCACCCGGAAAAAAGTGCCGAGCAGGGCTTGGCGCTGTACCGCAACTTCCTGCGCTGGAACCCCTGAGCCTGGCTGCTCGCTTCGTTGCCGAATCTTCCATCCCCCCCACCAAGCTCCCCAGAGCCATGTTGCTGATCCCTGCCATCGACCTCAAAGACGGTCATTGCGTACGCCTTGAACAAGGCGATATGTCGATTGCCACGAGCTTCGGCGACGACCCCGCGGCCATGGCGCAGCGCTGGCTCGACGCCGGCGCGCGCCGCCTGCACCTGGTCGACCTCAACGGTGCCTTTGCCGGCAAGCCCGTCAACGAAGGCGCGGTGAAGTCCATCCTGCGCGCCGTCGGCGACAAGATCCCGGTGCAGCTGGGCGGCGGCATCCGCGACCTGGACACGATCGAACGTTATCTGGACGACGGTCTGAGCTACGTCATCATCGGTACCGCTGCCGTGAAGAGCCCGGGCTTCCTGAAGGACGCCTGCAGCGCCTTTGGCGGCCACATCATCGTCGGCCTCGACGCCAAAGACGGCAAGGTCGCCACCGACGGCTGGAGCAAGCTCACCGGCCACGAGGTCGTGGACCTGGCGAAGAAGTTCGAGGACTACGGCGTCGAAGGCGTGATCTACACCGACATCGGCCGCGACGGCATGCTCACCGGCATCAACATCGAAGCCACGGTGAAGCTGGCCCGTGCGCTCACCATCCCGGTGTTCGCTTCAGGCGGCCTGGCCGGCATGGCCGACATCGACGCGCTGTGCGCCGTTGAAACCGATGGCATCGAGGGCGTCATCTGCGGTCGCAGCATCTACACCGGCGCACTGGATTTCACGTCTGCCCAGGCGCAGGCAGACGCACACGCAGCCCGCTGAAATGAAAACAGCGGGCCTTCGAGCCCGCCGTTGATTCGAACCCGGCGCGATCCGACGTCAGTCGCGGCGACGGCGTGCCAGGAAGCCCACGGCCGCCAGACCACCCAGCATCAGCGCGTACGTGCCGGGTTCCGGCACTGCCGGCAGGAAGCCGCGAATCTCGCCACCAGAGTACAGGCCTGGGGTGTGAATGTTGACGTAGGCGCGGCCGGCTGATGTTCCGGCGAACAAGCTGTCGAAAGCTGCGGGTGCCAGGTTGAACGTGGCGATGTACGAACCGGTCGAAACGGCCGGGAACGACGTGAAGTTCAGCGCGACGCCGACGCTGCCGGAGCCCGGTACGGCGGTGCAGCAGTGGATGTGGCCGAAGGGCTGCGCATTGGCCAGACCGGAGAACGACAGCAGCACGGTCACCGTGTCGGCAACGTCGTCGAAGCTGACGAGCGCGGCGCCAGTGGCGGTGCTGGTCGGCACCGGCTCACCCGCGGACGACAGGAAAGTCTGGAAGCTGGTCACGGCGGCATTCGCGGCGACCGGTGCGGCCACGAAAACAACCGCCGTGGCGACCGAGGCAAGGGCAGAAAACTTGGACATCGGAGCTCCTGATGCGTTTGGGGTAAACCTGAATCAATAGCTTACGGGCACCTGCTGGTTTTCGTAGTCAGAGAACGATCTGGAGCACCTATGTAGGGGGGGGGCTGCTGACCGTCGATAATGCAGAAATGCTTGCGAAACGAATCATCCCGTGTCTTGACGTTACAGGCGGCCGTGTCGTCAAAGGGGTCAATTTCGAGTCGCTGCGCGACGCCGGCGACCCGGTCGAGATTGCCGCTCGTTACAACGATCAAGGCGCCGACGAACTGACCTTCCTCGACATCACCGCCACCAGCGACGGCCGCGACCTGATCCTGCACATCATCGAGGCCGTGGCTTCGCAAGTGTTCATTCCTCTGACCGTGGGCGGCGGCGTGCGCAGCGTCGATGACGTTCGCCGGTTGCTGAACGCCGGCGCCGACAAGGTCAGCTTCAACTCGGCTGCCGTGGCCACCCCGGAAGTGATTCGCAGCGCCTCGGAAAAGTACGGCGCGCAGTGCATCGTCGTGGCGGTCGACGCCAAGCGCCGAACCGATGGCGACCCCAGGGGCCCCGGCTGGGACGTCTACACCCACGGTGGCCGCAAGAACACCGGTCTCGACGCCGTGGCCTGGGTACGGCAGATGGCCGAGCATGGCGCTGGCGAGATCCTGCTGACCAGCATGGACCGCGACGGCACCAAGAGCGGCTTCGACCTGGCGCTGACACGCGCGGTCAGCGACGCCGTGCCTGTGCCGGTGATCGCCTCCGGCGGTGTCGGCACGCTGGAACACCTGGTCGACGGCATCCGCATCGGCGGCGCTGACGCCGTGCTGGCGGCCAGCATCTTCCACTACGGCGAATTCACCGTCGGCCAGGCGAAGGCCTTGATGGCCGGGCACGGCATCCCGGTGCGTCAGTGAGGTCATGCCCGTGACGGCGCGGCGCGCGCCCGGGGAGGTGCGGCTGATCGGCGGCCAGTGGCGCCGCAGCAAGCTGCCGGTGGCTGACCGCCCGGGGCTGCGGCCCACGCCCGATCGCGTCCGCGAAACCCTGTTCAACTGGCTCGGCCAGGATTTGACGGGGTGGCGGGTGCTGGACGCCTTCGCCGGCAGCGGCGCTCTCGGCTTCGAGGCCGCCTCGCGTGGCGCCGCCGATGTGCGTCTGCTGGAGTGGGACGCCCAGCTCGTGGCCAGCCTGCAGGCCAGCCGGACGCGCCTGGGGGCCACCGCGGTGCAGGTGGAACGCGCCGATGCCCTGGCCTGGATGGCACGTGCAGAAGCGGGCCGTTTCGACCTGGTGCTGCTCGACCCGCCTTTCGATGCCGGCCTGGCGGCGCCAGCTCTGCTGCAAGCCACCCGCCTGGCGGGTGCCGGGGCCTATGTCTATCTCGAAGGCGCCGCGGCGCTCAAGGAATGGCCCCCCGGGCTGCAGCTGCATCGCGAACTGCGCGCCGGTGCGGTCCATGCGCAGCTGTTCAGGCATGAACCATGATCGCGGCGGCTACACTGCGCCGGTTTGCAGGGTGACCCCCATCAGGAGAACGAGGCCGTGACCACTGCCACCCCGCTCACTGCGGTCTATCCCGGGACTTTCGACCCGATGACGCTGGGCCATGAAGACCTGATGCGCCGGGCTTCGCGTTTGTTCGACCGCCTGATCCTGGCCGTGGCCGCCGGCCACCACAAGCGCACGATGTTCACCATCGCCGAACGGCTGGACGCTGCGCGCGAGATCGCCGCACCCTATGGCAATGTCGAGGTCGTGCCGTTCCGCGGCCTGCTGCGGGACTTCGTGGTCGCCAAAGGCGGCAAGGTCGTGGTGCGCGGCCTGCGTGCCGTCAGCGACTTCGAGTACGAGTTCCAGATGGCCGGCATGAACCGCCAGCTGATGCCCGACGTCGAGACCGTGTTCATGACGCCATCGGACCAGTACCAGTTCGTCAGCAGCACCTTCGTGCGCGAGATTGCCAGCCTTGGCGGTGATGTTTCCAAGTTCGTGGCACCCTCGGTGCTGAGGCGCTTGAAAGAGCGCGTGTCCCAAAGCGAAACCTGAAGCGCCACCATGGCCCTGTGGATCACCGACGAGTGCATCAACTGTGATGTCTGCGAGCCCGAGTGCCCGAACCAGGCCATCTCGATGGGCGCGGAAATCTACGAGATCGACCCCCATCGCTGCACCGAATGCGTGGGCCACTTTCCCGAGCCGCAGTGTGTGCAGGTGTGCCCGGTCAGCTGCATACCGATCCATCCCGACTTCGTCGAGACACGCGCGCAGCTGCTCGTCAAATATCAGCGTCTGACGGGCGCGAGCGACGCGCTACCGGTGAGCGCTTCGATCCCCGCTGACGCTTGATCTCTCGTTTGCGGCGCTCTGCCTGGAGCTCGGATTCCAGCGGCCCGATGGCGATGAGACCCGCACCGGGGGCCACTTGAGCCCTCTGCGCGCGTTCGCTGGCCAAGGTGTCGGCCAGCCTCTGCTCACGGCTGGCCACTTCACGGGCAGCGTCGATTTCCTCGTCCGTGCGGCGGTCGCCGGTGCTCACGCTGCGCCCTTCGATGCAGGGGCGGTCGGAAAATGTCTTGCCGTCCGGGCCGCAGCGCCAGATCTGCTGGGCGCCAACGGTGGTCGTGGTGACCGTCAGGACGAGGGCGGCAAGCAGCAGTTTCATGAGGGGTCCGCCTTCGGTGCAGCGGCCGGGATCGTGGCCGGCCGCGGTGGCTTGGGTCGTTGCGGCCCGGCATGGATGAGCGCCAGGGCGCGGTCCATCTCGCCCGCCAGGAGCGCGTCGCTGGCGGTCAGGCTGCGTTCGATGGCGCGGTCGATGGCATCGCGATCGTCGGCCGAAGGCTTCTTCAGCACGTAGTTCACCACCTCGGCCTTCACGCCCGGGTGGCCGATGCCCAGGCGCAGGCGCCAGTAGTCGGGCGTGCCGAGCATGCCGTGGATGTCCTTCAGGCCGTTGTGGCCGGCGGCGCTGCCACCGAACTTCAACTTGGCCTGGCCGGGCAGCACGTCGAGTTCGTCGTGCACCACCAGCACCTGCTTCGGCTCGATCTTGAAGAAGCGCGCCAGCGTCGCCACCGACACGCCCGAGCGGTTCATGAAGGTCATCGGCTTCAGCAGCCACACGGGGCCATGCGGGCCGGCCACGCGCGCCACATGGGCCTGGTAGGCACGGTCACTGTCGAGCCGCGCGCCCAGCTTTTCGGCCAGCGCGTCCACCCACCAGAAGCCGGCGTTGTGGCGCGTGGCCTCGTAGTCAGGGCCGGGGTTGCCCAGGCCAACGAAGAGACGAATCATGGGGGGTGATTATGGAAGTCTCGCGGCCATGAAAAAGGCCCCTGCGAGAGGGGCCCTTGAAGGGTGACGGCCAAGGGGGATGCGAAAGAACGCCCCCCTGGCGCCAGATCACTTCTGGTTCTGCTTTTCGGTCTTCTTGGCCTTGGTCTTGCCCTTTTCGGCAGCCACCACCACCGGTGCCACGATCTCTTCTTCGACCTTCGGCGTGGTCACGGCCACGATCACCGGGTTCAGCGTGCCGCGCTTGACGACCTTGATGCCCTCGGGCAGCTTCAGGTCGCTGGCGTGCAGGCTGGTGTTGCGTTCCAGGTTTGACAGGTCGATGGTCACGAACTCGGGCAGCTGCGAGGCCAGGCATTCGATCTCGAGCTCGGTGCGCACATGGCTGACCAGGCACTTGTCGGTCTTGACGGCCGGCGAGGTGTCTTCGCCTTCGAAGTGCAGCGGCACCTTCTTGCGCAGGCGCGTGGCGACGTCGACGCGCTGGAAGTCCACGTGCATGACGATGGGCTTGTAGGCGTGCATCTGGAAGTCGCGCAGCAGGACCTTCTCGGTCTTGCCGGCCAGGTCCATCTCGAGGATGGACGAGTGGAAGGCTTCCTTCTTCAGCGCGAAGAAGAGTGCGTTGTGATCGAGCTCGATCATCTTGGGTTCGCCGGCGCCATAGACGATGCCGGGCACCTTGGCAGCGTTGCGCAGGCGGCGGCTCGCTCCGGTCCCCTGCAGTGAACGCTCGTAAGCAGTGAATTTCATTTCAGCTCCAGTTGAAAAAAGCCCCGCGACCAGGGCTTGGGGTCGAGGCGATTGCCTCATGAGAATCACGCTTGAAGGGCCCAATGGGCCCGCCATCGTGACTAGAAATTGTTGTTCTGCTCGGCAAACAGCGAAGTGACCGACTCGCCGTCGCTGATGCGGCGGATGGTCTCGGCAAACAGGAAGGCCACGCTCAGCTGGCGGATCTTCGGGCAGGCCTTGGCCGCGTCCGACAGCGGGATGGTGTTGCTGATGACGACTTCGTCGATCTGCGAACTGGCGATGCGCTCCACCGCCGGGCCCGAGAACACCGGGTGGGTGCAGTAGGCGTAGACACTGCGCGCGCCGCGCGCCTTCAGCACTTCGGCTGCCTTCACCAGGGTGCCGGCAGTGTCGATCATGTCGTCCATGATCACGCAGTTGCGGCCTTCGATCTCGCCGATGACGTGCATCACCTCGGCGATGCCGGCCGCCGGGCGGCGCTTGTCGATGATGGCCAGGTCGCAGCCCAGCTGCTTGGCCATGGCGCGGGCACGCACCACGCCGCCGACGTCGGGCGAGATCACCACCAGGTCGGGATAGGCTTTGCCCTTCAGGTCGGCCAGGAGTACCGGGCTGGCGTAAATGTTGTCGACCGGGATGTCGAAGAAGCCCTGGATCTGGTCGGCATGCAGGTCCATCGTCAGCAGGCGTTCGACGCCCACCGTTTCGAGCATGTTGGCCACGACCTTGGCGCTGATGGGCACACGCATGCTGCGCGGCCGGCGGTCCATGCGCGCATAGCCGAAATACGGAATCACTGCAGTGATGCGGCGGGCACTGGCGCGCTTCAGGGCGTCGACCATGATGCACAGCTCCATCACGTGTTCGTTCGTGGGCGCGCAGGTTGGCTGCACCACGAAGACGTCGCGGGCGCGCACGTTCTGCTGAATCTCGACCGTGGTCTCGCCGTCGGAAAAGCGGCCCACCGCGGCCTGGCCCAATTCAAGGCCCAGGTTGCTGGCGATCTCACCGGCCAGCACCGGGTTGGCGTTGCCGGTGAAGAGCACGGTGTTGAACAGCACTTTGGATTCTCCGTGGGTGGCTGAACGATGACCGAGCAACATGTGGCGCACGGCGTTCAGCAGATGTTTTGGCAGGGGAGGAAGGACTCGAACCCTCGCATGTCGGAATCAAAATCCGATGCCTTGACCAACTTGGCGACTCCCCTACACAGGAGGCGGTTCGCACCGCCACCCTTGAAACTGCGGTCAGCCGGCCCAGCCCTTCAAGGGGTGCTGCACCAGACTGCGGCAAGACCGACCCACCCAACCCGCCGGCAAACCCACCAGGGGTGCCGGCAGAGATGTCGCCTGGGACAGGCCGACCTCGCCAACCCTTGCAAAGACTGCGCTGCCTGAACCCGTCATCCGGCTGTTGCCGAATCGGGCTTCGAGCCATCGAGCGGCTTGCGCCACGTCAGGGCATCGATCTTCGGCAGGGGCTTGCAGGTCATTTCGACCGAACTCGCCGTGCCCCGGCGTCCAAACTCTGCCCTCGATGTGCTTGAACTGCGTTGAAGCCTCAACAAGAGAGCCCACGAGTATAACCCGTTCAGTGTCGCGAACCAGATTCGGGTGCCTGAAGATGTCGGGCGTTGGCAACGAGGCCGTGGGTTTGACGACCACATAGCCGGCCTCGGGCAGGTGCAGCGGTGTCAGGAGTTCGCCGATGCCTTCGACGAATGCGTTGTCGCCGCCCACGAAAAACGGTACGTCGGCACCCAGCGGCAGCGCCAGTCCGGCCAGCCTGGCCCGCGGCCAGTGCAGGCCCCAGAGCCGGTTCAGTGCCAGCAAGGTGGTGGCGGCGTCTGAACTGCCGCCGCCCAGGCCCGCACCCCAGGGCACCTGCTTGTCGATGTGGATGTCGGCACCCAGCGCCGTGCCGCTGGCCGCCTGCAGGGCACGTGCCGCACGCAGGCACAGGTCGTCTTCGGGCAGGTTCGGGCCGAGGTCGTGGCGCTGCAGCCGCCCGTCGGCGCGCCGTTCGAAGTGCAGGGTGTCGGCCCAGTCGATCAGCACGAAGGGCGACTGCAGCAGGTGGTAGCCGTCGGCACGCCGCCCCACCACGTGCAGGAACAGGTTCAGCTTGGCCGGGGCCGGCAGGTCATAAAGCGCTTGCAGGGCCATGCGCAGCGGTCAGGCGTCAAGCGTCACGGCGAGGGGTCCAGGCGGACCCGCAACAGCACTTCGGGCACGGCCACGCGGCGGGCCTCGATCAGGCCTTCTGACAGGCGAGCCAGCAGCACCTGCCAGCCGGCCTGCTCGAAGCCCTGCGCCTGCATCACGTGCGGGGCCTGCGGCCAGGGCCGGCCAGCCAGCCAGTCGGGCAGCGCGGCCAGCGGCAGGGCTTCGCCCAGCACCTGGCGCGACAGCGCGTCCAGCGTCGCAAAGCTCTGCGTGCCTTCGGCTGTGCGCAGCGTCACGTCACCTGGCGCCCAGCGCGCCGCTGCCATCTGCGTGCCCAGTGGCGAGATCAACCGCAGTTCACCCTGGCTGGCATTGCCCTGGAGTTCGAAGGCAGCCGACACGTTCTGGGCATCTTGCCCTGCCACCGCCGCCACGCGCAGCAGCATCCTGCCACTCGTGACAGCACCCAGCTCGGCAACTGGCGGCGTGGCGCAACCCACCAGCGCCGCCGCGGCGCCGGCCAGCGCCAGGGCACGCCTGGCGCGCTGCACGATGCGCATCACGGCTCTGCGCGCAGCCGGGCCAGGGTTTCCCGCAGCACTTCATTGGCGCCATCGCGGGCACGGGCTTCGCGCCAGATCTTGCGCGCTTCTTCCTTCTGGCCCATCGACCACAGCACTTCACCGAGGTGGGCGCCGATCTCGGGGTCGGGGCGCGCACTGTAGGCCTGGCGCAGCAGCTTCAGCGCCGGTTCGGTCCGGCCCAGCTTGAATTCGACCCAGCCCAGGCTGTCGGTGATGAACGGGTCGCCCGGGGACAGTTCCAACGCGCGGGCGATCAGGTCGCGGGCCTCGGTCAGGCGCAGGCCGCGGTCGGCCAGCGAATAACCCAGGGCGTTGTGCGCATGCGGGTTGTCCGGGCGGATGGCAATGACGCGGCGCAGCAGCTTTTCCATCTCGTCCAGCCGGCTTGTCTTCTCGGCCATCATGGCCTGTTCATACAGCAGGTCGGGGTCGTCGGGGAATCGCTGGTTGGCAGCGGCCAGCACGTTGAAGGCCTCTTTCCACTGCTTGACCTCGCGCAACACGCCGGCTTCGGCCATGAACTTGCTGCGCGCGTCTTCGGTGCTGCGCTCGGGCACGCGGCGAATCATCTCGCGGGCCTGGGCCACCTGGCCCTGGCGCGCCAGGATGACGGCGCGGCGGCCCTGCACGTCCAGCGCGCGGGCGGGGTCGTCGACCTTCGCCAGCCAGGCCTCGGCCGCCTTGTAGTCGCCGCGCTGCTCGGCCAGCTGTGCCAGGCTCAGCCAGGCCTGGAAGAGCCCGCGTTCCGGTCGTGAGGCGTCGCTGGAATCGGGCTCGTCGTCATCGGTGGCCAGCGGCGGTACGCCTGCCGGGACACCGGCGGCCCCTGCAGCCGCGCCCGCGGTCGGCGCTGCAGCCGGGGTGGCGGCCTGCGCCAGCGCCAGGTAGCGCAGCAGCGCCGCTTCGGCCTCGGCCGGCTGCCGCAATTCCATCTGCAGCACGCCCAGGGTCAGGAAGGGGCCTGCCTCGTCAGGCTGCTGGCGCGTGGCGATCTCGAGTTCGCGGGCGGCCTCGGCATACCGCTGGGTGCCGGTGAGCACCCGCACATAGGCCAGCCGCAGCGGCGCCACGGCCTTCGGGCGCGCCAGGTGTTGCTTGACGATGTCCTCGGCCACCGGCCGCTCGGCCATCAATTCCAGCGCCAGCAGCGCTGGGCCGGGGGCGTCGGGGTCGAGCTTCTGGGCGTCGCGTGCCAGGGCCAGCGCGATGTCCGGGTCTTTTGCCGCGAGCCAGGCACGGGCGATCGAGACCCTGGCCGCCACCCGCGTTTCGGGGTTTTCTGCGTACGGTTTCAGGACATCCGTCAGCAGCGTGGCCACCGCCTTGGCGTCGCTGTTGCGTTCCAGGAAACGGGGCAGCGCGGCAATGACGGCGGCACGTTCGGTGGCCGGGGTCAGGCTCAGCAGCCGGCCGACGGGTTCGTTCAGGTCGGCCAGGCGCCCAGCCACCGCCAAAATCTGCACCTGCAGCCGCAGTGCGTCCAGCGAATCGGGGATGGCCGAGCGCCATGCCTGGGTGGCCGCCAGCGCCTGTTCCAGCGCGCGCCCCTGCAGCGCGATGTCGACAGCGCGGCGGAAGAGGGCGCCGTCGCGGCTGCGGCGTGCAGCGTCCAGCACGATTTCGTAGGCGGCGCTGGCTTCGCCGCCACGCAGTTCCATTTCGCCGATCAGCAATTGGTAGAACAGCGGCGCGTCGAGCGCAGAAATGGTCTTCTCGGCACCGGCGGCGCTCGCAGCTGGGGCCACTGGGGCGGCGGCGGCCGGTGCGGGTGTCTGCGCCAGGGCTGCCGGCGCCACGAGCCATGCGCCTGTGGCCAGCGTGGCGGCCAAGGCGAGCTGCTTGCGCAGTGAAGCGGACATCGGTGCTCCTGAACAGTTGAATTTCATTCTCACATAATGGGTGGATGCCTGAATTGCCAGAGGTCGAGGTCACCCGGCGTGGCATCGACATGCCCTTGCGTGGCGCCCATGTCCACGCCGTTCGTCTGGGCAAACCCCTGCGCTGGCCGCTGGGCTGCGCCCCGGCTGAACTGCTCGGCCTGAAAGTGGGGCCGGTGTCGCGGCGTGGCAAGTACCTGTGGTTGCCGCTGGTGCCGGCCTTGCCCGCACCCGCAGCCGAAGCCGGCAGGTCTTCAGGTGGCGGCTTGCTGCTGCATCTGGGCATGTCGGGGTCGCTCGCGCTCTTGCAGGGCGCTGGTGAGCCGGGTCCGCACGACCACTTCGACCTCGTCACCAGCCAGGGCACCTTGCGGCTGAACGACCCTCGCCGCTTCGGCGCGGTGGTCTGGTCGGCGGCGCTCGACGCGGCACCCGCAGCCACCCTGCTGTCGCGCCTGGGGCCCGAGCCGTTCGACCCCGAGCTGACGCCGGGAAGCTTCCACGCTGCACTGCAGCGGCATGCGGCACCGATCAAGGCCGTGCTGCTGGCCGGCGGTGCCGTGGTCGGCGCCGGCAACATCTATGCGTGCGAGGCCCTTTTCCAGGCACGCATCCACCCGCTGCTGCCCAGCAACCGCATCAGCCGGCCACGTGCCGAGCGGCTGCTGGGCGCCGTGCGCTCGACGCTGGCGCGCGCCCTCGAACTGGGCGGCAGCACACTTCGTGACTTTTCCGACGTTCACGGCATGAGCGGCAACTATCAGCAGCAGGCTGCCGTCTACGGGCGCGCCGGCTTGCCATGCCAGAACTGTGGTGCGCCGGTCAAAAAGGTCGTGCAAGCGCAGCGGGCCACGTACTTCTGCTCGCATTGCCAGAAACGTTAGCGTCACAGGGGGGCTGCGCTCGGCTAGGATGGCTGCGCAAGATGTCTTCACCACAGCCGCCGCCATCACCGTGCAACAGCCCATAGCCCAGCGCCTGGACGATCTGAGCGCCTGGCGCTCGAATCTCGACGCCAGCCTCGCCCAATTCAGCCGGGCCATGGCCGAACAGGAATTGCTCGACGGCCCGGACGCCACGGTCCTGTCCGCGCTGCGTGAACGCCTGGCTTCGGACAAGCTGGTGCTGGCCTTCGTGGCCGAGTTCTCGCGCGGCAAGTCCGAGCTGATCAACGCACTGTTCTTCGCCGACACCGGCCGCCGTGTGCTGCCGGCCACGCCTGGGCGCACCACGATGTGCCCGGTCGAGTTGCGCTTCGACCAAGGGGTGCCGCCGCGCCTGTCGCTGCTGCCCATCGAAACCCGCTCTCAGGGTTTTTCTTTGGGCGAACTGCGTGTGCGCGACGCCGCCTGGACCCACGTCACGCTCGACCCGAAAGACCCCGGCGCGCTGGCCCGGTCCCTCACTGCCGTGACGCGCACGCAGTGGGTCGGTGTCGACCATGCCCGCACCCTGGGCCTGTGGAGCGACACCCAGCCGGAAGACAACCCGCCGCAGCGTGAAGACGGCCGCGTGGAAGTGCCGGCCTGGCGCCATGCCCTCATCAACTACCCGCACCCGCTGCTGCAGCGCGGCTTGGTGGTGGTGGACACGCCGGGCCTGAATGCCATCGGCGCCGAGCCCGAGCTGACGCTGGGCCTGCTGCCCACGGCGCATGCCATCGTGTTCGTGCTGGCCGCCGATGCCGGCGTGACGCGGTCCGACCTGGCCATCTGGAAGGAGCATCTCAACGAAGCCTCGCTCGAGCGCTTCGTGGTGCTCAACAAGATCGACACCCTGGCCGACCCTTTGGCGACCGTGGCCGAAGTCAACGCCCAGGTGGAACGCCAGCGTGAGCTCACCGCGCGTACGCTCGGCGTGCCGGTGCAGCGGGTGTTTGCGCTGTCGGCGCGCGACGCGCTGGCCGCTCGTGTGGAAGGTGACATTCCGGCGCTGGCCGCCAGCCGCCTGGCCCCGCTGGAACAGGCCCTGGCCGGCCAACTCCTGCCGCGCCAGACGGAACTGCTGCTGCAGTCGGCCCAGGGCGTGGTGCAGCAGTTGCGGCAAAGCGCCGGCCGGCGCCTGGCCGACCGCCGCCGCCAGCATGCCGAACAGCTGCTGGAACTGCGCGGCCTGCGTGGCAAGAGCGGCGGCAAGCTGCGCATGCTGGCGCAGCGCATCGACATCGAGATGGCCGACTTCGAGCGGTGCACCACGCACCTGACGGCGCTGCGCACCGTGCAGCAGCGCATGTTGCGCACGATCACCTCGCGCCTGTCGAGCGAAGCCCTGGGCGTGGAGGTGGCGGCCATGCAGTCGGCCGCCGGCGCCAAGTTCCTGGGCCTGGGCGCCAAGGCGGCGTTCGATTCGATGTTCAAGCGCCTGCGGGCCTCGCTCGACCACGCCGAGCAGCAAAGTGCCGAGATGCAGCAAATGCTCGACGGCAGCTTTCGCCAGATGAACAGCGAGTTCGGGTTTTCCTTCGCGCTCGGCGCGCCGCCGGCACTGGCCAGCTTCCGCCAGGACCTGGCACTGATCGAAGGCAGCTACGGCCGCTACTTCACCCTGGGCCAGGCCTGGCGCATGAGCTCGCCGGGGTTCGCCGACCAGTTCCGGCGACTGCTGTTGTCGAAGCTGCGTGTGGTGTTCGAGAACGCCGCCAGCGAGATCGAGCTCTGGAGCAAGGGCGCCAGCGCCCAGGTCGACGCCCAGTTGCGCGAGCGCCGCCACGGCTTCACGCGCCGGCGCGAGGCGCTGGAGCGCGTGCAGGCGGCTTCCGGCGACCTGGAGCAGCGCATCACCGACCTGCAGCGCGCCGACGAGCAGGTCAACGTAGCCCAGTTGCGCGTCGAAGCCCTGGCCGAACGCGCCGTGATCGCCGCCAACGCCCTGGCCCCCGCCCACCAGACCATTCCCGGCGCCGGCCAGGTCGCCGCTTGACGCGCCCGGCCCCGACGAGCCTGGCCGCCCGCGTGGTGGCCTGGCAGCAGCGGCATGGCCGCCATGGCCTGCCCTGGCAGGACACGCGCGACCCCTACCGTGTGTGGCTGTCCGAAGTGATGCTGCAGCAGACCCAGGTGAGCACGGTGCTGGACTACTACCCGCGCTTCCTGGCGCGCTTTCCCGATGTCACGGCGCTGGCTGCCGCGGCGCAGGACGACGTGCTGGCGCTATGGAGCGGCCTGGGCTACTACAGCCGCGCCCGCAACCTGCACCGCTGCGCGCAGGCGGTGGTACACCAGCATGGCGGGCAGTTTCCGTGCAGCAGCGCGGCGCTGGCAGAACTGCCGGGCATCGGGCGCAGCACGGCCGCGGCCATCGCCGCCTTCTGTTTCGGCGAGCGCGCGGCCATCCTCGACGGCAACGTCAAGCGCGTGCTGTCGCGGGCACTGGGCTTCGACGGCGACCTGGCGTCGGCGGCGCAGGAGAAGCTGCTGTGGCAGCAGGCCGAAGCACTGCTGCCGCACGAGCAGGTGGACGTCTACACCCAAGGCCTGATGGACCTGGGGGCCACCCTGTGCCTGGCGCGCCGGCCGGCCTGCCCGCAGTGCCCTCTGGGAGGTGATTGCGTGGCGTTGGCCCAGGGTGCGCCCGAGCGTTTTCCGGTGAAGACCCGCAAGCTGCGCCGCAGCCAGCGCAGCCATGCGCTGCTCTGGCTGGAACAAGGCCCCTGGCTCTGGCTGGTGCAGCGTCCCGGGCAGGGCGTGTGGGCGAGCTTGTGGAGCCTGCCTGAATTCGACACTGCCGAAGCTCTGGATACCTTCGTGGCCGGCTGGCCGGGGCAGGGTGAATGGCTGCCGCCGTTCAAGCATGTGCTGACCCATGTCGACTGGACGCTGCAGGTGCTGCGCTGGCGCTGGCCGCCAGGTGTGGCTGAAAACACCGCGGAACCTGCTGCCGGGTTTCAGCCCGGGGCCGGCCGCTGGCTGCGCCTGGAGGAGGCGCTGGCGCTAGGCCTGCCCGCACCGGTGCGCAAGCTGATCGAACAGGACGCTGCGGCCTGAGCAGCGAGCCGGCCCCGGGCTGAAACCCGGCGCCAGGCTTCAGCCGACCACGACCTTCTTGTCGCGCAGGAAGCCGTCGACCAGCGACAGCCGGATCATCGGGTCGTCCAGTTCCATCAGCTTCTGCTTGGCTGCCAGCGGCACCGGCAGCAGTTCGCACCAGCGGTTGGCGACCCAGCCCGCGTCGTCCAGCCGGTAGGGTTCGGCAAAGGGCACGCGGTCGTGCTCCTGCAGCTTCTTGATGGCCTCGGCCAGTGCCGTCACGGTCTGCAGCATCGCCGGGCCGGGTGTGCGCACCGGGTCGTCGGCCAGGCTCTCGACGCGGCCCACCCACAGGCCATCGTCTCGCTGCACCGGGGCTTCGCGCAGGCGGAAGCGCTGCAAGCCGGTGCAGCGCAGTTGCAGGATGCCGGGCTGTTCAGCGTCGACCGCGTCGATGCGCACGGCCACGCCGACCATTTCCACTTTGACATGGGTCTTGTCCATGCTGCGGGCGCGCCCGTCGCTGGCTTCGACCTCACCGCCCTGCTTCAGGCAGACCACGCCAAACGGGGTCTGCTGGCGCAGGCAGTCGGCCACCATGTCGAGGTAACGCGCCTCGAAGACCTTCAGCCCCAGCAGGGCGCCCGGGTACAGCACCAGGCCCAACGGGAACAGCGGCAGCGGGTCGGGCAGGGGGGTGGCGGGCGGGGTGGACACGGGGGGGCGGGGTTCAGTCACGGGCGTCGAGCTCACGGTGGCGCACCAGTGTGGCGTAACGGCTGGCAAAGCGTTGCGCCAGCCATTCGACACCGTACACCGAGCGGTGCTGTCCACCGGTGCAGCCCACGGCCACGGTGAGGTAGCTGCGCTGGTCTTCCTCGAATGCGGGAAGCCAGCGTTCGAGGAACCGGTCGATCTGCTGGAACATCTCGCGCACTTCGGGCTGCTGTTCCAGGTAGGCGACCACGGGTGCGTCGCGGCCGGTGAGCGGCCGCAGTTCGCGCACGTAGTGGGGGTTGGGCAGCACGCGCACGTCGAACACGTAGTCGGCGTCGAGCGGCACCCCATGCTTGAAGGCGAAGGACTCGAACACCAGCGTCAGCGCCGAGGCATGTGCACCCACCAGCGACCGGACCCAGCTGCGCAGCAGCGCCGGGCGCAGCTGGCTGGTGTCGATGACGGTGCTGGCCTCGCGCAGATCGGCCAGCAGTTCACGCTCGAGGCGGATGGCGTCGAACAGCGCCCGGTTGCCCTCGCCGCCGGCCGGGCCGGCGCTCAAGGGGTGCGGGCGGCGGGTTTCGGAGTAGCGGCGCACCAGTGCGTCGTTGCTGGCGTCCAGGAAGATCGCGCGGATGCGCAGGCCTTCGTTGCGCAGTTCGTTGATCAGCGGCAGCAGGTGCGGCAGCGAAGTGGCGGTGCGCACGTCCACGGCCACCGCCACACGGTGCGCAAAACGATCGTGTTCGAGCCGGATGAAGTCGCGCAGCAGCTCTGGCGGCAGGTTGTCGACGCAGAAGTAGCCGGCGTCTTCCAGTGCGTGCAGCGCCACCGACTTGCCCGAGCCCGAGATGCCGGTGATGAGGATGACTTCGCTGGTCTGGGCCGGCTTGGTTGCCATGCCTGGCGGTTCGGTGGTGGCGACTTCGCTCACGGGGCGGTTCCTTGTTGCGGGGCGGCCAGCAGGGCTTGGGCATGGGCGCGGCTGGTGCCGCTGAGGCGTTCACCACCCAGCATGCGCGCGACTTCGGCCACGCGGGCCTCGCCGGCCACCGGCTGCACGTCGCTGACGGTCTGCTCGCCGCGCAGGGCCTTGGACACCACCAGGTGGCCGTCGGCACAGGCCGCCACCTGCGCCAGGTGGGTGACGGCCAGCACCTGGCAGCTGCGGCCCAGCTGCTTCATCAGGCGGCCGACGCTGTCGGCCACGGTGCCGCCCACGCCAGCGTCGATCTCGTCGAAGATGAGCGTGGGCACGGCCGTGCCGCTGCCCTGGCCCGCGGCCTGCGCCGTGGTGACGGCAATCGCCAGGGCCAGCCGCGACAGTTCACCCCCCGAGGCCACCTTGGCCAGCGGCCGCGGGCTGCTGCCGGCGTGACCGGCGACGCGGAATTCGACGCTCTCCAGACCGAAGGCCTGGGGCTGGTCCTGGGCCAGCAAGGCCACGTCGAACTGGCCGCCGGCCATGCCCAGCTGCTGCATGGCCTGCGTCACCGCCTGCGCCAGCAGCGGCGCGGCCCGCTGGCGCTGGCGGCTCACGGCTTGCGCGGCGCGGCGCCACGCGCGTTCGGCATTCGTGGCGGCGGCTTCCAGCGCTTCCAGGTCGGCGGCAGCGTCGAGTGCGGCGAGTTCGGCACGCCAGCCGGCCAGCAGAGCCGGCAGTTCGGCCGGTGCGCGGCGGTAGCGGCGCGACTGGCTCACCCAGGCGCCGAGCCGGCTGTCGAGTTCGGCCAGGCGTTCGGGGTCGGGCTCGCTTCGGCCCAGGTAGGCGTGCAGCGTGTGCACCGCGTCTTCGAGTTGCGCTGCGGCGCTGCGCAGCACCTCGGCCACGGCCTGCAGTTCGGGGTCGTAGTCCGAAACGGCGTCGAGCGCCTCGATGGCGCGGTGCGTCAAGGCGTCGGCCGGCAGTTCACCTTCGGCCAGCGCGTCGAGCGCGGCGCGGCTGCCGTCGAGCAAGGCCTGGCCATGGGCCAGGCGCTGGTGTTCGCCATTGATCTGTTCCCATTCGCCTTCTGCCGGGTTCA
Source organism: Rubrivivax sp. (assembly GCA_022842595.1). Classification (GTDB taxonomy): domain Bacteria; phylum Pseudomonadota; class Gammaproteobacteria; order Burkholderiales; family Burkholderiaceae_C; genus Rubrivivax. The sequence continues at coordinate 98,525 of JALHPF010000009.1, forward strand.
GCTTGTCGAGTTCGGCAATCTGCCAGGCCAGGCGCTCACGTTCACGCTCCAGCGTGTCGCGGCGGCCGCGGGCGTCTTCGAGCGTGGCCAGGGCCGTGCGCCAGGCTTGCCAGGCCGCCGCCAATGGGCGGCCATCGATGCCGGCCTGCGTGTCCAGCAGCGCCCGCACCGCCGCCGGGCGGGTCAGGCTTTGCCAGGCGTGCTGGCCGTGGATGTCGACGAGATGGTCGGCCACTTCACGCAGCTGTGTCACCGTGGCCGGGCTGCCGTTGATCCAGGCCCGGCTCTTGCCCTGGGCATCGACCGTGCGGCGCAGCAGCAGCACCTCGTCGCCAGCGAAGCCGGCGTCTTCCAGCCAGCCCGGCAGCCCGGGCGGCGTGTCGAATTCGGCGCTGATCTCGGCGCGGGCCGCGCCTTCACGCACGACACCGGTTTCGGCGCGCTGGCCCAGGGCCAGCTGCAGCGCGTCGATGAGGATGGACTTGCCCGCCCCCGTTTCGCCGGTGAGCACGCTGAAGCCGGCGCCGAGCTCGACCTCGAGCGCGTCGACGATGACGAAGTCGCGCAGATGCAGACGCCTCAGCATGCTCAGGCCGTGCCGTCGTACCAGCGCAGCTTGCGCCGCAGCGTGGCGTAGTAGGTCCAGCCGCGCGGGTGCAGGAAGCGCACCTGGAAGGCGGAGCGCCGCACCTGCACTTCGTCGCCGATCATCAGGCTGGTGACCTGGTGCATGTCGAAGTTGGCCGACACGTCGCGCCCGGCGACGATGCCGATGCGAACATCCTGGCCGTCGGGCAGCACGATGGGCCGGTTGCTGAGCGTGTGCGAGGCGATCGGCACCACCACCCAGCCGGCGATGCCCGGGTGCAGGATCGGCCCGCCCGCCGACAAGGCATACGCCGTGCTGCCGGTGGGCGAAGCGACGATCAGGCCGTCGGCGCGGATGTTGGCCACGAAGTCGTCGCCGACATCGACGCTGAGCTCGACCATGCTGGCACTGGCCCCGCGGCTGACGACCACGTCGTTGAGCGACAGGCCGGTGAAGATCGAGGCGCCGTCGCGCCAGACCTCGCCTTCGAGCATGCTGCGGCGTTCTTCTTCGTAGTCGCCTTCGATCATCGGCGCCAGGGCTTCCTGGTACTGGCCCATCGGCAGGTCGGTGATGAAGCCCAGGCGGCCCTGGTTGATGCCGACCAGCGGCAGGTTGTAGCGCGACAGCTCGCGGGCAATGCCCAGCATGGTGCCGTCGCCGCCCACGACCACGGCGAGGTCGCAGCGCTGGCCCATCTCGGCGGGCGTGAGGGCTTCGAAGTCGACGACGCCGGTGGCGTGCGCGGTCTCGCGCTCGAACGAGACTTCCAGACCGCGCGCCACCAGGAAATGGGCGATCTCTTCCAGCACCGGGCGGATGCCCCGGGCCTGGTACTTGCCCACGATGGCAGCGTGTCGGAACCCGTTCGGCATTCATTCATTACACCATAGGGCCCCTGTTCGGGCGGGCAGCCGCCCCGGGGCGGGCGGGGGTGCGTCCGTACAATGAAAGCCATGCTGGACGACCGAGCCAAGACGCTGCTGAAGACCCTGGTGGAACGCTACATCGCCGACGGCACGCCGGTGGGGTCGCGCACCTTGTCGCGCGCTTCGGGCCTGGACCTGTCGCCGGCCACCATCCGCAACGTCATGGCCGACCTGGAAGAGCTTGGCCTGATCGCCAGCCCGCACACCAGCGCCGGGCGAATTCCCACGGCGCGCGGCTACCGGCTCTTCGTCGACACCATGCTCACGGCGCGGCCGGTCGACATGGCGTCGCAGGCTGACGAAATGGCCGCGGCGCGCGAGCAGCTGCACCCGGACCAGCCGCAACGCGTCATCGCGCAGGCGGCGTCGCTGCTGTCCAGCCTGTCCAGCTACGTCGGCGTGGTGACGGCGCCGCGCAAGGCCAGCGTCTTCCACCACATCGAATTCCTGCGGCTGGGCGACAAGCGGGTGCTCGTCATCATCGTCGCCCCGGACGGCGACGTGCAGAACCGCGTGATCTTCACCGCCCGCGACTTCCCCCAGGCCGAGCTGATCGAGGCCACCAACTACCTGAACGCCCACTACGCCGGTCTCACGATCGAGGAAGTGCGCGAACGCCTCAAGCGTGAAGTCGAGGCCCTGCGCGGCGAGATCGCGGCACTGATGCAGGCCGCCGTGCAGGCGGGCGAGGCCCTGGCCGGCCAGGACAACGTCGTGGTCTCGGGCGAACGCAACCTGATCGGTGTGCAGGAATTCGGCAACGACATGGGCAGCCTGCGCCGCCTGTTCGATGTCTTCGAGCAGAAGACCGAACTGATGCGGCTGCTCGACGTGAGCAGCCGCGCCGAGGGCGTGCGCATCTACATCGGCGGCGAGAGCCAGGTCGTGCCTTTCGAGGAACTGTCGGTGGTGACGGCCCCCTACGAAATCGATGGCAGGATCGTCGGTACGCTGGGCGTCATCGGCCCGACGCGCATGCCCTACGACCGCATGATCCAGATCGTCGACATCACGGCGCGGCTGGTGGGCAACGCGCTGTCGGCGAAGTAGCCAGGCCGTGGCCACGGCCTGGCCGCCTACACTTCAGGCCCTCGGGCCGTTAGCTCAGTTGGTTAGAGCAGAGGACTCATAATCCTTTGGTCGTTGGTTCAAGTCCAACACGGCCTACCAACCAATCGCCTGTCACCTTTCGGCCCCCCGACCGACGGCGGCTCGCACCCAGCTGCGCTGGTGGGTGTCGAGGGCAGGGCAGTGGGTCGGCCGCATCCGTGGTGCCGAGCCCGTGTGTGCACTGCCTACAGCAGCCGGACGGCCCTGAAATCGGGCAGGCTCCTGAAGTCGGCGAGCGACATCAGCTGCGGCAGCGTCAGCTGGCGCCAGCTCCTCCAAAGCCGGCCGGCCGCGGCCGGCAACGAGGTCAGCACGTTGCCGGGCGCCATCTGCGCCATGAAGACCTGGTAGACACCTTCCTTGGCACCAGCGAGCGCCTTGCTGGCCACCACGGTACGGCCCGCGACCAGGTAGGTCTGCAGGTCGCCGAACGCAACCAGCGTCGGCCTGGGCGCTGGCTTGAAGGGCTTCAGCGTGCGCCCGCCAAGCCAGCGCGTGGCATTGGCCGCGGCCAGCGCACCCATGTCGATGGCGTTGTAGGCCTGCTTGCCGACGGCATGCGGCAGCTGTGCGGCATCACCGACGACGAAGACATTGTCGAAGTGGCGGCTCTGCAGCGTGGCGTGCACGTCAGCCCAGATCTGCGGTGGCGGCGCCAGGCCCGATTCGCGCAGCAGCGTTGGCGGCGCCAGCCCGGCCGTCCACAGCGTGAGCCCGGAGCGCAGCCGCGTGCCGTCGGCCAGGCGCACGCCTTTGGCCGACACGCTTGCGATCGTCGTGCCGGTACGGAAACTCACGGCATACGGTTCGCACAGGCGGCGCAGGTCGGCGTCCAGTGACGCCGGCAGCCCTGGCAGCAGCCGTGCGCCGGACTCGATGAGTTCGATGGACAGGCCGGCATCGTTGCGGTGGCGGCGCAGGAGCTCACCCAGCGCCTCGATGCCCGCGAGGCCGCCGCCGGCGATCACGATGCGCAGCGGCTTGCCCTCGCGCACCAGCGAGTCCAGCCGCTGCTCGATCGCCTGGCTGTCGGCGACGCTGCGGAACGGCATCGCGTGGCGCGCCACGCCCGGGACGTGGTGCGTGTTCCACAGCGCACCCACTGCCACGATGCAGGCATCGAATTGCAGCTCGTGGCCGCCGGCCGTGACCAGCCGGCCCTGCGCCGGGTCCAGCACGCTGACGCGGTCCCGCAGAAAGCGGTGACCGGCCTGCTTGACGATGGCGCTGCGGTCCAGACGCAGACTCTGGGGCGTCTTCACGCTCGACAGGATCTCGTGGATGCCTGGCGCCCACTCGAAATGCCTGGACGGGTCGATGACCGTCACCGCGTGGTGCCGCGACAGCTTGATCGCGGCCGTCAGGCCGGCGAAGTTGCCGCCGATGATGGCGATGCGTGGGCGCGTGTCGGACATGGCGGTGCGCTTTCAGGCATCGGTATTGGCGGCAAGTATGGTCCAGACCGAAGCCGCGGCTCGTTCACGCTCGCCCAGGCCTCGAACTCCGGATGCACGGTTCAAGGCGTCGTCGTTCGACGAACCGCCGATCAGTTCAGTGTTCGCCTGGGCTGGCGCGCGTCGTCGGGCCGCGCGGCCGCCGGTGGCACGCGCTGCAGGCGGTCGAGCACGTGCTCGGCATCGAGTGAGCGAATCGGTATGGCCGCGTCACGTGGAATCAGGCCCTGGGCGATGAGGTTCTCGTAGCGTAGCGCGCATACCCGCAGGAACGACGAGAAGTTGCCCACCGCGCCGCGATCGGCCACCAGCTCGTCGTACAGCTTCTCGATCAGCTGGGCCACCGTCATGCCGTCGCGGCCGGCAATCTCTTCCAGTACCGACCAGTGCAGGTTTTCCAGCCGGAGACTGGTGACCACGCCATGCAGCCGCACGGACCGTGTGCGGCTCTCGTAGCTGGCGGGATCGGCACTGATGAAGATCTTGCACATGGCGGGGCTCCCGGCGGCGTGGCGATGTGGCAGCCTACAGGCTGATGCGCGTGCCGAGCACGCTCAGGAACTGGGCCATCCACGCCGGGTGCGCAGGCCAGGCCGGCGCGCTGACCAGGTTGCCATCGGTCACGGCAGCGTCGATGGCGATGCCCATGTACTCCGCACCGGCCAGTTCGACCTCGACCTGGCAAGCCGGGTAGGCGCTGAGCTTGCGGCCCTTGATCATGCCGGTGGCCGCCAGCAGCTGTGCACCATGGCAGATCGACGCGACGGGCTTGCTGGCGGCCAGGAAGTGCCGCGTGATCTCGATCACGCGTGTGTTCATGCGCAGGTACTCCGGCGCGCGGCCCCCGGGGATGACCAGCGCGTCGTACCGGGCGGGGTCGATCTCGGCAAAACTCGCGTTGAGGGTGAAGCGGTGCCCGGGCTTCTCGGAATAGGTCTGCTGGCCCTCGAAGTCGTGGATGGCCGTCATCACGGTGTCGCCGCTCTTCTTGTCGGGGGCCACGGCGTGCACGGTGTGGCCGACGGCCTGCAGTGCCTGGAAGGGCACCATCACTTCGTAGTCTTCGCCGAAGTCGCCGCACAGCATCAGGATCTTGCTCATCTGAAGGTCTCCGTCGGGGGGTGTGGAGCTGACATTTTTCATGGCTCACGCCAGCACAGGTAGTAGCGGCGTATCGGTCGGATCGTGGTTTACCCGGGTGAGCGCCATCGTGCTGGCCGTCGGCGGTGCGGGGCGGCAGGCGCAAAGCGGCATAGTCCGGTCAAAGGAATCGCCATGCAGATCAAAGTTCTAGGGTCGGGCTGCAGCAAGTGCCGCAGCACGATCGGCGTCATCGAACGCAGCGCTCGCGAAGCGGGGGTCGAGGTCGAGATCGTCAAGGTCGAGCGCCCGGAAGACATCCAGGCGTACGGTGTGCATGCCACGCCGGCGGTCGTCATCGCCGAGCGGGTGGTTCACAGTGGCAGCGTACCCGCGCATGAAGCCGTGCTGGCCTGGTTCAAGCCGGCTCGCGCCGGGTTCGTCGACCACCCGACCCGGCATCTGTTCTTCACCGGCAAAGGCGGCGTGGGCAAGACCTCGCTGTCCACGGCCGCCGCGCTGACACTGGCCGACGCCGGCAAGAAGGTGCTGCTCGTCAGCACCGATGCCGCTTCGAATCTCGACGAGATGCTGGGCATCGAGCTGCGCAACACGCCCGTTCCGGTGCCCGGTGCGCCAGGCCTGTCGGTGCTGAACATCGACCCCGACAATGCCGCCGAGACGTACCGCCAGCGTGTGCTGGCGCAGATGGGAGCGAACGCGAGCGCGGAAGAACTGGCCACGGTGCGTGAGCAGCTGTCGGGTGCGTGCACGACCGAGATTGCCTCCTTCGACGAGTTCTCTTCGCTGCTGGCCGACAGCACGCACGCCTGGGACCACATCGTCTTCGACACCGCGCCCACCGGGCACACCCTGCGCCTGCTCAGCCTGCCCAAGGCCTGGACGGGATTCCTGCAGGGCAACGACCGTGGCGCCTCGTGCCTGGGCCCGCACTCCGGCCTGAAGATGCAGGAAGTTCGCTTCAAGGCTGCGCTGGAAGCCCTGAGCGATGCGGCGCAAACGACCGTGGTCCTGGTGACCCGGCCTGACCGTGGCGCCATCGCAGAGGCGGCGCGCACCTCGATCGAGTTGCGCGACCTGGGCCTGACCAACCAGCGCTTGGCGATCAATGGCGTGTTCCATGCCAGCGACCGCAGCGATGACGTGGCCCGCGCCATCGAAAACATGGGCCAGCAGGCGCTGGATGCCCTGCCCGCCGGCTTGCGCGAGCTGCCCCAGGACCGCGTGCCGCTGCGCCCGTTCGACACGGTGGGGCTGCCTGCCCTGCGCGCCCTGCTGGCCCCGGGGCCGGCAGCGCTTGCCCTGCAAGCGGCCGACGACCCTGCCGCCAGCGAGCCGTTTGCCGAACTCGCCGGCCTCGCCGCGCTGGCCGACGACCTGGCTGCCGCCGGCCATGGCCTGATCATGGTGATGGGCAAGGGCGGCGTCGGCAAGACCACCATCGCCGCGGCGCTGGCGATCGGCCTCGTGCAGCGCGGCAAGACCGTGCACCTGAGCACCACCGACCCGGCCGCGCACCTGGCCGGCACGCTGGACGGCGACCTGCCGGGGCTCAAGCTGAGCCGCATCGACCCGAAGGTCGAGACGCAGCGCTACATCGACAAGATCATGGCCGCCAAGGCCCCTCGGCTCGACGTGCAGGAACAAGCCCTGCTGCTCGAGGACCTGCAGTCACCCTGCACCGAGGAGGTGGCTGTCTTCCATGCCTTTTCGCGCATCGTCAGCGAAGGCCGAAGTGCCTTCGTCGTGCTCGACACCGCGCCCACCGGGCATTCGATGCTGCTGATGGACGCGACCGGCGCATACCACCGGCAGATGACCCGTGAGTACGAGAGCCATGGCGCAGCACGGGTCGTCACGCCGCTGATGCGCTTGCAGGATGCGGCGTACACCAAGATCATTCTGGTGACGCTGCCCGAGGTGACGCCGGTGTCGCAGGCCGCTGCCCTGCAGGAAGACCTGCGGCGCGCCAGCATCGAACCGTATGCCTGGGTGCTCAACAAGAGTGTGCTGGCGGCGGGCACGCGAGACCCCCAGTTGCAGGCCCGTCTGGCGGGTGAACGCAGGCAGATCGCGCGCATGTCTGCGGGCCTGGCGCGTCGGCTGTATGCACTGCCTTGGCTGGCGGTGCCCCCGGTTGGCCTGGGTGAACTGGCGAAGCTGGTCTGCGCACCCGCACCGGCGGCTGGCGTTGCGGCCTGAATCGCAGGGGGACCCGGCAGTTGCCGGGTTCGGGCGGGTTCGATCGCCGAGGACAGCCATGGCCCAGGAAGTGCCGCCTGCCCAGGCATCCCAGGCCAGCGCCATGGCAGGCTCGGCGACGGCAGACAGGCCGTCGCACGACGCGCTCAACCAGCCGCCCTGGACCTACACGGTCTCGGTCCGCGAGCTGTGCGAATTCACGGCCAAGCGCGGTGACCTGGATCGGCGCTTCACGCCCTCGGCGACGGCGCTCGAAGGGCTGATGGGTCAGAGCACGGTGGCGCAGCGGCGCGGGCAGGACTACGAGACCGAGATTGCCCTGGAGACCACCTGCGGCCCGCTGCGCGTGCGCGGCCGCGCCGACGGCCACGACCCCAGGCGTCGCTGCCTGGAAGAAATCAAGACCATCCGCGGACACCCCGACGAGATTCCAGCCAACCGTCGGCTACTGCACTGGGCCCAGCTGCAGACCTACGGGGCGCTGTTCTGCCGCGCCAGGAAGTTGTCCGAGATCGCGCTGGTGCTGGTGTACTTCGATGTGGCGAGCCAGGCCGAGACTGAACTCCGGCAGGTCTTCGGTGCCGATGAACTGGACGGGGTGCTGGCGCAGCGCTGCAGCGCCTTCCTGGCCTGGGCCGAGCAGGAGGCTCGACACCGTGGCGCCAGGGATGCGGCTTTGCAGGACTTGGCGTTTCCCGAGCAGCAGTTTCGCGCCGGGCAGCGTGGCCTGGCCGAAGCGGTCTACCGAGCCGCTGCCCGCCGGCGCTGTCTGCTGGCGCAGGCGCCCACGGGAATCGGCAAGACGATCGGCACGCTCTTTCCGATGCTGCGGGCGATGCCGCTGCATGGCATCGACAAGCTGGCGTTCCTGACCTGCAAGGGCACGGGGCGGCTCACGGCCCTGGAAGCGCTGGCCGAACTGCGCGCTGGCACGGCCGGGCGTTGCCTGCGCGTATTGACGATGGTGCCCAAGGAAGAGGGTTGCGAGCATCCCGACAAGGCCTGTCACGGCGATGCCTGCCCGCTGGCTCGCGGCTTCTACGACCGGCTGCCTGCCGCGCGCGCGGACGCAGTGGCGGCCGGCTGGCTGGATGCAGCGGCACAGCGCCAGCTTGCGCTGCGCCATGGCATCTGCCCCTACTACCTGGGGCAGGAACTGGTGCGGTGGGCCGACGTGCTGGTCGGCGACGTCAACCACCTGTTCGACAGCAACGGCCTGCTCTGGGGTTTGATGCAGGCGCTGGACTGGCAGCTGGCCGTGCTCGTCGACGAGGCCCATAACCTGGTCGAGCGTGCGCGCCGGATGTACAGCGCCGAGCTGCGCATCAGCCAGATCCGCACCGCGGCGCAGTCAGCGCCAGCGGCCGTGCAGGCCGCGCTGGAGGCGCTGGCGCAGGCGACCGAGGAATTGGTGGTCGACACGGCCGCACCTTACACGGTGCTGGACGCCGCGCCCGACACTTTCGTGCAGGCGCTGCAGACGGCGGCAGCCGCGCTCTCCGAGCACTTCAACCGGCACCCGCTGAACGTGGGGTCGCTGCTGAATTTCCACTTCGAACTGCAACAGTTCCTGAAGCTCGTGGAGGCCTTGAGCGACCACTCGCTGTTCGACGTGCAGACTTTCCTGGGCGCAGGCCCCGGCGTGGGGGCGGGCGGTGAGGTGGGCGCCGAGGTGGGCGGTGAAGCGGCAACGGACGGGCGTGACGCGGCCCTGTGCGTGCGCAGCGTGGCGCCGGCCTGTTTCCTGCGACAGCGCTTCAAGGCCTTGCACAGCGTCACGCTGTTTTCGGCCACCTTGTCGCCGCCTTCCTACGCCATCCAGTTGCTGGGCCTGCCGGCGGACACGGCCTGGATCGACGTGCCGCCGGCTTTTCCCGCTGCGCACCTGACCGTGCGCGTGGCCGACGGCATCTCGACACGCTTCGCGCACCGTGAACGATCGATGCAGCGCCTGGTGGCCGTGCTCGCGCAGCAGTTCGATGAACACCCGGGCAACTATCTCGCGTTCTTCAGCAGCTTCGACTACCTGGAGAAGGTCGCTGCATTGATGGAAGCGCTGCGCCCGGACATCGCGCAGTGGCGGCAGCAGCGGCGGATGCGCGCCGATGCCCGCGCCGAATTCCTGGCGCGATTCAGGCCGCAGGGCCGGGGAATAGGGTTCGCGGTGCTCGGCGGCGTTTTTGCGGAAGGTGTCGACCTGCCCGGTTCGCTGCTGATCGGCGCCTTCGTCGCCACGCTGGGCCTGCCACCGGTTTCGGTGACGCAGGACCATATCCAGGCGCGGCTGGACAAGCTGTTCGGGGCCGGCCATGGCTACGCGGACGTGGTCCCGGCCATGCAGCGGGTGGTGCAGGCGGCAGGGCGTGTCCTGAGGACCCCCGAGGACCGGGGCTGGCTCTGGTTGCTGGACGATCGTTACCGGCGGCCCGAGGTCATCGAACTGCTGCCCGCGTGGTGGCACCTGGCTCCGGCCCGGCTGCTGCCAGGGGCCCGGAATCGCTGATCAGTTCGCGGCTGCCTCGAAGGCCGACAGGAATTCCGTGACGAAGAGCGAGGTGCCGGTCAGTGTCAAGGTGACCGTGTGCCACCCGCCGGCTTCCAGGCTGACCTGGAGATCGTGGTCCCACTGCATTCCGTCGTCGACCGCCCCATGGGCATCGGGGAAGTGGCGCCAGGCCCAGTCGAGCACCTGCTGCACTTCAGCCATCACGGCTGCGTGTTGTGCAGCAGCCGTGGACGCCATCGCCTCCAACGTGGCCACGCCGTCGTCAACCTCATCGCGGGCAAAGCTCAGGTAGTCCATCGCGCGGCCATTGTCAGCCTGCCGCTGCAGGCGCTGCCACGAGAGCCGCCCCCTCGGCCATCGACGCGAGCTTGGCGTACACGATGTCTTCATCCACGGCACCGAACCCGGCGAAGGTGCCGAAGCCGCAGTCGCTGCCGGCGATCACACGCTCGGCACCCACGATGTCGACGAAGCGCTGCAGCCGCTGCGCGATCAGCTCGGGGTGTTCGATGAAGTTCGTGGTGGTGTCCAGCACGCCCGGGATCAGCACCTTGTCGTCGGGAATCAGGGCGCGCATGTCGCGGATCGTGGCCCATTCGTGGCCGTGGCGCGGGTTGGCCGTCTCGAACAGCAGGCCCTGGGGCTTGGCCTTGAGCACCGTGGGCAGGATCGTGGCCAGCGGCACGTCCTTGTGGTGCGGGCCTTCGTAGTTGCCCCAGCACACATGCATGCGCACGCGCTCGGCCGGTATCGCCACCAGGGCGAAGTTCAGCGCCTCGACATGCTTCTCGATGCGCGCCAGGTAGGCGGCCTCGTCCAGCGCCTTGAACATCATGTGCCGGCCCAGGCCCAGGTCGGGCGAGTCGATCTGCAGGATGAGACCGGCATCGACGATGGCGTGGTATTCATGGCGCAGCGCGTGTGCCAGGGCTTCCAGGTAGGCGTCGTCGTCGGCGTAATGCTGGTTCGGCTGGAACAGCGCCACCACGCCCGGCGATGCCGCGTTCATGAACATCTGCCCGGCGCCGCGGCGCTGCGCGGCGGCCTTGAGGTGGGCGATGTCCTTGTGCAAGGGCTCCAGTGTCTTCACCGCGATCGGCCCCACGCAGCAGGGCCGGCGGTAGCTGGGTGTGCCGCCGCTGGTGCGCAGTTTTTCCAGGAAGCCAGGGAAGTCCTGCAGGTCGGCCGGGGTGCGCCGCGGGCTGTCGCCATCAAAGCCGGTGTAGCGGTCCTTGATGTAGGTGGCGTAGCTGATCTTGCTCATCTCGCCGTCGCTGACGATGTCCACGCCGGCGGCCACCTGGCGGGCCACGCAGTCGCCAATGGCCGCAGCCATGATGCTGTCGAAGCTGGCTTCGTCGACCGGCTCGCCCTTCTCGCGGGCAAAGATCTGGTCGACCACCGGCTGGCTGCGCGGCAGGCTGCCGACATGGGTGGTCAGGATGCGGTGTCCGGTTTTCATGGGCGACGCAGGCTCAGAACAGCGCGTAGGACACCCGCAGCCCGAAGGTGCGCGGCATCGCCCCGCTGACCTGCAGGGCACCGCCGCCGCCCCAGACGAAGCGGTTGATGGTCTGCTTGTCGGTGAAGTTGTCGACGAAGGCCTGCACCGCCAAGGCGTCGTTCAGCTTCCAGTTCAGCTTGAAGTCGCCCTTGGTGTAGGCGCCCTGCTTCTCGATCTCGGCATTGCTGGGCTGGCCGAAGAAGCCGCTGGAATAGCTGATGGCCAGCAGCGGCGTGACGACGCCCAGCCCGCCCAGGCTGATGTCGTATTTGACGAATGCCGAGACCTGCTGCTCGGGGCTGTAGGGCAGGCGCTTGCCCGACAGGTCGCAGCCGAAGGCCGCCGCCGGCTGCCCGGTGCCGCCGGTGCCAGGCACCACGCCACACTGGTAGCCGGGCGCGAACAGCCGCCGCTGGCCGGCCGGCGCCAGCACCACGCCGTTGGCGTCGAGCTGTGGCCCGGTGGCGCCCGGGTCGGCCACCAGGATGCTCGTACCGAAGGGCAAGGCCACGTCAGGGAAGCTGGTGTACTTGGCGTCCAGCAGGGTCAGCGTGCCACCCATCGTCAGCCGGGGTGTGGCGCGCCACTCGGTTTCCAGCTCGAAGCCGTTGGCCTTGGCCTTGGCGGCGTTGAAGATGGTGGAAATGGTGGTGGCACCCACGGCGATCTGCCGCTGTTCCTGCAGGTTGCTGTAGCGGTTGCTGTAGGCCGCGGCATTGACCTGCAGCGTGTTGTTCAGGAAGCGGTTCTTCGAGCCGATCTCCACCGCCGTCACTTCCTCGGGCTTGAAGGTGCGCACCGCCTCCAGCGCCTGGCCGGAATTGAAGCCACCCGAGCGGAAGCCGGTGGAGACGGTCGCAAACACCAGCTGGTCGGCAGAGAGCTTGTAGTCCATCGCCACGCGGCCCGTGGCCTTGCTGAAGGTGGCGTCGTTGTAGGTGGCGCCCACCACCGTGTTGGTGCCGGGCAGGCAGTTGAAGCCTGGCTGTGCGTTCGAGCCCGTGCAGGTGGTGGTGCCGGCGCTGCCGAAAGCGGCATCCCCGGGCAGCGGCGTGCCCAGCGAGATGAGCGTGCCGTCCGGTGCGCCGGCGGTGTTGAGAGGCAGCACCGAATTGGCGTTGGCGAACTTGAACGACTTCTTGTCGCGGGTGTAGCGCGCGCCAGCGGTGAAGCTCAGCACGTCAGATGCGCGCAGGCTCAGCTGTCCGTACACCGCGGTGGAGTTGGTCTCCGGGCGCTGCAGGTCGTAGAAGCCCGCGCCGTTCTGCGCCAGCGTCAGCGGTGCGGCCAGTGCCGCAGAGCGGATGGTGCGTGGCAGCTGCTGGTTGATGAACAGGCCGGTCAGCTCGTCCTTGAAGAGATAGACACCGGCGACGTAACCCAGCGCGCCACTGCCTTCGGAGAGGATCTGGAACTCCTGGGTCAGGGTCTTGGCGGCCGTGCGCTGGTAGTCCAGACCGATGGTGGAGGCCGAGAAGTCGGTGTCCTGTGAGCGTTCGGCGTCGAAGTCGGCATAGCCGGTGATGGACTTCAGCGTGAAGTCCGGCAGGCGGACGCTGACGTCGGCAGAGAAGTTGCTGTCCTTCAGGCTCAGGAAGGACTTGTAGTCGTTCTCGATGCGGTCCAGCTGGCCCGGCTTGACCAGCGGCACGCCCAGGTCGACGCCGCCGCCCACGGCATTCGCCCCCGTGCCCGCCCCGGCCCCTTGCGTGCGCGTGCAGTCATTGACGTTGTCGCGGTTGCCTCCGCGCGAATTGACGGCCGTGAAGCTGCTGTTGAAGAGCTGCTGGCACGACGGGTTGTGCAGGTAGGTGCCCGCCAGCTTGTAGCCGAAGGCCGAGCCACCGTTGCCTTTCTGGCGCGTGGTGTCGGCGCGCAGCACCACATCGACGCCGCGCACCGGCTTGAAGGCGAAGCTGCCGCGCAGGTAGCTCAGGTCCTGGTCGAAGAGGCCGGCGCCGGCGTTGAAGTCGTTCTTCACCCAGGGGTCGGACTTTTCGACGGCGCCGGCCACGCGCAGCGCCGCGGTCTCGCCCACCGGCAGGTTCAACGCACCGTCGAAGCGGCGCTTGCCGAAGCTGCCCAGCGTGAGGTTGCCGGCAGCCTCGAACACGCCCGGCTGCGGCGGATTGGTGCTGATGACGATGTTGCCGCCGAAGGTGTTGCGCCCGAACAGGGTGCCCTGCGGGCCGCGCTGGATCTCGACCCGGCCGACGTCCACGAAGCCCAGCATGGCCTGCTGGGCACGCGACTTGTAGATGCCGTCGACGAAGAAGCCGATGGTGGTGTCGGCATTCACGGCCACGTTCTCGGTGCGCACGCCGCGGATGGCCGGGCGCGCGTCGACACCCGACTTGCCGAAAGTGAAGCCCGGCGACAGGCCTTCGATCTGCGAGAGATCGACGATGTTGCGTTCGGCCAGGCGTTCGCCCGACAGCGCCGTGACCGAGGTGCTGACCTTCTGCTGGTCTTCGATGCGGCGGTTGGCCGTGACGGTGATGGTGGTCAGCTGACCGCTGTCCGCAGCCTTCGTGGCCGCGGCCGGCGCCTGGGCCTGGGCACTGGCGCTGCCGCAGGCCAGCCAGCCCCAGCTGGCCAGGGCCAGGGCAACCGCGTGCGTCAGGGTCTTGGGGGTCATCGAACCGTGCTGGATGTGGGACATGGGGTTCTCCGGGTCGCGCAGATGGGAGGCTGGCACCGCCGATCGCAGCGCCGTGTTGCAAGCGTATGCATACTTGCAACAACTGTGCCTGAGGAAAACCCTGACGCTGCGGTGCGCGCAGCGGCAGCGCCACAGAATGCACGCCCATCCGCCCGCTGCGGATGCAACTTCATTGCCCGCTGCGGATGCAACTTCACTGCTCGCTTGAACACCTGCTGCCATGACCAATCCCGCACCCGCCGCTGCCCCCGAACTCCAGGCCGCCAAGGCGGCTGTCTGGCGCCTGCTGCAGCGCCTGCCGGGGCCCGAAACGGCGCAGGCGCTGCGCGAACATCTGGCGCCCGACGCGATCTGGCATGTCTCGCATCCGCTGAACGAGATGCGGGGCCCGCAGGCCGTGGGCGAGCAGTTCTACGGCCCGCTGCAGGCGGCCTTCCCCGACCTGGAGCGCCGCTGCGACCTGTTCTTCGGCGGCGACTGGGTCAACCCGCCCGCCGGCGCCGTGGGTCATGCGCCAGCCGGCATTGCCGGTGAAGGCTGGTGGGTCACCACCACCGGCCACTACCTGGGCACCTTCAAGAACGACTGGCTGGGCATCCCGGCCACGGGTGAGCCAGCCAGCCTGCGTTTCGGCGAGTTTTACCGCTGGCAGGCACAGGCCGATGGCGTGTTCAGGATCACCGAAGCTCGGGTGCTGCTGGACATCGTCGACGTGGCGCGGCAGGCGGGCCGCCGCATCCTGCCGCCCAGCAGCGGCCTCGAGTGGCTGGTGCCCGGCCCGGCCCCGCACGACGGCCTGCTGCTCGGCCCCACCGACCCGGCCGCCGGCGTCGAGAGCCTGCGCATCACGCTGGCCATGTTCGCGGGGCTGGCGGCCTACGACGGCAAGAACCTCGATTCGATGAACATGCCGCGCTACTGGCACCCGAACATGATGTGGTACGGGCCTTGCGGCATCGGTACATCGCGCGGCGTGGGCGGCTTCCAGCGCCATCACCAGCGGCCTTTCCTGCATGCCTTTCCTGACCGCAGCAGCCCGGCCCTGCCACCCCGTGGACACCGTGCGCGCGTGGCCGAAGGGCCATTCGTCGGCTCCACCGGCTGGCCGAGCGTGCGTGCCACCTTCAGCGGCGACTACCTCGGCGTGCCGGCCACCGGCCAGGTGATCGGCATGCGCGTGATGGACTGGTGGCGCCACGACGGCCGGCTGCTGACCGAGAACTGGGTGCTGATCGACCTGCCTCACCTGATGCTGCAGATGGGGGTGGACCTGATGGACCGGCTGAAGGACTGAGCGCCGAGCTTTTGTCCGCCCGCCATGGTCTGCCCGGCTTGACGCCAGGCCCTTCCATGCCCCAAGCTTGCATCCGTATGCAAGCCAGCGCACGGAGTTGAAGATGATCCGCCACCTCAAACGCGGCCAGAGCGCCGCTGCCCATGCCGCTGCCGACGCCCAGGTGCGCGCCACCGTCGAAGGCATCCTGAAGGACATCGAAGCCCGGGGCGACGAGGCCGTGCGCCGCTACTCGCGCCAGTTCGACCAGTGGGACCCGGC
Organism: Rubrivivax sp.; assembly: GCA_022842595.1. GTDB lineage: Bacteria > Pseudomonadota > Gammaproteobacteria > Burkholderiales > Burkholderiaceae_C > Rubrivivax. The sequence goes on from JALHPF010000009.1 coordinate 114,137, forward strand.
CGACTTCACGCTCTCGCAAGCCGCCATCGAAGCCGCCGTGAAGCAGCTCAGTGCGCGCGAGGTCGAGGACATCCGCTTCGCCCAGACGCAGGTGCGCGGCTTTGCGCAGATCCAGCGCGATTCGATGAAGGACGTCGAGGTCGAAACCCTGCCCGGGGTGGTGCTCGGCCACAGGCACATACCGGTCAATGCCGTGGGCTGCTATGTGCCGGGCGGCAAGTACCCCTTGATTGCATCGGCGCACATGAGCGTGCTCACCGCCAAGGTGGCCGGCGTGCCGCGCATCGTGGCCACGGCGCCGCCCTACCAGGGCGCACCCCACCCGGCCATCGTGGCGGCCATGCACTTTGCCGGGGCCGACCAGATCCTGGTGCTGGGCGGGGTGCAGGCCGTGGCTGCCATGGCCATCGGCACCGAAAGCGTCAAGGCCGTCGACATGCTGGTCGGCCCGGGCAACATGTTCGTGGCCGAAGCCAAGCGCCAGTTGTACGGCCGCGTCGGCATCGACCTCTTCGCCGGTCCCACCGAGACCCTGGTGATCGCCGACGACAGCGTCGACGGCGAGATGTGCGCCGTCGACCTGCTGGGCCAGGCCGAGCACGGGCCGACCTCGCCCGCGGTGCTGCTGACGACCAGCGAAAAGCTCGCCCACGCCACGATGGCGGAAGTGGAACGCCAGCTGCAGCACCTGCCGACGGCAGCCATCGCCCGCCAGGCCTGGGCCGAACACGGCGAGGTCATCGTCTGCGACAGCGACGAGGAAATGCTGGCCGAGGCCGACCGCATCGCCAGCGAACATGTGCAGGTGATGACGCGCGACCCGGACTGGTTCCTGCAGCGCATGACGAACTACGGCGCCCTGTTCCTGGGCCCGCGCACCAACGTGAGCTTCGGCGACAAGGTGATCGGCACCAACCACACCCTGCCCACCAACCGCAACGCGCGCTATACGGGCGGGCTGTGGGTGGGCAAGTTCCTCAAGACCTGCACCTACCAGCGTGTGCTGACCGACGCCGCCAGTGCGGCCATCGGTGCCGTGTGCTCGCGGTTGTGCCACATGGAGAACTTCGCCGGCCACGGCGAGCAGGCCAACCTGCGTGTCCGCCGCTACGGCGCCCAGCCCGACCTGCCCTGGTACCAGCCGGTACCGGCGGGCGACTGAGCTGCCTAAAGCCGCCTAAAGCCGCCATGACCACGCCATCGGCCCAGGGACTGGCCCAGCCATCGGCAAAGGCAGCCCCCGTCGCGCCGGCGCTGCCGCGCACGCCCAGCCTGCGCCTGGACGGCCGGCGGGCGCTGGTCACCGGTGCTGGCCGCGGCCTGGGGCTGGCGTGTGCAGCCGCGTTGGCCGAGGCGGGTGCCGAGGTCTGGCTGGCTGCGCGCAGTGCCGGGGAAGTTCAGGCGGCGGCTGCGGCCCTGCGCGCGCGTGGCGACCGTGCCCATGCGCTGGTGCTGGACGTGACCGACACCGCCGCGGTGGAACGTGTCATCGGCCAGGTCACGGCCGCGCATGGCCCCTTCCAGGTGCTGGTGAACAACGCCGGCACCAACCGCCCCAGGCCTTTCGAAGATGTCACCGAAGACGACGTCGACACCCTGCTGGGGCTGAACACCAAGGCCGCGTTCTTCGTTGCCCGCATGGTGGCGCGCGGCCTGAAGGCCGCCGGGCTGCCCGGCAGCATCGTGCAGATGTCATCGCAGATGGGCCATGTCGGCGGCGCCGGGCGCAGCATCTACTGCGCCAGCAAACACGCCCTTGAAGGCATGAGCAAGGCGCTGGCGCTCGAGCTGGGGCCGCATGGCGTGCGGGTCAACACCGTCTGCCCGACCTTCATCGACACCCCCATGACCCACGACTGGCTGGCCGCGCCCGCCTTCCGCCAGCAGGTGCTGGGCCAGATCGCGCTGGGGCGCGTGGGGCAGGTCGAAGACGTGATGGGCGCGGTGCTGTTCCTGGCCGGCGATGCCGCCGCCCTGGTGACGGGTTCGGCACTGATGGTCGACGGGGGCTGGACCGCGTCATGATGGTCACCTTCAGAACTCCGCGCCGCCAGGCCCCCAACGTGAGCCCGCCCGTCTCTCCGCCCGTCTTTCCGCCCGTCCGCCCGTCCCTCAGCCCGCCCGTGATCCCGCCCTCAGGCAAGACCTCCGTCACCTCCATCGACGTCGCCCGCCTGGCCGAGGTGTCGCAGTCGGCTGTCAGCCGCAGCTTCACGCCAGGCGCCAGCGTCGCGCCCGAAACCCGCGCCCGCGTGCTGGAAGCGGCGCGAAAGCTGGGCTACCGGCCCAACGCCATCGCCAGCACGCTGAGCACGCGTCGCAGCCGCATGATTGCGGTGGTGCTGTCGCACCTGCAGAACCAGTTCTACCCGGTGGTCATCGAGACCCTGTCGCAGCGCCTGCAGAAAGACGGCTACCACGTGCTGCTGTTCATCACCGAAACCGAGGACGCCGACGAACTGCTGGTCGAACTGCTGCGCTACCAGGTCGACGGCATCGTGATGGCGTCCACCCACCTCTCGTCGGGCCTGGCGCAGCAGATCGCCGACGCCCGCATTCCGGTGGTGATGTTCAACCGCACCAGCAGCAAGGGGCGCATCAGCACCGTCAGTTCCGACAACCACGGCGGTGGCCGCGCGGTGGCGCATTTCCTGGCCGATGGTGGCCACCGGCGCGTGGCCTACATCGCCGGCGCCGAAGACTCTTCGACCAACCACGACCGCGAAGAAGGGCTGCGTGCCGGGCTGGCCGAGCGCGGCTTGCGCGTGGTGGGCCGGGCGGTCGGCAACTATGAATTCGAACGTGCGGCCCTGGCCACGCAGGAACTCTTCGGCAGCCTGGTGTCCAGCCCGGAGCGGCCCGACGCGCTGTTCGTCGCCAGCGATCACATGGCCTTCGCTGCCATCGACACCCTGCGCGGCGCCCTCGGCCTGCGTGTGCCCGAGGACGTGTCGGTCGTGGGTTTCGACAACGTGCCCCAGGCCGACTGGGGCGCCTACCGGCTGACGACGGTGGAGCAAAGCGCCGTGCCGATGATCGAAGCCACGGTGCAGATGCTGCTGCAGCAGCTGGAAGACGACGCGGTGACGCGCGACCACGTCGTCATACCCACCCATCTGGTGGTGCGCTCTTCGGCCAGGCTGCCAAGATGAACGATGCCATGAAGGCTGCGACAGCGGCCCCTCTGCCAGGCTTCGACGCCGAATTCCACAGCCTGGACGACTACATCCGCGTCATCACCGCGCGCATCTGGGAAGGCCGGCAGATCGACAGCATCGCGCGTTACTACAGCGCCGATTGCGCCGTCATCACCCCCGGCGGCACCAGCCAGGGCGTGGACGCCGTGGTGCGCGGCACGCTGGAAACCCTGCAGCAGTTTCCCGACCGGCGGCTGCTGTGTGAAGACATCGTCAGCGCTGGCGATGCGCATGCCGGCTTCCTCTCTTCCCACCGGATCGCGTCGACGATGACGCACCTGGGTGACTCGGGCCCGGGCGGCTTCGGCAGCGCCACCGGCCGCCCCGTGCTCGTGCGCACCGTGGCCGACTGCGTGTGCATCGGCAACCGCATCGTGCACGAATGGCTGGTGCGCGACCAGGGCGCCATGGCCCTGCAGCTGGGCAGCACGCCGCAGGAAACTGCCGGGCGCTGGCTCGCCGCCCGGGGCGCACCCAGCCTGCCGCTGTGGCAGCCACCGGCACCGGCGCATTGGCTGGACCCGATGCACGCCACCCCGGGCGCGCAACTGCTGGCCGACACCTACCGTGCGCTCTGGCGCGCAGACCTGGCGGTGCTGCAGCGCCATGCCGACGAGGCCATTGCCCTGCAGTTGCCCAACGGGCAGGCCGCCGTGGGCGTGGCGGCGGCCGAAGCCTTCTGGTTCGGCTACACGGCCGCCTTCAGTGGCGCGGCGCTGCACATCGACAGCCTGGCCGAACTTGTCGAGCCCGGCCGCACGCCGCGCGTGGCCATGCGCTGGCGCCTGGTGGGCCGGCACGGCGGCGGCGGGCGCTTCGGCGCGGCCAGCGGGCAGGCGGTGGAGATCCTCGGCATCACGCATGCCGAGGTCGACCACGCGCGCGGCCGCATCCTGCGCGAATGGGTGCTGGTGGACGAAGTCGCGCTGTGGATGCAGATCCTCGGCCGCTGAGCCCCGGCGCGATCCAGTCAACCCGCAGCCGAACTCCGCCCCGACACGATGGCCCGCATCCAGCTGAAGAACATCGCCAAGCGCTGGGGCGCGGCCACGGCCGTCGAGCCGATGTCGCTGGACATCGCCGACGGCGAATTCCTGGTGCTCCTGGGCCCCAGCGGCTGCGGCAAGACGACTACCATGCGCATGGTGGCCGGACTCGAGGACCCGAGCGATGGCGAGGTCTGGATCGGAGACCGCTGCGTCAACCGCCTGGAACCCAAGGACCGCGACGTGGCCATGGTGTTCCAGAGTTATGGCCTTTACCCCAACATGACGGTGGCCGAGAACATCGGCTTCCCGCTGAAGATCCGCGGCCTGCCGGCGGCGCAGATCGGGCCTGCCGTTCACAAGGCGGCACAGCAGGTCGAACTGATGGACTACCTGCATCGGCGGCCCAAGGAACTGTCGGGCGGTCAGCGCCAGCGTGTGGCCCTGGCGCGCGCCATCGTGCGCCAGCCGGCGGTGTTCCTGATGGACGAGCCGCTGAGCAACCTGGACGCCAAGCTGCGCGTCACCATGCGCGCCCACATCAAGCACCTGCACCACAGCCTGGGCGTGACCACCATCTACGTCACCCACGACCAGATCGAGGCCATGACACTGGCCGACCGCGTGGTGGTGATGAGCCGCGCACGCATCCAGCAGATCGGCACGCCGCAGGACATCTACGAGCGCCCGTCGAATCTTTTCGTGGCCGGCTTCATCGGTTCCCCGCCCATGAACCTGGTGCCAGGGCGTCTGGCCGGTGGCGTGTTCACCGCGCCGGGTGTCCGCATCGGGGGCTTCGATGCGCCCGATGTCGACCAGGTGGTGCTGGGCGTGCGCCCCGAGGACCTCACCGTGCTGGCCAGCGAAGACATCGACCGCGCCGCGCTGGCGGCCGAGGTGTTTGCCTTCGAGCTGACGGGTGACGCCACCCTGGTGACCATCCAGCTCGGCGAGCTGATGGTCACCGCCAAGGCCGGCAAGAGCTACCGCAGCGCCATGGGTGCACAGGCCGGCTTCATGGTGGATGCGTCGCGCTGCCACCTGTTCGACGCCCGGACCGAACTGCGCATCGCGCAGCGGGCTGCTGCATGACACTGCGGCGCCGCGCCCTCTTGCTGGCGGCAGCCGCCGCCCCGGCGGGCGCGCACCCTGGCGCGCGCGCTGCCGGCCTGGGCTGCCCGAACATCGGCGGCAGCGGTGAAGTGAACCTGGTGGGCAACAGTTTTCCGGCCGTGGCGCACATTGCCGCCATCGCCGAAGGCTGCGCACGCCCGGGCTTCAAGGTGGTGTTCAAGCTCACGCCACAGGCCCGTATCGAAACCGAGCAGGCCTTCGGTGCCGCAGGCCGCTCGCCCTTCGATGCGGCGGTGGTGTCGATGGCGGTGTTTGCCAATCTCTATGCGCGCCGCCAGCTGCAGCCGCTGTCCGACCTGGTGCAGAAGTTCGGCCCGCGCTACCGGCTGGAAGAGAAGATGCTGGTGCGCGTGGACGGCGAGGTCATGGCCATCGCCTTCATGCAGAACACGCAGAACCTCTACTACCGCGCCGACCTTTTCGCCAGGCATCGCCTGGCCGTGCCCACCGACTACGCACAGATGGTGCAGGCCGCCGCCGTGCTGCAGCGCCAGGAACCCAGCATCACCTTCCCCATCGCCCAGGGTTTCGCCAAGGGTTTTGACGGCGGCACCGAGTTCACCAACATCCTGGCCAGCCTGGGTGGGCGCTTCTTCCAGCCCGGTGGCGCGCTGCCGGCCTTCAACGGTGCCGAAGGAGTGCAGGCCATTGGCATCATGCGCTCGCTGATGCCCTACATGACGCCCAATCTGTTGGCCAGCAATGCCGACGACGTGGTCAACCAGTTCCAGCAAGGCAAGGCGGCGATGGGCGTGTTGTGGGCCAGCCGGGCCTCGCGCATGGACGACGCGGCCGCTTCCAGGGTCGTTGGCCAGATGCAGTTCGCCGCGGCGCCGGCCGCACGCCCCGGCGGGCGCAGCGCTGCGCATCTGTGGTGGGACGCGATGGTGCTGCCGCGCAACAACCCGCGCCAGCGCGAAGCCACCTTCCATGTGCTGATGGAGGGTTTGAGCGAGGCCGCGGTGAAGAGCGGCAACGACCTCGGCATCTGGGTGCGCTCGGTCTACGACCCCGGGCGCTTCGGCACGGGGGTGGGCCTGGCGCAGAAAGCGGGCGCGCCGGTCTGGCCGAGCGAGCCCTTCTTCAGCCTGGCCCATGCCGAAGTGGGCAAGCTGCTGCCCGAAGCGCTGGCTGGCGAACGCGCGCCCCAGGCCGTGCTCGACGCGGCGGCGGCCGCCTACCTGCGCTCGGCCACCGAAAAAGGCTTCGTCAGGCGCGGGGCTGGCGCATGAAGCTGCGCAGCTTCGCCGGCTTCGTCGGGCCTTCGGTGTTCCTGATGCTGGCCCTGTTGGCGCTGCCCATGGTGATGACGGCGGTGCTGTCGGTGCGCAACTGCGCGCTGGAGATGGAACTCGTCACCCTGCAGCAGACCGGCCCCTTTGGCGCGCACGAGGTGACCACCCAACGCGCCAAGGTCGACGCCAGCGGCCAGGCCGTGCAGACCTGCGAGTGGGTGGGCCTGGCGTACTACCGCAAGGTGCTGGGTCTGGAAGAGGCTGCCGCTGGTGCCCCTGGTGCTGCTGGTGCCCCTGGTGCCGTGCCATCGCAGGCCGGCGAGCCCACGGAGTTTTTCTCGGCGCTGCGTTTCACCTTGCTCTACATCGCGGCCACCACGCCCTTCGTGCTGGGCGGCGGCCTGGCGCTGGCGCTGGCCATGAACCGCGTCACGCAAAGGCTCAAGGCGGTGTTCATCGCGGCTTCGCTGCTGCCCTTCATCATCACGCCGGTGGTGGGTGCGCTGGCCATCAAATGGCTGTTCCGCGACAACGGGCTGGTGCCGCATGTGCTGGGCGGCATGGGCATCCAGGTGTTCTGGATGGCACAGGCCTGGTCGGCACAGCTGCTGGTAATTCTCTACGGCATCTGGCATGTGCTGCCCTTTGCCTTCATCGTGTTCTATGCCGGCTTGCAGGGCGTGCCGCAGGACGCGCTGGAAGCCGCCACCATCGACGGCGCCTCGAACTGGCAGAAGCTGCGCTACGTGACGCTGCCGCACCTGATGCCGCTCGTGGTGTTCGTTCTGATGATGCACCTGATGGACGCCTACCGCGTCTTCGAGCCGGTGATGGTGCTGACACAAGGCGCCTTCACCACCAGCGTGCAATACCTCACCTACCACGTGCTGCTGCAGGAAGACAACCCGTACAAGGCCAGCGCGGCCTCGGTGTTGACAATCGTCGGCATTGCACTGCTGCTCATTCCCTTGCTGCGCAAGACCTGGCGCGAGCAGAGGCAGGGGCACTGAATGCGCAAGTCACCGCTTGGCCAGACGCTGATGTATGCCGGCCTGACGGTGTGGCTGGTGCTGGCCGCGCTGCCCGTGTTGTGGACGGTGGTGATCTCGCTGCGCAGCTATGTCGACGCCTTTTCCGCGCCGCTGAAGTGGCTGGCACCCGTCACGCTGGAGAACTACCGCAGCCTGTGGATCGACCGCGAGTTCTATCGCAACTTCACCAATACGGCCGTGGTCACGCTGGGCACGGTGGGCATCTCGCTCACCGTCGGTTGCCTGGCGGGCTACGCCTTGTCGCGCTACCGCGGCAGCCTGGGTTTCTGGCTGCTGTTGATCGCGCTGGTGTTCCGCGCCCTGCCGCACTCGACGCTGCTGCCCAGCTTCCAGGCGCTGTTCGACGCCATCGGCCTGCGCAACACCACGCTCAGCCTGATCCTCGTGCTGGTGGCCATCAACCAGCCGTTCACCATCTGGATGCTGCGCAGCTTCTTCGCGGGCATCCCGCAGGAGCTGGACGAAGCTGCCATGGTGGACGGCTGCACGCGCCTGCAGGCCTTCAGGCGCGTCATCATCCCGGTGATGTGGCCTGGCGTGGTGACCACGGGCCTGTTCAGCTTCCTGTTGGCCTACAACGACTTCATGCTCAGCTCGGCCCTGACCAACGCCGACAGGATGACCATGCCCGCGGCCATTGCCGGCGCCATCACCGCCGAGAGCGACACCTTGCTGATGCAGGGCGTGGCCGGGGCGGTGAGCATCACCATCCCGCTCATCATCCTGGTGGCGCTGTTCCAGAAGCAGATCGTCTCCGGGCTGACCCAGGGCGCCGTCAAAGGCTGAACCTTGCCACCAACACCATGATCCTGACCCCAGCAGAACTGCAACGCCGCCACATCCGGCGCGCCCAATACGTTTCCTGCGACGACGCCTTCATCGACGTGCGCCTGCCCGGCAGCACGCCGAAGGAAAACTATTCCATCGTCGGCCCGGGCGTCACGCAGAACCCGAACCAGGTCGTCAACCTGCGCGAGCCGCATGGCTTCAACATCGGCGCTGCCGGGCTGGCGCCGGGCATCACCAACAACCTGCACCTGCACTTCACGTCCGAGGTCTTCATCGCCTGCGAAGGCCGATTCACGCTGCGCTGGGGCGCTGCGGGTGACGAGGGCGAAGCGGTGCTGGAAGCAGGCGACGTGATCTGCATGCCCACCTGGATGTTCCGCGGCTTTTCCAACAGCGGCAGCCAACACGGTTTCCTGATGACGGTGCTGGGCGGCGACGACACCGGCGGCATCATCTGGAGCCCCGAGGTGATGCGCCGCGCCCGCGCCACCGGGCTGTTCCTGGGCCGCGACAATCAGCTCATCGACGTGCCCGCAGGAAGCCCTGCGCCCCCCGAAGCCGAACTGCTGCCCTTGATGCCGGCCGCCGAGGTGGCCGCGCTGCGGCGCTGGTCGCCCGCGGAACTGATGGCCCGCTGCGTGAAGCCGGCGCAGCGCGACTTTCGCGGAGCCACGCTGGATGGCGTGCTGCCAGGCCAGGCCTGGCAGCTGGCGCCGGTCATCGGCTGGGGCATCAGCCAGCACCGCGACCATCGCCCGGCCGTCACCGACCCCCAGGGTTTTTCGGTCGAATGGCTGAAGGTGCCGCCCGGGCAGCAGAGCGCGCCCTTCAGCCTGAAGGAAACCGCGGTGCTGATCCACGCCGACGGCCCCCTGGCCGTGGCCTTCAACGATGTCGCCGGGCGCGTGCAGGCCGAGCTGGGCGCCTGGGACACGCTGTCGATGCCGGCCGGCAGCACCCGCCAGTTCATCAACACCGGCCGCGAAGACGCACATGCGCTGCTGGTGGTGTGCGGCGATGCGCGCAAGACGCCGGCCTTCGACGCCAGCGTGCACCTGGCCGCCCGCCAGGCCGACACCACGCTCGACGCTGGTGGCCGCCTGGCCCGCCTGAGCCTGCTGCCACCGGCCATGAGGGTGTGACGCGATTGCCCGTCTTCGCGCTGCCCGGCACCCTGCTGGACGGCCGCAGCCTGGCCGCGCTGCTGCCAGGCCGGGAAGCGCACACGCTGGTCCTGGGCGAAGCGCCGACGTTCGACGAGGAACTGGACCGCCTGGCCGAGCACGGCGCTGGGCCCGCCGTGTGGCTGGGCCATTCGCTCGGTGGCATCGTGGCAATGCACCTGGCGCTGCGCCACCCCGGCCGGGTGGCAGCGCTGCTGCTGCTGGCAGCCAACGCGCGCGGCGGCAGCGAAGGCCAGGAAGCCCGGCGCGCTGCCCATGCCGCGCAATGGGCGCGGGCGCAGCGCGACGGCCTGGCCGCGCTGGCCCGCAGCAAGCTGGCCCCCAGCTATGGCCTCGAAGACATCTGCGACGACACGCTGCTGGCATCGCTGGCCGCGCAAGCCGAAGCGGTGGGCCTGCGCCGCTTCGAACACCAGCTGGCCTATGCGCGCCAGCGGCCTGGCCTGCGCTGGCCCAGGCGTGTGCTGAGCTGCCCCGTGCTGGCCCTGAGTGGCGAACTCGACACCCTGTGCCCACCGGCCGACAGCGACGAGATCACCCGCCTGGTCGAAGCGCCCGGGCGCGCCGTTCATCACATGTGCCCGGGCGCCGGCCATCTGTTCCCCATGCAGAAAACGTCCTGGGTGGCCGGCAGGATCGACGATTTCCTTCAATCCCAAGCGATGCACTCACCATGAAGAACAACCACCTCCGCGAACTCTTCGCCAGGCGCCAGACCGCCGTGGCCGGCTGGATGAGCCTGGACTCGGCTTACGCGGCCGAAGTCGTGGGCAGCTGCGGCTTCGACGCGGTCGTGGTCGACTGCCAGCACGGCATGGCCGGGCACGCGCAGATGGTGGCCATGCTGCAGGCGCTGTCGCACACCACCGCCGTGCCGCTGGTGCGAGTCAGCCAGAACAACCTGGCCGAGGTCAACCGCGCGCTCGACGCAGGTGCGTACGGCATCATCTGCCCGCTGGTGAATTCAGCCACCGAGGCGCGCGCCTTCGGCCGCGCCTGCCGCTACCCCCTGGGCGGGGTCGAAGGCGACCGGTCTTTCGGGCCCGCCCGCGGCCTGCTGGTGGGCGGCAACGATTACGCCGATCACGCCAACGCGCAGATCCTGGCGCTGGCGATGATCGAGACCCTGGACGGCCTGGACGCCGTCGAAGCCATTGCCGCCGTGCCGCAGATCGACGGGCTTTTCATCGGCCCCAGCGACCTGGGCATTGCGCTCGGGCTGGGCCCGGGCGCGGCGCACGATCACCCGGCGATGGCGGCCGCTATCGAACGCATTCACGCCGCCGGCAACGCTGCCGGCAAAGTGACGGGCATCTGGTGCGGCAGCGCCGAAATGGCCCGCGACATGCGGGTCAAGGGCCTGCAACTGGTGGTGCCCGGGCACGACGTCATCTGGCTGAAGGCTGAGATCAAGCGCAGGCTCGCAACGATCGCGGCTTCGACTGCGAGCTGACCGGATCGTTCGCCAGTCCATTCGGTGCGCCGGGAACGGCCAGAACGGCTGCCGAAGCGGGGCTACATTGCGTGCATGAACACCGCCAAACATCCTACCCAGCTCGTTGCGCATGAGCGCTTCGCCGGTCGCCACCGCAGCGGCCCGCTGCTGCTGCTGCCCAATGCCTGGGACGCTGGCAGCGCGCGTTTGATGCAGGCCTTGGGCGCCGAGGCCATTGCCACCACCAGCGCCGGCCTGGCCTGGTCGCTGGGCTACCCGGACGGCGACAAGCTGCCGCCGGCGGAGTACGAAGCGGCGCTGCGGCGCATCCTGCGGGTCGTCGACTGCCCCGTCACGGCCGATGCGGAAGGAGGTTATGCCGACGACCCCGCGCAGGCCGGCCAGCATGTCGCCCGCCTGCTCGGCGCGGGTGCGGTGGGCGTCAACCTCGAAGATGGAAGCGGCCCGGCTTTGCTGCTGGCGCAGAAGATCGAAGCCAGCAAATCCGAAGCAGCCCGCGCCGGCCTGGGCCTGTGGGTGAATGCGCGCTGCGACGTGTATCTGCGCCAGCTGGCCCCGGGCCGGGCGCTGGCCGAGACCCTGGAGCGCGCAGCCTTGTACGCGCGGGCTGGTGCCGACAGCCTGTTCGTTCCCGGCGTCGCGCCCGCCGACATCGCCGCGCTGGTGCAGGGACAGTCGCTGCCGCTCAATGTGATGGCCAGGCCCGACCTGCCGCCACTGGCGGAACTGCAGCGGCTGGGCGTGCGGCGGCTGAGCGCGGGCAGCGCCATTGCACAGAAGGCCTGGGCCACGGCTCGTGATGCCGGGGCCGCGTTCCTGGCCGACGGCTGCACGGCGTCGCTGTTCGAGGGCGCGGCCTCTTACGCATCGATCAACGACGCGTTCGGTTGACGCTGCGCAACCGGGTGCCGGGTGGCTGCGTCAGCAGGCGCGCAGGCCAACGCCAGAAGCACGGGCGCAAATGAAAAAGGGGCCCGAAGGCCCCTTTTGACTTCTGCGGGTGCTGAGACCCGGGATCAGAACTCGTAGCGCAGTGTGGCTTGCACGGCCCACTGCGATTCGCCGGCGGTCTGCTTCGTCAAGAAGTCCTCGGTCGCACCCAGGCTGTAGACATAGCGGCCGTTCTGCAGGCCGTTGAAGTTCACGAAGCTGCGGTTCGACGGGAAGCCGATTTCGTCGACACGGCCCCAGCGCTTGTTCAGCAGGTTGCCGAAGTTCAGCACGTCGAGCACGAAGGTGGTCTTATGACCCTTCATGAAGCCTGGCAGTTCCTGGCTGAAGCGAACGTCGAAGTTGTTGACCCAGGGTGCGAAGCTGTTGTTGCGGCCGACGATGGTGCCGCGGGCGGCACTCAGGGCGGGGTTGCCGTTGACGATGTCCCAGAAACGCGCTTCTTCGGCCGCACCACCGCGGAAGACGACCTCGCCCGTGCCCGGTCCCGACGGGATGTACATCAGGTCGTTGCCAGCAATGGCGTCGCCGTTCATGTCGTTCAGGTAAGTCCAGCTGTAGGGCTTGCCGCGACGGCCTTCATAGAACACGCCAACCGAAGTACGGTAGTTGCCGATGAACGCCTTGTTCCAGCTCAGGCTCGCGCTGACGCGATCCTTGATCAGGTAGTTGGAGTTCTGCAGTTCCTCTTCATTGGGGTCGAAGCTGTTCTTGCCATTCCAGTTCGAGTTCGACGTCGACGATGTCAGCGGGCTGACTTCCTTGGCGTTCGTCTTCGTGTAAGCCAGGCTCCAACCGAAGCCGGAAACCGCCGGCTGACCAATCGACAAGGTGACAGCATCGCTGTAGCCCTTGTCGGTCTTGCGTGCCAGCAGTGCGTTGTTGAAGTTCGGGTTGCTAAGCGCGCGGTTGCGCGCGCCGACGCAGGCGCCCGTGGTGCTGAAGGTTGCGCCGCTCCAGCAGGCTGAGTTGTAGGTCTGCGGCGTGTAGAACAGGCGGCGGCCGTCCGTGCCACGGGCCGTAGCTTCACCCAGGTTCAGGTTTTGATAGAAGATGCCCGATTCGGTTTCGATGCGCAGCCACTCCGCACCCACCGTCACGCGGCCCAGCACCGGCAGTTCCGGCAACTCGGCGTCGAAGGCCAGGTTCATCTTCCAGACCGACGGCTGTTCCAGGTCGCCCGAAGCGAAGTCGATGTTCGGAGCTGGAATATTCCCGCCGAGACTCTGGGTGTCAGGGTTCGGATTGAAGAGCGCCTGACCGCCATTGTTGGCTGTCCGACAGAGACTGAAGGAGGCGCAGTTGTACGACCCGATCGCCCTGCCGGTGTTGCTGAAGGGGTTGCTCAGCCAGACGTTCGCAGCGGCTCCTTGGAACAGGCCGAAACCGCCGCGCAATTGCCGGCGGCTCTCAGCCGTGCCCACATTCCAGTTGAAGCCCACACGCGGCTGGACGAGGTTGGTGCCGTCCAGCGTCTCGTCGTTGCGGATGCCGAAGCCGCCGCTGTTGCGCACCACAGTGTTGCCGCTGACGCTGCCTGTAACTGTTGGTGCGGCCGCCGCAGCATTGAACAAAGGCTTCGTCGGCACATCGGACATGTCAACCCGCAAGCCGACCATCAGATTCAGCTTGTCGCTAACCTTGAAAGTGTCCTGCAGGAACAGGCCGGTGTTGGCGTAACTCCAGGTGGCCACGGCGTCGTTCAAAGTACGACCGGCAAGTGGCAGCTGCACTGTGTAGGCGGTAGGCAGGCCGCGGCGGAAGTTCTCCAGCACCGTCAGCTCACGCTGCGCGGTAGTCATAGCCTGGGCCTGCGTGCTGCCGGTTGGGGTGTATTGGCCCGTCACTGCAGGCGCTTGAGTAGCTTGGTTGGGAACCTGTGGCGCCGTAGGGCACAGCGTTACGGTTCCGAACGAGTAGGTGCCCGGTTCGCACGCGAAGGTGTAGTTGCCGTTGACGTTCTGGAGGAAGGCGTTGTAAACCTCGTTGTCGGAGTAATCGATACCGAACTTCAGCTCGTGTCGACCCAGGTTCCATGTCGCACCCGCGTAGACGTCGCTCGTCTTGGTTCCGAGCACATTGAACTGCCGGCTGAGTTCGGTGCCCAGGTTCAGGAAGCGGTTGTTCGGGTTGAACGTTTGCCCCGCCTCGGTCGGGCCACTGAAGCGCAGTCCGATGGCGGGCAGCCGGGTGCCGTTCACCTGCGTCGGCACACTGTCGTAGTCGCGCTGCGAGACCTTCAGCTCCGTGCTCAGGTTGGGCGTCCAGTCCGCAAACCATTGGCCGACAGTCGTCTCGATCACCTTGGCCTGGTTCCACCACCAGCTGCTGAGCGAAAGACCGGTCGCGCTGAAGCCTGCGATGTTGGGTTCGTCCTGCTGCGTTTTCGTATATCGCAGGCTGGCCCGGTGGTTGTCGCTGATGTTCCAGTCGAGCTTCAGCAGCGAGTCCTTGACGACGACTTCCAGGCCTTGGGGAACGGTGACGGTTCCCGCATCGAAGCCCCAGGTTGTCCGCGCAATGCTGATGGCCTGATCAACGGCAGACTGGCTGATGCCGACATTGGTGCTGGCTGCGCCAATGGGTCCGAAATCGGGGCTACTGCGCGAGCTCTTGAACTCTTCATAGCTGCCGAAGAAGAACAACTTGTCCTTAATGATCGGCCCGCCCAACGTGAAGCCCTTGGTGTCTTCCTTGAAGCTGGGAGCGTCGAAGTAGGTACCTGTGCCGCGGTTGAACCGCTTGCCGACCAGGTTGTCGTCGCGCCAAACGTAATAGAGGCTGCCCTTGAACTCGTTGGTGCCGCTCTTCGTCACGGCATTCACGTTGGCGCCGGTGTAGCCCTTCTGGGTGACGTCGTAGTTCGACAGGTTCACCTGTACCGATTGGATGGCATCGATGGAAATCGGCTGCTTGATTGTCGGCAGGTTGTTGCCTTCGAGGCCGAAGGTGTCGTTGATGGTGACGCCGTCGATGGTGATGCTGTTGAAGCGGGTGTTCTGGCCCGCGGCCGAGATCTCGCCGCGCTCCTTGTCGGTCTGGGCCAGGCGCGGGTCGGTGCGGGCGTAGTCCTGCAGGTTGCGCTGGATCGACGCGAAGGTGTTCAGCTCACGCGTGCCGATGTTCGTGCCGGCGCCCATGCTGTTGCTGTTGAAGCGGTCGTTGGCACCACGGCCGGTGACGACGATCGTCTGTGACGCGGGGGCCAGGCGGCCGTCCAGCGAGCCGGCTTCGGCCAGGGCCAGGAACACGCCCTCGCGCCTGTCGGTGAGGCCGTCCTTGGTGAAGGTGACGGTGAAGGGCCCACCCACGCGCAGGCCGCGCACGGCATACCGGCCTTCGGCGTCGGTGGTGGCGGTGTTCGC
Source organism: Rubrivivax sp. (assembly GCA_022842595.1). GTDB lineage: Bacteria > Pseudomonadota > Gammaproteobacteria > Burkholderiales > Burkholderiaceae_C > Rubrivivax. The sequence goes on from JALHPF010000009.1 coordinate 129,486, forward strand.
CGAACCCGATTCGATGTGCAGGATGGTGACGGTGGCGCCTGCCACCGGGCTGCCGTTCGCTGCGACGACACGGCCGCCGAGGCTGGCGGAGGTGTTCTGGGCCAGGGCAGGCGCGGCCGCGACAACGGCCACGGCGACCGCCACGGCCGTTCGTGAGAAACCCATCCAGCTTTGGTGATTCATCGAGTTCTTCCTTTGAGAGTTCAGGTGCCTGCGGCGTGGGCGTGCCGCAGGTGTCGGAGGTCGAGGGGGTGGTGATGGCCAGAAAAGCGGCTGGCAAAGCCGTTGGCACCCCCGGTGACGATGCCGCCCGTTGATGCCAATTCGATGACAGTAACGCGACTTCCGTGCCAGCGGCGCCCGCGCGGTGGGGTTTGTTGTCTCGAAGTCACACCGCCCCCCGCCGCTTGGGGGGCGCCGGGCGTGGGAAGATTCACGGACCGGCCTGCCCAGTGGCCGCCTTTGCCCCAACCGTGCCCTAGCCGCATGACCCAGACCAGCCTTCACGTGCGCCGCGCCAGCCCCGACGACGCCGCCGATTTCGCCCGCCTGATGGGCGACCCCGACGTTTTCGGCAACCTGATGCAGCTGCCCCTGCCCAGCGCCGAAGACTGGAAACAGCGGCTGAGCTCGCCGCCCGGCCCCGACCACCTGCATGTGGTGGCCATGCAGGGCGGGCAGCTGGTGGGCAGCGCCGGCCTGCACCCCCATGAACGCCTGCGCCGCCGCCACAGCGCGATGCTCGGCATCAGCGTGGCCGTAGCGGCGCAAGGGCAGGGGGTGGGCACCGAACTGATGCGCACCCTGTGCGACTACGCCGACAATTGGGCGCAGATCCTGCGCATCGAGCTCACCGTCTTCACCGACAACGCGCGAGCCATCGCGCTCTACCAGCGCTTCGGCTTTCGCGTCGAAGGCACGCATCGCGCCTATGCGCTGCGCCGCGGCCGCTTCGATGACGTCTTCGCGATGGCACGCCTGCACCCGCACCCGCCCACCGTGGCCTGGGACACACCCGGCCCCTGACCCTCTGACTGCTTTCCATCCGCCCATGCGCCTGCTCACCGTCCGCCAGAACAACGCCCAGGAACTGCGCGATTTCGACGACACCTGCCAGCGCCTTGAAGGTTTCGACGGCGCGCTGAATTTCGAGAACGTCGACGGCTTTCTCACCGCGCTGGCGGCCGGGCCGCAGCTGCCGCCGGTCGACGACTGGCTGGCCGCCCTGTGCGGCGACGCCTTCGAGCGGGCCTTTTCCGACCCCCAGGCCCATGGCGCTGCGCTGCGCGCGCTGAAGACCCGGCTGGCGGTGCTGCGTGATCAGCTCGACCCCGAGGCGCTGATGGACGCGCCCGACGAGTTGCGGCTGTTCCCGCTGATGAGTGAATGGACCGAGGCCATGCGACAGGAGGCCGCGGCCGATGCCGAGATGGGCGCCGACGAAGCCGCGGGCCTGGTCACGGGCGCAAGCTGGGCTGCTGGCTTCTTTCTGGGGGCCGAGGCCTTCCCGCAGCTGTGGCAAGCGCCGCAGGGCGACGAAGAGCTGACGGGGCTCTACGAAGAGCTGTGGGCGCAGATCGACGCCCTGTTGCTGCCCGAAGGCGCACCGGCACTGGCGGTGCACATCGCCAAGTACTTCCCGCCCGCCGAAGCCTCTGCGCCCGGGCCGACGCGTGACGACCTGGTGGTGCAGGCCTGCTACGCGGTGCAGGACCTGCGGCTGTTCTGGGTGGACCACGCACCGCGCCCCGAGACCCGGCGCGTCGAAAAGGCACCCGGCCGCAACGACCCCTGCCCCTGCGGCAGCGGCAAGAAATTCAAGAAATGCCACGGGGCTGCGGGGGCGCAGGCATGACGGCGCCGCTGGGGCTTGCGGGCAGGCACATCGTCCTCGGCCTGTCTGGCGGCGTGGCCTGCTACAAGGCCGCCGAACTGGCGCGGGAACTGGTGCGTGCTGGGGCCACGGTCCAGGTGGTCATGACCGAGGCCGCCGGCCACTTCATCACCCGCGCCACGATGCAGGCGGTGTCGGGCCGGCCGGTGTTCGACAGCCAGTGGGACAGCACGCCGCCAGCGGGCATGGCCCACATCGACCTGTCGCGCGAGGCCGATGCCATCCTGGTGGCCCCGGCCAGCGCCGACTTCATCGCACAGCTGGCGCAGGGGCGGGCCGCCGAATTGCTGGCCTTGTTGTGCCTGGCCCGGCCGGTCGACCGTTGCCCGCTGCTGCTGGCCCCGGCCATGAACCGCGAGATGTGGGCGCACCCGGCCACGCAGCGCAACGTGGCCCAGGTGCAGGCCGACGGCGCCACGGTGCTGGGCCCGGGTGTCGGCAGCCAGGCGTGCGGCGAAACCGGTGACGGCCGCATGCTCGAGGCGACGGAGCTGCGCGACGCGCTCGCGGCCTTCTTCCAGCCGAAGTGCCTGGCCGGGCGCACCGTGCTGGTGACGGCCGGGCCCACGTTCGAGGCCATCGACCCGGTGCGCGGCATCACCAACCATTCCAGCGGCAAGATGGGCTTTGCGCTGGCCCGTGCCGCCGCCGAAGCCGGCGCCCGCGTGACCCTGGTGGCCGGCCCCGTGCACCTGCCCACGCCCGCGGGCGTGCAGCGCATCGACGTGCAGAGCGGCCAGCAGATGTTCGACGCCGTGCTGCCGCTGGCCCCGGCCCACGACATCTTCGTGGCCACGGCCGCCGTGGCCGACTGGCGCCCCGCCCACACCCAGGTGCAGAAGATCAAGAAGCAGGGGGGCACTGGCGACAGCGTGCCGCCGCCTTTGATGCTGGTCGAGAACCCCGACATCCTGGCCGCCGTGGCCGCGCTGCCGCCGGCGCAGCGCCCGTGGTGCGTGGGCTTCGCTGCCGAAAGCGAGAACCTGGCGGCGCATGCCCGCGCCAAGCTGGTGCGCAAGGGCGTGCCGCTGGTGGTGGGCAATCTCGGCCCGGCCACTTTCGGCCGCGACGACAACAGCCTGCTGCTGGTCGACGCCGCCGGCGACCACCCCCTGCCCCCCGCCGATAAGCTGACGCTCGCGCGCCAGCTGGTGCAGGAAATCGCCACCCGCATGGCCGCCAGGGAGTTCGCATGACCGTCATCGACGTCAAGGTGCTGGACGAGCGCATGGCCGGCCACCTGCCGGCCTACGCCACGCCGGGCAGCGCCGGGCTGGACCTGCGCGCCTGCCTCGACGCGCCGCTGGTGCTGGCACCGGGTGCTGCGGCCCTGGTGCCCACGGGCCTGGCGGTGCACATCGGCACGCCCGGGCTGGCCGCGATGCTGTTGCCGCGTTCGGGCCTGGGCCACAAGCACGGCATCGTGCTGGGCAACCTGGTGGGCCTGATCGACAGCGACTACCAGGGCCCGCTGATGGTGAGCCTGTGGAACCGCGGCAGCGCCGAATTCACCATCCAGCCGCTGGAGCGCATCGCCCAGATGGTCATCGTGCCGGTGGTTCAGGCGGCGTTCCGGCGCGTCGCGAGCTTCGAGGCCAGTGCCCGCGGCGAAGGCGGCTTCGGCTCGACTGGCGCGAGCTAGCGCACCCGCCGGGTTCTGCCGGGCCGGGCGGCTTCAGTGCAGGCTGGGGTCGACGGCAGGCCGGCCGCTGCCCAGCACGCCCACTGCAGAGCCGGCCACGCTGCGCGCCTCGATCTCGTCGGGCGTGGCCTCGCGCACGTCTTCCACCTTCATGTGCAAGCGAAGCGACATCCCGGCCAGCGGGTGGTTGCCGTCCAGCACCACATGCGAAGGGTAGATCTCGGTCACCAGGTAGATGGTGTCCTTGGGCATGTCGGGCGTGTCGCTGCCCTCGGGCAGGCCTTCGAAGGCCATGCCTGTTTCCAGCTGCTCCGGAAACAGGCTGCGGGCCTCGAAACACACCAGTTCGGACTTGTAGTCGCCGAAGGCCTGCTCGGGTTCGAGGTGCACCGCCAGTTCCGCGCCCACCTCGTGGCCGGCCAGGACCTCTTCCACCTTGGCCAGCAGGTCGTCGCCGCCATAGAAGAATTCCACGGGGTCGGTGAGTTTGTCGATGGGGCGGTTCTGGCCGTCGTCGAGCCGCCATGTGAGGCTGACGACGCAGGGTGTGGTGATCTGCATGGTGGAAATCATCGCACGGCCGGTGAAGCGCGAGTGCGTGCAGGTCGTGGGCCAGAATCCAGCCGATGGATGTGAACCTTGCATTGCCCCTGCTGGGTGGCTTGTCGCCCGCGCGTTTCATGCGCCGGCATTGGCAGAAGAAGCCGCTGCTCGTGCGGCAGGCCTGGCCGGGTGTCGTGCCGCCGCTGGCGCGTCAGGCGCTGTTCGAACTGGCGGGGTCCGACGATGTCGAATCGCGCCTGGTTGAACATGGAGCCGCAGGCTGGAAGGTGCGGCACGGGCCGTTGCCGCGGCGTGCGCTGCCGCCGGCCAGCCGGCCAGGCTGGACGCTGCTGGTGCAGGGGCTGGACCTGCATGTGCCGGCCGCCCACGCCATGCTGTCGCGATTCGCCTTCGTGCCGCAGGCGCGCCTGGACGACCTGATGCTGTCGTGGGCCAGCGACGGCGGCGGCGTCGGCCCGCACCTCGATTCGTACGATGTCTTCCTGATCCAGGTGCAGGGCCGCCGGCGCTGGCGTGTCGGCCCCTGCCTGGACCCTGCGGGCGCGGCCTGGCAGCCCGGCCTGCCGCTGAAGATCCTGCGTGACTTTCAGCCGCTGCACGACTGGGTGCTCGAGCCGGGCGACATGCTCTACGTTCCGCCCGGCTGGGGCCACGATGGCGTGGCCGTGGGTGGCGACTGCATGACCTGTTCGGCAGGCTTTCGCGCACCGGCTGCAGGCGCATTGGCCGCGGAATTGCTGCAGCGGCTGGCCGATGCCCAGGACGACGATGACGAGGCCGGCAAGCCAGTGCCGCCGATGAAACGCCTGTACCGTGACCCCGGCCAGGCCGCCACCGCCACGCCCGGCGAAGTGCCCGCGGCCTTGCAGGCCTTTGCGCAGCGGGCCGTGGCCCGGCTGCTGGCCGAGCCGCATGCGCTGGAACGGGCGCTGGGTGAAGTCCTGACGGAACCGAAACCGCGGGTCTGGTTCGGTGCCGCCGCCTCAGCGGGCTCCGGCCAAGGTGTGGTGCTCGCGGCTGCCACGCGCATGGCCTACGACGCACACCATGTGTTCATCAACGGTGAATCGTTCCGCGCCGGCGGGCGCGATGCGCGGCTGATGCATCAGCTGGCCGACACGCGGCAACTGGCAGCCCGCGACTGCGGGCGCCTCAGCCCGGATGCCCAGGGCCTGCTGCAGGACTGGCTGGACAGCGGCTGGCTGCTGCCGCACAGTGCCTGAGTCGCTGCCTGCTTCCAGTGCCATGGACAACGCCAGCCTGCCCACCGCCCCGCCGGCCATCCAGACCCGCGCCGACTTCGACGCCGCCGTGCTCTGGGCCATCCAGGCGGCGCAGGCGCGCGGCGCACGCCGCCTGCTGATGGCCGACCGCGACTTTGCCGACTGGCCACTGGGTCGGCCCGAAGTGCTGCAGGCCCTGCAGGCCTGGCTGCGTCTGCCGCAGCGCCGGCTGGTGCTGCTGGCTGCGCACTTCGACGAAGTGCCACGCCGGCATCCGCGCTTCCTGGTCTGGCGCCGCGACTGGGCCCATGCCGTGGAAGCCTGGTCGCCGCCAGCCGAACTGGCCGACGATTTGCCGCCGCTGCTGCTGGACGACGGGCCGGTCTGCCTGCAGCTCTTTCCCGGGCGGCAGCTGCGTGGTCGTGCCGAACTGAATGCGCTGGAGGCCCGCCGTTGGCGCGATGCAGTTGACGTGGTTTTGCAACAGTCCGAAGCCGCCATGCCGGTTCAGACCTTGGGTCTATAGGGAATGTACCAGGGCGGCTTATAATCAGAGGCTGAGCGGAGCTTGCACAAATCAACTGGGCTGGAGCCCATGTGCGTTGCCCGCCGCAACTTTGCCGGGTCTTTCGGGACACCCCGAAGTGCACCCCACCGACATTTCTACTTCGCTCTGTTGGTTCTGTTGGTTCTGTTGGTCCCGTTGCCGCCTATAACTCCTGAGGAAATGATATGAACAAGTCTCTCGTGCTCGCCACCCTGGTTGCTGCTGTTGCCCTGGCCGCTTGCGGCAAGAAGGAAGAAGTCGCTCCGGCCCCGGCTCCTGCCGCCATGCCCGCTCCCGTGGCTGAAGCCGCATCGGCTGCCACTGCCGCTGCTTCTGCCGCTGTCGACGCCGCCTCGGCTGCCGTCGGTGCCGCTTCTGCCGCCATGACCGGTGCTGCCGAGTCGGCCAGCGCCGCCACCGGCGCTGCTGTCGACGCCGCCAAGGACGCTGCTGCCAATGCCGTCAACAAGGCCGCCGACGCTGCCAAGGAAGCCGTCAAGAAGTAAGCCGTTCGCGGCTGCTGCTGGCAGGCTCGAGCCGCCGGCAGCAAACAAAAAAAGCCGCCAGCATGCTGGCGGCTTTTTTCATGGTCGCGTGCCGGACGGCCGGCCGGATGGCCCGCGCCGTCCGGGTCAGCGCAGCTCGTTGACCAGTTGCCCGGCGATGCGCTGCGCGTTGGCGCCGTTTTCCGGCTGTCCTGCAGAAGTCTGCACCGTGACCTTCGTCTTTTCGCCGGCGGCTTGCACGGCGATCCGGTAGCGCACCGGGGCCTGCGACTTGTCGCCGCCGAACCAGCGTTGCCAGAACGCCGGTTCTTCCTGCGTGACACTGGCCGGGTCGACATAGCGCACGTAGTAAAGGCCGCCGGCGCGGTCGCGGTCTTCGACGCTGAAGCCGCTGCGGTCCAGCGCCAGGCCGACACGACGCCAGGCGCGGTCGAACGGCTCGTCGATTTCGAGGGTGGCACCGGGCTGCCCGCTCAAGGTGCGGGCACGCACCGGGGCATCGGGTGCAGCGGCCACCCGAGCCGGCGTGGCCTGCTCTTCCTTGGCGCCCAGCGCGAGCATCAGGCGCGACAGGAATTCGGCTTCCAGCTGCGGGTCGGCCGGGCGTGCTCGCCAGGCGGTGTTTTCCTTGCGGTCATTCGTGTATTCCTCGATCAGGCCGCGGTGGCTGACGAAGATTTCGGTGCCCGCAGGCGTGCGTTCCAGCCGCGTGCGGAACAGGTCGCGCTCGCCGGTGTCGTAAAGCCGGCCCAGTACGCGACCCAGGGTGTTGCGGATGATGTCGTCGGGCAGCTTCGCGCGGTTCTCCGTCCAGCTGGTTTCCATCACGCCGATGGCTGCGTCCTCGGTCTGGAGTTCGAAGCCGCGCTGCCCCCAGAACGCCTTGACCTGCGGCCACAGTTGTTCCGGCGTGGCGCCAGGTACCACCAGCCAGCGCGTCTGGCCCTGGCGTTCGATGCGCAGCTCACCGCGTTGGCTGACGGCTACGCTGGGCGCACCGGGCGCGGCTGCCACGGCCGTGCTGCGCGGGCCAGCCGAAGCGGCAGCGCTGACGACGCCACCCTGCGGCTGGTAGCGGCTGTCCTTGGCCAGTTGGCTCAGGTCGGGTGGCACTTCGAGCGGGGCGGTCTTGGCCGCGCCGGCTTTGTAGTCGACCTTGCTGCCGAACAGGCCGTCAGTCGACGAGCAGCCGGCCAGCGCAAAGGCCAGGGCCAGGGTGGCCAGCCTCACGGGGGTGACGGCAAATGCGGATTTCAATTGAAGAGTCTCCAGTGCGGCGAACGGGATGCGCGCCGTCAGGGGTGTCGGGGCAGCGGATCAGACAGGGATGAGCCCGCTGTCGCGCAGGGCCTGGCCCACCAGGGCCTGGCCCGCTTCGCCCAGCGGCAGGATGGGCAGGCGCACGTCGGGGGTGCACAGGCCCAGTTGGGCCATGGCCCATTTCGTTGGCGCCGGGCTGGGTTCGCAGAACAGCTGCTTGTGCAGCGGCAGCAATTGAAGATGCAAGGCATTGGCACGGCGCACATCGCCTTCGATGGCCGCCATGCAAAGCTGGTGCATGAGCTTGGGCGCCACGTTCGCCGTGACGCTGACATTGCCCTGGCCGCCCAGCAGCATCAGCGCCACGGCCGTGCTGTCGTCGCCTGAATAGATGGCAAAGCCCTCGGGCCGCTGCTTGATGAGCCAGGCTGCGCGTTCGATGCTGCCGCTGGCTTCCTTGATCCCGATGATGCCCGGCACCTGGGCCAGCCGCATCACGGTGTCGTGCTGCATGTCGGCCACCGTGCGGCCGGGCACGTTGTACAGCACCATCGGGATGTCCACGGCTTCGGCGATGGCGCGGAAATGACGGTAGATGCCTTCCTGCGAGGGCTTGTTGTAGTAGGGCACGACCTGCAAGGTGCAGTCGGCGCCGACATCCAGGGCGAAGCGTGACAGCTCGATCGCTTCGCGCGTGGCGTTGGCGCCGGCGCCGGCCATGATGGGCACCCGGCCAGCGGCATGCTGCACGGCCACCCGGATGATCTCGCAGTGCTCTTGCACCGACACCGTCGGCGATTCGCCCGTCGTGCCGACGACGCCGATGCAATCGGTGCCCTCGGCGATGTGCCAGTCGATCAGGCGTTTCAGCCCGGCGTAATCCACGCTGCCGTCCGCCTGGAAGGGCGTGACCAGGGCGACGATGCTGCCGATGATGGGTTTCATGCGCGTGAGGCTCGTGGGGTGGTGCAGCAACGGTGTGCGGCAAGTCAGCCCGATATTTTAGCTGGCGGGCCCTGCAGTGCCTGGGGACGGGTGGCGCCCTGCACCGCGGCGATGCGCTGCACACAGCGGCCCGGGGCAGGGTGGGCCTCGAAACCTTCCTCGTAGCCCACCACGCGAAGACCCGCGAAGGCCTTCAACAGTTCCCCCGGCTGCAGCAGGAATTCGGGCCGTGCGGGCCGGCCGATGTGCTGCTGGCCGTCGGCGAAGGTCTCGTAGATGAGCACGCCGCCTGCGGCCAGCGCCGACTGCAGCGTGGGCAGCAAGGGCCGCCACAGGTAGTTGGTGACCACGAGTGCGTCGAACTGGCGGCCGGCCAGGGGCCAGGGGCCGGTTTCGATGTCGGCGTGCACACATTCGGCCATGCCTTGCAGGTCGGCCAGCGCCGCTGCGTCGCGGTCCAGCGCGGTGACAGGGTGGCCCTGCGCTGCCAGCCACCGCACGTGCCGGCCGCTGCCGCAGGCCACGTCGAGCACCGTGCCAGCGGGTGCAATGAGATGGGCCCAGCGTTGCACCCAGTGCGATGGCGTTGCCCCGGCGTGCATCAGAAGCAGGACCAGACGCGGCTGGCCAGGTCCACCGCCAGATGCGGGTTCTGGTAGGCCATGAAAACTGCAGCCAGCGCCGCCAGCGCCAGCGCGCGCAAGAGCCAGACACGAAGCGGGGCGCGCATGCTCAGGCTGCCACGGGCTGGGTGCGCACGATGGCGGTCTCGCGCACCGGCAGGTTGGCGGCCACGGCCATGGCGCTCAGGCCCACGCAGATCCACCAGACGATGTTGTAGCTGCCGGTGGCGTCGAACAGCTTGCCGCCGAGCCACACCCCCAGGAACGAGCCGATCTGGTGGCTGAGGAAGACGAAGCCGCCGAGCATCGACATGTACTGCACGCCGAAGATCTGCGCGACGATGGCGTTGGTGGGCGGCACGGTGGACAACCACAGGAAGCCCATGACGCTGGCGAAGACGTACACCGACATCGGCGTCAGCGGCGCCAGCACGAACACCGCGATGGCGACCGCCCGCAGCGCGTAGATCGCGGCCAGGATGTGGCGCTTCGCCAGCTTCTGCCCCAGGCTGCCGGCGGTGTAGGTGCCGAATACGTTGAACAGCCCGATCAGTGCCAGCGCGGTGGTGGCCACGCCTGGTGCCAGCCCCTGGTCCTTCAGATAGCTGGGCAGGTGCACGCCGATGAACACCACCTGGAAGCCGCAGACGAAGTAGCCCAACGTCAGCCAGCGGAAACTGGGGTAGGCGAAGGCCTCGCGCAATGCGGCCATCACGCTCTGGGTCGGGCCGGTGGCGGCGGCGCGCACCGGCTCCTTCAGGAAGAAGGCCAGCGGCATGATGATGAGCGCCAGGCAGCCCAGCACGAACAGCGCGTTCTGCCAGCCAAAGCCGCCGATCAGCCAGTTTTCCACCGGCACCATCAGGAACTGGCCGAAGGAGCCGGCGGCGGCGGTGACGCCCATCGCCCAGGACCGTTTGCTCGGGTCGACCTGGCGCGCAATGACGCCGTAGACGACGGCGTAGGTGGTGCCGCTCTGCGCCAGGCCCAGCAGCACGCCGGCGCTGCCGGTGAAGGCCAGGCCGGACGTGGCCAAGGCCATCAGGACGAGACCGCCGGCATAGAGCAGGCTGCCCACGATGAGCACGCGGAAGGCGCCGTACTTGTCGGCCAGCATGCCGGCAAACGGCCCGGCCAGCCCCCATGCCAGGTTCTGGATGGCCAGCGCGAAGGCGAAGGTCTCGCGTGTCCAGCCGCGGTCCATGGTGATCGGCTGCAGCCACAGCCCGAAGCCGTGGCGGATGCCCATGCTGAGCGTGACGATCAGCGCGCCACACACCAGGACCTGGGTCATCGACAGTGTTTGTCTCGGCGCCGGAGGCACGGAAGCTGCGTTCATCCAGGGATTCTCCCGGAAAACGCTGCACGGCAGCGGCGGCTGCGCCGATACAGTGCCTGCAGTCCCACGGGACCCAACCACATGGAGTGCGCGATGAAGGTCTTGGTACTTGGCGGCGGTGTCATCGGGGTTTCGACCGCCTACTACCTGGCACGTGCCGGCCACGAGGTCGAACTCGTCGACCGCCAGAGCGGCCCTGCGCTGGAAACCAGCTTCGGCAACGCCGGCGAGGTCAGCCCCGGCTACAGCTCGCCCTGGGCCGGCCCGGGCGTGCCGCTGAAGGCCATCAAATGGATGCTGATGCAGCACAGCCCGCTCGTGGTCTGGCCGCTGCTGGACCCGGCGATGTGGCGCTGGGGCGCGATGATGCTGGCCAACTGCACCGAGCGCGCGTACGCATTGAACAAGAGCCGGATGGTGCCGATCGCCGAGTACAGCCGCGATTGCCTGAAGGCGCTGCGTGCCGAGACGGCCATCGCCTACGACGACCGAGCCCAGGGCACGCTGCAGTTGTTCCGGACGCAGAAGCAGCTGGACGGCATCGGTGGCGACGTCGAGGTCCTGAAGCAGTACGGTGTGCCCTTCGAAGTGCTCGACCGCGCCGGCTTCTGCGCCGTTGAACCGGCTCTGAAGCTGACCCAGGAGAAGTTCGTCGGCGCGCTGCGCCTGCCCGGCGACGAAACCGGCGACTGCTTCAAGTTCACCAACCGGCTGGCCGAGATGGCCGCGGCGCTGGGCGTGAAGTTCCGCTGGAGCACACGCATCCAGCAGCTGCAGGTGGGCGGTGGTGGCATCACCGGCGTGCATACCGACGCCGGCCTGCTGACGGCCGACAAGGTGGTGCTGGCGCTGGGCAGCCATTCGCCGCTGCTGCTGAAGCCCGTGGGGCTGAACATTCCCGTCTACCCGGTGAAGGGCTACAGCATCACCGTGCCGATCACCGACCCTGCGTGCGCGCCTGAGTCGACGATCATGGACGAGACCCACAAGGTGGCCGTCACGCGCCTGGGCGACCGCATCCGCGTGGGCGGTACGGCCGAACTCGCCGGTTTCAGCCTGAACCTGCGCGAGGCCCGCCGCGGCACGCTGAACCACGTGGTGACCGACTTGTTCCCGCGTGGCGGAGACGTGTCGAAGGCCAGCTTCTGGTGCGGCCTGCGCCCGATGACGCCCGACGGCACGCCCATCGTCGGCACCACGCCGATCGCCAATCTGCTGCTGGCCACCGGCCATGGCACGCTGGGCTGGACGATGGCGGCGGGTACCGGCCGGGTGATCGCCGATCTGGTCAGCGGCCGCCAGCCCGAAATCGACATCGAAGGGCTGAACGTGGCGCGCTACACCCGCAGCTGGGCGGGTTCGGGCGTTGCCAGTCAGCAGCCGTCGATGGCCTGAAGCAGGTGGCGGTGTTCGGGCAGGCGCTGCAGGAAGCCATTCCAATGCGCCATCACCCGGCATGGCAGGATCGCGCCTTCGAACCTTCCGCCGTCTTGCCAGTGGCTCAGGAAGGGCTCGGCATGGGCCATGCAAGCGGCGGCTTCGAAGCGCCCAGGGCTGCACTTGTCGTCGCCATCCTGCCTCGCGGCGAGACCGGCGCGCTGCAGGTCGCGCGTTCCAGCAGTTGCAGTGCGCGCTGCACATGCTGCAGCGCCGTCTGTGGCACTCAGCGTTCGCCGGTGTGGGCGGCGGCGCAGGCGTGGATGTCGACCGCCTGGATGATGTCGCCCGCCTTGTCGTGGTGATCGGCAGTTGGGCCCAGGGTGTCGCCGCTGGGTGTGCCCAGCGCCCGGCCGTTCCGTTCCCGCAGCCAGGCTGTCGCAGGTCACCTGGTGCAGCAGGTGGTGGCGAAACGCCTACCCCCGCGCGCCCTCGACGCCGCGGCCGGAGCGGTGGCGCACCAGATCGCGGCCGGTCAGCCGGGGCAGGGTGTCCGTGGACTCAGCGTGCAGGGCGTGCAGCGCCTGGTCCCAGAACACCGCGCCGATGACGCTGGCGTCCTGCAGGGTGCGTTTCTCGGGCGCAGGCAAGCCATCCAGCCCGGCCTGAAGAACGGCGACGGCGGCCTGCAGTTCGGGGATGTCGAAAGCGATGGCCAAAGGATGAGCACGCGGGCGCCCGGGGAGCCGCCCACGGTGAGAGCGAGTGCGCCTCCTAAAATCACCCGATGGCAAACACCCCAGGCAAGTACGCCGAAGCTTCGATCCGTGTCCTCAAGGGCCTGGAGCCCGTCAAACAGCGGCCGGGCATGTACACCCGCACCGACAACCCGCTGCACATCGTGCAGGAAGTCATCGACAACGCCGCCGACGAGGCCCTGGCCGGTCACGGCACGCGCATTGGCGTGGTCTTGCACGCCGACGGCAGCATCACCGTGGAAGACGACGGGCGCGGCATTCCTTTCGGCCTGCACCCCGAGGAAGGCGTGCCGGTGATCGAGATCGTCTACACCCGGCTGCATGCCGGCGGCAAGTTCGACAAGGGCGCCGGCGGCGCCTACAGCTTCAGCGGCGGCCTGCACGGCGTGGGCGTGAGCGTGACCAACGCGCTGGCCAAGCGACTGCAGGTGACGGTGTGGCGTGAAGGCCAGGTGGCGACCACCGCCTTTGCCGGCGGCGACGTGATCGAACCGCTGGCGGTACGCAAGGCCGATGAAAAAGGCAAGGGCGACCGCAAACACGGCACGACCGTTCGCGTGTGGCCCGACGCGAAGTACTTCGAAAGCGCCGAGCTGCCGCGTGCCGAACTGCTGCACCTGCTGCGCAGCAAGGCCGTGTTGATGCCCGGCGTGACCGTGACGCTGCGCACCGAAAAGACCGACGACACCATCACCTGGGTGTTCCAGGCCGGCCTGCGCGACTATCTGATGCAAAGCCTGGTCGCAGACCCGCTGATCCCGCTGTTCGAAGGCCAGCAGTTCGCCACCGCCAACGAAACCGAAAACTTCGCCGAAGGTGAAGGCGCCAACTGGTGCGTGGCCTTCACCGACGAAGGCGCCACGCTGCGCGAGAGCTACGTCAACCTGATTCCCACGGTGGCCGGCGGCACCCACGAAAGCGGCTTGAAGGACGGCCTGTTCGGCGCCATCAAGGGCTTCATCGACCTGCACGCGCTGGCGCCCAAGGGCGTGAAGCTGATGCCCGAAGACGTGTTCAGCCGAGCCAGCTTCGTGCTGAGCGCCAAGGTGCTGGACCCGCAGTTCCAGGGCCAGATCAAGGAGCGCCTGAACAGCCGTGACGCGCTGCGCCTGGTCTCGAGTTACGTGAAGCCGGCGCTGGAACTGTGGCTGAACCAGCATGTGGACTACGGCAAGAAGCTCGCCGACCTGGTGATCCGCCAGGCGCAGACGCGCCAGCGCGCCAGCCAGAAGGTGGAGAAACGCAAGGGCAGCGGCGTGGCCGTGTTGCCCGGCAAGCTGACCGACTGCGAAAGCCGCGACCTGAACCTCAACGAGGTGTTCCTGGTGGAGGGCGACAGCGCTGGCGGCAGCGCCAAGATGGGCCGCGACAAGGAAACCCAGGCCGTGCTGCCGCTGCGCGGCAAGGTGCTGAACACCTGGGAAGTGGACCGCGACCGGCTGTTCGCCAACAACGAGATCCACGACATCGCCGTGGCCCTGGGCGTCGACCCGCATGGCCCGACCGACACGCCCGACTTCAGTGGCCTGCGGTACGGCAAGGTGTGCATCCTGAGCGACGCGGACGTCGACGGCTCGCACATCCAGGTGCTGCTTCTGACCCTCTTCTTCCGCCACTTCCCGCATCTCATCGAGCGCGGGCATGTGTTCATCGCCAAGCCGCCGCTCTACCGCATCGACGCCCCGGCGCGCGGCAAGCGGCCGGCGGCCAAGATCTATGCGCTGGACGACGGCGAACGCGACGCCGCGCTCGACAAGCTGCGCAAGGAAGGCGCCAAGGAAGCCAGCTGGAGCATCGGCCGCTTCAAGGGCCTGGGCGAGATGAACGCCGAACAGCTGTGGGAGACCACGCTTAACCCCGAGACCCGCCGTCTGCTGCCAGTGCGCTGGCTGGAAGGGGGCTTCGACGCCACGATCACGTCGTTCACCAAGCTCATGGGCAAGGGTGAGGCGGCGGCGCGGCGCGAACTGATGGAACTACGCGGCGACGCCGTGGAAGTCGACGTTTGAGCGCCGAGCGGGTGGCGGTTCAGCGCCGCCGGCGCGCTGCCAGGCCGGCGCCGCCCAGCGCCAGGACAACCAGCGCAAGGCTCGTCGGTTCGGGCACGGTGCCCCGCGGCGCCCACACCAACTGGTCCTGGGCGCTGGCAGACTGCAGCACGAACAGCTGGTAGCCGCCAGTTCCGGCGAATCCTGCGCTGCCGGCCAGCAGGGCATCAGCGCCGAGGAAACGGCTGCCGTCGTTGGCGGCCCGGCTGGCCTGGTATTCCGTGCGGCTGGACAGCGGCGCCTCGCTGAAGGCAGCACCCGGGGAATACACGAGCGTGTTGTCCGTGTCGTAGACGATGTTCCAGATGGCCAGCTGCATGGCCGTGGACTGGTTGTCCGCGAATCCGGCGTCGGCCGTCTGCATCAGCCGGTTGCTGTCCATGAAGCCGATGAGCCGGCTCAGTGCCGCCACCTTGCTGCCGTTACCGAAGTAATCGGCGGCGGAAACGATGCGGTAATCGTTGTAGCTGCCATGCAGACCGACGCCCTGGGTCAGTTCGACGCAGTAGGCCTCGAAATCGCCCTGCAAGGCATTGGTGCCGCCGAAACCTGTCAGCGTGGTGGCGAAGCCGCCAGCCTGAACGGTGGTGGCATGCTCCTTGAGCGTCACGTTGTTGCCGTTGCCATGGGCCCAGCCACTGAACTGGACCGTTCCGGCCTGAGCTGCCACCGCAACCGCCAGCAGCAGGGCGGTCGTCATCGTACGAACAATCAGTTTTGGCTTCATTGGGGGGTCTCGTGGCTGCAGGGGCACTCTTTTTATGTATGGGGGATCTTAACGAGTCACCTGTCACCCCATCACCTGCAACCCGGGGTGCTCGGACATGTCGGCGGCATACCCCGCGTGACTTAGGCCACAGCCTCGCCATGAACGCAGTAACTTCCTGGCTGGGCGCCCTGGCGCCCTGGCGCTATTGCGCTTCACAAGCGCTGCGCAGGCCCATGCGCCGGCGCCCGGGCGCACGCCGATGCCCGTTTTCGATGCTGCGACCATCGACGGGCGCTGATCCTGCTGGCCCACACCGAATGCGCTCGTGCCAAGGCCATCAAGGGCAGGCTGAACGAGCTGGGCATGCACGACCCGATCTTCGTCCCGTTCAGGAAGGGGCAGCGCGGCGTGAGCCGATGGTGCCGAGCGGCGACGCGGGCGAAGTCGACGCTTGACGCTCGCCCATTCACCTGGGGGGCGGCGCTGGCGGTTTCCGTTCAGTTTGACTGCGCCGCCCGCGGTTGCAGAAAGCGACATTGCTGGCTTGTCATCGATGGTGCAGGCCATGGACCAGAGCACGCTGATCAAGATCGCGCGGCTGCGCACGCTGGCAGCGCGCAAGGGCAAGCCGTTCGACGTCATGCGATTCGTCAGCGACAAGCAGTTCGCGCACCAGGTTCTGACCGACGTCATGGACACCGACGACGAAGACGTGCCAACCGACGACTGAACGTTACGTCGGGCGCCTGCGCTGACGACCAGCGACCTGGGTCACTTGCCCAGCACTTCGATCCGGGCGTTGACGACACCGGCACGCAGCATGGCCAGCTTGCGCGCGGCGCCGGCGCTGACGTCGCCGATGCGGTCGGGCGTGCTCGGGCCGCGGTCGTTCACGCGCAGCACCACGCTGCGGTTGTTGACCAGGTTGGTGACCTTCACACGGGTGCCGAAAGGCAGTGTCTTGTGCGCCATGGTCATCGCGGCGGGGTTGAAGCGCTGGCCGCTGGCGGTCTTGCGGCCGGCGAACTTCTGGCCGTAATAGGCGATCTTGCCTTCGCTGGCATCGGCCGAAGCGGCGGCAGCAGGTGTGGCGGCGGCAGGTGCGGCGGGTGCAGCTGCCGGGGCTGCCTGCATGGCCGGGGCCGCGGGCGCAGGCGCGGCCGTCTGGGCCTGGGCGTGGGCCAGGTTCATGCCGAGCAGGGCGGCCAGCAGGGTGGCGGCCAGAACAGGGGTGCGACGCATCAAAGAACTCCTCTTTCCCGGGGTGGGTGTGTTGTGTTGGGCCAAGCCCGCGTCGAGTCTAGGGCTGCTGAGGGGTCCAGCGTCCGATACCGAAGCATTGGTCGGGGCCGAGCGCGTGAGGCACCTGTGCGCGTGGACAGAGCTTGTGCGCCGAGCCGAAACGCGCAGCGCCGGACGACGTTCATCGCGCCTGGGATGCAGCCTGTCGCACCGCCTGGCGCGAGCGATGCCGACTTGCCTAGACTCTGACGCTTCATCCGCCCACGGTTTCTGCCATGACGATCTCCCACCGCTTTCTGGGCGCAACTGCGCTGCTTCTGGCCGCCGGCACGACACTGGCACAAGCGCCCACGCCAGGCCGTACGCTCATCCCGGTGTTCGATGCCGCCACCATCAAACAGCGCTGCGATGGCGAACTGGCGGCCCTGCGCAAGACCGTGGCCAGGCTCGAGCGGAACAAGGCAGCGTCCAGCACCGTGCTGGCCGGCATGAACCGCCTGGCGCTGCAGAACGCGAGCTTCGGCAACCCGGTGTACCTGCTAGCGAACGTGGCCACCGACAAGGCCACGCGCGACGCCGCGCAGGAATGTGTGGAAAAGCTCACCCCGCTGTCGACCGAGATTTTCCAGAGCCGCGCCTTGTTCGAAAAGGTGCTCGCCGCCAAGCCGCGCGACGCCGTCGACCGCCGCTACCGCCAGGACCTGCTGGACAGCTTCGAAGACACGGGTGCTTCGCTGCCCGAAGCCAAGCGAGCGCGCGCCAAGATCATCGAGGACGAACTGAACGTGCTGGGCCTGGCCTACCAGAAGGCCGCCAACGAAGACCCGACCACGGTGACCCTGGCCGCGACTGAAGCCGCCGGCCTTCCCGAAGCCTGGCTGGCAGCGCGCAAGCGCGACAGCGAAGGCCGGCTGGTACTGGGCATGGACTACCCGACCTTCGTGCCCTTCATGCAGAACGCCAGCAGCGAGGACGCGCGCCGCAAGGTGTGGCTGGCGTTCCAGAACCAGGGTGGCCCGGCCAACCTGGAACGCCTGGACAAGGCGCTGAAGCTGCGCGCTGAACTCGCCCGGCTGCACGGCCAGCCCGACTACGCCACCCAGGCCCTGCGCCGGCGCATGGCCGGCAGCCCGCAGGCGGTGCAGGAATTCCTGGCCCGCGTCCGTGGCGCGGTCGTCGAACTGGAGCGGCGCGAACTGGCCGAACTGCGCGCCGAGAAGGCGGCCCTGCTCGCCAGCCCGGTCGACCAGGTGACGGTGCAGCGCTGGGACGTGAGCTACCTGCAGGAACGCGTGAAGCGCGCCAAGTACAGCATCGACCAGGAGAAGCTGCGCGACTACTTCCCCACGCCGCAGAGCGTGCAGTTCGCCATCACCGTGGCCGAGCGCCTGTACGGCATCGAGTTCGTGCCCACCCAGGCGCCCGTCTGGCACCCCGACGTGAAGGTCTACGACGTGCACGAGCGGCCCGCCGGCGGCGCGCGCGGTGCCTTCATCGGCGGCGTCTACCTCGACCTGCTGCCGCGCGATGGCAAGTACAACCACGCAGCGGCCTTCCCGGTGACGCCGGGCTCGCGCCTCACGGGCAACAAGCCGGTGTCGGTGCTGGTGACCAACTTCAACCCGAAGGGCCTGGACCACGACGAGCTGGAAACCCTGCTGCACGAGTTCGGCCATGTGCTGCACGGCGTGCTGTCGACCACGCGTTATGCCGACCAGAGCGGCACCTCGGTCAAGCGCGACTTCGTCGAGGCGCCTTCGCAGATGTTCGAAGAATGGGCACGCCGGCCCGAGACGCTGGCGGTGCTGGCCGAGATCTGCAAGGAATGCCCGCGTCTCAGCCCGGAACAGCTGAAACAACTGGATGCGGCGCGAAGCTTCGGCCGCGGCATCCGCTACAGCCGGCAGTGGCAGTACGCCAGCTACGACATGCAGTTGCATTCAGGCGCCCCGAAGGAGGCCATGCCCACCTGGGTGGCGCTGGAAAGGAGCATGCCGCTGGGTTTTGTCGAAGGCACGATGTTCCCGGCCAACTTCGGCCATCTGATGGGCGGTTATGCCGCGGGCTACTATGGCTACATGTGGAGCGAGGTGATGGCGCTGGACATGCTGTCGGCCTTCGAAGGCAAGCTGATGGACGGCAAGACCGGCCGCCGCTACCGCGAGCTGATCCTGTCGCGCGGCGGCGAGGTGCCTCCGCAGGAGATGGTCAAGGCCTTCCTGGGCCGCGAACCGAACCCCGAGGCCTTCTTCAGTGAAATCACCGGCCGGCGCTGAGGCATCGCTGGACCGGCCCTTCAGCCTGCCAGCCACCGTGCGGCCTGGTAGTAAAGCGGCAGCCCGAGCAGCAGGTTGAAGGGCAGGGTCACGCCCAGCGAGGCCGTGAGATAGATGCCCGGGTTGGCCGTAGGCAGCGAGGCGCGGCAGGCCGCCGGTGCGTCGATGAACGAGGCGCTGGCGCAGATGGCCCCGAAGACGAAGGCCCCGCCCACGCCCAGCCCCACCGCGCTGGCCAGCGCCACGCCCACCAGGCCGTTGAACACCGGCATGGCCATGCCGAAGCCGATCATGAAGCCGCCGACCTCGCGGAAGGCCCGCGCCTGCCTTGCCGCGGTGATGCCCATCTCCAGCAGGAAGAGCATCAGCATGCCGCGGAAGAGACCTTCGTAAAAGGGCGAGATCTGCTGCCATTGCGTTTCGCTGGCGACGCCCCCGATGAGCATGCCGCCGCCCAGCAGCAGGATCCCGCGGCCGCGCAGCACGCTCAGCAACAACTCGCCGGCACGTATACCCCCTTGCTCGCGCCCCATGGCCAGCCGCGCCAGTACCAGAGAGAAGATCACGCCGAACTCCATCAGCGCCACCATCGCTGCCATGCTGCCGTCAGCCGGTGTGCCCATGGCCTTGGCGAAGCTCATCGAAGCGAAGAAGGTCGCCGTCGA
The DNA here is from genome assembly GCA_022842595.1 of Rubrivivax sp. Taxonomy (GTDB): domain Bacteria; phylum Pseudomonadota; class Gammaproteobacteria; order Burkholderiales; family Burkholderiaceae_C; genus Rubrivivax. The sequence continues at coordinate 149,104 of JALHPF010000009.1, forward strand.
CACCGAGCCGTAGTGGGCCGCCAGTGCCGCGGCATTGGCCACGTCGAAACCGCCCAGGCGCCGGGTGATGACGTAGACCCAGCATGGGATGGCCAGCGTCATCAGCACCGTGATGCCCAGCAGTGGCAGCACGTCGGCCAGGCTGGCGCGCGCCAGCTCGCGCCCGCCCGTCAAGCCCAGCGAGAAGAGCAGGTAGATCGACAGCAGCTTGATCACTGCCTCGGGCAGCTCGAGCTCGCTCTTCACGAGGCCAGCCAGTGCCCCGAGCAGGAAGGCCAGCACGATGGGTTGCAGCAGGTTGCCGACGAGCAGTTCGATTCCAGGCATGCCGCCATGCTAGGAATCACCTGGCTGCGCGTCCATTTGAACGTTTGCGACAAATCGTTGACTTCAACAGAATGGTGGTCATGGCCGATCTGAACTACCACCATCTGCGCTACTTCTGGGCCATCGCCCACGAGCGCAACCTCACCCGCGCCGCGGCCCTGCTGCATGTGTCGCCCTCGGCCCTGTCGGTGCAGCTGCGCCAGCTGGAGGATCGCCTGGGCCATGCGCTGTTCGACCGCCAGCGACGCCAGCTGGTGCTCACCGAAGCCGGTCGCGTGGCGCTCGAGCACGCCGACACCATCTTCCGCACGGGCCAGGAGCTGTTGGGCACGCTGCAGGGCCGGCCAATGCTCAGCCAGGCGCTGCTGCGCGTCGGGTCGGTGGCCACGCTCTCCCGCAACTTCCAGCTCGAATTGCTGCGCCCGCTGCTCAAACGGGGTGACGTGAGCTTGCGCCTGCAGTCGGGTTCGCTGCGCGAGCTGCTGCCGCAGCTCGGCAGCCACGGTCTGGACTTGGTGCTGAGCAACGAAGCCGTGCCGCGCGACGCGGCTGCCGGCTGGCACAGTGCGCTGATCGCCCAGCAGCCCTTCAGCATCGTCTCGCGCAAACCACGTGGCCGGGCAGCGGTGGCGCTGGCCTTCCCGCAGGGCCTGCACGGCCTGCCGCTGTTGCTGCCAGGTGAACACAGCGCCGCGCGCGCATCCTTCGACACCCTGCTGCAGCAGGCCGGCGTGTACCCCCGCGTGCTGGCCGAGGTGGACGACATGGCCATGCTGCGCGTCCTGGCGCGCGACACCGGTGCGCTGGCCCTGGTGCCGCCCGTGGTGGTGCAGGACGAATTGCGCAGCGGTGCACTCGTCGAGCGCTGCCAGCTGCCGCAGATCAGCGAGCGTTTTTACGCCGTCACCGGCCAGCGCCGCTTCGCCCACCCCCTGGTGCGAGAACTGCTGCAGGCCCTGCGGCCGGCCGGCTGAGCGAGAATCGCGCCCCGCCGATGCCCTGCCCACGATGACCGATCTCTTCTCGCCCCCGCCGCCCGATGCCACCGACGCCCTGCCGCTGGCCGACTATGCCGAGCGCGCCTACCTCGAGTACGCGCTGTCGGTCGTCAAGGGCCGGGCCCTGCCCGACGTCTGCGACGGCAACAAGCCGGTGCAGCGGCGCATCCTCTACGCCATGCACCGCATGGGCCTGGCGTTCACCACCGCTGGCGGGCCGCGGCCGGTCAAGAGCGCACGGGTCGTCGGCGACGTGCTCGGCCGCTACCACCCTCACGGCGACACCGCCGCCTACGACGCGCTGGTGCGCATGGCCCAGGATTTCAGCCAGCGCTACCCGCTCATCGACGGCCAAGGCAACTTCGGCAGCCGCGACGGCGACGGCGCCGCCGCCATGCGCTATACCGAAGCGCGCCTGTCGCCGATCGCGCGGCTGATGCTCGACGAGATCGACGAAGGCACGGTCGACTTCCAGCCCAACTACGACGGCAGCACCGAAGAACCGCGGCAGCTGCCAGCAAGACTTCCGTTCGTGCTCTTGAACGGTGCCAGCGGCATTGCGGTGGGCCTGGCCACCGAGATCCCCAGCCACAACCTGCGCGAAGTGGCCGCTGCCGCCGTGGCCCTGCTGAAGAACGAGCAGCTGTCGGACGACGAACTCTTCGCGCTGCTGCCGGCGCCCGACTTCCCTGGCGGCGGCCAGATCATCAGTTCCACCGCCGACATCCGCGAGGCCTACCGCACCGGTCGTGGCAGCCTGAAGGTGCGTGCGCGCTGGGTCATCGAAGACCTGGCCAGAGGCCAGTGGCAGCTGGTGGTGACCGAGCTGCCGCCCGGCACCAGCACGCAGAAGGTGCTGGAAGAGATCGAAGAGCTGACGAACCCGAAGGTGAAGGCCGGCAAGAAGGCCCTGGGCGCTGACCAGGTGCAGCTGAAGGCCGCGGTACTGGCCGTGCTGGACGCGGTGCGCGACGAAAGCGGCAAGGAAAACGCCGTGCGCCTGGTGTTCGAGCCGAAGAGCCGCACGGTGGAGCAGGCCGAGCTCATCACCACCCTGCTGGCCCATACCAGCCTGGAAAGCAGCGCGCCGATCAACCTGACGATGGTCGGCCGCGACGGTCGGCCCACGGCGAAGAGCTTGCGCCGCATGCTGGCCGAGTGGCTGGACTTCCGCACGACGACGGTGCAGCGGCGCACGCAGTTCCGGCTGCAGAGGGTGCTGGACCGCATCCACGTGCTCGAAGGCCGGCAGCTGGTGCTGCTGAACATCGACGAAGTGATCCGCATCATCCGCAACGCCGACGAGCCGAAGCCGGCGCTGATCGAACGCTTCAAGCTCAGTGACCGCCAGGCCGAGGACATCCTGGAAATCCGGCTGCGCCAGCTGGCGCGGCTGGAAGCCATCCGCATCGAGCAGGAACTGAGGGAACTGCGTGAACAGCAGGGCAAGCTCGAGGACATCCTGGCCACGCCGGCAGCGCTGAAGCGCACGGTGGCCAAGGAGATCGAGGCCGACGCCAGGCAGCATGGCGACGAACGCCGGACGCTGATCCAGGAAGACCGCCGCGCCGTGGCCGAGGTGAAGGTGGTCGACGAGCCGGTGACCGTGGTCGTCAGCAGCAAGGGCTGGGTCCGGGCGCTCAAGGGCCACGAGATCGACCCGGCGACGCTGGCCTTCAAGGCGGGCGACACGCTCTACGGCGCCTTCCCCTGCCGCAGCGTCGATGCCTTGCTGGTGTTCGGTACGGCATCCAAGGGCAGCGGCCGCGTCTACAGCGTGGCGGTGGCGCAGCTGCCGGGCGGGCGGGGCGACGGTGTGCCCATCACCAGCCTCATCGACCTGGAAACCGGGACACAGATCGCGCACTACTTCGCAGGCTCTGCCGAAACGATGCTGCTGCTGGCCAATACCGGCGGCTATGGCCTGCTGGCGCAGGCGCGCGACATGCAGGGCCGCAACAAGAGCGGCAAGGCCTTTCTGACGCTGGAAGATGGCGAGCACCTGCTGCTACCGGTGGTGGTGGCCGCCGGTCACTCCCAGGTGGCCTGCCTCGCGCTGGACGAGCGGCTGCTGTGCTTCGCGCTGGACGAACTGAAGCTGCAGCGCGCCGGCGGCCGCGGCCTGACGCTGATGGACGTCGACACGAAGTCGCCGCTGCTGTCGGTGGCCAGCTACGCCACGGGCCTGAAGGTGCTGGGCAGTGGCCGTGGCGGCAAACCGAAGGAAGAAGACCTGCGACCGGCGGCGCTGGCTGCCTACCTGGGCAAGCGCGCGCGCAAGGGGCGCAAGCTCGAAGGCTTGGTGAAGGTGGCGCGCGTGCTGCCGCTCTAGGCTTGCCCCAGGGTCAGCGCTGGTTCAGCGTCGACCCCGCGCTGGCCTAACGCAGACGCAAGCGGCTGAACAGCAGCCAGGCGCCGGTGCCAGCCAGGGCTGCGAACAGGCCCAGGCTCCAGAGCTCGTAGGGCAGGCCCAGCAGCTTGACCTTCGCGTCTGCACAGCTGGCGTAAGCGGCAAACACGCCCGGCAAGCGCGCGTCCAGAGTCGTGGCGCTCATGATGCGGTCGGCCAGCGTCAGATTGCAGCTGGCCGACGCTGCGGCCACGAAGTGCTGCCACAAGGCAGCAGCCACGCCCAGGCCGGCCACCACCATCACGCCGGCGGCGGCGGTGCGTTGGCCGGAAGCGCTGCGCCAGGCCACGCCCAGCAGCGCGGCGGCGGCGATCAGCAGGAAGACCAGCCGCTGCAGCACGCACCAGGGGCAGGGCTGCATGTCGAACACATGTTGGGTGACCAGGGCCGCCGCCACCGCCGCGATGCTGATGGTGGCGACCGCGCCCAGCACCCCGGTGGCCGGGCGGTGGCTGCGCATCAGCCTCACTTCAGTTCGGCAATCAGCTCGATTTCGACACAGGCGCCCATCGGCAGCTGCGCCACACCAAAGGCACTGCGCGCATGGGCACCGACGCCGGGGCCGAAGACCTCCACCAGCAGTTCGCTGCAGCCATTCGTCACCAGGTGTTGTTCGGTGTAGCTGGCGGTGCTGTTGACGAGGCTCAGCACCTTCACGATCCGGGCGACGCTGTCCAGGCTGCCGGCGGCGGCCTGCAGGGTGCCCAGCAGGTCGATGGCCACGGCGCGCGCGGCGGCCTTGGCCTCGTCGGTGGTCATGTTCGCGCCAAGCTGGCCGACCCAGGCCTTGCCCTCGCGCTTGGCGATGTGGCCGGAGATGAATACGAGCTGGCCCGTGCGCACGAAAGGCACGTAGGCGGCAGCCGGCACGGCGACGGGGGGCAGGTGGATGCCCAGGGCTTGAAGGCGGTCTTGGACGCTCATGTGGGGGTGCCCCGAAGAGGGGTCTCGAACAGGCTGGAAGGGGGGTCGAATCCCGGGTCGGTGCATCCTACACTGGGCCGATGCAGGGTCAGGCACCGCCCGGGCCCGGGCCCGCCAACCGCGCAAGCTGGCCGGTGCTGGGCTGGCTGGCGGGGGTGGCGCTGCAATTGCAGCAGGCGCAGTTGGGGTCGGCAGGCCTGGTCTGGGCGGCGCTGGCCATGGCCACGCTTCTTGCCGTTGCAGGCTGGCACTTTCGGCGGCGCTGGGGCGGCCTGCTGGCCTTGAGCCTGGCCATGGCGGCTGCGGGCTGGGCCAGCACCCAGGCGCGCGCGGCGTGGCAGATGGCCGACGGGCTGTTGCCGGCACTGGAAGGTCGCGACCTGGTGGTGACGGGAGTGATTGCCGATCTGCCGCAGGCCGGCTTGCAGGGCACACGCTTCGTCTTCGCCACCGAGTCAGCCACGCTCGAAGGTGCGCCGGTGCGCGTGCCAAGACAGGTGGCTCTGGGCTGGTACCGCGGCTTCGACGGTGATTCGCTCGTGGCCGGCGCCGCCGAAGACCTGCGCGCCGGCGACCGTTGGCAGCTCACCGTTCGGCTGAAGCAGCCCCACGGCAGCCTGAACCCCCATGGCTTCGATCTGGAGCTGTGGCTGTGGGAGCGCGGCATTCGTGCCAGTGGCAGCGTGCGCGCGGTGCCCGGCGCCGTGAACCGCCGTCTCCAACAGGCCGTGGCGGCGCCGGTGCAACGGGCCCGGCAAGCCTTGCGCGAGGCCATCGAACGGCAGGTGCCGGACGCCGCGAGTGCCGGCGTGCTGGCGGCGCTGGTGGTGGGCGACCAGGCCGCCATCGATCGCGACGACTGGGACCTGTTCCGCACCACCGGTGTGGCTCATCTGATGTCGATTTCGGGCTTGCACGTGACCATGTTCGCCTGGGGCGCCGGCCTGCTGCTGGGCTGGCTCTGGCGCTTCAGCCCGCGCGCGATGCTGGCCGTGCCCGCGCCGCTGGCAGCGCGCTGGGGAGGCCTGGCGCTGGCGGCGTCCTATGCGCTGCTGGCTGGCTGGGGTGTGCCGGCACAACGCACGGTGTGGATGATCGCCGTGGTGGCGCTGCTGCGCAGCCTGGGCCTGCGCTGGCCTTTGCCGGCGGTGCTGCTCGCCGCGGCCTTCGCCGTCGCCTTGTTCGACCCCTGGGCGTTGCTGCAGCCGGGGTTCTGGCTGTCGTTCATGGCAGTGGGCCTGCTCGTGGCTTCCGAGCCGGCGCGGCCCCTTCGCACCGACGTATCGCAGGGCGCCTTGGCACGCCTGCGCTCGGCCGCCATGGTGGGTGTGCGCACCCAGGTCGTGGCCACGGTCGGGCTGGCGCCGCTGTCGCTGCTGTTCTTTCAGCAGCTGTCGCTGGTGGGCTTCGTCGCCAACCTGGTGGCGATCCCGGTCGTCACGCTGCTCGTCACGCCGCTCGGGCTGCTGGGTGTGCTGGCGCCGCCCTTGTGGACGCTGGCGGCCGGGTTGGTACAGGCGCTAGCGGCAGGCCTGGAAGTGCTGGCGGCCATGCCGGGCGCCGTGTGGACGGCCGCTGCCGCACCGCCCTGGGCCGTTGCATGCGGCCTGCTGGCGGCGCTGCTCGCGGTACTGCCCTTGCCCTGGCGCCTGCGGCTGGCTGGCCTGCCCCTGCTGCTGCCGTTGCTGCTGCCCGCGGTGCCGCGCCCGCCTTCGGGGCAGTTCGAGCTGGTGGCTGCCGACATCGGCCAGGGCACTGCGGTGCTGGTGCGCACCCGGCGGCACCTGCTGGTCTACGACACCGGCCCGGCAACCAGCCCACAGTCCGACGCCGGGGCGCGTGTGCTGCTGCCGCTGCTGCGCGCGCGGGGCGAACGGCATGTCGACCTGCTGATGCTCAGCCACAGCGACACCGACCACATCGGCGGCGCCGCCAGCCTGCTGGCAGGAACGCCGGTGCGCACGCTGTCCAGCTCGCTGGACCCGGCCCACCCCCTGCTGCAAGGCCCTGTGCCGGTGCAGCGCTGCCAGGCCGGGCAGGCATGGGCATGGGACGGCGTGCTTTTCGAAGTGCTGCATCCGCAGGGCAGCAGCAGCGGCGCCAGCCCGCGCCCGAACACGCTGAGCTGCGTTCTGCGGGTGCAGGGCGCCACGGGCAGCGCCTTGCTCACGGGCGACATCGAGTCAGCCCAGGAAGCCGAACTGGTGCGGCAGCTTGGCCCGGCCCTGGCCAGCGATGTGCTTCTGGTGCCGCACCATGGCAGCCGCACCAGCAGCACGCCGGGCTTCATCGAGGCGGTGGCGCCGCGCTGGGCGGTGGTGCAGGCGGCCTATCGAAGCCGCTACGGCCACCCCGCGCCTGATGTGCTGGCGCGCTATGCGGCGAGTGGCGTCACCGTCGTGCGCAGCGACACCTGCGGCGCCTTCCTTTGGGCGCCCGGCACGGCCGGAGAATGCGTCAGGCTGACGCGGGCGCGTTACTGGCATCATCCCCACAGGCAGGTTCTGCCGCCCGCAAGGCCCCCGTAAACGGGTGCCGGTGGCCCGGAGCTTGCAGAACACACTTGCCGCACACTCGCGGGCCCCAGGAGCCGAACACTGTGTCCATTCACGTTGCGCTGAACCACGTCACGCACTACCGCTACGACCGCCGGGTGACGCTGTCGCCGCAGGTGGTGCGCCTGCGTCCGGCGCCGCATTGCCGCACGCCCATCATCAGTTATTCGATGCGGGTCGAGCCGGTCGGCCATTTCGTCAACTGGATGCAGGACCCCTTCGCCAACTACCAGGCGCGGCTGGTCTTTCCGGACAAGACCAGCGAATTCAAGGTCACCGTCGATCTCGTGGCCGAGATGTCGGTCTTCAACCCCTTCGACTTCTTCCTGGAGCCCGAGGCCGAGACCTTCCCGTTCAAGTACAGCGCCGAGCTCACGCAGGAACTGCTGCCGTACCTGGAAAAAGGCCCACTCACGCCGAAGTTCGAGGCGCTGGTCGACAGCGTCTCGAAGGAGCCGCTGCGCACCATCGACTTCATCGTCGCCATCAACCAGCGGCTGCAGAGCGACATCGCCTACCTCATCCGGATGGAGCCCGGCGTGCAGACGCCCGAGGTCACGCTGACGAACGCCAGCGGCTCGTGCCGCGACACCGGCTGGCTGCTCGTGCAGCTGCTGCGCCACCTGGGGCTGGCGGCGCGCTTCGTCTCGGGTTACCTGATCCAGCTGAAGCCTGACGTGAAGGCGCTCGACGGCCCTTCGGGCGCCGAGCTCGACTTCACCGACCTGCACGCCTGGTGCGAGGTCTACCTGCCCGGCGCCGGCTGGGTCGGCCTCGACCCGACCAGCGGCCTGCTCGCCGGCGAAGGCCACATCCCGGTGGCCTGCACGCCCGAGCCTTCGAGCGCGGCGCCGGTGTCGGGTGCGGTCGACGAGTGCGAGGTCGAGTTCTCGCACCACATGGAAGTGACGCGCATCTACGAAAGCCCGCGCGTCACCAAGCCCTACACCACCGAGCAGTGGCAGGCCATCGAGGCCCTGGGCCATGAGGTCGACGACCGCCTGGTCGCCCAGGACGTGCGCCTCACGATGGGCGGCGAACCCACCTTCGTAGCCGTGGGCGACCGCGACGCCGCCGAATGGAACACCGACGCGCTGGGCCCCACCAAGCGCGGCTACGCCACCGAGCTGGTGCACCGCCTGCTGGAAAAGTACGGCAAGGGCGGCTTCCTGCACTTCGGCCAGGGCAAGTGGTACCCCGGTGAACAGCTGCCGCGCTGGGCGCTCAGCATCTGCTGGCGCGCCGACGGCGAGCCCTGCTGGACCGACCCCAGCCTGTTCGCCGACGAGCGCGACCTGCACCGCTACACCAGCGACGACGCCAACACCTTCATCACCGGCCTGACGCAGCGCCTGGGCCTCGACCCGAAGTTCGTCCAGCCGAGTTTCGAGGACGTGTACTACTACCTCTGGCGTGAACGGCGCCTGCCGGTGAACGTCGACCCCTTCGATTCGCGCCTGGACGACGAGATGGAGCGCGCGCGCTTGCGCCGCGTGTTCACCCAGGGCCTGGACGCGACCGTCGGCTATGTGCTGCCGCTCAAGCGCGAATGGAACGTGGCCACCGCCGGCCCCGCCTGGGTGACAGGCCCGTGGTTCCTGCGTGACGACCGCATGTTCCTGATCCCCGGCGACTCGCCGATGGGCTACCGGCTGCCGCTGGATTCGCAGGCCTGGGCCGCGAAGGGCGACCAGCCCTGGACGATGGCGCAGGACCCGTTCGCGCCGAAGACCGATCTGCCGGCGCACGCCGCCCTGCGCATGCAGGTGGCCGGTCTGGCCAGCGGCGAGCCGATGGCCGCAGCGTCGGGTGGCCCGGCCGGCCTGCCGGGCCAGGCGGGTCTGCATCTGGGGCAGGCCAAGGCGGCCGCTGCAGCCGCTGCTGCAGCAGCGGCGACACCGGCCAGTGCGTCCGATTCCCCGGGTCCCGGTGTGCCGCGCATGGCCACCGAACACGAGCCCGTGACGCCCTTCGCGCGCAATGCGGCGGCGGTGCCGGGCCGCTTCGAATCGGCCGGCGAACTGACGCGCACAGCGCTGTGCGTCGAAGTGCGCGACCCGCAGCGCGCCAACGGCCCGAAGGCCGAAAGCGAGCATGGCGGCAAGAGCGGCATGCTGTACGTCTTCATGCCGCCGCTGAAATTCCTGGAGGACTACCTGGAGCTGCTGGCCGCGCTGGAAGCGCAGGCGGCCGAGCAGGGCGTGAAGATCGTGCTCGAAGGCTACGGCCCGCCGCGCGACCCGCGCCTGAAGCAGCTGGCCGTGACGCCCGACCCGGGCGTGATCGAGGTCAACATCCACCCCGCCCACGACTGGGCCGAGCTCGTCGACCACACCGAGTTCCTCTACGACGCCGCGCACCAGACGCGCCTGAGTGCCGAGAAGTTCATGCTCGACGGCCGCCACACCGGCACCGGCGGCGGCAACCACTTCGTGCTGGGCGGCGCCACGCCGGCCGACAGCCCCTTCCTGCGCCGGCCCGACCTGCTGGGCAGCCTCATCACCTACTGGCACAACCACCCGAGCCTGAGCTACCTGTTCAGCGGCATGTTCATCGGCCCCACCAGCCAGGCGCCGCGCTTCGACGAAGCCCGCGACGACCAGGTCTACGAGGTCGAGATCGGTCTGGAGCAGATCGACCGGCAACTGGAAAAGTCCGGCAGCGTGCCGCCATGGATGATCGACCGCACGATGCGCAACCTGCTGGTCGACGTCACCGGCAACACGCACCGCAGCGAGTTCTGCATCGACAAGCTCTACAGCCCCGACGGCCCCACCGGCCGCCTCGGCCTGCTGGAGCTGCGTGCCTTCGAAATGCCGCCGCACCCGCACATGAGCCTGGTGCAGCAACTGCTCTTGCGCGCGCTGCTCGCCTGGTTCTGGAAGGAACCGTACCGCGGCAAGGGCGCGACGCGTCTGACGCGCTGGGGCACCGGCCTGCACGACCGCTTCATGCTGCCCAGCTTCGTGCAGATGGACTTCGATGACGTGATGGCCGAACTGCAGGCGGCGGGCTTTGCCTTCGACGCCGCCTGGTTCGCGCCGCACTTCGAGTTCCGCTTTCCGATGGTGGGCGAAGTCAACGCCTTCGGTGTGGGCCTGACGCTGCGCAACGCGCTCGAACCCTGGCATGTGATGGGCGAGGAAGGCTCGGCCGGTGGCACCGTGCGCTACGTCGACTCGTCGCTGGAACGGCTGGAGCTGAAGGTGACCGGCCTGAACGACAACCGTTTTGTGGTCACCGTCAACGGCCAGGCTGCCGCGCTGCAGCCCACCGGGCGCATCGGCGAATACGTCTGCGGCGTGCGCTACAAGGCCTGGGCGCCGCCGTCGGCACTGCACCCGAGCATTCCGGCGCACGCGCCGCTCACCTTCGACATCGTCGACCGCTGGCTGAACCGTTCATTGGGTGGCTGCCGCTACTTCGTGGCCCACCCGGGCGGGCGCAACTACGAAGACTTCCCGGTCAATTCGTACACCGCGGAAAGCCGTCGCCTGGCGCGCTTCTTCCGCTTCGGCCACAGCCCCGGGGCGATGCAGATCCAGCCGGCTGCGCCCAGCCGCGAGCTGCCCTTCACGCTGGACCTGCGTTTGCGCTAGCCGGTGACCACGCCGCCTCTGCCAAGCACCGCCGCCCAGACCCAGAGTCAGGGCCAGGGGGGCGGTACGGCCATGCCGCAGGCAAGCCTGCCTCTGGACTTTGCCCAGCACCCGGGGGCAGAGGCATCGCACTTGCTGCTGAGCCATGCCCACCCGGCCGAAGCCGGCGTCTGGGATGAGTTGCGCGCCCCGGGCGGCAGCCTGCGGCCGGCATGGCAGGCCTTCGCCGAACATCTGGCCGTGCCCGGGAAACCAGAGCGTGCCTCGGACATGAACCGCCGGGTTTCCCAGGTGACGCGGCAGATCCTGCAGGACGGTGTCACCCACAACGTGTTCAGCGACGCGGCGCCGGGTGGCGTGGCCACGCGGCCCTGGTCGCTGGAATTGCTGCCGCACCTGATCGAGGCGCGCGACTGGGCCACCATAGAAGCGGGTGCGATTCAGCGAGCCGAAATCCTGCAGGCCATGCTGGCGGACCTGTACGGCCCGCAGAAGCTGCTGCACGAAGGCCTGCTGCCGCCGGCGCTGCTGTACCGCCACAGCGGCTGGCTGCGGCCGATGCGCGGGGCCGAACCCCCGGGCGGCATGCGCCTGTTCATCGTGGCCTTCGACATTGCCCGTGGCGCCGATGGCGGCTGGTGGGTGGTGGCGCAGCGCACCCAGGGGCCATCCGGTTTGGGCTACGTGATGCACAACCGGCTGGTGATCTCGCGCCAGTTCCCCGACGCCTTTCGCGAACAACGTGTGCAGCACATTGCCAGCAGCTACCGCCGGCTGCTGGACACGGTCGAACTGCTGGCCGGCCAGGTGGCCGGCAGCAGCACGCCGCGCGTGGTTCTGCTGACGCCCGGCCGTTTCAGCGAAACCTATTTCGAGCATGCCTACCTGGCGCGCTACCTGGGCCTGCCGCTGGTCGAAGGCGGCGACCTGACGGTCCGCAACGAACGGCTGTTCCTGAAGACCGTCGAAGGCCTGGAGCCCGTGCATGGCGTGCTGCGCCGCCTGGACGACGATTGGTGCGACCCGCTCGAACTGCGCCCGGACAGCGCGCTGGGCGTGCCCGGCCTGCTGCAGGCCGCGCGTGCGGGCACCGTGGTCATGGCCAATGCACTGGGCAGCGCCTTCCTCGAGTCGCCGGCGGTGCAGGGCTTCATGCCCGGCATTGCGCGCCGGCTGGGGCAGGACAGCCTGCTGCTGCCGGCGCTGCCGGCCTGGTGGTGTGGCGAGGCCAGCGCCTGGCGTTCGGTGCAGGGCGCGCTGGACGGCAAGTTCCTGCGCAGCACCTTTCCGCGCAACGGGCGCACCTCGCAGGTGCATGAACTGTCGCGCCTGGAGCGGCTGGCCGCGATCGAAGCCGACCCCGACGCCTGGACCGTGCAGGCCAGGCTGCGCTTCTCGCGTGCGCCAATCTGGGGCGAGGGCGGTGTGGCAGCCCGCCCGGCGATGGTGCGTATCTACGCCATCGCCGACGGCGGCGGGCGCTGGCATGTGCTACCGGGTGGCATGACCCGTGTCGCCCAGCGCGAAGACAGCAGTGTCAGCATGCAACGCGGCGGCAGCAGCCTCGACACCTGGGTGCTCACCGACGGCCCGGTCGACACCTTCAGCATGCTGCCGCAGCGCCTGCGGGTCGACGACATCATCGGGCGGAGGCGGCCCGTCAGCAGCCGCACGGGCGAGAACCTGTTCTGGCTGGGCCGCTACACCGAGCGCACCGAACAGGCCGTGCAGCTGGCGCGGGCCACGCTTCTGCTGATCGACGCCGACAGCGACGCCACGCCGCAGATGCTGCAGGCCTTGTCTGAACTGGCCAGCAGCAGTGGCCTGGTGCCGCCTGGCGTGCCCAACCTGGCGCGCGCACCGCACCACTTCGAGCGCGCGCTGCTGGCGGCTCTGGGCGACGCCGAAGGCCAGCAGGGTGCGTCGAGCGTGGCCTACAACCTGGCGTCGCTGGAGCGGGCCTCGCAGGCGCTGCGCGAGAGGCTGTCGTCCGAGCATTGGGGGTTGATCCGTGAAATGGGCGAGAGCTTCCGCCTGGCACTGGAATCCCCGCCCGCCGAACTGCCCACGCTGCCGCAGGTGCTGCCGGCGCTGGACCGCCTGGCGCTGCGCCTGGCCGCCGTCACTGGCGCGCAGACCGACCGCATGACGCGTGACCATGGCTGGCGCCTGCTCACCGTGGGCAGGCTGCTGGAGCGGCTGGTGGGCCTGACCTCTCGCATGCAGGCGTTCCTGAGAACCCAGGCTCTCAACAGTGCCGCCGGCATGGACCTGATGCTGGAATTGTTCGACAGCGTCATCACCTTCCGCGCGCGCTACCAGCGCCACGAAGACCTGCTGGCGCTGACCGACCTGCTGGTGCTGGACAGTGCCAACCCGCGCTCGCTGGCCGGCGTGTTGCGCCGCCTGCGCACCGAGATCGGCAAGCTGCCGGGCGACGAGGCCAGCCTGGCGCCGCTGCTGGCGCGCCTGCCGGCAGAAGGCGCCGGCCTGACGCTGGAGTCTCTGCGCGATGCCGACGACGCCGAATTGCAGCGCCGCCTGGCCGTGCTGTCCAGCGAGCTCGGTGCCGCGGCCCTGGCCCTGGCCGACGACATTGCCGTCCGCTACTTCACCCTGGCCCAGGGCCTGGACCAGCGCGTGTGATGACTTCAGCCCTCGCAGCCAACGCCTTCGGGGCCGACGCCCCCGAGATGGACCTGGACGTGGTCCACGAGACACGCTACGTCTACGCCAGCACCGTCTCGGTCGCGCAGCATATGGCGCACTTGAAGCCGCTGGCCGACGAACATCAGCAGCTGCTGTCGTTTTCGCTCGTCGTCACGCCCACACCCGGCCATCTGCGCGAAAGCGTCGACGCCATGGGCAATTCCCAGTGCCATTTCAGCCTGAGCCAGCCGCACGACAGCCTGGGCGTGCGTGCCAGCAGCCGGGTGCGGCTGCGGGCACGATTCGGCCAGCTGCAGCCCGAAGCCGCCCCTCCTTGGGAGACCCTGGCCGCCAGCCTGCGCTATGTGGCCCTGGCGCCGCTGCAGCCCGAGGTTGAATTCGCGATGCCGTCGCCCTACGTGCCGCGGCTGCCCGAACTGCGCGAATACGCAGCACCGTCGTTCCCGCCCGGGCGGCCGGTGGCGGCGGGGGCGCTGTCGCTGATGCATCGCATCTTTGCCGACTTCAAGTACGAAAGCCGCAGCACCGACATCGACACGCCGCTGGCCCGGGCCTTTGCGCAGAAGCGCGGCGTCTGCCAGGACTTCGCGCATCTGATGATCGGCTGCCTGCGCATGCTGGGCCTGCCGGCGCGCTATGTCAGCGGCTACCTGCTGACGCGCGCGGCCGACAGCGGCGAGGCGCTGGTCGGCGCCGATGCCTCGCACGCCTGGGTGCAGGTGTGGTGCCCGGGCACACCCGGCGTGCCGCAGGCCGGTCCTGGCGCAGGCTGGCTGTCCCTGGACCCGACCAACGACGTCGTGCCGGCAACCAGCCATGTGCGTCTGGCCGTGGGCCGGGATTTCGGCGACGTGACGCCACTGCGCGGTGTCATCCGCGGTGGTGGCCGCCACAGCCTGCACGTGGGCGTCACCACGCGTGCTCGCCCGGTGTCCACGGCGGCAGCAGGCGTGCTTGTTGCTACATTCAAAAGCCCGGAACCCGACCCACCCCGGGGTCCACATTCCGGCGAACAGACAGGCGAACCATGAAGTCGAGCTTCGACGAAATGCTCAGCGCACAGCAAGAGGTGCGTGACCACTACCGCGTGTACCAGGCCTGGCTGGAAGGCCAGACCCAGGCCAGCATGCACGCCCGCCGCGACGAGGCGGAAATGATCTTCCGCCGGGTGGGCATCACCTTCGCCGTCTACGGCGCCAAGGACGAAGAGGGCGCCGGCACCGAACGCCTGATCCCCTTCGACTTGATACCGCGGGTCATTCCGAAGCAGGAATGGGTCGACATGGAAGCCGGCCTGCGCCAGCGCGTCACGGCGCTGAACCGCTTCATCCACGACGTTTACCACGGGCAGGAAATCCTGAAGGCCGGCATCGTGCCGGCTGAGCAGGTGCTGAAGAACGCCCAGTACCGACCCGAGATGGCGGGCGTCAACGTGCCTGGTGACATCTACTCGCACATCAGCGGCATCGACATCGTGCGCGCGGGCAACGCCGACGGCAGTGGCACCTACTACGTGCTCGAAGACAACCTGCGTGTGCCCAGCGGCGTCAGCTACATGCTGGAGAACCGCAAGATGATGATGCGGCTGTTCCCCAACCTGTTCAGCATGCACCGCGTGGCGCCCGTGGCCCATTACCCCGACCTTCTGCTCGACACCCTGCGCGCCGTGGCCCCCGCCGGCATCAACGAACCCACGGTCGTGGTGCTGACACCGGGCATGTACAACAGCGCCTACTTCGAACACGCCTTCCTGGCGCAGCAGATGGGTGTGGAACTGGTCGAAGGCCAGGACCTGTTCGTGCGCGACGGCTTCGTCTACATGCGCACCACCCAGGGCCCGAAGCGGGTGGACGTGATCTACCGCCGCGTCGACGACGACTTCCTCGACCCGAAGGCCTTCCGCGCTGACAGCACGCTGGGCTGCGCCGGGCTGCTGGACGTGTACCGCGCCGGCAATATCACGCTGTCCAATGCCATCGGCACCGGCATTGCCGACGACAAGAGCATCTATCCCTACGTGCCCAAGATGATCGAGTTCTACCTGGGCGAAAAGCCCATCCTGCACAACGTGCCGACCTATCTGTGCCGAGAAGCCCAGGACTTGAAGTACGTGCTCGACAACATGCACGAACTGGTGGTCAAGGAAGTGCACGGCGCCGGCGGCTACGGCATGCTGGTGGGGCCGGCTGCCACCAAGGCCGAGATCGCCGAATTCAGCGCTGTCGTGAAGGCCAACCCCACGAACTACATTGCCCAGCCCACGCTGTCGCTGTCGACTTGCCCGACCTTCGTCGAAGCCGGCATCGCGCCGCGCCACATCGACTTGCGGCCCTATGTGCTGTCCTCGGGCAAAGGGGTGCAGACGGTACCCGGCGGCCTGACGCGTGTGGCGCTGAAGGAAGGCTCGCTGGTGGTGAATTCTTCGCAGGGCGGCGGTACCAAGGACACCTGGGTCCTGGAAGACTGAACGGGGGGAACGAACATGCTTTCAAGAACCGCCGACCACCTGTTCTGGATGGCTCGCTACATGGAGCGGGCCGAGAACACGGCCCGCATGCTCGACGTGAACTACCAGACCGCGCTCTTGCCGCAGTCGGCCGACAAGGCCGAGCAGGGCTGGCGCGGTTTGTTGTCGATCAGTGAACTGACCCAGCCTTTCGCCAAAAAATACAGCGAAGTCACGGCGCGCAACGTCATGGACTTCATGGTGCGCGATGCCGACAACCCCAGCAGCATCCTCGCCTGCCTGCGCGCGGCCCGCGAGAACGCTCGCGCAGTGCGTGGCGCGCTGACCACCGAAGTCTGGGAAACGCAGAACCAGACCTGGCTGGAATTCAACCGCGCGCTCCAGTCTCATGCTTTCGACCGCGACCCCAGCGACTTCTTCGAATGGGTGAAAGTGCGTTCGCACCAGAGCCGAGGCGTCACCGTTGGCACCATGCTGATGGACGACTCGCTGCACTTCCTGCGCATCGGTACCTTCCTGGAACGTGCAGACAACACGGCGCGGCTGCTCGACGTCAAGTTCCACGCGCTCACCGGCGACTATTTCGGCGCCGGCAATGTCAAGGAAAGCCAGGAAGTCGATTTCTATCACTGGTCGGCCATCCTGCGTTCGGTCAGCGGCTTCGAGGTCTATCGCAAGGTTTACCGCAACGTCATCCGCCCCGAGCGCGTGGCAGAGCTGTTGATCCTGCGTCCGGACATGCCGCGTTCGCTGGCCGCCTGCATGAACGAAGTGCTCTTGAACCTGGAACAGGTGGCCAACGAGCAAAGCTCGGAGACCTTGCGCCGCGCCGGCCGTATCCGTTCTGACCTGAAGTACGGACGCATCGACGAGATCCTGGCTACCGGCCTGCATGCCTACCTGACCCAGTTCCTGGACCGCGTGGGCGATCTGGGCATTGGCATCAGCCGCGATTTCCTGGTGCCGATACCGTCCTGAAGCTCTCTGGCGGGCCGGGCTTCACCGCCGCAGCGACAACGACACGATCTTGCAGCCCAGTACCCCCGACAACTTCGACCCCAGTACAGAAGCTTCGCCGTCGTCATAGGTGCGTGCGACCGTGATCCTGTCGACGAAACCGCGGAAGAGCACGATCGACCAGCTTCGCTGGCCGCGGCCGCCGGGGAAGAGATCAATGTCGACCGAGTCGATCTCGTCGAAGACGGCGACGGTGACAGCGTCCTTCAGCACCCGCCGGTCCACTTTGTCGAAGATGAACTCGCCATAGGACGACAGCAGGTGCAGCCGATGGTCGTCGTTGGCGACGATGTCCACGAAGGGCTCCACCAGCGGCTGCCCGCTGACCAGTTCAATCAGCGGCGACAGCCTGACGAGAATGTGGCGGGGAATGTTCATGCTCTTGCGGCAGGGCCCAACGCAACGGGGCAGCGGCTCAACCTTGATCTGGGCGATTCTGCGCCAGGTGCCGCATTCCTTCGCCAGGGGCCCCATCATGGAAGGCTTGCACCCAAGCTGCGTACCGTAACGGGCCGGGCTGGAACGAGCCGCTCATCCGATTCGTCGGCGTTCGCCGATGCATCGTTGCACCCCTGCACGTCACATCGATGCAGACGACTTGGGCAAACCCTGTCGAGAGGCTTGAAGTTCGTGCCGGGCCTGCGATGACTGCAGGACGCTAGGCACGGACAGATGCCGTCGTCAGTGCGTGCCCAGGCGAATGAGCTCCAACTCAGTGATCACTTCGTCGACGATCGAGAGAAACTCAGACCGGCTCGGGTGCGGCAGCTTCGTGATGATGTCTGATGCTCGCTCGGCGAGCGCGTCACGTTGTGCCCAACGCGCCCAGCGGCGCACTTCACAGTACGTCAGCAGGGCAAGCCGGCCGAGGTCGTTTGTTCGTCTTGCGTGCTGAAGGCCCGCGAGGACATCTTCGAGCTGCAACTGGAGGGGGGTGGTGGATGTTGCGCTCATGGTGCAGTGCAGCATGAGCGAGAAACCTGAATCAGAGCTTACAGCTCAGGTGGCGGGCGCCGCCATCTGCGCATCCTCTGTCTTCGGCCTTCGAGCGTGGCCTCGGCATTGAAGACGCAATGGGCGTACCTTGAAGGCGCAACCATCCAGGTCGATGGCACTCGCAAGGACCACCCGAACCTCGCAGTCATGTGCTACGGCGTGCTGGAGGGACATGTGCTCGTCGTTGGATACACACCGTTTGGCGCGCTTCGCCCCGTAATCAGCCTGCGAAAGACCAATGATCGGGTGAAATCTCGCCTCGCGTCGGACTCTGGGCTCTGACATGGCGCGCGTAGACGCGCACCAGATCAAGCCCCACGCGTACAGGGAACTCCTTGAACTCACGGACGAAATGCTCGTCCGGGCAGCAATCAATCAGGGTGGTGGCCCCCGGCTCGGAGAGCCCCGGCCAGCTCATCAGCCTTCGCCTGCCCCCAAGAAGTCATTGAACGGTGGCGTGCCGCCAAGCCTGGCTGGCAAACGCGCATGGCTGGGTGCTTGGCTAAGGGCCCGACCGCCCTTGCAAAGAGCGCCGCTCAATCCGTCGCTCATCGGCGCGCCAACGGCAGGCCACCAAGGCCCGTCCGGAGGTGCGGTATATAGTCCCCTGGCCTCGTGCTTTGGTGGCCCGCCGTTGAAGCACCGTGAGCTTGAACGACAGGCCGATTGGACACACATTGGTTCCTCGCCACGCTTCGCCACTGACGTTTGTCGCATTCGTTCTCGCGCTGTTTGCGTCGCCCGCACTGGCACAGCCCAGAGCCGCTGCAGAGACCGAGACTTGCGCCGGCGGCGTAGCAACGGTATCTGGCGCAAGCCTTGCCGATCTCTCCGATGTCTGTGCGGGGGTGGCCGCGGCTCTTGAGTTCCTGTCACTCCATGGTGTCAAGCCAACTGAGGCAGTCGCGATCAAGGTCACCACAGACATCCCGCCGGAAGCCGGGCCAACAGCAGCAGGCTGCTACATCGAACAGCGGCGACAGATTTACGTTGTCCCGTACAGCACATTCCGGAAAAACAAAACCTGGTTTGGGGTAGCCATCAACCGAGAGCTCTTCCGTGCCCTCGCTACCCATGAAGCGGCCCACGCAGTGGGTGCCTGCAACTTCAGGATTCCTAACCCGACCATCCAGGCCAAGGAGTATCTGGCCTATGTCGCGATGTTCTCCGTCATGCCAGCTGCGCTGCGCAGCCAAGCCCTGCGCAAGCTCAAGACCGAAGGCTTCACCACCTTGGATCGATTCACGCCACTTCTGTACAGCTTCGACCCCATGCGCTTCGGAGCGGAGGCCTATCGACACTTTGCCGCCACCACCGATCAGACTGCAATCATTCAGGGTCTGCTTGCTGGAACCATCCTGCAGGACTGACCATTTCAGACGTCTCGTGCCTGCACGACGCGGCCTGACTCACCCCACAAGGAAGCTGACGCGCTACGGCAGGCGGTGCAAACCCGGACCCAGCCGGCACTTTCATCGTCTCAGGTCGGGCTTACAGCGCATGCCATAGCGAGTCGGCTTGCGCGAAGAGTTGGGCCGCACTTGACGGGGCACGAGATGCTGCATTTGGGGCAGCGGAGCATGCTTTTATTTTGATGTGGGAGCTGCGGGAATGACGGGAATGACGAGAGGAACTCCCTTGTCCACGACAAGGCTATTGAGAAGCTTGGCTTGGGCTTCCCCGGCATTGCGGAATCCGTGGATTGTTCCGCGAGGGTTGCTGTAGGTTTCGCCAGCGGTATATCGTCTTGGCGGTTGCCCTTCAACCAAGAGCTCTACGACGCCCTCGACGACGGTTCCTACGCAGTCCCCTGGGTGGGTGTGAAATGGGACTGCTCCCGTCGGCTGTATTGCGACCGAAATCAAAACCATCTGCTTCCGTTCGTCACCTGTAATTGGACTGGTGATGATTGGCTTTGAAGCGAAGAGTGGCGTGCTGGATTGAGAGTTGTTCTGAGCAGAACAGAGCGAAGCGGCGAGCAATCCAAGACTCAGGACAGCTAGTTCGGGAAAGTAACGCCTCATCAGCGGCTCCTTCAAGTTCGTGGCAATTTCGAATGTAGACCGACAAAATGAAACCGACTTGACGAACGTCAAACAGCCGGTTCTGACGTGTGTTCAGACGAAGTGCAATGCGGTGGTGATGACAGACGCGTAATTGCCAATAGGCGCACTGAACCGCCCCGGATTCAGAGGAGGTTCCTTCGATCGAGGATGGAGCCAACATGAGGAGGTCCCCGAAGCTTTCCCCCGAGGTACGGGATCGCGCGGTACGCCTGGTCTTCGACGCCAAGGACCAGTACCCGTCGCAGTGGGCGGCCATCGAGTCGATCACCAGCAAGATCGGCTGCACGGCCGAGACGCTGCGCAAGTGGGTTCGGCAAGGCGAACGCGACAGCGGCGTGCAGCCCGGCGCCACGACGACCGAGCAGCAGCGCATCAAGGATCTGGGTAACAGTCTGACCAGTACCGTTCTTGTGGCCGCGGCGGCTGGCCGGCGCCATCGTCTGATGGACTGCGTACCCACTTGATGGTGTGCACCAACGGAGATGATGCACACCATGAAGGATCAACCAAAAGAGTCGGCGCGGACCCGGCGGTTGCACGACCGGGCGTTCAAGGACGACATGGTCGCGCAGAGTCTGGTTCCCGGCGCGTCGGTTGCTGCGATCGCGATGAAGGGCGGCATCAACGCCAATCCTCTGTTCAAGTGGCGGCGCGAGCACGTCAGGCCGAAAGGCGCGGTGGCGCCGGCAGGCGCAACGCTGCTGCCGGTCTGCGTCATTCCGGACGTCGCCGCTATGCCTTCGTCTGTGCTGACCGCTGCGGTCGGCCGAGGCGCACGTCCCGGCGTCATCGAGCTCGAGATTGCCGGCGCTCAACCGCGCCTTCGCGGCACGGTCGACGAGGCCATGCTGAGCAGCGTCTTGCGCGCGCTGCGTCGAAGCGAATGATCGGCCCGCGCGCTGGGACCCGGGAAGACGAGTCCGCGATAAGTTGCGGCAGCGGCAAACGGGCAGAGAAGAAGTTCCCGGGGGCGCTGTTCAATACGCTTCAGATTGGGGTAATGCTGCGGTACAGGAAGCCTTATGGGGCAAGCCCTGAATTCAAGGTGGCCATAGCGAAGGTCAAGCTTGGGTCGAGCGAGACGGTGGTTGAGGATTCGATCTTCCTTCCTGTCGATCCGGGGGACAAGGAGTGGCACGATATTCTTAAGACCTACTCGGTTCAGACCGCGGTTCTTGGCGGGCAGCGGGTTGAAGAGCGCTTGTCTATTAGCGTGAGTGTCCGCGAGGGTCGAGACACGGTCTGGAAGTCAGGTGCTACTTCGATAGTCGCAACATATAGTCCCCCAAAGGCCTCCGTGTTGAAAGAGTATAAGAAACTCTATCTGGTGGAATAGCCTGCGGAGTTGCGGGCGGTTTCAAGCTTGAAGTGCAACACCCTGCACTTGGTCGAGTTTGAGCTCGGCAAATACTTCAGAGGGTGTTCGATACCCGAGGATCTTGCGAGGCCGGTTATTGAGTGAAGCCTC
>JALHPF010000010.1 GCA_022842595.1 Rubrivivax sp.
CCTGGGCCACAACGTGCGCGCCGACCTGCGCGCGCTGCGCGCCGCGGTGCGCGCGCACGAGTCCACAGGCGGCGACTGGCGCGACGTCATCGGCGCGCTGCGGCCGCACACGGTCGCCTGGTGGCGCCGGCTGGACACCCTGCAGCGCCGACGCTTCCTGGCGCGCCTGCAGCCCTACTGGGACGTGGCCCGCCACCGCTGCGCACCGGCGGCGCATGCACGCTTCGAGTCGCTGCGCACGAACCAGCAGGTGCGCGTGCTGGCCGGCCGGCTGCTGGCGGTGACGGAGCAGGCGGACGGCGTGAAGGTTGGCTGGCGCCCGCGCGGCGGACGCAGCGAACAGACGCTCGACGCCGCCGTGGTGATCAACTGCACCGGGCCTTCCGCCGACCTTCGACGCACACGCAACGCCCTGGTGCGCCAGCTGCTGGACGACGGCCTGATTCGCCCCGACGCGCTGGGCATCGGCGTCGACGTTTCCGACCAGGGCGACCTGCTCGGCGCCGATGGCCAGCCTTCCAGCACGCTGCACTACGTCGGCCCACTGCTGCGCGCCCGCGACTGGGAAGCCACCGCCGTGCCCGAGCTTCGCGTGCACGCCCAGCAACTGGCCGCGCGGCTGCTGGCGGCGCCGCCCGACCCGTCCACCGGCATCGTCCGATGACGGTCCAGCAAACGGTCGTCGTTCTCGGGCTGGTGCTGCTGGCGGTCGAGCTCGTGCGCGGCAAGCGGTCGCCGGCGGCGCTGTTCGCCGGCCTGGCCTTTACCTTCGTGCTGCTCGGCTACGTCGGCCTGAACCCCAGCCTGCAGCAGCTGACCAACCCCGGCCTGGTGACCGTGGTCGTCCTGCTGCTGCTGTCGGTGGTGCTGGACAAGAGCCGGCTGCTCGAACGCGTGGCCGACCGGCTGGTGCAGGGGCCCTACCGGCTGGCGCTGCTGAAGCTGTACGGTGCGACCGCGCTGTACTCGGCCTTTCTCAACAACACCGCGGTGGTGGCGTCGCTGATGGGGCCGCTGCGCATGAGCCGGGCGCACGCACCGTCGCGGCTGCTGCTGCCGATGTGCTTCGCGGCGTCGCTGGGCGGCATCCTCACCCTCGTGGGCACCAGCACCAACCTGCTCGTCAACAGCCTGATGATCGGCGGCGGCATGCCAGCGCTGAAGATCTTCGACCTGTTCCCGGTCGGCATCTGCATCGTCGCCGCCTGCGGGCTGACGATGCTGCTGCTCTACCCCCGGCTGCTGCCGGCACAGCCGCCGGCCGACGACGCCGCCAGCGACTACTTCCTCGAAGCCTCCGTGCGCGCCGACTCCAGCCTCGTCGGCAGGACGGTGGAAACCGGCGGCCTGCGTCGGCTCGGCCACCTGTTCCTGGCCGAGGTGGTGCAGGACGGCCGCGTCATCGCCCCGGTCGACCCGGGCCACGTCATCCGCGCCGGCGACGTGCTGGTCTTCACCGGCGACCTGACGCGGCTGGACCTGCTGCTGCAGTTCGATGGCCTCGTCACCCGCGGCCAGCACTACCAGCTGCCGCTGGACAACCTGGTCGAGGTGGTGGTGGCGACCGAAAGCACGCTGGCCCGCAAGACGATCAAGGAAGTCGACTTCCGCTCGCGTTTCGACGCCGCCGTCATCGCCGTACGGCGCGGCAGCGAACGCCTGCGCGGGCCGCTGGCCGAGATGCCGCTGGAGGTCGGCGACACGCTGGTGCTGGTGGTCGGACCCGACTTCGACAAGCGCAACAACCTGCAGCGCAACTTCGTGGTCGTGCGCCAGCACGAGGTGCAGAAATTCACCGACGCACGCAAGGGCTGGATCAGCGCCGCGGCCTTTGCAGCCGTCATCCTGGTGTCGGCGCTGGGCTGGGTCGACTTCCTCATGGCCCTGATCGTGCTGCTGGTGGCCTTCCTGGTGCTGGGCTATGCCAAGTCGTCCGACCTGCGGCGGCAGATGCCGTATCAGATCATCACCATCATCGCCTCGTCGCTGGTGATCAGCGACGTGATGGTGAAGTCGGGCACGGGCGAGCTGCTGGCCGCCGGGTTGCTGCTGGGCGCCAACCACTTCGGGCCGTATGGCGCCCTGGCCGCGTTGCTGCTGATGACCTGGCTGCTGACCGAGCTAATGAGCAACAACGCGGCCGCCGCGCTGTGCTTTCCGGTGGCGGTGGGCATGGCCGCGCAACTGGGCCTGGACCCGAAGCCCTTCGTCATGGCAGTACTGTATGGCGCGAGCTGCAGCTTCCTGACGCCCTACGGCTACCAGACCAACCTGATGGTGATGTCGCCCGGCCGCTACGCGCTGCGCGACTACGTGCGCGCCGGCGCCCCGGTGGCCGCTGTCTTCCTGCTCGTGACACTGGTGGCCGTGCCGTGGGTCTTCCCGTTCAAGCCGGCATGAGGCGGCTCTGCGCCGCGGTGCTGCTGGCCGCCGGCCTGATGGCCGGCGCGGCCGCGCAGACACCGGCGTCGCTGCTGCAGGTGGGGCCCGGTCGCGACATCCAGACGCTGGCCGACGCCGCCCGCCGCGCCCGCGACGGCGACACCGTCGAGGTCGATGCCGGCACCTACCGGGGCGCCGCCGCGGTGGCGGTGTGGCAGCGCGACCGGCTCACCCTGCGGGCCGTGGGCGGCCGCGTGCGCCTGCTGGCCGACGGTGCCGCGGCCGAGGGCAAGGCCATCTGGGTGGTGCGCGGCGGGCAGGTGCAGGTGCAGGGCTTCGACTTCGAAGGCACACGCGTGGCCGCGCGCAACGGCGCCGGCATCCGCTTCGAGGCCGGCCGGCTGACGGTGCGCGACTGCCGCTTCGTCGACAACGAGATGGGGCTGCTCACCAGCAACGACCCAAGGGCCGAACTGACCGTGCAGAACAGTGAATTCGCACGCAACCAGCGGCCCGACGGCCACAACCACCAGCTCTACGCCGGTAGCATCGGCAGGCTGACCGTGACCGACAGCCATCTGCACCACGGCACCACCGGCCACCTGCTGAAAAGCCGCGCGGCCGTGAGCCACATTTCCCGCAACCGCCTGGTCGACGGGCCCGAAGGCAGCGCCAGCTACGAGCTCGAATTCCCGAACGGCGGGGTCGCGGTGGTGCTGGACAACCTGATCCGACAAAGCCCGCGAACCCAGAACCCGATCATGATTTCCTATGGTGCCGAAGGCTACCGCTGGCCGGCCAACACGCTGGTGCTGGCGGGCAACACGCTCGTCGACGATCTGCCGCAAGCCGGCACCTGGCTGCGCGTGTTTCCCGGCGACGTGACGCTGAAGATCCTGGACAACCGGCTGGTGGGGGGCAGCAGCCCCGTGTTGCTGCCGACTGCGCCGTTAGCGCCATTAACGCCATTGACGCCGTTAACGCCGTCAGCGCCCCCGACGCCGCCCGCGCGATGAACGCCAAAGCCGCCAACGTGCTGACGCTGGGTCAGCCGCGCTTCACCGAACCCCGCCTGGCCGAACTGGCCCGCGCACATGGCGACACCGCCGCCTGGCAGGCCGCGCTGGCCCAGGGCGGTGCCGATGGCATGGCGCGCGCCCTTGCCGCAGTGCAGGGCAGCTTCGCCGTCGGCCTGATCGACGCCGCGGGCCACGGCTTCGCAGCGGTGGACCGCTTCGCCGTGAACTCGCTGTGCTGGCGCGTGATCGACGGCCGGCTGCATGTGGCCGAACGTGCCGACGAGCTGGCGGCGCTGCCGCCGCGCGCTGAGGTCGACCCGCAGGCGGTGTTCGACTATCTGTACTTCCACGTGATCCCGTCGCCGCGCACCATCTACCAGGGCGTGCACCGGCTGCCGGCGGCGCACTACGCGCGCTTCGACAACGGCCGCCTGACGGTAGCGCCCTACTGGGTGCCGCGCTTCACCGAAACCGCACGCCCGGCCTTCGAACCACTGGCCGCAGAGTTCCGCAACCTGCTGCGCGACGCGGTGGCGGCGCAGCTGGACGGCAGCAAGCCGGCCTGCTTCCTGAGCGGCGGCACCGACAGTTCCACCGTCGCCGGCATGATCGGCGAGGCGGCTGGAACGCCCGCGGCCACCTATTCGATCGGCTTCGAGGCCGAGGGCTACGACGAGATGGCCTTCGCCCGCATCGCCGCCAAGCGCTTCGGCTGCGAGCACCACGAGTACTACGTGACGCCCGACGACCTGGTGCGCGGCATCCCCGGCGTGGCGGCGCACTACGACCAGCCCTTCGGCAATTCGTCGGTGCTGCCGGCCTTCTACTGCGCGCAGATGGCCCGGGCCGACGGCGTGAGCAAGCTGCTGGCCGGCGACGGCGGCGACGAGTTCTTCGGCGGCAACACGCGCTATGCCAAGCAGCGCATCTTCGGCTGGTACGACGGCGTTCCCGCGGCGCTGCGCCGGGGCCTGCTGGAACCCGTGCTGGAGCGCACGCCGCTGGGCGGCCTGCCGCTGGCCAGCAAGGGCCGCAGCTATGTCGAACAGGCCAAGGTGCCGCTGCCCGACCGCATGCAGATGTACAACCTGCTGCTACGCCTGGGTGTGGAGAACGTCTTCGAGCCCGACTTCCTGGCGCGCATCGACCCCGCCGACCCGCTGCGTGGCCAGCAGGCCGTGTGGCAGCAGGTGCCGGCGGCAAGCTCGCTGAACCGCATGCTGGCCTACGACTGGCGCTACACGCTGGCCGAGACCGACCTGCCGAAAGTCACCGGCAGCACCGCGCTGGCCGGCGTGGCGGTGGGGTTCCCGTTCCTGGAACAGGCGCTGGTCGACTTTTCACTGCGCCTGCCCACCGACCACAAGCTGAAGGGCCTGAAGTTGCGCTGGTTCTTCAAGGAAGCGCTGCGCGGCTTCCTGCCCGACGAGATCATCACCAAGAAGAAGCAGGGCTTCGGCCTGCCCTTCGGCGTGTGGGCCACGCGCCACGAAGGGCTGCGCGAATTCGCGCGCGATTCGCTGCTGTCGCTGGCCGGGCGCGGCATCGTGCGCGAGGCCTTCGTGCGCCAGCTGCTGGACGTGCACCTGGCCGCGCACCCGGGCTACTTCGGCGAGATGGTGTGGATCCTGATGATGCTGGAGCAGTGGTGGCGGCGGCAGGCGCGGTGACTGGCGTGCGCGCAAGGTCCTTGGGGCATTGACCACTCACAACCGCGTTCCTGGCACGCGTCACTTCAGTCGACCGAGCCAGTAGTCGGGAGGCCGCCGACTGTCAGCCACTTTCTGGATGGCCTGGTAGTGCCCGGTCTGCCCAAGAAGCTCAGATCTGGCGAACTGGGTAAAGCGCACCTGCTTCAAGGTGCTAGTCGTCTCGCTTCTGCGAAGACATCTTCTGCGGCGTGCGTCGCGATTTCGCCCTTTTCGTATGCCTCGACCCGCCGAACGATCTCGGCATCCCAGGCGGCTTCAATCTCTGACAGCGGCGGCTCGTGCAGAGATTCGAGCAGCAACTCCACCAAACGCGAGCGATCTTCCGGCGCTAGCGCTCGGCCCCGGTCGGCGAGTTCGGCAACGATGTCAACCATGGTGTGCCTCCGTGTCGCCGGACATGATATCGAAGCGGGTTGCAAGGGGTGTCGCTGGCCGCCGTGCACCGCGCAGGCCAGCACGCGCCTTTCGCCGGCGGCTAACGGCCGCGCAGGTTGCGGATTTCCTGTGCCAGCATGTCCACGTTGGCCCGAAGCGGGCAGGCCGGATACTCTTTGATGCCGTCCACCGTGTACTTGATGTGCCCGTCGGCCACGCCGAGCCAGTAGGCGCGCTTGTTGGGGTCGGCCAGTGCCGACTTGGCCCGCTGCAGCGACAGCACACCGGGGCAGAAGTGGTTGAAGCGGCCGCCACAGCCGCCGGGCAGGTTGAATGCGGTCATGCCGGGCTTGGCCCACTTGGCGTCGAAAGACGCCCAGCAGTAGCGGGGCAGCTGCACGACTTCGATGTTCGTGGCCTTGAAGCCGGACAGGTCTTCCTGCGCCACCCCGGGCGCACTGGCGCCGGCGGCCACAGCCAGCACCGAAGCCCGCAACAGCCAGCCCTTGAACGACGTGCGCATGCTTTTCCTCAGCAAAGTGATGCAAACAAGTGTGCCAGACGGCGCCTGCGGTGCGCCAGGGCTTGTGGCGTGCCCAAGCCTGGCGGCTGGCTTGCAGCCGCACCTACTGTGAAGTCACTCACGCCGCCCACTGGCGCTGGCAGGCTTGCTTGAGGACCTGCGCTGCTAGCATCGATGGGGCTGGGCACGAGGCTTGGCCGGCCTGTTTTTTGCAGCGGCCGCCCCGGGACTACCTGCCCCCCAACCCCACGCCCACCGATGCTACGAGTTGCCCAGAACCTGTTCGACTACCGGGAATTGCTGGCCACCCTGGCGTGGAAGAACATCGCCATCCGCTACAAGCAGGCCTACCTGGGCATTGCCTGGGCCGTCATCAAGCCGGTGACGCTGATGCTGATCTTCACGCTGGTGAAAAGCTTCGTGGGCATCGACAGCGGCAACATCCCGTACCCGGTGTTGATCTTCGCGGCGCTGCTGCCGTGGATCTTCTTCCAGGAATCGGCGTCGGAAGGCGTGGGCAGCGTGGTGGGTAATTCCGTCTTGATCAAGAAGATCTACTTCCCGCGCGAGATCTTCCCCATCACCGCCGTGCTGACCAAGCTGATCGAACTGGGCATCAGCTGCGTCATCCTGGCCGCGCTGATGGCCTGGTACGGCATCGTGCCCACCGCCACCATCCTTTGGGCGCCGCTGATCATCCTGTACACGGTGCTGGTGTCGCTGACCATCGCCTTTGCCGGGTCGGCCGTCAACGTCTACCACCGCGACATGGCACAGGCGCTGCCGGTGCTGCTGAGCCTGCTGATGTATGCGTCACCCGTCATCTACCCGCTGCAGCTGGTAAAGGACAAGCTGCTGGTGCAGCAGGCCGCCGGTGAATGGTCGAACACGCTTTACACGCTGTACACCTTGAACCCGCTGGCCGGCATCATCGACGCCTTCCAGAACGTGGTGCTGCGCGGCACGCCGCCCGACCTGGGTGCCATGGTGCCCGGCGCGATTTTCATTGCCGTGCTGCTGCCGCTGTCGTACGCGTTTTTTAAGCGTGCCGAGAGCTATTTCGCCGACGTCATCTGAGCCTGAACCCATGCCCGCCATCGAAGTCAGCCACGTCACCAAGGAATACCGCCTGGGAGCCCTGCAGGGCCTGAAGCAGGGCCTGCTGAACACGGGTGCGCGCCTGCTGGGCCGACCGGTGGCGCAGCCGCCCCTGTTCAAGGCGCTGGACGACGTGAGCTTCAGCATCGAACCCGGCGAGGTGGTGGGCATCATCGGCCACAACGGCGCGGGCAAGAGCACGCTGCTGAAGATGCTGGCCCGGATCAGCACGCCCACGCATGGCAGCGTGAAGGTGAACGGCCGGGTGGCCCCGCTGATCGAGGTGGGCGCCGGTTTCGTCGGCGACTTCACCGGCCGAGAGAACGTCTACCTCAATGGCACGATCCTCGGCATGTCGAAGAAGGAAATCGACCGCAAGTTCGACGAGATCGTCGACTTTGCCGAGATGTCCGAGTTCATCGACACACCCGTGAAGCGCTACAGCTCGGGCATGCAGGTGAAGCTAGCGTTTGCGGTGGCCACGAGCGTGGAGTCAGAGATCCTGATCGTCGACGAGGTGCTGGCGGTCGGCGACTTGGCGTTCCAGCGCAAGTGCTTCGATCGGATGGAGGAACTGATCAAGCGCCAGGGTCGGACCGTGCTGCTGGTGAGTCACAACATTCGGCAGGTGGAGCGGCTGTGCAGTCGAGTTTTGGTGATGGATCACGGGCGTAAGGTCTCTGACGGGGATGCCGCCGCGGGCTGCAATTTCTTCTACGAGCAGAGCGACGCCCGTATCACCGAGCAGATTAGCCGCAACAGAGAGAAACCCAGCTCTCGCGTAGGCGCTTCAGGCTCGAAACCTCTTACGCTTGTCAGCGTTTCGATGCACGACGAGGCGGGCAACGAAATCTCATCAGTCGACTATCGGCAGCCATGTTTCTTTCGTCTTCGATTCTCAGCGCTGGAATCGTTGGACCATATCGTCTTTGGGCTTGGGATACACACGCCTGATATGCTGCATGTTGCGATCGACGATAGCATTTTTTCCAAGCTTGGCCCGCAGGCGGTTTCAGTAGGAGATACGATTATTGAATATCGTATTGCGCGTATGCCGATGTTGCCTGGCCGCTATGCCATTCGGGTCGGTGCAGCCTCTGCAAAGGATGACCATGGGCTTCTGTACGAAGAAAACCTCTGTCACTTTGCGATTACCTCCGGAACGATGAGCCGGAGTCGCCTAGTCGGGCAGGGCTTCACGCTTATTGGCGGGGAGTGGACAAGGCCAAGCATGCCTGGTGAGGCCACCAAGAATGCACCGGACTTACTTACTGCAAACTCATAGAAAGCGCTTGTCGCACATGATTAGCTACGCCCAAAACTTTGAGGATGTGATCCTGGCGCGCGTCTTCAAGGGGCAGACCTCGGGCTTCTACATCGATGTCGGTGTCTGGCAACCCACCGTGGATTCAGTCAGCCGGCACTTTTACGACCTCGGCTGGTCAGGCGTCAACATCGAGGCCCTGCCAAGCAATTTCGCGATCATCCAGGCTGCGCGCCCGCGCGACATCAACATCAACGCAGCGGCCAGCACCGACCCCGGGCCGCTGGTCTTCCACGAAGTTCGCCAAACAGGCCTGTCGACCAGCCGTCGCGACTACGCCACCATGCACGCGAGCGCGGGTTTCGATGTGTGCGATGTCGAGGTCAAGACCGTGACGCTGAAGGCGGTCTGCGATCAGCACGCGCAAGGCCGCGTCATCGACTTCCTGAAGATCGATGTGGAGGGTGCCGAGGCCGATGTGGTGGCCAGTGCAGACTGGAAGCTGTATCGCCCGCGAGTCGTGTTGATCGAGGCCACTGTGCCGCTCTCACCAGAAGTTTCGCATCTCGACTGGGAGCCCATGGTGCTGGGCGCCGGGTACGTGTTCTGCTACTTCGATGGGCTGAATCGCTGGTATGCGCGCGAAGAGGAACCCGCTCTGCGTGCGGCCTTCCATTCGCCCCCCAATCCCTTCGACGGCTACCGTTTGGCGCAAGTCGTCGACCTCGAACGCGAGCTTGCCGCCGCCAGGGCCGAGTTGCAACGATTGAAGGCGGAGTCGGAGAGCCTCAAGTCGTCGCTGCACAGCACCGCCCGAAACCTGCTGCGGCGCTTGCGCTGACTGGTGCGGCGAATGAGCGGCAACAGGCTTGTCCCCCTGGCGATCGCCTGGCGCGTGAACGCACTTCGCGCCCGCTTCGCGCGCATCCGCGGCAAGCGTGATGCGGCACGCGCCGCCCGCCACCTCACACCCCGGGCCTCGAACATCCTGCAGGACCTGAAGGCAGCCGTGAAGTTGGATTGAGCCGCATGCGACTGGTCATTGACTTGCAGGCCTGCCAGGGGTTGAGCCGAACGAGGGGGATCGGCCGCTTCACCGACGCTCTGGTGACCGCGATGGTTGCCCAGGCTGAGGAAGACCAAGTCTGCATCGCCTTGAGCGACCGCTTTCCCGACACGGTGAGCGAGCTTAGACGGCGCTTCGCCGCTATGCCTTCGCCACCCAGTCTGGTGGTCTATCGGCTTGTCGGCCCGTTAGCCGCGGTGGATGGTCGCAATGGTTGGCGGGCCAAGGCGGCCGAATTGATGCGCGAGTCGTTCCTGGCCTCA
Organism: Rubrivivax sp.; assembly: GCA_022842595.1. Taxonomy (GTDB): domain Bacteria; phylum Pseudomonadota; class Gammaproteobacteria; order Burkholderiales; family Burkholderiaceae_C; genus Rubrivivax. The sequence goes on from JALHPF010000010.1 coordinate 9,703, forward strand.
CTGGCGCCCGACGTGGTCTTGCTGGGCAGCCTGTTCGAGGGCTGGGCCGAGGATGCGGTGACCTCCATCGGCTGCCTGCAGGCATCGCCACCGACAGCGGTGATCCATTACGACCTCATTCCCTGGCTGCGCCAGGATATGTACCTGACAGGCACCCGCATCCGTGCCCACTACGAGCGCAAGCTGGAGTCGCTGCGGCGTGCCGCACTGCTGCTGGCGATATCCGACTACTCGCGCGAGGAGGCTGCGGCCTGCCTCGGACCCATCGGCGGTCAACTCGTCTGCGCGCCGGGCGCGGCGGACGAGCGCTTCAAACCGCCACAGATGTCGCCGGAAGTGCGGGCGGAGCTTACCAAGCGTTACGGTCTGGACCGGCCCTTCGTGCTGTGTGCGCCCGGAGGCTTCGACCCGCGCAAGAACCTGCCCCGGCTCGTCGAGGGCTTTGCCACCATGCCTGCCGATCTCTCAGCCCGAGTTGACCTCGTCATCGTCGGCGGCGCGCCGGAGACCGTGCAGGCGGCCTTGCGCGCCCAGTGGGTCAGCGCCGGCCTTCCGGCGAAGTCGCTGATCTTCACCGGCTACCTGCCCGACGACGCCCTCGTGCGCTTGTATGCGGCCTGTGAGGTCTCGGTGTTTCCTTCGTTGCATGAGGGCTTTGGCCTGCCGGTGCTGGAAGCGATGTCGTGCGGAGCGCCCACCATCGCCTCGGGCACGACCAGTCTGGTCGAGGTGGTGGGGTGGCCCGAGGCGATGTTCGACCCACAATCGGCCACGTCCATCGGCCACTTGCTGGCGCGCGCGCTGACCGAGCCGGCGTTCCGAAGCGCGCTCCGGGAGCATGCTCTGCGGCAGGCGAGCCAGTTTTCCTGGTCACGATCTGCCGCCAGGGCGCTGGAAGCGTGCCGTACGCTCGCCTCCCACTCCGGGGCCAGCCGCCAGCCCGAGTTCGCGCCAGCGGATGACGGCGGCTACCGCGCTCTGATTGACTCCATCGGTCGCATCCGCGAACCTATCGGCCCGACCCACATGGACTTGGTGGCAGTGGCCGCTGCTATAGCGGCCAACGAAGAGACAGCCAAGGCCTTTGCCTGGAGCCGACCGGCTTGATCGCGTACGAACACTGGCCATTCAGCCGACCGCTGCATGATGGGTGGCATCAGCCGCTTTCAGTTGTCGCATTGCGAGCAGACGCCGCGCTCACAACTCCGCCCCGGCGCACCACGAGGCCGATGGATGTCGTCACATAGCCACCCAGGGCGAGACGCAAGTGTGGCGCCTGGGGCACGGAGAGCAGGAATGGGGACACCGTTGTCAAAGCAGAGTTCGGAAAGGGCGGCAGGTCAACGTACTGGTCAAGCGGCGCGGAACCAGGGCTGTAGTTCACGGCGAAGACTTCATGACCCGCGGCCTGGAGTTCCTCAACAAGGTGCTCGATCTGGAACCGGGTGAACAGCACCGTGGGCCCACTGGTCAGGGTACGCGCATTGCTCGACAGGTTGAATTCGGTCGTGTGCACGGCTATACCACCAGGTCTCAAGCATTGCATTGACTTGAGTACGAACCGCATCGCCAGGTCGGTGGTGCCCACATGTTCCAGTGCACACAATGACCAACACAGATCGAACTGGCCCGCCAGGTCTGGTGGGATCTGGTTCATATCGAGGGCGCGGAATGCAACGAGTCTGTCGAAGGCTTCGCGATCGACGATGTCCGGTCTGAAGAGACGAGCTGCGCTGCCGTGCTGGTCGGTGGCGATCCACTCTGCCGCGGCTGGCGCGTCGGGGGGCAGATCGGTGGCCAGCACCGACACCCCTTCACGCGCCAGCAGGCTGGGCAAGGGTTCACTCCCTACGCCGAAGCTGATGGCCCTGACCCCCGGACGCAACAAATCACATTCGGATATCACTTGTAGGGCGAAGCAGTCCTCCCACACCTTTCGGTGATAGATCGGAGCCATCCGCAACTGGTGGCACCAGTAAAGGAACCAGTCGCTCTCAATGTCGGCCGACTCGCACAGCTTGCTCGTCAGCGGTACGCATCCGGGCTTGGACGGTGGCACCTTCAGGCGCGGGGCAATCCGCTCGTTGAATAAGCGCTGAGCCAGTTCGCTACCCTGCGACTTCAGTCCCCAGGTCAGCGCGAGGTCTCGGGCTGTGTCTGTCGGCACCGGCGAGTCCCGGCCAATGCGCCAAGATAGGTGGGTGGCGAGGAGATCTAGGAACTTACTCAGGATTCGGCGCATGGTGTGGCCCCGGGGCCTCGGCACGTGACACAGGTCACGCTACCACAAGCAGGTCCGGCGTCTGTCAGTGCATATGGGGCGGTCAGGCTGATCGAAGCACCTCGCGAGACGACGAACTTTTGCACGATGCCGCCGGCAGAGATGCACGCGAGTCTGCGTTCGCGCAGATACTTCCGTTGTGGCCGATCGTTGGCCCAGGCGCTGTGATCGATTGACCGACCCGGCCCATTGCCAGCGCGATGCTTGGCCGTACCTGGCCGCCAGCTCGAACGACAACCAAGGAGTGGAACCCGTGACCTCGACCGCACTCGTCTGCGGCATCAGCGGCCAGGATGGCGCGTACCTCGCCCGACTGCTCTTGGAGGCCGAATATCGTGTCTTCGGCACCTCGCGTGATGCGCAGGTAGGCGGCACGTCTAACCTTGCGCGGCTGGGGATCGCCGACCAAGTCACGATGCTGTCCATGGCACCCAACGATTTCCGCAGCGTGCTGCAGGTGCTGGACAAGGTGCGCCCCGACGAGATCTACAACCTGGCCGGGCAAAGCTCGGTGGGCCTCTCGTTCGACCAGCCGGTGGAGACACTGGAAAGCCACGCTGTGGCCACGCTCAACCTGCTGGAGAGCCTGCGCTTCATGAAGCTGGGCGCGCGCTTCTACAGCGCCGGTTCCAGTGAGTGCTTCGGCGACACCGGCGAGGCGGCGGCCAACGAAGACACGCCCTTCCGCCCGCGCAGCCCCTACGGCGTGGCCAAGGCCACCGCGTTCTGGGAGGTGGCCAACTACCGTGAGGCCTACGGGCTGTTCGCCTGCACCGGCATTCTTTTCAATCACGAGTCGCCGTTGCGGCCGGAGCGCTTCGTCACGCAGAAGATCGTGCGCAGCGCGGCGCGCATCGCCGCGGGCAGCGGCGAGCGGCTGAAACTGGGCAACCTGGACGTCTGGCGCGATTGGGGCTATGCACCCGAGTACGTGGTGGCGATGTGGCAGATGCTGCAGCAGGACCAGCCCACGGACTTCGTCATCGCCACCGGCGAGACCACGTCGCTGCAGGACTTCGTGGCCGCGGCCTTCGCCCACTTCAGCCTGGACTGGCGCGAGCATGTCGATGTCGATGCCACGCTGTTCAGGCCGAGCGACCTCCGGGTGAGCCGCGCCGACCCGCGCCGGGCGCACGAGCGCTTGAACTGGCGCGCGCAGAGCCGGATGGCCGACGTGGTGCGGCACATGCTGGAGGGGCTGGGCCCGGCATGAGCGCACCGTGCCGCTCCCAAGCGCTCATCCCGAAGCACGCAGTGCGGAGGGTATTCCAGTGAGCGCGCTGCCAGGCATCAACGTCGTCGGATTCGTTTCCGGGAATCTCGGGCTGGGCGTCGTCGCCAGGCAGGTGATCGCTGCACTTCTGGCCAAGGGGCACCCCGTGGCGACTCTGGACCTCGACGCGGGCATCGGCCGCGGCGGCTTCGACCGGTCGTTCGAGGCCCTGAACGTGGCGAGCGCCGATGCGCTGCCACACGACATCACGATCTGGGTCCTCGGCGCTGGCCAGCTGGTGGAGCGCGCGCTGGAGATCTGCCAGTCACCGGCGCTGCGGTCCCGGTTCAACGCCATGTACGTGTGGTGGGAACTGCCGCACATTCCGCCGAGGTGGCGCCTTGCCGCCCGCGCGTGCGACGCGCTGATCGCCGGCTCCGAGTTCGTGCAGGCTGCCTTCCACAATGCGCTGGGCGACGTGCCGGTGGTGCTGGCCGGCACGCCTGTGCCGTTGCCCGACGAGGGCAGCGCCGACACGGCCCGGTACCGCAAGCATCACGACGACTTCCTCGCGTTCACGGGCTTCGAGCCGGCCAGCGATCCCATGCGCAAGAACCCGCTGGCGGCGATCCGTGCCTTCCAGCAGGCCTTCGTCGGCTTGCAGCGCGCCAGGCTGCTCATCAAGTTGAACAACGCGGGTTCGGCGCGACACGCTGTCGCGCAGGTGGAGGCCCTGGAGGCGGTCGCGGCGCGCGACGACCGGGTCGTGGTCATCAAGGACCGGCTGTCTTATCAAGACCTGCTGCAGCTGTACGGCTCGTGCGACGTCACGATCAGCCTGCACCGGTCCGAAGGGCTCGGGCTCATGCCGCTGGAAGGCATGCGCATGGGCACGCCGACGATCTCCACGGGCTGGTCTGGGAACATGACGTACATGAACCACGCCAACTCGGTACCCGTTCGCTACGACCTCGTGCCGGTCCAAGAGGCGTCGATCCACTACAACGCGAAGGCCAGCGGTGTCAGCAGCTTCTGGGCCGAGCCCAGCGCGGACCACGCCGCCGCTGCTCTGCGCTGGCTGGCAGAGGACCGTGGAAGCCTGGCCGACCTGTCCTCGGCCGCTCGGGCCGGTGCCCAGGGCTATCACGACGAAGCGTGTAAGCTCGGTTTCGTCGACGAGCTGGTCGCCATGGCTGGCAGCAAGGCTCTGCGCCGCCGCATCGACCACGCTGCGGTTGGCGAGTCGATTCGTCAGTTCGACCGAGAGCGTGAATGGAACGCGATGTCGGCTTCGGAGAAGATCAAGTGCCGGGTCCAGTGGCAGCTGCAGAAACTTCGCGCCTAGGACCCTGCGTGGCATCCCAGGGACATCGCGCCGGGGCGCTTGGGGCGGTGGCTGCCACGGTCGGCCAGCCGCGTTCCGGAGCACCGTTGCGCTTGGCTGCCAGCCCCCAGGCCCGGCAGCCAGCCTGTCCCGGCGGAAGCACCCTGTGAGCGCGCCCGCGGTCAGCATCTGCGTGCCCACCTACAACGGTGCGCGCTACCTTGCGCAGACGCTGGAGAGCATCGAGCGGCAGTCGCACTCCGATTTCGAAGTGCTCGTCGTCGACGATGGGTCCACCGACGCAACGCTGGAGCTGTGCGGCGCGTATGCGCGGCGCGACCCGCGGGTGCGGCTGGTGCGCAACGAACGCAACCGCGGCCTGGTCGGCAACTGGAACCGCTGCGTCGAGCTGGCGCGCGGGCGGTGGATCAAGTTCGTGTTCCAGGACGACCTGATCCGCCCCGATGCGCTCAGCCGGCTCGTTGACGTGGCCGAAAGGACGGCGGCGCCGATGGCCTTCGGCCGGCGCGATTTCCTGTTCGAGGACGGCACCTCGGCCGAAGCAAGAGAGCGCTACGAGGCCGCGGCCCAGCGCATCGCCGACCTGTTCCCGGAGGAGGGCCTGACGGACGCCCGGACCTTCAGTAGGCTCGTGCTGGCGCACACGATGCGGAACATCGTCGGCGAACCCGTCGCCGTGCTGCTGCGGCGCGATGTGTTCGACGCGGTCGGCACGTTCAATCCGCACATTGCCGTGTTCTGCGACATGGAGTTCTGGATGCGCGTCGGCACCCGATTCGGCGTGGCGCACACGCCCGAGACCGTCGCAGACTTCCGGGTGCACGATGCATCGACCACGGCGCGTACCCTGACGTCCAATCACTTTCAGATGTTCGTGCTCGACCCCCTTGTGGTCCAGCATGACCTTGCCTACCAGCCCGCTTATGAAGGAATAAGAGCGGTGGCCTGTGAAGAAGGCATCGACCTCTCTGCGCGGTTTGTGGCGGCGGCGCGTTGGGCCCGGGGCGAGGCACGTCGCCTTTCGCAGCAGAACAACGCCGCGGCAGAGGGACCGCTCGCCGACCTCGAAGCGCTGCAGCAAGCGCTGCCGCACCTGCGCGCCGCGTGGGGGCCGGCAAAGCAACAGGGCGCTGCAGAGCAGTTTCTGACGTGGGCGAGGCGCGTCTTTCTTGGCAGCACGCCCTAAGCTCATGAATCCATCAAATGCCTCCCCGGAAGCGCGTGTCGTCGCGTTCTACCTCCCGCAGTTCCACCCCATCCCGGAGAACGACGCCTGGTGGGGCAAGGGCTTTACCGAGTGGACTAACGCCGCCAAGGCAAAGCCACTGTTCAGGGACCATATCCAACCGCACGTCCCTGCCGATCTGGGCTTCTACGATCTGCGTGTGCCAGAGGTGCGCGCGGCCCAAGCCGAAATGGCACGCGCCAGCGGCATCGAGGCCTTTTGCTACTACCACTACTGGTTCGGAGGCAAGCGCTTGCTAGAGCGGCCCTTCGAGGAAGTGCTGGCCTCTGGGCAGCCTGACTTTCCCTTTTGCCTGTGCTGGGCCAATGCCACGTGGACGGGAATCTGGCACGGCGACCCCAAGCGCATCTTGGTAGAGCAGACCTACCCAGGTGAGGACGACTTCCGCGCGCACTTCGCCTGCCTCTTGCGAGCATTCAGGGACGAGCGCTATCTGCGAGTGGACGGCAAGCCGCTGTTCATGGTCTACAAGCCGCGCGACCTACCCGACGCGCGTGGCCTAGCCGCGTTGTTTCGCAGACTTGCGAGCGAAGCCGGGGTACCAGGACTTTATCTGGTGGGTGTCTCGCACGGCGACAACTGGAGCCCTGTGGGCGATGGCTTCGACGCCACAGTGGTCCAGAACCTGCCCGGTTTGACCGGGCAAGTGCCTTGGCGCTACCCGCTGCTACGCGCCCGGGTCAGGGCGAGAGGCCACCGCCTCACGGTCTACGACTACAAAGATATTGTGGACCGCTTCGTCCCGGACAAAACGCGAGATGTCGGCTACCTGCCCTGTCTGATCCCGAGCTGGGACAACACGCCCCGCAGCGGGATGAACGGGCTCGTCATGCAGGGTTCGACACCCGAGCTCTTCCGCCGCAGCGTGCGGCAGGCGCTGGCCAACGTGGCGGGTAAGCCGCCAGAGCACCGACTCGTATTCCTGAAATCTTGGAACGAATGGGCCGAGGGCAACCACATGGAGCCTGACCTTCGCGACGGGCACGGCTACCTTGACGCGCTGCGGCAGGAGTTGCAGGCAACGGGAGCGGCGAAGTGAGTATGGTGTTGGGCATGAACCTGGGTAAGTGGTTTGGACGCGGAATCGGCAGTGCGTTGACCATGGCAGCGCTGATGACTGCCTGCGCGCCGAGCGAGGTCGAGATCAGCTTGTTCCAGGACGTCACGCCTGAGTCCGGGCTGAGGGCGCAGGTCGGGATGACGCACGGCGCGGCGTGGGGCGACTTCGACAGCGACGGTCGGCCAGACCTCTATGTCACCAACCACCTCAACCCCGCGGCGCTCTACCGCAACCTGGGTGGCGCGCGCTTCGAGGAAGTGACTGACCGCTATTTCCAGCCCGAGCAGCTGAAGGGCGACAAGCATGGCGCCGCCTGGGCCGACTTCGACAACGACGGCCGGCCCGACCTGGTGCAGCTGACGGGGGCCGTCCAGGGCATGGGCGCCGAACCGAAGCGGCTGTTCCACAACCTCGGCGGCCGCTTCGAGGACGTGGCCGAGGCGGCCGGCGTCACCAACCTCGAAGGCCGCACCCGCAGCCCGCTGTGGCTGGACCTGGACAGCGACGGCAAGCTCGACCTGTTCCAGGGCGCCGAGGGGCGGCTCGACGCGAAGACCCCGCCCTTCACCTTCCTGCAGCGCGGCGACCGACGTTTCGAGGCCTTCGCCGCGGCCATGGCGCCGGCCAAGCGCGGTGCGCCGTTCTGCGTGCTGACGACGCTGGCGGCCGACGACAAGCCCGCCGTCGTCTGCCGGCTGATGGACCCGCAGGCGGCGCTGCAGGTGTTCGACGTGTCCAGCCTGCCGGCGCGCACGCTCGACCTGCTGCCGCAGACCGCGTTCGAAGACATCGCCCCGGCCGACTTCGACAACGACGGCCGGATGGACCTGTTCATGGTGCGCAAGCTGGCGCCGCCGGCCCTGGCGCTGGGCCGGCCGGCAGCCGACACGGTGGTCGCCAGCATCGCGCCGGGCGCGGCGCCGGCCGGGGCGCCGCTGGCGTTCAGCTTCCGCGCCAGCGCGCCGCTGAAGGCCGTGGTCGCCACCCATGGCACCGCCGTCACTGCGACGCCGCAGCACGTGTTCCTGGGCAGCCAGGGCCGGCACCCGGCCAGCCTGAGCTTCGACCTGCCGGCAGACGTGGGCGCGCTGCCCGCTGCTGCACCCGGGGCCGCGCCGGGCGTGTACATCGGCTTCAGCCCGCCCGACCGCTGGGACGTGCGGGTGGTGCCCGCCCCCGCCAAGGCAAGCCCGCCGCTGCCGAAGGAACTGCAGGTCAAGCTCAGCGCACCGGGGCCCCTGGCCGAGGTCGAGGTGACCGGCCCGTCGTCGGACGAGGCCGCGCCGGCCCGGCTCTTCATGAACCGGGGCGGCAGCTTCGTCGAAGAAGGCGAGAAACGCGGCATCAACCGGCGCGCGGTGGCAGGCATGAACGTGGTGGCGGCGGACTTCGACAACGACATGCATGTCGACCTGTTCGTGCAGGCCTCGGGCGACGTCGGGCTGCAGCACAACCTGCTGCTGCTGAACGACGGCAGCGGCAGCTTCCGCGTGGTGAAGGACGCCGGTGGCGCCACCGGGGGCGGCGGCGGGGTGGGCGACTCGGTGACCACGGCCGACGTCGACGGCGACGGCTTCATCGACCTCTTCACCAGCAGCGGCGGCAGCATGGGGCGCAGCCTGGGGCTGCCTTCGGACGCGGGCCACTACCGGCTTTACCGCAACCGGGGCAACGGCAACCACTGGGTCGCCATCGACCTGGAAGGCACACGCTCGAACCGCGACGGCATCGGCGCCGTGGTGCGCCTGACCGCCGGCGGCGTGACGCAGATGCGCGTGCAAGGCGGCGGCATGCACCACCGCAGCCAGGACCACGCCCGGCTGCACTTCGGGCTGGCCAAGAACACCCGCATCGACAAGATCAGCGTGCGCTGGCCCAGTGGGCAGGTGCAGGAAGTCACCGGGCCGGCGGTCGATCAGGTGCTGCGCATCCAGGAACCCCGCTGACGGCCGTCTGCCGGGCAAGGCCTGCCAGGCGGCGCGCGATCATTTCCAAGGCCAGCGTGCAAAAGGTCCGCCAGCCCCGCAGCAGCCGGCCTGCGAACGTCGCGGACAATCGCCGGACCTTGGGATGGACATGCTGACGATGCTTTTTTCGCGCAAGAAGAAACCCAGCCACACGCGGGCCATGGACTGGTTCAAGGCCCACCTGGTGCCGGGCCAGGGCATCATCGTCCACACCCGCCAGCCCGTGCCCTACCCCGAGGTCACGGGCTACTGGATCCCCACGCTCTACGCCTGGGGCGAGCCCGAACTGGCCCGCAGCTGCACGCGCTGGCTGATGTCGGTGCAGCTGCCCGACGGCGCCTTCCCGGCGCCCGACGGCGTGCCCTACACCTTCGACACCGGGCAGATCATGCGCGGCCTGTGCGCAGCGCTGAACGATGTGGAAGGCGCCGAAGCCTCGCTGCGCCGCGCCTGCGACTGGACGCTGACGCAGGTGCAGGCCGACGGCCGGCTGGCCACGCCGTCGACCGAGCAGTGGACCGACATCGCCAGCGACCTGATCCACACCTACGTGCTGCCGCCGCTGGCCCAGGCCGGCCGGCTGCTGGGCGTGAAAGCCTATGAAGATGCCGTCGCCAAGGTGCTGGCCTACTACAAGCAGCAGCCCGGGCTGGTGCCGTTCAACCGCCTGTCGCACTTCCACGCCTATGCGATGGAGGCGCTGGTCGAACTGGGTGAATTCGACCTGGCGCGCCAGGGCATGGCCGACGTGGCGAAGGTGCAGCGCGCCGACGGCAGCATTCCCGCCTATCCGGACGTGGGCTGGGTGTGTTCCACCGGCATGGCGCAGTACGCCATCGTCTGGTACGCACTGGGCGAGAAGGCGCGCGCCGACAAGGCGCTGGCCTACCTGGAAAAGATCCAGAACCCCAGCGGGGGTTGGTTTGGAAGCTACGGCGAAGGCGCGAAGTACATCCCGGGCGGCGAGATCAGCTGGGGCCCGAAGTACTTCCTCGACGCCTGGAAACTGAAGCTGCAGTCAGAAGGGAAGGCTTGAGATGCTGAAGGTCCTGACCGTCTTCGGCACCCGCCCCGAGGCCATCAAGATGGCCCCGTTGATCGCCGAGCTGGAACGCCACCCCGGCCGCATCGCCAACCAGAACTGCCTGACCGGGCAGCACAAGGAGATGGTGGCCTCGCTGGTGGACCTGTTCGGCATCCGCGTCGACCATGACCTGGCGCTGATGCGCGAGAACCAGACGCTGGAGCACATCACCGTGGCGGTGCTGCAGGCGGTGGGGCGCATCCTGCGCGAGCAGCCCTTCGACCTGGTGCTGGTGCAGGGCGACACCACCACGTCGATGGCGGCGGCGCTGGCCGCCTTCTACGCCGGCGTGAAGGTGGGCCATGTCGAGGCCGGCCTGCGCACCTTCGACAAGGCCCAGCCCTACCCCGAGGAAAGCAACCGCAAGATCATCGACGCGGTGGCCGACCTGTTCTTCGCGCACACCGACCTGGCGCGCCAGCACTTGCTGAACGAAGGCATCGCCGCGAGCGCCATCACGATGACCGGCAACACGGTGATCGACGCGCTGCTGGACGTGGCGGCGCGGCCCTATAGCTTCGAGGGCACGCCGCTGGCCGACCTGCCTTTCGGCAGCCGCAAGATCGTGCTTGTCACTGCCCACCGGCGCGAGAGCTTCGGCGGGCCCTTCGAGTCGATGTGCCAGGGCCTGCGCGAGCTGGCGCTGAAGTATCGCGACGAGATCGTCATGGTCTACCCGGTGCACCGCAACCCGAACGTGCGCGCGGTGGTCGAACGCGTGCTGGCCGGCATGCCGAACGTGCGCCTGATCGACCCGCTGGACTACATGCCGCTGGTGCACCTGATGAAGCGCTGCCACCTGGTGCTGACCGATTCCGGCGGCCTGCAGGAAGAGGCGCCGAGCCTGGGCAAGCCGGTGCTGGTGATGCGCAAGACCACCGAACGCCAGGAAGGCGTGGCCGCCGGCACCGTGAAGCTGGTGGGCACCGATGCCGCCGACATCGTGCGCGAGGCGTCGAAGCTGCTGGACGACCCGGCCGCCTACGCGGCCATGGCCAACTGCATCAACCCGTATGGCGACGGGACGGCCAGCGTGAAGACGGTGCAACGTATCCTGCACGAATTCGAGCAGGCCTGAGCCCGCTGCCACCGCGACAGACCATGGAAAAGCAAGCGCACCAGCAGGCCTACGACACCAGGTACGACGGCGACTACATGGACGCCGACGCCTATTCCACCTGGGTCCACGAAGGTCTTGCCGCGCGCCGTGTTCGCGAGACACTGGAGCAGGTGCCACTGCAGCCGCTGAAGGTTCTTGACTACGGCTGCGGACAGGGCAAGTGGTCGTCGCTGTTGCGAAGCGTTTTCCCGGCCGCAGAGATTCACGGCATCGACATTTCCAGCGTGGCGGTCGAGAAAGCTGCGCGCAAGCACCCTGACTGCCACTTCAGCGCCTTCGACGGGGAGCTCTCGCCATTCGCAGACGCCAGCTTCGACCTGGTGTTCTCGTTCCATGTGCTGGAGCATGTGCTCGACGTCGAGACATCCGTCCGCGACATCGCCAGGCTGATCGTGCCGGGCGGCTTTGCCTGCATCATCTTCCCTTGTGGCAACCGCGGCTCTTTCGAGGACCGTCTCGTCAGCCTGATGAAGAACGGGCGCGAGCCATCCCCGACGGGCGAGACCATCTTCTTCTTCGAGAAGAACGAGGGGCATCTGCGCCGGATGGAGAGCGAGAAGACGATCGCCATGTTCGCCAGCCAGGGGCTCGCGCTCGAGCGCGAGCTCTACTCCGGACAGTACTTCGCTGCGCTCGACTGGCTGGTACGCGGCACCGGCCCTCACTACATCAACGGCCTGTTCAGCAGCGCGCTGCCGCGAAATCGATGGGCTGCGGTCCGGCTGAAGCTGATGCACCGTGGCCTGCTGGGCCTGTACCGCTTCATCGGCTTCAAGGACATCGACCTCGGCCGGAAGCGATCACCTCTCAAGCATCAAGCTGCCCGATTCGTGCGAGCCGCGGCGGCATCCGTGGATCAGGGGCTGATGCGGCTGGCACGCTGGGAGTGGCGCCATCGCCGGAACAACCGCGCCGGGTCTGTCCAATATCTGGTCATGCGCAAGCTCGACCGATGAGCGTTGCGCCAAGTACACCCCGGCCAGCGCCCGCGGGGGCCGCGCCGGGCTACATGGTGCAACTGGACGGCATCCGGGCCTTCGCGGTGGGCGCTGTCATCCTGGAGCACTGGTCTGGCGGCATGCCGCGCGTCATTCGCGAAGCCGTCGCACGGCTCGACCTGGGCGGCTGGGGCGTAGAGTGCTTCTTTGTCCTGAGCGGCTTCCTGATCACGCTGATCCTGTTGCATGCCCGCGATACGCAGCCTTCCTTCCGCACGGCCATTGGCCACTTCTACGGCCGACGGGCACTGCGCATCTTTCCGGCCTATTACCTGGTCCTGGCCGTCGTTGCCTTGACCTCGCCCACCATGCGCGAGGTTGGCTGGTGGCATGTGTTCTACCTGGGCAACCTGTATCCGTTGGCGCACGACGGCTTCACCCCTTCCGGCGGACACTTCTGGAGCCTCGCGGTCGAGGAGCAGTTCTACCTTTTTTGGCCCTTGGTGGTGCTGCTGGCGCCGGCCCGTCGGCTGGCGGTGCTGGCGCTGCTGCTGTGTGCCCTGGCCCCGCTGTCGCGCTACGTGTTGTGGCAGCTGATGGACGGTGTGCACCTGTCGATGTGGACCTTCCCGACCACGGCGCTGGACCTGCTGGCCTATGGCGCCTTCCTGGCCACCATCAAGCACCAGCGGCAGTTGCAGGCTGGCGACCGCTTCGCGCGCGGGGTGGTCTGGGCCGGATGGCTGGCCGTACCGCTGTATCTGGCGGCCTTTGCGCTATGGCGCGACACGGGTGAGTTCGTGGTGTTCGGGCGCAGCCTGGCCGCCCTGGCCTTCGGTGCCCTGGTGCTGCGGGCGTCTTTCGGTTTCAGCGGCGCGGGCGGCCGAATTCTGGACAACCCAGCGGTCGTCTGGGTCGGCATGGTGAGCTATGGGCTCTATCTGCTCCATCCCTTCATTCCCGATCTGTATCTGGCCCTGCTGGCAGCGCTTGATCTGTCGCCGGCGGTCTGGGGTGTCTATTACATTCGCATGCCGTTGCTGACCCTGCTGCTGCTGGTCATCGCATCGGCATCGTTCTACCTGTGGGAGCGGCCGATTCGCAGTTATCGCCGCCTGATGACATGAGCGCCGCCCCGTCTGCCGAAATACGACGCCCTCAGAGTCCTGACTCGCCGCTGGTCAGCATCGTGCTGCCCACGCACAAGCGGGCGGCGCTGCTGCCGGGGGCGATCCGCAGCGTGCTGGCGCAGACCTACACGAACTGGGAACTGATCGTCGTCGACGACAACTCGCCCGACGACACGCCGGCCGTGGTCGCGACGTTCACCGACCCGCGCATCCGCTACGTGCGCAACGACCCCAACCTGAAGCTGCCGCGCGCGCTGAACCGCGGCTTTGCGCTCGCACGCGGCGAGTTCCTCACCTGGACCTCTGACGACAATTTCTTCGGTGATCGGGCGATCGAGAAGATGGTCGAACGGCTGCAACGCGGCGACGGCGACCTGGTCTATGCCGACTACTGGCTGTTCTCGGAAGAAGACGCCCAGGGCCGGCCGCTCGACCCCCAGCACGACCGGCTGTCGCCGACGGTGCAGCTGGCAAAGGGCAACCACATCGGCGCGTGCTTTCTGTACACGCGCCAGGTGTATGAAGCCGTGGGCGACTACGACCCTGAGCTGTTCCTGGTCGAGGACTACGACTACTTCATCCGCGTTGCCCGGCAGTTCAGGCTGGTGCACATCGCCGAGCCGCTGTACTACTTCCGCCGTGACGACGCCACGCTGTATCTGTCGCGCTTCGCGGAAGTGAAGGCCTCGGACCTGCTCGTGCGCTACAAGAATTCGCTGCTCGACGAGGACGGCGTGCTCGACGGCCTGGTCGGCCTGCTGATGCGCCATGCCGACGACCTGAAGAGCCCGCTGCTGCGCTGGACCCGGCAGGCCGCGCGCGCCAGCGGATCCTGGCGCGTGGGCCAGTGGCAGCAGCGCCTGATGCAGGGCCGGCTGCAACGCGAACTGCGCGCGCCGCTGCGTGCCATCCTGCAGGCCTACCGCGCCGGCCACAGCAGTTTCGGCGCCGCGCGCGACGCGCTGCGCCACCTGACCGCCGAAGTCGGCGTGCTGAAGTACACCCCACCGACATGAACACCCGCCCCCGAAAGCCCCGATGCTGCGCGCACTGAGTGACGCCTTCCGCGGCCCGGCCCAGGCCCGCGCCGCGCACCGCCAGGCGCTGCGCCTGGAGCCCGGTGTCGAAGCCGGCGTGCGCCAGTTGCAGGCGCTGTGCCCGGCCGACCCGACGGGCGACGAAGCCGCGCCGATCTTCCTGCTGTCGGCCGGCTGGCGCTCGGGCTCGACCATGCTGCAGCGGCTGCTGATGTCCGACCCGCGCGTGCTGATCTGGGGCGAGCCCTACGACGAGTGCGGCCTGGTGCAGGCGCTGGCGGACAGCATGCGCGCCTTCCGCCCCGGCTGGCCGCCGCAGGACTACTTCCACGACGGCACGCCACCGCAGCAGCTGACGGGCGAGTGGATCGCCAACCTGTTCCCGTCGCTGGCCGACTGGCGCGCCGGCCAGCGTGCGCTGTTCGACACGATGTTCGACCTGCCGGCGCGCCGCGCCGGCTGTGTGCGCTGGGGCATCAAGGAGGTGCGGCTGACGGCGGCGCACTGCCACTACCTGCGCTGGCTGTACCCGAACGCGCGCTTCGTGCTGCTCGTGCGCCACCCGCTGGAGGCCTATCGCTCGTACAGCCGCTATGGGCGCAGCTGGTACGACACCTTTCCGGACCGACCGGTCTTCACGCCCACCCAGTTCGGTGCGCACTGGCGGCTGCTGGCCGAGGGTTTCGTGCGCGAAGCGTCTGCGCTGGGCGCGCTGCTGGTCAAGTATGAAGACGTGGTGGCAGGCCGCTTCGACCTCGATGAACTGGACCGCTACCTGGGCATCTGCGTCGACCGCAAGGTGATGTCGCGCAAGGTCGGCAGCTCCGAGCGGGGTGGCGAGATGGCGCATGTCAACGCGCTGGAACGCTGGTTGCTGCAGCGGGCCACGGCGCAGACGGCGGCAACGCTCGGCTACCCCTGGTGAACGCAGTTCGCCTGTAACGAGACCCGCCCAGTTCGACCCTGCACCATGGCCAACGATCCTGCCCGCGTGAGCTTCACCGTCAATGTCTGCAACGCCGACGCGCCGTTCCTCGGCCCGACGCTGCGCCACATGCTGCCGGCGCTGAACTACCCGTTCTGCGAGCGGCTGGTGGCCTACGACCCGGGCCGCCAGGAAGGCAAGTACAGCGAACGCATCCAGGGCCACCGCGAGCAGATCGAAGCCATCCTGGCCGGCCTGCTGGCCGACGGCGTGATCGACCGCGTCGACGTCGTGCCCTGGACGGGCGCCGACCAGCAGCGCGTCCTGGGCAAGTACTTCGGTGGCGCGCAGGTCGACCTGAAGGACTTCTCGGGCGCGCCCATCTACCAGTATCTGTACGCATTGGACCAATGCCGCGGCGACTACGTCTTCCACGCCGACTCGGACATGCTGTTCCATCGCAAGGGCAGCGGCTCGTGGATCGCCGAGGGCACGGCCCTGATGGCGCAGGAGCCGAAGGTCATCGTCACCTGCCCGCGCGCCGGGCCGCCCCAGGCCAGCAACTGGCGCGAGAAGCTCTTCGGGCGTTCCTTCGAGGCCCCGCCCACGACGAAGTGGCGTCGTGTCGACTTCACGTCCACCCGCTACTTCCTGATGCACCGCGCCAGGCTCGAAGCCTGCCTGCCGCTGGTTCAGCGCAAGCCCGGTGAACCGCTGGAAAACAGCCTGACGCACACCTTCGCGCTGCGCGGCTACGAGCAGTGGAACCTGACCACGCTGGACCACTGGACGATCCACCCCTGGCGCCACGACGAGAACTACATCCGCCACCTGCCGGACCTAATCTGGGCCATCGAACAGGGCATCTACCCCTTCCGCCGCACCGGCTTCCGCTGGGACATGCGGACCGAGGGCCGGTACATCGAGGAATGGCTGAAGCCGTTGCGCAAGCACGGGCGGGGCCGCGGATGAACCGACGGTGTTCCCGCCCACGCTGCGCCGGGCACGGAGCAGGACCGTGACCCTGGCGCGCCTGCGTTACCTCACCGAGCATCCGCTCAATCGGCGCAGCCGGCTGCGTGGCGTTCCCCGGCTGCTGGCCTGGGCCGCCGCCACGCGGCTGCTGCCGCGCTGCGAGGTCGTCATACCGCTGGTCAACCAGGCCCGCCTGGTCGTCACGCCTGGGCGATGGGGCAGCGAGGCGAATGCGCTTTGCGGCCTGCACGAGTTCGCCGACATGGGCTTCCTGCTGCACCTGCTGCGGCCTGCCGATCTGTTCTGCGATGTCGGCGCCAACGTCGGCACCTACACGGTGCTGGCCGCCGGCGGCATCGGCGCCCGCTGCCTGGCCTTCGAGCCAGTGGCCTCGTCGTTTGCAGACCTGCAGCGCAATCTGGCGGTGAACCACGCGCAGGCTCGGGTCGACGCACGCCAGGCGGGCGTGGGCCGTCGCAGCGGGACGCTGCGGCTGACGACCGGGCAGGACACGATGAACCATGTCGTGCCAGACCAAGAAACCGGGGGGCAGACCGTGCCCATCCAGACGCTCGACGAGAGCCTGGGGGCCGAGGTTCCAGTGCTCATCAAGATCGATGTCGAAGGCTGGGAGCAGGAAGTCCTGGCAGGCGCCTCGCGAACGCTGGCCTGCCCTGGCCTGCTGGCGGTGATCCTCGAGCTGAACGGCAGCGGCCAGCGCTATGGCTTCAGCGATGAACAGGCGCACAGCGTGATGACCAACGCCGGATTCACGCCACATCGCTACCGGCCATTCCAGCGCGAACTGGTCAGCCTGGGTGGCGCCTTCAACCGTGAAGGCAACACGCTTTACGTGCGCAGCCTGGCGCAGGTGCGCGAACGCGTCGCTTCGGCGGCGCCGTTTGCGGTGCGAGACTTCGTGATCTGAACCGCACCATGCACGCCAGCATCATCGTCTGCACCTACAACCGCGCCGCGTCGCTGCGCGACACGCTGGGCGCACTGCGCGCGCTGCAGGCGCCGCCGGGCTGCGACTGGGAAGTGATCGTCGTCGACAACAACTCGAAAGACGACACGCGTGCCGTGGTCGAGCAGGTGCAGGCCGGCTGGCCGCGCCTGCGCTACGAGTTCGAGCCCGAGCAGGGACTGTCCGCCGCGCGCAACCACGGCATCGCCTGCGCACGCGGCGCCACTCTGCTCTTCACCGACGACGACGTGCTGCCCGAGCCCGACTGGCTGGCCGTCACGCTGGCCGGCCTGGACCGCCACCGGGCCGATGCCTGCGGCGGCTACATCGCGCCGATCTGGGAATCCCCGCCGCCAGCCTGGCTGACCGAGCGCTTCCATGGCTTCCTGGCCGTGCGCACCGACTGCAACGACGACTACGTGATGACGCCGGCCAGCACCCTGCCCTTCGGCGCCAACATCGCCTTCCGCCGCGCGGTGTTCGACCGCGTCGGCCCCTTCGACACCCGGCGCGGCCGCAAGGGCCAGGTGCTGGCTGGCGGCGAGGACGGCGAGATGTTCGAACGCGTCCTGGCCGCAGGGCTGAAGGTGGTGTTCCTGGGCGGCTCGCGCGTGCACCACAAGGTCGAGGCCTTCCGGCTGAACAAGCGCTACTTCCGCCGCTGGCGCTTCCAGGCCAGCCGCAACATCGCGCAGAGCCAGGGCGTGGCCGGCGGGCGGCGGCTGTTCAACGTGCCGCTCTATGTCTACCCGCAGCTGCTGCGGGCCTGCGGCCGGATGCTGTGGGGCCACCTGACGCAGCCGCGCGACGAGGCCTTCAACCGCGAGATCGTCGTCTTCCATTTCCTGGGCCTGATGCGGGGCCTGGCGGAGGGCAAGCGGGCATGACGAAGCCGCTGATCACGGTGCTGATCTGCACGCACGACCGCGCCGACCTGCTCGAGCAGCTGCTGGCCTCGCTGGACGGCGCGCGGCGCCCGGCCGAGGGCGTGCAGCTGCTGGTGGTGGCCAACGCCTGCCGGGACCGCACCCACGCGCTGCTGCAGGCCCGCGCGGCCAGCGCTGGTGGCGGCCACCTGCCGCTGCGCTGGGTGGCCGAGCCCGCGCCCGGCAAGTCGCACGCGCTGAACCGCGGGATGCAGGATTGCGACACGGCGCTGGTGGCCTTCATCGACGACGACCAGCGCGTCGACCCGGGCTTCCTGGAAGGCCTGCGCGACGCGGCGCGCTACCACCCCGAGGCCGACCTGTTCTGCGGCCGCCTCGTCCCCGACTACGACGGCAGCGAGCCGCCCTGGGTTCACGACCAGGGGCGCTACCGCATCTACCCGCTGCCGACGCCGAATTTCGACCCGGGGCCACAGGCCAAGATGCTGGTCGAGGGCATGGCCATGCCTGGCGGCGGCAACATCGTCGCCCGGCTGCCCTGGCTGGCCCGGGTGGGGCCCTTCGCCGTCGACCTGGGCCCGGTCGGCCACGACCTGGGCGGGGCCGAAGACGCCGACTGGCTGCGCCGCGCGCTGCGCGCCGGTGCGCGGCTGATGTACGTGCCCGAGATGCTGCAGTACCACTACGTCGACCCCGAACGCCTGAAGGTGCGCTACCTGATGCACAAGGCCTACAAGCGCTCGGCCGCCTCGATCGGGCTGCAGGCCCGGCCGGGCACGCCGCGCGGCGTGCCGGCCTACGCCTGGCGCAAGCTGGCCGGCTATGCGGTGGCCGCGGCCACCGCGCTGGGCACGGAACGGCGCCGCTTCTACCTGATCCGCAGCGCGGCGGCACTCGGCGAGATCGCCGGCCACCGCGAACTGGCACGCCATGCGGACACCGCAGCAAGGACTTCCCCGTGAGCCGACCGAACCTGTTCCTGATTGGCGCGATGAAGTCGGGCACCACCACGCTGCACGAACTGATGGCGCGGCACCCGCAGCTGGCGATGAGCGAGCCCAAGGAACCCTGCTGGTTCGTCGACCCGGCCGACCTGCAGACCTGGTGGCCGGAGATGTGGAAGAAGGGCTTCTGGAAGAGCGAGGCGGCCTACCTGGCGATCTTCCCCAGCAAGCCCGGCGCGCGCTACCTGGGCGAGTCGAGCACCGACTACAGCAAACGCCCCCGGCTCGACGGCGTGGTCGAGCGCATCGCGGCCTATGCGCCCGACGCACGCTTCGTCTACATCATGCGCGACCCGGTCGAACGCACCATCAGCCACTACTGGCACATGGTGGAACTGCGTGGCGAGGCGCGGCCGCCGCTGCAGGCCATCGTCGAGGAACCGCACTACACCGAGGTCAGCCACTACGCCGACCAGCTGGCGCCCTACCTGCAGCAATTCGGCCGCAAGAGCCTGCACGTCCTGACCTTCGAGGAACTCAAGCGCGACCCGGTGGCGGCCGTGCGCGGGGTCTTCGAATGGCTGGGCGTGGACACCGACTTCGTTCCCGACGCCGTGGGCTCGGCGCACAACGTCACCCCCGACGAGGTGAAGCAGAAGCGCGCCGGCATGGGGCTGCTCGACCGGCTGCGGTACTCCGGGGCCTGGTCTGCCGTCGGGCCCCTGGTACCACCGGCCGTGCGCAAGCTGGGCGTGGCCCTGGTCGAAAAGCCCGTGCTGCGCCGCGAGGTCGACCTGGCCCCGGTCATCGCCCACCTGCGCCCGCTGCAGCAGGCCCAGACACGCACGCTCGAAGCGCAACTGGGGCGCAGCTTCCCGGAATGGAAGACGCTGTGGGGCGGGGCCGCGTGAAGCCTGCGATCTCGGTCGTCATCCCGGCCTACAACGCCGCCGCCACGCTGGCGCGGGCGCTGGACTCGGTGCTGGCCCAGACCCATCCGGCGCACGAGGTCCTGATCGTCGACGACGGCTCAGCCGACGCCACCGGGGACCTCGTGGCGGGCTACGCCAGCCGCGGCGGCGCAGTCCCGGTACGCTACCTGCGGCAGGCCAACGCCGGCCCGTCGGCGGCACGCAACCGGGGTGTCGAAGCCGCCACGGGCGACTGGATCGCCTTCCTCGACGCCGACGACTGGTACTACCCAGAACGGCTGGCGCGGCACGCCCGGATGATCGAGGCCGACCCGACGCTCGACTTCCTGGTCGGCAGCTTCGACTACCGCGGCAGCGACGGCAGCTTGATGCACGCCTCGATGACCGACAGCGCGCTGGGCCGCGAGCTGCTGGCGGCACACGGTGCGCACGGCCAGGCCACCCTGGCCGCCGAGGCCCTGGGCCGCTACATCGTCGAGCAGTTCAGCGACACGCGCATGCTGACCCTGCCGCGAGCCACCTTCCTGGCACTGGGCGGTTTCCCGCTCGACCTGCGCATCTGCGAGGACGTGGTCTTCCTGCTGCGCCTGTGTGCCCGCAGCCAGCGTGCCGGCGTGAGCTGCGAGCCCGGGGCCGTGTACCTGGTGCACGACGCCGGGCTGATCCGCAGTGACAGGCTGCGCGCGCAGACGGAGAGCGTGCGCGCGCTGCGCGGCGAGGCAGCGCGGATGAAGAGCGCGCCACCGGCCATTCGCGCGGCCTGGCAGCGCATGGTCAAGGACGCCTACCTCGACCTGGCCTACTACCTGGCGAAACGGGGCCGGCGCGGCCAGGCCGTGCGCAGCCTGGCGCAGTCCTTCGCCTTCCACCCGGCCGCCACCGACCTGCGGCGGCTGCTGTCGATCGTCCGCGGTTGAAGGCCACCCCAGGCTTCGACGGGCGCTGGCTCGGCGCGGCCGGCTGGAGCACGGGGCCGCCTTCGGGCTGGCTGCAGGCAGGCCGGCTCGGCCTGGCCTTCCACGGCGAGCTGTACAACGCCGATGCGCTCGGCCGCGAACTGGGTCTGCCACCCGGCACCGCGGCGCCGCAGGTCGTGCTGGCAGCCTGGCACAGCGACGCCGACAGCGCCCTGCGACGGCTGGATGGCGTGTTCGCGTTCGCCCTGTGCGACGGCGAAAGCCTGCAGCTCTACCGCGACCCTTCGGGCCTGTTCAACCTGTACTGCCATGTCCAGGGCACGCAGGTCGGCTTCGCCACGCACCTGGACAGGCTGCTGCAGCAGCCCGGCACGCCGCGGCGGGTGTCGCGGCGCGCGCTGCACGAGTACCTGCGGTTCCTCGACATCGCCGCGCCGCAGACCTGGTACGAAGGCGTACGGGCCGTGGAACCCGGGCAGCTGCTGCGCTGGTCGGGCCGCGGCGAAGAGACCCGTTCGCGCCCCGATAACGCCCCCCCAGGCATCGCCGCTCCGGCCACGTTCGAGCAGGCTGCTGATGCCGTCGACGCGCTGCTGCAGCACGGCGTGCAGATGCGGCTGGCCGGCGCCACCGGGCCGGCGGCCTTCCTCAGCGGCGGCATCGACTCGGCGTTGTTGTGCGCCATCGCCGCACGACAGCGAAGTGACCTCACGGCGGTGACGGTGGGCTTCGACGGTGCGGCCTTCGACGAGACACCGGTCGCCGGGCGCATCGCCGCCGACCTGGGCTTGCGCCACGAGGTGCTGCGTTTCGACCGGGGCCAGTACCTGCAGGCCTTCGCCACGCTGGCGCGCCGGCTGGAACAGCCGATGGCCGACCCGGCGACGCCAGCCACGCTGCTGGCCTATGGCCATTGCCGTGAGCGCTACGACACGGTGCTCGACGGCATGGGGGCCGACGAGTCGGTGGGCGCCATGCCACCGCGCCATGTGCGGCTGGCGGTGGGCGGGGCCAGCCGCCTGCCGCGCCCGCTGCGTCATGTGCTGAGGCGCGGGCTGCGCGCGCTGCCGGGCCTGGCCGGCTACGCGCCCATCGTCGACTTCGAGCACCCGGCCGACACGATGATCCGCTGGAAGGGCTTCACGCGGCCGGAAATCGAGGCACTGTGCGGCGAACCGGTGTCCTTCGCCGACACGCAGTTCTACCGGACCTTCGCGCGCTTCCCGGTGTCGTTGCGCAAGGGCGCGCACTTCGAGCGCTACAGCGCCCTGCTCGACGCGATGCCCTGCGACCGCCTGAACCAGGCCTTGCAGATGACCGACGCGACGATGCGTTTCCCGTTCTGGGACCGCGCGACGGACCGATACATCCGGGAACTTCGCACTGACTTCCGCCATCGGCCGGGCGAACCCAAGCGCATCCTGCGGGCGGTTCTGGCACGCTACGTGCCTCCGCAGATCTGGGATCTGCCCAAGCACAGCTTCGACTTCCCCTTGCACGACTTCCTGATGGCCGACGACCATGCCGTGCTGCGCCGCCACCTCGACCCGGACCTCTGGCGCGCCCATGCGTTGATGTCGCCAGCGGGCGTCTGGCGCTGCGCGCAGCGCTACATCGCTGGCGAGCGACACCTGGTCTTCCGCGTCTGGGCGCTGGCCGTGCTGGGGGCCTGGCTGGAACAGCGACACCCCTTCGCGGACGGCATCCCCACAAGCCCTGCCCCATGACCGCTGCTTCCTCTGTCGGCCCGACGCTGTCGGCCCCTGGCTTCGAACGCCCCTTGCGCGTGCTGATGTACACGGCCTACCTGGACCCGGAGTACAGCGGCGCGGCCCTGCAGGCGCTGACGCTGGCACGCGAACTGCGCCGCCGGGGCCATCACGTCGAATTCGTCACCAACCGCTGGGCGGGTTTGAGCGAGTCGGCGGTGGTGGACGGCTTTCCCGTGAGCCGGCTCGAACCCGGCAGGCTGCGCAAGCACCGCGAATTCAGGCTGTGGCTGAACCTGGCGCGTCATGTCTGGTCGCGCCGCCGCGAAATCGACGTGCTGCACAGCCATGGCGCCTATTTCACGCATGCCTTCATCGGGCCCCTGGCCCGGCTCCTGGGACTCAAGTCACTGGTCAAGGCCAGTCTGGCGCACGACGACCTGCTGGGGCTGTCGCACCCCGTAGTTGGCGGACTGCACCGCTTCATGCTGCGCCGGATGAGCGCCTGCGTGGGCATCAGCCGCGACCTGGTCGAAGAGTTCTGCGAAGGCGGCATCGACCCGGCGCGCAT
This sequence comes from Rubrivivax sp., assembly GCA_022842595.1. Taxonomy (GTDB): domain Bacteria; phylum Pseudomonadota; class Gammaproteobacteria; order Burkholderiales; family Burkholderiaceae_C; genus Rubrivivax. The sequence continues at coordinate 32,951 of JALHPF010000010.1, forward strand.
CCACCACATCCCCAACGGCGTCGACACCGGGCGTTTCCAGCCGACCACGCCCGAGCGGCGGTTGGCGCAACGCCGGGAAATGGGGCTTCCAGAAGGGCAGCCGATCGCGCTGTATGTCGGCGTGCTGGATCAACGCAAGAACGTCGAATGGCTGGCGCGGAAGTGGGTGGCCAACGACGCCTTCGGTACCGGCGCGCTGCTGCTGGCCGTCGGGCCACAGAGCCGCGACGACACCGATGGTGCCTTGCGTGCCCGCCTGGCGGAACTGGCCCGCGCGCACCCGCAGCGATTCCTGCTGCACGACTTCCACGCCGACGTCATCCCGTACTACCAATGCGCCGACGTGCTGGTGCTGCCCTCGTACAAGGAAGGGCTGCCGAACGTCGTGCTCGAGGCCATGGCGAGCGGCCTGCCCTGCGTGGCGGCGCGAGCCAGCGGCAGCCGGGAACTGATCGTCGAGGGCGAGACCGGGTTCACCTACGCTCCCGACGACGCAGAAAGCCTGGCCGCGGTGCTGCAGCGCTGCCTGTCGCCCGATGGCGCCGGGCTGGGGCAACGCGCCCGGGCGGTGGCCGAGCAGCTGTACGCCATTCACGCCGTGGCCGAGAACTACGAGAGGCTCTACGCCCGGTTGCTGCCGTCACGGGTCACGCCGGGCTTGTCGCTGTTGATGATCACAGAGCTTTTCCTGCCCACCAAGGGCGGAACCGCGGTGATGTTCGAGGACGACTGCCGGCGGCTCGGCGGCCAGGCGGTGCACGTCGTCACTGCGGCAGTGCCCGGTGATGCCGACTTCGACCGCGGACACCCGAACACCGTGCACCGGCTGGTCCTGCAGCGCAACCCCTGGCTGCGGCCCGAGTCGCTGTTCCTGTACATGCGGCTGTTCTGGACCTCGGCCCGGCTGGCCTTCGCCAACCGTTTCGCCGCGGTGCTGGCCGGTCGCGCATTGCCCGAGGGCTTGGTGGCCTGGGCGGTGTCGCGGCTGCGAGGCATTCCCGCGGTGATGTACGCGCATGGCGAGGAACTCACCGGCTGGGGCCGCGGCTGGAAGTTCAGGACCATGTGCTTCGCGCTGCGCCACGCCGAGACGGTGCTGGCCAACAGCGACTTCACCCGCGATACGCTGGTGTCGCTGATCGGCGTGCGGCCCGAGCGCATCGTGATGGCCTATCCCACCGTCGATGCCGACCGCTTCCACCCCGGCCTGCCGAGCGATGACCTGCGTGCATCGATCGGACTCGGTCCGGGACAGCGGCTGGTGCTGTCGGTGGGCCGGCTGCAGCGGCGCAAGGGCTTCGACCAGGTGATTCGCGCGCTGCCCGGCCTGGTGCGGCGTGGCATCGAAGTGCACCACGCCATCGTCGGCATCGGCGAGGACTGGGACTATCTGGTGGCCCTCGCCCGCGAGCTGGGTGTCGCAGAGCGTCTGCACCTGCTGGGGCACGTGGCGCCCGAGGACCTGCCGCGCTGGTACAACGCCTGCGACCTGTTCGCCATGCCCAACCGCGACATCGATGGCGACACCGAAGGCTTCGGCATCGTCTACCTCGAAGCCAACGCCTGCGCGCGGCCCGCGATCGCCGGTCGGGCCGGGGGCACGGGCTCTGCGGTGGAGGACGGCGTCAACGGGCTGCGCGTCGACGGCACCGACACCGCATCGGTCGAGGACGGCATTGCGCGGCTGCTGCAGGACGACGCGCTCAGGCAAGGCCTTGGCGAGGCCGGCAGGGCACGGATCCTGAGCGGCTTCACGCCGCAGAAGCGGGTGGAGTTGATCCGATCATTGATCGTGGGGCCACAGACGGACACTGCGCGCGCATGAGCAGCTGCCGCCGCGCCAGGCGAAGCCTGATCGTCAGCTGAGCATTCGCCTGCGCGAGCCTTCCGGCTGCTTCGACGACGGGGCCGGGAACCACGTCACCCGCGTCCCGAGATCGAGCCGCTTCAGCATGCCGTCCTGCAGCCTTTGCGCCACCAGCCGCTCGTGGCGGAGCCCGCGCTGCTTCACCTGGTACAGCCGCCCCTTGTGCGGCTGGCTCTGGCCAAAGGCCTCGCCGGCCGCGAGCCGCCGAAGCAGCTCGCCATAGACCTCGGCGCTGGCCTGCACGGCGCGCCAGAACAGCTTCAGCTCGTCGTCGTCAGCGCGCACCTGCGGGCTGACATGCGCGATCAGCCCGCCGGTGTCGATGCCGGCGTCGATCCAGTGCAGTGTGCAGCCCACCTTCTGCGGCTCGCCGTTGTACAGCGCCCAGAAGGTGCAGTCGGCACCGCGGTATTCTGGCGACAAGCCGCCGTGCAGGTTGACGATGCCCAGACGTCCTTCGCGCAGCAGTTCGCCGCGGATCAGCGAAGTGCCGAACACCGCGATCACGTCGGGCTGCAACCGCCTGGCCAACGCCACCACGTCGGAGTGGTTGATGTGCGGTACCAGATGTACGAGCTCGGGGCGTTCGAGCCGTACCGGTCCATCGCCAAAGAAGAACTTCGCCTCGGGGTTGCCCGCATAGCGGCGACGGTCGCGCAGCCAGCGCCAGGCCTTGCGCGCCAATGCATCCGGCCGCAGGCGCTGCCGCAGCTTCTTCCAGGAGAACTCCGAGCCCGACTCCTGCACGATGGCCACCACCTCGGCCGCGCTGCACAGGGCATTGGCCACATGCAGGTGGCGCGCGCTGCGGCCGCAAAGCACCAGCACACGTAGCGGTGTTGCTGCATCAGCCATGGGCCGTCTCCGAGGCCCGCATCGACGAGGACGCGACCGCCGGCACCGGCGGCACGGCGATGTCGTGCCCGTCCATCAGCAGCGCGTCGGCAAAGAACTTGGCCGCCCAGTTCGGGTATTCGAAGCGCGAGTAGGCACCCCAGATCGGCGCCGAGCCGGCGATGCCGCCGCGCACCGCGGGGTCGGCATGCTCCAGCCTTTGCGTGGACTTCAGGTACGCCAGGGCCGACCGCGCGTGGGCGCGCAGCTCCTGCGCACCGGTGGCCTGGGCCAGCCGCGTCCAGTTCAGGCTCATCTGCGCCACGCCGGTGAGGCAGGCGTAGCCCGCGTCGGCCACCCAGCCGTCGCGGTAGGTGCCTGCCAGCCAGCCGTCGGCGCGCTGCACCGCGGCGATGCCGCGGCCCGCCTTCAGTGCCGCGTCGAGGTAGCGCGCCTCGCCCAGCAGCACGCCCGCTTCGAGCAGGCCACGGATGGCGTAGGCGATGGTGTGGGTGAAGGGGCTGCGGCCCGGGGTGAAGGCGTTCGTCGCGAACCAGCCGCTGGCGCTCTGCTGCGTAAGGGCCCAGTCGAGGTGGCGCCTCGCGGCCTGCACCAGCCGGCTCTCGCCGGCGATCAGGCCGGTGGCCAGCAGCGGCCAGGTTGCGCGCGTGTTGTAGACATGCGGTGTGTCGTTGTGCTCGAAGCGGCGGAAACAGCCGTCCTCGTCCTGCTGGTCGGCCAGCCAGTGGCCCGCACGCACGGCCGCGGCCAGGCAGTCGGCGCGGCCCAGCTGGGTGTGGCCGGCGACCATGCCATGCATGATCTGCCCGGTGTTGAAGATCACGGGCCGGCTGCCGGGCTCGCCGAAGTGCCCGGGGAAGGCGCCGTCGGGCAGCTGGATCGAGAGCTCCCAGTCGATCATCCGGCGCGCGCGGGCCACCAGTTCGGGACGCTCCAGCACCTTCGCGGCAGCCAGGAAGGTCTCGATGATGTAGCCCGTGGTCTCGGGGTAGCTGGGCAGCCAGCCGTCCTCGAAGCTCCAGCCGGCGGACACGCCTCCAGCGTCGGGTTTCCCGTCGCGCACGTCCTGCGCGCGGCACAGCCAGTCGATCGCCGCCGCCAGGTGCACGTGGTGGTCCTGCACCGGCCCGCGCTGGCCGCGCAGGCTGTCCCACACCAGCGCGGCGTGGCGCGGTACCCAGGGCCGGTAGCGGGCGGGCAGGTGAACCAGGTCGATGATGTTCATGCCTTGATCGTCGATGTCTCGGAAGGGTGGGAAGTGGCGTGCTGCAGTTCACCCGCCAGCTTCACGTGGCTGACGACATAGCGGTGCTTGCCGGAAGCCTCGGGCGCGATCTGCTCGAGCGCGACCACCCGCACGCGCACCTCAAGGCCCAGGCGCGCCTGCAGGCCGGCCTCGATGGCCTTGGCGCTGGCCGGTGTCCAGCGCGCGTCGGGGACGACCTGCACCTCCAGATCGCGCAGCGTGTGCTGCACGAGCTTGAACTCGCCGACGCCCGGCGTGGCGCGCAGCACATAGATGCCGGCCAGCGCGTGCATCACGGTGCCGTCGGGGCGCACCAGGAAATCGGTGCTGCGGCCGACGACCTCCTCGATGACGTGCAGGCCGCGGCCGGCGCGGTCGCCTGCGGTCGACAGCCGAACCATGTCGCCGGTGCGATAGCGGATGAAGGGCTGGGCGTCGGAGCACAGGCCGGTCATCACGGCCTCGCCGAGTTCACCGGGGGCGACCGCGCGGCCGGCTTCGTCCAGCACTTCGAGCACGATGCTTTCGCTGATCAGCAACATCTGGCCCTGCGGCGTCTCGTGCGCAGTGAAGCCGATGTCGCGGCTGCCGAACTCGTTGGCCACCGGAACCCCGAAGATCTCCCCGATCAGCGTTCGCTGGTGCGGGTACAGCGGCTCGCCGGTGGTGCAGACGACCTTCAGCTTCGGCAGGTGCAGCCGGCGTCCGCGCGCCTGCGCATGGGCCGCAAGCAGGGCCACCGAGCTCGCGTAGCCGTACAGGCAGTGCGGCTGGAAAGCCTGCAGCGCGTCGAGGTAGCCGTCCATGCGTGGCGGCGACATCGCGAAGGCATTGAGCACCAGCTGATTGATCAGCCGGTCGCGCACGGTCTTCACCCAGTCGGTCTTGTTCAACTCGACCGGTGCGCCCCAGAGATACGCCTCGGGGTCGCCGGGTTCGACACCCCACCAGCGCCGCGCCCGCATGCGGCCGGCGGCGTCGGACGCCTGGCGGCGGCGGCCGAAGTGGAAGATGAGCGGCTGCCCGCTGGAGCCACCGGTGTTGTAGCGGAAGGCGCCGCCGGGCACACCCTGCCAGACGATGGCGTCGTGGTGCGCCGAGGCCTCGGCCTTGCCCATCGTCGGCAGGGCCTGCAGGTCGGCCAGGCTCGTCAGGCGCTCGGCGTGGAGCCCGGCTTCGTCGAGCCGGCGACGATGAAAGGGCGAATGGGCATGGGCGACGAGGAGCAGGTCGCGCAGCCTGTCGAGCTGCAGCGCCTCGACGCCCTCACGGGGAAGATGCTGGCTGCGCTCGAGTTCGGCCAGGACGCCGAAGGTCGAGCGGCCGAGGACACGTTCCTGCAGCGGGTAGATGCAGCGGCCGGCAATGAAAGAGGGGAGCGTCAGGGTCACGGTTGAACGTCAGAAGTCGAAGTAGATGAACTTCTGCGTCGTGCCGCCGAAGGCGATGACGGCGAGCGCCAGACTGGCGTAGGCCACCCCCCGCAACGGGAACGGCACCCGCCACCAGCCGCCGATGCCGTGCTGCTGGACGCGGTGCACCAGCACCGGCTCGAAGGCGATGAGCGCGGCCGACAGGGCCACGATGCCGACTTCGTACAGCCGGAACTGCAGCGGTGCGCCCGTCGCCTCGTGCACGCCGGCCATCGCGGTGAGCACCATCCAGGCGTCTGCGAAGCCCGTCGCGCGGAAGAAGACCCAGGTGACGAGCACGAGCAGGAAGGTGAGCGGCAGGCCCGCCGCCGAAAGCACCTGGCTCGCCGTGCTGCCCGGCACGACGCCGAGCGAGCGGAACGCCGCCGTCAGGGCGCGGTGGCCGATGAGGTAGCTGCCGTGCAAGGCGCCCCAGACCACGAAGGTCCAGCTCGCGCCGTGCCACAGGCCGCCCAGCAGCATCGTCGTCATCAGGTTGACAGACGTGCGCAGCGTGCCATGGCGGTTGCCGCCCAGCGCGATGTAGAGGTAGTCGCGCAACCAGGTCGACAGCGTGATGTGCCAGCGGCGCCAGAACTCGGTCGGATTGCGGCTGAGGTACGGGTAGAGGAAGTTGCGAGGCAGCGTGACGCCGAAGAACAGGGCCAGGCCGATGGCCATCTCGCTGTAGCCGGAGAAGTCGAAGTAGATCTGGAAGGCGAAGGCCAGCGTGCCGAGCCAGGCGCTGGCAGCGTCCAGGCTGGCCGGGCTGGCGAACGCAGCGTCGGCGATCGGCGCGAGGTTGTCGGCGAACAGTGTCTTTTTCACCAGGCCGGCCGCGAAGATGACACCACCCAGGCGCAGGTTGGCCGCGTTCAGGGGCGCCAGCTCGCCAAGCTGGTCGATGAGCTGGCCCGGGCGCAGGATCGGCCCGGCAATCAGATGCGGGAAGAAGGTGACGTAGAGGCACCAGCGCGCGAAGCTCACTTCCTGGGCCCAGACGCCGCGGTAGGCGTCGAACATCGCGCTCAGCATGTGGAAGGTGTAGAAGCTCACCCCCAGCGGCAGCGCCCAGTGCATCCACTCGGGCGCGCCGGCAGGTGCAGCCAGGCCCGCGAGGCCGAGCAGCGTGAAGAGCGTCTCGGTGAGGAAGGCCAGGTACTTGGCGGCGCCCAGGAAGACCAGGTTGAGCGTCACGGCGAAGACGAGCCAGGCGCGTGAGCGGGTGGCCAGAACGCGGCCGTAGAGCCGGTGGTTGATGGCCAGCGAGGCCAGCAGCAGCAGCAGGTAGGCCGGCTTCCACGAGGCGTAGAAGATCAGGCTGGCCGCCAGCATCAACCCGGCCCGTTCACGCTGGTTGCGCGCCAGCGCATACAGGCCCAGCGTGGCCGCCAGGAAGACGAAGAAGCTGAAGCTGCTGAAGATCATGACGAGGCGGCCTGCGCGCGCCCGGCTGCGGGCTGTGCGGCGGCGGGGCCCCAGACCCGCTGCAGCCCCTGGGCCAACAAGCGGCTGTAGCGCTGGGCACCGCGGTCGTTCAGGTGGCCGGGGTTCACGAACTCGGAGGCCAGCAGCGGCTTTCCGTCGGACAGCGTGATCACCGGAATCGCCCGCCGCTGCAGTTCCGTGGCGATCACCCGGTACGGTGCGGCGTCGGGCGTGTCAGCCGCGACGTAGAGCACCTCGCGGTCGAGCAGAGGCGGAAAAGTCACCGCCACCTGCACCCCACGGGCGGCCAGCAGGTCAAGCAGGCGCCAGAGTGCGCGCACGTTGACGGGGTCGGGCGGCGCCACGCTGCTCGCCTCCTGCAGCTGTGCCGATTGCGCGTCCTGTAGTCCGCTGAAGCCCGCCCGGTAGCCAAGGTGCTCCGCCGCGCCACCGCCCACCGCCTCGACCGGACCCAGGGTGGCTTGAACGAAGCGCTGCAGCGAAGCCGGCTCGCGCAGCTGGCGCAGGTTGTTCGTGTAGCCGTACAGGCGCAGTGCAGCACGCAGCGCATCATGATGCTGGCCGTCACGCCAGAGCCGGCCGGGCGAGGCGAAGAACACCACCTGCCCCAAGGTGTCGACGGGCTGCACCAGGGCCTCGTCGAGGGTCAGCACGACCTGGCGCACGCCGCCCTCGCGCAGGCACCCGGCGGCATCGAGCCGGTCGACGATGCCGGCCAGCACCCGGGTGTCGGCACCGGGCACGCCAAGGTTGAAGGCACCGCGCTCGAGAGGAACCGTGAATTCGCTGGCGATCGTCCGCGGGTCGAAGGCGTTGTCGACGCGGCTGTTGCCGAGCAGGATCACCGACGGACAGTGCGCCGCGGCGTACAGCGACTTGTCCATGGCGCGCCCCGCGGCGAACACCGACCTGTAGCGATGCAGGACGGCGTCGCTGTGCAGGAGGCATTCGACCGCGAACAACAGCAGGGCCGCGACGAGCAAGCCGCGGCCAGGGCGCGGCAGCACGCCCGGGACGCTGCTCCCAGTGGTGGACGGGCCGTCAAGCAGCATTCCGACCTGGCTCTCTCAAATCCGCCGCAAATGGGCCCACAGCGTGCCCAGAGACAGCTTCGGGCTCGCGTTCGAACCGGCTTCCACCGGGACCGGCTTCGACGTCGTGACGAAGTAGTGGGCGGCGACGACGATCGTCACGAGATGGTAGAAATAGTCGAAGTTCGCCAACCCCAGGAAGGCGCCCGCCGCCATGTAGCCCAGCAGGCTGACCTGCACCATGGCGCCGAGATCGCGGGCCCAGATGATGTCCGGCCGCTTCTTGGCCATGCGGATGAGGCTGCCGCACTTGGCCCAGGTGAGGCCGATCAGCAACATGAACAGGATGAAACCGATCCAGCCATGTTCGCCGAGCACCTGGAAGTAGATGCTGTGGGGCGCACGCACGTCGTTCGGTTCGGGCGCATACATCGAGAACATCAGGGGCCGCCAGACTTCGAAGCCGCCACCGAAGAACTCGTGGTTGGCCAGATGCCAGGCCGCCCACCAGGCGTTGATTCGGCCCCGCGCCGACTGGTCCTCCTCGTACGTGTTGATGGTGCTCATCCGCTCGTACCAGGACTCGGGCATCAGGTAGACGATGGCTACCGACGCTGCAATGATCAGCAGACCGGCACCGAGCTTCTTTCTGCTCTTCAGCCAGAAAAGCAGCGCCGTGATGCTGAGTGCCACGAGTGCACCCCGGGACTGGCTGCCGATGGCAGCCACGGCCGTGAGGAACATCGATGCGGTCAAGCCCAGCCGTATTCGCGCATCGGTCGACTGCAATTGCAGATAGCGCATGAGCGGGATCGTCATCACCAGCGCCAGCGCCAGCTCGTTGTTGCCGGCGATGAAGGTGCCGATCGGGCCCTGCACGCGGTAGGCACCCCCGTTGATGATCGTGAAGATGCCGCCCTTGACTCCGAAAAAGCCCAGCGACAGCACGATGACCCACACCAAGGCGTCGATGCGGATCTTCGAGGTCAGCATCAGCAGGGCCATGAAGGTCAGGATCTGGATCTTGATGACCTTGACGTACTGTTCCCACGCTGGCTCGGGGTGAAAGGCCAACATCGTCGTGATGCCCATCCAGACGATGAAGATCGCGAGCACGATGGTCTCGCGGCTCCAGATCATCCGCTTCACGTCCTTGTTCAGCAGCATGGCGGCCATCGTGACCAGCGCGACGATCTGGACCACCGGCATCGTGAGCATGAAGCCGTAGCACAGGCGGTGCGGGTTCAGGTAACCCAGCCATGCCGTCAACAGGATGCCGATGAAGGGCCGCTTCAGCACGAACGGCAGCAGCCCGAAGACGACACAGGCGACGACGAGGTCACGCATGGTCGTGACGCCCTTCGGCCAGCGGCTTTGCTGCAGTGCCCGCCTTCCCGGTCCGCAGCGCACGGAACTCACCCACCAGAATCTGCACCCGCTGTTCCCATGTATTGGCCCGGGCATGCGCGACCAGCGCCTCCGGATCCCAGACCTTGTGCAGCGCCGCTTCGACCGCGGCCAGCAAGGCAGCCGGGTCGCCGAACGGCACGACGATACCCAGCGCCGGCAGCGACACCACCTCGGCATTCCCGCCCACGTCGCTGGCCACCACGGGCAGGCCGCAGGCCATGGCCTCCAGCAGCACGTTGGCCCAGCCTTCGTTGCGCGTCGGCAGCACGAACAGGTCGGCGGCCGACAGCGGGACGCGCAGCGCCTCGGGCGCCAGCGGCCCGAGAAAGCGGACGGCTTCGGTCAGACCCAGCGTCTGCACCTGCTGGCGCAGCTGTGCCGAGATGTCGCCCTCCGGGCTGGCGCCTCCGACCACCAGGTAAGTCAGGCCAGGATGGGCCGCGCGCAGCGCGGGCAGCAGTTCGATGACGCGGTGAAAGCCCTTGCGCTCGACCAGAGCGCCGACGGTGACGAGCACCTTGGCATCGGCCGGCAGCTGCAACTGCCGGCGCGCTTCAGCGCGCGGCATCGGCTGGAAGCGGGCCAGGTCGACGCCGTTGCCCACCACCCGCACCCGGTCGGGTGCAATGCCCAGCCCCAGTGCAACCCGCCGCAGCGAATCGGACACCGCGAAGACCCGGCTCGCGCCCTGCAGCGCCGCACGCAGCCCGCCCACCAGGGCCGGGTCACGGGCATGCCGCACCTCGGTGCCCCGCATCGTGATCGTCGACGGCACACCCAGCCAACGCCCGAGCAGCGTGGCAGCGCGGCCATCGGGAAAGCCGAAATGGGCGTCGATCAGGTCCAGACGACCGGCACGCTTCAGCCGCCACAGCCGCGGCAGCGCACCCAAAGCCATGAGCCAGCCGTCGGCCTGCTTCAGCACACCGGGCAGCGACAGGAAACGCGGAAACCAGACGTCGTGGCCGCCCTGCACCTCATGCCGCGGTGCGCCGGGCCGGAACCCCGGCCGCCAGCGCCGCAGCAGACCCTGCAGCGGAAACCAGGGCGTCGGCGCGACCACCGCCAGCGGCAGCTGGGCGCCGACGCGGAACATGCGCTCGCGCACGAACAGCCCGGCGCCGGGCTGCAGCGCGCTGGGGAACAGACTGCTGAAGACCACGATGTGCGGTTCGCTCGGGCTGGGCGTTTCGGTCATCGTCGAACGCTCAGGCAACGGCGCGAGCCGCGAGCCGCTCGAAGACCGGCGCGTAGCGCGCGACCGAGCCTGCCCAATGGCGTTCGCGCTCGACGAATTCGCGCCCGGCACGGCGCAGCCCGGGCCACTGTTCCCGCCGCTCGAGCAGCTGTGCGATGGCCTCGGCCAGCGCCGGCGCGCTGCCGGCCTTGAACAGCCAGCCGGTCTCGCCATGGCGGATCAGCTCGCGGTGCCCGCCCACGTCGCTGGCCACGAGCAGGCGGCCCTGGGCCATCGCTTCCAGCGGTTTCAACGGTGTGACGAGTTCGGTCAGCCGCATCGAGTGGCGCGGGTAGGCCAGCACATCGACCAGGTCGTAGTACTTCGGCACCTCGGCATGCGGCACACGGCCGGTGAAGACCACCTTGTCGGCAACGCCGAGCGACTGCGCCTGGGCCTTCAACGCCTCGTCCTGCGGGCCGCCGCCGACCAGCAGCAGGCGCAATTCGGGCCGCTTCTGCAGCATCGCCGGGAATGCCTCGAGCAGCAGGTCCAGCCCCTCGTAGGCATAGAAGCTGCCGATGAAACCCAGCACCGTCGCACCCGCCAGGCCGAGCCGCGACTTGAGCGCCTCGTCGGGCTCGCCGCCCGGCTCGAACTTCTCGATGTCGACGGCATTCGGAATGACGGTGATGCGCTCGGCCGGCACGCCGCGCGCTGCGATGTCGCTGCGCAGGCCTTCGCAGATCGTGAACACATGGCTGGCCTGGCGCAGCGCATGGGTCTCCAGCCGCCGCGTCAGCCGGTAGCGCAGGCTGCCCTCGGTGGTGCTGCCGTGGTCGACGGCGGCGTCCTCCCAGAACGCCCGCACTTCGTAGACCACGGGAATGCCGCGTCGCCGACCGACGCGCAGCGCCGGGATCGCGTTCAGCACCGGCGAGTGCGCGTGCAGCACGTCAGGCCGCACGGCATCGACCACCGCCTCGAGCCGTTTCTCGATCTGCCGCATCTGTGCCACCGGTTCCAGGCCCGGCAGGCGGCCGGCAGTTGCCCCCGTCGGGGGCGTGCGATAAAAGTGCCAGATGCCATCGACGGTCTCTTCCAGCGCCGTCGTGCCGGTGTGTTTCGGGCCCGTCAGATGGAAGGTTTCCCAGCCCAGACGGCGCTGCTCGCGCAAGATGGCCAGCGTGCGAAAGGTGTAGCCGCTGTGCAGCGGAATCGAGTGGTCAAGAATGTGCAGCACGCGCATGCTCATCGCCCCGGCTTGCGGAAGCCGACCCACATGCCCAGGCAGGCGAGGTCGTCGTCACTCAAGGCGCGAAACCCCGGCGCCAGCTGCGGGCGAACCGCAGCGACGTCGGCCGCGCTGGCGCGCAGCGTCGGCTCCAGCCGCAGCTCATCGATCGGCAGCTGATGCAGGATGCGGCGGTAGGTATCGAGCCGCCAGCGATTCGGCACACCCTTGTGCGAGTACATGGCTTTCCACAACCACGCCGGCCAGGCAAGAAAGTCGAGCGGGTTGGTGCGGTGCAGGCCGTGGCTCTTCAGGTCCACCAGGTGCCAGGCCTGACCGCCCGGACGCAGGGCTTCGAGCATGTCGGCGAAGGTGCCCGGCAAGTCGTCGACGTGTTCGAGGACGGCACGCGAGATCACCAGGTCAGCCTCGCCGCTGAGGCCGCTGAATCCGTATGGGCGAACGAGGTATTCGATCGTTCCGGGCCGCAAGCCTTTCGCCGGGAGGTCAGGATCGCGCAGCAGGGCCAAGGCACGTCGCCGCTGGTTGTCGCCCATGCCATCCAACATCGCACGCCAGACGTCCAGATTCTTGGGCGACAGCCTGATCATCGGAAAGCGGTCGACGCAGTAGACCTTTCGGGCGCCATGTGCCAACAGCAACAATGCCACGCCCGGGAAGTCCCCCGGACCGTATTCGAGGATCGTCCGGTTCTCCAGCACGGATTCCGCGTCCTGCGCCGGCACACCCGCGAAGGCCAGGTAATCGTCGACGCAACGCCGGAAATAGTCGGCAATGTCCTCGGGGGACTCGTCGCCGCTATCGCCCCGCCCTGTCTGTGCCGTCATCCGCAGGTACGCACGTGGCGCAAGCCACGCCAGCTGGTTCGTGGCCACCGCGCGCGCCACGCGCAGCAACTCAGGCATGGAGGCTCTCCACTCCGGCCATCTGCGGCAGTACGGCAGCCGGCACACCGCCCTCGCCGTCCACCACGTTGCGCAGGAAGGCCTCGAACATCAGCAGCGACCACAGCGGCGAGCTGTAGTCGCTGGCGCCGCTCTGGTGGGCGTCGACCAGGTGCTGCAGGTAGGCGCGGTTGAACCAGCCCGTGGCGGCCAGGCGCTCGCCCAGCACGGCGTCGCGCACGCGTGCTTTCAGCGGGCCGCGGAACCAGCGCGCCAGGGGCACGCTGAAACCCATCTTCGGGCGGTAGAGCACGTCGTTCGGCAGGCGCGGCTCCATCGCCTTCTTCAGCAGGAACTTGCCCTCGTTGCCGCGCACCTTCATCGCCGAGGGCAGCGTGGCCAGCCACTCGATCAGCTTGTGGTCCATCAGCGGCTCGCGCACCTCCAGGCTGTGGGCCATGCTGGCACGGTCGACCTTGGTGTTGATGTCGCCGACGAGGTAGGTCTTCAGGTCCAGGTACTGGATCAGCGCCAGCGCGTCGTCGGTGCCGGCGCGCGCGGCATGCCGGTCGAACACCTGCCTGGCGCTGTAGCCGGCCAGTTCGGCCTTCAGCGCGGGGCTGAAGAGCTGCTCGCGCATCGGGCCGCGCAGCACCGAGACCGAGTGGAAGTAGGCCTCGACCGAACTGCGCGACATGCCTTCGAAGGTGGTCTTGGCGCGGAACACGCGCGGGGCCCAGTCGGCCTTCGGGTAGACGCGCCCGAGCAGCCCGAACAGCGGCTGGCGCACCGCCGCGGGCAGGGCCGAGCGCAGGCGCTCTTCCATCAGGTGCAGCCGGTAGCGGCGGTAGCCGCCGAAGGTCTCGTCGCCGCCGTCGCCCGACAGCGCCACCGTGACATGCTTGCGCGCCAGCTGGCAGACGCGGTAGGTGGGGATGGCCGAGCTGTCGGCATAGGGCTCGTCGTACAGGCGCGCCAGCGTGTCGATGAGGTCGAAGTCGTCGGCCTTCACGGTCTCGACGCGGTGGTCGGTGGCATAGCGGTCGGCCACCTTCTGGGCGAACGCGCTTTCGTTGAACTGCGGGTCGTCGAAGGCGATCGAGCAGGTGTGCACGGGTTCGGTCGACAGGTCGGCCATCGCCTGCACCACGGCGCTGGAATCGACGCCGCCCGACAGGAAGGCGCCCAGCGGCACCTCGGCGATCATGCGCAGCCGCACCGATTCGCGCAGCCGCGTCACGAGTTCCTCGCAGGCGTCTTCCACGCTGCTCGGGTTGCCCAGCGTGAAGTGCACGTCCCAGTACTCGCGCGGCTCGCCCACGGGCTGGCCGCGGCGCAGCAGCAGGCTGTGCGCCGGCGGCAGCTTCTTCGCCTGGCGGAAGATGGTGCGCGGCTCGGGCACGTAGCCGAGCGCGAAATACTCTTCCACCGCGAGCGGGTCGATGTCGCGGCGCAGCCGGCTGCCGGCAGCGCCGTCGTAGGCCAGCACCGACTTCAGTTCGCTGCCGAAGAGCAGCGTGCCGTCGTCGAGCAGCGCGTAGACCATGGGCTTGACGCCCAGCCGGTCGCGCGCCAGGAACAGCGTCTGCTGGTTGCGGTCCCACAGCGCGAAGGCGAACATGCCGCGAAAGCGCTGCAGGCAGGTCTCGCCCCAGGCTTCCCAGGCGTGGACGATGACTTCGGTGTCGCTCTTCGTCTTGAAGACATGGCCCAGGGCCTGCAGCTCGGGGATCAGTTCCTGGTAGTTGTAGATCTCGCCGTTGAAGATGACGATGACGCTGCCGTCTTCGTTGCACAGCGGCTGCTGGCCGGTGGCGATGTCGATGATCGACAGCCGGCGGTGGCCGAAACCCAGGCCCGGCTCGATGTGCAGGCTGCCTTCATCGGGGCCGCGGTGCAGCTGGCTGTCGTTCATGCGCTGCAGCACGGCGCGGTCCACCGCGCGGGTGCCGCGGGTGTCGAAAAGGCCGGTGATGCCGCACATGGGATGGTCTTCCGTTTCCTGTTTCAGCCCCGGGCACGCTGCGCCACCCGGCCAAGTTGCCATGGTAGACGAGGCTGCCGACGGCCCGGCGCCGTGCACCCTGCATGCGCCGGGGCGGCATGACATCTGCCACGCGCGCGGCGGGGCCGGGCGTTGTCAGTCGGGGCCATCGCCGGGCCCTGGCAGCCGCCGCGGCTGCGCGAGCACCTGGTCATACAGTTGCCGGTAGGCCGCCACCATCGCCTGCAGGCTGAAGCGCTGCGCCACGGCCGCGTGGCCGGCGGCGCCCATCCCGGCGGCCTGCGCAGGCTGCTGTGCCAGCTGGCCCAGTGCCTGGGCCAGGGCGGCCACGTCGTCACTCGGCACGACCAGCCCGGTGTGCCCATGCGCCACCAGTTCGGCATTGCCGCCGACGTGGGTGGCGACCACCGGCAGCCCGCAGGCCATGGCTTCCAGGATGGTGTTGGACACGCCTTCGGCCAGCGAGGGCAGCACGAAGCAGTGCAGCCCACGCATCACGGCGGGCACGTCGCTGCGTTCGCCGGGCAGCCAGGCCAGGTCGGCGACGCCGGCTTCGGCCAGCAGCGCCTGCGCCTGCCCGCGCAGCGGCCCTTCGCCCACCAGCACCAGGCGCAGGCGCTCGCGCAGACCCGGCCATTGCTGCAGCGCCTGCACGAAGGCCCGGGCCAGCAGGGTCTGGTGCTTGACGGTCTGCATGCGCCCCACGGTACCCACCAGCCAGTGGTCGGGCGCGGCGAAGGGGCAGCCGGGAATGGCGGCCGGGCCGGCGGGCGCCGGGCTGAAGCGCTGCGCATCCACACCGTTGTGGACCTGCTCGATGCGCGCCGGCGATAGGCCCACGCGGTCCACCAGATAGCCCTGCAGGTCTTGCGACAAGGCGACGTAGCGCTGCACGAAAGGCGCGTACAGCCGGCGCAGGCGCTGGTGCTTCAGGCTGCTGCCGTCCAGGTCGTCCATGTCGCGCCCATGTTCGCCATGGATGCGGCCACGAACCCCCGCCGCCCAGGCCACCGGCTGCATTTCCAGTGCCGCCAGGTTGCGGGTGTGCACGATCGCAGGGCGGTGTTCACGCAGCAGCCGCCACAGGCGCGGGTACAGGCGTGCGCCCTGCCCCGGCGGCTTGTGCAGGGCGATGCAGGGCACGCTGGGGTCGTGCAGGCGCAGGCGGAAGTCGGTGACCTCGGTCAATGCCACCACCATGTGCCGGTAGGCGCTGGCCGGCATGTGGTTGATGAGGTTGACGACGCCGTTTTCCAGGCCGCCGGTGTCGAAGCGGTGGAGGATGTGGACGACCAGCGGGGGCCGGTCGCGCGCCGGGTTCACAAGCGCCAGAGCCTGTACCCCGCGTCCGTGATGGCCGCCGGGTCGAAAGCCGCCTTCACGTCGATGAAGGCGCCGCCCGAGACCATCTTCCGGCCCAGGTCCTGCACCGACAGCGACTTGTAGGCGCGGTGCGCCACCGCCGCCACCAGGGCGTCGGCGCGCGGCAGATCGTCGAAGGGCTCGAGCTTCACGCCGTATTCGTGCATCGCCTCTTCGGCGTCGGCCGTGGGGTCGGTGACATGCACGTCGACGCCGTAGCTCTGCAATTCACGGATGATGTCGATGACCTTGCTGTTGCGCAGGTCGCCACAGTCTTCCTTGAAGGTCAGCCCCAGCACGTTGACCTTGGCGCCCTTGATGATGCTGCCGGCGGCGATCATGTGCTTGATGGTCTGCTCGGCAATGAACTTGCCCATGCCGTCGTTGATGCGCCGCCCGGCGAGGATGACCTGCGGGTGGTAGCCCAGCATGTCGGCCTTGTGCGTCAGGTAGTACGGGTCCACGCCGATGCAGTGGCCGCCCACCAGGCCGGGCTTGAACTTCAGGAAGTTCCACTTCGTGCCGGCGGCTTCCAGCACCTCGCTGGTGTCGATGCCCAGCTTGTCGAAAATGATGGCCAGCTCGTTCATCAGCGCGATGTTCAGGTCGCGCTGGGTGTTCTCGATGACCTTGGCGGCCTCGGCGGCCTTGATGCTGCTGGCCCGGTGCACGCCGGGAACGATGATCTTCTCGTACAGCCGGGCCACCTTGTCCAGGGTCTCGGGCGTGTCGCCGCTGACGATCTTCAGGATCTTCGTCAGCGTGTGGTCCTTGTCGCCCGGGTTGATGCGCTCGGGGCTGTAGCCGACGAAGAAGTCCTGCTTCCACTTCAGGCCGCTTTCGCGCTCGAGCACCGGGATGCACACCTCCTCGGTGGCGCCGGGATAGACCGTGCTCTCGTAGACGACGATGGCGCCACGCTTCATGTGCCGGCCGACGCTGGTGCTGGCGCCGACCAGCGGCCGGAAGTCCGGGATGTGCGCGTTGTCGACCGGCGTGGGCACGGCGACGATGACGATGTCGGCTTCGCCCAGCAGGGTGGGGTCGTCGGTGTAGACCGCGTGCGTGGCCAGCGCCATCTCGGCGTCAGTCAGCTCGCGGCTGGGGTCGGTGCCGCGCTGGCAGGCCAGCACCTTGGACTTCGCGATGTCGAAACCGATGGTCCGCGTCTGCTTGCCGAATTCGACCACCAGCGGCAGGCCGACATAGCCCAGGCCGATCACGGCGACGGTGTTCATGTTCTGCTTCCTTCTCGATACGAATGGGGTGATGCGCGGATGGCGGCCCGGCTGGCGGTCAGCGCTGGTCGCGGGTCTGCTGCAGCACCGCGCCCAGCGGCGCAAGGTTGGCTGCAGAGAAGGCCCGCACGGCAGCCGCCGCGTCCTCGAAGCTATCCCGGTCGGCATAGATCACGACGGCGGCGCCGTCGTCGCCCCGGCCGAGCAGCCGCGCCAGCGCGTTGCGCAGCTTCGCCTCGGCGTCGCCGGCCACGAAGCGACCGTCGATCCAGTAGAGGCGCCAGGCCACCAGGGCCTGGGGCGACACGCGATCGACCGTGGGCGGGGCCTGGATGTCGGTGGCCTGCGCGTCGATGCGCCGGCCAGCGGACTCGACCGATACGCGTGCAGTGCGCAGCGGGTTCCACTTGCGGTCGTTCAGCCAGACGACCTCGTTGAGCGAGCTCACGAGCTTGCGGTCGGCGTCCTGGCCGCGGTAATAGGCGACGAACACGCCCACACGCTGGCTGCCGTTCTGATAACCCTGGTGGGCCGAGACCGACGGGTTCTGCCAGCGGGGCGCCCAATCGAGCGCGGGCTTGTCGACGAGGCCCCAGCCCGCCGCAAGCGCAGGCGGCAGGCTCAGCTGCGGTGCGCTGGCAGCGCGCTCCACGCGACCCAGCTCCCAGATCGCCAGGTGCGGCGCGACGCTGATCAGCAGGGCACCCAGCGCCGTCGCCGCAAGGACGCCCGAGCGGGCGTCGAGCGGGCCGGCACTCGCCGATGCCGCCGGCCCCCGGGACGGCGGATCGTCCGGCTCGGACCAACGGGCGCCGATCATGAACATCACGAAGATGACGATGCCGAAGAACACCCAGCCGTAGAGGATGTGGTCGACACCGACTGCGATGCGGTTGCCCGACAGGTGCCCGAGCATCACGATGATGTAGGCGCGCAGCCAGTTCGCGACGATGGGCACCGCCAGCGACACGAGCATGAAGACCACCCGACGCTTGTAAGAGCGGTAGTTCAGGTAGGCGAACAGCGTGCCGACCATGAACGAGGCGATCAGGTAGCGCACGCCGCTGCATTCGTCGATCACCGACCAGTTGCCGGACGGAATGACGAACTTCAGCCCTTCGCGGTAGATCGGGACACCGGTGAGCTGCAGCGCGAAGACGACGAAGTCGGCCGTCCAGTCCATCATCGCCGGCAGCATGAACTCGCCGAAGGGCACGCCGAAGAACAGGAACAGCAGCGGGAACAGGATCACCGAAGTGACCTGCAGCCCCAGCACGGCGGGAACCGCCAGCACCAGCATGCCGACCCAGGCGAACTGCGACGCGGCATTGACGAGCACCAGGTCGGCCAGCAGCCACACCGCGCTGCAGGCCGCCATGCCCGCCAGCAGCCAGGGCTGCGGGCGCGGCACCAGGCGCGCCAGTTCCGCCCGCTGGCGCCAGATCAGCCAGGCGGTGATGGGTGGCACGAGGAAGGCATGCGCGAAGGTCTCGGACCGGTACCAGATGCCGACCATGCCGACCATCGTGTCGCGGAAGAGCACGGCCAGACACAGCAGCACCAAGCCCAGCGCGATCAGGGCGGGCCGCCACGGCGACGCCGTGACCGTGGGGGTGAAGACGGCACTCATGCGACGGGGTGGTTTTCCAGGGTGGGTCGGGCGGCGAAGCCTGGCGACGGGCGCCCCAGCTCGACCAGCTGCCTGTCGATCGCCGCCAGGTGGCTGGCCCAGGTGTAGCGCTGCTGGACGCGCAGCCGCGCCGCGGCGCCGATGGCCGCCGCTGCCGATGCTGCGCGCAGCAGGTGGTCGATGGCCGCCACGTATTCGCCAGGCTCGGCGGCGTCCAGGATCTCGCGGCCGGTCTGCACATCGAGCGCTTCGACACAGGGCGTGGCCGCAACCACCGGCCGGCCCATCGCCATCGCCTCGAGGATCTTGTTCTGGATGCCACGCGCCAGCCGCAGAGGCGCGACGACGACCGCCGCGTGCTGCAGGTAGGGGCGCACGTCGGGCACGGTGCCGGACACGACGACCCCCGCCGCCGGGTCGGCGCCGAGCGCGCGCACGGCCGGCGTCGGCGCCCGGCCGACGATGTGCAGGCGCAGCAGCGGCCAGCGGGCGCGCAGCAGGGGCAGGGCCTCGCTCGCGAACCAGGTCACCGCATCGACGTTGGGCCAGTAGTCCATGGCGCCGGTGAACACCAGCGGGATCTCGCCGGCGTCAAAGGGCGAGGCGTGTTGCACGTCTGGGCTGAAATAGGTCGTGTCGACACCGTTGTTCATCGCCTCGACCCGGCCGGCGCACTCGGGTGCGAGGCTGCGGAACAGCTCGACCTCGTTGTCGGTGGCCAGGTAGCAGCGCTGCGACTGTGCAGCCGCCTGCCGCTCGCAGGCCAGCAGGCGCTGCCCTTCGCGCCGGTACAGCCACGACAGCGGCCAGCGGTGGCGCGGGGCGTAGGCCGACCACTTGGCCGAATCGATGTCGACCATGTCCAGCAGCATCGGCAGCTGCGGATGCGCCTGGGCGTAGGGTGCCATCGACGACGAGAACACGACGGCGGCGGCAATGTTCTCGCGCTCGACCGTGCGCGCCACCCAGCGGCGCAGCCCGGCACTGCGGTAGTAGTGCAGCGAGAGCGCCTCGCCCGTCAGCAGGCCGGCCAGGCTGCGCACGCGCGCCACGCGCGGGTTCAGGCGCTCGACATGCAAGCCGGCGCACTGGCTGCGCAGCGCCGCCACGTGCTGGTCGTCGTCCGGGTCGTCGACGAAGGTGCCCACGAACACCCGGTGCCGCGCCGCCAGATGCTGCAGCAGGTGGTAGGAGCGCACCTTGTCGCCCTTGTTCGGCGGGAAAGGCAGGCGGTGCACGAGGTAGAGAAGGCTGGCCATGGCTTCAGCGCCCTTCAGCCCAGGCTGCGCACGATGTGCGGCCCCAGCCAGTTGGCCACGCCCAGCGGCAGCCGTCGCCAGGCCTGGATCATCAGGCGGTACTTCGCGTTCGCAGGGTTGTTCTGCGGCACCGCGTCGCGCTTGTAGAGCTGGTATTCGTAATGCAGCGGCGTCGGCTCGAAGCCCCAGTTCTTCTTGAACGCATACGGGCCGGTACCCTGCTTGCTGCGGCCATAGTCGAAGGTCTTCAGACCGCGGGCGCAGCTGCGCCGCATGAGGTCCCAGTACTTGAAGTCGTTGGCCGCCAGGTCGCGCGCCGCTTCGTCGTCGCCGGCGTAGTAGGGCAGCACCTCGTCGCGGAAGTAGAAGCTCAGCACGCTGGACAGCGGCCGCCCCTGTTCGCTGCTGACGGTGAGGAACTCGCAGTCGGCGCCGAATTCGCGCTGCAGGGCCGCGAAGTAGCGCCGCGGCAGCGCCGGCGTGCCGTGGCGGTGCACGTTGTCGGCATAGAGCCGGAAGAAGCGCTCTTCGTCGCTGTCGATGGCGCCGACGAGCCCGTTCTTGATGCCCTTGCGCACCATCGCCCGCTGCTTGCGCGGGATGGCCAGCATGTTGGCCTCCTCGTCGGGCAGGATGGCCTTGCGGAAGGTGACGTACAGGTCCTGGGCCGGCCAGTCCGGGTGGCGGCGCTCGACATGGCGAAGCTCCAGGTGCTGCACACCGAGCGACTGCGCCAGGCGCTGGGCCTCGCCTTCGAGCAGCGCCGTACTGGCGGCGTCGGTCGAGGCCACGCCGCCGTAGACGGCGAACGGCAGGCTGGTCAACGCATTGCCGAAGAGCACGCTCTTCACGTGGGCCAGCGGCAGCACGCCGGTGATGCGCTTGTCCGTCACCGCGCACAGGTAATGCGTGCGGTGGCCGAACACCTCGCCCAGCACGCGCTGCCAACCGGCGCGGTGGAAGAAGCTGGCTTGCGGGCAGGCCATCACGAAGGCGTCCCACGCGGCCGCCATGGTGCGGTCGCCCGGTTCCAGGCGCTGCAGGCTCGGCATGCCGGCGCTCAGGCCAGCGCCGGCGTCAGGGCGTGCACCGGCACGGCCTGGCGCTGCAGGAAGATCTGGTCCATTCGCCCCCAGCGGAAGTCAGCCAGCAGCGACTGCAGCCGGCCGTCCATGCGCGGGATGTTGACGTAGTGCCGGAAGCGGGTCTTCGCGTCGATGCCGGGAATGCGCGGCTGTCCGGGATCGATTTCCCAGGGGTGGAAATAGAAAACCGCGGACTCCTGGTCGACGCGGTTCACGCGGCCGATCATCCAGCGCGACATGGCATAGGGCAGCAGCCTGAAGTAGCCGCCGCCGCTGGAAGGCAGGTTGCGGCGGCCCAGTCGCAGCGTCGTCACCGGCACCTCCAGCAGGCCGTTGTGCAGACGGTAGGCGAAGCGGGGCGAGTCGGGCATGCCGTAGTGGTCGTGGCGGATGGGGTAGATGCTGCTGCTGTAGCGGTAGCCTGCGCGCGCCAGGGCATCGAAAGCCCAGAGGTTGCCGGCGCCGATGGAAAAGCTCGGCGCCCGGTACCCCAGCACCGGCCGGCCGGCCAGGTCCTCGAGGGTCTTCTTGGCGCGCGTCACGTCCGCGGTGAAGGCGGCCAGGTCCAGGTCGCTGGCACGTTCGTGGCCCTGGCCGTGGCTGGCGAGTTCATGACCGCCATCGACGATGCGGCGCACCAGCGCCGGGTGGCGCTCGGCGATCCAGCCCAGCGTGAAGAAAGTGGCGCTCACCCCGCGCGCGGCCAGCAGCTCCAGGATGCGGTCGACGTTGCGTTCGACCCGGCATTCGCGGCTGTCCCAGTCGGCGCGGCGGATGTAGGGCGCGAAAGCCGAGACCTGGAAGTAGTCTTCCACGTCGATCGTCAGGGCATTGGTGATGGCGGGGGCGATCATGCGTCGGGGTCGTTCGTCCTCGGTTGCGGCGGGTGCGCCGCAGCAGAACCCCGATGTTAGGCGGCCGTACCGCCTGCCGCTGTGACGTGCGCCGCGCTAGGGGGCGGCGCGACGTGCCCGACTGCACGACCCCCTCGATTCAGGGGGCGCCTCGGGTCAGCCAGGCGAAGAGGTCGGCGGCGATGCGCTCGGCGGCGTGACCATCCCAGAGCTCGGGCACCCGACCGCGCTTGCCATGGCCGGACAGGATCGCCGCGACACCTTCCCGTATCGCCTGCGCGTCGCGCCCCACCAGCGTGTTGGTGCCCTGCTCCACGGTGATCGGGCGCTCGGTGTTCTCACGGAGGGTCAGGCAGGGCACGCCCAGCGCGGTGGTCTCTTCCTGCAGGCCGCCGGAGTCGGTGAGCACCACCGCCGCACCGGCCATCAGGCCCAGCATCTCCAGGTAACCCTGCGGCGGCAGCACGGCCATGGTCGCGGTGTCGAGCAGGCCGTCGAGCCCGAAACGCGTGATGTTCTGGCGGGTGCGGGGGTGCAGCGCGAACACCAGGGGCAGCCGTGCGGCGACCTCGCCCAGCACGCCCAGCAGGGCCGCCAGCGCCTGCGGGTCGTCGACGTTCGACGGTCGGTGCAGCGTGACCACGCCGTAGCCCTGCGGATGCTGCAGCAGTGCCGGGTCGGCGCCATGGGCCCGCAGGGTGTCCGCGGGCGCACGGGTGTGCTGCCGGTGCAGGTGCAGCGAGTCGATCATCACGTTGCCGGCGAAGCAGACCCGCTCGCCGGCGATGCCTTCGCGGACCAGGTTGTCGGCGGCGCTGCGTTCGGTGGTGTAGAGCCGGCCGACGATCTGGTCCGTCAGCACGCGGTTGATCTCCTCGGGCATGCTGCGGTCCCAGCTGCGAAGGCCCGCCTCCACATGAACCACGGGCACGCCCTTCTTCACCGCCACCAGCGCACAGGCGAGCGTGGAGTTGACGTCTCCGACGACCAGCACACAGGCCGGGCGGTGGGCGTCGAGCGCGGGCTCGAAACGCTTCATCACCTCGGCCGTCTGCACGGCATGGCTGCCGGAGCCCACCTCGAGATTCAGGTCGGGTCGGGGCAGGCGCAGGTCGGTGAAGAGCTTGTCGCTCATGCTGGCGTCGTAGTGCTGGCCGGTGTGAACCAGCAAGGCCGGCAGCGGCGGCTCGTGCGCGGCCAGGGCCCGCAGGATGGGCGCCATCTTCATGAAGTTCGGGCGCGCGCCGACGATGCACATCACCGGGCCCGGGAGACTTGCCGTCGACATCAATCGCCTCTGCCGTTCTTCTTGCTTGCGTCCACCAGCTTCTGGAACATGGCCAGGATCTGCAGGTTCGTGCGCTCCAGCCTCAGCAGGCTGCGCTCAAGCCGCTGCAGCTGGTCACCGCGCTGGTCAGCCGTGAGTGCCGCGATCTGCTGCGACATCGCTTCGACCTCGTCGGCGCCGAGCTGCAGGTGGCTGAGGTCCACGTCGAGCGGCATGCCGGCGTTGCCGGTTTCGGCACCGGCGGCCACCGCCACGCGCGGGGCCTTGGCCGGCAACTGGTGTTCCTGTTCGAACTCGCGCACCACCTCGGCAACGTCGTCGGCCGTGAGATTGGTGCGTCCGATCAGGAAGCCGGCCAGCAGCAGCCGGTCGCACACGGAATTGATGCGGCGGGGAATACCGCCGGTGGCTGCGTGGATGGCGGCGAAGGCCGCGGCGTCGAGACTGGGCTTGCCCTTGGAGCCGGCACACTTCAGCCGGTGCTCGATGTAGCCGCGGGTTTCGTCGGCGTCGAGCGGCCCGATGTGGCAGGTGGCCGCCACGCGCTGGCGGAACTGCTCCATGTCGGGCTGCTGCAGCATCTGCCGGAACTCGGGTTGCCCCACCAGGAAGCTCTGCAGCAGCGCCTGGTTGCCGAACTGGAAGTTGCTGAGCATGCGCAGTTCCTCGAGCGCACGTGGCGTCAGGTTCTGCGCCTCGTCGACGATGAGCAGGCAGCGCTTGCCCTTGCTCGTCTGGCTCATCAGAAAGGCTTCCAGCGTGATCAGCAGCTCGCTCTTGGGCACGTCCTTGACGCGGAAGCCGAAGGCCGCGCCCACCATGCGCAGCGTGTCCTCGGCGCCGAGCTGGGTCGTCACCAGATGGCCGGTTATCACGTTGCTGCCGTTCAGGCCCTCGATCAGGCTGCGAAGCACCATCGTCTTGCCGGCACCGATCTCGCCGGTGATGACGATGAAACCCTCGTTGCGCGAGACGCCGTACTCGAGATACGCCTTGGCGCGCCGGTGCTGCTTGCTGCTGAAGTAGAAGTTGGGGTCGGGGTTGAGCTGGAAGGGCTTGCTGCTCAACCCGTAGAAAGCCTCGTACATGGTGGTCAGAAGCGAATGCCGAAGCTGGCCGTGACGGCCGACTCGGTGTAGGGGTTGGCGCCGTCGGCCCGGACGTGACTGGCCGACACGGACAGGTTGCTGCGGCTGGAGAGCTGCTCACCCCAGCTGACGTCGACGCTCTTCAGGCCGTTGCCCACCACCGCGCCGCGGCCGGGCGTGCGCTGTTCTGCCGCGGTGACGACGAGCGAGGAGGTCGGCGTCAAGCGGTAGGACCAGCTCAGGCTGAAGCCCCGCTGGCGCAGCACGTCGACCTGACTCAGGTCATCCACGCCCGTGCTGAGGGTGTCCAGGCGGCGCGTGGTGGTGGTGAACGCCGTCAGCACGACGCTGTTTCGCAAACCCTGCAGTGCATAAGACAGGTTCTGCGTCCGCTGCAGGCTGAGCGCGGCGCTCAGGAAGCCGGCGGTCAGGCGCTGGTTGGGGTCGAGCCCCGAAGCCCGCAGGAAGCTGCGCACTAGCGTGTCCCGACGCACCGGGTCGGGTTCAAGCGAAGCGAACTGGGCGAAGAAGATCTCGTAGTTGGACAAGGACTGGCCAGCCCCGGTCGTGATTTCGGTGCTGTTGCGCGAGTCGCTGAACGACAGGGAGCTGCGGCGGAAGCGATGGCTCGCCGACACGCTGTAGCTGTTGCCGAAATAACGCCGGTCGCCCTGGACCGCGATCTGGGTGCGTGCGGTCGGCTGCCATGACAGGCCACCCCCCCAGGTGTCGCTGAGGCGTCCGTCCAGGCTCTGGACGTTGTTGCGTTCCTTGCCGCCGTTCACCGAGAGTCGAAGTTCAGGCAGCACGGCATAGCTCACCGTCGCGCGCAACGTGTCCTGGGTGGTCCTGCGACCGGCCTCGAAGTCGGAAACGCTGCGGTTCAGGTCGACCGCCCAGCCGATCAGGCGGCCGCCGCCGTTGCTGACGCGCAAGCCGCCACTGTAGTTCGCCGTATTGCTGCCGCCATTGTCCGGGCTGTACGACATCGACGAGTTGGCACTGGCTTCGATCTGCACGTCGTCGAACCTGGCTACGCGACCACCGGCCAGCCGCGGAGAGACGCTGAAGCGGCGCACCTCGGTGCTGTTGCGGTTGATCGCGTTGGGGCGTGCGCCCTGAAGGGCCAGCGCCGACACCGCCTGCCGGGAAATCGACGCATTCACGTCCAGGTAGCCATGGCCTTCGATCAGCTCGGCGGTCAGCAGGGCGGTCAGCGCGTTCTGCAGTTCGAAGCGCGACGGGCTGCGGGCGAAATAGACGCCGCTCAAGGCGTAGTCCAGGGAACCCTGCAACCGCCCTGCTCGGCTGCTGATGCGCACGCTGGGGGTCAAGGTCGTCACGGCGTCGGCCCTGCGGTCGGTCGCAGACAAGTCGCGGTTGTCGGTGATCGACTGCGAGGCGGAAAAACCGGAGCTGACGGTGAAGGTCGTCGGTTGCGCCGTCGCCGCGATCGACGTGGCGCCCACGGCGGCGGCAACCAGCCTGGCGATCAGCCAGCGCGAGGATGCGGATTCATGGGAATGCACGCACTCGACGGGACGCAAAGTCACGGGAAACCCTGGGTCAGGCAGGCTTGCCGGACTCGGCAAGGGCACCGGCCTCGGCAGCATCGGCCGCGCCTGACTTGCCATACCCGTAGCCATACCCGTAGCCATAGCCGTAACCCGCCGGGCCACCGGCGCGTGCCTTGTTCAGCATCATCATGCGCACCGGGCACGACTCGATGGTCGACAGTGCATGCATCAAATCGGATTGAGCCGTTCGGCCCGCCTGGACCACGACGACGATCTGCCCCATGTGGGTGGCCAGGACGCGGGACTCGGTGGTCAGCAGCAGGGGCGGCGAGTCGAAGATGATGATCCGGTCGGGGTAGCGCGTGGCCAGTTCATCGAGCAGCGTGGTCATGGCGTCGCTGGCCAGCAGTTCGGTGGCGCGCGGGTGCGGCGTGCCGCTGGGCAGGATGGTCAGCTTGTCGACATTGGTTCGCAGCAGGACGCTGGGCACATCGGCCTTGCCTTCCAGGACGTCCAGCAGGCCCCTGCCGGGCGGCAGGCCGAGGATCCGCAGGACCGACGGACGGGCGACGTCGGCGTCGACGAGCATGACCGTATGGTCGAGTTCGGACGCGATGCTCATCGCCAGGTTGACCGAGGTGTAGGTCTTTCCCTCGCCGGCCAGCGCACTGGTGATCATGATCAGGTTGCCGTGGGTCACCATGGCGGCGCCCCGGTTCAGCGCGTTGCTGATCAGCGGACGCTTGATGACCCGGTACTCGTCGGCCATGCTGGAGCGCGGTGCGTGCGGGGTCAGGATGCCCGCGGCGTCGAGGGCGTCGAGGTCGAGTTCGACGCGTCGCGACAGGGGCACTTGGGCCCCCGGGTCCCCGCCAGTCTGTGGCCCTGCCACGGGCGCGGCGGGCTGGCTGGGTTTGATCGCGGCCTCGGCCGTCGAAGCTGCGCCGTCGAATTCGGGCAGGACGACGCCCGTTTGCCTGAGCTGCTCGAGGCGCAGCGCTGCTTGTTCGATGAGACTGCTCACGTTCCGGTCCTGTCCATCAACGCACCACCGCCGTGACCACCAGCCCAAAGCCGAACAGACTGAGCAGACCCACGGACGCCCCTGCAAAACGGAGCAGGCTGTTGCGTTCCTTGCGCTTGAATGCATCGTCCATGCGCAAGGACACGACCCCGAGCACGGGCAGGCCGGTGACGTTGCGCAACTCGCTGGTGTCGTACACGGCGGGGCGGATCTGACTGAGCAGGAACGAAAGCGCCAGACCGGCGCCAAGCCCGGCCAGCAGCGCAACAGGAAGCAACAGCAGGCGGTTGGGGGCCACGGGCTCCGGGGAGACGCGGGGTGGGTCGATCAGGCGGAACTCGGCCATTCCCGAGGCGTTCTCGAGTTCGCCGGCCATCATCGCGGACTGGCGGCGCGAGATCAGTTCGTCGTAGCTGCGCTTGTTGAGGCCGTAGTCACGGTTCAGCTGGGCAGCTTCGGCCTCCAGCTGCGGCGCGGTCTTCAGGTCTTCCTTGGCTTGGGCCAGGCGCCCGGCGAACTCGCCCACGCGAGCGCGCAGCGACGCCACCTGCACTTCCACACTCGCCAGCATCTTGCTCAATTCCAACACAGCGGGATCGTCAGTTACCCCCGGTCCGGCCGCTGCCATCGCCGCCTGCGCCGCCTTGCGCTGCTCGGCCGCTTCGCGCACGCGCTGCTGTTCCAGTTCCTGCAGAAGGCGCTTGCTCAGAACGATGTCCGGATGGCGGTCGGTGTAGCGCTGCAGCAGGCCATCGATGTTGCGCTTGACCTCGTTGATTCGCGCGTCGAGTTCGGGCGTCGACGCCTGGAAAGCAGTCTCGGGCGCGGGGCCTGCCCCTGGTGACGGGGCGCGGGACAGGGTGATCTGTTGCTTGATCGAGTCGCGTGCGTTTTCTGCTTCACGCAACTGCAGCTTCGCCGTTTCCAGCTCGCGCGCAGCATCGGCCACTCGCTGCGTCGCGTCCTTGCCGTCGTCACTACGCGTCTGCAGGTTGCGGATCTTGAACTCCTTGAGCTTGGCCTCGGCCTGTTCGAGCTTCTCCTCGAAGCGGCGGATCTGCTCGTTGAGGAAGTTCTTCGCGGAGTCCGTGTCCTGCCGGTTCGAGCCCAGGCTCGACTCCACGAAGATCGAGGTCAGGGCCTGGATCGTCCTGCGGGCACGCTCCCGGTCGCTGTCGCGAACGGCCAGCGTGTACAGGTTGTCGCGGCCGGTGTTACGAATCTCAATGGTCTTGCCCAGCCTTGTGATCAGCGCCTCGCGGTCCGCTGGAGACGATGCCTTCAGGTCGAGGTCGGCAGCGCGAATCAGCTTTTCCATGTTGGGGCGGCTGAGAAGCGTCCGGCTCAGCATGTTGACCTGCTGCTGGACGTTGGGCGTGACGGCCAGCCCGGCCATCAATGGCCTGAGCACGGAGTCGGTGTCGACGTAGATGCGCGCAGAGGCTTCGAACTCGTCAGGAATGGTGAAAACCCAGACCACGCCAACGATGGCCACGACCCAGGCAACGACCATGCCGGGCCACCGGAACCTCCACATGCCGCGGAGGAAGCCGAGCACTTTCTTGATGAGCTCATCCATGGATCGACATGGCCGTGAAATTGACGGATGGCAGCACTTCGCGCAGCCGGATCAAAAGAGACTCTGCGGGATGATGAGGATGTCGCCCGGCTGCATGTCGACGTTGGCGGAAACGTCACCACGCTTCAGCAGGTCACGCACCCGCACCGAGTACTGCTTGTTGCCCTCTCGTGTGCGCATGATGATGGCCTTGTCCGCCGCAAAGTCGGTGACGCCGCCGACGACGATCATCAGATCGAGCAAGGTCATCTGCTGCTTGTACGGGATTGCCTGGGGGCGGCTGGCCTCGCCGACAATGCGGATCTGCTCGCTGTAGGGGCCGACGAAGCCGCCGACCAGCACGGTCACGATCGGGTCCCTGACGTACTTGGAAAGCACCACCTCGACGTCGCGCGCCAACTGCACGGGTGTCTTGCCCTGCGCAGGAAGGTCATCGACCAGCGGCGCCGCAATCTTGCCGTCAGGTCGCACGGCCACGGACATCGACAACTCGGGATTACGCCAGACGACGATGTTGATGCTGTCGCCAGCGCCGATGATGTAGGTGTAGTCCTGCGTTGCGGCCTGCTGCGGCGCCGGCGGCAGGTCGGGCCCCCGAAGCGCCGAACAGCCCACCAGAGCAAAGCCCGCGACGAATGCGAGGACGCCCTTGAATGCGGTGAGACGGGACGAAAGACTCGACATCACGGGACATCTCCGATTGTTGGCATGGGCAACTGCGCGTATCTTCGAGATCATGGCACAGGCTGCCGGCGTGCCAAAGCTGCGGCGTGGTGCAAGGTGGGGCCGACCGTAACATTGGCACGAACGGGACGCCTCGGCGTGTGATCGGCTGGCAAGGTCTCAGTCATCAACGATTCATACGGATCAACAAACACCGGATTGAACGCATCGCTGACGGGTTCCGCGGAATCCTTACGTCGGATGCCCGGCATGATCGCGGCCCGCGACTACCGTGCCCAGCACGTCGGTGGCAAGATTGAAGGATATTTGTGCGGCGGACCTGCGGCACGACCTTCCTGTGCAACCTGACATACGGCTAGAACCGAGGGCCCATGGCGATTTTCCATCCAAGTCGACGAGCTGCCCCCGACGTGCAGCTTCCTGTTCCCCGGGCGCCGATGCTGTTGCAGCTGTGCATGGGCGCCTTGCTGCTCGTCATGGCGGGCTGCAGCGGGCCCGATCCCGCCAAGCTGATTGAATCAGCGCAGTCCAACATCGCTAAAGGCGATACGAATACGGCGATCATCGAACTCAAGACCGTGCTGCAGCAGCGGCCCGACGCCGGGCAAGCACGCTACCTGCTGGGGAAGGCCCTGCTCGCAAAGGGAGACGCCACGGGCGCTGCGGTCGAGTTGCGCAAGGCGCTCGAGCTGAATCACGCGGCCAATGACGTCGTGCCCGAGCTCGCGCAGTCGATGTTCTTGCTGGGACAGCACGAGAAGCTCGTGCAGGAGTTCGACAAGACGAAGTTGACGGCTCCGCAGGCGATCGCCGACCTCAACCTGACGTTGGCCGAAGCCCTTGTCCTCCTCGGGCGCACAGAACAGGCTCGCAGCGCAGCGGATGCCTCTCTCGCTGCGGTGCCTGGTTACGGGCCTGCGAACCTGTTCAAGATACGGCTGCAGGCCGGTCGTGGGGACGTCGATGGCGCCCTCGCTGCGCTCGACGCAGAACTTGCAAAGCGCCCAAGGGATCACAAGGCTTGGACGCTGAAGGCCTCTCTGCTCCACTACGTAAAGCGCGACGTGGCCGGCGCGCTGGCCGCCTACCGGCAAGCGATTGCCGGACAACCCAAGGATCTCGACGCGCACTCCGGAGCTTTGACCTTGCTGCTCGACGAGCGCAATCTGGAAGTTGCCAGGACTCAGCTGGCAGAGATGCGCGAGGCATTTCCGAACAGCCCTCTGACCCAGTACTTTGAAGGGTACCTGGCGCTCCTTGAGCGCAAATTCGATCGTGCACTGGAGATCACCCAGCAGTTGCTGCGCGTTGCACCCGGCGACCCGCGGGCGCTGCAACTCGCTGGACTGGTTCAGTTCGAGCGCGGCAGTTTTGTGCAGGCTGAGCCGCTGCTCGCCAAGGCCCTGCAGGTGTCGCCAGGTCTCGGACTGGCGCGTCGCGCGCTGACCCTGACCCACCTTGGGCGAGGCGAGCCTGTCAAGGCTTTGGCGGTGATGCAGCCGCTGCTGGAACAACCCAACCCGTACGCTTCCGACCTGAAGATGAAGGCGCAAGCCCACATGCAGCAGGGCGACCTGGCCAAGGCCGAGGAGGCCTTCGCGAGGGCCGCAAAGATCGATCCCGACAATCCCGTGCGGCAAACCGATCTGGCGGTCAGCAAGATCTTGCGCGGCGACGTCGATACGGGCTTGGCCATGCTGCGCTCGCTGGCTGCCGACAAGGACAGCTCGGCGGCCGACATGCCGCTGATTGCCGCCTTGATCCAGCGGCGCGACTTCCCGGGCGCACTTCAGGCCATCGAGATCTTCGAGAAGAAGCAGCCCGACCGGCCGGTGGCCGCCAATCTTCGTGCGCGCGTTCTGCTGGCACAGGGAAATCGGCAGGGTGCCACGCAGGCCTTTGAACAAGCGCTGAAGATTCAGCCGTCGTTCCTGCCGGCTGCCTCGGGCCTGGCCGAGCTTGCACTTGCCGACAATCGGCCAGCAGTGGCGCAGAAATACCTGGACGATGCCCTCAGTGCCGACCCGAGAAGCTCGGAGGCTCTGCTTGCCAATGCTTCTCTCAAGGCCAGAATTGGCGCACCCAAAGAGGATATCCTGGCCTTGTTCAACGGCGCAATCCGCGGCGCGCCACAGGACAGGGGCCTGCACGTGGCACTCATCGGCTACCTGCTCGAAAGCAAGGACCGGAAAGGCGCCATCGAAGCGGCCCAACGAGCTTCGGCCGCCTTGCCCGATGATCCGGACGTGGTCGAGATGCTCGGCCGCGCGCAGCTTGCAGCAGGGGAGGCCAACCAGGCCGCCGCCACGTTCGGCAAGCTGGCCGGCTTGCTGCCTAACTCTCCTATGCCGCACATGCGCCTTGCCCAAGTGCATCACGCCGCCAAGGACCGAGAGGCCGAGATCCAGAGCCTCAAGCGCGCGCTGGCGATCGCGCCCGACAACCTTCCGACGCAGCGGGTGCTGATCAATGCGCACTTGGCCAAAGGTGAGGCCGCAGCAGCGCTCGAAGTGGCGCGCAAGGTGCAGCAACAGCGGCCGAAGCAGGACGAGGGCTACCTGTTCGAAGGGACTATAGAGGGCGGGCGGCAGCGTTTTGACCAGGCCGTGCAGGCTTACCGCGCAGGGATGAAAGCCACCGGTGGCACCAGCGAGCTCGTGATGGGCCTGCATGCTGCGCTGACCGCAGCGAAGCAGCAGGCGCAGGCCGACAAGCAGGCTGCGGAATGGCTCAGGACGCACCCGAGGGACACGGTTTTCCGCTTCTATCTCGGCGATCTGGCCATGGCACAAGGCGACCTGGCGTCTGCCGAGACGCGCTACCGCGACGTGCTGAAGATCCAGCCCGACCAGGCCCAGGCGTTGAACAACGTCGCCTGGTTGATGGCGAAGGCGCAGAAGCCCGGCGCGGTGGCCATGGCCGAAAGGGCCCTCCGGCTACAGCCGAACAGCTCCTCGTTCATGGATACCTTGGCGCTGGCCCTGGCTGCCGATGGCCAGTCGGCCAAGGCGGTGCAGCAGGCAAAGAAGGCGCTCGCTATCGATGACAAGAACCCCGCGTTGAGGCTGAATCTGGCGCGCCTGATGATCCAGGCCGGCGACAAAGCCGACGCCAAGGTCGAACTGGAGTCCTTGGCAGCATTGAAGGACGCTTTTCCGTACCAGAAGGAAGTTGCCGAACTGTTGAAGTCGCTTTGAGGATCAGACTCGCGCATGCGGAGCGCGCCCCGTACCCGTGCACGACGGGAGATTTCATCTGCCTGAGCGAAGCTCAGCCTGGCGATGCCGGGTCTGAGTCGTTGGTGATGGTGTAACGCCCATCGGCGAAGAGGCGCCCTGGGTCGAACGCGGACTTCAGTGTCGTGAGAAGCTGCCGGTACCCACCCTGTGCCTTGTCCATCAGGCCCTGGGCGAATGTCGGAAGACGGTAGGGGAAATAGCCCTCAGCCAACAGGGCATTCAGCAAGGTTTCGAATGCATGCCGGGCCTTGTCATCCTCGCCGGCGACCTCGCGGTCGAAGCTGATGCTGATGACGTGCTCGAGGCAGCGTTCGCTGAGGAAGGTGGTGGTGATCGCAGGCTCAAAGCCGGCTCCCAGCAGGCTGTCGGTGGCGATCTTCTGCACCGCGTCGGCCTGCACGCCGTCGAGTTCCGAAAGCACCGCACACCAGATGAGCCCACAGCGATCACGGTCGGGGTCGGGCTGCGATGGTGCGGGCAAGCGCTTTCGCCAGTAGACCGTGGGCAAGAAACGGTCGGTTGGTCTGCCGTGGAGCAGACCGTAGGCAGGCGCCAGCAGGTCGATCTGGCGAGCCAGTCGACCCGCACCGAAGCGCGCGAGGAGGGGCTGCAGCCTTTGCAGCAGCGCCAGCCGACCTTCGTCGACGAAGATGAGCTTGACGTCCAGGCCGCGCAGCGCACGACGCAGCGCGCGACGGCCCTCGCGAATCTCACCGGCCGTGCCGTACAAGGCCCCCGAGCCATGCCAGGCCAGGACGCCATGGCATTGCTGCAGCCTGGCAAGTGCCTCGCCCTGCAGCGTCCCACCCTCGGGCAGGTTGTCCCAGGGGAACTGGGTGAACGAGGGCAGCACCCGATAGGCGTTGCCGAGGTGGATGGCACTGCGCAGCTGGCCGGACAGCCGGAGTGGCCTCAGAGCCTCGATCAGCGCAGGGTACTGCTCGGCACTCTTGAGGGCGAGGAAGAAGGCGCAGGTGCGTTCTGGCGCTGGCATCAGCCAAATGGTCATCGCGGTGATGATGCCGAAGCTGCTCTGAAAGAAGAGTCCGTCCAGGGACGGGCCTAGCCCAGGCGGGTAGACATGCTTCGCCTTCACGGCGCCAAAGGCACCGAAGCCTGTCTCGATGACCTTGCCGTCCGGCAGCACCACTTCCAGCGCACTGGCGTGCGCGGCATGGTCGGCGTACGGGGTATGCCCGAAGCCGCGCTCGAGCGTATTGCCGACCAGGCTGCACTCGGGGCTGGACCCCGTTGCGTCCAGCCAGAACCGGCCGCCTCGGGCCTGCAGGAACCCATGCAGCTGGGCCTGGGTGACACCGGGCTCGACGCGCACGTAGCCGAGCTTGTCGTCGTAGAGCCTGATCTGGTTCATGCCGCCCAGGTCGATGGCCAGCCCAGATCGTGCCGGCGAAGCCGAGCCGTAACCCCAGTTCTTGCCGGTGCTCAGCGCGAAGTACGGCACCCGATGCTGGCTGCACAGGCGCATCGCCGCCGAGACCTGTTCGACGGTTCGTGGCCGTACCGCACCGAGGACCTGTTGGTCCGTTGCGAAGGTCGCCATCCCGAGCGGCAACCCTGCTGCTGCATCGACCTGAACGTTCCCGCGGCCGAGTAGCGACACCAATTCATCGATGAAGCAAGTACTCAGGGGCTCGGGCATGGCGGCATGGCAAGTGAGGACCGGACAGGACGACGTCCGCCGGGCAGCGGCCAGGGCGTCTCGCGTCGGGCGCGATCGGATTGCCTGATTCGCTGCGGCCCATCAGGCGATGCTAGCAGCCAGGCCCAGCGGCGCGCGCCGAGCCTCGGAGTGCCCTGGCCTAGCGCAGCGAGTGTGATGCCGCCGGCGCAGCGGACCTTCCCGACGTGGACCAAAAAAAAACGCCGCGGAGACCGCGGCGGTTTTCTTCCGAGCCTATGAGGAGCAGTCTGGCCCCTCAGCGAAACAGTTGCCTCAGACCGCGCGGCGGCGACGCGCCAGACCGAGACCGGCCAGGGCAGCGCCGACGAGCGCGAGCGAACCAGGCTCAGGCACAGCAACCGTCGCACCGGCAGTCGTCGTCTCAGCGAACGACAGCTGGTACAGATTGCCGGCGACCAGGGCAGGGGTCAGCGCCGAGTAGAAAGCGTTGTCGCACTGCGCACTGATGGGGACGCCCGGGAACAAGAAGTTTGCGCTGACGGTGTTGTTCAGGCTGCAGGGGTCGGACAGTTCCGTACCACCAAAGATCCCGCCCGCGCCACCATCGGGCGACCAGCGGAATACATCGAGGCCCGTCGTGACGTTCCGCAGCGTGAAGCTGAGGGACGTGGTGGCGAAAGCATCGAACTGCGGATTCACATAGGCATACAACCAGTCGGAGGCGTTGAAGTCGATGCGGATCTGAAGCCCGTTGTTCGCGGCAACAAACTCGAAAGCACCCCCGGTGCCGCTGGTCGTCTGCGCGTTACCAATGCCGCTGTTCTGGATTTGGGTCTCGGCGACGAGGTTGGACGATGCTGGCGTCGGCTCGAAACCGCCACCGACGGCCGGAATGCCCGCCACCACGACACCGGTCAGCTGCATGTCCGACCGGGAGAAGGTGCCCGTCGTCGGTGCGGTGTGACGCGTGTAGTCATTCTCCGCAAAGCCGCAGCTACCCAAGCATTTCTGCAAAAAGTCGGCCGGCGGACTCACGGGAATGGTGTTGCCTGTCTGCCCGATCGTCGCTCCGTTCAGCGTCGCACTGGTGCTGGCGTTGTCGAAGGCAGCGAACTGCACGAAATCACCACCGGGCGCGGCGTTCAGGACCGTGTTGGTAAGGCCCTTGTAGAACGCGAAGTTCGAGAGCTGCCTGACGGCTTGGCCCATGGCCTCCGGCGCGGCAACCGCAGTTTGGGAAACCATTGCACCGAGGGCAAACCCAACGAGTGCGGCCAGTTTGTTCAGCTTGAATGTCATCGTGTGCCTCTCTTTACCGATACGAGCAATCGGCCATTCCAGCCTCTCGCGACTTGCGCCTCCGGTTACCTGTCAAGGCTCCATCCGTCGGCTTGACACTCATAAGCACACGCCGTGCCAGTATCCGTAAGTCACTGAAGGCCAAGGAAAATTCGACATCAGCTTGCTGGCTAGCAGCGCATGACCGAGGCGACTGTAAGACTTTCCGACACCGCATTTCCAGCCCCGAAGCTGCCGGCCGAGTCGAGCTCGAGGACCTGAGCCGACTGGGTTTACCATCCTTGAGGTGTCCCGACGCCGCCGCACTATGCCGATCGCTGAGCAGGCGTCACCCGAAGAATGCGGTCAATCCGCGGCTTTTCGGCGGCAACCTCCAGCCAAAGACGGCGTACTCTCGATACCACAAGGCGGGTGCAAGTGTCGGAGAGTGCCGCCTCGACACTCGGTCATCAGCTACCTCCATCAGCAGCGCCGGGACTTTCCGGCCGTTCGCGCGAATCGAAACCCACCCGATGGTTGCCAGTGGCAGGCACGCCGTCGATGCCCCTGTGACGGTTTGTTGCAATCCGCTTCACGGCGATCTTCTAGAGGCACTTTACGTTGGCACACTGCCTGGATGACGACAAGGACTGCATGACGAACGTTTCGGCCCCCGTCTCCGACACGCTGGCTGCCGAACTGGGCGCGATCGTCGGGAGTGAGCACGTGCTCGCTGACGACAACGGCCGTGCGCTGCACTCTCGCACCACCGAACCGGACAGCCGCCGCTGCAACGCAGTGGTCTTCCCGGGCTCGGCCCAGGAGGTTGCGGCCATCCTGCGGCTGGCGTCACGCCGAAAATTCACAGTCTGGCCATTCAGCACGGGCAACAACTGGGGCTACGGCACCAAGAACGCGATCGAGCCGGGAGCGGTGATCCTGGTTCTGAGTCGGATGAACCGCATCCTGGAAGTGAACGAAGAGCTCGGCTACGCGGTGATCGAGCCTGGTGTTACACAGCAGCAGTTGTACGAGCATTTGCTGGCCAAGCACCCAGGCCTGATCGCCGACTGCACCGACTCGACGCCGCTGGGCAGCGTGCTGGGCAATGCGATCGAGCGCGGCTACGGTTACACACCGTATGGCGACCACTTCGGCCACCTTTGCGGACTCGAGGTCGTGACCCCGACGGGCGAAATGCTGCGAACGGGGGGAGCCGGCGAGGGCTGCCCCACCTGGAATACGCACAAGTGGGGCTATGGCCCGGCGATCGAAGGGCTCTTCAGCCAGGGCAATTTTGGTGTCGTTGTCAAAGGCGGCATCTGGCTCCACCCACGCCCGGAGCGAATGCTGCTGTTCACGATCGACGCAAACGGTCCGGATGAACTCGGCGCGACCATGGACGCCTTGCGCGTGCTCGCGCTGGAGGGCACGGTGCGCAGCCATGTGCATACGGCGAACGCCTTTCAAACCCTCTCGCTGGTACAGAAGTACCCGGCCGACTTGCTGGCGCGGGGAACCCGCATTCCGACTGAACGGTTGGACGCCCTGAAAGCCCAGTTCGGTATTCCCGATTGGACGGCTGTCGGCGGCCTGTACGGCAGTGCGGCACAGGTGCGGGCCGCAAAACGCGAACTGGTCCACGCCCTTCGAGGCAAGGGCCGCGTAGCGTTTTTCGACAAGGCCAAGGTCGAACAGTCGAAGCGGCTGGTTGAGCTCTGGCAGCGCTCAGCCGGACGGGGCATGGGCGCGATGGTGGCCCAGACGATCAAGTCGATGGTGACGCGCAAGGACTTCGCCCTGGTGGCGCTGTTGCCCGAGATGTATGGAGTACTTCTGGGCCGGCCGACCTGGTCGGTGCTCGAATCCGCCTACTTCAAGAGCCGGGCGCAGCCGGCAGCGCCGCCCCTCGACCCGGCACGCGATGGCTGCGGGTTGATGTGGCTGGCCACCGCCGTGCCGATGACCGGCACGCAGGCACGTACGGTGCTGGCTCTGGCCGAACCTCTTTTCACGACTTTCGACTTCAACATGTCGGCTTGCCTGACGATGATGAACGAACGTACGCTGTTCTTCCTGCTCGGCATCTTCTTCGATGCCGAGAACGAATCCGAGCGTGAACGTGCGGCCGGTCTTTATCGCGCCCTGCACGCCACCTTCACCGAGCACGGCTACCAGCAGTACCGGGGCGGCATCCCCGAGTGGACCGCGGCCGGCACCCATGCCACTCCGGGAGGCAGGCTGCTTGGGCAGATCAAGCAGGCGCTGGACCCCTGCGCCGTGCTCGCCCCGGGCCGTTATCGAATCTGACCTGGAACTGAATATGCAAGACCTCATGCCCACCGCGACCTCCGCCACGATCTCAACGACGCCAACGGTGCCCCCGTTCCCTCCGGCATCTCCGACCTCCACGGCCTCTCCGGCCTCTCCGGCCTCTCCGGCAGCGTTGAATTCAGCCCCCAGCACCAGGGAGTATGTTGAGAGGTTCCAGCGCGATGGCTACGTGCTGATCGAAGACGCATTGCCCGTTGAATTCGTCGCAGCGGTCAGACATGCCTTCATGAAAGCCATGGAAGCCAAGGTGGCCCGCTTGGGGCTGGCACCCGTCAAACCCACGGATGGCCGCGACAAGAGCAACGACAAAGTCAAGATCGACTTCCAGCCTGAAGGCGGCAACCATGACCTGAACCGCTGGAACATGCACCTGCCCACGCAGTCCGAGTTCTTGCATGAACTGTTGATTGCCAACCCAGTGGCGCTACCCGTCATCAAGGCGTTGCTGGGGCCGGCACCGGTCGCATTCCTGATCGCATCGGACACCCCTTACCCCGGTTCTGGCTTCCAGAACATCCATCAGGACTTCCCGCGATTCGGTCTCACCGTCAATGTTCCGCTGGTGGACTTTACGGAAGACAACGCGCCGCTGGAGATCTGGCCAGGTTCGCACGTGCGCGACGGCGTTTTCCATACCGGCAAGGCCGATCTGTCAGAAGCCGAGATCAAGGCTCTGGTGGCACGGGTTCCCGGCAAGCGAATGCTGATCAAGGCTGGCTCGATGCTCATCCGCGATCAACGCATGGTCCATCGCGGTACGGCCAACACTGGCACCGCGCCGCGGCCGTGCCTGGCGATCTGGTACAAGAACCTGGATCAATACCGAATCACGAGCCTGACGATCCCGGTGCCGCACCG
This sequence comes from Rubrivivax sp., assembly GCA_022842595.1. Lineage (GTDB taxonomy): Bacteria > Pseudomonadota > Gammaproteobacteria > Burkholderiales > Burkholderiaceae_C > Rubrivivax. The sequence goes on from JALHPF010000010.1 coordinate 71,501, forward strand.
GTCGGTTGCCAACCGCCTGGCCCGCGTCGCGCTTCGCTTGCGGCAGGAGGGAAGAGGAACCAGCGGTGCCGTGGCGAGCAAGAAGCTTGTCAACCTCGGCAACTTTTTCGGTCGCGTCGTAGAGGAGACCAGCGCGTCCGACCGCGACTACCGGCGCGAGATACCAAGCGACATGTGGGCACGGTTCTCTCCAGACATGAAGTCGCTGTTGCGGTTCGCCTCGGTTCAGGGCACCCCTGGTGGCGGCCGGTCCGCAATTGGGTCGGCGATCCTGCTGGCCGCCGGCGCCGTGTTCTCGATGCGCGCGTGGCAGCTCAAGCGGCGCCTCCCGGGAGACGGGTCGTCACGGACATGACCTGCCGCGAAACCGGGTCTCCACGGGATGGTCTGCAGCGCCAGCTCGATGGCTGGCAGACCGTGCATCCGAGCGCATGACCATGAGCAGCGACCTGCAACCGGTGGCTCTGCTCAGCGGCGTCGACAAGAGCTACCGGCTCGATGCCGTCGAGGTGCCTGTGCTCCGGCAGATCAACCTGCTCGTTCGGCCTGGTCACTTCACGGTGCTACTCGGGCCGTCGGGCAGCGGCAAGACGACGCTGCTGAACCTGATCGGCTGTATCGACCGGCCTGACTGCGGCTCGATCAACGTGGCAGGCTGCGACATCGGCAGCCTCAAGGACGACGAGCTGTCGGACTTCCGAGCGAAGAACATCGGCTTCATCTTCCAGAACTTCAACCTGCTGCCCGTGCTGACCGCCTACGAGAACATCGAGTATCCGCTGCTGCTGGCCGATGCATCGGCCAAGGTGCGCGGCGAGCGTGTGCCCAAGCTGCTCGAGGCGGTTGGCCTGGCTGACCGGGCAAAAAACCTGCCCGGCCAACTGTCCGGCGGCCAACGCCAGCGCGTGGCGATCGCACGGGCCCTGGTGCGCAAACCCAAACTTGTGATCGCCGACGAGCCCACGGCCAATCTCGACAGCCGCACCGGCCAGGCGATCCTGTCCTTGATGCGCACGATGCAGCAGCGTTATCAGATCTCCTTCATCTTCTCTTCGCACGACCGCAGCGTGATCGGCGCCGCCGACGACACCGTGCACTTGCAGGATGGCGTCATTCAGCGCATCCGACGCCGCCAGGCCGATGGAGCCTTCGAGGACAGCACTGCCTGATGATCGATCTGTCGATTGCCGTCAGGAATCTGCTGCGCAACAGGCGACGGTCGTTCGCGACCTTCATCGCGTTGGCGGTGGGAACCTCTTCGATCCTGCTTTTCGGTGGCTTCAGCGCGAACATCGAGGCCAGCCTGAAGACAGCCTACGTGCGCGCGGGCGGGCACCTGCAGATCCAGCATCGTGACTTCTTCCTTTTCGGCAACGGCAACCCGACCGCCTACGGTATCCAGGACGACCAGAAGATCATCCAGGCGATCCGCGACGACCCAGCGCTGCGCGCGGACATCACCGTCGTCACCCCGACACTGCAGTTCAGCGGCATTGCCGGCAACTACGACGCGGGTGTGTCGCGCACCGTCATCGGCATGGGCGTGGTGGCGCCTGACCACAGCCGAATGCGTGCCTGGAACGAATACGACCTCCCGCAGACAGACCCGCCTTTTGTCCTGGACGGCGCCTCCAGCGACGCAGCCATCGTGGGTACCGGCGTGGCGCGGGTGCTTCAGCTCTGCGAGGCGCTCCAGGTCGCCACATGTCCGAAGCCGGCCCTGCCGACCGCCGCCGCTGGCGGAGCCGAGCTTCCCGCCGACATCGCAGCGCTGGCGGGTGCCGAACGCGTCGCTGCGGGCGCGCAGGAAGCCCTGAACCGACCGAAGATCGAATTGCTCGCCACCAATTCAGGTGGAACCCCGAACGTGGTGGCGGCGCAGGTGCTGAAAGCCGAAGTCCAAGGCTTCAAGGAGCTTGATGAAGTCTTCGTCATGCTGCAGATGCCACAAGCGCAACGGCTGGTGTATGGCCGGACGCAACCGCAGGCCACGGCCGTGCTCGTGCAACTGGTCCGCTCGGATCGCATCGACGAGGTCAGGAAGAATCTGACGACAGTACTTGCGCGAACCGCACCCGAGCAGCCGCTGGTGGTTCGCGACTTCGGCGAGTTGAATCCGTTCTACGTGCAGACCATTGCCATGTTCGGCACGATTTTCGGCTTCATCTTCGTGCTCATCGGTGTGATCGTGCTGTTCACGGTCAGCAACACGATGAACACCGCGGTCATCGAGAGAACGGTGGAGATCGGAACGATCCGCGCGATCGGTCTGCGCCGAAGGGGCGTTGAGCGACTGTTTGTCCTGGAGGGCATGATGCTCGGCGTGGCCGGCGCAGCGACGGGTGCGCTGTTCGCGCTGCTCGTGGCGGCCATCATCAATCGGCTTGGCCTGACCTGGCTGCCGCCAGGCAGCGGTGGCCCCCTGCCACTCGTGCTGCTCGTCGGCAACGACAAGCTCATGCTCCTGGGTACGCCCCTGGGCTTGAGTCTGATTGCCACGCTTTCGGCTTGGTGGCCGGCACACCGGGCGTCACGGCTGGGCATCGTCGACGCGTTACGCCACGTTTGATGGCGCTTCTGGAGATCTCGGCCATGGGCTTGTTCAAGCTGTTCCTAACCTTGCTGCTGCAGAGCCTGACGGCAGCAGCCATGGCAGCGCCAGACGCACAGAAGCTGCTGGCAGCCAGCGATGCGATTCGCAACCCGGGGCAGCCCTTCAGTGTCCGAGTCATCTTGACCGAATTTCAGAACGGCAAGCAGGTCGACAGCAGCAATCTGCTGACCTTCTCCCGCTCGACCGAGCAGAACGCCCAGGTAGCGTCACTCGTGCAGTTCGTAGCGCCGATACGCGACGCCGGCAAGTTGATGCTCAAGAACGGCAGCGACATGTGGTTCTACGATCCAGCGACCAAGGCCAGCGTTCGCCTGTCGCCACAGCAGCGGTTGATGGGCCAGGCGTCGAACGGCGATGTCGTGACCGTGAACCTGGCACGCGACTACAAGGCAACGATCCTGGCCGAGGAAGACATACAGGACGGGGAGAGCAAGACGCGCCGGTCATACAAGCTGGGTCTCGCCGCTGCGACCGACGACGCCACCTATGCCAACATCGAACTGTGGATCGACGCGGACAATTCTCGACCCCTCAAAGGGCGGTTCTTTGCAGAGTCTGGGCGACTGCTGAAGACTGTCTACTATCGCCGATTCATGCCGCAACTCGGCACCGAGCGCCCCACCGAAACCGTCATCATCGATGGCTTGAATCCGCAGGCGGTCACCCTCATGCGATTCTCGGACTACACGGCAAGGGTGATGCCCAGCAACTGGTTCCAGCGCGACTACCTGCCGCGCTTCCAGCCTTGACAGAGAGTGCTTGATGCTGCTTTGTGCAACCCAGATCAGAAGATTCATGGCGCTGTTCGTGTGGACGGCTTCGCAGGCTGTCTTGGCGGCGGATTCCGATCTGGGCGCGCTGTCGCTGCAAAGTGCGACTCCTGACAAGTCAGAGACGACGACGCCAACGAAGGCCTTCATCGAGGCGGCAGCAGGAACCGGGCGTCCGCGCGAGGCGACGGCGTGGGAAGGCATCGGCCGACTGTCAGTGGATGTCCGCCACGGCGGGACTCTGGTTCCTTCGACGCGTTACGAACTGTCGGCGCGAGTTGACGCCACCTCGCCGGAGAATCCACGGTTGGACAACCCGGTGCTCAGCCTTCGAGAAGCATTCGTCGGGTGGCAGGACAGCGACGCATCGAATCTGCTGGACTTCGGAAGGATCAACCTGCGAAACGGGCCAGCCTATGGCTACAACCCAACCGACTTTTTCCGGGACAACGCACTGCGCACGGTCACCACGGCCGACCCGTTCGCGCTCAGAGAGAACCGCCTTGGCACGGTGATACTGCGCGGCCAGCACCTCTGGTCCAGCGGATCGATTTCGCTCGCGCTGGCGCCCAAACTGGCCTCCGGACGCAGCAGCAAGGGGTTGAACGCCGACTGGGGGGCCACCAACGCCTGGCAGCGGGCGCTGTTGACGCTGGACAGCCGCTGGGGTGAAGCACTCAGCAGTCAGCTGCTGCTGTACAAGGAGGAGGGTTCGAGCGCGCGCTGGGGCGTCAATGCAACGACCTTGGTGTCAGATGCCGTTACCGCGCATGCCGAGTGGACGCGAAGCCGGGAACATGACCTGCAGACGCGCTCGCAACTGCGTTCGGCAACCGAAGTCACGCGCAATCGGGCTGCGATCGGGTTGACCTACACCACGGCGGCCAAGCTGTCGCTGACCACCGAACTGCACTACAACGGCTTCGCACTCGATCGTGAAGCGGCGCGGGCGCTGTCGCGCCTCGGCCCGGAAGCATCGGCCGCCTACTTCGGCACGGCCCTGTCGCTCCAGGACAACGCCGGACGGGAGGCCTTCCTGCTGTACGTGACCCAGCGCGAATTCGTCGTGAAGAATCTGGAACTGACCGGGTTTGCCAAGTTCAACCGGACCGATCGCAGCCGGATGCTCTGGCTGGAAATGCGCTACCGGATGGACCGCGTTGAATGGTCAATGCAAATTCAGCGCAGCTTGGGCGTCGACTCTTCCGAGTTTGGCTTTGTCCCGATCCGCAGCTCCATCGGCCTGACTGCCACCGCCTACTTTTAGCCACGGACCGAGATTCCGCACTGCCCTGCGTGCTGAGACCATCGATCCCCTGGAACGAGCCGGCAGCAGCGATCCGCCGAGACCGAGTCACCGATTGCAGCGTCAGTCACGGTGGGTCGCGTGCACGACCCGATGCACGTCGTCGCCTCGATTCGATGCTGCCGGAGGACCACTCTGCGGCCGTTTGGCGAAGTGCGGGACGGCAGCCCCACCCCTTGCGTAGCGGGATGACGCCCGAGGCATGTAGCTGCGCACTTGCAGGTATTGCACCCGAGGCGGAAATATGTCACTGCACCCCCTCACCCGGGTGGCTGTAAGCAAGCGTTGCCCGTCCTACCATTCCACCAGAGGAAAAAGTGTCAAGAAAGTCGACAGCGGCGTGGGCAACGCGGCCTGCTTCTGGCGTACAACGATGGAAATGGACATGCAAAGGGTCTTGCACCAAGAGAGTACGGGGGGCCGAGTACGGGGCGCGCTCTACGACGCCTGCCTGGTGATGGGCGTCGTGTGCGCTGCGATGGCATGGCAAAGCGGCATGGCGGGCGCCCTGGTTCCCGAGGCCGGGACCTTTGGCGGTTCGATCGCTGCTGGCATGTCGCTGATCAACTCCGCTGGCGGCATGTATGCCCCCGTCACGACGCGCTCGACCCTGGCAATCGTCTGGCGTACCCTGCTTTCCTTGCTGCTGGTGCTGGGCCTGACCTACATCGTGTTTGCCCTGACCGGGTTCGACCAGCCCACCGTGGTGATGGCAACAGCGATGGTGGCCGTGGGCTCGGTCACCCTTCGACGTGCCTACCTCACCCATTCGAACCATGACCCGGCCCGTCGGCGCTCGCGGACGCTGATCTTCGGCTGCGGGGAAGCGGCTCGGGTCGTCGGGCAGACCCTCACGGCCGCCGACCCCGATGTCGAGATCGTCGGCTACTTCGCAGGCCCCAACGAGAAGCACCCGGCCGTTCCGCACGAGCTCATCCTGTCGACGGAACTGTCGCTGACCGCGACTGCGCACCGCCTGCGCGTCGACGAAGTGGTCGTCGCATTGACCGAGCGGCGTGCTGGCAGCATGCCGCTGCGCGAGTTGCTGGACTGCAAACTCGCTGGCATCAAGGTCTACGACCTGAATTCTCATTTCGAGAAGCGTCTCGGCCAAATCCGCATCGACTACCTGAATGCCGGCTGGCTCATCTTTGGCGATGGGTTCAACCAGGGTTTCGCACGCACGGCGGTCAAGCGGGTCTTCGATCTCGTGTGCGCAACGGTGCTGATCGTGCTTGCATCACCGTTCATGCTGGTCACGGCCTTGCTGATCAAGCTCGACAGCCGCGGCCCGGTGCTGTACCGCCAGGAACGCGTGGGCCTGAATGGCAAGCCCTTCGACGTGGTCAAGTTCCGGAGCATGAAGCAGGACGCCGAGAGCGACGGCAAGCCCGTCTGGGCGAAAACCGGCGACAGCCGCGTCACGCGCGTCGGCAAGCTGATCCGCAAGTCGCGCATCGACGAACTGCCGCAGCTCTTCAGCGTCCTGACGGGGCACATGAGCCTGGTCGGGCCACGGCCTGAACGGCCCTTCTTCGTCGAGCAGCTGACCCAGGAGATTCCCTTCTATGCGGTTCGCCACAGCGTGAAGCCCGGGGTCACTGGCTGGGCCCAGGTGCGATACCAGTACGGCTCGACGGTCCAGGACTCACTGGAAAAGCTGCAATACGACCTGCACTATGTGAAGAACCATTCGCTCTGGCTGGACCTGCAGGTGCTCGTGCGCACCGTGCACGTGGTTCTGACCGGCAAGGGTGCCTGCTGAGCCTGACGCCAGGTCGAGGCGACTCCGCCTGAGCGTACGCTCGGGGTCTGGTGGATTCTGGGGCGGTGGTGCATGAGCGCGGAAACCGCGAACATCTCGATCTTCGGTTTTGCGACGGCGACACTGCTGCACGCGGTCTTCGCGGTGCTGCTGCTGCGCGACGCGCGGCTCGATCAGCACCAGCGTCAGCGCGGCCTGGCTTTCGTCGGCGCGGTCCTGGCCAGCTTCGCATGGTCGGCGGCGGCCCTGGCCGACGCCTTGTCGCCCTACCTGGTGACACGCCATGTCGCGATGGCCCTGGACTGGCTGCGCTACGGCTGCTGGCTGCTGTTCCTGGTGGTGCTGGTCAGGCCGGCCACCTCACGGCTGCCGGCGGATGGCCCGGTCAGCGTGCTGGCTGTGGCGCGTCGACTCGGGCCGCTGGCCTGGGCCAGCGGCGTCCTGTGGCTGGCCGGGGCCGGTCTGCTGGCCGCCTCGATGTTCAACGCCGGCAGCGCGGAAGTCGCACAGCTGCAGCAGCTGTGGCTGCTCAGTGCGCTGGGCATGCCCGTGCTCGGGCTGGTGCTGGTCGAGCAGTTGTTCCGCAATCTGCCGGAGAACACGCGCTGGAACGCCAAGCCCGCATGCCTGGGCTTTGCCACGGTGTTTCTGTTCGACCTGTATCACTACTCGATGGCCGTGCTCTTCGGCGGCTTCGACCCCGACGCCGGCCACATGCGCGGGTTGGTCCACGCACTCGCGCTGCCCTTGATCTTCCTGGCCTTCCGGCGCCGCGTCGACTGGATCGGCCGGCTGCAGGTGTCGCGCACGGCGGTGTTCTATTCGGCGTCGCTGCTGCTCGCCGGCGGGTACCTGCTGTTCGTCGCGGCGCTGGGCTACACCGTGCGCGCCCTGGGTGGGGACTGGGGTCGGGCGATGCAGCTGGCGCTCGTCGCCGGCGCCGGAATACTGGGTCTCGTTCTGCTGCTGTCGGGGTCCATCCGGGCGCGGGTGCGGGTCTTCGTCGGCAAGCACTTCTTCAGCTACCGCTACGACTATCGCGAGCAGTGGCTGCGCTTCACGAACATGCTGTCCTCGCCCACGGCCACCGAAGACTTCGGGATGCTGGTGGTGCGTGGCCTGGCCGACATGCTCGAAAGCCCCGGAGGCGGTCTGTGGACGCGCAATGCAGCCCATACGGCCTTCGCACAGACCGCGCGCTGGAACCTGCCTGCCGCTCAGGCTGCCGAGCCCGCCGACGCCAGCCTGCTGGGCTACCTGCAGCGCAGTGGCTGGATCATCGACCTCGACGAATACCGTCGCACGCCGCAGCGCTACGGCCCACTGACGCTGCCGCCCTGGCTGCTGGAGCTGCCACAGGCCTGGCTCGTGGTGCCGCTGAGCATGCACGATGAAGTGCTGGGCTTCGTCGTGCTGGCCCGTCCGCGTGCACCCGTGCAGATGAACTGGGAGACGCGCGACCTGGTGAAGACCGCCAGCCGCCAGGCAGCGAGCTTCCTGGCCCAGATGCAGGCCACCGAGGCGTTGCTGGAACTGCGAAAGTTCGAGGCCTTCAACCGCATGTCCGCTTTTGTCGTGCACGACCTGAAGAACATCGTGACCCAGCTGTCACTGATGTTGAAGAACGCGGAACGTTTGCGCGCCAACCCGGAATTCCAGCAGGACATGCTGTTGACGGTGCAGAGCTCACTGGAGAAGATGCGTCGGTTGATGCTTCAGCTGCGCGAAGGCGCAACGCCCCCTGGAACAGCTGCCGGCGTCGACCTCGCGCCCTTGCTGCTGCGGCTGCAGGCCATGGCAAGCGAGCGTGGGCGGGTGCTGGAACTGCGACAGGAATCAAGGCTGGCCACGCGCGGGCAGGAAGAGCGACTGGAGCGCGTGCTCGGGCACCTGGTTCACAACGCGCTCGACGCCACGGAACAGGGCGGCGAGGTCTGGGTTTCAGCGCAGCGGCAGGCCGGCCAGGTGGTCGTGGAAGTGGGTGACACCGGAATGGGAATGACAGAGGAATTCATACAGAACCGCTTGTTCCGCCCCTTCAGCAGCACGAAGGGCAGCGGCATGGGCATCGGCACCCACGAGAGCCTGCAGTACGTGCGCGAACTCGGCGGGCAGATCGTCGTGCAGAGCCAGCCCGGCAAGGGCACGGTGATGCGGGTGGAGCTGCCCTTGTTCGACGCCCACGGCGCCGAAGGCGAGCCGGCAGCGTTGCGCACGCGGACCTTGGCATGAGCCAGGTGACCGCACCGCTGCTGATCGTCGAGGACGACCTCGCGCTGCAGAAGCAGATCAAGTGGTCACTCGACCGCTTCGAGTCGGTCACGGCCGCCGACCGCGAATCCGCTCTGCTGCAGATGCGTCGCCACAACCCGAGCGTCGTGACGATGGACCTCGGACTGCCGCCCGACCCCGATTCGGTCTCGGAAGGCTTCAAGCTGCTGGGCCAGATGCTCGACATCGACCCCAATGTGAAGGTCATTGTCCTGACCGGCCAGAACGACCAGGCCAACGCCCTGCGCGCCGTGGCGATGGGCGCCTACGACTTTCAGGCCAAGCCATTCGAGCCCGACGCACTGGCCCTGACGATCGAGCGGGCCTACCGGCTGGCCGAGCTGCAGCAGGAGAACCGCCGCCTGCAGGCCCTGACCGAGCCCGATGCCCTGGCCGGCCTGCTGACACGCGACGCCGGCATGCTGCGCATCTGCCGCACGATCGAGCGCGTCGCCGGCAGCGGGGCTTCGGTGCTGCTGCTCGGGGAAAGTGGCACTGGCAAGGAAGTGCTGGCGCAGGGCCTGCACACCGCGTCCAAACGCAAGGGCAAGTTCGTCGCGATCAACTGTGCCGCGATTCCGGAAACCTTGCTGGAGAGCGAACTCTTCGGCTACGAGAAAGGCGCCTTCACCGGTGCCGCCAAGACCACGATCGGCAAGATCGAGAATGCCAGCGGCGGTACGCTGATGCTCGACGAGATCGGCGACCTGCCGCACTCGCTGCAGGCCAAGTTGCTGCGCTTCCTGCAGCAGCGCACCATCGAGCGACTCGGTTCGCGCCAGGAAGTGCCTGTCGACGTGCGCGTGATCGGCGCCACGCACCAGGACCTGCGCGCCCTCATCAGCGCCGGCAAGTTTCGCGAGGACCTCTACTACCGCCTGGCCGAGATCGTCGTCGACATACCGCCGCTTCGCGACCGCAACGGCGACGCGGTGCTGCTCGCGCATGCCTTCCTGCGCCGCTTCGCCCAGGAACAGCGGCGCGGCACCCTCACGCTCGGCGAGGACGCCATCCGGGCCATCGAGGCCCATGCCTGGCCCGGCAACGTTCGCGAACTGCTCAACGTCGTCAAGCGTGCGGCCATCATGGCCGATGGGGCACGCGTCACCGCCGAAGACATCGGGCTGGCTGCGCCGGCCACCGACGAAGGCGCACTCGCCAGCGACATCGACCTGCGCGCAGTGCGCGAGCATGCCGAACGCCAGGCCATCGTCACGGCACTTTCCAGGACCAACGGCAACATGGTGCGCGCGGCCGAGTTGCTCGGCGTGAGCCGGCCGACGCTGTACGACCTGATGCGTCGGTTGGGCATCAAGTGACCCCCGCCGCGCGGGGCGCCGCTTCGCCAGCCGTCGCGCGGCTCCTCCCAAAGACACTGGAAGCAAGATGAATCATCGCTCCCCGCGCGCAGCGCACATCCTGTTGGCAGCCCTGTGCCTCAGTGTCGCGAGCCTGTCTGGCTGCAACGGCGCTGCCGGCGGCAACGATGCCGAACTGCTGGCGTCGGCGCGAACCTACATTCAGAAGCAGGAGTTTCCGGCGGCCCTGATTCAGTTGAAGAGCGCGCTGCAGAAGAACCCCGACAACCGCGAGGTGCGGCTGCTGCTGGGCAACGCTCTGCTCGAGACCGGCGATGCCGCCGCAGCGGCCATCGAACTGCGCAAGGCCCTGGAACTGGGGGCCAGCGACGCAGAGGCGAAGCCGGGCCTGGCCAGGGCCATGCTGGCGCAGGGCGAACTGCGCCAGGTGTCGGACCAGTTCGCGACCCTGCAACTGGACGACCCCGCAGCCTCTGCCGACCTGCAGACCACCGTGGCCACGGCCCTGGCTGCGCTGGGCCAGAAAGACCGTGCTGTTGCCTTCCTGACGTCGGCGCTGCAGTCCAAGCCCGACTTCGTGCCGGCATTGATGCTGCAGGCGCGCATGAAGGCGGCCGAGTCCGACGTGGCCGGTGCCCTGGGCATCATCGCCCGGATACTGACCAGCGACACGACTCATCTCGGCGCCCTGCTGCTCAAGGCCAACGTGCAGCGCTACGCCCAGCGTGATGCAAAGGCGGCCATGGCCAGCTTCGACCAGGCCTTGCAGGCCCATCCGCAGGCCATCCAGGCACACATGTCGACCATCGATCTGGCGCTGGAGGCCGGCGACGCGGCGGGCGCCCGCAAGCGGCTCGAGCAGCTCAAGGCAGCGCACCCGAAGCACCCAGAGACGACCTTCCTGGAAGCTCGATTCGCCTACGCAGAGGGCAACTTCGTGCGCACGCGAGAGCTCACCGAGCCGCTGTTGCAGTCCTACCCCGACGATGTGCGTGTGCTGCTGCTTGCCGGCACCAACGCCATGCGTCTGAAGTCGTTGACCGTGGCCGAGACGCATCTCCTGAAGGTCGTCAAGGCGCAGCCGCAGAACACTGTCGCACGGCAATTGCTGGCTCAGGTCTACAACCAGACGGGCGAGCATGGCAAGGCGCTGGCCATGTTGCGGCCGCTCATCGACGCCGCGAATGCGGACAGCACCAGTCTGACGCTCGCCGGCGAGGCCCACCTGCAGGCCGGCGACCCGGCCGCCGCAGAGGCGGCCTTCACCCTGGCCGCGCGCGGCAATCCGCAGGCAACGACGGCGCGCTCGGCCTTGGCTCTGGCGCAGCTCGCACGTGGCAACACCAGTGAAGGCTTCGCCGAGCTGGAGTCGGTGGCCGCGGTCGACCCAGGTGTGCGCAGCAGCCTGGCGCTGGTCGCAGCGCGCGTGCGCGCGGGCGACTTTCCGGCCGCGTTGAAGGCCATCGATGCGCTCGAGAAGAAGCAGCCCGACCGCCCCATCGCCGCGGCGCTGCGCGGCTCCACGCAACTGAAGATGGGCAATGCCACCGAAGCAACCGCAAGCTTCGAGCAGGCGCTGAAGATCGACCCTCGGTTCTTTCCGGCGACCGCCGGGCTGGCCGGCATCGAACTGGCCGCCGGTCGCCCTGAGGCCGCCAAGAAGCGGTTCGATGATCTGTTGCGCCTGGACCCGCGCAATACCGCGGCCCTGCTCGCGCTGGCCGAGTTGAAGGCACGCACGGGCGGCGGAAAGGAAGAGGTGACGGCCGCCATCTCCGCTGCCATCCAGGCCAACCCCGGCGAGGCGCGGCCCCGTGTCCTGCTTGTCAACTATCTGCTGCGTCAGAGCGACACCGCCGGCGCGCTGGCAGCAGCCCAGGAGGCCGGCAGCGCCCTGCCCAACAATTTCGAGCTGATGGACGCGTTGGGCTCGGCGCAACTGGCGGCAGGGCAGGCACAGCAGGCCGTGAGCACGTTCGGAAAGCTGGCCGGCTTGCGGCCCGACCGGCCCGAGCCCGAACTGAGGCAGGCCGAGGCACTGCTTGCGAACGATGAACCGGATGCCGCCAAGCGCAGCCTGCGTCGGGCACTGGAGATCAGGCCGGGGTTCTTGCCTGCGCAGCGTGCACTGGCCCAGATTGCGGTGAAACAGAACGACTCCGAGGAAGCACTGCGCATTGCGCGCTCGGTTCAGAAGCAACAGCCGAAGCAGGTCGCCGGCTACGTTCTTGAGGCCGACATCGAACTTGCGCGCAACCAGGCCGAATCCGCGCTACCGCCGCTGCGCAAGGCGCTGGAGCTGGACCGCAGCGGCGAGATGGCCATCCGTCTGCATTCAGCCCTGGACCTTGCCAAACGCACGGCCGATGCCGATCGCCACTCGACGGCGTGGTTGAGGGCCAACCCGAAGGACGCCGGCTTTCGGTACTACCTGGGGGACAGGGCCCTGGCCCGCCAGGACTATGCCCAGGCCGAGCTGCAGTACCAGAAGGTTTTGGAGATCCAGCCGCAGAACGCACTGGCCATGAACAATGTCGCCTGGCTGCTGGGCCAGTCCAAGCGCCCGGGCGCACTGGCCCTGGCGCAGAAGGCGAACGAGATTCTGCCGAACCAGCCGGCGCTGATGGACACGATGGCCTACCTGCTGGCGCTGGACAACCAGGCCGAGCGCGCCGTCGAGTTGCAGAAGCGCGCGATGGCCGCCGCGCCGCAGAACGAAAGCCTGCGGCTGACCCTGGCGAAGATCTACGTGCAGTCCGGTCAGAAGGCGCTCGCGCGGTCCGAACTCGAGACGCTGGCGAAGCTGGGCGACAAGTTCCCGGCTCAGGCCGAAGTCAGCCAACTGCTGGCAACTCTCTGACCTGGCCCTCTGGACCGACGCGTTTGTCCCGATCCGCCCCATCGTTACATCTGCTTGCGGCCCGGCAGGGGTGGCGCTGCTCAAGTCGCCGCCGCTGACAGCCGAGAAACCCTACAGCACGCGGGCCAGGGTCCGTGTCGACAGGCAAGCGGTAACGACAAAGGTGGTAGCGATGTGGTCATCCATGCGGCGAACGCTGCGCCGATCTGCCCGGTGGTTGCTCGCTGCCCTGCCCTCAGGCGTACGCTTCGCGCTCTATCGTCGAACCGTGGACTGCGAGCCGATCACGACAGGCCGCCTGGAACTGAAGATCGCCGACACGCAGGCCGAACTGGAGGCCTGTTTCGCCCTGCTGCACAACGCCTACGTGAGCAGTGGCTTCATGCGTCCGCACCCGTCGGGCCTGCGAGTGACCCCCTACCACGCCCTGCCCACCACGACGACGCTGTGTGCGAAGGTCGACGGGCAGGTCGTGGGCACGCTGTCGATCGTGCGCGACGGCATCTTCGGGTTCCCGATGCAGTCGGCGTTCGACATCTCGAGCATCCGCGCCAAGGACGGGCGGATAGCCGAGATATCGGCACTGGCGATTCACCCGCGCTGGCGAAAGACCGGCGGGTCGATCCTGTTCCCGCTCATGAAGTTCATGTACGGTTACTGCACACGTTACTTCGACACACGACATCTGCTCATCGCCGTCAACCCGGCGCACATCGAGATGTACGAGTCGGTGCTGTTCTTCCGCCGGCTCGAGGGCCGGACGGTGGACCGCTACGACTTCGTCAACGGCGCACCGGCCGTCGGCGCCACGCTCGACCTGCATGAGGCACCACAGCTCTTCGAGCGTGCCTATGGCCACAAGCCAGGACGGCGCAACCTGCACCGCTATTTCGTCGAGACCGAACTGGCCGAAATCAAGTACCCGCCGCGCCCCTGGTACACGAGCAACGACCCGGTGCTGACACCGGCGTTGATGCACCACTTCTTCAACGAGCGTACCCGCGGCTTCGACGAGTTCGATGAACGCCGCAAGCGCCTGCTGCACTCGATCTATCGTGAGCCCGAGTGGCAGGCCGTGCTGCCACCGCTGCCCGCGGCGCCAGCGCAGGGTGCCGTGCTGCGCTCGGAAATCCGGCACTCGATGAAGTGCCCCGCCACCCTGGAGATCCTGGGTTCGTCGGCGAACGCCCTGCGGGTCACGATCGTCGAGGTGTCCGGCCATGGCTTCCTGGCCCGGGTGCTGCGGCCGCTGTCGGTGGGAACGCGCTGCAGCGTCGTGGCCGAACTGGGCGATGGCGTGAAAAGCCGCATCCAGGGCGAGGTCGTTCGGCAGGCCGGCGGCCATAACGACGGCGATAGCGACAGCGAGCAGTTCTATGGCTTCCGCGTGCAATCACCCGACGCGGCCTGGGAACGTTGCGCGGCCTGGCTGGGCCAGTCGGCCCGCGAACTGTCGCGCGCCGTTGCCCTGACGAGCGCGCTCTCCGCTTCGGACGGTATCGCCAGGGGCACTGCCTCTGCGGCGATGCCCTCCAGTTCGCAGACCATGCACGCCTGAGTTGATCGGCCACGCCGAGCCGCTACAGTCCGTGGCTATGGCCACGACGAACAAGCATGGCGGGGCGCCCCAGGCTGCGCTCCACGCCCGGCGACGGCAGGTGCTGCGCAGCGGCGGGGCCCTTGCGCTGCTGGGCGCCTGGGCGGCCGGAAACGCCTGGGCGGACCTGCCGGCACTGGTGGCTGCCAGCCGCGGCGCCGTGCTGCCTGTCGGCACCTTCAATGCACTCGAAAGCCCGCGCTTCGGCTTCCGCGGCAGCGGCTTCGTCGTGGGCGACGGCACCCTGCTCGTCACCAACGCGCATGTCCTGCCCGACGCCAGCGTCGTTCCGGTGCCGCAACTGGCGGTGTTGGTGAACCCGCGCGGCAGCAGTGCCGACGTGCGCCGCGCAACGCTGCTGCAGACGGACCGTGTCCACGATCTCGCCCTGCTTCGGCTGGAAGGCCCGCCGCTGCCGGCCTTGTCACTGGCCGAGTCTGCGGTCGTGCGCGAAGGCATGGACCTGGCCGTGATGGGCTATCCGATCGGCGGCGTGCTCGGCTTTTCGACGGTCACGCACCGCGGCATCCTGGCCAGCATCACCGCGATTGCATTGCCTTCGCTGACGGCGCGCCAGCTGGAACCGCGGGCGCTGGCGCAGTTGCGGGAAGGCCCCTTCGAGATCTACCAACTCGACGCCACCGCCTACCCGGGAAGCAGCGGCGGGCCGGTGATCGACGTGGGCAGCGGCGCCGTCATCGGCGTTCTGAACATGGTGCTCGTTCGGGGAACCCGCGAATCCGCACTTTCGAGCCCGACCGGCATCAGCTACGCGGTACCGGTTCGCTTCGTGAAGGCGCTGCTCGCTCAACCTCGTTGAAGACGCCTGGGCCCCGGGTTCCTCCATCCGAGCCCGAACTGCCGACCCCCATCCGCCAGGGCGGGGCGCGGCTCAGAGCGCGGCCGCGGCATCCTTCGGCTTGCGTGATTGACGGTAGCGCTCCAGCGCACGCATCCAGCCCTTACGCAGCAGGTGCGGCGCGATCCGGTACCAGGGCATGCGCAGCCAGTGCGAGCGCACATACAGCAGCCAGCGCGCCAGGGGCGTGAAACCGGTGTCGCAGCTGGCATGGTCGGGCCGCAAAGCCGACTCGAGCAGATGTCGCATGGCCCAGCCGCTCACCCGGCCCGGTGCCAGGGCCTGCAGCGACGGGACCAGCGGCGCTGGCAGCCGGGTGCCGAACAGGCGCTCGACCTGGCCCAGCACCTGGTGCAGCGTCACGCCCAGGCCCAGCTCGCCAGCGCGCGCCAGCAGATCAGGCCAGAAGGTCTCGTCGCCGCCGAAGTGCAGCAGCAAGTCGTTCAGGTCGAGCAGGTCGCGCAGCCCGCCGCTGAACTCGCCGTCCTGCAGCAGGTGCACGGCACTGTGCAGCACCATGTCGGCAGGCGCCAGCACGCTCAGGCGCGTCTCGCCCGGCATCGGCCGGCAGCGCGCCAGCAAGGGCGCGCCGTCGACGGCAAAGCGCGAGGTCGGCGGCGTGATGGTGTGGTGGACGTCGAGCGTTGTCTGCCGCATCACGTGCTGCAGCGGCGGCAGCTCGTGCATCCATTCGCGGTAGTAGCGGTCGTCGTAGGGGCTCAGCTTCTCGGCGATCCAGCCGGCGCCGAACAGCGCCGATTCCACGGCGCGCAATTGCTCGCGGGCCACCAGGATGTCGATGTCCGAGAACAGCCGGCCGTCGGCGGGCGGCAGGCCGGCGGCCACGTAGGCCGCACCCTTCAGCAGCACGATCGGCGTCGGCACGCGCTCCAGCGCCGCCTTGAGCTTGTCGATCTCGAAGCGCACGTCCTGGTGCAGGTGTGCGGCGACGCGGCGGGCGCTTTCCAGATGGCGGCGCGGCGCGGTCGGCACGCCGGACATCCAGCCGCGCTGCTCGAACAGCCGCGCCAGCCTTGCCGACAGCCGGGCTGCGCGCGCCTGCGACAGCAGCGTTTCCCATTCAGCACCCGAAAGCACCGGAGCCTCGCGCGCCGTCCAGATCGGGCTGAGCAGGTCGCGCTTCATGCCCCTGCCGCTCGCGCTAGGTCGTCGAAGACGCGTACTGCGTCGTCGAGTCGGCTGTAGCGGAAGTCGTAAGCGTCGCTGGCGTCGACGACGCCGGCCAGGGCCTCGAAACCATCGCGGCCCAGCACCGCATAGTTGAAGGCATTGCGGCCGAGTTCCATCATCGCGCCGGCCTTGGGACGAGCGAGCAGCGTCGCTTCGGCACCGGCTTCGTAGCGCGGGAATACGACCCAGCGCGGATGGGCCGGCTCGTGCATGCGGCGCACGTCTTCGGGCTTGGGGCTGAGATGGGCCACCGTGCCCTTGGCGGTGTCGTGGGCCGCAGCGCCGAACACGGCGCCGGGCACGAAGTCGCGCATGACCTGCAGCGACGCGTTCTTCAGGCTGATGGGCCGCGCCAGCCCCTGCAACAGGCCGGTGTCGAGCGCGATCATGGCCATTTCGTCAGACAGCAGCCGCCAGCCGCGGTGAACGAGGCCGGCACACAGCGTGCTCTTGCCCGACCCGGGTGGCGCCGGCAGGATGACCGCAAAGCCGTTGCGTTCGATGACGGCCGCGTGCAGCAGCAGGTACTGGTTGGCGTTGCCGGCAATCCACCAGTTCATCGTCCATTCGAGCAACGCGAAAGCCTGGTCCTGCGGCAGCGGCTCGAAAAGCGGCATGCCCTCGAAGCGCACCTGCACCTGCGGGCGCAGCCAGCGGCGCAGCGCCGACGGTGCGGCCAAATCCAGCGTGAAGTCGCAGAAAGCCTCGGCTTCGACCAGCGGATGCTGCGCGTACAGCAGCGACAGCGCCGCAGCCACCTGCGGAAGCCGGGTGCGAATGCGGACGTTGAAGGGGCCGGTGCTCAGCGCCAGCCCAGGGCCTGCCAGCCGCCGGGCCAGGTCCCCGGCGGACAGCTGCCCAAGTGTCATGAAAGGTCGAGTGGTTCGATCCAGCCGAGCCTGTGGAACTCTTCCACGATGGCGATCAGCGCTGAACGCAGCTCATTATCAGCAGGCACGCCCAGATCGCCGGCGATGGCTGCCGACAAATCGTCGAGAGAACAGGCATGCTGCTCGAAACACGCCATGACGGCCGCGGCGAGCGGCGCGAACTGGTGCGTCTGGCCGCTTCGGTCGTCGTAGACAACGGAGTCGTGCCCCCAATCGCGCCAGTGCAAGGCAAGTTGCGGCCGGACGCAAAAAACGCCCTGGAAGGGCGTCTTGCTGAGGTCTGTGGCTGGGTCTGTCCCCAAGGGGTCGAACCTCACCAGGCTTTGCGCGAGAAGTTCTTGTGGAAGGCGTAGGCTTCGGGCTTTCCGATCGGACCGACGCCTTTGGAATGGTCCAGCACCTCGGCCGAGGTGTAGGGGTAGTTGAGTGAGGCGAAGTTGGCGTTCAGGATGCCACAAACCCAGTCCGTGTACTCGTCGGCTGTGGTGACGTTGATGCAGTCGTAGAGCGATCGGGTGGTACCCCAGCCGAAGCAATCCTTGAATTTCTCGTCGCAGTCGCGCAATACAGTGCCGAAGTTACAGGCCGCCTTGCCGTTCTTCAACTTGGGCCAGTTGCCCTTCGTCTTGTAATGGTCCCACTTGTTGCCCAGGCAGGACGGCACGGCCTCGATCCCGGCCGACAACATCACGGACATGTGGCCGGACACCGAGCACACGTAGTTCTTGCCGTCGCTCTTGAACAGTTTCTTGCGATCGCCGTAGGTTGCCAGACTGCTCAGCGGCATGGCCGACCCGGCCAGCGCGGCGCCCTTTCCAAGCCCCTTCAACAGGGCCCGCCGGCGCGCAGCCGAAGCCAGATCAGTGACAGCGGGTGTCTGTATCGGCTCGGGAATCTGGTCGTCGTGTTGTGTTGTCATTCGATGCACCTCGCAGGGAGAGTCCAGTCCTGCTCGTACAACAGGTTGCCAAGAAATTGGTTCAATGATCTCACGCTCGGCAAGCCAGATTCATGCTGCGCCAACCGGCGGCCCGGCCGCGGCTTGTCAAGCTCGGCGCCATGGTTGTCTCGGGTTGAAGCGATCGCGTGCGTTGGCCATTCCAGGCACCTCATCAAGGATTCGCTTCAACGAGGAGCCATTTTGCAGATTGCACTCGAACGCGCCGTGCGGCAACTCGAAGCACCCATCACGACTTCAAGCCTGCCTGCGGCGGCGGACGTAGAACACGCCCGCCAAGGCCAGGCCGGCCAGGGCCAGCGAACCCGGCTCGGGAACCCCGTTCTGGTTCTGGTTCGGGTTCGTTCCACACCCCTGGCCATTGCCACCCGTACCACCAGACAAGGTTCCGGCGCACAGCCCGACGGTGAAACTATTGAGCTTGAAGGCGTCGTTGCCGGCGTTCAGGGCGCTGGTTGCCGCACCGAAATACGTGGTGATCAGGAAGTAGCTCGAAAACAGGCTGCCGCCCGTTGCCGTCTGAGCAGTGCCCGGCGTCGAGTTCGTGTTCATGTCCAGGCTCTTCACCAGCGTCCAGCCCTCCAGCGCTGCGGCTGTCGTGCCGTCCATGGTGGTGCTCCCGCTCGCCTTCTGGTTGGCCATGAGCGTGGCAGCCGCATTGGCCACGTTTCCGCCACCTGTGTAGGCCCAGACCATCAGGTCCGCGTCCAGATTCTTCCAGCCGATGCCCACGTTCGTCAGGCTGACCTTGCTGCTACCGAAGTCGAGGAAGAGCGCTTCGATGCTGCCGCCACAGCCAGAATTGTTTCCGGACAGGGTGACCGAGCCGCCGATGCCGACGCTGTTGGCCGTGCCGCAACCCGACGTGACGTTGTCGAAACCGTGCTGGCCGTCATTGATGGTGTTGCCCGTCAAGCCGTCGGTGGCGTTTTCCTTGGTGCCGGTGTAAGCACCAAAACCCGATGTGTTCCAGTCGGCCATCCGGCCCTGCGTGAAACCCGTTCGTGGGGTGCCGTTGAGCGTGGCATTTGTGAAGCCCCAAGCCGTCATGGTGGCCGTCACCGTCCCGGCGGTACAGGACTTGCTGTCGACCGTGGCGCCGCTGGTGCCGACATTGCAGTTGGTCGACGTTCCGCTACCCGGCACGAAAGTACCCTGGGCGGAAGCTGACCCACCGACCGCGAGTGCGGCGCCTGCGATCAGGGTCGTCGCGAAAAGCTGAAGCAAGCTGGATTTCATGGGACTGACCTTCATAAACGCTGTCCGCTTCACAAGCAGACCTTCTCGAGCAGAATCAAGCAAAGCGCATGCCGACAGAACAATATTCATGGGAATCAAGGCCTTGCGGATCATCGCCCGCTCCGCCTGTGAGCATGTGTAAACCTCTCCGACGCTGGTTGTCCACAGTCAATTCACCGCCTTGAGAAGAGTGCCCGCGTCCCTGGCGTAAGCAGTACCGGCACCGAGACGGACCGCCGCTTCCAGTTCCTCGCGAGCCTCGACCTTGCGCCCCTGCTGTGCCAGAACGGCGCCCAGGTAGTAACGGATGCCGGCATGCGACGGGTCGCGCAACCGGGCGTCGCGCAGCAACTGCAGTGCGCGGTCCGCCTTGCCGGCATGGAAGGCGGCCCAGCCCGTGGTGCCCAGGACGTAGGCGACGTCGGGCTTGAGCTTGAGGGCACGGTCGGCGACTTCGAGCGCCGAAGGGTCCTTCAGGTCCACCAGGACGACGGCCAGGTTGTTCAGCGTCTCGGCATCGTTCGGGAGTTGGCGGACGAGCCTTTCGTAGGCCGTGCGCGCAGCCGCCAGATTCCCCACCCGTGCTTCCGCGTCACCCAGCGCACGCCACACCGCAGCGTCGTCGGGGCGGCTGCGCAACCAGTCGCTGGCCAGCGACATCGCAGCAGGCCGCTGCGCCGATTCGAGTGCGCCGAACAGACGCAGCAGGCTTTGCGTCGACTGCTCCACTGCGTGTGCGCGCCGGTAGGACTCGACCGCGGCGGGAAGCTGCTTGCGATACATCGCGACATCGCCCAGCAGGGCGTGCCCCAGCCCCGACTTGGGATGGCTGGCCAGGACGCTGCGCGCCATCGCCTCGGCCTTCGCCGGATCACCCTGGATCAGATAGACGTTTGAACGGAGCACGCGGGCGCGCAGGTGCTCGGGCCGCTCGGACAGCGCCTTGTCCAGCGCGTGCGCGGCGCCGGTCGGGTTGCCGGCCCGCGCCTGCAGGTCGCCAATCTGCGTCAACGCGGCGGCGTCGTACGACGCCACCGTGGTCGCGCGAGTCAATACCGTCCGGGCTTCGGTGAACTCCTTGTTCGCCAGCTGCACACGCGCGGTGGCCAGCAGCACGGCCAGGGTCTCTGGCGCCTTGCCCTGCAGGCGGGCCACGGCTGGCCGGGCCAGGTCCGGCCGGCCGCGCGCCAGATGGAAGTCGACCAGCTGCAAGGTCGGCCCCAGCCGTTGCCCGCTGTTGTCGTCGGCACGCTGCAGCCAGCGCAATGCTTCATCGGCATCGCCACGGGCACTGGACAGGCGCGCCATTTCGATCGCGTAGTCGGTGTTCTTCTCGTCCTTGGCGAGCAGCGCCGTCAGCCGCTTCAGCGCCGGGTCGAACTGCTTGAAGTCGATCTCGATGCGCGCCAGGTTCAGCATCGGCTCGGCAAAGGCGGGGGCGAGCTTCAGCGCCTGCTCGAACGCCGCGCGCGCGGCGGGCACGTCGCCCTTCGCGGCCCGCGCCGAGCCGACGAGGTTGGCCAGTTGGGCGTCGCTTGGCCGGCGCTTGAACAACGCATCGGCAATCTCGACGGCGCGTGCGGCCTGGCCGCTGGCGATGTACAGGTTGGCAAGTACCGCACCGGCCTGGATCTGTCCGGGATCGCGTTTGTAGACCGCCTCGAGTTCGGACACCCCGGTCTGCAACTTGCCGGAATTGACGAGGCTGATGCCCATCAGTGCGCGCATCGCCGTGTCATCGGACTTCTTCAAGCCCTGGTCGGCGAGCTGCGCGGCTCGGGCGAAGCGGCCCGCCGACATCAGCGTCGCGGTCTGCAGGGCGCGGGCCTGCGTATCGTCGGGCTGCCGGCTGAGGTAGTTGTCCAGCGTCTCGATGGCCTTGTCGAGGCTCGACTCCCGCAGGTAGATGCGGGCGAGCAGCTTCGCGACCGGGCTGTCCGGCGCCTGGCCGACCACGGCCTCCAGGTAGGGCTGGGCCTTCACGAACTGGTCCAGACCGAAGTGGGACATGCCCCCCAGCATGAGCAGTTGGGGGCGGAATTTGAGCCTTTCGATCGGGATCGGGTCGATGAGGTTGGTGACTTCGGCCAGCAACTTCTTCGCTTCGGCACGGTCGCCGCGCGCTTCGGCGAGCAGGGCCCCGAGGTAGGTGGCGCGGGGGTCGGAAGGGCTCACCTGCCGCGCCGCCTTGACGTCCTTCGCGGCTTGCTCGGCCTGGCCCAGGTCGAGGTAGATGCCGGCGCGGGCGACCAGAGCATCGCCATGGTCTGCCTTCAGCTGCAGCGTGCGCGTGTACAAGGCCAGCGCCTGCTTCAAGTCGCCGCGGACATGGGCGACCGTGGCCTGTTGGTAGGCAGCGCGAGGGGACAGCGGATCCAGCGCCACGGCCTTGTCGGCAGCCGTGCGCGCTTCGGCCAGTTGTCGAGCGCGGATGCGGATCGGCACCTCGGCAGCCCAGGCATCCGCGCCGCCGACGTCGACCGAGCGCGCCTCTTCCAGGAACTTCAGCGCGTCGCGGGTCTGGCCGGTGTCGCTGGCGGCCGCGGCCTTGAGCAGCAGCAGCTTCGATTTCAGATCGGCGGGCAGACCCCCGTGGCTGAAGCGCGCCTGCGACAGCAGCAGCTCGGGGTTGCCCTGGGCGGTGACCGCTTCGGCCAGTGGCAACACCACCTCGATGGGATTCACCCCCAGTTTCAGCGCCTCGCTGAAGGCCGCTTCAGCTGCCGAAGCCTCGCCCTGGGCCAGCAGGGCCTTGCCCAGCAGCATATGCACGGCGAGCTGCTTGTTGTCGATCTTCAGCGAATTCTTCAGCTGGATGACCGCGCCGGCGTTGTCCTTTTTCTCGAAGCGCACGAGTGCATCTTCATAAAAGCGGGCCGCCTGGGTGTTGGTCGACTGCGCCAGCAAGGGCAAGGAACTGGCGCCCAGCAGCACGCCCAGCAGCAGGGCGAATGCGATTCGGGGTGGGCGGGATTCAGGCATCTTCACGGCACGAATGCTAGAGCGGCGCTGACGCTGGGAGTGCCGAAGGGCGTCAAGCATTCCGCGATGCACGTGCGAAGTTGCGTCCGAACCCCGTGAATGTGGGGTGCTGCGTGCGAGGACGGATTACTTCTCGATGCGCATCAGGCCGCTCGGCAGCACCTTCACCCGTGCGAGGCAGAGACCCTTGCCCTCGGTGAACTGGTCGAGTTCGGCCATGCTGCAACGGTCGCCGCCGTTGACCAGGACGCGACCGATATCGTCGCAGACGATGCCGGTGAAGTCGACGGTGCGCGTCTGCGCGTCACCGGGGCGCAGGCCCAGGAAGGACGTGCTCATCGTCTGGTAGACGACGCCGTCGGGGCGCAGGGCGGACAGAAACGGCACGAGATTGCCGATCGGGTACGGCAGCTTGTTCTCGAGCTTCAGCGACAAACGGCACCCCAGGCCCTGCGTCTCGCGCCGCAGCAGGCTCAATTCGGCCTGGACCGAGGGCTCGGCGGCACTGGCGGCAGCGCCCGGCGGAACCGCGGCGTCGGCGTAGCGCCAGGTGCCATCGTCCTTCAGGATCACCTTGCGGCCTTCAGGAGTCATCACTTCGATGTCGGCGGCAACGGCCGTGCCGGTCACTCCTAGCAGGGTGGCCGTCAGTGACGCGAAGAGCAGTCTTCCAGCCGCGAGCCGGATTCGAGCACTGGGGCAGTCGGACTTCGCTGTGCGAAAAAATCGAGGGATGCGCATGGCCAGGGTCGGGCGTTGGAGATGCCCTATTACATGCCATGCGCGATGCAGCCGCAGCGAGGAAATCACGCGGAAGGCGTGAAGCACGACAGCGCCTCCAGAGGGGCGCCGATCGGCGAAAGTCCCGACAAAGCCCGCGATCGCGTTGCCTGTCCGGGCGCCGCCGCCCATTCAGTTCATGGACAGCGATGCAGCAGGCTGCGCCCCCATCAGGCGGGAGATGATGCCTTCCTGTTCGTGCGCGGCGAACGCAAAGGGGTACAGCGAGCGCTCGGTCGCCGCCAGTTCCGGCCGGCCCGCCAACTTGGCAATCTGCTCGGTGATGTGGCTGAAGGGCAGCGCCAACAGCACCGCCGGGGCGTCGACGAAACGGTTGGTCCTTTCCTCGCCCACGACCTGGGCGCCCAGCATGCGCTCGTAGTACCGCACGTGCCGGGGATTCACCTCCATCAGCAGCATGTCGTAGCGGCGGATGCAATGGGCCACGATGTAGGCCACATGGAACAGTGCCGCCAGGACGCGCTTGGTGCTGAATACCGGGTCGACCGCCAGCTTGGTGAACTCACACAGCCGCAAGCCTCTATCTCGCAATGCGGCAATCTCTGTCTCGAAGACATCTTCGCAGTTCATGCCTTCCGGGCTGTCCAGACCCACGGTGATCGTGCCGATGGTGAGGCTGTTGTCGGTGGCGGTGAGCGTGATGCGGTTCGAGGTCTGATCGTTGGGCAGACTGACGATGCTGTACCCGCGCCAACCGTACCGCCGCTTCAGAAGCTGGCTGGCGGAGTCACGGCTGACGAAAGTGTCTGCGCTGCGGATCTTGAAGCATCTGCCATCCGCATGGCCAGCCATCGCCAGATCTAGACCATAGTCTTCTTCGCGGTGCTCCTGCCGCGGGGCCGCCAGCTGGGTGGCGACGAGGGAGTTCGCTTGTGGATGCATGTTGTGACTTTGGAACGGACCGGCCTCAAGAAGGCTCCAAATATGCCGAAAAATGACGCCGTCAGATGTTTCCAAAGATAAATTCTGCCCCCGGATGGGGGGAGTCCAGATACAAAGCCCATCTCAGAGGTAACCATATGTTGCAGAATGGCCACTCTGTGCGGTTTGCTCTGTCATGGCTCCGGCCTGCTGAGGCCAGCAGCCGCAGCCTTGGGCGTCAAGCAAAGATGCCCACCCACATTTGGCAGTCCGACGGTCCTCAGACCCCGTAATATCCGCGATACCAGTCCACGAACCGCTCGATTCCTGTCCGGATATCGGTCGCCGGCTTGAAGCCGGTCCAAGCGGTCAGGGCGTCGACGTTGGCGTAGGTGGCCGGCACATCGCCGTCCTGCAGCGGCAACAGGTTCTTCTGCGCCTTGCGGCCCAGGGCGTCCTCGATGCAGCCGATGAAGTCCAGCAGCGGCACCGGGTCGTGGTTGCCGATGTTGAAGACGCGGAACGGGCCGTTGCTGGTGCCCGGGTCAGGCGTGTCGGCCTGGTACGCCGGGTCGGCCGTAGCGACGCGGTCGAGCACGCGGATCACGCCTTCGACGATGTCGTCGACGTAGGTGAAGTCGCGGCGCATCTGGCCGTGGTTGAAGACGTCGATGGGCCGGTCTTCGAGGATCGCCTTGGTGAACAGGAACAGCGCCATGTCCGGCCGCCCCCAGGGGCCGTAAACGGTGAAGAAACGCAGGCCGGTGGTGGGCAGGCCGAACAGGTGGCTGTAGGTGTGCGCCATCAACTCGTTGGCTTTCTTCGTGGCCGCGTACATGCTCACCGGGTGGTCGACGCTGTCGTGTTCCGAGAACGGCATGCGCGTGTTGCCGCCGTAGACGCTGCTCGACGAGGCATAGACGAGATGCTGCACCTGCGAATGGCGGCAACCTTCGAGCACATTCATGAAGCCGACGATGTTGCTGTCGACATAGGCGTGCGGGTTCTGCAGCGAGTAGCGCACGCCGGCCTGGGCGGCCAGATGGATGACACGGTCGAAGCGCTCTTCGGCGAACAGCTTTTCCATGCCGACCCGGTCGGCCACGTCCAGCTTCACGAAGCGGAAGCCCGGCTGCCCCTGCAGCCGCGCCAGGCGGTCCAGTTTCAGTTGCACCGAGTAGTAGTCGTTGAGATTGTCCAATCCCACGACCTCGTCGCCGCGTGCCAGCAGGCGCAGCGCGGTGCTGCTGCCGATGAAGCCGGCCGCGCCGGTGAGAAGGATTTTCATGGCTTGAATTTTCCCACGCCGGTCTGGCGGCGCTGCGCGCAGCGCTTCACGGCAGCGCCTTCTGTGGCGAGCTCAGGGGTTCAAGGGCTCAGCTGCGCAGGTGGCGTTCGAAGAAGGTCAGCGTGCGCTGCCAGGCCAGGCCGGCGGCGGCCGCGTCAAAGCGCGGCGTGCTGTCGTTGTGGAAGCCGTGCTGGGTGCCGGGGTAGAGATGCGCCTCGTGGCGCACGCCGGCGGCCAGCAGTGCCGTTTCATACGCCGGCCAGCCGGCGTTGATGCGCTCGTCGTTCCCCGCGTAATGCAATTGCAGCGGCGCCTTGATGCGCGGCACGTCGCCAGCTGGCGCCTGGCCGCCGTAGTACGGCACCGCGGCGGCGAGCTCGGGCCACTGCGTGGCCAGCCAGTTGGCCATGCCGCCGCCATAGCAGAAACCCACCACACCCACCCGGTGGTTCGTCTGCGGCAAACCGTGCAGGGCCAGCGCCGCGGCCAGGAAGTCCTGGCGCGATTTGGCCTGGTCCAGCTGCGTGAAGAGCTTGCGCGCGTCGTCCTCGTTGCCCGGGTAGCCGCCCAGCGGGGCCAGCGCGTCGGGTGCGAAGGCCACATAGCCAGCTACCGCCAGCCGGCGCGCGACGTCTTCGATGTAGGGGTTCAGGCCCCGGTTCTCGTGCACCACCAGCACAGCCGGCCAGCCCTTTTCTGGCATTGCCGCAGCGGGCTGGACCAGCAGGCCACGCACCTGTCCATGGCCTTGGGCCGAAGGGAATTCAGCACGGCGCGTGCTGACGCGCACGTCGTCGGGCTTCACCTGCTGGGCCAGTGCGAACTGCGGGCTCAGCGCGGCCAGCCAGGCCGTGGCCACCGCAGCGCTGCCGGCATGGCGGCCGGCGGCGTCGAGGAAGCCACGGCGACTCAGGTCGCCATGCACGAACTGGTCGAACAGGCGCAGCACCTCGGCAGGAAAGTCCTGGGCAGTGGCTCGGGGCATGGTCGTGTCCTTGGGGGTTCAGCTGGGCACAGCCGGGGCGCGGCTGGCCTGCAGCGCCAGCACCAGGTCGACGACGGCGCGGCTGAGGGCGTCGCGTTCCTTGGGGTCGGCCAGGCGTGCGCGGTCGGCGTCGCTCAGGCCAGCACCATCGCCGCCGAGCAAGGCCACCGGCACCAGCGCGGGGCCCCAGCGCGGGTCGTCGAAGAACGCACCCCAGGCCTCGCTGTCCAGCACCGCGGCTTGCAGGAAACCAGCGCACCAGTCTTCGGCGTCGACCCATTCACCGGTATCGGTCTCGGCGATGCTGAAGACCGGTTGCCAATCCTCGGGTGGGCCTTGCAGCTGCTTCTGGATGGCATGCAGATGGCGCAGCACCAGCATCGCCGCGCGCTTGCGCTGCTTCTGGCTGGGAAACGGCGCGCTGCCTTCGCCGTCGCCACCCCACACCTGCGGCAACCAGTCGGCGGTGCGCAGCCGTGCCAGCACCGGCGGGCCGACCAGAAGTGCCGTCAGGTAGCCGTCCAGCGCCTCGACGTTCATCACCTCCTCGCCAGGCAGCGCCTGCAGCAGGTCGTCGAGGGCCTCGAGCTCGGCGTCGTCGAGTGCCTGTGTGTCGAGCTGCGGGTCGTATTGCGGGTAATCCAAGTCGGTCTTTCAGAAGTCCGCGCGCAGGCACGGCGGCTGGGTGAGGTCGGCGTCCACGTCCATCAGCACGCTGGCCAGTTCCAGCGTGCGCCACAGGCCGGGCGGCATCTGCAGAATGCCCTCAGGGGTCTTCGCCTGGGCAATCCAAGCACCGATTTCTGCATGCTGGGCGGGGGTCAGCAGATGGCGGCTGAGCATCTCGTCGAGTGTCTGCACGGTGGCCCCAGGGCTGGCGGAAGGCGGACGGCTGACGCCGGAAGGTCACCCAGCATAGTGGCTTTGCGCCTGCACCCAGAATCCAGACTTTTTCAATGCGCAACTTCCTCGCACTTCTGCCTGTTCTGTCGTGGGCCCTGTTCACGGGCCTGTCCGCGCCCGCCCGGGCCGAAACGCCTGCGCCAGCGCCGACGCCACGCCAGCTGCCGTTGTGGGAACTGGGCATTGGCGGCGCCACCGGCTCGCAGCAGGCTTACCCCGGCGCGGCAGAACAGACCACACGCACGCTGGTGCTGCCGTACGCCATCTACCGCGGGCAGTTCCTGCGCAGCGACAGCGGCACCGTGGGCCTGCGCGCGCTGCGCACCCCGCGTTTCGAGTTCGACCTGGGGGTGGCCGGTTCACTGGGTTCGAGCTCGGCGCGCATCGAGGCACGGCGTGGCATGCCCGACCTGGGCACATTGATCGAAGCCGGACCGCGACTGCGCTGGAACCTGTCGGGCGACGAAACCAGCGGTGGCTGGCGCATGGACCTCCCGCTGCGCGCCGTGTTCGACGTCAGCGATGGCTTCGCGCATCGCGGCGTGGCCTTCGAACCGCGCCTGACCTATGAAAGCCGGGTGAAGGGCTGGCGCTGGTCGACCAGCGGCGGTGCCATCGTCGGCAGCCGCAGGCTCACTGACACCTTCTACGGCGTCGCACCCCAGTACGCTACCGCCGACAGGCCGGCGTTCAAGGCCCGGGCCGGGCTCATTGCCTGGCGCTTGTCGGGCAGTCTGTCGCACAGCGTCACGCCCGACCTGCGCACCTTTGCCACGCTGCGGCTGGACAGCGTGGCCGGTGCCAGCAATGCCGCCAGCCCGCTGGTGCGCGACCGCACGGGCTGGTCGGCAGGCATTGGGTTTGCGTGGACTCTGAAGAGATCGCAGCAACCGGCCTTCGACTGAAGTCCCGCGAAGCCGTCACCTTCCGGCGGCCCCGGTGGCCTGAATCGTCTTCATGTTGGGCATGGGCGTGTTCTTCGTGCGCTACTTTATCCGTCACATGCGGGAGGACGCCGACAAGGCGGCTGCCGCGACCCGGGGTTGACGACGCAGCCTTCTCGGAGGAATCCCCATGCCACTGGCAACCGACACCTATCGCGCATTGAGGCAAGCCGTCTCGACCGAGTTGGCCAGCCTCGGAACCAGCACGCCCGACGTGATGAAAGCGTTGGGCGATCTCGGCCGTGCCGCAACGGCCGAAGGCGCGCTCGACGAGAAGACCAAGGAGCTGAGCGTGGCGGTGCGCTGCGACCCGTGCGTCGGTTCTCACACCCAGAGGCGCTGGCCAAGCTGGGCGCCACGCGCCAGGGAAGTCGACGAGACCCTCGGTGTGGCCATCTACAGGGGTGGAGGGCCCGTCCCTGATGGACGCCGCCAGCGCCACGAAGGCCTTCGACGAGTTCGCCGGCACAGCCAAGGGCTGAACGGCGTCGCTTCGCCCGCCGATGTCAGGCGGGTGGCTCCTGCTCGATGTCGCGCAACTTCCGGTACAGCGAACGCTCGCTGATGCCGAGCTTGCGCGCCAACTCGGCGCGACTGCCGCGGTGGCTCTTGAGCTGCGCCTGCAAGGCAGCTCGTTCCACGCTGCGCAGCGAAGCATTTTCTGCTGGCGCGGGTACTGCATCAGCCGGTTCCGCGGCAAGGGCACGAGTTGCGTTCGACGGCATGTCGGTGCCCAGCGCGCGCTCGACATGCAGGGGTTCGATCGTGGCCCCGTCCGTCAGCAGCGATGCACGCTCCAGCACGTTGCGCAATTCGCGCACGTTGCCGGGAAAGGGGTGGCGCGCCAGCAGGGCCAGCGCCCCGGCGGACAGCGCCAGCCGGCGCTGCGGTGCCACCCGCGCCAGCAGGGCCACAGCCAGCAAGGGGATGTCTTCCACGCGGTCGCGCAACGCCGGTAGGGCGATCGGGAAGGTGCTGAGGCGGTAGTACAGGTCTTCGCGGAACCGCCCGTCGGCCACCATACCCTTCAGGTCGCGGTGCGTCGCTGCCACCACGCGCACATCGGTTCGTCGCAGCTCGGTGCTGCCCACCCGGCGGTAAGTCCCGCTCTCCAGCAGGCGCAGCAGTTTGACCTGCATCGGCAATGGGATGTCGCCGACTTCGTCCAGGAACAGGGTGCCGCCGCTGGCAGATTCCACCAGGCCCGGCTTGCTTGCATTCGCACCGGTAAAGGCCCCGCGTTCGTGGCCGAAGAGTTCGCTCTCGAACAGCGTCTCCGTCAAGCTGGCGCAGTCCACCACGACCAGCGGATTGGCCGCACGCGGGCTGGCCTCGTGCACGGCCTGCGCCACCAGTTCCTTGCCTGTGCCGGACTCACCCAACAGCAGCACGCTGGCCTGCGAAGGCCCGACGCGCGACACCAGCTCCAGCATGCGCTGGAATGCGGGCGAACGCCCGATCAGGCCCTGCGCGGCGGGCTGCCCCTGCGCCACCCGCAAGGGCTCCATCTTCTCGATGAAGTAGGCCTGCTCGCCATGGGCATCGCGCAGCGGCACCAGTTCGATGTTGACGTAGGACTCACCTTGCGGCGTGTAGTGCAGGTGGAGCACGCGCTCGCGCTGGCCCGACTCGCGCGATCGTGCCAGCGGGCAGCTTTCGCCGGCCTGGTCGCATGGCACGCTGAAGTGGTGCGACACCTCGTAGCAGGTGCGGCCGACCACCGAGGCCTGCGGGCTGAACTGCCGCCGGTAGGCGGCGTTGGCCGCCAGGATCCGGTACTGGCGATCGAACAGGATGTGCGGCTCGGGCAGTCCTTCGAGATAGGACACGAGTTCGGGCAGGACGGTGGCCATGCTTCAGCTGCCCGACAACGCTGGCCGATGCATCACGCCGCGCCTTCGGCCAGCAGCGCGGCGCGCAAGGCGACGCGGTCGAGCACTGCGCTGCGCCCTGGCGTCAGGGTGAGCACCCCCTCGCGGCGCAAGGCGCTGACCAGGCGGCTGGCCGTCTCGACCGTCATGTCCAGCATCGCCCCGATCTCGTCACGCCGGGGCAACCAGATGGCATCGTCGGCCCCCGCGTGCTGCGCAAGCCGTTCCAGCAGGTGCAGAAGCCTTCGGCGTGCCGGTCCGGTGGACAGGTCGGACACCCAGGATTCGGCGGCGTCCAGCGCCTTCTGCCAACGCAGCATCAGCTCGCGCGGCAGCGCGTCGCGACCCTGTGCCAGCTGATCGACCAGCACGCGCGGTATCCGGCACAGATGCACCTCCGTGCACGCCACGGCGTCGTCGGTGTAGGGACGGTTCAGCAGGGCCTCCTGCCCGATGAGGTCGCCCCGTCC
Organism: Rubrivivax sp.; assembly: GCA_022842595.1. Lineage (GTDB taxonomy): Bacteria > Pseudomonadota > Gammaproteobacteria > Burkholderiales > Burkholderiaceae_C > Rubrivivax. Next base: position 102,245 of record JALHPF010000010.1, read on the forward strand.
CGCGATACGCACGATGCGGCGATCGCCATGCTGGCTGCTGCGTTCGAAGCGCACCAGACCCTCGCGGATCGTGAAGACGGCCAACCCGGCCGAGCCGCGGTCATAGACCGTCGCGTCCGGCGCCAGAGTCATGGAGGCGATCTGCGTGTGGATGCGGTCCAGACCCACATCGTCCAACACACCGAAAAGTGCCGTGCTGCGCACTTCGCAGGCCGCGCAGGCCAGCGCCTGTGGATGAGCGCCGGCTTGGCGATAGATCGGAATCGTCTGTACTCGTGCGTCCATGAAGCCTGGCCTCGGTTCGGGGATTGACTCAGGCACCCGGACTGGCAGGGGGTTTCACCATCGGCCACCCGCGCCGGGCCCATTCGCTCATGCCGCCGTTCACGTAGCGCACGTGACCATAGCCCCGTTCGCGCAGCGCCCGCAAAGTCACGCTCGATCGGTTCTGCGTATTGCAGATCAAGAGGACCGGCTGGTCGGGGTGGGTGGGAATTTCGTGGAGCCGCCGGTTCAACTGCCGCATCGGCAGCAGCCGTGCGCCCGCTGCCACGCCGGTGGCATGTTCCTCGGGCTCCCGGATGTCGATCAAAACGGCGCGGCCGGCCTCGTGGTCGGCCCGCGCAGCCTCCAGGCTCACGGCGCCGGTGGACGCCTCGGTCTCGCCACAAGCCGCCATGACCGACGCAAGGGTCGGTGCCATGGCCACCATCGCCGCCAGCCGAAGCCACTCGCGGCGGCGGCGGTCCATCCCCGGGCGAGCCGGGCGAGGCAAGGCAATCTTGTTCTGCATCTGGGCGCTGTTCATGTCTGTGAAGAGAAGCCGGCTCACCGGGGTGGTCGGTCAAGGAAGATCCGCGTCCATAAGCGCGTCTGCATATCAGCACAGCCGCATATGCAGCATTACTTATGCATAGCGCGCCTCGTTCGCCACCCGGCCTCGCTGCCATTTTGGCAGCTTGCCGCCAATCTGACATGGAAGCCCTGCCCACCGGCTGGCAGGGTTGATCCCGCAGGAAGCGTAAGCCGTTGATTCCAAAGAGGTTTCTGTCTGGCAAGGAAGTGGCACGCGTCTTGATAAGTATTGACTGATAGACGCACCCGGAAGGATCCCCCGATGTTCGAACTGCCCGACGCCCTGCTGCTGGCACGCATCCAGTTCGCGTTCACCGTCAGCTTCCACTTCCTGTTCCCCGCCATCACGATCGGCCTGGCCAGCTACCTGGCGGTGCTGGAAGGTCTGTGGCTGAAGACCGGCCGCGAGGACTACATGAACCTGTTCCGCTACTGGATCAAGATCTTCGCGCTGGTGTTCGCGATGGGCGTGGTGTCGGGCATCGTCATGTCGTACCAATTCGGCACCAACTGGGCCGTGTTCTCCGACAAGGCCGGCCCGATCATCGGCCCGCTGATGGCCTACGAGGTGCTGACCGCCTTCTTCCTCGAGGCCGGCTTCCTGGGCGTGATGCTGTTCGGCATGAACCGCGTGGGCAAGAAGCTGCACTTCACCGCCACGCTCATGGTGGCGCTCGGCACCTTCGTCTCGGCGTTCTGGATCCTGTCGGTCAACAGCTGGATGCAGACGCCCGCGGGCTTCGCGATGAACGCCAACGGGCAGTACATCTCGGCCGGCAGCTGGCTGGCCATCATCTTCAACCCGAGCTTTCCTTACCGGCTGGTGCACACCTTGTCGGCGGCTTACCTGACCACCGCCTTCCTGGTGGGCGGTGTCGGGGCCTGGCACCTGCTGAAGGACAAGACCAACCCGCGTGCCCGCCTGATGTTCTCGATGGCGATGTGGATGGCCACCATCGTCGCACCCTTGCAGATCGTGCTCGGAGACCTGCATGGCTTGAACACGCTGGAGCACCAGCCCGTCAAGGTGATGGCCATGGAAGGCCACTACCAGAGCCACCCCGAGGGCGCGCCGCTGATCCTGTTCGGCATCCCGAACAGTGCCGAAAACCGCATCGACTACGCCATCGAGATTCCGAAGGCCTCGTCGCTGATCCTGAAGCACGACCTCGATGCCCCGATGGTCGGGCTGGATACCGTGCCTGCCGCTGACCGCCCGCCGGTGGGTACCGTGTTCTGGGCCTTCCGCATCATGGTCGGTCTGGGTTTCCTGATGGCCGGCCTGGGGTTGCTGAGCCTGCTGGCCCGGGCGCGCGGCCAGCTCTACGAGAGCAAGGCTCTCCACCGTTTCGCGCTGCTGATGGCGCCCTCAGGCCTGGTGGCGGTGCTGGCCGGCTGGATCACCACCGAAGTCGGCCGGCAGCCGTGGACGATCCAGGGTCTGCTGCGCACCGCCGAATCGGCCTCGCCGCTGGCCGCCCCCGCTGTCGCCGTATCGCTCGTGGCCTTCGTGATCGTGTACTTCGCGGTGTTCGGCACGGGCGTGCTCTACATCCTGAAGCTGATGGCCAAGCCGCCGGTGGTGCATGAATCGGCACCGCCCAACATCCCGGTTCGCAGCGCCGGCACCACGCCCGCAGTGGCCTTGCGGCCCGACGCACTGGCCACCGATCTGGGAGCCGCGCCATGAACATCGACCTGACCGCCGACCTCACCGTGATCTGGGCGCTGATCATCGTCGTCGCCGTGTTCGTCTATGTCGTGCTGGACGGTTTCGACCTGGGCATCGGCATCCTCTTCCGCACGTTCGCGGTGGGCCACGACCGTGACACCGCGATGAACAGCATCGCGCCGGTGTGGGACGGCAACGAGACCTGGCTGGTGCTGGGCGGCGGTGGGTTGCTGGCGGCGTTTCCGCTGGCTTATGGGCTGATCTTCTCGGCGCTGTATGCACCCATCATCGCGATGCTGCTGGCCCTGGTGTTCCGCGGCGTGGCCTTCGAATTCCGCTGGCGCGACCCCGCACACCGCGGCTTCTGGGACCTGGCCTTCACGGGTGGTTCGCTGCTGGCCGCCTTGTCGCAAGGCGTGGTGCTGGGCGCGCTGCTGCAGGGCGTGGCCATCAGCGACCGCGCCTACGCCGGCGGCTGGTGGGACTGGCTGACGCCGTTTTCGCTGATCACCGGCGTCAGCGTGGCAATTGCGTATGCACTGTTAGGTGCCACCTGGCTGGTGATGAAGGCAGAAGGCGCGCTGCAGCAACAGGCGCGGACGATGGCCGGCTGGCTGGGCGCAGCGACGCTGGCCGCCATCGTGGCGGTGAGCCTGGCCACGCTGTTCCTCAGCGCCGACTACTTCTCGAACTGGCTGCACTGGCCGAATCTGTTGTGGGTGGCGCCGGTGCCTGTGCTGGTGGCGATATCCAGCGTGGCCTTTTGGCGCAGCCTGAAAGCGCGCCAAGAGCTGGCGCCCTTCCTGTTGACGCTGGGCGTCTTCCTGTTGTGCTTCGTGGGCCTGGGCATCAGCGTCTTTCCCTACGTCATCCCCGGTGCCGTGACCATCTGGGCCGCCGCGACGGACCACAGCAGCCAGGTCTTCATGCTCTGGGGAACCGGCCTCGTGCTGCCGATGATCCTGGGCTACACCGCCTGGTCGTACTGGGTCTTTCGCGGCAAGGTGCAGGCCGATGGGTACCACGCATGAAGCGGCGCCTGATCTCTGCCTGTCGCTGGCCAGCCATGGTGCCACCGCCCGCCGATGCGCCCTTGCCACCGCTGTGGCAGCGGCTGCTGTGGATGGCCGCCATCTGGGCGGCCAGCATCGGTGTGCTGCTGGTCGTGGCCCTACTGCTGCGCATGACGCTGCGCCAATGAAGCACGCATCCGCTCGACATCCGATCGATCTTCGTCATTCCGCGTTTCAGAAGACGCGACCACCGGCAAGGAGCCGAACATGAACGCCATCCCCATCGCCTGCAGCAACGTCGTCGCCGACGATCCTGAGCGCCGCGTCTGGCTGCTGGCGACGGCCGCAGCCGGCGGTTCTGCAGTCGTCGCCACCGCCATTCCCTTCATCTCGACCTTTGCGCCCAGCGAGCGCGCCAAGGCTGCCGGTGGCCCGGTCGAGGTCGACATTGCCGACATTCCCCCCGGCGGCCTCAAGATCGTGGAATGGCGTGGCAAGCCCGTCTGGGTGGTGCGCCGCACGCCGGAGATGCTGGCGGCGCTGCAAGGCCACGACAGCGAGCTCGTGGACCCGCTGTCGGCCAAAGAGCAACAGCCGGCCTATGCGAAGAACGCAGCGCGGGCCATCAAGCCCGAGGTCTTCGTCGCCATCGGCATCTGCACCCACCTGGGCTGCTCGCCCAGCGACGCGCCCAAGGGTGGCAACAACCCGAGCCTGCCCGCCGACTGGCCAGGCGGCTTCTTCTGCCCCTGCCACGGCTCCACCTTCGACGGTGCAGGCCGGGTGTTCAAGAACAAGCCGGCACCAACCAACCTGGAGATTCCGCCTCACCGCTACGCAGGCGAGACGCGGATCCTCATCGGCGACGATGCCGCCGCGTGAAGACCAGCGAGAGGGCAGCGCGATGTACTTTCGACTCCTGCACGACGAAAGCAGCGGCGCGGTGAGTTATCTGCTCGCCGATCTGGACGCCGGTGAGGCCGTCCTGGTCGACCCGCGTGGCGCAGATGTCCCTGTGCTCAATGCCATGCTGGACGAACACCAGCTTCGCTTGAGATGGTTGCTGCGCACCCACGAGCACGATGCCCTGTTGACCGGCGAGGCCGCAGCGCTCGATGCGCTGGGTGCCCCCCGCATCCAGCACCACCTTCCCGCGTCGCAACCGCAAGGCAACCCGGGCGCCGAACCCTCGCACGCCTTCCTCACGTTCGGCAACGAACATGTCCAGGTGGTGCGCACCCCCGGCCACACCGCCGGTTGCCTGAGCTACCTGTGGCGTGACCGCCTGTTCTGCGGCGGCCTGCTGGCCGTGGATGCCTGCCCTTTCCAGCCGCGCCCGGCACTGCCCGAGGCCCTGTGGGACAGCGTCGTCAACGACGTCTTCAAGCGCCCCGCCGAAACCCTGCTGTTCACGGGCCACGCCACCCAGTCGCGCGCGGTCTCCAACGTGCTCGAGCAGCGGCGCTGGCACCCCTGGTTCGGCGGTGCCACGCGCGACGAATTCCTCGCCCGGGTCCGCACCCTGCCGCCAGCGGCAACGGCTTCGAGCACTACGGCCTCCACACCCCCGCCCCGACACGAGCACACCGACGATGACCGCCTCCTACGCACTCACCATTGAACTGCCTCAGCCACTGGCTGCCGCGATCGACGCGTTGCGGGCGGCAAGCACGATATGAGCACATACCGCGATCCGGCTCGCATCACCGTGCTGGGTGCAGGCTTCGGCGCGCTTTCAACGGTGCGCGCGCTGCGTCGCCGCGATCGCCACGCACGGATCACCCTGGTGGCACCACGCGCCGAATTGCACTACCTGCCCGGCATCATCTGGATCCCCAGCGGCCTGCGCACCCGTGCCGATCTGGTCGTGCCGCTGGGCAACTTCTTGAAGCGCATGGCGGTCGACTTCCAGCCGGCCGAGGTCACTGGCCTTTCCGATGGTGGCCGCACCGTGCATACCAGCCACGGCGTCGTCACGAATGATGCGCTGGTCATCGCCACCGGTGGCCGCTTCCTGAAGAAGCTGCCGGGTATCGAACACGCCATCACGCCCTGCGAAGGCATCGCGGCGGCGGAGCGCATCCGCGACCGGCTGCGCGAGATGCCCGGCGGCACGATCGCGGTCGGCTTTGCCAGCAACCCGAACGAGCCCACCGCCGTGCGTGGCGGGCCGATGTTCGAGTTCCTCTTCGGCATCGACGAGCAGCTCAGGCGCGAAGGCCGGCGCGACCGCTTCGAGATCGTCTTCTTCAACCCCAGCACGGAACCCGGCAACCGGCTCGGCCCCAAAGCCGTGAAGCACCTGCTGGGCGAGATGGCACGGCGCGGCATCCGCACGCACCTGGGCCACAAGCTCAAGCGCTTCGAGGCCGACAAGGTGGTCACCGAGGGCGGCGAGTTCACGGCCGATCTGATCCTCTTCATGCCCGGCATGACGGGCAACACCTGGTTCGACGCCACGGACCTGCCGCGCTCGCCGGGCGGGCTGCTGCAGGCCGACGCGCATTGCCGCATCCCGGGCACCGAGCGCATCTATGTCGTGGGCGACTCGGGCAGTTTCCCCGGTCCGGACTGGATGCCCAAGCAGGCCCACATGGCCGATCTGCAGGCTGCAGCCGCAGCCGAGAACCTGCTCGGCGACCTGCAGGGCCAGCCGTCCAGCGTGACCTTCAAGGTCGAGCTGATCTGCATCGTCGACGCCATCGACCACGGCACGCTGATCTGGCGCACGCCAGCGCGCAACTGGCTGCTGCCATCCACCCGGCTGCTGCATTGGGCCAAGCGCGGCTTCGAGTGGAACTACCTGCGGCAGTACCGCTGAACCTGCAAGCCCGACACACCCCGACACACCATGACTGAAACCCTGGCCACCCCACCGGTCTCGACCGACAGCGTCTACACCCGCCTGGGCGGCGAGCCAGCGGTCCGCGCCCTGGTGGACCGCTTCTATGCGCTGATGGACGAGCTGCCCGAGGCCTACACCGTGCGCCGCCTGCACCCGAAAAGCCTGGCCGGCAGCGCCAACAGCCTCTTCAAGTTCCTGAGTGGCTGGTTCGGCGGGCCGCCGCTGTACATCCGCGAGCGCGGCCACCCACGGTTGCGGATGCGGCACGCCCCCTACGCCATCGGCGCCGTGGAGCGCGACGAGTGGATGCTGTGCATGCGTCAGGCACTGGCCGAGCAGGTGGCCGACAAGGCGCTGCGTGAGGCGGTCGAAAGGGCCTTCAGCGACATGGCCGAACACATGGTCAACACGGGCAACGCCGCAGGGTGCCCGCGATGAAGATGATCACAACCCGCCAGTCCGGCAGTCGGGCGTTCTGGGTGGCGACCCTGGTCGCGCTGCTCTGCACTGTGGCCATGCTCCTCCCGCTGGCGGCTCATGCAGCGCCGCTGTCCGCCGGCTCGGCCATGCCCCCGCTGAGCCTGAACGATCAACACGACAAACCGGCTCCGGTCGGCCCCTCGACGCGTTGGGTGGTCTTCACGGCCGACAAGGCCGTGAGCGACATGGTCAGTGCCGTGCTGGCCGCCGAACCGGCGGGCGTCGCTGATCGCCTGCGCCTCGTCGTCGTGGCCGACATCAGCGGCATGCCAGCGCTGGTGACACGCATGTTTGCGTTGCCCAAGCTGCGCGAGCTGCCCTTCCCCATCGCGCTTGTCAGAGACCCAGCGCAGCTGACCCAGGTGGCCGACATCCCGAGATTGCCCGGCAGCGCCACCGTGTTGCGCATCGAAGCAGGACGCGTCGCCCAGGTCGTCATGGCACGCCAGGCCGGCGACTTGCGTGCGGCGCTGGGCTTGCCTGCTGCCCCTGCCACCCCGTGACCTGCGCGCAGACAGACCGATTCGTTCCACCGTCGCTCATCACCCACCCCCGTTCACCCATCCCTGTTTACCAACCCACTGGAGTTCGAACCATGAAGAAGTCACTGATCATTGCCGCCGCCCTGCTGTCCACCGCCGCTGCGGTGCACGCGGAAGAATTGTTCGTCAACATCCACTCCGGCAATGCGATGGCGCAGGGCGCCGGCCTCGTGCTGGCAGGTCAAGCCCTGGAGCAGAAAGCCGCGGTGCGCGTGCTGCTGTGCGACGCGGCCGGCGACATCGCGCTGGTCGGCAAGGAGATGCCCACCCTCAAGCCGCGCAACGTCACGCCCCAGCAGATGCTGCAGGGCCTGATCAAGGCTGGCGCAAAGGTCGAGGTCTGCGCCCTGTACCTGCCCAACACCGGCAAGCAGGCCAGCGACCTGATCGCGGGCGTGACCCCCGCCAAGCCGGCCGAAGTGGCGGCGCACCTGCTCAAGCCCGGCGTCAACACGCTGGCCTTCTGAACCACAGAACAAACAGCGCAGCCCACTGCGCGTCCGGCTCGGGCCATTGCTGGCACCGGCCCCCAAACAGGAGACCAACATGGATCAGAACCGCACCCCTTCGGCCGTGGACCCGAACCGCAGACGATGGCTCCAGGCCCTGGCCGCAGCTCCGGTCTTGGCAGGGGCCGCCGCCGCCCCTGTGCCGGCACACGCCGCCGTCAAGACCAACGCCCGCATCGTCATCGCCGGCAGCGGCCTCGGCGGCATCGCCGTGGCCAACCGGCTGGCCCGCATGCTCGACGGTGCCAGGATCACCATCATCGACCGCAAGGAAGAACACAACTACCAACCGGGCTACACCCTCGTGGCCACCGGCGTCTGGCCGGTGGAGAAGGTGCAAGACCGCAATGCCGACTACCAGCCTGCCGGCGTGGAGTGGGTGAAGGACATGGTCGCCGGCTTCGATCCGTCCGCCAACACCGTGGTCACCGCAGGCGGGCAGCGCATCACCTACGACTTCCTGGTCGTGGCCACCGGCGTGCAGCTGGACTACGCGCAGATCGAAGGCATGGACGTCAGCGCCATCGGCACCGACAAGGCGCCCGGACTGACCAGTGTCTACCCCAGCCCGCAGGCGGCGCAGGCGACCTGGGCGGCCATGCAGGCCTTCACCGCCAAGGGCGGCAATGCCGTGATGACGCTGCCGGCAACGCCGCTCAAGTGTGCCGGCGCGCCACTGAAGATGAGCTTCATGCTGCGCGACCGGCTGTTCAAGGCAGGCACGCTGGGCAGCTCGAAGATCAGCTTCCAGTCGGCCCTGGGCAATGTCTTCGGCGTCAAGGTGGTCAACGACAACGTGCTCGAACGCTGGAAGTCGCTGGGCATCGATGTCGAGTTCTCGCGCAAGCTTACGGCCATCGACATCGGCGCGCGTCGTGCGACCTTCGTGTCGCCCGAGGGTGAGAAGCAGGAGATGCCGTACGACTTCATCCATGTCGTGCCGCCCATGCGCGCACCCGACGCAGTGAAGAACAGCGACCTGGCCTGGAAGGAAGGCCCCTTCGCCGCCGGTGGCTGGCTGGAGGTGGACAAGGCCACTCTGCAGCACCGCCGCTTCCCCAACGTGTTCGGCATCGGCGACATCAACGGCACCCCGCGCGGCAAGACCGCCGCCACGGTGAAGAAGAGTGCACCGCTGGTGGCGCACAACCTGGTGGAGGTGATTGCAGGGCGCAAGGCCGACGAGGCCTTCGACGGCTACACCTCGTGCCCGCTCATCACGCGCGAGGGCTCGGCGATGCTGATCGAGTTCGACTACGAGGGACGGCTGACGCCGAGCCTGCCGATGATCGAGCCGCTGAACGACAGCTTCTTTGCGTGGCTGATGAAGTACCGCATGCTCAAGCCCGCCTACATGGCGGTGCTCAAGGGCCGGGTCTGAACACGAAAGGCATGACATGTACGAAATCTGGCTCGCGATGAACATCGTTTGGGAGATCGCCCTCGGCTTCTGGCCGCTGCTGGCCCTCGCCGCCGCCGCCTGGCTGGTTCTGCTGGCCCTGGCTTGGCGTCGCCCGAAGGCCCACTGGCGCCGCGCGTGGCCCATGGCTGCCGCGGTTGCGGCAGTCGCGGCGCTGATCGGTTTTCTGGTCGTCCCGACGACGAATCGTTCTTCGCTGCAGGAACTGGCCTACTGGGTCGACTGGGCGAATCTGGCCAGCATCGCACTGGGCATCGGCGTGGCAGCGCTGGCCTTTGCCTGGCCGGCCAGCGTGCTCTGGCGCAGGTCCATCATCCATCGCTGAGATGTGAAGAACATGGGAGACAAGCAGATGCATCCTCGACACCTGACCTGGCAAGCGGCGCGAGTCGTCAACGATGCAATGCAGCCACGCCGCCGCTGGCTCGTCACTGCGCTGGCAGGCGCTGTCGGGATGGCCTTGCCGCCGGGTCGGTCGCAGGCCGCCGTCGATTCGGCCTCTTTGCCCGAGCCCAAGCGCACCCAGGCAGGCCGCTACTTGACGGCCGCAGATGTACCCGGCTTCATGCAAGCCCAGGGCGGTGCCAGCAAAGTGCTGTTCCTCGACCTGCGCACACGGGCCGAAGCCATGTACGTGGGCATGGCCAGCGGCATCGACGCTCGGGTGCCCTTCGTCGAACACCAGGAGCTGATGACCGACTGGGACGCACAGCGGGGCATCTGCCGGCTCGAGCCGCTGCAGGACTTCGTCCCCGAGATCAACCGCCGGCTGGCACAGAAGGGCCTGTCCAAGACCGACACGTGGTGCTGATCTGCCGCTCGGGCGACCGCAGCAGCCGTGGCGCCAACCGGCTGGCCGACGATGGCTACACCCAGGTCTGGTCGGTGGTCGACGGCTTCGCGGGCGACATGGGCAAGGACGGACGGCGCAGCGTCAACGGCTGGAAGAACGCCGGACTGCCGTGGAGCTACAAGCTGGACCGCGACCGCATCTACTTCCCGCGATGAGGCGCTGCCCCACATGACCGCCACCACCCGCGCGATGATCGCCCGATGGCGCTTGCCGAATCCCTTGCACGCCATGTTGCATTGGCTGCTGCTGCGCGGACTGCGTGCGCCTCGCCTGCCCCATGAACCCGGTTGGAACCAGCGCCCGTTCGGCGCGCGGTGCATCACACAGTTTCAGGTCCACGGCGCCCGCGGGCAACAGCTCGCAGCGTGGCTCGCGTTGCCACAAGGGGCGAACGCTGCCCAACCAGCCCCTGTGGTGGTGGCGGTCCACGGCTGGGGCGCCAACGGTTCCACGCTCGCGCCGATGGTCGAGCCCCTGGTGCGCGCAGGCATCGCGGTGGTGTTGTTCGACGCGGCGAGCCATGGCGACAGTTCGGCCGAGGCGTTCAGCTCGCTGCCTCGGTTCGCGGAAGACCTGGCCTCGGTGCTGGACGTGCTTCGCGGCCATCCAGCCATCGACACCGGCCGCGTCGCCCTGCTGGGCCATTCCGTAGGTGCCGCGGCCGTGTTGCTGCACACCGCCCGCCAAGGCGGCGTGCGGGCCGTTGTCAGCCTGTCGGCGTTCGCCCAGCCCCGCGAGGTGATGGAACGCTGGCTGCTGGAGCACCACATCCCTCGGCGATGGGTCGGCACGGCGATCCTCGAACACGTGCAAGCCGTGATCGGCGAACGGTTCGACCACATCGCGCCGGAACATCAGTTGGCGCGCATCGACTGCCCGGTGCTGCTGGTGCATGGCGAGCATGACCAGACCGTGCCGCTGGCGGACGCGCATCGGCTGCAAGCCTTGCTGCGCCGCGGCGAGTTGATCGTGGTCGACGGTGACCACGACCTGCGCAAGTCGCTGGCACCGCATGCGGATCAGCTCGTACGCTTCTTCAGTACCCACCTCGAGGTCATCGCACACCCATGTTCAAACGACTGAAACGCTGGCTGCTGCCAGCGAAGCCCGGAAAGCCTGAAGCATCGGCGCCCGACGACACAGCGCCCCCTGCAACGCGCCCGGCATCCATCGAACTGCCCGGCACCCTGGTCATCGACGTGCGGTCGGAACGCGAGTTCCAGGCCACGGCCATCGAGCACGCCATCAACGTGCCGCTGCCGCAGCTGGCGCATCGCATCGCGGAGCTCGCCACCGACAAGACCACGCCACTGGTTCTGTACTGCGCCAGCGGGGCACGGTCCGGTAGCGCCTGCCAGATGCTCAGGCAACTGGGCTACACCCACGTCACCAATGCCGGCGGTCTGTACGCAGCAGCTGCACACCTGCAGCGCGAGGTTCGCCGATGAAGCCTGGCGCTGTGCCAACATGAACGACATGACGACTCCACTCATCACCAACGAACTCGATCTTCTGGAGAAGCTGGTTCCGCTGGCTGACCTGCACATCGTCGAGGCAGGTTGCGGTGCTGCACACCTGGCGCGCGAACTGGTCAGCCGCTACCCCACCGCCGAGGTCGTCGGGATCGAAGTCGATCAGCGGCAACTGGCCAAGAATCGATTGGCCCCGACTGAACGGCTGCGGTTCGAAGAGGCCGGCGCCCAAGCCATTCCCTTTCCGGATTCGTCCTTCGATGGCGCACTGATGCTCAAGTCGCTGCACCATGTGCCCATGCCGCAGATGGACCAGGCCCTGGCCGAACTCGCGCGCGTGCTGCACCCCGGCGGCTGGCTGTACGTGTTGGAACCCGTCTACGCCGGCGAACTGAACGAATTGATCCGCCTGTTCAACGACGAAGGTGATGTGCGTGCCGCCGCCCAGGCCGCGCTGGACCGGGCAGTGGCCTCGGGACATTGGGCATCGGTAGCCGACCAGCACTTCGAATCACCGGTCGGCTTTACCAGCTTCGATGACTTCGAGCAACGCATGATGCGTCCGACCTTCGCTGACCACGGTATCGATGCGGCGATGGTAGAGCGTGTCCGGGCGCGATACACCCCGCATCAGGGCCCCGGCGGCGCGCATTTCACCCGGCCCATGCACGTGCGCCTGCTGCGCAAGACACGCTGAGGTCTTCGAATGAGCACCCCGCCCGCGTTCACCGATGCCGCCGAAACCTGGAACCGCCGCTATGCGGGCGACGAGTTCCTGTTCGGCACCGAACCCAACGCCTGGTTGCGCGAGCACGCCAGTTCCCTGCCGTCCGGCGGGCGCATCCTCAGCGTCGCCGACGGCGAAGGACGCAACAGCGTCTGGCTGGCACGGCAGGGCTTCCAGGTCGATGCCTTCGATGTCGCTGACCGTGCAGTCATGAAGGCGCAGGCCTTTGCCCGGCGCGAGGGCGTCTCGGTGAACTTCGCGGTCGCCGACGTGGATGGCTACCACTGGCCCGGAGCGGCCTATGCTGGCGTGGCCGCGATCTTCGTGCAGTTCGCCGACCCCGCGACCCGTACACGCCTGTTCGAACGCATCGTCCGCAGCCTGAAACCGGGCGGCGTGCTCATCTTGCAGGGCTATACGCCGAAGCAGCTGGAATACCGGACCGGCGGACCACCGTTCCTGTCGCACCTGTACACCCGGGAACTGCTGGAAGCGGCCTTCGCAGACCTGTCGATCATCGAGCTGCGCGAGTACGAGGCCGAGGTCCAGGAGGGACAGGGCCACAGCGGGCAGTCGGCACTGATCGGCCTGGTGGCGCGTCGATGAGCATGGGCGCCCGAGTACTGGGCGGCGATGCCGCAGAGTGGGCCGGTCGATGGCTGGTCGCCTTGCAGTTCGGCCTGTTGGCCTTCATGGGAGGGCGGGCGTGGGTGACACTGCCGATCCTCGACACTGCGGCCGTGGCCTTGCTGACAGGATCGGCAGGAATGGCCATCTGGACACTGGCTGTCAATCGGCCGGGCAACTTCAACATCCGGCCGACGCCCCGAAGCGGAGGCACCCTGGTGACGGGTGGTCCGTATCGCTGGATTCGCCACCCCATGTACACGTCGGTGCTGCTTGGCGCTGCCGGGGCGGCAGTGATGTCGCATCAAGTTCTCGATGTCCTACTGTGGTTCGCATTGCTCGTCGTTCTCGGGGCCAAAGCCCTCATCGAGGAACGTGCGTTGACGCTCCGATTCCCCGGTTATCAGGACTACAAGACCCAGACAACCAGGTTCGTGCCCTGGTTGGTCTGACACCATGAAGTGCCCAGTCGCCCGACCTTGATGACCCTCGCGTGCGCTCCCAACCTCGACCAGGAAATGAGCATGGGCACATCATCGCCGGCTACTCTGTGGCCCATCGTGGCATCTTCGAGAAGTGCCTCAGCGAATCGCAGCGGTCATTGAGCCTGGGTCGCGCTTGCCTGCAGGCCATGCAACGCGGTCAACCTCATGGCGGCACGCACTGCTACAAACTGTTCTTCGGCCCCAGCATGCCGGCCCGACTGAATCGAGTCGTGGAAGTCGTGACGCTGATGGATCTGGCCCTGAACAGCTCTTCAGTCCAGTTCGAATACAACGTGAGTTGCGGGGCCACCACCAATGCGGTGGCCTTCACCCCTGACGGGGGCTGGTCGGCGCAAAGCATCAAGGACCTTCTGAAGTCCGGCCGCTTCCGAGTGTCCCTGTGCCTGCGCTTCTTCACGGCGCTGCCGCAGAACGACCGCATGAACCAGAGCCGTACGGGCACGCTGTTGCATGAGCTTTCGCACATCGTCGGCAACATCAACGACATCGCCCAGAACCATATCAACGGCGCCAACATCACGGCAGCGCCGTCGGGCAACACCTGCTATGGGCGCCCGCTGGCACGGCAACTGGCCGACGGTTGGCCCGACCTGGCCGTTGAGAATGCAGAGAACTATGGTTTCTTCTTGACCGACCTCCTGGCGGAAGCCAGCTTGGTGGCAGAAGACGTCAGCCTGGAAGGCCTGTTCAACTGAGGTCGGCATCGCCCTGAGACGCCGGCTCCAGCAGGCAACTCGGAGTGGGTCTCGTTTGGGATGGAGAGGTAGCGCGAACTCTGTCTCAGGCCCGGATGACCAGCGCCGTGACGTTGTCGCGCGCGCCCATGCGCAGCGCTTCGTCGATCAGCTGGTCGGCGCCATGGCCGCCACGCAGCAGCGTGGCGATCTCGCGCTCGGGCAGGGCCTTGAACAGGCCGTCGGTGCACAGCAGCAGCACGTCGCCCGGCGCCAGGCGGCCGGCCACCTTGTCGAGCTCCAGCGCTTCGTGTGAACCCACGGCACGGGTGATGACGTTGGCCTGGGGGTGCGACTCGGCATCCTCGGCAGCCAGCGAGCCCGCGGCCACCATGCTCTGCACGAGGCTGTGGTCCTGCGTCATCTGGCTCAGGCTGCCGTCGCGCAGCATGTAGGCGCGCGAGTCACCAGCCCACAGGCAGGCGAAGTGTTCGCCACGTGCCATCAGCACGACGATGGTGGTGGCGATCAGGCTGCCGCTGGGGCCAGCCGCGGCGCGGCGCTGCAGGTCGGCATGGACGGCGCCCAGGCGCAGGCGCACCTGGGCTAGGGTTTCGGCGGCGCTCAGGCCGGCAGGCAAGTCTGCCAGCGCGGCAGCGGCGGCAGCCGAGGCGACGTCGCCGGCGCCATGGCCACCGGCACCATCGGCCACGGCCCACACGCCGATGTCGCCGCGGTCGACATAGGCGTCTTCGTTGCGCGTGCGCACCGTGCCGCGGTGACTGGCAGCCTTCGATTCGAGCCGCTCCACCAGCGCCTTGCCTTGCAGCATGCCGCGGAACTGCGCCGCCGAGGGCAAGGTGGCCAGCGGCCAGCGCAGGCCGTCACGGGTCCACCAGCCAATGGCCGGCACGGTGGCGGTCAAGGAAATGCTCTGGCCGAATTCCGTTTCCGGCAGCTGCGCCAGCAGGTCTTCGACGTTCTCGCCCTGCTCGATGGCGGCCAGCCCGGCGCGTTCGATCGCGCCGTACCAGGCTTCGTTGGGCGGCGACAGCGTGTCGGGCAGCATCGCTGCCAGCGTCAGCGGGAAATGGCGGCCCACCAGGTCCTGGCTGGGCAGCACCACGCCCACCACGGCCATCGGCCCGCAGGCGCCAGCAGGCAGCCGAAAGCGCCAGCCGGGCGCTGTTTCCCAGACCGCCGTGAACTCGCTGCCCAGCGTTTCCTTGGCCTGTTGCAGTGCCGTCTGCAGCCACTGGTCCCAGGGTTCGACGAAGCTCTTGGGTACCTCGCGGCGAACGAAGTCGCCATGGGCGGGAAGCTTGCCGTACAGGCCCGTCATGCCTGGCTCTCCAGGGTTGGCCGGGGGGCGAGGAAGGGCGTGGGCAAGCACATCGGCCGCGCGCTCAAGGTGCCAGCTGCGGGCAGCGGAAGTCGCCGAGTTCGCGCAGGGCGAACGGGTGAACGATCGACCCCGTGCGCAATTCGAATTCCGCCGTGCGCGCACCCTGCTGCATCGACAGCTTCAGGCGGTCGGGCACGCCGGTGGGCGCCAGCTTGCCGCGGGCCACGAAGCGCAGCGTCGACCACGGGCCGTCGTTGACGATGGCTGAGCCGGCCGGCTCGCCATCGAAGCTGAGCACGACCGCCCCGCGCGCAGGCCACTGCAGCGCCACGCCGCGCCCGGCCGAGGCGCCAGCCGCGATCGCCGTCTTCGCGCCGTCGGCCTCCAGCACCGCGCCCTTCGCGCCGGGGTCCAGACCCAGCGGCACGAGTTCGAAGCGCAGCGCGGCACTGGGCTGGCCTGGCAGCGCCACCGGGAAGAAGGCATCGCGAATGGCCGCGGCGCGCTGGAACTGCGCGATGTCTGAAGGGGACACCGGCGACGGCCCGCCATCGGCGGCCACGGCGCGCCAGGGCTTCTGGCTGGTGTCGACCAGGCTGCGCAGGTTCTGGGCGAAGAACTGGTCGAAGGCCCCGCCCGGGCCGAACAGGCGGATGAAGTCGTCCATCGGCATGTCGGGTGCGGCAGCGTCGCGGCGGAACGGGAACCTGGCCTCGACCCCCTTGCAGAACGGCGCGAGCTGCGCTGCGGCAGCGGCGGCCACCGCGGCCTTGGCGCCGCCCGAACGCACGGCCGCCGTTTGCTGCGACGCCGTCAGCAGCCAGCCGGCCAGCGGTGGCGGCGCCCGCTGAGCCTCGGCGGCCAGGCGCTGGCCGGGGTCCAGCCCCGGTGCCGCCGGCGGCGGGGCACTGCCCGGAGCGGCGGTGGCCACCTTGGCCACCTGCACATAGAGCTCGTTGAGCACGGCCAGGATATCGTCCAGCGGCTTGCCCGAGACCTCACGCAAGGGCTTGAAATGGGCCTCGACGGTTTCGGCCACGACCGTGGCCGGGTCGGCGGCGGCGGCATTGCCGCCCATGGCCTCAGCCACGCGGCTGCCCGCCTGCAGCGGCTTGGCCACGGCGTTGGCACCCGCAGAGATCGCACCGCCGCCCAGCGCCCGGGGCACCAGCTTGGCGACCTTCTGCGCGTCCTTGGCCGTGGCCGCCGCCGACGCCGCCGTGACCGCGCCCGACGCCGCGCCAGCGGGTGCGGCCGGCGGCGTGCCGGGCGAAAGCTGCCGCACCATGCCTTGCAGCAGGTCGCGCATCGGCGAGTTCGGTGCGCCCAGCACGTTCAGCGCTTCGGCGGCCTTGGTCGGCCCGGCGAAGGGAACGAGCACCACCGCCTGCATCAGCTTTTCCCATTCGGCGATGTAGTCGCGGGCGTATTCGCGCAGCACCGCAGTTTCGAGCTGCTGCGCGTCGGCGGCCACGGCCGCGGCGTCGGGGCCGAGCACCCAGCTTTCCGAGGCCGCGTCCTGGATGGCCTTGGGCAGACGCGGCAAGAAGCTGCGGTGCAGGCCTTCCACGGTGAAGAGCCCCGGCACCGAAGCTGCGGCGATGGGCTCGCCGGAACGCAGCGCAAAAAGGCGCTGGCCGGCGGGGCCCAATGAATCGGCCGGCCGCCAGGGCGCGATATCGGTCGCGGTGGAACGCAGCCGGGCATACACCCGCTCGGACATAGGCAGGCGCGAGAACACGCGCCGGGCCTCGTCGACCAGGGCACCGTCGAGGGGGTAGGTGGCGAAGTCGGTGGCCAGCAACGCATCGAGATGGCCCATCAGCGCTTCACGCTTGGGCGCACCCACGGCCCCGGGGTAGGCCTGGGCCCAGTCGGCCGACATCCATTCCTGGATCAGCGAAGGGTCCAGCGGCCCCTGACGGCCGAGCATCAGGTAGACCCGCGTGGCCACGTACAGGTAGGCCGGCTTCTGCATCTCGCGCCGGATCTGGCCTTCCAGCCGCGCCAGCATGCGCGGCAGCAGCGTGCGTTCGAGCGCGTGCTTGTAGGCCAGCTGGCCGGCCGCGACGAGCTTCTCTTCCTGGCTCAGGCCGAGGCGACCACCCTGCCCCACCGCAGCGGGCGGCAGTTCCAGCACCGTGTCCAGGTAGGGCAACAACTGGGCGACGTCGGCATCGGCCGTGACCTTGTCCAGCGGCAGGCCGCCGGCGCCCCGTTCGGCCCCGGCCACCGCCGTGGCCACCTGTTCGCTGCGCCGCGACTCGGTGCCGAAGGCCATCCAGCCCCACACCAGGCCCACCACCAGCGCCAGCACCGAAGCGGCCACGGTGCCCACCTGCAGCCAGCGACGGCGGCGTTCGTGGCCCTGGTCGCGCACCGCCAGGCGGGCTTCGTTGAAGACGACGTCGCGCAGGAAGCGGCCCAGGAAGAAGCTGCGGCCGGTCTGGCCCATCACCGCGGCCGGGCGCGAACTGTCCAGGCCGAAGGTGCGCGACAGCGCGCCGGTGAGCCGGTCGATGGGCGTGCCTTCCTGCGTGCCCGAGGTGAAGTACACCCCACGCAGGAACGGTGCCGGGTCGAGCTTGGAACCACCGAACGCGGCCTGGATGAAGGCCGCCAGCGGCGCTTCCAGCGAAGCGAACTGCGCCGGGAAACCGGCGATGCGTGCGCGCTGGTCGCTGCCACGTTCGGCCTGCAGGCGTTCGAGCAGGCGCACCTGCAGGCGCTGCAGCAGGCCGGCGAATTCGGCGGCAAAACCGGTGGCCGGGCCTTCGTCGCTTTGTTCGGGCTTGAAGCTCATGCCCCAGACCTGGGCACGGGTTTCGCGGTCCAGGTCGTCGAAGAACTCGGTGAAGCCGACGATCAGGTCGGCCTTGCTGACGAGGAAGTAGACCGGCAGACGCTGGCCCAGCCGCTGCTCGAGTTCACGCACGCGGCGGCGCACGGCCTGGGCATGCTGTTCACGGCCCGCCTTGTCCAGCCGGCTGAGCATGTCGACACCGAAGGCGACGATCACGCCGTTCAGCGGCTGCTGCGGCCGTTCGCGCTTGAGCAGGTCGAGGAAACGTTCCCAGCCGGCCTTGTCGGCGGCGGCATCGCTGTCCTGCGTGGTGTAGCGGCCGGCGGTGTCGATGAGCACGGCCTGCTCCGAGATCCACCAGTCGCAGTTGCGGGTGCCGCCCACGCCCGAGACGCGGCCTTCGGCCAGCGGGAAATCGAGCCCGGAATGGCGGATGGCCGTGGTCTTGCCCGAGCCCGGCGGGCCGATCAGCACATACCAGGGGCGCTCGTACAGGTAGCCGGCCTTGCCGGTGCTGGCCGACTTCATCGCGCCCAGCGCATCGGCCAGGCGTTCGGCCACGGCGCGCTCTTCCTCGGTGGCCGCGGCGGCGGCGGCATTGGCCTTCAGTGCCCGTTCGTCGGGCTGGCTGGCACCCGCCACCAGGGCCGCGTCGCGCTTGCGCTTGCGCCAAACCAGGAAGAAGAACACAGCCAGCCAGATGAGCACCGGCAAGGCCGCCAGCAGCACCAGCAGCCAGGTCGATTCGATGCTTAGCAAGGCCGGCGCGAACAGCCAGACCACCACCGACAGCAGCAGGGCACCGAACAAGCCGCCCATCGCCGGCACGGTCCACAGCGCAGAGAGCAGCCCCTTCATGTCAGCGGCCCTCGTTCAGTGAGAGCACGACATCGATGCGGCGGTTCTGCTCGCGGCCTTCGGGCGTGGTGTTGGGCGCCAGTGGTTCGGTGTCGGCGCGGCCGGCGGCGGCAAAACGTTCGGGCTGGCCGGTGGTGCTGGCCAGCACGGCGCGCGCAGCTTCGGCGCGGGCAGTGGAGAGCTGGAAGTTGGACGGGAACTTCACGGTTCGGATGGGCTGGTTGTCGGTGTGGCCGGCCACCATCACGCGGCCGGGTTCCAGCTTCAGGGCTTCGCCGATGCGCGCCAGCAGCGCCGGGTAACGTGGCTGCAGGTCGGCACTGCCCGAGGCGAACATGCCGCGGCCGAGGATGCGCACGACGACGCGCTGAGCGTCGCCTTCGACGACGACCAGCTTGTCGCGGATTTCGGGCGCGAGGAAGCTGCGGAACTTCAGCAGCGGGCTGTCGGCCACCGGCGCGGCGGCCGGCGCCACGGGCACGGCCGCGCGTGCGATGGCCGGCAGTCCGGCGGGGGGCAGCGCCATCATGCGCTGCTGCAGCGCGTCGCCACGGTCGTTCACGGTGTGCGAGGCGAACACGTAGCCGAAGGCCAGCAGGCTGAGCGCCACCGCCGCCGCCACCCAGGGCGGCACGCTGCGCGGCGGCCCGCGGTGCGGGGCGTCGACACCGCGCCAGTTCGGCGAGAGCTCACGCTCCCAGTTGCCACCCAGCTGCGCCAGCAGGCGGTACAGGCCTTCGCGGATGCGCTCGAGCTCGGCGCTGCCGCGGCTGTCGAGCCGGTAGCGGCCGCGGAAGCCCAGCGACAGGCACATGTAGCAGATCTCGAGCGCCGGTTGGTAGCGGCCGGGCTCCTGCTGCATGCCGTTCAGCAGATCGAAGAACCGTTCACCGCTGCGCACGTCCTGGTGGAAGGTGGAGCTGAGCGTGCGTGAACCCCAGCTGCTGGCCTGGCCCCAGTGGGTGGACAGGGCGGTGTCGTCGAGTGCCGCGCACAGCGCGTAGTGGCCGGCGCGCAGCTGGTCGTCGGGCACCCGCGCAGCGCGGCATTCGGCTTCGAAGGCCTGCAGCGCCCGCATCGCGCTCTCGCGCAATTCCTCGGCATTGCGCACCTGAGAACCCTGACCGGAACTGGCGCCGATGCGCGCCAGCAGGTCCAGCAACGGCCCGGCCGCAGCCACCATCGGCGAACGGCCGACCTTGGGCAGGACGTCGGCCTCGCCGGCCATGCGCGCCGACCCTGCGACCGACGAACGCTGCGCCATCCCCTGCGGCATCGCCGCTGTCGCCGGCTGGGCGAAGGGCGCCTGCACCGGCGGTGCCATCGCCGGCGGCGGCGGCGGCAGCCCGCCCGGGCCCCGCAGGACGGTGCGTTCGCTATCGTCGGGTTCGCTGAAGGGGTTGTCACTCATGCGCGGATGGCCCACATCTCGATGCTGAGGTTGGGGAATTCATCGGACACATGGATGCCGAAACCCCCGGAATTGCCCATCTGCTGCCAGTGCGGGCTGCCGCGGTCGAGCTCGAAATAGGCGGCGCTGGCCTGAAAGGGAATCTGCCGCGGTGCCACCGGCAGCGCCCGCACGCCGATGCCGGGCAAGGACACGTTGACGAGTTCGCGGATGTGCTCGACCGCGCCGATCTTCACCTTGTTCGGGAACACCCGGCGCAACTGGTCGCCCGAGACGTCGGCCGACACCGCCAGCACGAACTGACTGGTGCGCAGCAGGTTGCGGTCGGACAAGGGGCCCACGCGGATGCCGAACTTGGGCTCCTGCAGCGGAATGGCCACGGCCGTGGTCTCGAGCACCGCCGACAACGAACGCCGAAGGTCGGCGATGACGGGCGTGAAACTGCGTTGCAGGTCGTCGTGGCGGTAGGCCGGGTAGACCGGCGCGCGCTTGTCGGCGGCCGAGAAGGTGGACAGCTCGCCGGCCATCTGCACCAGGGCCGCGAACAAGGCTTCGGGGTGGGTGTTGCCGGCGTCGGCCCAATGCGCCATCAGCGGCGTCCAGCGGTTGACGGCCTGCAGCAGCAGGAAGTCGGCGATGTCGGCGACGCCGCGTGCGCCGGGCTGCCCCAGTCGGCCGGACAGCACTTCGGCGCGCTGTCCCAGCATGCCCACCAGTTCGGCCGTCAGGTTGGCCAGCGAGCTGACCGCCGAGATGCGCAGGCAGGGCGGCATGTAGCGGTCGTCGAGCACGACGCGGCGGTCGGATTGCACTTCGACGATTCGCGCCAGGCCCAGGCGCGAGAAGCCCGCCAGTTCGCTGGTTTCGAGCAGGTAGCGCAGGCGCAGGCGGCCGATGGCGAGTTCGGCCGCGATGGTGCTTTCGGAATGGGTGTCGAAAGCCTCGAAGCCGCGCAGCAGGTAGCGCGCACGCGGTTCTTCCGGGCCGCCCGTGGCCGAGGTGACTTCGGGGTTGCCGTCCTGCTGCAGTGCCAGCCCCAGGTAGACGACGGCATTGCGCGTGCCTTCGGGCAGGTCCAGCGGCAGCGGCGCGTCGGCGCCGCCAGGGATGGAGAAGGGGGTGCCGTCTTCGAGCACGCCTGAAGCGGCGGACAAGGCAAACCGGCCCGCCGCGAGCAGGTCGCGGTCAATCTGCAATTCGGTCAGGCCCCAGGGGTGCGACCGCAGGGGTGCGGCGCGCGCCTGCAGCTGGCTGGCGGTGTGCCGGTCCTGCTGCTGGAAATGCTGCGCGCGCAGGAACATGCCTTCCTGCCAAACCACCTTGTCATGCCAGAACATTCAGCTCCTTCACGCAGCGCTTGCTGCGGCATCTGCCCATTGCTGGGCCGGCCATCCGGGCCGGGCGGGTATGCGGGGTCTTCACGGCTTCTTCACGTCGCTGGCGGCCTGTTCGTAGGCGCGGGCGAAGGCCGTGCCGAAGGCGCTTTCGAAATCGTCCTCGAACTGTTCCAGCAGCTTGGCGTGGCGGCGCTTGTAGGCTTCCCAAAGGCGCTTCTCGCGCGCGCCCGGCAGCAGGCCGCCGCCGCTGTCCTGGGACTCGAGTCTGTCCGGATCGAGCTGCTCCAGCAAGGCCCTGGCAGCGGCCTGCGTGGCCGCCAGCGTGGCCACCTGGTGCAGCGTGAGGTCGTCGATGGATTCACGCACAGCGCGCACGGCAGGCGTGCGAGGGTCGAGCAGCGCGGCCAGCGCGTATTCGTCGGTGGCCGCGAACTTCAGCGGGTTGTTGTCGGTCTGGCGCAGCATCGTCTGTTCGATGCGGAACTCGCGCTTGACCTGGCCGCGTGCGATGAGCAGCGCACGCATGCCCGAAACCACGGCGCGCAGCAGCGCACCGGCATTGCGCAGGGCTGCTTCGGGGTCGGCGGCGGCGCGAGGCACGAGTTCGGGCGTGAGGTCGCTGCCAGCCAGCAGGGCCGCCAGCGCCGAAGCCGCGTCATCACGTGCGGCCAGGGGCATGGCCGGCGGCACCAGCGCCGCTGGCGGCACGGACAGCGGCGTGGCCAAGGGGCTGAGAGCAGCCGCAGCGGCCGCAGGGGCCACAGGCGCGGATTCGGATGGCGCAAAGATCGCTGCGAAGGGGTCGGCCACTGCGGCGGAGAAGTCTGCAGGCGGGGCTTCGGGCCGCAGCATCGCCGCAGGGGCTGGGGCGGGCACCGGCGCAGAAAAAGGTGAAGCGAAAGCCGAAGGGGCCGACGAAGCGACAGGCGCCAGGGGCGCCGCCGCCGGCGGTGACGGCACCGCATACCAGTCGGCCGGGATGATCGACTTGTCGGCCGCCGGCGCAACGACGGGCGAAAACGCGTCGCTGCTTGCGGCACCGTGGTCGGGCAGAGTCGGGTTCGACAGCGGGCCCGGCTGGCCCAGGCCGGCACGGGCACCGAAGCCGAACCCGGCGTCGGGTGCCACCGGGTCGTCCAGACCCGGCAGGCGCGCGCCGGCGAAGCCCGGGCGTTCGAGTTCACCGAACGGGCTGATCGCCGCCGGCGGCGGCACCGGGTTGGTGGGCAGGAACGCGACCTCGTCGATGCGCGCCTCGATCTCGTAATCGCCCAGCCGCAGGCGGTCGCCGTCGCGCAGCGACTGCGTCATCTCGCGGCCGATGGGCGACTGCGTGAAGTTGATGAAAGTGCCATTGCCGGACAGGTCGCGCACCTGCCAGGCGCCGCCCAGGAAAGACACCGTGCAGTGCTTGCGCGAAAGCGAACGCAGCGGGTCGGGCAGCGGCCAGTCGCATTCGGCACCGCGGCCGATGGTGAGTTCGCCGCCGCGCAGCTGGCGGTGTTCGCCGGGGGCTGAGCTGGGGCTGCGCAGGATGGTGAGCGTGAGCGTGGACATGGGTGCGCGATGGGTGCCTGGCTTCAGCGCACGAGTATCGCTGCTGACCCCGGGACGTCGACCTGGGAATCGGCCATTCAACCCCCGATCAGCACGGTGGGGCAACCCACGATGATCGAGCCGCCGTGGCCGCAGGTGTCACCCATCCGGGCCGCCGGCAGGCCACCCACCATGACGGTGGCGCTGCCCATGGCAATGACGTCGGGCGGGCCGACACACAGGCAGGGGTCGGTGGCGCGGGCCTGCGGCAGGCTGCCGGTCAGCACGTTGGGCTGGCCCTTGAGGATGGGCCCACCCACATGCGGAATGGGCGGCACGCCAGGCGTCTGCATGGGGCAGACGTGCATGTCGCTGAGGCGCGCAGCGGGCTTGGACACTTCAGTTCTCCTCCAGCGGGATGCGACCGGCGCCGCCGTTGGCGATGTCCACGGCTGCCGCCAGGAAACGCTCGAGCCGGGCGCGCGAGCGTTCAGGCCGGCTGCGCACCGAGGCCAGCACGATGGCGCCGCTGACGGCCAAGCCCGTCAGGTGTTCGGCGGGTGGCACGACGGGCTGGCCCTCGGGCGCCATGCTGCCGCCGCTCCAGAACGCGCCGACCGCGGCCCAGGCCTCGGGGCTGCGGTACTCGGTCTTCTCGGCGGCCGCCCACGCCGCGCGGCGCAGGGCTTCCTCGGTCGGTTTGCGCACCCAGGCCTCGGCCGCCATACGCGCTGCGGCGTCGGTGGCCGGCAGCGCCGCGTCGGGCACGGCCGCCGCGCACATGCAGGCCCACCAGACGGCCTCGCGCTTGGGCAGGGCGTGCGCGCACAGGCGCGCTGCTTCGCTGAGCAGGCCCTGAGCCTGCAAGCGCGACAGGGCCTCGGCGGCCGTCTGGGCCCCGTTCACCAGGGCCAGGGCGGGCGGCTCGAGTTCAAGCCTGGGAAGCAAGGGCGCCAGCGGTGTCGCCAGCTTGGGCAGCGGGTTGCTCACGGTCAATTCAGCATCACGATGCCAGCGGTCACCTTGACCATGCCCTGAGCTTCTTCCTTGATGATGGCGCCCTTGGTGGCGTGCAGGCTTTGCGCCTCCTCGGTGATCATCGTGCCCTTGATGGTGACGCCCGAGGGCTCGAGCACGATGGTGCTCTGGCCCACCTTCAGGGTGATCTTCTTCATCGCCTCCATCGTGATGCTGCCGAGTTCGCACTTCACCGTGACGTCGCCCATCTTGATGATGTGGGCCTCGTTGCCTTCGTCCAGGGTCTTGGTGTCGTTGCCCTTCTTCACGTTGGTGATGCGGTTGGCCTTCTCCACGGTCAGCGTTTCGTCACCGGTCTTGATGGTCGCGATGCGGTTGCCGAGTTCGACCGTGAGTGTGTCGTCGGCCTCCTTCACCGTGACCGTGCGGGCGTTCTTGATGATCTCGGTCTGGTCGTGGTCGATGGTGCGCTTCTCGTCGTTTTCGACTTCGACGGTGAGGTTCTTCTGCGCATGCAGAAGGATTTCCTCGTTGTCCTTCTTGTCCTCGAAACGGAAGATGTTGGCGTCTTCGGCGCTGTCGGACTTGTAGCTGCGTGTGCGGATGCCGCTCTGCGCGCGGTTCGTGCCCGGCAGGAACGGTGGCTTGGCGTCCTTGCCGTAGACCGATCCGGTGACGACCGGGCGGTCGGGGTCGCCGTCGAGGAAGGCCACCAGCACTTCGTCGCCCACGCGCGGCAGGAACCAGGTGCCGCCCCAGGCGCCGGCGGCGGCCTGCGCCACACGCACCCAGCACGATGAGGCGTCGGTGTCCACGCCCGCGTGGTCCCAGCGGAACCTGATCTTGATGCGGCCGAACTCGTCGACGTGGATCTTCTCGCCCGAGGGCCCGGTGACCTTCGCGGAATACAGGCCCGCCATCACCGGCCGCGCGTGCACCGGCCTGGGCATCCAGGTGCGGCTGGCCACCGACAGCTGAAGCCTGGCGCCATAACCCTCGGTTCCGCCCGAGCCCGCAGCCAGGCTCGAAGCGTCGGTGGCGCTGTGCTGCACCGAGGTGACGACGTACTGCGCCGTGCGGCGGGTGTCGTCCTGCGCCACCACGGCCACGTTCATGCGCACGCCGGCGGCATAACGCGGGTCGCGCGCGGTGGCGGTGAATTCCTCGGAAGCGGTTTCGCGTTCGCCCATGGCCACCGCGGCGTTGTCCACACCCGGCCGGGTGGCCATGCCGCCCGGCCAATGGAAGACCTTGCCCGGGGCCCACATCGCAGGCTCGTCGGCGTAGCTCTTGGTGTCGCTGTTCTTGGTCTGCACCACCGAAGGCTGGCTGCGTTCGGCGTCCATGTCCTGCAGGTTCACCGCGGCGGAACGGGCACGCTGGGCCACGCACCATTGCTGCAGGTCGAAGAAGCGCGGCGATTCGTGCATGGCCTCGACATCGCCGCCGACGAAGGCCGGAAACCCTGGCGCCGTGGCGCTGACATGCATGCGGTGTTCGGTCGCCGTGTGGCTGAAGTAGTAGGTCAGGCCGTGCTCTTCCATCAGCCGCGACAGGAAGGCCAGGTCGGTCTCGTTGAATTGGGTGCAGTAGCCCATGGGCGACAGCGTCGGCAGGATGCCGCGCGCCGGCGCCGCCAGCGCGTGTTCGCCGAGCACGGCGTCGACGATGTCCATCACCGACTTGTCCTGGAAGATGCGGCAGTTCTGGCGCAGCCCCAGCCGCCAGATGCCTGGCACCGCCACCAGGCGGTAGCCCATGCGGCCGCTCGGGCCGGGCCCGACCCGTTCGAATTCGGACACGAAGCCGTGGAAGTGGCGTTCGATGGGCGCCTCGTCGACCACTTCCTTCACCGACACGGTGATGGGCTTGGTGAGCAAGGCGCTGGGTTTGATCAGCGGGTCGTTGGCGAGAACGTCGACCTCGAAACGAAAGGGCAGACCCAGTTGCTCGACGGCATGCAACCGGGTCGCGATCAGCTCATCGCCCGCCAGCGGCGAAGTGATGTGCAGGAGTCTGGGAATTGCCATGCCTTCATGCCTCGTGCGACGGAATGAACCAGCCGACGCCCGCGACGCCGCTTGAAGGGGAAGCGCGCCATCGGGGCCCAGCCAGGCCCGGTCCATGCGCGGCGGGTTGACCGGGGGCACCGGCCTGGTCGAGGTTCGCCAGGCTGGTGCCCACCCCCGCCAACGGCGTCAGCCTTCCTTGGCCGTCGTCAGGTCGTAAATGTAGTGGCCGGTGGTCTCCGGGGTCAGCTTGTCGCCGACCTTGATGTACTCGGCATCGAACTTGGTGAAGTTCAGCGACAGCGATTCGCTGGGCCGGTCGCCGCCGCTGCTGACGCTGTAGCCGCTGACCATCGTGCCCGTCAGGATGTACTTCTGAAACGCCTGGTGCGTGCCCGGGCCGTCGGTGCGGGTGATATCGATCTTCACCTCGACACCTTCGCCACCGATGGCTTCCTTCAGCGCCAGCGGCGAGAAGGCGTCCATGGTCTTGGTCACGGTGATTTCCGACACGCTCGGCGCACTGGCCTCGCGCTTGGACGCGCCGCCCACACCCGCGCTGATGCCGCGGCCGATGCCCCACTGGAACGAGCCCAGCTCGATCCAGTCCTTGTAGCCCTCGGCGGTGACTTCGCCCTTGAGGTCACCGTACTTCATAAAGATAGCCATGATCGCTCCAACCTTTCATATCGCCGATGGTGTCCCCGCTCATCACAAGCTCGGCCGCGGGGACGTTCAACCGAGGTCGTACCGGAAGGCTCCGGTCGACGGATCCAAGCCAACCTGCACCTGACTGACCGTGGACCCCGAAGCCAGGCGCGCCAGCAGCTGCGCCGAGAGTTCAGGAAGCAGCGAGCGGCTCAGGATGTTGTCGATGTTGCGCGCGCCGGATTCCACTTCCTTGCAGCGCGCGACGATCGCGTCGGGCACGGCGTCATCGAAGGTGAAGGGCGTGCCATAGGTTTCCAACACCCGGCGTCCGATGCTGCGCAGCTTCAGCAGGCAGATCTTCTTCAGGATCTCGTCGCGCAGCGGGTAGTAGATGACGACGTTGCAGCGGCCCAGGAAAGCCGGCTTGAAGACCTTCAGCAGATCGGGCTGAAGCGCGTCGCGCAGCTGCTCGGGCTCGGGCACCAGGTCGGGGTCGGAACAGAGCTTGGCAATCGTGTCGGTGCCGGCATTGCTGGTCATGATGATCACGCAATTGCGGAAGTCGATGTCGCGGCCTTCGCCGTCCTTCATCTGGCCTTTGTCGAACACCTGGTAGAAGACGTCCTGCACGCCAGGGTGCGCCTTTTCCATCTCGTCGAGCAGCACCACCGAATAGGGGCGACGGCGCACGGCTTCGGTGAGCACACCCCCTTCGCCGTAGCCCACATAGCCGGGTGGCGAACCCATGAGCAGCGAGACCTTGTGCTCTTCCTTGAACTCGCTCATGTTGATGACGGTGAGGTTCTGCTCACCGCCGTACAACAGCTCGGCCACCGCCAGTGCGGTTTCGGTCTTGCCCACGCCCGAGGTGCCGGCCATCATGAACACGCCGATCGGCTTGCGCGGGTCGGTCAGGCCGGCACGGCTGGTGCGGATGGCCTGCGCGATGGCGTCGAGCGCGTGGTCCTGGCCGACGACCCGCTCCATCAGCTTGTCCTGCAGCGCCAGCACGGTCTTGATCTCGTCGGACACCATGCGGCCCACGGGAATGCCGGTCCAGGTGGCCACGACTTCGGCCACGGCCTGGCCGTCGACGACCGGGTGCACCAGCGGCTCTTCGCCCTGAAGCGTGCGCAGGCTGGTCAGCGTGCCGGCCAGTTCGCGCTGCAGCGCCTGCAGTTCTTCCGCCGCAGCCGCCTCGCTGCCCGGCAGCAGGTTGACCGACGCCGCCTCGGCGCGCAGGCGCAGGTCACGGATGCTCGCCACGAGTTCCTTTTCCTGGTTCCACTGGGCCGTGAGGGCTTCGAGTTCCGACTGGGCCTGGGCCTGGTCGGCCAGCAGCGCAGCGTGGCGCTTGGCATGGTCGGTGCCGGTGGCGCTTTCGCGGCTGAGCGCGGCGAGCTCGGTGGTGATGAGCGCGATGCGGCGAGTGCGGTCTTCGACGGGTGCCGGCACGGCCGCCTGGCTCATGGCGACACGCGCGCAGGCGGTGTCGAGCAGGGAGACACCCTTGTCGGGCAGCTGGCGCGAAGGGATGAACCTCGCCGAAAGCTTCACCGCGTCTTCGACCGCCTCGTCGAGGATGCGCACGCCGTGGTGCTTTTCCAGCGTGGCCACCAGACCCCGCAGCATGGCCGCGGCCAAGGGCTCGGAAGGTTCGTCGACCTTCACGACCTGGAAGCGACGGGTGAGTGCCGCGTCCTTCTCGAAGTACTTCTTGTATTCGGCCCAGGTGGTGGCGGCGACGCAGCGCAGCTCGCCTCGTGCCAATGCCGGCTTGAGCAGGTTGGCCGCGTCGTTCTGGCCGGCCTGGCCGCCAGCGCCGATGAGCGTGTGCGCTTCGTCGATGAACATCACGATCGGCGTCGGCGAGGCCTTCACGGTATCGATCACGCCTTTCAGGCGGTTCTCGAATTCGCCTTTCACGCCCGCACCGGCCTGCAGCAGGCCCAGGTCGAGCGACATCAGCTTCACACCCTTCAGGGCGTCGGGCACGTCGCCCGCGGCGATGCGCAGCGCCAGGCCTTCGACCACGGCCGTCTTGCCGACACCCGGCTCGCCGGTGAGGATGGGGTTGTTCTGGCGCCGCCGCGTGAGGATGTCGACCATCTGCCGGATCTCGGCGTCGCGCCCGAGGATGGGGTCGATCTTGCCGGCCTTGGCCTGCGCTGTGAGGTCGGTGCAGAACTGGTCGAGCGGGCCGCCGCCGCGCGGCGACTGCGCTGAACCCCCGGCGACCGCTGCGCCTGCGGCAGCTGGCGCATCGGCGGCCGCGGCTTCGTCGCTGCCGGCCGCCAGCTCGGCCAGGTTGCCGCGCACACCGGCGGCCGGAACCGCGGTCAGCGTCGGGCAGCTTTCGCGCACGGTGCGCGACAGGGCTTCGTCGGCCAGCAGTGCGGCCAGCATGTGGCCGCTGCGAATGCGGTTCGAGCCGGCTTCCAGCGACGCGATGATCCAGGCTTCGCGCAGCCAGGTGACGATGTCCGGCGACAGCGCGGGCGGCCGCGCATTGCCGGTGCGCAGACGGTCGAGTGCGCGGTTGAGTTCGGCCGCAACCTGACCTGCGTCAATCCCCTGCTTGCGGAGGATGGCAGCGATGTCGCTGCCGGAAATTTCGACGAGCTTGAGCAGCACGTGCTCGATCTCGACGTTGTAGTGGCTGCGCGAAAGCGTGAGCCCGGCTGCTGCTTCCAGCTGTCGCCGGCAGGTTTCAGTGAGCCTGCCAACCAGAGACTTGAGATCTACGGCAACCATGTGCAATCTTCTCCGGATGTGCTGGCCAAAATGCTGGCGACAAACATCTTGCCGTCTTGTAACCAACGTTATCGGATAGCCTCCTGACTGTCCAGCAATGAGGTCACAGCCGGCTTGTGACTTATGACATTGACTAGGGAAAGCCCGATCGGCTTGGATACGAGTGCCCGAAATTCCATGGAGCAACGATGGATGGCGATGTGATTGATCTCGGTGCCTTGCTCGCGCCACTCGACTCTGGTGAGCAAGGCGCAGGGGTAGACCTGCGCAGTGACTTCTCTTCGGCCTCTCCTTACCAGCGGTTGCGCGATGCGCGCGCTGCAGCACGCGCCGAAGAGCGCGCGCGTGATGCCGAAGGCGATAGCGAAGGCGTCGAGGCCCTGGGTTGGCGCGATGTGCTCACGATCGGTCAGCAGGCGCTTGCCAAGCAGAGCAAGGACTTCGAGATCGCCGCCTGGTTGATCGAAGCACTGGTTCGGGTCCATGGCCTGCCGGGCCTGACCGCTGGCGTGCGGCTGCTCGCCGGGCTGTGCGAGGCTTTCTGGGAGGCGGGCTTCCCGCAACCCGACGAGGACGGCCTGGAGGCCCGCTCCTCACCCATCGGCGGACTGTCGGGTGGCAGTGCCGACGGCACGATCATGCAGCCGCTGCGCCGCCTGCCGCTGTTCCGCCGCGCCGACGGTGCAGGCATCGGCGTCTATCAGTGGGAGCAGGCCGAGCAGGTTTCGACGCTCGACGAGAAGCGGCGCAAGGCGAAGTACGCTGCCGGCGCACCCGAGATGAAGACACTCGAGGCCGAGGCCAAGCTCGACCGCGCCTACCTCATCGGCCGCGGGCGCGAAACGGCCGCGGCCATCGACGCCTGGCGTGAACTCGACCGGGTGCTGGAAGCGCGCTTCGGCTCGGACGCGCCGTCGATGCGCAAGGTCAGCGAGCTGCTCGAGCGCATGCTGAAGATCATCGCCGGCCTCGGCGGCGTGGTCGCCGAGGTCGCCGAAGAAGTCGCCGTCGAGACCGCGGCCGACGGCACGGTGGTGGCGGTCGCGGCAGCCGTGCCCGGCGCCCTCGTCAGCCGCGAAGCCGCATTGCGCGAACTCGACCGCATCGCCGACTATTTCCGGCGCACCGAACCGCATTCACCGCTGGCCTACACGCTGGAAGAAGCCGTGCGCCGCGGCCACATGAGCCTGGCCGAACTGCTCGCCGAAGTGCTGCCCGACGCCGCCGTGCGCAACGGCATGCTGCTGCGTCTGGGCATCCGCACCGAAGAGACGAAATGAGATCGCTTCGCTTCAACCTGGGTCGCCCTGGCGCCAGGCTCGCGTCGCTGGCATGGCTGGCGTCAGTGGCGGGCGTGTTGGCCAGCCTGTGGCCGGCGCCGGTGCAGGCACAGCCGCGCCGGCTGGCGCTGGTCATCGGCAACAGCACCTACCCGGCCTGGCCGGCATTGGACGCCTGCCGTACGGCCGTCAACGGCATGTCGGCTTCACTGCGCCGCGCCGGCTTCGAGGTCACGGAGCGTGTGAATCCGTCGAACGGCCAGATGGGCTCTGCCATCTCCGATTTCGCCGACGCTGTCGGCCGCGGCGGCGACACCGTGGCAGTGGCCTATGTCTGCGGCTATGCGGTGGCGCTCGACAGCCGTGTGTTCCTGATGCCGGCTTCGGCCAACCTGACGCGCGACACCGACGCCTTGAGCCAGGGCATCCTGAGCCGGCAGTTCGTCAACGCCATGACACGCCCGGGCGCTCGCTCGGGCCTGATCCTGCTCGACCTGGTGGCCCTGCCCGGCTCTGCCGGCACCCTGCCCCTGCCCGGCCTGATCGACCCGGCCACACTCGGAGGCAAGGGCTTCGCGGTGGTGCAGACGCTGGGCGCACTGCCGGCGGGCACCACGGAACTCGCGGCCACGGCCAGTGCCGCCATCACGCCCGGTGCCACCGACTGGAAGGCCGTCACGCAAAGCCTGCGCAGCAAGCTGCCCTCGTCGGCGCGCAGGGCCGTGCTGGTGCATGACCCGGTGGATGCCGGGCCCGCCAACACGAACGCCAGTACCGCCGCCACACCGGCGCCAGCGGCCACGGCACTGGGCGCCGCAGACATGCGGCGCGTCCAGCTGGCGCTGCAGCGCCTGGGTTACTACGGCGGCAAGGTCGACGGCGTCGTCGGCCCCGACACACTGGCCGCGGTCCGCCGTTACCAGCATGAATTGCGCTCGGAAATGACGGGCCAGTTGAGCGCCGAGCAGGCCGCCCGACTGCTCAAGGACAGCCAGTAGAAGTCAAAGGAAACGCCCATGGGTCTGCGAACCAAATTCAATCTCGTCATGCTCGTGGCCTTCCTGGTCGGCTGGGCCCTGGCCGGCGTGCTGGCCTACGAACTGTCGTTCTCGAACGCGCGCCGGCAGGTGCTGAGCGAAGCCGCCATCATGAGCGGGCAGGCCACGGCGCTGAGTGAATTCACGGTGAAGGAAATCGCGCCGCTGCTGGTGGGGCAGTTCAACCAGCGCTTCCTGCCGCAGTCGGTTCCGGCCTGGGTGGCACAGACCAACTTCCGCACCCTGCAGGCGAAATTTCCCGACTACTCGTACCGCACCGTCGTCGAGAACCCCACCAACCCCGCCGACCTGCCTTCGGACTGGCAGGCCGAACTCATCCGCACGCTCAAGCAGAAGCCCGAACTCAAGGAACTGGTGAGCGAACGCGACACGCCGACCGGCCGCATCCTGTCGATCGCACGGCCGATCATCATCACCAACCCGGCCTGCCTGCAGTGCCATTCGACACCGGCGGCCGCACCCGCCACCATGGTCGACCTGTACGGCCCGAACAACGGCTTCGGCTGGAAGCTCAACGAAGTCATCGGCGCACAGATCGTGAGCGTGCCGATGAGCGTGCCCTTCGATGCCGCGCGCCAGACCTTCACCCAGCTGATGATCGGCCTGGGCGTGGTGTTCGCCGTGATGATGGTGCTGCTGAACCTGCTGCTGCATTTCGTGATCATCAAGCCCGTACGCGTGATCTCGGCCCAGGCCGTGGCCGTCAGCATGGGCAACATGGAAGCGCCTGAACTCGTGGTGGGAACCCGCGACGAGATCGGTTCGCTGGCGGAGTCGTTCAACCGCATGCGCCGCAGCCTGGCCAATGCCATGAAGATGCTCAACGAGTAAGGCACGCACCATGCAAGCCGACCCGACAACGGTCGGGCGCTATGTCATCCAGGGGGCTCTCGGTCGCGGTGCGATGGGGGCCATCTACAAGGCGCACGACCCCGACATCGACCGGCCGGTGGCGATCAAGCTGATCCGCGCCGACCTGCTGGAAAGCAGCGAACGCGACAGCTTCATCGCCCGCTTCAGGCGCGAAGCCCGCGCGGCCGGCCGCTGCCAGCACCCGAACATCATCGCGCTGTACGACTTCTCGCTGCACGAAGGCAACCCCTTCCTGGCGATGGAATTCGTCGACGGCCTGACGCTGAGCCAGTCGCGCCCGGTGGGTGGGCGCTTCGCGGCGGAGGACACGGTCTTCGTCGCCCTGCAATTGCTGGCCGCGTTGCAGGCTGCGCACGCCGCGGGCATCGTGCACCGCGACATCAAGCCGGCCAACCTCATGCTGGTGGGCGGCAGCCATGTGAAGGTGGCCGACTTCGGCATCGCGCGGCTGGACACCTCGCAGCTCACGCAGCGCGAATCGGTCATCGGCACGCCCAGCTACATGTCGCCCGAGCAGTGCCGCGGCGAAGCGGTGGACGGCCGCAGCGACCTGTTCTCCACCGGCGTGCTGCTGTTCGAGATGCTGGCCGGGCAGAAGCCTTTTGCCGGCGCGACATCGGCCGAAGTGCTGACGAAGCTGCTGCGCGACCCGCCACCCGACTTGCGCGCACTGGTGCCCGGCATTCCTGAGGCACTGGTGGCCGTGGTCGAACGCAGCCTGGCCAAGGACGCCAGCGAGCGCTTCGCGAGCGCGGTCGACATGGCCGCCGCGCTGAAGCTGGCGGCCGAGGCCAGCGGAACCGACTACGACGAGCGCACGCTGATTGCGCCGCAGCGCCAGGCGGCGCCCGATGCGCGGCCTGGCAGCCAGACGTCTGCGACCACCTTCGACCCGCAGTTGCTCGACACCTTGTCGCGCAAGCTCGCGGAAATGCTCGGCCCGATCGCGCCCTACCTGGTGCAGAGCGCGCTGCGCCGGGCCACGTCGGTCGAGGCGCTGTGCGCCGAACTCGAGAGCAAGGTCGACCTGCCCACCGACCGCCTGGCTTTCCAGGCCGAGGTGCGCCGGCAGCTCGAGCGCAGCCGCAACGCAGGCGCGACGCAGCAAGCCGCGCGCACCGGCGGTACCGGTGGCAGGGCCGCCCTGGGCGGTACGGGTGGCCCGACCGACGCCGCCAGCGCCAGCGTCGCGCCGATCTCGGCAGCCGACATCGAACGGGTGCAGACCGCACTGGCACGGCATGTCGGGCCGATGGCGCGCGTGATGATCAAGCGCGCACTGGCCAACGCGGTGTCCACCGCGGCCCTGCGCGACAGCCTGGCGGCGCAGATTCCCGACGAACCCGGACGCCAGGCCTTCCTGCGCGAACTGGCTGCCGTCTGATTTCGCCTTGCGCCCTGCGCCCGCGCCGCCGCGTTCAGGCGTTTTCAGTCACCCAGCACCCTGAGCGCCTGCCACACCGGCCAGCGCTCGCGCAGCAGGTTGGCGAGCGCCTGCCGCAGACCGACCAGCACCTCTTCAGGGGGCGGCAGGCCGGCTGGCAGCAGGCGCTGCACGAGCCAGTCGACATCGGGCGGCTGCCGGGGCTGGCCTGGCAAGGGCAAGGGCTGCGATTGCCACCTGACGCTGGCGAGATGCGCGGTCGCCAGCTCCAGCGGCGTCGCCGTCAATCCGCCGCCCAGCGCCGGTACTGCCAGCCCGAGCTGACCCGCGCCGCTGCCGTGGGGCGCCAGCCGCCTGGCCACCACGGCGTTGAAGCGGCGGGCCGAGGCCGCGGCCTGCTCGCTGCCGCCACGGCCAGGCTCGTGCCACAAGGGCACGGCGCGGCGCGCGCCGACAAAAAGTGCGGCCATCTCACCCGGCGTCACCTGGGCGCACCCGGGCAGTTGGCAGAGCTCGCCCACGGTATGCGGGCGCTCGGCCAGCGCCGCCAGCACGGAAGCCACGATCGCCGGGGGCAGCTCGGCCTCGCCGGCCTGGGCGTGCAGCAGCGGCTTGGCCTGGCTGTGCGTGGCGCTGGCCAGCCACAGCCTGTCGACACGGGCATCGCCAGCGGCAGCGCGGCGTCCACGCACGAAGACATCGCGCCTGAAGGCCCGGGGTACGCACAGATCGAACATCAGCTCGCGGCCGGCGGCATCTGGCGCGGCCTCCCACAGCGCGCGCTGGGCCGGCGACAAGGACATCTGCGGAAAGTTCTCGTCGATGGTGGCCGAACCCAGGTAGTCGCAGCGCGCGGTGGCCAGCGCCGCCGCCACGTCGGCATGGAAACAGGGTCGCCAGTGTTCGGTCTCGAACTCGTGCAGCAGGTAGCCCAGGCGGGCGTCCTTGAGCTGGTCGGTGAGCAGCCTCCGCCAGCTGGAAGACGGCAGGTGGGCCGGTTCGGCAGCGATCAGTTCATTCACGCGGCGCGAGGCTTCGGCCACGCCTTCGGCACTGCTGCCGGCGGTCAGCATCGACCAGCGGACCAGGCGCGCCAGGCCCAGCGCCCCGCTGGCGCCCGGCAGGGCGTTGTAGCCCATGACCACCAGGCCGCCGGGCTTGAGCCTGCGGCGCAGCAGGCGCAGCACGCCTTCACGCACCGGGTCGCCCACCCACGACCAGACACCGTGCACGGTGACGAGGTCGAACTCGGGCATCGCGTCGACCTCGGCGTCGGTCAGCGCAGCCAGGTCGGCGTCGATGAAGCGCGCATTCGCGAGACCGGCTTCGGCCACCATGCTGCGGGCTTCGGCCACATGGGCGGGGTTGTAGTCCAGGCCCAGCACCTGCCACAGCGGGTTGCTGGCAGCCAGCACCTGCGCGGTGTGGCCGGTGCCGCAGCCCACTTCCAGGATCGACAGCGGCGTGTCGGCACCCACGTCCCAGGCCACGCCCATCAAGGCGCAGATCAGCCGCAGGTGGGCGGGCGACTGGAAACCGTGCCAGGCCGGCGGGTAGGGTTCGCGGATCGGGTAGCCGCCAGACCAGCTGTTGGCTGCAGGGAAGCTCATGCGTTTCCTGGGTTGGACCTCAAGCGCGCAAGACGGCTTCACCAGCCACTTCGCGTCGCGGGCGGGGTGCGGTCAGCCAGCTCGTCCAGCCCAGCCGGGCGGGGCTGCCGCCGGCACGGGGCAGCTGCATCGCGGGCACTTCGCCTGGCTGCAGCACCGGGTTGAAGGCGAAGTCGACCTCGGGCCCGACGAACAGGCGTGTCAGCTCCACCAGCCGGGTGTGCAGCGGCGCACCCGGCAACAGCTTCTCGAAGTCCTGATGCGACATCGGGCCCATCTGGATGAGGAAGCGCGCCGATGCGTCCCACACCTGGACACCGGCAGCCACGTCCACGCCCAGCTGCACATGGCGGCCGGGCATGCCCAGTGCCGTCAGCCGCGACTGTTCGGCCGGCGGCAGCCGCACCCAGCTGCCCGAGAACTCGACGATGCGTACCTCGCACCCGGCTTCCTCGGACAACATGCCACGCAGGCGCTCGGCACTTCGCGCCCGGGAAGACAGTGCGCCGGCATGGAACAACAGGGCCTGCAAGGGCGTGCTCAGCGTCTCGGTGAGATGCGGCGTGCCCAGCCCGACGGCCGCGGCCAGCACACGTTCGGCCGGTGCCGGGTCGCGCGTGGGCCGATAGCGCGCGCCGGCCTTCACGAACAGGCCGACGAAGCGGCGCGAGAGCATGTCGAAGAAGCCGTGCAGCGCAGCGGAACGACGGCGGTCCTCGCCGTCGACCCAGGCCGTGTAGTGGCGTGGCATCACGCCGCCGGGGCCGACGAGACCCATCGTGGGTGTCGTCAGCTGCTGGTCTTCGGGCCGCGTCTGGGCCACCTCGCGGCTGGCAAAGCCCAGCTTCGACGAGGTGCGGAAGTCGATCTCGGTGGGGTCGACGCCGGGGGCCAGCACCGCTGCGGCCTGGTCCAGGCTGAAACGTGCGGGCTCGTTCTTCAGCCGGTCCAGAGCGCTGGGCGCCGGGCGCGGGGCGTCAGCCTGGCTCACAGCAGCACACGGGTGCCGCTGCGCGGCGGCCACGACGCCACCGCACCACTGCGGCCGCGCAGGTGCGCCGAGGTGCGCACGAAACCGTTGATCGACACCTGCAGGGCAAACAGGCGTTCCAGCACACCGGCCAGCAGGAACAGGCCACCGGCCGTCCAGGCCTGCGGCTCGAAAGTCAGCTGGATGTCGATGCCGCGGGCAAAGTTGCCGGGCCGGGTGCCCGGCAGCCGCGCGACGCTGGGCGTGGCATTCACCGAAACGATGCCGTCGAGCGCCAGCCGCGTTTCCGGCACGTCGCGCAGGTCGTGCAGGCGCAGCATCTCGCGCAGCGCCAGGGCCGCCTGTTCACCGCCGGTCACGCCCAG
The DNA here is from genome assembly GCA_022842595.1 of Rubrivivax sp. Lineage (GTDB taxonomy): Bacteria > Pseudomonadota > Gammaproteobacteria > Burkholderiales > Burkholderiaceae_C > Rubrivivax. Next base: position 139,683 of record JALHPF010000010.1, read on the forward strand.
ATGGTTCAGTGCCAGGTGCGAGACGAGCCGCCAGCCACTGCGTTCACGCAGCTGCGGCCGCAACGTGGCCGTCGGCGGCGCCAGGCACAGCGCACCGCTGGCGGCGGCCGCGGGGTCGCTGATGCGCAGCGCCGGCTGGCCGCCGCCGAAGGGCAGCAGCGAAGGCATGTCGCGATTGCAGCAGGTCAGGTCGATGCTGAGCACGCCGTCGGCGGGCAGGGCCGGGTCGAACTGCGGGTCGCGCATCATCAGCCGGGTTTCGGTGCCGCCCAGGATGGCCGGGGCCGGGCGCCGCGCGGCCAGCCAGCTCAGGCCCTCGGCGTCGGGCTCGGTGCCGAATTCGTGCTTGAGGCGCTGGAAGTGCGGCACCTTGCGCGGCAGCGGGGCTTCGGGGCGGCTCAGGCGCACGTCCTCGATCGCGTAGGCCTCGAGCGCGGCGGGGCGCCGGGCGTCGGGTACCACGAGCCATTCCGACTGCGTGCCGTCCAGTGCGATCGGTTCACCGGCCTGCTGGAAGAGGTTGATCGCAGGCGTCGCCCCGAGCACGAAGTTCTCTTCGCTGACGCTGCGTTCGAGCTCGCCGCTGGTGCGCGCCAGGTAGATGAAGACTTCGAGCGCGCCGCTGGCCTGCACCAGACTGCGGGCCTCCAGGCCCGACAGCTCGATGTACAGGAACTTGGCCGGGAAGGCGAAGTACTCGGTCAGCAGCCGGTGGCCGGAAAAGGCGCGTTGCGGCCAGGGCAGCGCGGCCTCGTCGGCTTCGAAGCCGACCTGGCAGAGGGCCTCGCGCGGCAGGAAGGTGGGGCGCGGGTCGCCGGTGCCGTCGGCCAGGGCGATGGACAGGGTCGACGTGCACAGCAATTCGAGCAGCTGCGTGGGCAGCTGGCCAGTGCCACGCAGGTGCAGCCGCAGCTTGTCCAGGCCGAGTTCATTGAAAGGCAGGTCGGGCACCGTGGTGACCAGGCTCAGCCGCAGCACCGCGGCGGCGCGCGGCGCATGCGGGTTGGCCGGCGCCGGCAGCGGCAGGCCCGACAGCCGGGCCTTTTCGATGGCCAGCGGCCAGAGCACGGTGTCGTGGCAGGTGCGGTACTGAAGCGATTCGCCACGCACCGGCTGCGTCAGCAGCGGCGTGCCACGCGCCACGCGCGAGGCCCCGCGCGCTTCTGGCTTGGGCAGCAGCTGCACCGTGGTCATCGAAGGCACAGGCGCCAGCAGGTGCGGGCACAGCAGTTCCAGCAATGCGTCGGACAAGTCGGCCGAATCGTCGTCCAGCCGGTGCTGCACGCGCGCGGCGAGGAAGGCCACGCCTTCGAGCAGGCGTTCGACATGCGGGTCGTCGACGGCGTCGGCGGTGATGCGCAGGCGCCCGGCCACCTTGGGGTTGGCCTCGGCGAATTCGCCCGCCAGCTTGCGGATCGCCGCGAGCTCGCGGTCGTAGTACGGCAGCAGGGCGTCGGCCACGGTTTCAGCTTTCGCGCACGGTGACGTCGCGGCTCACGGGTTCGAGCAGGGTCTCGAAGCTGACGGGTTCCGGCACCGGGTCGGCGCGCAGCACGGCGTCGACCTTCATGCGCAGCGTGCCGCCAAGGCCACCGTCCTGCTTGGCCAGCGTCACGCTGATGTTCATCAGGCGCGGCTCGAAGCGGCGGATCGTGGCCTCGACCTCGCGCAGCAGGCTCACCCGCAACTCGGGCACGCTGTAGGTGCCGGAAGCCGGGTCGGGGATGCCGTAGTTGATGAGCGATGTCGGCAGCTCGGTCAGCAGGCGCGGCAGCGGGCGACGGCGGCGGCGCGCGTTGAGCAGGCACTCCAGGTCGCGCCGCACGGCCGCGTGCAACCGATCCAGCGCCTCGGCCGCGCTGGGGGCATGGCCGTGCGGGGCATCATCGTCGGCGTCGAACAGACGGTCGAGCAGTGGCAGGTGGGCACGTTGCGGTGGCTGGCGGCCACCACTGCCTGCGCCCCCGCCACCGCCGCCGGGCTTGCCCTGGTTCAATCGAACACCACGGTTTCCAGGGCGGTGAAGGCCACCACCTGCTCGCCCACCAGCAGCATGCGCTGGCCGCGGCCGCGCACGGGGCCGTCCTCGGGCTCGGTCCATTCGGTGGCGCGGCCCAGTTGCAGGGCGCTGTCGGTCTCGGCGGTGGCGCCCAGGTAGATGGCGGGCAGGTAAACCACGCCTTCGGTGCCGTCCTTCAGGTCGATGGCGCAGCGCCGCCAGATCAGGTCGCGAGTGCGGCGCGGTGGGTCGAAGGCCAGCGACTGCACCCGCGACACCGGCACCAGGATGTAGTCGCCCGCGGTCGTGAGCACTTCGAATTCAGCGGCCAGCAGGTCGTCGGCGTCGCGCAGGTCGTCGAACGCCTGGACCGTGCCGTCGGCTGCCTCCAGCCGCCCCGGCGCCCGCGCCCGCAACGATTCCACTTCTTCGGCTGCCGCCTGCGCGCCAGCCACGTCGCCCAGCCGCAGCAGCATGCGCGCGCGCAGTGCCGCTTGCTGGGCCGGGGTGGCGTCGTCGCCCTGGTACTTCGGCGGGCGGCCTTCGCGCAGCACCTGCGTTCGCAGCACTTCGGCGCGCAGCAGCTTGCGGAATTCAAGCACTGCCGGGTTGGGCTCGTGCAGGGCCGCCGCGTCGAGCATGCGGTCGGCGCGCTCGGCCTCACCGGTGCACAGCAGCAGTTCGGCCATCAGCCAGCGCGCGTCGGCATCGGTCGGTGCGGCCTTCACTGCGGCAGTGGCGGCTGCGAGGGCACCGGCAATGTCGCCGGCACGAAGGGCATCTCCAGCTGTGGTCATCGGCGTCTTTCGTTGGGGCTTCGTTGGGGGTTCAGGCGGTGGCGTTGCGCGGGGAGAACTCGGTCACCAGGCGGAAGGTGGCACCGATGTCGTCGAGCTGGTGGTGCGGCTGCAGATGCACGGTGCAGTTGTACACGCCCGGGCGGCTTTCGCGTTCACGCACTTCCACGCGCGCTGCGAGCAAGGGGTACTTGGCCGTCGACTCGACGCTGCTCAGGCCGCCGCCGCTGACGAAGCCATTGAGCCAGCGCTGCAGCCGCGATTCCACGTCTTTCGGGTCGAGGAAGCTGCCGACCATGTCGCGGCCCATCATCTTCACGCAGTGGGCGAAACGGCTGACGCAGAGGATGGAATTGATCTGCGCGGAAATGCGCTGGTTGGCCTGCGCCACCGCAGTCGTCATGCGCGGCGGCCGGTGCAGCGAAGGGAGGGCCCCGAAACAGGCTTCGGACAGGCCGTCGAGTGCCGCCAGCGGAATGAGTCCGGCGTCGCTGATCTGGTTTTCCTGCTCGTCGGTGAAGGCCACTTCCAGCGGCGCACGGGCTGGCGCTTCGGCCGGCACGTCGGAAAAGAAGCGCTCGAACGGCAGGTCTTCGAGCACGCCTCCGCGGGCTTCGGCCAGGATGTCGGCGCCCCGCACTTCGGCCGGCCAGGCATAGCGGTCGAAGGCGCGAACGGCCGCAGCGGCAAAACCATAGACCGGGCTGGTCCAGACACGGTCGGTGGCCTCCGGCATGTAGCCACGGTAGCGGAAGCGGTCGACGCGGCAGCCATCGTCGGGCCAGGCCGGTCGCGCCAGCACCCGCGGCAGCGCGATGCCGATGAATCGCAGGTCTTCCTGCGTTGCGGCCTGCCGCCAGCGCTGGTGGTCGGCGCCCTGCAGCATCCTGGCGGGGTCGAAGCCCGGGGTGATGGCAGAAAAACTCTCCACACCCAGCAGTTCGGGCGCGGCACTGAAGATCATGGGCGAAAACGCCGCCGCGGCAATGCCCGCCAGCCCCGACAAAGCGCTGATGTCGTCGGTGGGGTGCAGGGCACCGGGGCGGTGGCGGATCTCGTAGTCGCAGGCGATCAGGCCGAAGGGCTCGCCGCCGGCCATGCCGAACTGTTCTTCATGGATCTTGCGGAAGAGCTGGCTCTGGTCGAATTCGATCGCCCGGTCGATGTCGCGGCAGATCTCGACCCAGCGCGCCTGAAACATCTTCAGCCGCACCACATGGCCCTTGCCCTGCGGCAGACGGTCGACCAGCCAGGCCAGACCACGCCAGGAACCTTCGAGGCGCTGCAGCCGCGGATGGCGCAGCACGGCGTCGAGCTGCGCGGAAATCAGCGCGTCGAGCCGCGCAATGTCGCGGTCGATGGCGGCGCGCAGCGCACCCAGCCGGTCGGGCTGGGCCCACAGCCAGGCCAGCCAGTCCGGCCCGAACCAGGCCTGCAGGTGCAGCCGGGCATCAGCACTGGCCACGAAGCCGGCCAGTTCTGACGCCGCAGCCGACTTGCCCCAGAACTTCCCGGCCAGGACGGCTTCGCGAAGCGCTCCTGCGGGTGGGCCGGACATGGCGTGCCGCCAGTGCCCCTTCAGGACTTCTGCGGGATACGCGCCACCATGCGCATCGAGGTCGTCAGCTCTTCCATCTGCAGCCAGGGGCGCAGGTAGGCCACGGCGTTGTAGCTGCCGGGGCGGCCCGGAATTTCCTTGACCTCGATCTTGGCTTCACGAAGCGGGTACTTCGCACGGGCTTCCTGGCCGGCGCCTTCCATCGGGTTGACGTAGTTCTGGATCCAGCGGTTGAGCCACTTCTCGCAGTCGCTGGCTTCCATGAACGAGCCGATCTTGTCGCGTGCCATCACCTTCAGGAAGTGGGCGAAGCGGCTGGTGGCCATGACATACGGCAGACGCGCCGAGATCGCGGCGTTGGCCGTGGCGTCGGGCCGGTCGTACTTCTTCGGCAGCTGTGCCGACTGCGCACCGAAGAACACCGCGTAGTCGGTGTTCTTGTAGTGGCACAGCGGCAGGAAGCCCAGGTTCGACAGCTCGGCCTCGCGCCGGTCGGTGATGCCGATCTCGGTGGGGCACTTCGAGTCGCCGTCGCCGTCGTCCGATGTGAAAGTGTGCGTCGGCAGGCCCATGACCTTGCCGCCACCTTCGGCACCGCGGATGGCGGTGCAGAAGCCGTACTGTGCAAACGCGTCGGTCAGGCGCGCACCCATCACATAGGCGGCGTTCATCCAGCAGTAGTGGTTGTGGTCCATCGCCTTGGCAGAACCGTCGGCGTTCGTGGGGGCTTCCTCGTAGCCGAACTCGTCGACCGGCTTGGTGGCCTCGCCATAGGGCACGCGGGCAATGACACGCGGCATCACCAGGTTGACGAAACGCGAGTCTTCGGTTTCGCGGAAGCCGCGCCACTTGGTGTATTCGGCGGTCTCGAAGATCTTCGCCAGGTCGCGCGGCTTGGACAGCTCGCTCCAGTTGTCGAAGCCGAACATGCCGGCGCCAACGCCAGAGATGAAGGGTGCAAACGCGCCCGCGGCAACGTTCGACACCAGCTTGAGCGTCTCGACGTCTTCCGGGTGGGCGGTCCACTCGTAGTCACCGATCAGCGCGCCGTACGGTTCACCACCCGGGGTGCCGAATTCGTTCTCGTAGATCTTCTTGAAGAGCTGGCTCTGGTCGAATTCGACGGCCTTCTGAAGGTCCTTGCCCAGTTCCTTCTTCGAAGCCTGGAGCATGCGGATCTTCAGCGAGGTGCCGGTTTCGCTGTTCATCACCAAATAGTTCAGCCCGCGCCAGCTGCCTTCGAGCTTGAGGAAACGCTCGTGATGCATGATCTTGTTGAGCTGCTCGGACACCTTGCGGTCGATCTCGGCAATGGCACGGTCGAAGGTGACGACCAGGTTGCGGTTGAAGGTGACGGTGCCCTTCAGCGCTTCTTCGGTCAGGGCGCGGATGAGCTCTTCGGCGCGGTCGCGCTCGGTCTGCTTGGTGGCACCGATGACCTGATCGAGAAAACTCAAGCCACCTTCGGTGGTGGTGACGGTGGCCGATGCGGCGCCTTGCGATTCAGTGGCACTCATGGGCTCAACCTTCCGACTTCTTGATGCCGAGCTCGGCCGACAGCGCGTCGAGCTTCGATTTGTCCTGCAGCACCTGCTCGAGCAGGCCTTCCAGTTCCTCGGACAGGTCGGCCTTGCTGACCAGGTCGCGCAGGCGGCTGCGGGTCTCGAGCATGGCCTTCAGCGCGGGCACCTGTTCGGCCACCTTGGCCGGGTCGAAGTCGTCGAGCGACTTGAACTTCAGGTTGACGGCCATCTGGCTGTCGTCACCGGCCAGGGTGTTGTCGACCTTCAGGTTCAAGCCGGGGGCGACACGGGCCATCACGTCATTGAAGTTGTCGCGGTCGATCTGCACGAACTTGCGTTCAGCCAGCGGCTTGATGGGCTCGGTGGGATCGCCGGCATAGTCGCCCATGACGCCAACCACGAATGGCAGCTCGCGCACGATGGCGGCACCGTCGGTCTCGACGTCATAGGTGATGTGGACACGGGGTTTGCGGACCCGGGCGAGTTTTTCGTGGACGCTGTTCATGCTTTCCTCAAGATACGTGGCGGGAAAAGTCCGGTAGAACCAGCGCCAGGACGTGCGCTCGTACAGATACAAAAGGTATCACAGGACCCGTTCGGATTCCACGATTTCATCGTGGGGGCCAACCCGATGGCGGGTGTGCAGACATCACATATGGTGCAGCCATACGCTTGGCCTTGCGCGGTGCGTCGTTGACAATTCGGTGGATGACACCGCTGCGATCCTCCACTGCAACACCTGCTGCCCGACGTTGGCAGCCCGGCCTGACGCTGATCGGCCTGAGCTTGCTGACCGCTTGCGCGCAGCCGCCTCAAGCCCCGGCGGAAGGCCCGGCACCGCGCCCCGAAGCAGCCGCGGCTGTGGCCGCACCGCCGGCCGGGCCGGCGGCTGCGCCGCAGCCAGCGGCACTGACGCCCGCCGAGATACCGCGCACCGTCAGCGCCGCCATCGAACACCTGGAAGCCGGGCAGGAATCCCAGGCCGAGAACGAACTCAAGCGGGTGCTGCAGGCCGACCCGTCGCATCGGCTGGCGCAGAGCCTGCTGCAGCAGATCAAGGAAGACCCGCAGGCCATGCTGGGCCGCGAGTCGTTCAGCTACAAGGTTCTGCCCGGTGAATCGCTGTCGAAGATCGCCCAGCGTTTCATGAACGACGTGCACCAGTTCTACATTCTTGCGCGCTACAACAACATCAAGGTGCCGCGGTCCCTGGCCGGCGGCCAGACCATCCGGGTGCCCGGCAGGGCGCCGCCCGCCAGCCTGCAGGCCGCAACGCCGGCAGTCACGCCCGTGGTCAACCTGCCGCAATCGCCCACGCCCGAACCCGCGGCCAACACGCCTTCGCCCGACAAGGCCCGCGCCGAAGCCGTGGCACGCCACACGCGAAATGCGCGCAGCGCCTTCGCCAAGCAAGACCTCGACGCCGCCATCCGTTCGTGGGATGAAGTGCTGAAGCTCGACCCGGACAACCGCATCGCCATCCTCGAGAAGGACAAGGTCATGGCGCTGAAGGACAAGCTCACCAAGCTCAAGTAGCCGCGCCAGGGCGGGCCTGGCGCTGGCCGCCCCGCATCTGCCGACACGGGTTTGGGCGCAGGTGCGGTAGTAGTTGGGTACGCAGGTTCAAGGGCCACCGCCGCCTGCGACTGCAGCGCACTCCCGACGGCTCGGCTCGGCAAAGCGGTTGGCCGGAAAGACAGACCGCTGGTCCGGCAGCGCCGCTGTGCCTCAACGTGTTGCCGAGACCCGGCCGGGCGACTTTCTTTCGGACTGGCGGTCGGGTTGCCTTTCGGCCTGCAACTTCTGCAGCAGGCGGCGTGCCTCGGGCTGCACCGGCAGCACCTTCAGGCTGCTCTCCAGGGCCCGGATCGCGCCAGCGCGGTCGGTTTCAGCCAGGGCCTTGGCACGCCGCACGTACAGGTCGGCCAGCAGCGAACGTGCTGCAGGGTTCGGCGTCTGCGCCGCGGCCAGTGGTGCCAGCAGGTCGATGGCACCGTCCAGTTCGCCCTGCTCGGCGAGCAGCGTGGCGTGTTCGATCTCGTTGCTCTGCGGACCGCGACCGCGCGGTGCGCGCGCAGCCCCGGCCTGCATCATGGCGTTGGCGCCGAAGCGGTTGGTGAGGGTGAAGCTGGACAGCTGCCCCAGGTGCTGGCGGGCGACACGCTCGCGTTCCAGCGCACGCAGCGCGTCGGCCGCCTCGGTCTGGCCCGGTGCCTGGGCCAGCGTTTCCAGGAACAGCCGCTGCGCGGCTTCGGCGTCACCGCGCTGGCGTGCACGGCGTGCCAGCAGCAGCTTGGCCTGGGCGGTCTGCTCGGCCTGAACGAGCGCACGTTCGGCTTCCCGGCGCGGCTGCACATCGTCGGGCCGCAGCACCGCCACGGCCTCCCAGTGCAACGCCGCCTTGCGCCAGTGGCCGGCCGCAGCGGCGGCCGTGGCCGCGGCGCGCTGATCGGCCTCGAAGCGGGCGATCGCGGCCAGCCCGGCCTCGCGGCCACCGGCGGCCGGCGCCTGCACAACGGCAGGCCCGCCAGCAGAGGGCTGCGCACCCGGGTTTGGAGGCGCCACGCCGGCGCACCCGGCCAACGCCAGGATGCCCGCGCCAAGCGCCCAGAGCCGGGCGCTCATGGACGCCCCGCCAACGGGCGCCGCGTCTGCAGCCTGGCCTTGAAGTCCTCGAGGTCGTGATCGCCGAAGATCATGGTGCGACGCAGCATCAGCGGATGGGCAAAAAACGGGTTGCCGCCCGGGTTCACCGTGACGCCCAGCCGATAGCCTTCGTTCTGCAGGATCTGCAATACCGCTTCGTTGGCGTCGCCGAACGGATAGGCGAAGTGGCTCACCTTGACCCCGGCGTCGGCCAGGCGCCTTTCGAGCACCGCGCGCGGGTTGCGGGCTTCTTCCAGCAGGCTCAGCCGGTACGCGGCTTCACTTTCGCCTTCGCGCCGCTGCACCAGGTTGCGATGGGTCTTCGAGTGCGCCTGGATGTCGATCACACCCGAGCTCGCCATTTCCTGCAGCTGTGCCCAGCTCAGCCCGTCGCGCGCGCCCACGAAGTCGGCATAGACGAAGAGCGTGGCCGTGAAGCCGTACTTCTTCAGCGCCGGGAAGGCATGGCGGTGCACCGTCTCGTAACCATCGTCGATGGTGATGACGACCGACCGCTCGGGCAAGGGCTGGCGGGCGTCCAGGAAGCCCTGCAGTTCCGACAAGCGAAGCACGCGGTAGCGGTTGCGCTGCAGCCAGGCCAGCTGCTCCTCGAAGCGTTCGGGTGCAACGATCATCTTCGACTGGCCGCCACCGAAGCGGTGGTAGCACAGGATGGGCACGGTCTGGTAGCTGTCGGGCGCAACACCGGTGGCGTGCGGCGGCTGCAGCGGCACGAGCAGCGGTGAGCCCGCCTCGGCATCCCAGCGGCCGTTCGCCTCGGCGATGCGCCAGTCGAGGTTGGCGTCACCCAACAGCCGCCGGGCGATGTCGGGCAGACGGTCACCCGTGGCCGGCACGTACACCGCCAGCTGCGCGCTGCGCCCGAGTACGCGCCCGGCAGCACCTGGCACGGCGCCGGCGAGCGCCGCTGGCGCTGGATCGTCCGCCGCCGCGGCCGTGGCGGCCGGCCTGGCCTCT
>JALHPF010000011.1 GCA_022842595.1 Rubrivivax sp.
CCCGCCAGCGCGCCAGCACACCCACGATGCCTGCCAGCACCGGCGCGGGCGCGGGGCCGTCGGGGCCTGCGAACAGCGGGCGCAAGGCGTCGGCCCAGCCCGGGTCGTCGGCGAAGGCCAGGGCGCGGCCTTCGCGGCAGCCCTCGATCCGGCCCGTGCGGGCCTTACCGCCCCTGCCGGCCTGCCCGCCCTGCCCGCCAGAAGGCCAGAGCTTGCGAGCTTCGATCACCACGTCCTGCCCGCGCGCAAACACCCGTGCGGCCTCCACACGCGCTGGTCCGGGCCGTGCGCCCGGGCCCGGCAGCCGCCCGGTGCAGACGCTGCAGCGCCCGCAGTCGCTGGGGGCGGGGTCGTCCAGCGCTTCCTGCAGGAAGCGCATCAGGCAGCCTTGGCCGGCGGCGAACGCGCGCATCAGGCCGGCCTCGCGTTCGCGCACCTGGGCTAGCGCCTGCCAGCGCGCGGCATCGAAGACCCAGGGCATGCCGGTCAGCGCCCAGGCCGTGCCCTCGCGCTTCACGACCTCGTCCACGGCCAGGATCTTCAGCAGCCCTTCGAGCCGGCCACGCCTGATCGTCGTGGCGTTTTCCAGTTCCAGCACGGTCTGCGCGCCCTTGGCCAGCGCGTCGATGATCTGGCCCACGCGCTTTTCGTCGGGCACGCCGGCGGTGGCGAAATAGGCCCAGATCTGGGCATCGGTCTCGGCCGGCAGCAGCACGGCCACGGCATCGTCCAGCGCCCGGCCGGCGCGGCCCACCTGCTGGTAATAAGCCACTGGCGAGGCCGGGGAGCCCACGTGGATGCAGAACGCGAGGTCGGGCTTGTCGTAGCCCATGCCGAGCGCCGACGTCGCGACCACGGCCTTCAGCGCATTGCGCCGCAGGGCGTCCTCGATGTCCTGGCGCGCCGCGGTTTCCAGGCCACCGTGGTAGGCCGCCACCTTGAAGCCGCAGTCGCGCAGGAAGCCCGCCAGCCGTTCGGTTTCGGCCACCGTCAGCGCATAGACGATGCCGGAACCAGCGAAGGCTTCCAGCGCGTCGGCCACCCAGGCATAGCGTTCCAGTGCCCCGAGCCCCGGCACCACCGCCAGGCGCAGCGAAGAACGGGCCAGCGAGCCGCGGAACGTCAGCGCCTGCGCGCCCAGTTGGCGGGCGATGTCCTGCGTGACCCGGTCGTTGGCGGTGGCGGTGGTGGCCAGCACGGGGGTGCCGGGGTCGATGGCCAGCAGCGTCTTCGCCAGGCGCTGGTAGTCGGGGCGGAAGTCGAAGCCCCAGTCGGAAATGCAGTGGGCCTCGTCGATCACCACCAGCCCGGTGCTGGCCAGCAGGTCGGGCAGGCGCCGCGCGAAGCCGGCATTGCCCAGCCTTTCGGGCGAGACCAGCAGCACGTCGAGGCGGTTGCCTGCGATGTCGTCGAACACGCCATCCCAGTCGCCGAGATTGGTGGAATTGACGGTGGCCGCCCTCAGCCCGGCCTTCGCCGCGGCGCTGACCTGGTCGCGCATCAAGGCCAGCAGCGGCGAGACGATCAGCGTCGGCCCCCTGCCCGCCGCGCGCAAGGCCGATGTCGCGGCCCAGTACACCGCCGACTTTCCCCAGCCGGTGGCCTGCACCACCAGCACGCGGGCCTGCTGTTCCACCAGCGCCGCCACCGCGGCCGTCTGGTCGGCACGCGGCCGCGCCGCCGGCCCGGCCATCGCAGCCAGCACCCGGCGCAGGTGGCTTTCGGCGGTGCTCAGCGGCGGCATGTCGTCAACCCGGCCCAGCCGCTGCGGGCATCAACCCGAGCGGAACTTGTCGTGGCAGGCCTTGCAGCGCTGCTGCACCTGTTCCACCGCCGGCCGCGCCGTGGCCAGGGTGCCGCCCTGTGCGGCCTGCACGAGCTGGGCCACGCTGGCCAGGAAGTCGTCCTGCGCCTGCTTGAAGGCTTCGGGCTGTTCCCAAACCAGCGGCTTTGCCCGGGTGGGCGCGTAGTTGCTGTCGGTGGTGAACAGTGGCCAGGGCTGGGTCGACAGTTCCTGCAGGCGCAGCGCCGACGCCTGGAAGGCCCGGGCGTCGAAGGCCTGGCGCTCGCGCGCCATCAGCCCCATCGGTTCGAGCGCGCTCGTGAAGTTCTTGAACACGGCCTTGCGCTGGCTCACCCACTGCTGCGGGTGGGTGTCCTTGACACCTTCGCTGCAGCCGGCCAGTGCCATCATGGCGGTGGCCGCGGCCACGAGGACAGCGGTGGTGCGCATGGAACCCGAAGGCTGCGTTCGGCCGGGCGCGGCTTCAGGCCGGGGACTAGGGTGGTGGGGCAAGTGGGGCGCTGCTGGCAGTGGCGGGAGCCGCGACTTTAGTGCCGCCGCCAGCGCAGCCCGCGGCGGGCGCGGCAAATGGGGTCATACCTCGCGGTGCCGGGCGCAGGCCCGGGCGCGGTTCTGCCACTCACCCGGCCTCGCGCATGCGCTGCGCCAATGCCGTGTGCCCCCGTTCGCCCAAGGTCGATGCGGCGCCGAGCCGGTCGCGCAATTCCTTGTTCTGGCTGAGCTTGGACTTGCCCACCCACGACGTGATGTGCACCTGGATGCCGACGATGTTTCGCAGCATGCCGTCGATGAAGTCGGGTGCCGAATCGCTCATCTTCCAGGGCCTGGGTTCGGCGGCTTCGTGCTGCCGCGTCAGGCGGGCCACCAGGCCGCGCACGAAGCGTTCGTCATCGCGGATGCCGAGCGTGCCATGGACATGCACCACCTCGTAGTTCCAGGTCGGAACCTGGCGGTGATGCTCGTGCTTGCTGGGGTACCAGTTGGGCGAGATGAAGGCCTCGGCCCCGCGGAAGACCACCATCACCGGCGTGCCGGTGGCGCAGCGCTGCCACAGCGGGTTGGCACGGGCGACATGCGCCGCCAGGGTGCCGAGCGGGCCTTCGTTGGCGTCGAATTCGAACGGAACGTGGTCGGCATCGAACCCGTCGCCGGTCGGCGTCACGAGCATGCCCAGCGGATGCTGCCGGATGATGCGTCGGAGCGCAGCAGGGTCGGTGACGGCGAAGTGCGGCGGGACGTACATGGCGTGTCGGGCGGTCGGCGGTCGAGCTGAATGGCGTCGGACTATGGCTTCAGACCGGCACAATCACAAGAGCCAGTCTTCGACAATCTGAATGGGCCAGTTGCCAGCCACCATGCCGAAACGGCGTCTCGATGGCACCGGCGCAGGCCGGCGCATCTACGAGCTGCTGCGAGCGCAGATCGCCGATGGCAGCCTGCCTCCGGGCGGGCGCGCGCCATCCACACGCGCACTGGCCGCCGAACTGGGCGTTTCGCGCACCACGGTCACGGCGGTCTACGAACAGCTCGCGGCCGAGGGCTTCCTGGCCACTGCCAGCGGCCGTGCGGCACGCGTGGCCAGCACGCTGGCACCGGCTGCTCCGGCGGCAGCCCGGCGCAGCCAGCGGGCCGCTGCACCACTGTCGGTTTTCGGGCAACGGGTCGGCACGATGGCGCTGTCGGCCCTGCCCGCCAACGAACCTGCCGCCATCGACTTTCTCTACGGCGCCATCGCCAGCGGCGACTTCCCGACGCTGGCCTGGCGGCGGGCCTACCTCGCGGCGCTGCTGAACCCGCCATCGCGGCTTTACTACGCGGCGCCCGAAGGCGACGCCTCGCTGCGCCGTGCCTTGCAGGGCTACCTGGGCCGCGCCCGCGGCCTGCGCTGCGACGCCGAGCAGATCGTCATCGTGCACGGTTCGCAGCAGGCCATCGACCTGTGCGCCCGCGTGCTGCTGGACGCTGCCGACACCTTCGTCTTCGAAGACCCGGGCTACCTGATGGCCCGGCGCTGCTTCGAAGCCACCGGCGCGCGGCTGCACCCGGTGCCCGTGGACACGCAGGGCCTGGACACCGATCAACTGCCACGCGACGGCCAGGCGCGGCTGGCCTACGTGACGCCATCGCACCAGTTCCCGCTGGGCGGCACCTTGCCCATCGCGCGGAGGCAGGCGCTGCTGCGCTGGGCCGGGCAGCAGCGGGCCTGGGTGGTGGAGGACGACTACGACGGCGAGTTTCGTTATGGCCAGCGGCCGATCGACGCCCTGCAGGCCATCGACACGGACGGCCGCGTGATCTATGTGGGCACGTTCTCGAAGGCGCTGTCGCCGCAGATGCGATTGGGCTATCTGGTGCTGCCGCCAGCGCTGGTCACGCCCTTCCGCCAGGCCAAGCGGCTGACCGACCGCCACGCCCCCCTGCTCGAACAACGAGCGCTGGCCACGCTGATCGACGATGGCGCCTACGAACGGCATGTGCGGCGCATCCGGCGCGAAAACGAACGACGGCGGTCAGCCCTGCTGGACGCCGTGGCCCGCCATCTGCCCGGCCACGCGCAGGTGCAGGGTGCTGCCGCAGGCCTGCATCTGGTTCTGTGGCTGCCGCTGCTGCGCCCGCAGGACGAGCCCGGCCTGGTCGAAGGGGCGCGCCGCCATGGCGTGGGTGTGTACGCGGTGTCGGGCCTGTTCGCCAGCCCGCCCGGGCGCTGGCCGGGCCGACCGGCCGGGCTGGTGGTGGGCTATGCCAGCCTGGACGCAGCGGACATCGAGGCTGGCATCTGCGGCCTGGCCCAGGCCGTCTCGGACTTGTTGCGGATCAAAGGGAAACCGCTTGCGAATCCAGGGGCGTGAAGTTCGCCCGCGCCGCGGTCGCGGCCGTTGTCATCCGCCGGCCCGCCAATCCGGGCAGATCGACGGCACCAGGCCGGCCGAGCAGGAAGCCCTGCAGTTCGTCGCAGCCGTAGGCCGCCAGCATGGCCATCTGCTGCTGGGTCTCGATGCCCTCGGCATTGACGCGGATGCGCAATTCGTGCGCCAGCGAAACGATCGACTTGACGATCAGGCTGACCTTCTCGTCCGCACCCAGTAAATGGGTGAAGCTGCGGTCGATCTTCACCTTGTCGAACGGAAACCGCCACAGGTAGGCCAGGCTCGAGAACCCCGTTCCGAAGTCGTCGAGTGCCACCCTCACGCCCAGGTCGTGCATGCCGTTCAGGCACATCAGCGCGTTGTCGGTGTCGACCATCAAGACCGACTCGGTGATCTCGATTTCCAGTCTCTCCGGAGCCAGCCCGGTGCGATGCAGGACATCCCGCAGATGGGTCAACATGGCCTCGCCATGGCGGAACTGGGCCGCCGAGAAGTTCACCGCCACGCTCAGGCCGCAGGGCCATCCGGCCGCTGCCTGGCAGGCCTCGCCCAGGGCCCAGTTGCCCAAGGGCACGATCAGACCATTGGCTTCAGCCAGCGGCACGAATTCGACGGGTGAGATCAGGCCGAGGACCGGATGTCGCCAGCGCGCCAGCGCCTCGTAACCCAGCATGGTCTGGCCATCGACGTCGAACACGGGCTGGAAATCCATCGACAGGCCGCCTTGCTCGAGCGCGGTGCGCAAGTCCTGGGTGAGTCGCCGCTGGCGTTCACGCTTGCCGTCCAGTGCGGGGTCGAAGAAGGCATAGGCATTGCGCCCCTTGGCCTTCGCCGCGTACAGCGCCGCGTCGGCCCGGTTCATCAGCGTTTCCGCGGCGAACCCGTCCACGCCATGAACGGCGGCGCCCACGCTGGCGCCGCCGCCCAGCCTGTAGCCAGACACGTCGTACGGCTCGGCCAGGGCGTTGGTCACCCGCGAAGCCAGGGCCTCGACGTCGTCGGGCCGCGTCACGCCAGTCTGCAGGATGGCGAATTCGTCACCACCCAGGCGCGCGACGATGTCGCCGCTGCGAACCAGCGACGACAGGCGCTGGGTCACCTGGCGCAACACTGCGTCGCCGGCCGCGTGGCCATGCCTGTCGTTGACTTCCTTGAAATGGTCGAGATCGATGCACAGCACCGCGAGCGCCCCGCGCGAATCGGCCCCGAGGCGGCTGCAAGCGCCGGTCAGCGCGTCCTGGAACGAGGCCCGATTGCAGGCACCCGTGAGCGGGTCGTGGTGGGCCAGGAACCGCACGCGCTCGTCGACCATTACCTGCTGCCGCCGGTGTCGGCGCCGTGCGACCCATGCCGCAAGGAACAGCAGCGACATCAGTGCGCCGATGCTGAGGGCCACTGTCGCGAACGCACGGCGCACCAGCGCCGCCACGACCTTGTGGTCGACTTCGACTCGCGCCACGCCGGCAATCTGGCCCGACAGCCGGACCGGCACATAGGCGAATCCGCGCGGCCCGGGTGTGCCCGCACCTACCCGCTGGAGCATGCCGCTGCGCGCCATTCCTGACGCCGCCACGGCAGCAGCGAGGCCGTCGGTGCTGCCGATCTCGTGCGCGTCCAGGCCGCTCAAGGACTCGGAGCGCAGCCGCAGGCGCCCGTCGCTGGAGAAGATGTCGAAGCGGACGATGTCGCCGGCCCGGCGCAGGCCACTGAAGTGTTCCTGGGCCAGCACCGAGGGTGGCTCGCCATCGAACAGGAGATCGATGTCGGGCACGTTGCGCGAGACGTATTCAGCCCACTGCGACGCGCTGTGGTGGGTCAAACCTCGCAGCAGCCGGTCGTGCGCCTGGTGGAGCGTGATCACGACAGCGCCGACGGCGGCAGCCACCAGCCAGGCTGGAACCAACCAGGCCGCGAGCCACGGCTTCGGGCGTTGATTTGGAGGATCGAACTTCAAGGCTTCGGCGGCTGGCCGGGACCCTAGGCTGAAAGTCGGCCAGCCGTTGGCGGGAGCTTGAAGATGGCCACCGCCTGCACCAGCTGCTGCGCCTGTGCCTGCAGGCTCTCGGCGGCGGCCGCACTCTCTTCCACCAGGGCGGCATTCTGCTGAGTGGCCTGGTCCATCTGACTGACGGCCTGACCGACCTGGCTGACACCCGCGCTCTGCTCGGTGCTGGCACTGCTGATCTCGCCCATGATGTCGGTCACGCGGCGGATCGAGCTCACCACCTCCTGCATGGTTGCGCCGGCCTCGTCGACGAGCGCGGTTCCTGCTTCGACACGCCCCACGCTGGCGGTGATCAGCTGCTTGATCTGCCTGGCCGCCTCGGCACTGCGCTGCGCCAGGCTGCGTACTTCGCTGGCGACAACGGCGAAACCTCGCCCCTGCTCACCAGCGCGTGCCGCTTCCACCGCCGCATTCAGCGCCAGGATGTTGGTCTGGAAGGCGATGCCATCGATCACGCTGGTGATGTCGGCGATCTGACGCGAGCTCTCATTGATGCCCTTCATGGTGCCCACCACCTGTGCGACCACATCGCCCCCCTTGCGGGCCACCGTGGAGGCGGTTTGTGCAAGCTGGTTGGCCTGGCGGGCGTTGTCGGCGTTCTGCTTGACGGTCGAGCCCAGTTGCTCCATCGACGCAGCCGTTTGCTGCAGCGAGCTCGCCTGCTCTTCGGTGCGCTCGCTCAGGTCCTGGTTGCCCTGCGCGATCTGGGCACTGGCAGTGGCCAGGCTTTCGGCGTTGTGCCGGACACCCCCGACGATCTGGACGAGATTGCCCTTCATCTCGTTCAGGGCCCGCACCAGCTGCCCGACCTCGTTGTCGCCACGCACCGGAATGTCCACACTCAGATCGCCCCTGGCGGCGGCGTTGGCCAGGTTCAGGGCCTCCTGAACCGGCCCCGAGATGCTGCGAACAAAGGCCGTGGCAATGGTGACGGCAGCCACCAGCAGCACCAGCAAGGTGCCCAGCACGGCCAGCTCGAACCGCTGCTGGTCTGACACGCGCTTTGCCAGCAGGCCCTTCAAGGCCTGGTGCGACAGCGCATTGAAGCGATGGACTGCGTCGATCGTGGTCGTGAATTCACGGAAGTAGTCGGCGGGCGCCAGCTTCAGCTCGGCCGCACTGAGCAGCCCCTGGTCCATCACCTTCAGCGTCTGCTTGAGCGTGTTTTCCAGGGCGTCGACCTCGTTGCCGAGCTCGGCTTTCAGCCTCGGGTTGGCCGCGGCGGCCTTGCCCAGGTTGCGATGCATGTCGCCGAACAACTCGTTCGCACGCTCATGGATCGCCAGCAAAGCGGGGCGCCCGTCGGCCGGCAGGCTGCCCGTGGCCAGGTAGCCCGTGCCCTTCCCGCGCAGCTGCCCCAGTCGTTCGGCCAAGGCCGGGCCATTGACGAACGAAGCAACGATCAAGGCGTAGCTGTCGGCCTCGGGGTCGAGGGACAGGCCGAACTCGTCCAGCAAGGTGTCGTTCAAGGCCAGCAAGCCCGAGACCAGCTGGACATGCAGCGTCCAGCTTTCGGCCTGGCTGATGTTCTGGGTGGCGACAGATCGTTCCAGCGCCGTCCAGCGCTGTTTGCCTTCGGCCCACCGTGAAGCAACCGCTGCCGATGCTTCAGCCAGCTTCAAGCTGGCTTCGAAGCCTTCCATGGCCCGGCCCATGCTTGCGCGCGCTTCGGGGACTTTGGCCTTCAGCGCCTCGTTGCCGCCAAGTACGCCTGCCGCCAGGCCGCGGTGCTGCTGCACCGCCTTCACCACCGCCTGCAGATCGGTCAAGGGAAGCAGGCCGCGTGATTCGAGCTTCGCCGTTGCCACGTCATCGGCAGCGCGCTGCACGTAGAGCGCCGTGGGCAACGCGGCCATGGCGAGGGCCAGCACCCCCAGGACGATGAACTTCTGGGCCAGGTTCAGGCGGTGAAGAATGGACATGCGGATGAGCTACGAAAGGGTGAGCCCAGGTTGCCGGGCGGAGGTTCGGGGTGCCCTGCCCTCGGGGGCGACACCTGCTGGACGTCGACGGTGGTTGCCACGCCGCGCGCGCCGCGGCCGCAGAGACTCACGCCCCGGATGGCGGCCGCTGTGCAAGTGCCACGGTGTCCCACACGCGCAGCCACGTGGCTTGGAGGCTGCCGTTGTCGAGTTCACCCAGCGCCCGACCTTGCGCGAGGGCCGAGACCGCCTGCACCGCGTCGGCGACCGTCCGCGCGCGCTGCGCCTGGTCCACCTGAGCCGCTTCTTCCGGGCGACCGGCGTGGTGCTCCTGCCTTTCGCCGGCCAGCGCCTCTGCGTAGTCGTTGCACTGCTGGGACAGGCGCTTCAGCGCGACGGCCAGCGCGTCGAGCCGGGGGCCGCTTTCGATGCGATTCATCACTTCCAGAGCCTGGTGCAGCGCTTCGATGGCCTTGACTTCGTAGCAGGTCGTCGAATACACAAACTCGCCTGCCCCGGCAAGAGAGTCGCCGCTGTCGACGGCAGCAAAGTCGCCGGCATTGCGGCAAAGCGGGGTTGCCGCCACAGGGTTCGTCACCAGGGTGTGCTCGTTCATCTTGCTCTGGGCTCCTGATCGCACGAGTGGCGGGGCGTGTGGCTGAACACCAGCCAGCGATTCAAGGCGGGATTGCCTTGCAGACCCGGGTATCGTCGCGAAGGAAAGTCTCCTTGAACGAATTTATTCAAAACCTACGAACAAGTGCGGCTTTTGGCGCTTGTTCCGGTTTCGCCGGGCGGCGTCCATTCGCGCCGCCACCCGGCATGGCGGCAACGCTGCCCGCCAGGTGGGCACAGCTAGCCGGCAGCGTCGGTCTGGGCGAACGTGAGCCGCACGGTGCAACCGTCCTGGCCGGTGTGCAGCAGTTGCGCCGTGCCGCCGTGCAGGGCCATGACGCGCTGGACGATGTAGAGCCCCAGCCCGTGGCCGGCGTTCGCGGTCGAACCCCGTGCGCCGCGCGAAAACAGGCGTGGCAGGACTTCGGCGGCCACGCCGGGGCCGTGGTCGCTGACATCGATCAACAGAGCAGGCGGTGCGTCAGAGTCGGAGATCCTGACCTGCACCTCGGACCCCGGGGCACTGAACTTCGTGGCGTTGATCAGCAGATTGCGCAGTGCCAGGCGCGCCAGGCTCATGTCCATCACCGCGGTACGGGTCGTCGTGTCGCGCAGCACCCGCACGCGCTTGCGATCGGACAGCGCCAGGTCGGCGACGACGACGTCCACCAGCGTGTCGAGGTCGGTGTCGTCGCGCTGAATGGCTTCCCGCCCGGCCAGCAGCGACGTCACCGCCAGGGTGTTGTCGATGCTCGACATGACCTGGCCCAGCACCACCTGCGCCCGGGCGACACGCTCCGAAGCAGGCCCGTCGGGCGTGCCGCGCAGCCCGCCCTGCGCGCTTTGCAAGGCCGCGGAAGCGTTGTTCAACGGCTGGCGCACTTCATGGGCCAGGACATCGAGCATCTGCGTGCGCTCGCCCAGCAGCGCCTCGAGTTGGCGGGCATGCGCTTCACCTTCGACCAGGCGCCGCTGCAGCGTGCGGTTGGCTTCGTCCAGGCGCTGATTGGCCACCAGCAGGGCCTTGCGCTGGTCCCTGAGCTGCCCCAGCAGGGTACACAGGCCCAGGCCGATCAGGCTCAGCGACAGCACGAATTGCTGGACCAGCCCCGTGGCCAACTTGGGCGACAAGACACCGAATGGCAGTTGCCCCTGGACGGCCGCATAGGCCAGCGCCAGACTGACCAGGCCCACCATGGCACTCACCCAGCGCATGTCCAGGCGTGCGGCGAGGTAAAGCACACAGGGCATCAGCAATACCGGCGCGACGTGCAGGCCCAGAAGCTTCGCGCCGGGCACTGCCACGAGCACGACGGTGAGCAATGCACACAACGAAGCCACCAGCGTGTCGGCGAGCCGCCAGCGCGGGCCCGTGGCGGGGCTGCCGCGCGGCGGTCTGGCGCTGGCCAGGCTCAGCAGCAGCGGCGTCAGGATCAACAAGCCGATGGCATCGCCCAGCCACCACGCTCGCATGAACTCCAGGTAGCTGGTTTGCATGCCTCGGAACAGCGAATACGCCGCCGCGCCGAGGGCCGCCGCCAGCGCCGAGCCAAGCAAGGGGCCCGCCACCAGGAACTTGGCGAGATCGGCCACGGCGCCCAGGCGCACGTCGAAACGCCAGGCCTTCAACAGCAGGCAGGCCAGGGCCGCTTCCGAGGCATTCGCAACGCCGAAAGCCAGGGCCTCGAGAAGCGAGAACTTCGGCATGTCGGCGGCCACTTCGGCAACGATGCCCAGCGCCGCGATCACGGGAATTCGCCGCCGCGGCCCCAGCAGCATGGCGCTGAGCAGCACGGCGTTGGGCAGCCAGAAGAGCACCAGGCCTTCGGGCATGACCGCGGCAGCAATGCTGAGCTTGGCCGCGGCAAAGTAGCCCACCGGCACCAGCAACCAGAACCAACGCCGGACAAAATTCCGATTCACCATCGCGGCCTGCCAACGAAGCTTGTCGGCTTGTCCGATGCGAGGCGAGGTCCGGCCGGCCACCTGACGCAGAAACATCGTGCGCTACTCACTGCGCACCGGCCTTGGTGTTGACAGAGGGGTCCTGCTCAGGGAACTCATCGAGGCGCTTCGAACCTGGTGCGGCAATCCGGAAGCGCCGAAGTCTACGCAAGTGCGGATGCAGCGAACGATGGCTCACTCAAGCTGCACGAACACCCTGCCGCGCTCGATCTTCACGGGATCGCTGCGCAGCCGCTCGGTCACCGGCTCGCAGGTCGGCTGGCCGTCACGCACGTCGAACCTGCCCTGGTGCAGCGGGCATTCGATCTCGCGGCCTTCCAGGATGCCGTCGCACAGGCGTGCGTGGCCATGGGTGCAGAGCTTGTCGGTGGCGTAGACGGCATCGCCCACGCAGTAGATGGCGACGTCGCGCCCGGCGACCGTGACGCCCGTCACATCGTCGGCGGGCAGGTCATCGGCCGACAGAGCGTCGACCCAGTACATGGGGTTCATGGCAACCTCAGATCGTATAGATGATGGAATTGGGGATCATTTCCGAGTCGTAGATGCACTCGCGCGGCGCGAACTTCAGGCCGGCGGGTGTGCGCACCACGAGGTCGAGGCTGCGGCCGAGATAGAACACCGTGGTCGCGTCCGACAGCTTGGTGTGGAACACCGCATAGTTCGCTTCATAGCGCCAGCGGCCTTCCGTCGCTTCGCGCAGCACCGGCATGCCGACAATGTGGTGCTGGTAGTAGGGGTCGTGGAACAGGGTTTCCTTGATGCCGTAGACGCGGTCCTTGAGCATGCTTTTGCTGCTGAAGGAGAGGGTGGCCAGCGGAAAACCGCGCTCGTGGTTCTCGCGCGGCTGCAGCCGGTAGATGCAGTCGTCGGTGAAGAACTCGGGCCAGATGTCCCAATTTCCGGAGTCGACGGCGCTGGCGTAGTCGGCGTAGAGCTGGCTCAGTGCCAGCCAGTCTTCGAACGAGGTGGCGATGGGGGTGGAAGGCATGGCTCAGTCCTCCATCACGTCACGCCAGTAGCGGTACATGCCGCGGACCAGCGTCTCGGTCACCATGTGTTCGGTGTCGCCCACGTCACGCCCGTCAAGTTCGGCCAGGGCACGGTGAAAAGGCTTGCTCTCGAAGAGCCTGCTGGCTGAATTCGATCACCTCGCCGTCATCGGCCGAGACGAAACCTACCGGTCCGAACAGGTTGGCCTGCGTCAGCCGGCGCTGGGTCATTTCCTCGCTGTCGTCGTCGAAACCGAAGTGCGTCCAGACGAAGTCGAGGCTGCCATGGCCGTTGGGCTGGATGTGGCGCGTCTAGACGCTGTTGACCTGCTGCTGCAGGCTCACGCTCGGAAAGATGGTCGTCATCACGGCGGTCGGCCCGCCCCACCAGGGCTCGGGCACGATGTCGATGAAGCTGGGGTCCCGCAGCCTCGATGGCAAGAAATGGCAGGGAACGGCAGCAAACGGCATAGGCTCAATCGTCGTCATCAGGATGGCGGTCGGAGCCCTGCTGGGTCATGCCCTGTGCCGGCATCAACCCTTGTGGCGACTGCTGCCACTGCCAGCTGATGAAGGCCAGCACGGCAGCCAGCAGCAAGCCGGCCAGCCAGGCGTGGTTGTGCTTGACGAGGTCGGGCCCGGTCCCCTCCGTACGGCCCGTCAGCATCGGCAGCGCCTGGTTCCGGCGCCGCAGCAGGCTGATGGCGACGATCAAGCCGATGTGGGCCAGCACCACCGCCAGGAAGGCGTTGCCAAAGAACTCGTGCACGTCTTCCAGCAAGTCGCCGCCCAGGAAGCTGCCCCAATCGTTGTAGGTGCCGTAGCCACTGAGCGTGAGCGGGACCACGAGCAGCAGCAGTGCCAGCACCGCCAGCGCCATCAGCAGGTTCTGCCCTTGCCGCCAGTTGATGCCGAGCACCTTGCCCGTCCTCAGCCCCTGCGCCGCCGATCGCAGCCAGGCCGGTGCACTGGTGAGCTTGCGCAGCATCAGACCCAGGCCCGCCTGGCGGGGGCCGAACAGGCCATAGAGCACCCGAAACGCCAGCAGGCCCGCGAGCGTGTAGCCGAGCGTGACGTGCAGCGCGCGCCAGCGCTCACCATCGGCCGTGATGGTGGCGCCCAGGAAGCTCAGCGCGAAGAGCCAGTGGAACATGCGCGTGGGTGCATCGATGACGCGCCGTTGCGGCACGTCGCCAGCGCGAGAAGGCGCTGTGGCGGCGGGTTGGAAGGCGGGTGCTGTTGGCATCGTGGGTCTCGCTCGTGTGCAGTCGTTCGTCGGCCGTCGGGTCAGTCGTTGAAGCTGCGGCGCATCCGCGCTTCCATGCCCGCCGGGTACTTCAGGTTGTCGTCGTCGAAAACACCGCGATCGGCCGCGGTGTGGCAAGCCGCGCAGTTCGCAGCACTCTTGACGCTGCCCAGCTTCCAGACCGCCGGATCGATCCTCCGGTGCTTGCGTTCGAACCAGGCAGACCGGGTGATCCGGTCCTGCCGAGGTTCTTCGTTCACACGCTTGTAGGTGCCGGCATGGGCCTGGAGCCAGCCGTTGATCTGCTGGACCGTGGCGGTATCGACGCTGGCATCACTGCCGTAGTGCTTGTCCAGGCCGCCCATCAGGCGTTGCCAGGACCGGGCAGGCAACAAGCCCGGCGGATAGGCCAGGTGACAGGACGCACATTCCTGCATGTAGGTGGCAGGGGCGTTCGGGGGCATCAGCCGGCCGCCATCGGCATGGGCAGAAACGCTCGCGATCAGGGCAAGCGCGGCGAGCGCCTGGCGGCGCGGGGTCCAGGTGCGGTTCATGGCTTGAGTGCCACCAGGTAAGCCAGCACGTCGGCCTTCTCTGCCGCGCTGCACTCGCGTTGCAGCACGTCTTTGCAATTGCGGCGGAACCACTTGTCGACCTTGGCGGTGTCGGTGAAGGCATGGGGGTTGGCCGCGGGGGCCATCGGGTCGATCGGCTTGCCCGTGCTGGCATGCTTCCCCGGCCTGGTGGGCGGGTTGCCGTGGCAGGACGCGCACGACCACTCGCCGCCTTGGCGGCTGGTGAAGAACACCCGGCCGCGCTCGGCCTGGCCGGACGTGGCGGCCTGCGCGCTGAAGCGTTCGAGCTGCTGGGCCGGCGACGTATCGGCCGCGTGCGCCGCGCCCTGCAGAAGCACCAGGCAGGCCGAGGCGGCCAGCCAGGCCCTGCGGGTGGTTGGCATGCTTCGCGTCGTCTGCGGCATCGAGATGGACGTGTTGGGGGTCATCGTGGCTCCAGGCATCGACCCGCAGCACGGGTCGGTGGAGCCATTCTTCGTCGAGCTCCGTGAACCGACCCTGAAGGCTTCGTTCATCCGCGGTTCAGATTCGCTCGCCGACAATTCGGCCGTGGATGCCCTTCGCCCGATTACTCACGACAGCCGCCATGCCCAGGCGTGGCGGCACGCTCGTCTGAGGATCACGCTGGCCTCGCTAGGGCTGATAGGGCTGATCGGGCTGGTCCAGCCATCAGCATGGGGCAGCGACAGCCGCGACCATGAGCGAGCGCGCGCAGCCGTGGAAGCCGGCCAGGTTCTGCCGTTGCCCAGCCTGCTGGAACGGTTGCGGCGCACGCATCCGGGCCAGGTGCTCGAGCTGGAACTCGAGCGTGACGACGGACGCTGGATCTACGAGATCAAGCTGCTGCAGGCCAACGGTCAGTTGCTGAAGCTCGACGTGGACGCCGCCACCGCGCAGGTGTTGCAGGTCAAACGCAAGGACGGTGGCAAGGACGGTGGCAAGAACGTTGCCAAGGAAGGACGAAAGGCGGAGCCTGACCCCGGGCGCCGGGTCACGCCGTCCAGGGAGTCACCCCAATGAAGAACAGCCATCGGCCGGGAGCCGCATGAGAGTCCTGCTCGTCGAAGACGATTCGACATTGCGCGCGCAGTTGCGCGCCGGGCTGCAGGATGCCGGCTACGCGGTGGACGAAGCCGACAACGGCCGCGACGGCCACCATCTGGGCGCCGGCGAGGCCTTTGACGCGGTGATCCTCGATCTGGGTTTGCCTGTGCTCGACGGCATCAGCGTGCTCAAGCGCTGGCGCGAAGCCGGACTGACACTGCCGGTGCTGATCCTGACGGCGCGCGACAGCTGGCACGAGAAAGTCGCCGGCATCGACGCGGGTGCCGACGACTACCTGGCGAAGCCCTTCCACATGGAGGAACTGCTGGCGCGCGTGCGCGCACTCATCCGCCGTGCGCAGGGTCTGGCGTCGCCGCTGCTGCAGTGCGGTGCCCTGACGCTGGACACCCGCAGCAGCCGCGTCACGCTGAACGGGCAGCCGGTGGCCCTGACCAGCCACGAGTTCCGGTTGCTCGCCTACCTGATGCACCGCCCGGGCAGCGTGGTGTCGCGCACCGAGCTGACCGAACACCTGTACGCGCAGGACTTCGACCGCGACTCCAACACCATCGAGGTGTTTGTGGGCCGACTGCGGCGCAAGCTGCCCCCGGACACCATCGAGACGGTTCGTGGCATGGGCTACCGGCTGGTGACGCCGCCTTGAAGCACAGGTCCGGCCGCCACTGGACGCGCTCGCTGCGCTTTCGGCTTCTGGCGGCCACGCTCGTCGCCCTGGCGGTGGCCCTGGCCCTGGCGGGCCTGCTGCTGTCCAGCTTGTTCCGCGACCATGTGATGCGCCAGTTCAGCCAGGCCCTGACCGCGCAACTCGACCAGATCACGGCGAGGCTGGAATTCGACGCCGCTGGACAACCGCAGATCGATCCGCAGGCCCTGAGCGACCCACGATGGTCACGTCCTTACTCGGGCTTGTACTGGCAGGTCGACGGCGCAGGTCAGGTGCAGCAGCGGGGTGCGCTGCGGTCACGATCGCTGTGGGATGCCGTGCTGACGCTGCCCGATGATGTGCTGGCCGACGGCGTGGTGCATGTGCACGAGGGCACCGGGCCCGACGGCGCCGCTTTGCTGCTGGTGGAGCGCACCGTCAAGCGGCATCGTGGTGGGGATGGCGGTGGTGATGACGCAGTCGGCACGCCCTGGCGTCTGACCGTCGCGGCTGACCTGAACGAGACCGTGGCCGCGGTGAAGCGCTTCAACGGTGTTCTGGCGGCATCACTGGCGACGTTGTTCGTTCTGCTGTGCGCGGCAGCGCTGGCTCAAATCGCCATCGGCCTGGCCCCGCTGCGTGCGCTGCAACGCACCTTGGCAGGGGTTCGCGCCGGCACGTCACCGAAACTGGACGGTCGGTTCCCATCCGAAGTGCAGCCTCTGGTCGACGACTTCAATGCCGTACTCGACCGCAATGCCGATGTCGTGGCTCGGGCGCGCACGCAGGCGGGCAATCTCGCCCACGCCATCAAGACGCCGCTGGCCGCGATGTCGCAGGCTGCGGCTGTGGCGCTGCAGCGTCCCGAGACGGGCACCGAGCTGGCCGCACTGGTCGAAGAGCAGGTGGGCGTTGCACGCCGCCACGTCGACTGGCATCTCGCACGCGCCCGAGCGGCCGCTGCGCAAGGCGTGCCGGGTGCAAGGGTGCCTTTGCAGCCGGTCATCCACGGCTTGCTGCGTGTACTCGAACGTGTGCACGCTGACCGTGGCATTGCCTTGCACTGCATGCCGATGGCCCCTGATCTCGCCTTTGCAGGCGAAGTCCAGGATCTGCAAGAGATGCTGGGCAACCTGCTCGACAACGCCTGCAAATGGGCCAGGCAGGAGGTTCGAGTCAGCGCGGCCTCGCTGGGGTCCGGGCCCGGCAGCCGGCTTCAGATCGCGATCGAGGACGATGGCCCAGGCATACAGCCAGACCGGCGCGAGTCCGTGCTGGCTCGAGGCGCGCGGCTGGACGAATCGGTGCCCGGCAGCGGATTGGGCCTTGCGATCGTGAACGAGCTCGCAGGCTTGTACGGGGGAAATGTTCGCCTGCAGGCGGCTCCGGCAGGCGGGCTGCGTGTCGAAGTCCAGTTGCCTGGTACTCGACCCGCAGTCTGTCTGACCATCCCGGAAGTGCAGGCGCTATCGACGAAAGCGCAGGCGATCGATGGCCAGCATCCGGGAGACTGCGCGCCTTAGCAGAATCAGTTTCGTTAGGCCCGGATCGCGATGGACTGCGACAGCCGTGGCGGCCGCCGAGCGCCAGCATCGGCGATGTGATCCCAGCGACCGCAGGCTTCTCCCGAGGGCTTCCACCTGAGGCCTGGCCGATGGGTTGCTTCAATGTCTGCTGACGGACGATGATTCCGAAGAGCGACCGACATGGGGTCGACTGCGAGTGCAGGTCCGCAGCAAGTGCCAGAACGTGGTCTGCGCAGTGAATCTGGCGCGACTCGTTGACGACACGCCCATATCGTCGATGAGAACCTCTCACCACCACGGAGGTTCCAGCCCTTTTCGAGCGCTCGACTTCGGCTGAGGGCGCGCACTCAGGCGTGCGCCCGAGCGGCGAGCTCCAGGGCGTTCAGGCCGGAGCTGGAAGAACGCAACGCATGCGCGTATCATGGTAAGTATTCAATTACTTCCCTATGGTTCGTTCAGGGAATCATCATGCAAACCAGACTGCCCACTGAGGAGCGCCAGGCGGAGATCGTCGCGGCTGCGTTGAGCCTGGCCCGGGACATCAGTCCGGCGTCGATCACCACCGGCGACATCGCTACCGCCGTCGGCGTCAGCCAGGGCGCCGTGTTCAAGCACTTTCCCACCAAGGAAGCCATCTGGGTGGCGGCAATGCAGTGGGTGCGCGAGCGTTTGCTGGCGAAGCTGGACGAAGCGGCGCTGGCAGCGGCCTCGGGCGTGCTTGCGCTCGAAGCGGTGTTCCGTGCCCATGTGGCCTTCGTGATCGCGCATCCCGGAGTCCCACGGGTCATCTTCCACGAGTTGCAGCAGCCCGCCGATTCCCCGGTGAAGCAGGAAGTCAGGGCGCTGCTGCAGGCTTACCGGCAGCTTCTGCTGAATCAGTTCAAGGCCGGCATGAAGTCAGGCGAGTTGCCGACCGGGATCAACCCCGAAGCCGCCGCCACGCTCTTCGTCGGCATCGTCCAGGGACTCGTGATGCAGTCGATGCTGACGGGCAAACCCGCCGCAATGAAGACGCAGGCGGAGGGCGTGTTCGCCATCTACCTTCGCGGCATCCGGGCGGCAGCATGAAGATCCCCTCGAACTGGTGGCGCCGGCTCGGGCTGGGCTCGCTGGGGGTGCTGCTGATCGCTGCGCTGGGGTATGTGGTCATGCGCTCCGGGCCCCTGGCGCCCATCCGTGTGACGGTCACACAGGCCACCGTCGGCAGTCTGTCGCCGTCGCTGTTCGGCATCGGCACGGTCGAGGCGCGCCGGTCCTACCTGATTGGACCGACTGCAGCCGGCCGTGTCAGCACGGTGCTGGTCGATGTCGGCGACACGGTCACGGCCGGTCAGTTGCTGGCCGAGATGGACCCGGTGGACCTGGACGAGCGCGCCAAAGCCCTGGAGGCCTCGGTGGCACGGGCGTCCAGCGTGGTCGCCGCGGCAGAAGCGCAACGGCGGGATGCACAGGCGCGCAGTGAACTGGCGGCCATCACGGCGCGTCGGTATGTCGAACTTGGCGCGCAGAGCTTCATGAGCGCTGGCGCCGTCGAGGCCAAGCAGCAGGAGCAGGCTTCAGCCGATGCCGCCGTGGCTACCGCCGACGCCAACCTGGCGGCAGCGCGCCAGGACGCCCAACGCATCGCAGCCGAACGCGCAGGACTGCGGCAGCAGCGCGACAACGTGCGCTTGCTGGCGCCCGCCCCGGGCGTGGTGATCAGCCGCGACGCCGAAGCGGGCTCCACCGTGGTGGCGGGGCAGGCCGTCCTGCGGCTCATCGAGCCCGCGTCCTTGTGGATCCGGGTGCGGCTGGACCAGGGTCGTTCGAGCGGTCTGGCCGCAGGCCTGCCGGCATCAATCGTCCTGCGCTCCAATCCATCGGCGCGCCTGTCAGGCCAGGTGGCCAGGGTCGAAACGACCAGCGACAGCATCACCGAGGAGCGGGTGGCCCTGGTGTCCCTGGACACCTTGCCCGTGGGCCTGTCCACCGGTGAACTGGCCGAGATCACGTTGACGCTGCCAGCCACGGCCCAGGCCTTGTTGCTGCCCAACCCGGCCATTCAGCGTCGGGCCGATCAGGTCGGTGTGTGGCGACTCGACGGCGGCAAGCCGACGTTCACGCCGGTGCGCATCGGGCAGACCAGCCTCGACGGCCAGGTGCAGGTGCTCGAAGGCCTCAAGGCCGGTGACGAGGTGGTGGTCTACAGCGAGAAGGCAATCACGGCCAGCAGCCGCATCAAGATCGTCGACCAGCTCGCTGGCAGCAAGCCATGATCAGCCTGGCCGGCCGCGACATCCTGCATTCCTGGGGGAAATTCGTGCTCACCGGCATCGGCCTGGGCCTGCTGATCGGCGTCACGCTGACGATGGCCGGGGTCTACCGCGGCATGGTGGACGACGCGCGCGCCTTGCTCGACAACAGCGGCGCCGACCTCTGGGTGGTACAGCAGGACACGCAGGGGCCGTACGCGGAATCTTCCAGCCTGCGCGACGACGTGGTGCGCAGCGTGCTCGGCCTGCCGGGCGTGGCGCGCGCCGCCAACGTCACTTACCTGACGATGCAGGTGCGTGCGAGCGTTGGGCGCGACGCCGGCCGTGAAGTGCGCGCCATGATCGTCGGCTTCGAGCCCGGCCAGCCCGCTCTGCCTGGTTCGCCCGGCTACCTGGTGGCAGGCCGCCACGTCACGCGCAGCCATTACGAGGCCGTGGTCGACGTGCGCACCGGCTTCACGCTGGGCCAGCGCATCCGCATCCGGCGCCACGACTACACGGTGGTGGGGTTGACCCAGCGCATGGTGTCGTCCGGCGGCGACCCGATGGTCTTCATCCCGCTCAAGGACGCGCAGGAAGCGCAGTTCCTGAAGGACAACGACGCCATCCTGAACGACCGCGCCCGCACGGCCGCCAACCCGGCACTCAATCGGCCGGGCGTGCCCGGGCTGCTGGAGGCGATCCAGGCCTCGCAGGCCGCCAACCACAACGTCAACACGGTGCTGGTGCAGGTGCAGCCCGGTGTGCCGGCCGAGACCGTGGCCGAACCGATCCGGCGCTGGAAGCACCTGGAGGCCTACACCCGAGCGCAGATGGAAGAGATCCTGGTCGCCAAGCTGATCGCCACGTCGGCCAAGCAGATCGGCATGTTCCTGGTGATCCTGGCCATCGTCAGCGCGGCCATCGTGGCTTTCATCATCTACACGATGACACTGGGCAAGATCCGCGAGATCGCGGTGCTCAAGCTCATCGGCACGCGCAACCGCACCATCGCCGGGATGATCCTGCAGCAGGCGCTGGGCTTGGGGCTGATCGGCTTCATCGTCGGCAAGGTGGCGGCCACCTTCTGGGCGCCGATCTTCCCGAAGTATGTGCTGCTGGAAGTGAACGACGCGTTGCTCGGATTGGTCGCGGTGATGGCGATCTGCGCGCTGGCCAGCACGCTGGCGATCCGCGCGGCGTTGGCGGTCGACCCGGCCGCGGCCATCGGCGGCTGAAGGCCCAGATGAAGGCCCACGACATGAGCGAAGCCGGCATCCGCATCGAAGGCCTGCGCAAGCGTTACGGCGAAGGCGACACGGCGGTCGACGCGCTGAAGGACGTCAACATGGTCGTGGCGCCCGGCGAGGTGGTGGGCCTGATCGGTCCCTCGGGCTCAGGCAAGAGCACCTTGCTGAAGTGCCTGGGCGCCGTCATCGAGCCGACGGCCGGGCGCATGATCCTCGGCGGGCAGACCATCTATGACAACGGCTGGAAGATCCCCGACCTGCGCGCGCTGCGCCGCGACAGCATCGGCTTCGTGTTCCAGGCGCCCTACCTCATCCCCTTCCTCGATGTCACCGACAACGTCGCCTTGTTGCCGATGCTGGCCGGGCGCCCCAACGGCGAGGCGCGCGCGCGGGCCCTCGAGCTGCTGACCGCACTGGACGTGGGGCATCGCGCCACGGCGCAGCCATCCGAGCTGTCGGGCGGTGAACAGCAGCGCGTGTCGATCGCGCGCGCCCTGGCGAACCGGCCGCCGGTGATCCTGGCCGACGAACCCACGGCGCCGCTGGACAGCGAACGGGCCCTGGCCGTCGTGCGCATCCTCAACCAGATGGCCACGCAGTACCACACGGCCATCATCGTGGTGACCCACGACGAGAAGATCATCCCGACCTTCAAGCGGATCTATCACATCCGCGACGGCCGGACCGAAGAAGAGGCAGGGCAAGGCTTGAGCCTCTGACTCGATCCAGCCACGTTTCAGCGGCCGTCGACCAAGAGCAAGAACGTGAACACATCCAAGGTGGATTGGCTGCAGAAGTCACCGGCGTTGCTGGCTGTGCTGTTCGGTTTGCCGGATCCGCGTCGTACCCGATTCGCAACGTCGCCACTCCCGCCCCGCTGCCTCACTGGGGCGGACGGGAACACGGCGATCAGCCCCACCTGAGGACAGGTTTGCGTCGGCGCCAAGGCGACGACCTTGCGCCGCTCAAGCGCCCGGCTGACGTCCTTCGCGCGGAGGGGTGCACCCGGCACATCGGCCGTAAAGGATCACCTCGTGCTCCTCCACGGTGAACCCGGCGGAACCAACCCGCCCACCCGTCGTTCCCCAGACCTACGAGCAGTGGCACCACTGCAGCACGGTTGAGTGCGGCTTTCGACTCTTGCCGACCTTCGTCGACGGGCGTTTGTGCGCTGAACACTCCACCGTCTTCACCGGCGTCGGCATCGATTTTTCGACTCGGCCCTTCCACTAACCACCATCGAGACCTGCACATGACGACTCTGATCGCCAGCCTCACCCTCAGCGCAGCCTTGGGTGCGTTCACGCCCGCCGCATCGGCACAGCAGTACCAGCTGATCAATCTCGGCACCCTAGGGGGCAGCTCCAGCTTCGCCCTGGACATCAACAACCTGGGCCAGATCACCGGCAACGCGCAGACCCCCTCGGCGAGGCCGCGCCACGCCTGAACACCTTCCTGTGGAATGCACCGGGCCCGATGCTGAACTTGGGTGTGCTGCCGGGCAGCAACAATTTCAGCCGCGGCTACGCCATCAACGATGCCGGAACGGTCGTTGGCGAATCCGACAACAACACATCGCGCGCCTTCATCTACGCCAGCGGTACGCTGAGCGGCCTGACGCGGCTGGCCGGCGACAACGACCGCGGCGTGGCCCATGACATCAACAACAACGGCTTGGTGGTCGGCATCTCGTCGAACAGCGTGGCCTCACGCGCCACCTTGTAGACGCAGGGCCAGGCGAGCGACCTGGGTTCCGTCGACGGCCTGAGCACCACCCCTGCCCGGGCCTGGGGCCTGAACGACGCCGGCAGCGCAGTGGGTCTGAGCCGACGTGACACCAGCGGCAGCACTTCGCAGGCGACGCTGTGGCGTCCTGGGCAGGTGCCGCTGGGCCTGGGTTCTTTGCTACCTGACAGTTTCAGCCAGGCCTATGCCATCAACGCATCCGGTGTGATCGTCGGCTCTGCCGTCGCCGGCCAGACAAGCACTGGCACCAACATCACGCAGGCCGTTCGCTGGACGGTCGCCGGCAACGACAGCGTCAGCTTGCTCGCACTGGGCTCCCTGGGCCGCACCTTCAGTGAAGCCAAGGACATCAACGTCGCGGGACAGGTCATCGGCTAAGTACAGAAGAGAGCGGCGCACTGCACCAGTACCTGGAGAACGCATTGACGGCGCCGCCGAAGATCTCGCCGGCTTCGCGTTGGTCGAGGTCAAGCTTCTTGCGCACGCCGGCAATGAAGTCCCGATTGATCTGCATCAGTGCGCGGGCGCGCAGTCAGCGCAGACTGCGGGTAGGGAGTGGCAAAGACCGGTGACGACTCGTCCGGTGGCTGGTCCGGGCTTGGATGCGCCTCCCGCCTTGACTTGGGTGGGCGCGAGCCCGCCCCACGGTTCAGATGGAAGGAATGATCATGTCCACACGCAGGGGCTTCTATGTCGTACCTACCGACGCCTGGTACATCGAACGCACTGTCTGGCTCGTTGCTGGCGTGGTGTTGTTGTTGGCCACCGCGCTGGCGGCATGGGTCGACCCGGCATGGGTCGCGCTGGTGGTGGCCACTGCGGCGGTGTCCATCGGCGTCGGCCTGACCGGCTTCTGCCCGGTGGGCAACGTGCTGGCGCGGCTGGGCTTTTCACCCCGGCTGGCGCGGCCGGGCTGGAGGCCCGGCGACCTCTACTTCATGCAGACCGATAGTTGGTACCTCGAGCGCCGCATCTACGTGGCCGTGGGCATCAACCTGACGCTGGCGTCGCTGCTGTCGCAGCTGCACAGCCCCTGGTGGCTGGCCTTCACCGCCTTCGTCGGCGGCGCGATGGTGTGGTTTGCCTGGACCGGCTTCTGCATCATGGCCAACGGCCTGTACTGGCTGGGCGCCGAGCCGCGACTGGCGCCGATGACAGCGCCGCCGCGCCCGCAAGGCGCGCTCGATCCTCACGCGCCGGCTTGAGCACGCGCAGCGTCGGGGGCACTCAAAGACCCGCCCCCTGCCGCATGCAGACGGCGTCTTCCTGTTCCAGTTCTTCAAGCCGGTTCTCGATGTCGTAAATGGTGCCGTCCAGCTCGGGCAGCATCACGTCCTGCAAAGCGCGTGCACGGCGCACCGAGCGCCGGTACTCCAGCGACAGGCGCTCGAGGTTGCCGGCCACGGCCGCCAGTGCCGTGGCGCTGGCCAGCAGCGACCCGTAGACCTGCGTGCAGGCCTTGGCCTCGGGCGAAGGCTGCACGGGCTCGGCGGCCGTGGTGTCGCCGGCCACCCACTCGGCGTCCTGCAGGCGCACGCCCATCAGCGAGCGCGCGGCGATGCGCACCTG
This sequence comes from Rubrivivax sp., assembly GCA_022842595.1. Taxonomy (GTDB): domain Bacteria; phylum Pseudomonadota; class Gammaproteobacteria; order Burkholderiales; family Burkholderiaceae_C; genus Rubrivivax. The sequence goes on from JALHPF010000011.1 coordinate 24,022, forward strand.
CGCCTGCGCCAGCTCCGCCGATGGGTAGACCTGCAGGCCTTGCAGCCCATGGCGCGCCACCGCCGACTGCAAGGCCGCCGTGGCCATGCCGTGCAGGGCGATGAACTCGCGCTGGAGCTGGCCATGGCGCTTCAGCTCGCGCAGGATTTCGCCCGCCAGCAGCAGGCACTTCTCGTCGAGGAAGACGTAGCCCTCGTGCATCGCCCGGCGCTCGTCCTTCATCTCGATGACGGCGCTGCGCGTGGGGCTTGTGTCGCTCACCCGGGCACCTCGATGTGCGCCGCGATCTGCGTGTCGGACAGGCGCGTCAACTCGGTCTTCGGCAAGCCGGCCAGCAACGTCCAACCCAGTGCCATGCTCTGCTCGAGCGTGCGCGCCTCGGTCTGGCTGGCCAGCGTCTGCTCGAACGCGGTGCCGAAGCGCAGGTACTTGCGGTCGGTCTCGGCCAGGCCTTCTTCACCCACCACGCTGGCCAGCACCCGCGCCTGCGCGGCGCGTGCATAGGCAGCGTAGAGCTGGCTGGCCAGCGCGGGGTGGTCGGGGTGGGTGTACTTGCCGCCGGTGCCGTCCTTCATCAGGCGCGACAGGCTGGGCAGCACGTTCACCGGCGGGTAGATGCCGCGCCGGTCGAGGTCGCGCGAGAGCACGATCTGGCCTTCGGTGATGTAGCCCGTGAGATCGGGGATCGGGTGCCCGATGTCGTCGGCCGGCATCGTCAGGATCGACAACTGGGTCAGCGTTCCTGCCCCCGTGCGCAGGCAGCCGGCGCGCTCGAACAAGGTGGCCAGGTCGGAATACATGTAGCCCGGGAAGCCCTTGCGGCTGGGGATCTCGCCCTTGCTCGACGACACCTCGCGCAAGGCCTCGCAGTAGTTCGTCATGTCGGTCAGGATGACGAGCACATGCTTGCCGCAGGTGAAGGCCAGGTACTCGGCCGCGCTGAGCGCAAAGCGCGGGGTCAGCAGGCGCTGGGTGCTGGAGTCGCTGGCCAGGTTGAGGAACAGCGCCGTGCGCTCCAGGGCACCGCCCTGTTCCAGGCTGCGGCGGAAGTATTCGGCGCTGTCGTAGGGCACGCCGATGCCGGCAAAGACGATGACGAAGTCGTCGGCAGCGGTCGTGTGCCCATCCTGGCGCGGCATGTTGCGCAGCCGTGCGTGGCTGGCGATCTCCACCGCCAGCCGGTCGTGCGGCAGCCCGCCACCTGAAAACAGCGGCAGCTTCTGGCCACGCACCAGGCTGTTCATCAGGTCCAGCGTGCTGATGCCGGTTTCTATGAAGTCGCGCGGCAGCGCACGCGCCACCGGGTTCATCGGCAGGCCTTCGATCGGCACCGTGCGGTGCGCGGCCACCGGCGGCCCGCCGTCGATGACCTGGCCCACACCATTGAAGACGCGGCCGAGGATGCCGGGCCCCAGGCCAAAGGTCAGCGGCTCGCCACGGAAACGCACGACCGTGCCTTCCAGCGACAGCCCGTCGGTGGACTCGAGCACCTCGATGGTCATGAACTGTTCGTCGATCGCGGCGATGCGGCCGAGACGCGTGGCACCGTCGCTGCCGCGCACCTCGACCGCGTCGTACAGGCCGACGTCGAGCGTGCGGCGCAGGAACAGCAGCGGGCCTTCGAGCCGCGTGGCGGCGCCTTCAACCGTGAGCAGCATCGTGGGTGTCCAGGGTGTCGGGCGGCTTCGCGATCTGCGCGAACTCGCGCTCCATGCGCGCCTCGAGTTCGGCAAAGCGCGGCAGCTCGTGGTCGGCGATGTCTTCACCCATGCGCTGCACGGCGCGCATGCAGCCGATGCCGGCGATGCGCTCGGGCTCGGCGCCGGCGGCCAGCGCGGCTTCCGCCAGGTCGATGAAGCGGCCCAGCAAACGCATCATTGCGGCCTGGCGGGCCGGGCTGCAGACGCGGTCGACCGGCGAGAACGCCGACTGGCGCAGAAAGGCCTCGTTCACCAGCTCGGCGCACAACAGCGTGAGTTGCTGGCGTGCCGGCAGCGCGTCCTTGCCAATGATGCGCGCCATGCGCTCGAGCTGCGCCTGCTCGTCCAGCAGCGTCAGGAAGCGTCGGCGCAGCGCCAGCCACTGGCCGTTGCCCTGCGCCGCCCACCAAGGCGCGAACTCGCGCGCGTCTTCGGCATAGCTCTGCAGGGGGTGGATGGCGGGGTAGAAGCGCGCCTGCGCTCGCTTCACATCGAGCGCCCAGAAGGCCTTCACGTAGCGCTTGGTGTGGCTCGTCACCGGCTCCGAGAAGTCCCCCGACGGCGGGCTGATGGCACCCATCACCGTGACCGAGCCGGTGCCGCAGGCCAGCGTCTCGACGAGCGCGGCGCGTTCGTAGAAGTCGGCCAGGCGGCTGCTCAGGTAGGCCGGGTAGCCGCCCTCGCCGGGCAGTTCACCGAAGCGGCCCGACACCTCGCGCAGCGCCTCGGCCCAGCGGCTGGTGGAATCGGCCATCAGCGCCACGTGCAGGCCCTGGTCGCGGAAGTACTCGGCCACGGTGATGGCGCAGTAGATGCTCGCCTCGCGCGCCGCCACCGGCATGTTCGAGGTGTTGGCGATGATCACCGTGCGCTCCATCAGCGCCCGCCCGGTGCGCGGGTCGGTGAGCGTGGGGAACTCATCGAGCACACCGGCCATCTCGTTGCCGCGTTCGCCGCAGCCCAGGTAGACGATGACGTCGGCATTGCAGCCCTTGGCCAGCGCTTCCAGCAGCACCGTCTTGCCGGTGCCGAAGCCGCCCGGAATGGCCGCCTTGCCGCCTTGCGCCACCGGGAACAGGCAGTCCAGGATGCGCTGGCCCGTCACCAGCGGCGCGGTCGAGGGTACGCGGCGACTCACGGGCCGCGGAGTGCGCACCGGCCAGACATGGCCCATCGCCAGTTCGCGCCGGCGGCCGTCGCCCAGGCGCAGCACGCATACGGTCTCGTCTTCTGCGTACCCACCCGCGGCCACCACCGATTCCACCGTGCCGCCCACGTCGGGCGGGGCCAGGCAGCGCTGCGCACGGCCGGCGCTGCCGCCTGTGTCGCCGGCCATGCCGATCACCGCGCCCGGCGCCAGCAGGGCACCCACCGCAACGCCCGGTTCGAAGTGCAGGCGACCCGGCGCCGCCGTGCGCATGCCCGGTTGCACGAAGTCGGACGTGGTGCCCGACAGCGGCCGCAGCAGGCCGTCGAAGATGCGCCCCAGCAGGCCCGGGCCGAGGCGGATCGCCAGCGGCTGCCCGTCGCCCTGCACCTCGATGCCCGGGCGCAGGCCGGTCGTGTCCTCGTAGACCTGGACGACGATCTCGTCGCCGTGGATGCGCACCACTTCACCCAGAAGCGCCTGCGGCCCGACACGCACCGATTCGCGCAGCGAGAACGGCCCCTGCTTCACGGCATGAAGCACCGGGCCCGCGATGCTGCGCACGACGGCCAGGCTCATGGCGAAGACTCCAGCCGGCGCAGCAACCGCGCCTCGAAGTCAGCGCGGTCCGCGAGCAGTCCGCCCAAGGTGCCGTCGATGACGTTGCCGTCCGCCAGCACCTTGAACCCGGCGGTGATCGCGTCGTCGGGCTCCAGGCGCGGTGCGGCACCCGCAGCGGCGCAGACGGCACGGGCCAGGGCCTGTTGCTCGGCCTCGGGCCAGTCGGGCGCGTGCACGATGCGCCAAGGGCCGCGCGGCATGCGCGCACGGGCCGCCGCCAGCACGTGGGCGACCCAGTCCGCACGCGTTGCCGGCGCGTTCCAAAGGCCGAGCAGTTCGCCCGGCAGGCGGGCCCAGGCCAGCCGCAGCAGCGCGGCGGTGCGCTGCTGCTCGTGCAGGCGGCGCTGCGTGGCCAGCCGCGCCTGCGCGGCGGCAAGGCGTTCACGGCGCAATGCACGTTGCTCTGCGAATGCCTGGCGCATGCGGGCACGCGCCTCGGCAAGGGCCTGGGCGCGCAGTGCGGCGGCGCGGCTGTTCGCGTCGCCCAGGAGAGCCGCGCAGCGCTTTGCCCGGTCGGCCTCGACCAGTGCGAACAGGGCGCGTGTCTGCTCGTCGACGTTCATGGTGTCCTTGCCGACGCCGCATTCATGCGTCGAGCCCCAGTTGCGTGCGCAGCCGCGCTGCCAGGTCGGGCAAAGGCACCTGGCCCTGCAGGTCGGGCACGATCAGCACCAGCGGCTGCAGCGCCGACAACGCGCGGCGCAATGCGGACCCACCGATGCCGGCGGCCACTACCGAGGACAGCAGCACCAGCGGCGCCTGCGACAGCGCCCAGGCCAGCGCTGCCGCCTCCTCGCCCGCGCCCGGCGTGCGCACCTGCGCGCCGGCCAGCCGGTAGCCCGCCGCGCTGACTTCGTCGCCCAGGTACACGGGTGCGGTCATCAGGCCAGCCGGTTGAGCATCAGGATCGAGACGATCAGCCCGTAGATCGCGATCCCCTCGGCCAGGCCGATGAAGATCAGCAGGCGACCGAACAGCTCGGGCTTTTCGGCCAGCGCGCCGACCGCGGCCGTGCCCACCCGGGCGACTGCAAAACCCGCCCCCAGCGACGACAGGCCCGTGGCGACCGCGGCGCCGATGAAGACCCAGCTGCTGTCGATGCCTGCGCCCTTGGCCGCGGCTGCGGCCGCGGCCGCGGCCGTGTCGCCGCTGGCGGCGGCGGCGAGCACGTCGGGCGTCCACAGCAGCAGTGCGGTCGCGGCCAGCCCCAATACCAGCAGCAGGCTGAGTGCGACCAACGCGACGGGGGTGCCCAAGGGTGTCTTCATCTAGTTCTCCTGGTAAGTGAATGGCGGTGCAGGCAGCGGCCGGAACGCCCGGCCCCGGCCCTGCATGAAGCGGGTGAAGAACTCGAACAGCACCAGCCGCGTCGTCTGGATGGACACCACCATCGTCTCCAGCACGATCACGATCACGTTGCCCAGCACCAGCACCAAGGCCTTGGCCACCCCGCTGTCGGCCGAGTCCATCAGCGCGACGATGGCCGACGACAGCCCAGCGTGCGCCAGCGCGAAGGCGCCCACGCGCGCGAAGGACAGCGTGTTGATCAGGATCTGGAAGGTCGACTCGACCAGTTCACCGACCGCCCCGAACGCGGCCGTGAATCGCCGGGCATGCACGGCGTGCCCCAGGCAGTAGTACAGCGCGGCCGCGGCGGCCACCCCCAGGCCCACCGGCTCGACGAAGGCCGCGAGCAGGCCCAGGTAGACGGCGATCAGCGCCGCGTCGGTGAGCAGCCAGCGGCGCAGTTCGCCACGCCACCACGCGGCGAGCGCATCCAGACCCAGACCCAGGGTCAGGAGCAGCGCCCCGCCAAACAGCGGTGCGATCAACACCGACAGCGGCGCGTCAAGCGGGTGCAGCCACAGGGCCGGCAGCAGCCCGTGCAGGCCGAACACGCTGCCGAAGATCAACCCGAAAGCCGCTGCCGAGAGCCCGCCCACCATCAGCAGCCGGGCCACCGGAAAGCGGTCACGGAACCACCAGCCGGCCGCCGCGATGACCAGGCCCTGGCCGACGTCGCCAAACATGTAGCCGAACATCAGTGGCACGACGATGGCGAGCAGGGGCGTCGGGTCGGCCTCGTCCGACGAGGGCATGCCCAGGGCGCGGCTGAAGATCTCGAACGGTCGCGACCAGGGTGGGTTGCTCAGCAGCAGCGGCGCCCGTGCGTCGGCGGGCGGTGCCGCAAAGTGCAGCAGCGCGCGCGCCGAGCAGCCCTGCAGCGCGTGCGACAGCGTGTCGCCGTGCTCGTCGCTGGACCAGCCGGTGATCCAGCAGAAAAGCTCGCCCGCCTCGAGCGCATTCACGTTCTGCAAGACCCACTGCACGCGGTGCGCGTCGCCCAGTGCGCGGGGCAGTTCGTGGTGGGCGCCCAGGGCGTCCAGCGCCGCGGCGGCCTCGGCGCGCTCGCGCTCGATGCCGGCCAGGCGCTGCACGGCGTACAAGCGGTTGGCCTGCATGTCCGCTTGCAGCCAGGGCGGGATGGCGTGCGTGCTGCCCTTGACGGTGCTGACCCGCTGCGCCATCGCCAGCAGCGACTCGGCCGTGCCCGCGACGAGCAGGTGCGGCACGTTGGCGATGTGCAGCGTGCTCGTGAGCATCTCCAGCCCGGGTGTGCCGGGCGGCAACAGGTCTTCCGGCGCCATGCCGGCAGGCAGCACGAAGAGCCGCACCGGCACGATAGGCCCGGCCCCGGCCAGGTGGCTTGGGTCGAGCCCGCCCGGCTGCAAGGCGTCGAGCACACCTTGCCAGATCTGCAGTTCCCCCCGCTCGGCATCCGCACGCTGCAGCGCGCGGACCAGCGGCTCGGCATCCTGCGCCCAGGCACGGACCGTGGCCAGGCTGCGCTGCAGCGTCTGCACCGGTGCCTCGGGGAAGGCCGAGGGCCGGCAGACCTGCGCTGGCGGCCAGTAGGCGCGGTAGCGCGCAGACAGCTCCAGGAACTGCTCCAGCAGCGAGGTCAGCGGGGCGAGGTCCGCCGGCAGCGCGGCACCAGCGCGCGCCTCAAGCTCGACCGCGCCGGTGCGGGCCAGCGCCTCGAGCACCAGCGTCGCATCGTCGCGCGCGGCGAGTATCTCGAACCAGCGGGTCGGGCGCGGTCGCAGCATCAGGCCACCCGTGCGTTCGGGAACAGCGCGCGGCGGAGCAACTCGCCACGCAGGCGTTCAAGGTCCAGCGCACACAGCGCGACGTGGATGAACGCCGTCGCCGGTTCGAGCGTGGCGCGGTGCAGCAGCCGTGAGAGTCGGGCCTGCAGCGACTGGCGCAGCAGCCCACCGGGCCCAGGTGGCGCGGCGGCGAACGCGGCGCTGTGACTCTCCAGCGCAGCCACCAGCTGACGCAAGCTCTCGTCGGACTTGCCCAGAGGCTGCGGCAGGCGCCGTTCCCACTCGGCCTGCCAGGCCTGGGCGATGGCAGCCGGCGATGACCAGGCACCCGCCAACGCGCCCAGCCTGCCGGCGGCCAAGGTCTTGCGCCTGTCGCCCAAGGGCACGGCACACAGCGCGCGCAGGTCCGGGTCGTCGTGCATCCACGCCACAGGCTCGCCGCCCCGCGCCAGGTGCTGCAGGGCCGCCAGCTGGGGCTGCACCGCGCACCAGTCCAGCGCAGGCCGCCACGGCGGCGGCATCCAGCCCGCAACCTCGGCGACCAGTGCCCGCCAGTGCACCCGCAACACGGCTTCGATCTCGTTCGAGCTGGCTTGCGCCGTGATGCCCGCGACCCACGGGCGCAAGGGCGAGGCACGCGCGGCGTCCAGCAACAAGCCGAACTCGCGCGCCGTCTCCAGGCGCTGCCAGGCCACGTCGCCCGCACGCTGGCCGTGGCGCGACTGCACGCGTGCCTGCGCGAATTCAAGGCTGCCGCACTCGATCACGGTCGTGCCCCGGCGAGTTCACGGGCGAGTGCGCTGACGGCATCGTCCAGCGCGTGCAGTTCGACGGCGGTCAGCTCGTGCGGCGTCGCCACGCGTGCCGCCTCGGCGTCGATCTCGGCCAGCCGGCACGCAAGTTCGCGTTCGAAGGCGCCCACCACGGCACGGACGCGGCGTTCGGTTCGGTCGGCGACCGAGCGCGCCGACGCACGCGCACTCTCGGCGATCTCAACCGCTTCGACCTGCACACGTTGAACGGCCTGCCGCGCTTCCCGCTCGGCCCGCAGCACGGCGGCAATGGCCCCCTCGGCGGGGTCGTCGACACGGTCTTCGGCAGCGTTTGACATATTCATGGTCCTGGCCCCGCACACCTCACGGCACTGACCCTCGCTGCACAGCCCCGGGTCGGGCTTGTAGTATGTCTACCGCCCGCAGCCGCAGGGCTTGACCTGCCTCAACTGCTCGATCAATCGACGGCACGTGGGCTTGGCCGGACGCCCGTCGCCGACCGCGTGTGCCGGCGCTTGCACACTGTTCAGCCTTGACACGAAGCAAGCAGGGGGCCGTGCAGGGACTGTCCATGATCAAGCCGTCTTGGTCTCCGCTCCTGTGCCCCGTGCGTCTCGAATCATTGCCCCTGTCTTCGCCCGCCCTGGTCGCCGCGTTCCTCGTCATGGCGGCGGCGGGCGCTGCGGCGCAAGGGCCGCAGCCCAGCCTGCCGATGCCGGGTGATTTCGTTGTCATCGACGGCAGCGTCGACCGCGGCACCTACGCAGGCTGGCGCATGTTCCAGGGCAATTGCCTGGCCTGCCACGGCGTGGGTGCCGTGGGCACCGCCAAGGCGCCGAACCTGGTGGAGCGCATCAAGAACAACACCCCGCGCGGCCTTGCCGGCAAGGTGCTGACGAGCTTCCGCATCGAGTCCCTGATGCCCGACAACGGCGCCTCCGACATCGACGCCGACCGGCAGGCGCGGCTGGATGAGGCGATGCGACGCGAGCGCACGGCACGCGGCCTGCCGCTGATGCCCGGCTGGGAGAAGGACGACGACGTGCCGCCGCACGTGCTTGACCCGTACGCCTACCTGTCGGCGCGCGCCGATGGTGGTCTGGGCCGTGGCAAGCCAGGACTCACTCGAGCCAAGAGCCTCTGACCGGCGCGGCGCCGTGTGACGAGACGGCATCGCTCAGCGTGTCTCGCGATCGAGCAAGTCACGCGCCTGGATGAACTGGTCGTCCGCAGCTTGTGGCGTTTCGGCAATGCAGACCAGACCCAGCTTGCCGTATTCAGAAAGCGCGCCGATCAGGTTGAACACCAGCCCCTGCTGGCGGGTTTCATCGAAGTGCATGCGGTGCTCGACGAGCAGGTCGATGAGGTCCTGCGGCACCAGCCGGCGGTAGTTCGGATTCACCAGGTTGTCGGTGGCGTAGTAGCAGCGCGGCTGACCCAGCGGCGTGCGGAAGGTGGCGTCGCTGGCGTGGTAGCTGCCGTCGGTCAGAAACTGCAGCATCTGGTAAGGCAGGGTCGTGCCGCCCTTGCGCAGGTTGATCTCGATGGCCGTGTGCTGCCAGCCGGAGCCGGACCACGCGCTCACGAAATCGATCGAGAAGCGGCCGATCACCCCTTGATCGCGCAGCACGCCGCCCACCCGCAAGGCCATCTCCTGCAGCGTGCCTGCGTACACCGGGTCGGCCGGGAATCGGCTGCCCAGGAAGACCTGGCCCGTGCGCCCGCCCAGCACCTGTTCGTGGGTCGAGATCAGTTCGACTTCGCCCAGCGGGTTGATGCGCAACTGCACCGACGGCGACCGCTTGGCATCGGGCCCCACGCCACCTTCGACCCAGGCCTCGACGATGCCGCCGTGGCGAGCGAACAGTGCCGCGTAGGCATCGAAGTCAAGTCCGTCGGCTTCGGGCCGCAGGCGCGCCGGCAGCGCGTCGTGCAGGGCGGCGGCGGTGGGCGCCGCGGCAAGCCCTGACAAGTCGACGAGGGCGTTGCCGTCCCCCGAGAAGCCATCGTTGAGCTTGACCACGGCGCGTTGCAGCATGGGCTTGCGCGCCAGCAATGCCGCCAGCGCTTCGGCCGCCTCGGCCAGGTCGCGCAGGTCTTCGGCACCGTCGGCCATCGGCACGTCAGCCGCGCGAAACGCCTTGCGGCTGCCCGACTTGCTGCCCCAGTGCGCCAGCGCGGGGTCGCAGGCATAGAGCGGGATGCCCAGCGCCACTGCCAGCGAGACCTCGTCGGCACTGGTGTTGAACACCGACAAGTGCGCGTTCGCGGGTTCACCTATCGCCTGTCGCACGCGGGCCAGCAGGCGGGGGCGGTCGAGCAGCTTCCGTGTCAGTGAGATGGGCGTGGCGTCGTGGGTGGACAGCAAAGTCAGGCGGGCGCGGGCATGCCCACTGGGCACGCCGTGAAGCAGGCTGAGGTAATAGTCGATGACGGTTGTCGAGATCGGCTCGCTGCTCAGGAACACGACGCGCGTGGCGGGCAGGCGCAGCAGCATCAGCATGCTCAGCATGCGTTCTTCGTAATGGCGCACGCCGGCCACCTTGGCCAGCACCTGGGGGTCCAGGCTCAGGCCCGGGCAGACCACCACGGTGCGGGGCGTGGCGCGGTGGCTGAACACGTTCCTGAACAGCCCGGGCAAGCGCGTCTGCAGGTCCTGGAAGGACTCGCGTTCGGCGCGGCTGCCCCGCGCGGGCAGTTCGGTGGGGTGTGTCATGGTGTGGCGCTGCCTCGGGCATTTTCGAGCACGAATTCTTCGATGGCCTTGACCGCACGCCGGCAGCCGTCCTGCACCGCCGCCTGGGTGAAGTACCACCACCGCATCTTGACAGCATGCAAGGCCGCGCGCTCGCCACCCTCGTGCAGGAACAACTTCCCCATGGTCGACGTCGCGCTGAAGGGCGCCGTGGGTGCCGGCGCGTCATCAGCCATGTCCCAGGAGCAAGAAGTCGTGCACAGAGAAAGACGGGCTAGCCCTCTTGGGAGCTAACGCGATGTTCTAGATGGCTTGGATTCTGGTGCGGCCGGCAGGAATCGAACCCACGACCCTTGGTTCGTAGCCGGATAGGCGCACGACCAGATTAAGTTCAGCATCAACGACTTAGATACCGCTCCGGCACCACGGAAAGATCCTGACCGCCTGTAATCCAGCACCTTCAGCAGCTTGACCAGCGCCACCGGCGGCTTGGTCTTGCCGTTCTCGTATCTGGAGAACACATTGACGGCGCCGCCGAAGATCTCGCCGGCTTTGCGTTGGTCGAGGTCAAGCTTCTTGCGCACGCTGGCAATGAAGTCCGGATCGACAAACGAGGCGTTGACCGCCTTGCTGAAGGCCGATTTCAGTGCACTTTGATAGGCCGGGCCAAACACGCGGCTTGTGTGCGCACGCGGCGATCGGCCGGTTTTGATGCCTGCGGGGCCGGCGCCGCCCCAGCGATGTCAATGCAGCACCAGCAGCGGCAGCTTGCAGCCGGCCAGCACGGCCTTGGTTTCCGAGCCAAACAGGAACTCACCGAAGGCGCCGCGGCCGTGGGTGGCCATGACGATGAGATCGCACCCGCGCGATTCCGCCGCGGCGATGATGGCTCGCGATACCTTGGGCACCTGGTCGTGGTAGCCCTCGAAGGGAACGCCGGCCGCGCGCGCACAGGCTTCGAACCGCTGCAGGACGGCCTGAGCATGCGGGCGGGTCATGGCATCGTGCTCAGCCACGTCATGCCGCAGCAGCGCGAGCGGGCGTGAGCCGGACACCAGAGGCGGCAAGGGCTCGGCAATGAAGCCGGTGATGGCCGCGCCGAGCTGCTGGGCCAAGGCCACGCTCATCTCGATGGCCTTCCCCGAGAGATCGCTGTCGTCTACCGGGACAAGAATACGCTTGAACATGTCAGTTCTCCTGGCCAAGCGGCCCTCTGCGGCAAAGGGAACGACCCACTCTAGGCTGCGACAGGTGCAAAAGGTTTGCGCCAGTTCAAGTCTGCGGCGATATTGCTGCCCAAGGGCTGCGCGCAGTCAGCTGCAGGAACGCCTCATGGACAGGCGCGGGCCGCCGCAGCGGCGAGCCGCGCTTCAGTGCCCCCCCGCCCCCATCAGCGCCAGCAGCACGCCACCGGCCACCACGCTGGCAATCTGCCCCGCGGCGTTGGCGCCCATCGCATGCATGAGAAGGAAGTTCTCGAAGTCTTCTTCCTGGGCCACGCGTTGCACCACGCGCGCAGCCATCGGGAAGGCGCTGATGCCCGCCGCGCCGATGAGCGGGTTGACCCTGCCGCCGCTGAACTTGTTCAGCAGCTTGGCGAACAGCACGCCGGCAATGCCGTCGACCGCGAAGGCCACGATGCCGAGGACCAGGATTGCCAGGGTGCTGGGCTTGAGGAACTCCGTGCCCACCATGGTGGAGCCGATGGCCAGGCCCAGGAATAGCGTTACCGTGTTTGCAATCTCGTTGGCTGAGGCCTTAGTCAAGCGCTCCACCACACCCGACTCCTTCATCAGATTGCCCAGCATCAGCATGCCGATCAACGGCGTGGCAAAGGGCACCAGCGTGCCCACCAGCACAGTGACGACGATGGGGAACAGGATGCGGGTGCGCCGGCTGATGGCACGTTGGCTGTAGGGCATGCGGATCAGCCGCTCCTGCTTCGTGGTGAGCAGCTTCATGATCGGCGGCAGGATGATGGGCACCAGGCTCATGTAGCTGTAGGCCGCCACGGTGATCGGGCCCAGCAGGTGCGGCGCGAGCAGGCCGCTGACGTAGATGGAGGTGGGCCCGTCGATGGCGCCGATGATGCCGATGGAAGCGGCTTCAGGCCGCGAGAAGCCGAGCAGCAGCGCGGCGATCAGCGTCAGGAAGATGCCGAACTGCCCCGCCGCGCCCAGCAGCACCAGGCGCGGGTTCTCCAGCAGCGGGCCGAAGTCGGTGAGCGCACCGATGCCGATGAAGATCAACAACGGAAACACTTCGTTGGCGATGCCCATGCTGTAGAGCACGCGCAGCATACCGTCGTCGGCAATCAGCGGCGACAGCGGCAGGTTGGCCAGCATGCAACCGGCGCCTATCGGCAGCAGCAGCAGCGGCTCGTAGTCCTTCACGATGCCGAGGTACAGCAGTACGAAGGACACGAGGATCATCACCACCGACTGCGGCGTGACATGCGTGAGGCCTTGCATCAGCAGGCCCAAGGTGTCGGGGCCGAGCATGGTTCAACCGGCGCAGGGCCGTCCCAAGCCGATTGATGCCCCCTCGGGGGGGCGAGTCCGGACCCCGACAGTCCGGTGGACTGTCGGAGCCTGGCGAGCGGCCCGGCCACTGGCCCGGCGCGGCCTGCAAGGCGCGCAACGAAGTGAGCGTGGGGGCGCCATGTCAGTCCGGCGCAAAGCGAAGAATGGCGTCGCCGTGCCCCACCGCCTGCCCGGCAGCGACGCAGACCTCGGCAATGGTGCCGGCGCGCGGCGCGCCGATGAAGTTGTGCATCTTCATGGCGTCGAGCACGGCGACCTGCTGGCCACGTGTCACCACGTCGCCTGCCTGAACATGCAACTCGAGAATGACACCCGGCATCGGCGCGTTCAGGCTGGCAACGCCCCCACCCGACTCTTTGGAAGCCGAGCGCGCTGGCGGGAGTGCAGCCGCTTCGCCGCCGCGCGCCGGATTGGGCGCAGCAACTGCAGCCATGGGTGACCGCGCCGCGGCAGAGCCTGCCAACGTCGCCTGCATGCCGGGCGTGATGACAGCGTCCGGCATGTCCTCGTCACCCGACAACGCCACCTGGTAGGTCTGGTCACCCACCGTCACTTCGAAGCGGTCGCTGCCGAGTTCCTGCACGTCGATGACGAACTCACGCCCGTCCATGCCCAGCCTGTAGCGACGCATCAGCGATTCCTCCGTTGCCAGCTCCGGTTCTGCTGCGCGCGGCCTGCGCCCACCCAGCGCGAGGCGTAGAGCAGACTGCCCGGCCAGTAGCTGCGCATCTCCGGTGCCGCCTCGCGCCTGCGCACGGCACGGTGTGTGAGCGTGGCCACCAGGATGGCGGCCACCAGACCTGCGTCCATGCCCTGCACCATGACTGGCCCGCACGGCATGGCCGCGGCCGTGGCGGCGAGCTCGGGTTCGGCTTGATCTTGGCCCGTCGCGGGCACTGTCTGGGGCGGCACGGGGTCCATGCGCAGCACCAAGGTCAGCAGGCCCCACAGCAGGGCCAGCAGCGCAAAGACCAGGCCCATGCCCAGCACCGTCACCTCCAGTCCCCACTGCATGTTGTTCATCGCGCTGCCCTTCAGGTCGGCGACAGGCCGTGCTTCTTGGGCGGGTTCTGCTGCACCTTGGTGCGCAGCACCTCAAGTGCACGCGCCAGCCGCGGGCGGGTTTCGCGGGGTTCGATGACCTCATCGATCTGACCCAGATCGGCCGCACGGTAGGGGTTGAAAAACTGCTCGCGGTACGCGGCCACCAGTTCGCTGGCCCGCGCGGCGGGGTCGCCGGACTTGGACACCTCCTCGCGATACAGCACACGCACCGCCGGTTCGGCGCCCATCACCGCGATCTGCGCCGTCGGCCAGGCGAAGGCCAGATCGGTACGCATCTGCTTGGAACTCATCGCCACGTAGGCACCACCCATGGCCTTGCGCGTGACGACGCTGATCTTGGGCACCGTGGCCTCGCAATAGGCGTAGATGATCTTGGCGCCGTGACGGATGACACCGCCGTACTCCTGGTCGGCTCCGGGCAGGAACCCCGGGCAATCGACAAAGGTGACGATGGGAATATTGAAGGAGTCGCAGATGCGGATGAAGCGCGCGATCTTGTCGCTCGCATCGATGTTGAGCGCACCCGACATGAACGCCGGTTGGTTGGCCACCACGCCGACCGAGTAGCCGTCCAACCGCACGAAGCCCACCACGGCGTTGGCCGCAAAGGCGGGCTGGATCTCGAGGAAGCTGTCGTGGTCGAAGATGGCGGCAATGGCGTCGCGGATGTCGTAGGGCTGGTTCTCGTCGTCCGGAATCAGCGTGTTCAAGGCGTCATCCATGCGGTTGGGCGGGTCCTCGGGGTGGATCTGCGGCGGGTCTTCGTTGTTGTTCTGCGGAAGGTAGCTCAGCAGCAGTTTGCTCAGGGCCACGCCGGCCACTTCGGTCTCAGCCGCCAGATGTGCGACGCCGCTGCGCGACATGTGCACGTCGGCGCCGCCCAGGGTCTGCGCGGTGACGACTTCACCGGTGACGGCCTTGATGACGTCCGGGCCGGTGAGGAACATGGTGCCGTCACCGGCCATGATGATGAAGTCGGTCAGCGCCGGCGAATACACAGCGCCACCGGCGCACGGCCCCAGGATGACCGAGATCTGCGGTATGACCCCCGAGGCCATGACGTTGCGCACGAACACCTCGCCGTAGGCCGCCAGACTGCGCACGCCTTCCTGGATGCGCGCGCCACCCGAGTCGTTCAGGCCGATCAGCGGGATGCCGCTTTCGAGTGCCAGATCCTGGATGCGGCTGATCTTCTGCGCCTGCACCTCGGAGAACGAGCCGCCGAGCACGGTGAAGTCCTGCGCGAAGACCGCCACCCGGCGGCCGCTGATCTTGCCGAAACCGGTGACGATGCCGTCGCCGGGAAAGCGCTGCTTGTCCAGACCGAAGGCGCTGAACTGGTGTGTCGCCAACGCGCCGAACTCCTGGAACGACCCTTCGTCCAGCAGCAGCGCCAGCCGCTCGCGGGCCGTGAACTTGCCGCGCGCATGCTGCTGCTCGATGCGCTTGGCGCCCCCGCCCAGGATGGCGCGGCTGCGCATCTCGCGCAGCGTTTGCAGGTGGTCATGGGTCTGGTCGGCCATGGGTGCGGCTGCGGAGTGTGCGCGGCAGGCAGAGCGGGACCTTGTTGCAGATCAAGCATTGACACCGCGCCGCCGAACCGTGCGGGGCACCCTGGGGGAGACCCCAGGCCGGCGGTTCGCTCCAACTTGATCTGCGACAGATCGTTGCACGATGACCGCCGCTAGCCTTCCGCAAAAGCCGGTTCATTCGTCGTCCCCAGAATGGCTGGCAGCCAAGAAAAAGCAGCGGAGACCAGACCAGTGAACCCCTACGCGGTGTTCTTGCTCTACCTGATGACGATCCTGGGCGTCGTCGCGCTCGTGCTCGGGCTGAACCGTGTGCTCGGGCCGAAGCCGGTCGCCACCGGGACCAAGCTCGAACCCTTCGAGTGCGGCGCCACGCCGGTCAGCACGCTGAACGTCAAGGCCGTGCCCGTCAAGTACTGCGCGGTGGCCATCGTCTTCATCCTGTTCGACCTGGAGACCGTGTTCCTATTCGTGTGGGCGCTGGGTGCGCAGCCCTTGACCGGCTTCATGCTGTTCACCTTCTTCGTCTTCATGGCCCTGCTGGTGCTGATCCTGCTGTACGTCTACAAGGCGCGGCTGATCGAGGCCGTCACCGAGTAGCCGCCATGTACGCACGCACCGTCCCCATCGTGCCTGTCTTGCCAAACTCGGGTCATTCCAAGGACGGCGCCTTCGAGTACCTGACGACGCGCAAGGACGAACTCGTCGGCTGGGCCCGCAAGTTCTCGATCTTCCCCTACCCCTTCGTCACCGCCTGCTGCGCCATGGAGTTCATGGCCGTCAGCGCGTCGCCCTACGACACCGACCGCTTCGGCGCCGCACTGCCGCGCTTTTCGCCACGCCAGGCCGACCTGCTGATGGTGGTGGGCACCGTCACGCACAAGCAGGCGCCGGTGCTGCTGAAGGTGTACGAGCAGATGTGCGAACCCAAGTGGGTGATGGCCTTTGGCGTGTGCGCCACCAGCGGCGGCTTCTATCAGAACTACGCCGCGCTGCCGGGCATCGACAGGATCATCCCGGTGGACATCTACATCCCGGGCTGCCCGCCGCGGCCCGAGATGGTCATCGACGGGATCATGCAGTTGCAGGAAAAGATCGCCGGCTCGCGGCATCCGATCATCACCGACCGCTTCTGACGATGGTCGCCCCGATCTTCAGCACGCTGCAGCAGGCCCTGGTGCCGTCCGCCGGGCCGGCGACGCTGTCGCACGGCGTGCTGGTTCTCAATCTGGCGCCCGCCGAATTGCTGGCCACCGCGCAGCGCCTGCGCGACGAGTTCGGTTTCGACCTCTTCCTGGACGTCACCGCCATCGACTGGATGGGCCAGGCGCCGCGCTTCGAGGTCGTGCACCACTTCTATTCCACCCAGCACAAGCAGCGCGTGCGCCTGAAGACGCGCGTGGAAGAAGGCGACCCCACGGTCGATTCGCTGCTGCCGCTGTATGGATCGGCCGCGTTCATGGAGCGCGAATGCCACGACATGTACGGCATCGTCTTCCGCGGCAACGCGGACCTGCGCCCGATCCTTCTCTACGAAGGCTTCGTCGGCCACCCGCTGCGCAAGGACTACCCCAAGCAGCAGGAGCAACCGCTGGTGCCCTACCGCAACTGACCCCGACGCCGTGGACACCGCTTACCGCCCCACCCAGGCGCCCATCGCCAACCCTGTGCGCTCCATCTTCGAGCCCACATTGCGCGACGACTCGGTCATCGTCAGCATCGGCCCGTCGCACCCGGCCACGCACGGCACGGTGCAGATCATTGCCGAGCTCGACGGCGAGCGTGTGCTGCGCAGCGACGTGCACTGCGGCTACCTGCACCGCGGCTTCGAGAAGGAGTGCGAGGACCACACCTGGCACAACCTGATCCCCTACGTCGACCGGCTTAACTACGTGTCGGCCCTGATCAACGACTTCGCCTACTGCGACGGCGTGGAGCAGCTGATGGGCGTGCAGATCACCCCGCGCTGCCGCCACCTGCGCACGCTGCTCAGCGAGTATTCACGCCTGGTCGACCACCTCACCTGCGTGGCCGCCGGGCTGATGGAACTGGGGGCGATGACGGCCTTCCTGTACCTGGTGATGGTGCGCGACTACATGTACGAGCACCTCGCCGCGCTGACCGGCGCGCGCGTGACCTACACCTACGGCCGCATCGGCGGGCTGGCGCGCGACCTGCCGGTGGGGTGGCTGGCGCGCATGGAAGAGATCCTGGTGCAGTACGAGGATTTCGTCGACCGCGTGCATGTGCTGGTCGACCGCAACCGCATCTTCATCGACCGCATGCGCAACATCGGCGTCATCAGCACGGCCGACGCGCTGAGCCACGGCTGCACCGGCGTCATCCTGCGCAGCACCGGCGTGCCGCGCGACCTGCGCAAGGACACGCCCTACCTGGCCTACGCCGAGCTCGACTTCCAGGTGCCCGTGGGCATCAAGGGGGACAACTACGACCGCTACTACGTGCGCATGTGCGAGATGGACGAGTCGGTGCACATGATGCGGCAGCTGGCCGACATGCTCCAGTCCCCCGCGCTGCAGGGCCCGATCAACGTCGACGATCGGCGCTGCAGCTTCCCGGCCAAGCCGCTGGTCTACCGCGAGATCGAGTCGCTGATCAACCACTTCAAGCTGGTCATCGACGGCCCTGTCGTGCCGGCGGGCGAGGTCTACGTCGCCCACGAATCGCCGAACGGCGAACTCGGCTTCTATCTCGTCAGCACGGGGGGCGGCGTGCCCTACAAGGTGCACTGCCGCGCGCCCAGCTTCGTGCACATGGGCGCGGCGCACCGCATGCTCAATGGCGGCCAGCTGGCGGACATCGTGCCCACCTTCGGCTCGATCAACATGATCGGCGGGGAGTGTGATCGTTAGGCGATCGCCAGGTGACCCATGAAGCACCTCATCCCCGAATTCGACCTCATGCGCCGGCGCTTCCCGCCCGAGGCGACGCCGTCGATGGTGCTGCCCTGCCTGCACCGCATCCAGGACGACCGGGGCTTCGTGGCCGACAGCGACATCGCCGAGCTGAGCGCCTACCTGGGCGTGCAGCGCATCCAGATCGAGGAAGTGCTGGCGCACTACACGCAGTTCAGGCGCGAACCCATCGGCCGCTGGCACCTGCAGGCCTGCCGCAACCTGAGCTGCACGATGCGCGGCGCCGAGCGCGTGATCGAGCACCTGAGCGGCCGGCTGGGCATCGCGCCCGGCCAGACCACCGCCGACGGCCGCTTCACGCTGAGCACCGTGGAATGCCTGGGCTCCTGCGGCACCGCGCCGGTGGTAATGGTCAACGAGGCATATCACGAGAACATGAACGCCGAGCGGCTGGATGCGCTGATCGAGGGACTCGTGAAATGACAGGCCGCAAGCTCATCATGACCTTCCCGGTCACCGCCACGTCCCACCTGCTGGCGGACTACCGCGCGCGCGGCGGCTATGCCACGCTGGACAAGGTGCTGCACGAGATGCGGCCCGAACAAGTGACCAAGGAAGTGGCGGCCTCGGGCATCCTGGGCCATGGCGGCGCGGCCTTCCCGGCCGGGCGCAAGTGGGGCGTGATCAAGCTGGGCGACGGCCAGCCGCACTACCTGTGCGCCAACGCCGACGAGGGCGAGCCCGGCACCTTCAAGGACCGCTGGATCCTGGAGCACTCGCCGCACCTGCTGCTGGAATCGATGCTCATCGCGGCCTACGCGCTGCAGGTGCGCCACGCCTTCGTCTACATCCGCGGCGAGTTCGACCTGCCTTACCGGCGCCTGGCCGCGGCGGTGGAAGAGGCCTATGCCGCCGGCTATTTCGGCGAGCGCATTCTCGGCACCGACTTCGCCTGCGACCTGGTCGTCTACCGCGGCGCAGGCAGCTACGTCTGCGGCGAGGCCTCGGCGCTCATCACCTCCATCGAAGGCCGCAAGGGCTACCCGCGCAACCGCCCGCCGCGGCTCACGGTGCGTGGCCTGTACCAGCGCCCGACGGTCATCAACAACGTCGAGACCCTGGCCAACGTGGCGGCCATCGTGGCCATGGGCGGCGAGGCCTTCCGCCAGGTCGGCACGCCCAAGAGTCCGGGCACGCAGCTGGTGTCAATCTCCGGCCACGTGCAGCGGCCCGGGGTGTACGAAGTCGAGTACGGCTACCCGCTGGCGAAGTTCATCCACGAGGACTGCGGCGGCGGCCTCAACGGCACGCCGATCAAGTGCATCGTGCCCGGTGGGATTTCAACCAAGGTGTTGACCGCCGCCGAGATCGAGACCGTCACCTACGACCATGCCTCGCTCACTCAGGCCGGCTCGGGCGTGGGCTCGGGCGGCATGGTGGTCATCGGCGAAGGCACCTGCATGGTGCGGCTGCTGCAGGTGCTGCTGCGTTTCTATCACCACGAGTCCTGCGGCCAGTGCACGCCCTGCCGCGAGGGCATGGGCTGGATGCACCGCATCATCGACCGCATCGTCGACGGCGAGGGCCGCCCGGGCGACATCGAGCAGCTGATCCGCATCAGCCACGCCAACGACGGCACCACCATCTGCGGCATGGGCGACGCCGCGGGCTACGCCTGCGTCGGCATCCTGGCCAAGTACCGCGACGAGTTCGAGTACTTCATCGAGCACAAACGTTCAAGGCTCGATGGTCGCCTTGAGGTGGCGGGGGTCACGGCGTGATTGACCTGTTCATCAACGGCCAAGCCGTGCAGGCCGAGGAAAACCAGACCGTGATGCAGGCGGCTCGCGCGAACGGTGTCTTCATCCCCTACTTCTGCTGGCACCCCAAGCTCTCGGTGCCGGGCAACTGTCGCATATGCATGGTGGAGGTCGCCAGCGAGGGCCAGGCCGAAGGCGAAGGCTGGCTGGACATCGCCTGCAACATGCCCGTGACCCGCGGCATGCGCGTGTTCACCGACTCGGCGCGCGTGCGCGCGCGGCGCAAGGAGACCTTGCAGTTCATCACCCTGAACCACCCGGTGGACTGCGGCATCTGCGACAAGGCCGGTGAGTGCACGCTGCAGGACTACCACTACGAATACAACGGCTCGCCCTCGGTGTCGCTCGAGCCCAAGGTGCACGCCACCAAGCACTTCGCCCTGTCCGAGCGCATCGTGCTCGACAACGAGCGCTGCATCCTGTGCACACGCTGCGTGCGCTTCACGCACGAGGTGTCGAAGACCTTCTCGCTGGGCGTGCAGAACCGGGGCGACCACTCGCTCATCCGGCCGGTGGAAGACGGCGCCTTCGAGCGCGACCCCTATTCCGACAACGTCATCGACCTCTGCCCCGTCGGCGCGCTGCTGTCGCGCCCCTTCCTGCACAGGGCGCGCGTGTGGTACCTGCAGGCGACGCCCTCGGTGTGCCCGGGCTGCGAGCGCGGCTGCAACATCGACATCTGGCACCGCAAGAGCGAGTGGCGGCTCAAGGCGCTGGATGCGAAGCAGAACGCGCGCATCGACCGCGTCACGCCGCGCGACAACCCGCAAGTCAACGGCCCGTGGATCTGCAACAAGGGCCGCGACCTGGCGCAGGTCTTCGAGCGTGCCCGCGCCGAGCAGGCCCTGTGCAAGGGGCAGGCCACCGACGTGCAGGACGCGCTGGACCGCGCCAGGGTCTTGATCCAGGCCGCGCGCCGACCCGTGGCGCTGGTGTCGAGCTGGGCGTCGAACGAAGAGCTGGCCGCCTTCCGAGCCACCCTGGCACCGCGCTTCGACTGCTTCGTCAAGGCCGACCACCAACCGGCGCCGGATGAGTTGCTGCAGGACGACCTGCTCATCCGGCCCGACAAGAACCCGAACACCGCCGGTGCCGTGGCCCTGGCTGCGCCGCTGCCGGCCGATGCGCGCCAGGCCTTCGCCAGCGACTGCGATCTGGTGCTGGTGTGGGGAGAAGGCTTCAGCTTCGCGCAGCTGCCGCCGCAGGCCCGGATCATCTACCTGAACAGCTGGCTGCAACCCGAAAACGGCCACGCCGACGTGTTCCTGCCGATCAGCGTGATGACCGAGCGCCGCGGCCACTACACCAACTTCCAGGGCGTGGTCAGCGCCTTCGAAGCCGGCTTCAAGAAGCCCGCCGGCGTGCAGGACGCCGAGACCCTGTTCGCCGCGCTGTTTGCAGATCCAGGGGCCGCGCCATGACGCAAGACCTGCTCGTCCACGGCATCTACATCCTGTATGCCATCGGCATGCTGATGACCTTCGGCACCCTGCTGACCTGGGTGGAACGCAAGCAGGCAGCCGTGATGTCCGACCGAATCGGTGCCAACCGCGCCTACCTGCGCATCCCGTTCACGCAGATCAAGCTGGTGGCCTGGGGGCTGTTCCACGGCATTGCCGACGGCATCAAGATGCTGATGAAGGAAGACTTCAAGCCGCGCACCCTCGACTGGTACGCCTACGCCGTGGCGCCGTGGGTGGTGTTCACGCCCGTGCTGCTGGTCTTCGGCGTGATCCCCTTCGGCGGCATGCTCGACCCGGGGCGGCTCATCCCGGCAGCGAGCGACTGGTTCGGCGGCCGCACCTACCCGATGCAGATCGCGCAGCTCGACGCCGGGCTGCTCATCGTGTTTGCGTTCAGCGGCATGACCATCATCGGCGCCATGCTGGCGGGTTGGTCATCGGCCAACAAGTTCTCGCTGCTCGGCGGCCTGCGCGCAGGCTCGCAGATGATCTCGTACGAGCTGGTGATGGGCCTGACGGTGCTCGGGCTGATCCTGATCTACGGCACCGTCGACCTGGGTGCCATGGTGCGGCAGCAGTCGGGCACGGTGCTGGGCGTGCTGCCGGCCTGGGGCATCGTCTACCAGCCCTTTGCCGCGATGCTATTCCTCACGGCGGCCATCGCCGAGAACAAGCGCATCCCCTTCGACCTGCCCGAGGCCGAGTCCGAGCTCATCGCCGGCTACTACACCGAGTACAGCGCGATGAAGATGGGCCTGTTCATGTTCGCCGAGTTCATCGGCATCGCCATCGTCGGTGCGCTGTTCACCACGCTGTTCCTGGGTGGCTACAACCTGCCCTTCATGAACGACGCCGGCTTCACGCTGCCCGGCGGCCACCACATCGCCATGAGCCACGGCGCCGTGGTCGCCACGCAGTTGCTGGTGTTCCTGGTCAAGGTGATGGCGGTGTGCAGCTTCCAGATCCTGATCCGCTGGTCGCTGCCGCGCTTCCGCTACGACCAGGTGCTGGCATTCGCCTGGAAGTTCCTGTTGCCGCTGGCGCTCTTGAACCTGACGGTCACCGCCGTGCTGGTGTGGTCGCATCAAAAGGGGGCGTTCTGATGACCCCCGCGCCGCGCAAGCCGCACGTTCGCAAGCAGTACTGGAACGAGCCCGAGCTCGGTGCCTGGGAGCGCGCCTACCTGCCGGAGATCCTGCGCGGGCTGGCTTTGACCAGTGGCGTGTTCCTGCGCAACATGAAGAAGTGGATCACCGGCAAGAAGGGCGCGCTGACCACCTACTACCCGGAAGAGACGCGCTTCGACTACGCGCCCTTGAACCGCGGCAAGCACGTGCTCACGCAACGCCCCGACGGCAAGCCGCAGTGCATCGCCTGCAACCTCTGCGCCACGGTGTGCCCGGCCAAGGTGATCGAGATCGAAGCCGGCTTCGACCCCAGCGACACCGCCCACCCCAAGTTCCCGGTGCGCTTCGAGATCGACTATTCGCGCTGCGTCTTCTGCGGCCTGTGCGTCGAGGCCTGCCCCGAGGACGCCATCCGCATGGCCAAGGAAACCCCTGGCCTGCCCTCGGACGACCGCAGTCAGATGTGGCTGACGCGGGACGAGATGCTGAACTGGCAGCCGCAGCGCGACACGGCCAAGCCCTACCCGGCGGCCGGCGCACGCCCGAACAGCGAGGGGAAGACATGAACACCCTGCTGCAGCACCTGGATACGCTGCTGCTGTGGCTGTTCGGAGCCGGCGCGCTGGCGGGCGCATGCCTGATGATCGTGCTGCGCCAACCGATGCGCGTGGCCCTGGCGCTGATCTCGACCATGGTCTTCCTGGGCGGCATCTACGGCTTGCTGGGCGTGCACTTCATCGCCGCGTTCCAGGTGCTGATCTATGTCGGCGCGGTGATGGTGTTCATGGTCTACGTGATCATGCTGCTCGAGGTGCGCGAATCCGAGGGCCGGCCTTACTCGACGCTGCTGCTGCCGGGACTGGCCGGCTTCGTGCTGCTGGTGGGTGCCATCGGCATCAGCCTCTGGCGCAGCCTGTCGACGCATCACGACAACGCGGGCAATGTGTCGTACGGGATCTCGGAGTTCTCGGTGTCGTTCCTGAACGAGTACTGGCTGCACTTCGAACTCACGTCCGTGCTGCTGGTGGCCGCCGTGGTGGCGGCCGTGGCCGTGATCCGGGTCGGCCGCCGCGCCGAGGAGGCCAAGCGCCGTGGATAGGACACAACTTCTGCTGGGCCTGGCCGTGGCGCTGTTCTCGCTGGGGTTGCTGGGCGTGATCGTGCGCCGCAACGTGCTGGTCATGCTGATGTGCATGGAGCTGATGCTCAACGGCGTCGTCCTCAGCCTGGTCACCTTCGCGCAGCAGACCGCCACCACCTCGGGCGCAGTGCTCGTGTTCCTGATCTTCGTCGTGGCCACCGCCGAGATTGCGCTGGCCATTCCCATCGTGCTGCTGCTGGTCCGCGAGAAGCGCACGCTGGACATCGACGCGTACGCCGATCTCAAGGGCTAGAGCCGAGCGCGCCATGCTGACCCTCATCGTCCTGCTGCCGCTGCTGGGCTTCGTGCTCAACGGCGTCTTGGCTACGCAGTTGGGCGGCAACCGTGTCGGCAAACGCTTCGTCACGGTGGTCGGTTGCGGCCTGCCGATCCTGTCGTTCCTGCTGGTGGTCAAGGCCTTCTCCGACCTGCAGGCCGGCGGCTACGCGCCGCTGGTCGAGGTGGCCTACCGCTGGGCCCTGATCGGCCGCAGCAGCTTCGAGATCGCCTTCTACTTCGATCGGTTGAGCGCAGTGATGGCGCTCATCGTCACCGGCGTGGGCTCGGTGATCCACATCTACTCGGTGGGCTACATGGCCCACGACAAGAGCTTCGGCCGCTTCTTCGCCTACCTGAACCTCTTCCTGTTCTTCATGCTGCTGCTGGTGCTGGGCCGCTCGCTGCTGGTGCTGTTCGTCGGCTGGGAGGGCGTGGGCCTGGCCTCGTACCTGCTGATCGGGTTCTGGTTCGACGATCTGGCCAACGCCCGCGCCGGCAAGAAGGCCTTCGTTGTCAACCGCATCGGCGACGCCGGCTTCCTGCTGGGCATGTTCGTGCTGTACCAGGCCTTCGGCACGTTGAACATGGACAGCATCAATTCGGCCTTCGCCATCGGCGCGGCCAAGGTGGTGCCGGCCAGCCTGGTAGGTGTGCTGCTGTTCATCGGCGCCACCGGCAAGTCGGCGCAGATCCCCCTGCACGTGTGGCTGCCCGATGCCATGGCCGGCCCGACGCCGGTCTCGGCGCTGATCCACGCGGCGACCATGGTCACCGCCGGCGTCTACCTCGTGGCGCGCATGTCGGGCGTATACCTACACGCGCCCGAGGCCTCGACCTTGATGGCCGTCGTCGGCGTCGCCACGGCTTTCTTCGCCGCCACCATCGCCATCGTGCAGACCGACATCAAGAAGGTGCTGGCCTACTCCACCGTGTCGCAGCTGGGGCTGATGTTCGTCGCGCTCGGCGTGGGGGCTTATGGCGTGGCCATCTTCCACGTCGTCACGCACGCCTTCTTCAAGGCCTGCTTGTTCCTGGGCGCGGGCAGCGTCATCCACGCGCTGGGCGGCGAGCAGGACATCCGAAAGATGGGCGGGCTGCGCAAGAGAATTCCGGTCACATTCTGGACCTTTGCCATCGCCACCGCAGCCATCGCGGGCATCCCGCCGCTGGCCGGCTTCTTCTCTAAGGACGAGATCCTCTGGTTCGCCTTCGCCAGCACGCGCGGCTGGTCGCTGCTGCTGTTTGGCGTGGCCGCGCTGACGGCGCTGATGACCGCCTTCTACATGTTCCGCCTGCTGTGGCTCACCTTCCTGGGCAGCTCGCGCATGGAGCCGCAGGTCGAGGCGCACGTGCACGAGTCCCCGCTGTCGATGACGGGCGTGCTGATGCTGCTGGCGCTGCTGTCGGCGGTGGGCGGCTTCCTCGCTCTGCCCCACTTCCTGGAGCCGCAGCTGCCGCTGCCCGCGTTGCAGGAGTCGCTGGTTCACCTTCAAATGCCGCTGCTGGTGCTGTCCATCGTCATCGCCTTCACCGGCCTGGCCGCGGCGGCCTTTGTCTACGGCCGTGGCACGGCGCGCGGCGAGGGGGTGAAGCGGCGCGTGCCCGGGCTGCACCGCTGGCTGACGGGCAAGTACTTCATCGACGAGTTGTACGAACGCATCGTGCACCGCCCGCTGGTGTGGGTGTCCGACGTGGTCTTCCTGCGCCTGGGCGACCGTGCGCTGCTCGACGCCACGCTCAACGGCCTGGCCGCTCTGGGGCAGCGCAGTGCGGGCGTGCTCAGCCGCCTGCAGACCGGAAGCCTGCACCTGTACGCCTGGTTCGTGCTGGCCGGCATCGTCGGCGCGCTGCTGTGGAGCTGGCGCCATGTCTGAGGCCTTCGTGCTCAACATCGTGCTGTTCCTGCCGCTGCTGGGCGCCGGTTTGCTGCCGTTGTCGCCCACCGATCACGATGACTTCACGCGCCGCTGGACGCTGGGCGTGATGAGCCTGCAGTTCCTGCTGACGCTGTGGTTGTATACGCGCTTCGACAGCAGCGTGGCAGGCCTGCAGTTCGAGACGCGGCTGCCCTGGATCGAGGGCTGGGGCGTGCACTACCAGATCGGCCTGGACGGCTACAACATCCTGCTCGTCATGCTCACGGCCTTCCTGGGTCCGCTGGTGACTGCCGGTGCCTTCAGCGCCATCGGCAAGGACGTGAAGCTGTTCTACGCCATGGTCCTGCTGATCCAGTTCGCGATGATGGGCGCCTTCCTGGCGCAGGACCTGTTCCTGTTCTACGTGTTCTGGGAAGCGATGCTGATCCCGATGTTCCTGCTGATCGGCATCTGGGGCGGCGCGCGGCGCATCTACGCCACCCTCAAGTTCGTGCTCTACACGGCCTTCGGCAGCATCCTGATGCTGGCGGCGGTGATCTACCTGGTCTGGTCGCTGCAGACCTCGACGGGCGTCGTCTCCTTCGCCTTCGCCGACCTGGTCAAGGCTCGCCTGCCGCTGGAGGTGCAGGTTTGGCTGCTGGCGGCCTTTGCGCTCAGCTTCGCCATCAAGGTGCCGATGGTGCCGCTGCACACCTGGTTGCCCGACGCGCACGTCGAGGCGCCCACCGCAGGATCGGTGATCCTGGCCGGCGTGCTGCTGAAGATGGGCACCTACGGCTTCATGAAGCTGGGCTTCCCGCTGTTCCCGGATGCCACCGCCCTGTTCGCCCCAATGCTGATGACGTTGGCCGTGGTCAGCATCGTCTACGGCGCATGCCTGGCGCTGGTGCAGGACGACATCAAGAAGATCATTGCCTACTCGTCCATCAGCCACCTGGGCTACGTCATGCTCGGCTTGCTGAGCCTGGAACTGGTGGGCATACAGGGCGCGGTGATCCAGATGGTCAGCCACGGCCTGGTCGCGGCCGGGCTGTTCCTGATGGTCGGCATGGTCTACGAGCGCTGCCACACGCGTGAACTGGCGGCCTACGGCGGGCTGGCCAAGCTGCTGCCGGTGTATTCAGTGTTCTTCATGGTCCTCACGCTGGCCTCGGTGGGCCTGCCCACGACCAGCGGCTTCACGGGCGAATTCCTGGTGCTGCTCGGCGCCTTCAAGGCCGCCTGGCCGCCGCATGCGCTGGGCCTGAACCACCTGCCGCTGGTGCTGGCGGTGGTGGCGGTGGGGGGCGTGGTGCTGGGCGCGCTGTACATGCTGCGCTTTGCACTGGGCTTCCTGTTTGGCGCGGCCAAGGCGCCGCACCAGCCGCTGCACGACCTGAACACACGCGAGAAGACCATCCTGGGGCTGATCGTCGTAGGCGTGTTCGCGCTGGGCCTGTTCCCCGACGAGCCGTTGCGCAAGACCGAACTGGCGGCCAAGGCCTACAAGCAGTTGGTCAGCACGTCGCGCCTGCCGAGGGCCGCACCATGAGCGTGCCGGTTCGCTCCCAAACGATCGTTCCGGAGTGCGCAGCACGGAGGGCAGACCAGTGAACGGCCGCGACATCCTGCTGGCCATGCTGCCCGAGCACCTGCTGTTGCTGGGCATCGTGCTGTTGATCGTGCTGGACATCGCCGGCCTGGGCCGGCGCGGGTCAGTGCCGGTCGCGCTGTGGGTGGCGCTGGCCGCCGTGGCCACTGCGGTGTGGGCCGCTGCCCAGCTGTCCCTGGGCACTTACGCCGCAGCGCCCTTTGCCGGGCACTTCTCGGTCGACCCGGCCACGCTGCTGGCCAAAGCCCTGGTGCTGGCGCTGGCGCTGCCCGTGCTGGTGACGTCGCGCGACGAGTTCCAGGGCGTCGAATTCCCGGTGCTGCTGCTGTCTTCGCTGTACGGCGTGGGCCTGATGCTGTCGGCCGACAGCTTCCTGACACTGTTCCTGGGCCTGGAACTGATGTCGCTGCCGGTGTACGTGCTGGTGCTGCTGGCCTACCAGCGCCCGCAGAGCGCCGAGGCGGCTCTGAAGTACCTGGTGCTGGGCGGCACGTCGACGGCAATGTTCCTGATGGGCGTGTCCTTGCTGTACGGCAGCACGGGCACGCTCGACATCGGCATCTTCGCAGCCGCACTCGGCTCGGCCGACCCGATGGCGCGCGCGGCCGTGGTGCTGGTGATCCTGGCCTTCTTCCTGAAAGCCGCCATCGTGCCCTTCCACGCCTGGGCGCCGGATGCCTACGAGGCCGCCAGCGTGCCCGTCACCGCCTACATGGCCGTGGTCGTCAAAGCCGGCGTGCTGCTGGCCGCGCTACGCGTGTTCGGCCCGGCGCAGCTGGCCTCGCCGATGCTCGAACTCGTGGCCGTGCTGCCGCTGGCGTCCATCGTCTGGGGCAACCTGGCCGCCATGCGCCAACCCAGCCTGCGCCGCATGGTCGCCTACAGCGGTGTCGCCCACGCCGGCTACCTGTTCTTTGCGCTGCTGGGCGCACCCGAAGGCCGGCTGCAGGCCGTCACCTTCTACCTGCTGGCCTATGGCTTGCTGAACCTGCTGGTCTTCGCCGCCCTGCCGCCCGCGGCCGACGATCGCGAGCGCGACCGGCTCGACCACCTGAAGGGCCTGTTCCACCGCTCGCCCTTCGCCGCGCTGATGATCGGCATCGCCATGCTGTCGCTCGCCGGCATCCCGCCCTTCCCGGGCTTCGTGGCCAAGTTCCTGATCTTCAAGAACGTGGTCGCAGCGGGGCACGCGACGTACGCAGTGCTCGGCCTGGTCGGCAGCTACCTGGGCATCTACTTCTACCTGCGCGTGATCCAGTTCATGTTCATGTCCGACGCCGCGCTCGCCATCACTGGCAAAGCCGCCGACGCACCGCTGCGCCGCCATGCACTGGCCGCCAGCTTGGCCTGCGTCGCGCTGACGCTCCTGGTCGCCGTGTTCCCGGGCTGGGTGATCGCGCGGCTGTGACTCGGCGCGTGGCCGCGTACGCTGCGGGCCGGCTGTCCTGCCAGTTTGCGATGAATCGCACGGGGGCTTGCAGGCGGCAATTTGCGCACTGCAGCCATTGGATTGCTCTTCGACTGGCGGAAATCTGTCGGCTCTTCTCGGCCATAACCGGCCCTTGGTGATCCGCCCTGAATTTCGCCCGCTGGCCCGCCTTGGATGACTGGTTTACGGCGGTCAACCTGAACTCCGCTTTGGCTCATCCCGGCCATTGACGGGCATTCACCACCGACCGGTTCAGGCTTGCCCGATCCTGGCGGCCCGACGTTTGCTCAGCGGTGGAGATTGCCTGCAGAATCGCAGCGCGCTGCACCCAACAATGCGAAAGGAGACATCCATGCACGAGATCGACGACACGTCCTACTTGGGCCAGCCCAGCCGCCGCCGCCTGCTGCGTGCCGGCACTGGCTCCCTGGCGCTCCTGGCTGCGGGCGGGATGTTCGGTAGCCGCGTGGCGCAGGCGCGCACGTTGGACTCGCCGGCCGCAGTGCCGGTGGTGGACAAGCTGGCGGTGCGCGTGGTCACAGACTCCTACCACCATGCCTTCGAGCCAGGGCGCACGGTCGGTGGAGTGCAGGTGCAGCGGCTCGGATTCGCGGTGTCGCCCCGCACGCCGCCGCAGCGCACGCTGCAGAACGAGTGGGGCTTGGCGCTGCACGTGGAGTCGACCCGCGGCAGCGAGACCCGGCAGGTGCTGATCGACTTCGCCTACACGGCCGAGACGCTGCTCAACAACTTGCTGCTGGCGGGCATCGACCCCACCAAGCTCGATGCGTTGGCGCTCAGCCACGGCCACTACGATCACTTCGGCGGCATGGTCGGCTTCCTGCTCGCCAACAAGGGCAAGCTCAAGGCCGGGCTGCCCTTCTACTTGGGCGGCGAGGAGTGCTTCTGCACCCGCGAGCTCAACGTGCAGGGCGACGCCGGCAGCTTCGGTGCATTGGATCGGCAGGCCATCCGGGACGCTGGACTCACGGTCACCTTTGCCGAGCGTCCGTCCATCCTGGCCGACCACGGCGTCACCACCGGTTGGATCCCTGCCGAATCGTTCGAGCGCGTGCTGGCACCCACACGCATGAGCGTTGGCATGGATGCTGGGCTGGGCTGCGCGCCTGCCGGCATGCCGGAGGACAAGCGCAACCTGACCAAGGTGCCGGACGACTTCCAGCACGAGCAGGCCACGGTCTACCACGTCAAGGGCCGCGGCCTGGTGGTCATGACCTCATGCGGCCACCGTGGCATCGTCAACTCGGT
This sequence comes from Rubrivivax sp., assembly GCA_022842595.1. Lineage (GTDB taxonomy): Bacteria > Pseudomonadota > Gammaproteobacteria > Burkholderiales > Burkholderiaceae_C > Rubrivivax. The sequence continues at coordinate 54,077 of JALHPF010000011.1, forward strand.
GCGGACGGCGATCAAGGTATCAGGGGTGGAGAAAGTGCACGCGATCCTCGGCGGCTTTCATCTCGCGCCGCACGCGCCCGAATACCAGCGTCAGACGCTGGCCGAGCTGCAGACTTTCAAGCCCGACGTGCTGATTCCCATGCACTGTTCGGGCGAGAGCTTCATCTCGATGGTGCAGCAGGCGATGCCGGACCGGTTCGTGCGCTCTTCCACCGGCACGCGATTCACCTTCTCTGCCTGAACCGCCGGTAGTCGCAGCCGGCCTGGCCGGCACTTCAGCCGATCGATCCCATGGCGCCGGGGTAGCCGACTTCCTCGAGCTTGCCGGTGTCCACGTCGTAGATGAAGCCGCGCACCGTCACGGCGTCGGGTCCGCTGGTGGGCAGCCAGGGATGGTTGAGGATCGCCGACATGCCGCGCCGCACATCCCACTCAAGGCGTTCGGTTTGCTGGGCGCTGCGCGGAGCGTCGAGCGGCTCGATCGGGCCGCGAAAGGCGTGAAACTGCGACGGTGTCGAAGCACACTTCTTGCAGCTCATGAACGGACGCGACGTCGCCTGGCCTAACAGCTTCTCTGCCGCGGGGTCACCCTCCAGCCCGGCCTTGAGCAAGTCGTCGGTGAAGGCGAGCATGCCGCATCGCGTGTGATGGATCAGGATGATCTCGTTGGTGTTGAGCAGGTGATGCGAAATGATCAGGCAACGTATCGCATCGTCGGTCACCACGCCCCCGGCATTGCGGATGATGTGCGCATCCCCGGTCTGCAGGCCCAGCAGGTCCTCGACATCGAGTCGTGCGTCCATGCAGGCGACGACCGCCACATGCTTGGCCGGATTGATCGGCTGCTTGCCGGGATAGGTGGGCTTGTGCGCGGGCTGCCCGCTTGCGTACTGCTTGTTGTTTTCGAGGTACCGATCCGTCATCTGGTTTGCCATGATGTCTCCTCTGACTTCGCCTCTGGTTAGCTTCAGTGAGAGCCAAGCATCGTCTCCAGCGACTGCTTGCCCCAACCCCTCGGAGCTTACGGATACTACGCGTGATGGCGACCTGCGGAGCATTCCGTCGCGCCGATCATCGCCCCAATGCACTGTCGAAGGGGACATGCCGCATGAGTGACATGCGCCCTTCTCTCGTTGCTCGAACCGTGGCGTTGCTAACCGCAACGGGTCCGCCGTGCAGCGATCGAGCAGACGGCGAGCAAAGAAAGGTCCAGGACCGATGTTCGTGATGTCAGCGTTGCAGCCTGCAATTCGATGTCCTGACCGGCATCTGCGGGTCGGGATGACTCGTTCGCGAGCGGCAGCTTCCGAGCATTGAACCTCTGACGTCAGCTTTCCGGCGGTGAGTCCCAGAGGTCGGCTGTCGCAGCCCGACCCTCTCCCGACGCTGGCTTTCAGACAACTGCCGCTGCAAAGTACTCCCTGCGCTGGTCCCGACGGGAACAGCCCGTGGGCATGCGACCAGACCGAAAAGTGGCTGGGTCCGCCATAACAGCCACGACGTCAGGATGGGGGGTGTCCCGTCGGGCTCGGCGACTTCAACTCAATCGTGCGATGGCGAGCTTGCGCCGCCAGGCGATCACGGCCAGCCCCAGCCCCAGCAACAGGTAGGTGGACGGCTCTGGCACGGCCGCGGCCATATTGAGCACGAAGCCCGAGGTCAGGAGCGTGGCCTTGTCGTAGTAGAGGCCGGAGATTGCCGAGCCATCGGCAGCCATCGAGGTCAAGCTCCAGACATGCTTTTGTCCGGCGCCGCTGCCGAATGAGTTGCCGCCCAAGGTCTCGTTCAGGTAACTGTCGAAGGTCTTGGTCACACCCGTGCTGTCGTCGTAGATCCAAGTGTCGACCTCCAGGATGCCAGCGCTGCCGCCCACGTTGATCGGGAATGAGCCAATGACCAAGCCGTTGTTGGAGACGCCCGCCACGACCGCCTTCATGTTGCGGAGGGTGTCCGGGCCGCCGGTCGTGTCGATCACGTGGCTGTATGGGATCAGTTTGCCGGTGTTGGTCTGGGTGTCCCAGAAGGTGGCCGGGCTGTAGGTGATGGTGGGGGTGACTTGATAGCCCGAGTACACGGATGCCAGGCCGTTGACCGACGGGCCTGCACCATAGCGGCCGTTCTCGCTCAACGATGTAACGGCGATGGCCGAGGTCACCTGTGTCAGCGTCGGCACCGGAACCGCAGCGCTGACTCTCCATACGTTGGCGGTGATGGTCGGGGTGCTGTCCACGACGTAAGCCGACCCGTTCCAGCGCCAGACGGTGGAGATCACGTTGTTGGATGTGTAGCCTGCCACCACGTCGCCGTTCCCGCTGACGGCGACCGCGCGTCCGCTGGACGTCGTGGTGGAGCCCGCGGTGAGGTCAATCACGCTGCCATTGCGAAACACCGTCGCACGCCTCGAGGTAGCCGACGAGCCCGGCGTGGAGGCGTTCCTCCAAAAGGACTCGCCGACGACGACGGAGCCGTCGGCGGAGATGCCGTAGGCGGCGCTCTCCTGGCGCACCGTCGCGCCGGTGAACGGCGCACCGGTCGAGTAAAAGCCCAGGCTGCCCAGGGTTGTCCAGGTCTGCGTGGCCACGTCATAGCGGGCGGCCTGGCTGCGCTCCACCGGACCCGCACCATAGTTGACGAACACGGTGGACGCACCGCTGATCGTGCCCCCGTTGGCCGAGATGCCCAGGTTGCCGGAAAAGCCATTGGCCGAGGAATTGCCGCTGAACACCGTGAATGGCGTGGCGGAGGAGGCGGCGTACAGAACGTTGGTTTTGGTCGTGGAGTTCGTCGTGACGCCGAACGCGGCGCCCGAGGACAGGGCCTCGAGAGCGTAGTTTTCAGGCGGGGCGAATGAACGCAGGGCCGCGGTCTGAGCAGTTGCGGCGCCAGAGGACAAGACACAGATCAGGGCAGCGGCGTGCAGGTGGCGCGACATGGCGGGTTCCTTGGCAAGGAGGCAGAGAAGAGCGCACGCGCAGGCCGTCGGGGCATGCGACGCGCGGCGTGACGCTCAAGAGTATTGGGGAAGTGCGCCGTCGTTAACGCTTTTGCGGCCCCGAGGCAGAAGATTGACGATCCTGGGACACGCTTGACGAGCACGGGCCAGGAGCACGCCACCCCGGGGGCGCGGGTCATCGGCTCGCGATGGCCCCCGATCGTCAAGCCTGATCCACGAACACCAATCTTCGGGTTCGGGCAGCCGCCAACTGACCCATCGCCGGTCCGGGCTCCGATACTGGACAGCGCGGCGCCGAGCGCCGGCCACCACCCAGGCCCGCGACGTTCCACACAGGGCGCCTGTTCACGCCCGCCAAACCAGGAAACAAACCATGACGCATGCTGCTCTCCGCTGTGCTTGGCTCGCCGCAGGCCTTGCCCTGGCCGCTGCGACGCCCGCTGCGCAAGCCCAGTCGCTGAAGATCTTCGGCTCTGGCTCGACGGCCTACGACGTGTCCGCCAACGGCACCGTCACCTACACGCTGGGCGGATCGAACTACCTGTGGTCGCTTGTCACCGACAGCAGTACGGCGATCGGCGGCACCGCGGTGGGCACCGCCGGCGTCGCCGGGCGCTTGCTGATCAGCGCCGACGGCACCCGTGTCGCCGGCAGCACCTTGAACACGACCACCGGCAAGTACGTCTCGTCGTACTACAGCACCAGCACTGGCACGTGGACGCAGTTGAATGGCTTGGGCGGATCGTCGGGCAACAACGCGCTGACGACCTGGGACATGAGCAGCGACGGTCGCTACATCGTCGGCAATTCCTACACCGCCGTGGGCAACTACTTGCATGCCACCATCTCCGACGCCGTCACTGGCGCGACGATCGACGTGGGTCAGCCGGGCAATGTGCAAAGCCGCGTCAACGCCATCAGCACCAACGGCCAGGTGGCCATCGGCTACAGCTCCAGCAGCCGCTACGGATCGATCTGGCGCGACCCCGAAAGCGACGGCAGCTATGCGCAGACCATCGTCACGCACCCGGTCGGCGGCAACAGTGCGTCCGAGGGCCGCACGGTGTCCGGCAACGGCCTGTGGGCTGCGGGCGCCAGCTTCAACACCGCCCTGCCGTACCTCGTCAACGTGGCCACCGGCGTGGTGACGACCTTCCCCAAGCTGCCCTTCAACGACGGCAGCCCCTCGATGAAGAGCACCGCCTCGCCGTCCGCGATCTCGGAAGATGGCCTCACCGTCATCGGCACGCACAGCATCGGCGGCACGCTGGACACGAACTACGGGTTCATCTGGACGGCCAGCGGCGGCGTGCTGGACATCGACAGCCATTTCGCCCTGAACGGCGTGGACACCGCAAACGCCTACAACTTCGTGTCACCGATCGGCATGACGGTGCAGGCCGATGGCAGCACGGCGTACGTCGGCATCGCGCTGCAGCGCGCCACCGGCGCCGCGGTGGGCTTCTTCGTGAACATTCCATCCGCAGTGCCCGAGCCGGCGAGCGTCGCGCTGCTGCTCGGCGGCCTGGGCGTGGTGGGCTTTGTCACGCGCCGCCGCCGCTGCCGACCGCTGGTGCCGTCCCCGCGCCAAGCCTGAGCACCGATCTCGACAGCCCGTCAGGGCTGCTCGGGCCGTGTCTCGCTGGGTCTTTCGCCGAAGCGTCGCAGATAGGCCTGGCTGAACTTGCTGGCGTTCTGGAACCCCCAACGATGCGCCAGTTCGCGCACCGAACCCGTGCGCCCGCGGCGCAGTTCAGCGCGTGCCCGATCAAGCCGGACCTGACGCACGAATGCCCCGGGCGACATGCCCAGATGCTCGTTGAACTGGCGCAGCAGGCTGCTGGCGCTGACGCAGGCGGCTGATGCAATGTCCGACAGCAAGATGTCCCGCTCGGCATGGCTGTCGATGAACTCCAGCGCCCGCCGCAGGCTGGCTGGCGCGGGGCCGCTGCAAACCGACAGTGCCCCTGGCGCGCCCACCATCGGTTGCTCGTTGAGCAGGGTCAGCGCGATCATTTCGTTCCAGCGCTGCGCAAGCATCTGCCTGCCAAGCGGCAGGCCGCTCGATCGAAGCAGTCCGGTCGACGCCTGCACGGCCATGACCAGCAGGCGCTGCGCAAGGTCCGCGGCCAGCACGGGTGCAAAGCGCGGCGGCCCGCCGACCGCGCCCGGGGCGAGTTCGGCACCTAGGCTCAGCATGCAGCGTTTGGGCAGGTCGAACTCGATCAGGTGCGTGCCTGGCGTGACTTGCATGCCTTCGAGCTCACGGGGGTCGATGACCAGGCCTTCGCCGGCCTGGGCGGTGAACTTGCCGCTGGTCAGCGCGACGCTCATCGTGCCCGCCAGCGGCAGCCCGATGGTGTAGATGGGCGGGGCGATGGTCGCGTCCAACAGGCGCAGGTCCAAGCCCAGAGCGGTCTGGGTTTCGGTCACGAAAGTCGCGGCGCAGTGCGGACTGCGCGGCGCCAGTTCGACAGCCGCCATGAGCAAGGTGCCGGTGCGGTGCTGTCCGCCATCCAGCACCGAGCGCTCGGCCGACGGTGAGACCCGATCGACACCGTCGAAGTAGCTTTCGACCGCGTCGCGCCCGGTAAAGACCCGGGGCGCCTCGGGCAGCAGGCGGCCGTCGATCGGCTTGGCAGGCGTTACGGGCTGTTTCACGGTGGCGCAAGATGACGGCGGCAGGGATCGAGGCGCGCATCGCCGAAGGTGAGGGGCCCTGCATTGTCCGGCGCTGCGGCAGTGGGCCGGCCGGCGAAACTGAAGACAAACGCCCGATTTTCTCGCCCCTGACCCTGCGCGCATTGATGCTGTGCAGGCTTGATGCGACTGCTGGTGGTCTGCTGATTGGCGTCGCAGGTCAGGATCTTCTCGATCACCGGCTGCTGCACGACCGCCGAACGGATGGCCACGTCACCCGTGGAACTGTCGGCCGCGAGCGGCGGGTCGTGGCCGGCTCCTGGAGGCCACGAGCGTCAGCTTCCTGGACGCGAAGCGCGCGGGACGAGGCCGGGCCGTCCGGCAGCTTCCGGGAAGGTCGAAGGACAGCTGAGGGTCGCAAGCCGCGATCGGCCGGAGGACTCTGGAATGTAGCCTGTACGTCAGCTATGCGCCGAAAGACGCCACCGCGTTCCTTTGCGGACGACTGCAGAGACGGGCATCAGGTACCCGCGCGCTTGGCCACTGGCGAGTACATGTCCAGCAACTGGACGCGCGTGGCGCGCAGGCGTTCGGACACCACGCCCATCAACCGCAGCATGAAGGCCAGGCCGAACTCCGGATGGCGCTTGAAGGTGTGAAGCAGCTGCTCGCCTTCGAAGGCCAGCGCCGTCACCGCCGACAGAGCACGCGCCTGGAAGTGCTTGCCGGCGTGGGGCAGCACGGCAGACCAGTCGAGCTCGTCGCCGGCATACAGCGTCTGCACGCGCAGCACGTGGTCGGGTGCTTCGAGTTCCAGCGCCACCATGCCTTCGCCCAGCAGGTAGAAGACCGAGTACTCGTCGCCCTCGTGGAAGATGACCTGGCCTTGGTCGAAGTGCACCTGGCGGGCCAGCGTGGCCAGCAACTCGACATGCTCGGGCGGAAACCCGGCAACGAAAGGGTGCTTCTGCAGCACGGGCAACAGGGTCGGTGACATGGTTCTTGTCTCCTTCAGTGGTCACTTCCAGCCCATGGCCGCCATCTTCCTGCGCACGAAGGCAATCTGCGTCTGCAAGGGCAGCTGCTTGGGGCAGACGTCGTGGCAGCCCAGCAGCGACATGCAGCCGAACACACCGTCGTCGTCGCCCACCAGTTCGTAGAAGTCGGCGTCGCTGCGCGTGTCGCGCGGGTCCTGGCGGAATCGGGCGATCTTGTTCAGGCCCACGGCGCCGACGAAGTCCTCACGCATGCGCGCCGTGCCGCAGGCCGACACGCAGCAGCCGCACTCGATGCAGCGGTCGAGCTCGTAGATCTTCTCGGCGTGTTCGGGATCCATGCGCGCCTCCAGGCGCGTCAGGTCGGGACGGGTTTCCTGCTGGTGCACCCAGGCCTGCAGGCGCTCGCTCATGCCGCGCATCCACTTGCCGGTGTTGACCGACAGGTCGCCGATGAGCTCGAACACCGGCAGCGGCGCCAGCCGGAAGCTGGCCTGCAGATTCTTGGTCAGCGTGCGGCACGCCAGCGCCGGGCGGCCGTCGACGAGCATGGCGCAGCTGCCGCAGATGCCGGCGCGGCAGACGAAGTCGAACTGCAGCGAGGGGTCCAGGCGCTCGCGGATCTCGGTCAGCGCGATGAACAGTGTCATGCCAGGTGCGTCGTCGAGCACGTAGGTCTGCCAGTGCGGCGCCACGTGCAGCTGCTGCGGGTCGTAGCGCAACACCGCGATGTGGAGCTTGCGTTGCACGATGCCGGCGGCGGCAGTAGCGGCGTCGGGCTGCAGGCAACTGCGAACGGGAACGATGGGGATCGGGGTCTTCATGCCAGCGGCTCGTCGATGCGTTCGTTGGGGCCGCGCAGCGGCGGGGGCAGCAAGTCTTCGAAAGGCATCAGCCCGTTCTGCACCTCAGACCGCGGCGCGTCCTTCAAACGTTCGCGCAGCGCGGCCACTTCGGCGGCGCGCGCCGCGGTGTCGGGGTGGTCGACATAGTCCTTCGCGCCATAACCGCGCCAGCCCGGGGGCAGTTCCATCGTGGCCACGTCCACCGGCTCGTAGGCCAGCGTGGGCCGCAGGTCGCCCTCTTTCCAGGTGGCCAGCGTGCGCTTGAGCCAAAGCGCGTCGTCGCGGTGCGGGTGGTCTTCGCGGAAGTGCGCGCCGCGGCTCTCGGTGCGCTGCAGCGCGCCGTCGGCCATGCACAGCGCCAGCTTCAACATCTTCTGCGTGCGGTAGGCGGTGGCCAGCTCGGGGTTGGCGCCGGCGGCCTTGTGGCGCAGGCCGATGTGGCGGCTGCGCTCGAGCAGCTGCTGCAGTTCCGCCACGGCCTGGGTGAGGTCTTCTCCGGTGCGGAATATGCCCACCTTGTCGGTCATGATCTGCTGCATCGCCAGCTTCAGCACCGAGGCGTCCTCGGTGCCGGGGCCCTTGACGAGCGCGTCGAGCTTGGCCTGCTCGGCCTGCACCCGTTCGCGCACCAGCCCGATGGGGATGCGCATCTCGTTGTCGCTCTTGTCGCAGAAGTCAGCGACGAATTCGCCGACGATCATGCCGGCGACCACGGTTTCGGCCACCGAGTTGCCGCCCAGGCGGTTGAAGCCGTGCATGTCCCAGCAGGCGGCTTCGCCGGCGCTGAACAAGCCCTTCAGCGTGGGGCTCCGCCCCGTGTGGTCGGTGCGCACGCCGCCCATGGTGTAGTGCTGCGCCGGACGCACGGCGATCATGTCCACCGCCGGGTCGATGCCGAGGAAACTCTCGCAGATCTCTTTCACCTCGCGCAGGTTTTTCTCGATGTGCGCGCGGCCCAGCTGGGTGATGTCCAGCCACAGGTGATCGCCGAAGCGCGAGGGCACGCCCAGCCCCTTGCGAATGTGCGTTTCCATGCGCCGCGACACGACGTCGCGCGAGGCGAGCTCCTTCTTCTCGGGCTCGTAGTCGGGCATGAAGCGGTGGCCGTTCACGTCCTTCAGCAGCCCGCCATCACCGCGGCACCCTTCCGTGACCAGGATGCTGGCCGGAAAGATGCCCGTGGGGTGGAACTGCACCGCCTCCATGTTGCCCAGCGCGGCCTGGCCCGTTTCCAGCGCGATGGCCATGCCGATGCCTTCGCAGATGACGGCGTTGGTCGTCACCTTGAAGAGCCGGCCGGCGCCACCGGTGGCGATCACCGTCGCCTTGGCGACATGGGCGCTGAGCTCGCCGGTGACGAGGTCGCGCACCACGGCGCCCTGGCAGCGGCTGCCATCAACGATGAGCGCGATGGCTTCGGCGCGCTCCACCACCGGGATGCTCTCGGCGATGGCGCGGTCGCTGACGGCATAGAGCATGGCGTGGCCGGTGCCGTCGCTCACAAAGCAGGTGCGCCACTTCTTGGTGCCGCCGAAGTCGCGCTGCGCCACCAGGCCGTGGGCCTCGTCGCGTTCGGTCAGCGTGACCTTCTGCCCGTTGATGATGACCTGGCGGTCACCGCGCTGCACACGGCTCCAGGGCACGCCCCAGGCGGCCAGTTCGCGCACGGCCTTGGGCGCCGTGTGGACGAACATGCGCACCACGCGCTGGTCGGCGCCCCAGTCGCTGCCACGCACGGTGTCTTCGAAGTGCACGTCCTCGTTGTCGCCCTGGCCCTTGATGACGTTGGCCAGCGAGGCCTGCATGCCACCCTGCGCCGCGGCCGAGTGGCTGCGCTTGGGCGGCACCAGCGAGAGGATCACGGCATCGTGGCCACGGCGCTTGGCGCCGATGGCCACGCGCAGGCCGGTCAGGCCACCGCCGATGACCAGCACGTCGGTGTAGTGGATCTTCATGGCGGGTTCGGCCCGGGCTCACCTGGGCACCGGCGCGCCCGGTGGCTGCACCCAGGCCGGGGTGTAGGTTTCGCCGGCTCGCGGCGCGTGCTCGATGCCAATCTTCATGTAGGCGGCCAGCGTGGCCAAGCCCAGCGCAAGGAAAAACACCGTCAGGCACCACTTCAGGGCTTTCAGCTTCTTGCGCATGGCGTCGGGGTCGGCACCACCGAACCAGTTCCACTTCACGGCCAGCCGGTACAGCCCGATGCCGCCGTGGATTTCTACCGCGAACAACAGCACCAGGTAGAGCACCCAGTAGTGGTCGGTCCAGACGCGGTCGGCACTCTCGTAGGGGCCGATCAGGTCGGGCCGCGACAGCATCACGAACAGGTGCATCGAGGTCAGGAAGAACAGCGCGAACCCGGTCACCACCTGCCACCACCACAGCGTGGTGTCACTGTGTTTCATGTCGCGGGCGTGGTCTCGGAAGGTTCGCGCCTGCGTGTAGCTGCCGGGGAACTTGCGCATCGCCAACAGCGCATGCACCACCAAAAGCAGCAGCACCACGGCAACCACGGCCGACACCAGCCAGGGCAGCGAACGGCCGAAGATGAAATAGCCCTCGAAGGCCTTGGTCACCGCCCACATCACGTCCTTGCCGAGCAGGATCGACGAGACGAAGAACATGTGGCCCCACATGAACAAGGCCAGCACCAAGCCACTGACGCTTTGCAACGCGTCCAGCCGAGCCGGCCATAGGCTCTTGCGCGATCGCAGCCGCCCCGCATGGGGCGCCACCGGCGCCTGGCTGTTCATCGGCAATGTCTCCTCTGCCGGCCCGTGCTTTACCGCCTCTTTGCCGACGGGGCATCTTCTGCCCGCCCCCCTACGGGCATGTTGACGCACATCAATTGCCAGCCTGCCCATCGAGTTGCTACAGGGACCCCCGGCGACTGGGCGGGTGGCAGCAAGGCGCCCGGTCGCCCGGCCCCGTTCAGCCGCGCAGCGGTTCTGCGCTCGACAAGAGCTGGCGCGCGTCAAGCCCCTCTTCGATCACGAGCAGCGTCTCGTCGTTGATGCTTCCCTTCGCCTGCAGCCGGTGCAGGCATTCGCGCTCGGCCTGGATGCCGGCCAGCCGCAGCCGGCGTGCCGCGGCAATGCGTTGGGCCTTGGCCTCGGCAGTGGCCGGGTCGGCCTCGCGCAGGGTGACTTTGCCCTCGTAACGGTGCATCAGTTGTTCGGCAAAGGCACGGGTGCATTCGCTGGCGGCCTGGGTCGCCAGCGGGGCGATGGCAGCCATGCCGGCGCGTGCCAGATCGGCACGGGCCTGGTTCTCTTCAGGCGGGCCCGCCGCCTCGCTGCTGGCGTGCAGCTAGTTTTCCCCGGGGCCCGGCCCAAGCCCAGTGCAGGCGAAAACGGTCAGCCGGCCCAGCCCAGGCAGGAAGGTCGCGGCCACGCCCGTCACGACCAGGAGGATCGGCATGCCCATGTGGGTCCATCGCACGAAAGCCCCACCCACGACAACGATCAGCAGCAACACCAGGGCGACCTCGACGGTATGCATGGGCGGGCACTCGGCTATGGCGCGGCGCAGCATCGGTGGTTGCCCTGCGCCCAGGCTTGATGCAGGTCATGTCCGCCCCTGTTCGCGCTTCTTAGCATCCAGGCTCACGCGCACAGCGAGGGGGGCGGCGATGCTGCAGATTCGGATTCACGGTCGTGGCGGTCAGGGCGTGGTCACGGCCACGGAACTGCTGTCGGTGGCGGCCTTCGAGCAAGGCCGGCATGCACAGGCTTTCCCCAGCTTCGGCTCGGAACGCACGGGCGCGCCGGTGGTGGCCTTCTGCCGCATCAGCGACCACGAGATCCGGCTGCGCGAGCCCATCCTGGCACCCGACGTGCTGATCATCCAGGACCCCACCCTGCTGCACCAGGTCGACGTCTTCCAGGGCCTGAAGCCCGACGGCTACGTGCTCATCAACAGCAAGCGCAGCTTCGATGAGCTGGGCCTGGCCGACGTGGCCAGCCGCTTTCGCCACGAGCGGCTGACCACCGTGCCGGCCACCGAGATCGCGCTCAAGCATCTGGGCCGGCCGCTTCCGAATGCGGTGCTGCTGGGCGGCTTCGCGGCGCTGTCGGGATTGATCTCGCTGGCCGCGGTGGCGCATGCCATCCACGACAAGTTCAGCGGCAAGGTGGCCGGTGGCAACGTTGCGGCCGCCACCGAAGCCCATGACTTCGTGACCCGCGAGATGCAGGAGTTGAGCCATGCTCAAGCAGATTGAAGGCTCGCAGGCCGTGGCCCAGGCCGTGGCGCTGTGCCGGCCCGACGTGATCTGTGCCTACCCCATCTCTCCGCAGACGCACATCGTCGAAGGCCTGGGCGAGCTGGTGAAGGACGGAACGCTGGCCCCCTGCGAGTTCATCAACGTCGAAAGTGAGTTCGCCGCGATGAGCGTGGGCATAGGCAGCAGTGCCGCAGGCGCGCGCACCTACACCGCCACCGCCAGCCAGGGCCTGCTGTTCATGGCCGAGGCGGTCTACAACGCCTCCGGCCTGGGCCTGCCCATCGTGATGACGGTGGCGAACCGTGCGATCGGAGCCCCGATCAACATCTGGAACGACCACAGCGACAGCATGAGCCAGCGCGACTGCGGCTGGATCCAGCTGTTCGCCGAGAGCAACCAGGAAGCGCTGGACCTGCACATCCAGGCCTTCAAGCTGGCCGAAGAACTGTCCATGCCGGTGATGGTGTGCATGGACGGCTTCATCCTCACCCACGCCTACGAACGCGTGGACATGCCCTCGCAGGCGGATGTCGACGCCTACCTGCCGCCCTACGAACCGCGCCAGGTGCTGGACCCGGCCGAGCCGGTGTCGATCGGTGCCATGGTCGGCCCCGAGGCTTTCATGGAGGTGCGCTACCTGGCGCACGCCAAACAGTTGCAGGCGCTGGAGGTCATCCCGCGCATCGCCGACGAATTCCGGCAGCGCTTCGGCCGCGACGCCGGCGGCCTGGTTCGCGGCTACCGCTGTGAAGACGCAGACACCATCGTGGTGGCGCTGGGCTCCGTGATCGGCACCTTGAAGGACACCATCGACGAGATGCGCGACGAGGGGCAGAAGATCGGCGTGCTGGGCATCCGGTCGTTCCGCCCCTTCCCGCTGGCGGCCGTGCGCGCTGCGCTGCAGGGTGCCCAGCGTGTGGTGGTGCTGGAAAAGAGCTTCTCGGTCGGCCTGGGCGGGGTGGTCTCCACCGACGTGCGGCTGGCGCTGTCGGGCCTGCAACTGCACGGCTACACCGTGGTGGCGGGCCTGGGCGGGCGGTCGATCACGCTGGCCTCGCTGAAGCGCACGCTGCTCGAGGCCATCGCCGGCACGCTGCAGCCCCTGACCTTCCTGGACCTGGACTGGCGCATCGTCAACCGCCAGCTCGAACGCGAAACCCAGGTGCGGCGCAGCGGGCCGATTGCCGAGAACCTGCTGCGAGACGTGGGCACCGTCGCATCCAAGGTGAGCTGAAGTCATGACGACCCCCAAGCTCGTTTCACTCGCTGCCCCCCGAGGGGGCGCGGCCTCCTTTGGGGCGGCCCGGCAGGAGGCCACATGAACGCCCCCCTCAAGTTCTACCAGACCGGCACCTTCACCGTCGGCAACCGCCTGCTTGCGCCCGAGCAGCGCAGCGTGCAGTCCAGCACCGAGCGCACCAACGCGCTCAACAGCGGCCACCGCGCCTGCCAGGGCTGCGGCGAGGCACTGGGCGCGCGTTACGCCATCGACGCGGCGATGCGCGCCACGCAGAACCAGCTGATCGCCGTCAACGCCACCGGCTGCCTGGAAGTGTTCAGCACGCCCTACCCCGAAACTTCCTGGCAGCTGCCCTGGATCCATTCGCTCTTCGGCAACGCGGCGGCCGTGGGCACCGGCGTGGCGGCGGCGCTGAAGATCAAGGCCATCAAGGCCGGACTGCCACACAGCCGCACGCGGGTCGTGGCGCAAGGTGGCGACGGCGGCACCACCGACATCGGCTTCGGGTGTCTCAGCGGCATGTTCGAGCGCAACGACGACGTGCTCTACATCTGCTACGACAACGAGGCCTACATGAACACCGGCGTGCAGCGCAGTTCGGCCACGCCCTTCGCCGCGCGCACCGCCACCACCATGGCGGTCGGCCCCACACCCGGCGCGGAACGGGGCAAGGGCAAGAACCTGCCGCTCATCGCGATGGCGCACGAGATTCCGTATGTCGCCACGGCCACGGTGGCCGACCTGCGCGACCTGGAAGCCAAGGTCGAGAAGGCCATGGGCATGCACGGGGCGCGCTACCTGCACATCCTGGTGCCTTGCCCGCTGGGCTGGGGCTCGGCCAGCTTCGACACGATCAAACTGGCCCGGCTGGCGCGCGAGACCGGCATCTTCCCGGTCTTCGAGGCCGAAAACGGCGAAGTGACGAGCGTGACGAAGATCCGCCACCGGGTGCCGGTGGACGAGTACCTGAAACCGCAGAAGCGATTCGCGCACCTGTTCGGGCCGAAGGGCCACGCAGACATGCTGGCGCAGGTCCAGGCCGACGCCGACAGGAACATCCGCCGATTCAAGCTGCTCGACGAAAGCGCCGAGGTCTGACCATGCAAAAGCCGTTCGCGATCACGCTCGACCCTGGCTCTTCGCTGGCCAACAAGACCGGCAGCTGGCGCACCGAGCGGCCGGTCTACATCGACCGCCTGCCGCCCTGCAATGCGCAGTGCCCTGCCGGCGAAGACATCCAGGGCTGGTTGTTCCACGCCGAGAGCGGCAATTACGAAGCCGCCTGGCGGCACTTGGTGCGCGACAACCCCTTCCCGGCCATCATGGGCCGCGTCTGCTACCACTCGTGCGAGAGCAAATGCAACCGCGGGCAGATCGACGACCCGGTGGGCATCAACTCGGTCGAGCGTTTCCTGGGCGACGAAGCCCTCAAGCAGGGCTGGGGCTTCGAACCCACGTCGCGGGAGACCGGCAAGCGGGTCCTGGTGGTCGGCGCCGGGCCGTCGGGCATGTCGGCCGCCTACCACCTGCGCCGCCAAGGGCACGCCGTCACCGTGGCCGACGCCGGGCCGGCCATGGGCGGAATGATGCGTTTCGGCATCCCCAAGTACCGCCTGCCGCGCGACGTGCTCGACGCCGAGATGCAGCGCATCGTCGCCATGGGCGTGACGCTGCAGCTCAACACCAAGGTGGCCGACATCGCGCAGGCCATGCAGGACGGTGGTTTTGACGCCGCCTTCCTGGCCGTCGGCGCGCACATCGCCAAGCGCGCCTACATCCCGGCCAAGGACAGCTCGCGCATCCTCGACGCGGTGGCCGTGCTGCGGTCGATGGAAGAAGCCGAACAACCCATGCTCGGCCGGCGCGTGGTGGTCTACGGCGGCGGCAACACCGCCATCGACGTGGCACGCACCGCCAAGCGCCTGGGCGCGACCGACGCGATCATCGTCTACCGCCGCACGCGCGAGAAGATGCCCGCGCACGACTTCGAGGTCGAAGAAGCGCTGGAAGAAGGCGTGATGGTGAAGTGGCTGTCGACCATCAAGCAGTCGGGTGATGGCGGCGCGCTGACCATCGAGAAGATGCAGCTCGACGACAAGGGCAACCCGCAACCCACCGGCGAGTTCGAGACGCTGGAAGCCGATTCGCTGGTGCTGGCACTCGGACAGGACGTGGACCTCTCGCTGCTGGACGGCGTTCCCGGTCTGAGCCTGAAGGACGGCGTGGTGCAGGTCGACCCGGTCACGATGATGACGGGGCACCCGGGCCTGTTCGCCGGCGGCGACATGGTGCCGGCAGAACGCAACGTGACGGTGGCCATCGGCCACGGCAAGAAGGCGGCGCGGCAGATCGACGCCTGGCTGCGTGGCCAGGCGCTGCCGCCTCAAATCAAGCACCCGGTGGCCAGCTTCGACAAGCTCAACACCTGGTACTACAGCGATGCGCCCAAGACCGTGCGCCCGCAGCTCGAGCTGGCCCGCCGCACCAGCAGCTTCGACGAAGTGCAGGGTGGCCTGTCTTCAGACAACGCGCTCTTCGAAGCCCGCCGCTGCCTGAGCTGCGGCAACTGCTTCGAATGCGACAACTGCTACGGCGTATGCCCCGACAACGCCGTCACCAAGCTGGGCCCGGGCCAGGGCTTCGAGTTCAAGCTCGACTACTGCAAGGGCTGCGGCATCTGCGTGGCCGAGTGCCCCTGTGGCGCCATCGAGATGGTGCCCGAGCAGGTCTGAGCCACCGCACGCGACGAGCCGGCGACCACCCCCAAGCCCTGCATGGCGCGTGGTTTTTCAACGTGCCCGGCTTGGCACAAACCCCAGCCCGGCTTGGCCGGCAAGCGTGACCTACATCAAGGTCTTGCCGGCCGCGGTGCATAGAGTCGGCCTGCAACCCAAAAGGAAGCAGTGCCTTGTTCGAACACCACGTGAAGCGCGGCCTGGACCTGCCGCTGGCGGGCACGCCCGCCCAGGCGGTGTACGCCACGCCGGCGGTGTCACGCGTCGCCTTGTTGGCCGAGGACTATCCGGGTCTCAAGCCCAGCTTCCATGTCGAGCCTGGCCAACAGGTGCTCTGTGGCCAGCTGCTGTTCGATGACCGGAAGACCCCTGGCGTGCGCTTCACCGCGCCGGCCGCAGGCACGGTCGTGGCAATTCACCGGGGCGAGCGCCGCGCCTTCCAGTCGCTCGTGATCGCGTTGGCGGCGGGTGAGCAGGCCGACGCACAGCTGGGCTTCGACAGCTACAGCGGCCTGGCACCCGACGCGCTGTCGGCAGACGCAGTGCGCGCCCTGCTGCTCGAGTCCGGCCTGTGGACGGCCTTGCGAACGCGCCCTTTCTCGCGTGTGCCGGCACCCGACAGCCAGCCCTTGGCGCTCTTCGTGACCGCGATGGACACGCGGCCGCATTCGCCGTCACAGGACCTGGTGCTGGCAGGCCGCGAGGCCGACTTCGAAGCCGGCGTGCTGTGCCTGGCCAAGCTGTGCGCGGGCCACACCCATGTGTGCGTGGCACCCGGCTCGGCGATTCAGGTGCCCCAGGCCGAACGGGTGCGGCGCGACGTCTTCAGCGGCCCCCACCCCGCGGGCAATGCCGGCACGCACATCCACATGCTGTGCCCCGTCGACCTGACACGCACGGTCTGGCACATCGGCTACCAGGACGTGGCCGCGGTGGGCCATCTCTTCAGGACCGGCAGGATCGAGACCCGCCGCGTCATCGCGCTGGCCGGCCCGAGTGTCAAGCATCCCCGCCTCGTACACACGCGCCTGGGCGCCAGCAGCGACGATCTCGTGCACGAGCAGCTCGACGAGGGCGTGCACCGCGTGGTGTCGGGCTCGGTGCTGGACGGCCGAATCGCACAGGGCGACATCCTGGGTTACCTTGGCCGCTACCACCAGCAGATCAGCGTGCTGGCCGAAGCGCAGCAGCGCGAACTCTTCGGCTGGATCATGCCGGGCTTCGACAAGTTCTCGGTCTGGGGCGTGGTCGCCGGCGCCTTCACCGGCCGCCCGCAGGCGCTCACCACCACCACCAACGGCGGTGCCCGAGCGATGGTGCCCATCGGGTCCTTCGAGCGTGTGATGCCGCTGGACCTGATGCCCACCTTCCTGCTGCGCGCACTGCTGATGAAGGACGACGAGCGCGCCGAGGCGCTGGGTGCGCTGGAACTGGACGAAGAAGACCTGTCGCTGTGCACCTTCGTCTGCCCCGGCAAGGCCGAGTACGGCCCGCTGCTGCGTGCCGCACTCGACCGCATCCAGAAGGAAGCCGCCTGATGTCGCTCCTGCGCCGCTGGCTCGACCGCATCGGCAAGCCCTTCCACCCCGGCGGAAAGCTGCAGCGCTTCTTCCCGCTGTACGAGGCCGCCGACACCTTCTTCTACGCACCGGCCAAGAAGACGACCACCGGCGCGCATGTGCGCGACGCGATGGACCTCAAGCGCATGATGATCATCGTCGTCATCGCGGCCTTCCCTTGCGTTTTCATGGCGCTCTACAACACCGGTCTGCAGGCCAATCAGGCGCTGGACCCGGCCAAGCTAGGGCTGCTGACAGGCTGGCGGCACGACGTCATCGCGCTGCTGGGGGTGGGATACTCGCCGCAGAGCTTCACGGCCAACATGGTGCACGGCTCGCTCTACTTCGTTCCGCTCTATGCGGTGACGATGATTGTCGGGCTGGGCATCGAGGTCGCCTTTGCGGTGGTGCGCAAGATGGAGGTCAACGAAGGCTTCTTCGTCACCGGCATCCTCTTCCCCCTGATCTGCCCGCCCGAGACCCCGCTGTGGCAGGCGGCGCTGGCGGTGGCCTTCGCTGTCATCCTGGCCAAGGAGGTGTTCGGCGGCACGGGCATGAATTTCGTCAACCCGGCGCTGGCCGCGCGAGCTTTCCTGTTCTTCGCCTACCCGGCAGCGATCTCCGGCGACAAGGTCTGGACGGCGGTGCCAGCGGCCGCCGCCGTCGACGGCTTCTCGGGCGCCACCGCGCTGACACAGTTGCGGCAGGTGCAGGCACCTGCCACGCATGAAGACCTGTCCTGGCTGCTGGCCTTCGGCGGCTTCGAGCCCGGCAGCATGGGCGAGACCTCGGCGCTAGCCTGCCTCATCGGGGCGTTCATCCTCATCGTCACAGGCGTGGGGTCGTGGCGGCTGATGCTGTCGGTGACGCTGGGCACGGTGGCCATGGCCACGGTCTTCAACCTCATCGGCTCGGCCACCAACCCGCTGTATGCCCTGCCTTTCTGGTGGCACATGGTGACGGGCGGCTGGGCCTTCGCGACCGTGTTCATGGTCACCGACCCGGTGACCGCGCCCTTCTCCAACATCGGCCGCTGGATCTACGGGCTGGCCACTGGCGCGCTGATCGTGCTGATCCGCGTCGTCAACCCGGCTTACCCGGAATCGGTGATGCTGGTGATCCTCTTCATGAACGTGGTCGGGCCGACCATCGACTACTTCGTCGTGCGCGCCAACATCCGCAGAAGGCAGGCCCGGCGTGGCTGAAGCTCAGGCACCTGCACGGCCCCGCGACCTGAACTCGGTGCGCTACACCGTGTTCTTCGCCACCGTGGTGTGCGTGGTCTGCGCGGCGCTCATCGCGTCAGCCGCCGTTTTGACACGACCTGCCCAGGTGGCCAACGCCCTGCTCTACAAGGAAAAGAACGTGCTGCTGGCGGCCGGCCTCATCGAGCCCGGCGCCAAGGTCAGCACCGCACAGGTCGAGCAGCTCTTCAAGCAATCCATCCAGGCGCGCCTGGTCGATCTGGCCACCGGTGAACTGCTGCCCGAAGCGACCGGCGACGCACGTCGCTACGACCAGCGGGGCGCACGTGACGACCCCGCCACCAGCCGTGTCGCGCCGCCCAACAACGCTGGCGTGCGGCGGCTGCCTCACCAGGGCATCGTCTACCTGATCAGGCAGGGCGAGACCGTCGACCAGATCGTCATTGCCATCGAAGGCCTGGGCATGTGGGGCACGATGTACGGCTTCATGGCGCTGGCGCCGGACGGCAGCACCATCCGCGGCCTGACCTTCTACGACCAGCGCGAGACCCCCGGCCTGGGCGGCGAAGTCGCCAACCCCGGCTGGCTGGCACTTTGGCGCGGCCGCAAGGCCTTCGATGCCAACTGGGACGTCGGCATCGAGGTCATCAAGGGCCAGGCCGGCCCGCCCCAGACCGCCCCGATGCAGGTCGACGGCCTGTCCGGTTCCACCATCACCAGCAAGGCCGTCACGTATCTCCTGCGCTTCTGGCTGGGCGATGCAGGGTACGGCAAGTTCCTCAAGAAGTTCCGTGAAGGCGCATCGGCATGAGCGTTGTTCCAGGCGACATCGTCCCCGTGGCCGGCCCAGCCGGCGCCGAACCCGGCACACGCCCGCGCGCGCGCTTCGGCCCGCGGCAGCGTGCGATCCTCTTTGGCCCGATCCTGCAGACCAACCCCATCGGCGTGCAGGTACTGGGCATCTGCTCTGCACTGGCGGTCACCACATCGGTGGCCAAGGCGCTGGTGATGAGCGCCGGGGTGATCCTGGTGGGCATGCTGGCCAGCCTGGCGGTGAGCCTGGTGCGCAACCACACGCCGCCTTCCATCCGCATCATCGTGCAGCTGGCCATCATCGCCTCGCTGGTGATCGTCTTCGACCAGGCGCTCAAGGCCACCTTCTACGAGCTGTCGCTCGAGCTCAGCGTGTTCATCGGCCTGATCATCACCAACTGCATCGTGCTCGGCCGTGCCGAAGGCTATGCGATGAGCAATCCGCCCCTCGAGTCCGCGCTCGACGGCCTGGGCAACGGCCTGGGCTATGCGCTGGTGCTGGTCATCGTGGGCTTCCTGCGCGAACTGCTCGGTGCGGGCAAGGTGCTGGGCACCACCGTGCTGCCACAGATCAAGGACGGCGGCTGGTTCGAGCCCAACGGCCTGATGCTGCTGGCGCCCTCGGCGCTGTTCATCATCGGCCTGCTCATCTGGGCGCTGCGCAGCTGGAAGCCCGAACTGCAGGAGAAGAACTGAGGAGGCGCCGATGGAGCACTACATCAATCTCGCCCTGCGTTCGGCCTTTCTGGAGAACATGGCGCTGGCCTATTTCCTGGGCATGTGTTCTTTTCTGGCCTGCGCCAAGAAGGTCGAGACCGCCATCGGCCTGGGGCTGGCCGTGGTCTTCGTGCAGGTGCTGACGGTGCCGCTCAATTACCTGATGCTCGAATACCTGCTCGCCGAAGGCGCGCTGACCTGGGTGCATCCGTCGCTCGCCACGGTCGACCTCAGCTTCCTGTCCTTCATCCTCTTCATCGCCAGCATCGCGGCGGCCACGCAGGTGGTCGAGATGGCGGTCGATCGCTACGCCCCCGAGCTCTACAACTCGCTCGGCGTCTTCCTGCCGCTGATCGCGGTGAACTGCGTCATCCTGGGCGGTTCGCTCTTCATGCAGGAGCGCCGCTACGACTTCACCGAGAGCATCGTCTTCGGCATCGGCTCGGGCGGAGGCTTCTTCATCGCCATCGTCGCGCTCGGCGCCATCCGCGAGAAGCTCGTTTATTCCGACGTGCCTGCCGGCCTGCGCGGCCTGGGCATCACCTTCATCACCACCGGGCTGATGTCGATGGCCTTCATGGTCTTTTCGGGCATACAGCTCTAAGGCAGGCGCCATGTTGTCCATTGGTCTGGCCGTCCTGATGTTTACTGCCGTCGTGCTGACGCTGGTGGCGCTGTTGATGGTGGCGCGCCGGCGCATGGTGGCCAGCGGCGACATCTCGATCACCGTCAACGAGGACGCCAGCAAGGTCATGCGCGTGGCGGCCGGCGGCACGCTGCTCGGTGCGCTGACCGACAACAAGATCTTCATCCCCTCGGCCTGCGGCGGCAAGGGCACCTGCGGGGTCTGCGAAGTCGTGGTGAAGGAAGGCGGCGGCGCGATCCTGCCCACCGAGACCGCCTTCATTTCGCGCAAGGAAGCCAAGCAGGGCTGCCGGCTGGCCTGCCAGGTGAAGGTCAAGCGCGACATGCGCATCGAGGTACCGGCGGCCATCTTCAGCGTCAGGAAGTGGCAGTGCAAGGTGCTGAGCAAACACAATGTCTCGACCTTCATCAAGGAGCTCAAGCTCGAACTGCCGCCGGGCGAAGAAGTGCCCTTCCGCGCTGGCGGCTACGTGCAGATCTCCTGCCCGCCGCACGCATTGAACTACCGCGACATCGACATCGACCCGCAGTACCACCCCGAGTGGGACAAGTTCGACCTATGGCGCTTCAAGTCGGTGGTGGACGAACCCGTCGAACGCGGTTATTCGCTGGCCAGCTTTCCGCTCGAGAAGGGCGTGCTGCTCTTCACCATCCGCATCGTCTTCCCGCCCGACTACCGCAACGACATCCCGCCGGGCAAGATGAGCTCGTACCTGTTCCACCTGAAGCCCGGCGACCACGTCACCGTGGCCGGGCCCTTCGGCGAGTTCTTCGCCCGCGACACCGACAAGGAGATGTGCTTCGTTGCCGCCGGGGCCGGCATGGCGCCGATGCGCAGCCACATCTTCGACCAGCTCATCCGGCTGAAGACAAAACGCAGGATCACGTTCTGGTATTCGGCCCGCAACCTGTCGGAAGTGTTCTACGTCGAAGAGTTCAACCAGCTGCAGGCCGAGCACCCGAACTTCACATGGCACATCGTCCTGTCCGAGCCGCGGCCCGAGGACAACTGGACCGGCCCGGTGGGCCTCGTGCGCCACAAGGTGCTGCGCGACCAGTTCCTGGCCAAGCACCCGGCGCCCGAGGACATCGAGTACTACCTGTGCGGCCCCGACGTGATGAACAAGGCCGTCATCGCGATGTGCCTGGAGATGGGCGTCGACCGCGAGAACATCATGCTCGACGACTTCGGTCTGTAGCCAACCAGGACAGCAACCCCATGAAGCAAACCGTTCAAGCCGTCCTCGACGACAAGCCAGCCAGTGACGAGCTCATCACCGTGGACTCGGGTGCCTTCGTCAGCGAAGCCGTTGCCGTGATGGCCGATCGCCAGATCGGCGCCGTCCTCATCCGCAACGAGGATGGCCTGGTCGACGGCATCTTCACCGAGCGCGACCTGCTCACGCGCGTCGTGCATGCCGGGCGCGACCCGAAGACGACGCCTGTTTCGCTGGTGATCACGCGCGATGTGCGCTTCGTGCCACCCGGCACATCGGTGGACGCGGCGCTGGCGCTGATGCATGTCAACCGCCATCGCCACCTGCTGGTCATCGACGGGCCGCGTGTGCACGGGCTGCTGTCGATGCGGGACCTCACCCACCACCTCATCTGCCATGGCGAAGGCCGGCTCGAAGCGGAAATCCGCAGCGCCGGCAGCACCCTGGCGGGCTGATTGACCCCTTTGCGATCGCGCCCACTGGAGACACCGATGGACCTCCTCCTCCTCAGCCCCTGCAGGCGCAGGCTGCTCGGCGCGGCCAGCGCGCTGGGCGCTTTCGGTGCCTCTGCGCTGGCCGGATGTTCCGACACGCGCAGCGCTTCGAACTCCGCAGCCACATCGGCTGGAACACCCGCTTCGACGCCGCCCACCAAGTCCGTATCTCGCCACGCTGGGCAACAGCTCAGCGGCCAGACGATGGGCAGCAGCTACACCGTGCGCCTGGCCGGCGCGGCGCTCAGCCCGGCCCGGCTCGCCCACCTGCAGGCCGATGTGCAGGGTGCGCTGGAGGCAGTCGACCACCGCATGTCGCTCTACCGTCCCGACGCCGAGCTCATGCAATTCAACCGCCACGCCGCGACCACGCCCATGGCGCTGTCGGCCGAGCTGATGACGGTGCTGCAGGCTGGCCAGCGTGTGGCCGCGCTCACCGAAGGTGCCTTCGACATGAGCGTCGCGCCGCTGGTGCTGGCCTGGGGCTTCGGGCCCGAAGCCCGGCGCGGCATCCCCGACGCGCAGTTGCTGGCGCAAAGGCGCGCCACGACCGGCCACCACCATCTGCTGCTCGACCCCGCGCGCGGCCTGGCAGCCAAACGACTGCCGGGTCTGCAGCTGGACCTGGGCGGCATCGCCAAGGGCCATGGCGTCGACCGCACCGCACAGGTGTTGCAGGCGCAGGGCGTCGCCGACTACATGGTCGAAGTGGGCGGCGAAGTGCGCACCGCCGGCCGCAACGCCCAGGGCCGGCCCTGGCAGATCGGCATCGAGGAACCCGACGCCGTGCCGCAGCGCGCCCGCCTCGTCGTGCCGCTGTCCGGGCTGTCGATGGCGACCTCGGGCGACTACCGCAACTACTTCGAAGAAGGCTCGCGGCGCTATTCGCACGGGATCGACCCCAAGAGCGGCGAGCCCGTCGAGCACGGCCTGGCTTCCGTGACCGTGGTGGCGCAGGACTGCATGCAGGCCGATGCACTGGCCACCGGATTGATCGTGATGGGGCCGCAGGCCGGCCTGGCGCTGGCCCGGCAGCAGGGCATCGCTGCGCACTTCATCGTGCGCGGACGCGACGGCCGCTTCGTCGACCAGGCCACCGACGCCTTCACCGCGCGGCTCGCCAAGCCCGCCGCCTGAACGGACTGCCGCGCATGGACACCGCCACCAGCCTGCTGCCCGTCTTCCTCGTTGTCCTGGCACTGCTCGGCATCGGCGTGCTGGCGATGGCGGTGGGCGTGATCTTCAAGCGGCCCTGCCTGCGCGGGTCGTGCGGCGGCAGCACGCCGCTCGGGCCCGATGGGCAGGCCTTGTCCTGCGCAATCTGTCCGCGGCGCAAGGCGGCCCAGGACACGCAGCGCTGACTCTCTGCACCCCCCCCCTGATTCAGGGGGTCGTTTCGCCGTCCAACAGCTTTTGCAGGCCGACGGGGTCGGTGATGTGGATCTGCCGATGGCGCACGCTGAGCAGGCCGTCGGCCTGGAACTTCGAAAAGGTGCGGCTGACGGTTTCCAGCTTCAGGCCCAGGAAGCTGCCGATCTCTTCGCGGCTCATGCGCAGCAGGATGTCCGACGCCGAGAATCCGCGCGCGTGGATCCGGTGGGTCAGGTTCAGCAGGAACGCGGCCAGGCGTTCTTCGGCATGCATGCTGCCCAGCAGCAACATCACGCCGTGATTGCGCACGATCTCGCGGCTCATCACGCGGTGGAACTGCTGCTGCAGGGAATTGATCTCCGTCGCCAGCGCTTCCAGCTCTTCGTAAGGAATCCTGCAGACCTGCGAATCCTCCAGCGCCACGGCGTCGAATTCATGCACCCGGTGGCCGATGCCGTCCAGGCCGATGAGTTCGCCGCCCATCTGGAATCCGGTGACCTGCTCGCGCCCGTCGCGCGAGGCGATGCAGGTCTTGAAGAAGCCCGTCCACACGGCATAGACCGCGGAAAAGCGTTCCCCGGCCTGGAACAAGCTGGCGCCACGGGCGACCTTGACGCGGTCGGCCACCAGGCGGCGGTCGACCAATTCCAGCTCACCCTTCGTCAACCCGACGGGCAGGCAGATTTCACGCAGGTTGCAGTCGGAGCACACCACATGGCAGTGCGGCGTGTGCAGGGGCCTGTAGACAGGGTGGTCCATGGCGGCTCTTTCCGGCCTGGGGCGGCCAGGACTGTTCGCAAGTTTGCAATCTTATTGTCTGGGGTACCGGTTCCCGGTCGCGATTAGGTAAATCCGGATGGTCAGACCTGCACGACTGCTCATGATCTGAATCAAGTGTCTTCCCGCCCAGCGCCCTAGAGTCACCCGAACGCCCTTCAGAGCCGGGTGAGAAGGAGACCGGATGGACCAGAGAGCGCCGCTGCGGGTAGGGCTTTTCGTCACTTGCCTGGCCGACCTGATGCGCCCCAGCGTCGCCTTCGCGGCCGTCAAGCTGCTCGAAGACGCCGGTTGCAGCGTGGCTGTACCCCCGGGCCAGACCTGTTGCGGCCAGCCCGCGCTGAACAGCGGCGACAACGCCGACACAAGACTCATCGCCAAGCAGGTGATCGAGGCGTTCGAAGGCTTCGACGCCGTCGTCGGACCCTCGGGGTCGTGCATGGGCACGCTGCGGCACGACTACCCGGCCCTGTTTCCCGACGACCCGGCCTGGCGCCGTCGCGCCGAGGACCTGTCCGCCCGCTGTCACGAACTGCTCAGCTTCCTGGTCGATGTGCTGAAGGTCGATCCCCGGCCCGTGCAGCTGAAGGGTCTGGCGACCTACCACGACTCCTGCGCCGGGCTGCGCGAGCTGGGCGTGAAGGGCCAGCCACGGCGCCTGCTCGGGCAGGTGCAGGGCTTGCGGCTGGTGGAGATGCAGGGCACCGAGGTGTGCTGCGGCTTCGGCGGTACTTTCTGCGTCAAGTACCCCGAGATCTCGACCAAGATGGTCGACGACAAGATCGCGAACATCCAGGCCAGCGGCGCCCAGATGGTGCTGGGTGGTGACCTGGGCTGCCTGCTGAACATCGCAGGCCGCATTCAGCGGCGCGGTTTGCCCATCCGCGTGCTGCACACCGCCGAAGTTCTGGCGGGCATGGGTACCCAGCCCGCCATCGGCGAACCCCAGACCACCTGAAACACTGCCGAGGCACGCCCGATGCACGCCGCCCCGACCGCCGCCAACAATACCTTCCCGAAACGGGTGACGCTGGCCATCCACGACCAGCGCCTGCAGGCCGCGCTGGACCATGCCAGTGGCGGCTTCGTCGCCAAGCGCCAGGCGCAGGTCGACGCCCTGCCCGAGTTCGAGGCCCTGCGCGAACGTGCGCGAACGGTGAAGGAGCATGTGCTGTCGAACCTGGACGGCTACCTCGAGCGCTACGAAGCCGAGGTCGTCCGCCAGGGCGGCCACGTGCACTGGGCAGCCACGGCCGAGGAAGCGCAGCAGATCATCCTGGGCATCTGCAAGGCGGCCGGTGCCAAGACCATCACCAAGGGCAAGTCGATGGTCAGCGAAGAGATCGGCCTGAACGACGCGCTCGAAGCCGCGGGCTACGAGGTGATGGAAACCGACCTGGGTGAATACATCATCCAGCTGGCCAAGGAACCCCCCAGCCACATCATCGTGCCGGCGGTGCACAAGACACGTGCCCAGGTGGCCGACCTCTTCGACACGCACCACCGCCCGCTGGGCTACACGCGCCACCTCACAGAGGTGAGCGAGATGGTCAACGAAGCGCGCCAGGTGCTGCGCGGGCATTACTTCGCGGCCGATGTCGGCATCACCGGCGGCAATTTCCTGGTGGCCGAGACCGGCAGCAGCATCATCGTCACCAACGAAGGCAATGGCGACCTCACACAGACGCTGGCACGTGTGCACATCGTCACCAGCGGCATCGAACGCGTGGTGCCGACGCTGGACGACGCGACGACCTTCCTGCGCCTCCTGGCCCGCAGCGCCACCGGGCAGGAGACCGAGACCTACACGACGGTGAGCACCGGGCCGCGACGTCCGGGGGATCTGGACGGCCCGCAGGAATACCACGTCGTGCTCGTCGACAACGGCCGCTCGAAGATGCTGGGCGGCGCGTTTCGCGAGATGCTGCGCTGCATCCGCTGCGGCGCCTGCCTGAACCACTGCCCCGTCTACACCTCGATCGGCGGGCACGCCTACGGCTGGGTCTATCCGGGGCCGATGGGATCGGTACTGACGCCGCTGATCAACGGCATCGACAAGGCTTACGACCTGCCGAACGCCTGCACGCTGAACGGCCGGTGCCAGACGGTGTGCCCCGTGAAAATACCGCTGCCCGGCTTGTTGCGCGAAATCCGCCGACAGCAGTTCGAGTCCGGCCTCACGCCCACGCCCGTGCGCTGGGCGCTGCAGGCCTGGGCCTGGCTGGCGCGGCGTGCCGGGCTGTACCACGCGCTGATGGGCATCGCCCTGCCCGTCATGCATCGCCTGGGACGCCGGCGCGGCGGCATGCGCTGGCTGCCGCTGGCGGGTGGCTGGACTGGCACGCGCGACCTGCCGGCGCCGCAGGGCAGCACCTTCCAGCAGGCCTGGAAGGCGCGGCAAGGGGCGCGACGATGAGTGCGTGGCCGACCGGCGGCCGCGAACGCGTGCTCGGGCAGATCCGGCAGTCCCTGGGCCGCGGCGCACTCGCGGCGGCTGAGATTCCCGCATTGCCGGGCAGCGGCCCGCGGCCGGCCTTCAGCGATCCGCTGGTCGATCGCTTCGCGGCCAAGATGCAGGAAAAGGCGGCCACGGTGGAAAGGCTGGCCGGCCTGTCTGACGTGGGCGTTGCCGTGGCGCGCTTCGTGGCGGCAGTGCCCTCAGGCCCGGCCGTGCGCGTCTCAAAGGCCTTGGCTGATATCGCTTGGCCGTCGCAGCTGACGGTGCAGTTCGGTGCGGCGGTGCGCGAAGACGAGACCAGCGTGACGCCGTGTTTCGCGGCGGTGGCCGAACCGGGCGCCATCGTCACGCTGTCCGGACCCGACACGCCGAGCACGCTGAACTTCGTGCCGGACACGCACATCGTGATCGTGCACGCCGGCCAGGTGGTTGCGTACTTCGAGGACGTCTGGGCGCAATGGCGCGCCAAAGGTATTCCGATCCCGCGCACGGTCAACGTCATCTCCGGCCCTTCGCGCACGGCCGACATCGAGCAGACCATCCAGCTCGGTGCGCACGGGCCGAGGCGGCTGCACGTCCTGCTCGTCGGACACTGATCTTGCGCCGTTAGGCGCTGGTGGACAACGCGCCGTGGCCGTTCCGCCGCCAAAGTGCGGGATTGCCCAGGGGCAGACGGTCGCAGAAGCTGACGTGGATCAATTCAGTGGTCGTACCGTATGGCGAGCATGCGCTGCGGGTACTGAATGCAATTCAGGAGACAAAAGCAGTAGGCATCGGATTGCTGGCCCTGCTGGCCTTTTCACCCACCGGCCTGGTCAGCGGCCACCGTGGCAATCCGCTGGAGAGATTCGACGACCCCGTCAAGCTGAGTTTTACGAGCCAACCCGAACAAGCGCCTCAGTGAAAGGCACGCCGTCCCGCTGGGCCGGCCCCCATCGATCGTTCGCAACCCGGAGACCTTCCCGATGAAATCTGTTGTCATCCCCCTCAAGAGATTCGCACTGGCCGCCACCGTTGTCGTGGCCGCCGCGCCGGCCGCAGCGCAGGAGACCGTTCGCTGGGGCATCCCCATGGCCTTCGGGTCCAACCTCACGGCGCTGGGCGACACCATGCCCTGGGTGTCGGAACAACTGAAGAAGATCTCCGGCGGCACTGTCAACCTGCAGATCTTCGAGCCCGGCAAGCTGGTGCCGGCCCTGGGCATCTTCGAAGCCGTGTCCACCGGCAAGGTCGAGGCCGGTTACAGCTGGATGGGCTATGAATCAGGCAAGGTGGCGGCATCGCAGCTGTTCGGAGCCGTGCCCTTCGGCATGGAGTCGCCGCAGTTCGCCGCCTGGATCTTCTTCGGCGGTGGCGACGCGCTGCTGAAGGAGACCTTCAAGCCGCACAACATCTACCCGATCTTCTGCGGCTCGATCAGCCCCGAGGCGGCGGGCTGGTTCCGCAAGGAAATCAAGACCCCGGACGACCTGAAGGGTCTGAAATTCCGCGCTGCCGGGCTGGGCGGCAAGATCTACCAGAAGGTCGGCGCCACGGTGACCATGTTGCCGGGCGGTGAGCTCTTCCAGGCGCTCGAGAAGGGCGTGCTCGACGGCACCGAGTTTTCGCTGCCCACGGTCGATGACCAGCTCGGCTTCGACAAGGTGGCCAAGAACTACTACCTGCCGGGTTGGCACCAGCCGTCCACCAACCAGTTCCTCTACGTCAGCATGGCCGCATGGACGAAGCTGAGGCCGCAGACGCAGGCGCAGATCGAGACCACCTGCACCGCCGGCGTGACCATGGCGCTGGCCAAGGCCGAGGCGCTGCAAGGCGAGATGCTGGCCAAGTTCAAGAAGGAAGGCGTCACGCTGCGCCAGTTCAGCAAGCCGCTGCTCGACGCGTTCTCGAAAGCCGCGAAGGAAGTGCTGGCCGAAGAGTCGGCCAAGGACCCGATGTTCAAGAAGGTCGCCGACAGCATGGCCGCGTTCCAGGAAAAGAACCGCGAGTGGCACAACCTGGGTTACCTGCCGCGCGACCACAAGTGATCCTGCAGCGCTGATCCTAAAGACCGAACCCGCGCCGGCACTCGCCGGCGCGCAGGGAGAGACACGACATGGACAACACGGCCACCGCGCCAGCGGCTGGACAATCGGGCATCGTCTTGCCCGTCACTTCGTTTTCGCGCGTCGTCGACCGTTTCATCGGCTGGGTGGGCGAGGTGGCTTCGGCCCTGTGGCTGGTGCTGGTGCTGGTGATCGTCGTGCAGGTCGTGGCACGCTATGCCTTCGGCACCGGGTCGATCGCGATGGAGGAGCTGCAGTGGCACCTCTACGCCATCGGCTTCATGCTGGGCCTGAGCTTCACCGACATGCGCGAGCGCAACGTGCGCATCGACGTGCTGGCCGAGCGCTTCAGCCAGCGCAAGCGGCTGTGGATCGAGATGTTCGGCCTGGTGCTGCTGTTCCTGCCGTTCACGATCTTCGTGATGTGGGCCGCCATCCCGTTCTTCTGGTCGTCGTACCAGCTCAACGAGACCTCGGCCGCCGCCGGCGGCCTACCCTACCGCTGGTTCCTCAAGTCGTTCATCGTCACCGCCTTCGCACTGCTCGTGCTGGTGGGGCTGAGCCGGCTCACGCGCGTCTGGGCGGCGCTGGCCGCCCGCAATTGACATCGTACGGATCGGGTCCACCACCATGCTGCCGTTCTACGAGTACCTCTCGATCGCCTTGATGGTGACCTTCATCCTGGCGCTGTTCACCGGCTATCCGGTGGCCTGGCTGCTGGCCGGGCTGTCGTTGATCTTCGCTGCGCTGGGCATCACGCTGGGCCAGGAGTTCGGCTTCGATACCTTCCTGATGACGAACTGGGCCAAGGTCGGCGGGATCATCGACCGCTTCGACGCGATCATGTCGAACTGGGTGCTGGTCTCGCTGCCGATGTTCGTCTACATGGGCCTGATGCTCGACCGCTCGGGCGTTGCAGACACCATGATGCGCAACTTCGTCAAGGTCTTCGGCGGCATCCGCGGCGGTCTGGGCCTGACCGTGGTCGTGATCGGCATCCTGCTGGCCGCCTCGACAGGCATCGTCGGTGCATCCGTGGTGCTGCTGGCCATGCTGGCCATGCCGATCATGCTGCAGCACAACTATTCCAAGGCGGTGGCCTCGGGCGTGATCGCGGCCTCGGGCACCCTGGGCATCCTGATCCCGCCGTCGATCATGCTGGTGCTGATGGCCGACCAGGTGTCGGTGTCGGTGGGTGACCTGTTTGCCGGCGCGATGATCCCCGGCGTCGGCCTGGGCGTGCTCTACATGATCTTCCTGGTGGTGCTGGGTTTCGTGCGGCCCGACCTGGTGCCGCCGCGGCCGGACGACGCCGAGAAACTGACGCTCCGCCAGGTCGGCATCGCCTTCCTGTCCACGCTGCCGACCTTCGGGTTGATCCTGGTAGTGCTGGGCAGCATCTTCTTCGGCATCGCGACGCCCACCGAGGCCTCGGGGCTGGGCGCCGCCGGAGCCATCCTGCTGGCGGCAGCCAACCGCAAGCTGAGCTGGAGCGTCATCCGCCAGGTGGGCATCGAGACCACGCTCACCACCAGCTTCATCTTCGCCATCTTCATCGGCGCCACAGTCTTCGCCTACGTGCTGCGTTTGATCGGCGGTGACGAGCTGATCGCGGAATTCTTCAAGGGCCTGGGCCTGGGGCCCACCGGGCTGGTGCTGGTGGTGCTCCTGGTGGTTTTCATCGCCGGCTTCTTCCTCGACTGGTTCGAGATCGTGCTCATCGTCCTGCCGCTGCTGGCACCGGTGATCAAGCTCGCCGGCGTCGACATGACCTGGTTCCTGATCCTGATCGCGCTGATGCTGCAGACCTCCTTCCTCACGCCGCCGGTGGGCTTCTCGCTCTTCTACTTGAAGGGTGTGGTACCCAAGGAGGTGACGATCATGGATATCTACGTCGGCATCATCCCGTTCGTGCTGCTGCAGCTGCTGATGGTGGCCGCGTGCTTCATGATCCCGGGCCTCATCACCTGGCTGCCCAAGCAGATGTACGGCGGCGGTTGACCGCAGAGCGGCGACCGGCTGCCTGGCCTGGCCTTGACGTATGGAGAGCCGGACACGATGAATCCGTCCTACGCGCAGCTCATGCGCCAGCTTGGCGCCTTCATCCCCGCCGCACGGCTGGTCAGCGACCCGCTGCGCCTCTTGGCCTGGGGCAGCGATGCCAGCTTCTATCGCCTGACGCCGCAACTGTTGGTGGTGGTCGAAGACGAGGCCGAGGTGCGGCAGGTGCTGAAGCATTGCGCCGCGCTGGGCACGCCCGTCACCTTCCGCGCCGCAGGCACCAGCCTGTCGGGCCAGGCCATCACCGATTCGGTGCTGGTGCTGCTGGGGGACGGCTGGCGCGGGATGAAAGTGGCTGAAGACGCCAGCCGGATCAGCCTCCAGCCCGGTGTGATCGGTGCCGCAGCCAACCGCCGGCTCGCGCCGCTGGGTCGCAAGATCGGGCCCGACCCGGCCAGCATCGACGCCGCGATGATCGGCGGCATTGCCGCCAACAACGCCAGCGGCATGTGCTGCGGCACGGCGCAGAACAGCTACCACACGCTCGCCGGCATGCGTGTGGTGCTGGTCGACGGCACGGTGCTGGACACGCAGGATGCCGCCAGCCGCGAGAGCTTCGTGCGTGAACGCCCAGAACTGGCAGCCGGCCTGGCGGCACTGGCGCAACAAACACGCGCCGACACGCCGCTGGCCGATCGCATCCGCCACAAGTTCCGGCTTAAGAACACCACCGGCTACGGCTTGAACGCGCTGCTGGACCACAGCGACCCGGTGGAGATCCTGTCGCACCTGATGATCGGCAGCGAAGGCACCCTCGGCTTCATCAGCGAGATCACGTACTTCACGGTGGAGGAGCACGCCCACAAGGCCAGCGCGCTGATCCTCTTCGACCACCTCGAGACAGCCTGCAGCGCCGTCACCCTGCTCAAGCACACGCCGGTGGTGGCGGTGGAACTGCTGGACCGCGCCTCGATTCGCGCCGTGCAGGACAAACCCGGGATGGCCGCTGCACTGCGCGAACTGCCGGCAGATGCCGCCGCCCTGCTGGTGGAAACGCGCGCCGCCACGGCGGTGGCGCTGTCGGTGAAGATCGACGCCATCGCCGAAGCGCTGGAGGGCACGCATCTCGCCACGCCGCTGCGCTTCACAACCGACGCGGCGGAGTCAGCCGCGCTGTGGAACGTGCGCAAAGGCATATTCCCGGCCATCGGCGCGATGCGCGCCACCGGCACCACGGTGATCATCGAGGACGTGGCCTTCCCGGTCGAACGCCTGGCCGAAGCCATGCAGGACCTGCAGCGGCTCTTCATCGAACACGGCTATCCAGACGCGATCGTCTATGGCCATGCACTCGAAGGCAATCTGCATTTCATCTTCACGCAGGACTTCGGCGCACCGACCGAGGTGCATCGCTACAGCCGCTTCATGGAGGCGGTGTGTGCGCTGGTGGTCAAGAAGTACGACGGCAGCCTGAAGGCCGAACACGGCACCGGCCGCAACATGGCGCCCTTCGTCGAGATGGAATGGGGCACGCCGGCCTTCCGCGTGATGCAGGAGATCAAGGCCCTGCTGGACCCGCAGGGCCTGCTCAACCCCGGCGTGATCCTGAATGCCGATGCGCAGATCCACCTGAAGAACCTGAAGCCGCTGCCGGCCGCCGACCCGCTGGTGGACAAGTGCATCGAATGCGGCTTCTGCGAGCCGCAATGCCCGTCACGCGGCCTCACGCTGTCGCCGCGCCAGCGCATCGTCGGCTGGCGCGAGATCAGCCGGCTCGACGCGCTGGGCACCGAACCAGAACGATCCACCGAGCTCAAGAAGCTCTACGACTACCAGGGGCTGGAAACCTGCGCTGGCTGCGGCCTGTGCGCCACGGCCTGCCCCGTCGGCATCGAGACCGGCCTGCTCATCAAGGCCCTGCGCGGCCAGCGCGCCGGGGCGCTGGCCAAGGGCGTGGCCGGTGTCGCAGCCCGCTACTACGGGCCGCTGACCACCGGTGTGCGCTGGGGCCTGGGCGCGGCCGACCTGGCGCACGGCGTCTTGGGCACGGCGGTCATGAAGGGTGCGCTCGACGGCCTGCGCAAGGCCTCGGGCGGGCGGTTGCCGAAGTGGTCGCCGGCGCTGGCAAGGCCGGTGCATTTCGTGCCCAAGCCGCAGCCGCCGCAGCGCGCCGAGCGCGTGGTGTACTTCCCGAGCTGCGCCGCGCGCAACATGGGGCCGCAACGCGGGCACGACGGCGTCGAGGCGCTGCCCACGGTGGTCGAACGTCTGCTGCGGCGCGCCGAATTCGACGTGCTGTACCCGCCGGCCCTGGCCGGCCAGTGCTGTGGGCAGCCCTTCGAGAGCAAGGGCCTGATGGACGCGGCCAACGCCAAGTCGGCCGAACTCGAAGGCGCCTTGGCGCAAGCCAGCGAAGGCGGCCGCTGGCCCATCGTCTTCGACACCAGCCCGTGCGTCTACCGCATGAAGAAATTCCTGGCCGGAAGGCTGACGGTGTTCGACAGCATCGAATTCGCGCACGACACGCTGCTGCCGCGCCTCACGATCACGCCGCAGACCCAGGCCGTGGCCGTGCACCCGGTGTGCAGCGTGCGCAAGATGGGCACCATGAACAAGCTCGAGGCCATCGCCCGCCGCTGCAGCGAACAGGTGGCCACGGTGGACGAGGTGCGCTGCTGCGGCTTCGCCGGCGAACGCGGCTTCATGCGGCCCGAGCTGAACGAACACGCGCTGCGCCACCTGAAGCAGGCCCTGCCCGCGGGTTGCCACAGCGGCTACTCCACCAGCCGCACCTGCGAGATCGGCCTGTCCGAGATGGCCGAGATGCCCTACCAGTCCATCCTGTACCTGCTGGAGCGCTGCAGCGCTGATCCGTCGCGTCCCGCGTGACGATCACGCCGCCGCACTTGCACCATCCGAAGCCGTGGCCATCCACCAACGACGGAGCCCGCGCGCCGGGCTGCGCCCGCCCGGCTCAGGGCTTCAGCGTCAGCAGCCAGCTGATGATGTTGGCCTTCTCGGCCGCGGTGCACTCGCGGCCGACCACGTCACGGCAGTTCACGCGGAACCAGAACTCGACTTTCGACGCGTCGGTGAATCGCTGAGGATTGGCGGCCGGGGCCAAAGGTGCGATGGGCTTTTCGGTGACCTGGTCGCGACCTTGCTTCACTGGCACAGGGCCATGGCAGGAAGAACACTTCAAGCCGAGATCACGACCGAAGTCGGTGTTGAACAATCGCTGGCCTTGTGCCGGATCCACGGGCGTACCCGCCTTGGCGCTGTAGGCCGCGAGCAACTCCGCGGGTGCAGCGGCCTGGGCCGCGAACGGCAATATCAGCGCGGCGAGCATCCAGGCCGCGGCTCGAGAGGGCTGTACGCTCATGAAATCTCCGGGGCATCAAGGTCTTCTGAATTGAAACAGCCTGGCATGGGTACAACTTGACGAGGATCAACAATGCCGCCCTCGGGGCGCCCCGGTCTGGCCGCACACGGCCGACCCCGTCGAAACCGCGCCCGTGCGCCTAGAACCTGCCCGATGAACGACACCATCTCTGCGCTGCGCGCACAACTGCAACAACTCAAGGCCCTCCACAGCGAAGGCAGCCTCAGTGCCGAGGCCTACGACAAGGCCCGGGCGCCGCTGGAGCGCCAGCTGCTGGACAGCGTGATGGCGGCCCCGCCGGCCACGCCAGGTGAACCGGCCCAGGCGGACCACCCACGCACACCGGTGCGGCTGACCGCGCTCTTGGGTGTGGCGGTGCTGGCTCTGGCCGGCGCCGGCTATTGGTGGACCGGATCGCCCGGCGCACCCAGCGCCTCCACGCCCGGCGCCACGCGCTCGGCGGCGGCCACCGACGACGGCGTGGCCCCGCCGCACAGCGAAAGCGACAACGAACAGCGGTTCGCGGCCGCCGTGGCCCAGCTCGCCGAGAAGCTGAAGAAGCAGCCCGACAACGCTGAAGGCTGGGCCATGCTGGCGCGGTCGTACGCACGGCTGGGTCGCCATGCCGAGGCCGTGCCGGCGTACGAGAAAGCAGTGGCACAGAATGGCGGTGATGCGCGCCTGCTGGCCGATTACGCCGACACGCTGGCGGTCCAGAACAACCGCAGCCTGACCGGCGCGCCGATGAAGCTGGTCGAGCGCGCGCTGAAGATCGACCCCAACAGCCCCAAGGCGCTGGCCCTGGCCGGCACGGACGCTTTCGAGCGCAAGGACTTTCCCGTGGCCGTTCGCCTTTGGGAAAAACTGGCCCAGGGAATGCCCGCCGACAGCGCGTTCATGCCCGAGTTGCAAAGCAGCATTGCCCAGGCGCGCGAACTGGGCGGCATGCCCAAGGCAGCGACCACGTTCGCCGCTGCGACCCCTGCCGTCGCCGCACCCGCAACGCCGGCGCCGGCGCCAGCGCCGACGCAAGCCGGCGCAGCGCCGGGGCCTGCCGCGCTTCAGGGCAGCGTGCGCCTGTCGCCCGCCATGGCCAAGCTGGCGTCGCCGACGGACACGGTGTTCATCTTCGCGCGCGCCGCTGAAGGGCCCCGCATGCCGCTGGCCATCCTGCGCATGCAGGTCAAGGACCTGCCGCTGAAGTTCACGCTCGACGACAGCACCGCCATGTCACCGGCCACCCGCTTGTCGCAGCACCCCCGGGTGGTGGTCAGCGCCCGCGTCAGCAAGAGCGGCCAGGCCACGCCCGCGCCAGGCGACCTGGTCGGCCAGTCGGCCCCGGTGGACAACACGGCCGGGGCCGTGGACATCGAGATCAACGAACTGGCAAAACCCTGAGATGCCCACGACCACGAACCGTCTTGCGATGTCGCCGCTGCGCCCCATCGCGGCCCTGCTGGCCGGCCTGCTGTGCGCGCCCCTGACGACTGACGCGCAGGCCCAAGCGCAGTCACAAGTTCAGTCGCGGGGCGAGTTGCTCTACCGCACCCATTGCGCGGAATGCCATTCGTCGCAGAAGCACTGGCGCGAGAAGAAGACCGTGCACGACTGGCCCAGCCTGCGCGCCCAGGTGACCTTCTGGCAGGCACAGGCCCGGCTGGGATGGGACGACGATGACATCACGTCGGTGGCGCGTTACCTGAACGACGCCTTCTACCGTCTGCCACCGCCACCCGAAGCCAATGCGGTTGGCGCGCTGCCTGGCGCGCCTGCGGGCTCAGCGCTGCTTTCCAGCGCGGGCGTGCCACCGCGGCGCTGAGGCAAGGCCCTGGCGACAGGCCCGCGCCTCAGGGCCGGGGCACAGGCAGCGCAAACCGTAACCGTTTCTCGGCTCGCTCGATGGCGGATTGCAGCGGCGCATGCCGTGGGCTGCCGGGCGGCAGCAGCAGCAGCAGTCGCTTCCAGTAAGCCACGGCGCTGGCGTAATCCCCGGTCTCCCAGGCGGCGCTGCCGGCCAGGTCCAGTGCCTGCGGATGGCGGCCGTCAAGTTCAAGCGCCTTGAGCAGCAGTCGCTGCGGCTCGCCAGCAAGGGTGCGGCCCTGCGCCATACCCACGGCCTCG
The DNA here is from genome assembly GCA_022842595.1 of Rubrivivax sp. GTDB lineage: Bacteria > Pseudomonadota > Gammaproteobacteria > Burkholderiales > Burkholderiaceae_C > Rubrivivax. The sequence continues at coordinate 90,515 of JALHPF010000011.1, forward strand.
GCATACTCCACCCACACGCCCGCGTCGTTCACGACCTTGGACCGCCCGGCCAGCGCACCCTGGAAGGCCACGACCGCAGGCGCGAAGCGCTCGGCCTGCATGTCCAGCCGCGCCTTCAGCACCAGCGCACGCGGGTCGCCAGGCTGCTTCTTCAGATGCGCCTGGAGCGTCTGATACAGGGCCTCGGCCGCTTCGCCCGGTGGCGGCAGGCCTTGTTCAAGCAATTGCTCGCTCAGCGCGACACGGTCGCCGCTCAAGGCATCGGGATTGCCGCGCAGGCCATACAGCCCGAAGACCAGCACCAGCAGCCCCACGCCGACTGCAGCGGTCCAGCGCGGAAACCCAGGCGTCGCGCCCGCACCGGGCTGCGATGCGGCGCTGCGCCGCAGGCTGCGCCACAAGACCCACAGCACCAGCGCGCTCAGGGCGCTGGCCAGTCCGTAGAACGCCAACTGCGGATTCAAGAGAGCACGCGGCGCGTGGCGTCTACGGTGAATGTCAACGCGGGTTCACTGCCAGCGAGGTCGGCTTCAAGCCCGCCGCCTGGGGCTTGGCGGCCGGGCTTTCTGGCGCCGCTGCCGTGGGCGTGGCTGCGGGTACGACCGGCCGGCGCTTGGCCATGGCGTCGTCGAGCAGCTTGATGCCGGCCTGCGACAGGCCCATGCCCTTGTTGATGGAGGCCTCGAACTGCTGCGGGTTGTGGAAGTGCGCGCCGTTGGCTGCCGACCACCACTCGTAGTGGATGTGGGCATCGGCATGCCGGGCGCGCGCCTCGGTCAACACCGCCGCGTCGACGCCCATGTTCTGCGCCTGCTCGTACTTGTCGATCAGGCGGGTCAGCCAGAACTCGGCCTTGCGCATCTTGCCGGTCCAGCGTTCCTTCAGCGAATCGATGGCGTAGACGGCCTGCTTCTCGGTCCAGTCCTTGTGACAGGTCAGGCAAGTTTCCTTGATGTAGTGCTTGGGCGAGGTCTGCCAGTGCGAGGTGTAGGCCTTGCCGGTCTTGACGTCCTTGACCTTGGGCATGTGGCAGTCGGCGCACTCGACCCCGGCCAACTGGTGCTTGCTGTTGTAGAAGGTCTCGACATCGGCGTGCTGGCCCTTCCACAACATGGCGCCGGTGAGGCCATGGCGGAAGTCACCGAACTTCAGGTCCTTGTAGTGCTGCTGGATGTCGTCCACCGCCTTGAAGGGGAAGTGGTTGGTGCGGGCATCGGCCATGGTCACCGGCTGCCCGGTGACGGGATCGGTGCCCGGGTTGCAGTTGTATTCCACGTGGCACTGCGCGCACTGCAGCTTGCTGTCGTAGCGGCTGAGCATGGCGATTTTGCGCGTGAAGCCGCGCTCACCCAGTTCCACCACGTTGATCTTCGCGCCCTTGGGGTCCTTGTGCCACAGGGTATCGGCCTCGGGCCGGGTCAGCGCCTGGATCAGGCCGTCGCGGATGACACGCGGCTTGGCGGCGTGCGGGTCGTGGCAGAAGTTGCAGTTCAGCGAGTGGTTGGTGTCCTTCACGAAATCGTTGACCTTGGACAGCCGGCTCCACTTGGCTTGGGGGTGGGGGTCGCCCATGTAGGCCCAGTCCAGGATGTGGTCGGACGTCTTGCAGGACATGCACACCGGGTTGGCCGCGGCGGCGGTGCCGGGCTTGAAGGCCTTGTGCGGCTCGCCGGGGAACTCGTCGACCAGCACGTCCCAGATCTTGAAGTTGCCGCCCATGCGCGCCAGGCCGGCCTTGCCTTCCTTGTTCTGGAAGCGGCCGCCGAAAGCCCGGTCCACCACCACCTGGTCATACAACGCAAAGGCGTGCGAGCGCGGCTCGTTGTGTTCGCGCGTGAAGCCGTGGGGCGTGAGGATCTTGTCCATGGCACCGAAGGTGGCGACGCTCTTTTCCTTGTTCGCCTTCTTCTCGGTGTTCATGTTGTACATGGTGCGGTACTGGTTGTCGTGGCAGGTGCCGCAACTGGCAGGGTCCATGTTCGTGGAGGGGCGGCCCTTGCCCTTGGCCTTGTGCGTGTCGAGGCCGCCATGGCAGGAATCGCACCCCACCGTCTTGTGCCCGCCGTCCACGTGGAAGGCCTTCACCTCGGCGTGGCACTCGTAGCAGTCGGTGGCGTCGTAAGGCGTCTTGGCCGGCGCGGCGGTCTTCGTGCGCGCGGCCGTGACGACGGGCTTCGCGGTGGCGGCGGTCTTGACGGCCGGTGTGGCGGCTGCCGTGGCCGGCGTGCCGGCCGGGTTGGCCGCAGCTGGCATCTGCATGGCCAGCGCCCACAGGCCCATCGCCCCTGCCAGCAAGGCTCTGCGGCCGATGCGGAGCGGCCGGCCCCGGTCCACGGTCAAGTTCAGGGCGAGCATGATTGGAGTCTCCTCATGCCCCCTTTAGGGGCGTCCGCACCGAACCGTTTTGGTGCACCAAGATGCTGCCTGCAATCCGTGACAGCCCACCCGACGACCCGACGGGCACTTGATGCACGTCAAGTTCTTGACCCCCTCGAAAACCCTGAGTCGCTACTGCGGCCCGTTGCGGTGCTGTTCAGAAGGCGGGAAAGCTTGTGCCACGACAAGTCATTGCGGGGCAGCCAGTTGCTTAATGAAAAACCCAAAATGAAGTAAGGAGATCTTCGATGCGTCGAGCCGCCCTGTCCTTGTCCGACACCGCCGCCGCGGCGCTGCTGGCCGCCTGCGCCAGCCCCGAAGCCGAGGTCGCGCCCAACGTCCTGGTGTCGCAGAAGGTCAGCACGCCGCCGGTACTCGACGGTCTGGCCAACGATGCCGCCTGGGCCGGCGCCAAGCCCATCAGGGTGGCGCTCAGCGGCGGCATGAACTTCGCCGGCGGCAAGGGCGAAACCAACGCCACGCTGCGCAGCGTCTACAGCGGCGACACCGTGTACTTCCTGGTGCAGTACGACGACCCTACCGATTCGCAGCGCCGCGGCCCGTACCAGAAGCAGGCCGACGGCTCGTGGACCAAGCTCAAGGACCCGGCCGACAAGGGCGGCGACGACAACGTCTACTACGAAGACAAGTGGGCCATGATCTGGAACATCAACAACTCCATCGGCAACTTCGACAAGAAGGGCTGCGCCGTGGCCTGCCACATCGGCGAGGGCAAGCCCTATGGCAACAAGTACCTGGCCAAGGAAGGTGAGCTGGGTGACATGTGGCACGCCAAGGGCTCGCGCACCGGCCCGCTGGGCAAGGTGGACGACCAGTACCTGGACCACACCCGCCACGACCCCAAAAACTCACCGAACGCGGGCCGCAAGAGCGACCCGGGCGGCCCCGAGTACCGGGGCTTCGGCCTGGTGGGCGGCAAGCCCGAGTTCATGCCGCGCGACGGCCGAACGTCCAACGTCTCGGGCCGCTACTACATCGTGGACGGCCAGCAGGTGCCGTTCGATGACAGCCGCTTCAAGGCGGGTGACGAAGTGCCCTCCTACGTCGTCCTGCCGCTGAAGGGCGACCGCGCCGACATCAACGTCGCCACCCGCTGGGCCGGTGGGGTCCACACCTCCGAAGCCAGCCGCAAGCTGGTGACGGGCAGCAAGCTGGACGTGCAGTTCAGCGACCTCACCCAGTCCTACGGCTTCGGCTTCGCGGCCTTCGACAACGCGCAGGTCCAGCACGCCACGGGCGACGACCCGCTGTACCTGAAGTTCTCGAAGTAAGTGCCCCGCATTCCCGCCCGGGCGCCGCCGCGGGCGCGGGTCGGCCTCAGTTCGACATCCGCTTCTCAGGCGCCGGCAACAGGGCCGCGACCACCAGTTCAGCCAGGTCCTGCGACTGCACACCGGCACCCTGCGGCAGCGCGCCCAGGCCGTCGGCCATCATGACGGCGCAGTACGGGCACGCCGTGGCAATCGTGGCCGGCGTGGTTTCCAACGCCTGCTCCACACGCAGGATGTTGATGCGCTTGCCGATGGTCTCTTCCATCCACATGCGCCCGCCACCGGCGCCGCAACACATGGCCTTCTCGCGTGAGAGCGCCATCTCCAGCGGGGTGTCGCTGCACAGCTGGCGCAGCACCTGGCGCGGCGCGTCGAACTCGCCGTTGTGGCGGCCCAGGTAACAGGGGTCGTGGAAGACCACGCGCTGCAGTTGCGCATGCACGTGGATGCGCCCCTGGGACAACAGGTCGGCGATGACCTGGGTGTGGTGCAGCACTTCGAAGTGCCCGCCCAGGTCGGGGTACTCGTTGCGCAAGGTGTTCAGCGCGTGTGGGTCGCAGGTGACGATGCGTTTGACGTTCAGGCCGTTGAGTGTTTCGACCAGGCTGCCGGCCAGTTGCTGGAACAGCATCTCGTTGCCCACCCGCCGCACGCACTCGCCAGTGGAGCCTTCCGCACCCGCCAGGATGCCGAAGCGCACGCCCGCGGCCTGCAGCACGGCCACGAAGGCGCGGGCGATCTTCTGGCCGCGCGGGTCGAAGGACATCGCCGAGCCGACGTAGAACAGGCAGTCCAGGCCCGCCATGTCCTGCGCATTCCGCACCACCGGCACGCCCAGTCCGGCAGCCCAGTCGCCGCGCTGCGATGCCTGCAGGCCCCAGGGGTTGCCCTGCGCTTCGTAGGCCTCGAAGACCTTTTTCAGCGCGTGCGGGAACTCGCCGGCGATCATCACCTGGTGCTGGCGCATGCGGAAGAGCTTGTCCAGGTGCTCCAGCTCAATGGGGCAGGCGGACTCGCAGTAGCCGCAAGACGTGCAGGCCCACAAGGTGTCTTCGCTGATCACCTCGCCCACCAGCGCCGGCAGCGGCTGCGGTGTACCCGAAGCCACGATGAGCCCGCGTTGCGACATCAGGTGGCGCTTGAGGTCGTCGTTCACGGCCTTCAGCGACAGCGGCTTGCCCGTCAGGTGCGTGGGGCAGGCGTCCTTGCAGCGTCCGCACTCGGTGCAGGTGAAGGCGTCCAGGCCGTCCTTCCAGACCAGGTCGCGCGCGTCGCGCACGCCGGCCTTCATGTCGGCCTCGTCGGTGGCTTGCATGAGCTTGTCGATGTCCACCGTGGGCACCGTGTGCCCCGGCCTGCCGCGGCGGAAGTACAGCGTGGGCAGGGCCGTGACGATGTGGAAGTGCTCGCCTGTCGGCAGCAGCACCAGAAAGCCCAGCACCACGGCCATCTGCGTCCAGTAGCTGCCCACGTAGCCAACGCTCAGCGCCGCCGGTGACCACCCGCCCAGAGCCCCGGCGAGCGCGCCGCCCACGAACGCAAAGGCCTGCTCGTGGGCGATGCCAGGCACCTCGGTGGAGAGCTTGGCGAATCGGAAGGCGTCGAAGGCGAAGTCCGTGAGCATGATGCTCAGGATCAGCCCCAACACCAGCAGACCCTCGCGGTTGCGCTCCAGGCGCGCCGGGCGCAGCACCAGTCGGCGCCAGAATCCGTACAGCACCGCCAGCGTCACCGCCAGCTCGACGCCGTCCTTCAGCGCCGCAAACGGCCCGCCGAAGGCCTCGGGGAAGACGAAGGCCTCGTCATAGCCGATGACCAGCAGCTGCAGCTTGCGCAGCAGCAGCGCCAGGAAGCCCAGGAAGATGACCGCGTGCATCACCCCCGGTCTCCATTCGCGCTTGACCATGCGGTGCTGCATGAAACCGTTGACGAGAACGCTGCGCAGCCGCTGCCACGGCTGGTCCCAGCGCGGCTGCGGCTGCAGCGCCATCACGATCTGCAGCTTGCGCCAAGCCAGCAGCGAGAAGCCCGCTGCGGCCAACAGCATCAGCAGGCTGATGCCGAGAGGGCTCACGACGGCAGCCTCGACAAAGGCACCGATCGATCAGTAGCGACCGTGCTGCTTGACGATGTAGTTCGTCAGCTCGCTGGCCTGCACGGACAGCCGCGTCTGCACGCGGTGCACGGTGCGCACGATGGCGCACATCACCGCGTACAGCACGCGCGGGTGGGTGTCGATCAGGCTCTCGAGCTGTTCGCGCTCGAGCACCAGCACCTGTCCGTCGCTGGAGGCAACCAGCGAGGCGTGGCGTGGCGCGCCGTCGAGAAACCCCAGTTCGTGGGCGAAGTCGCCCGGATTCAGGGTGGCCAGGACGGTCTCGTCGGGCGTGCCGCGGTGTTTCACGATGGCAAGCGCGCCTTGCACGATGACGAACAGGCGGTTGTCGACCCGGCCTTCTTCGGCCAGCAACTGGGCCGCCTGCACCGGTTGCAGCCGCAACCGGGTGGCCAGCACAGCCTGCTGCGATGCGTCGAGACCGGCGGACAAGGGGCTGGCCAGGACGGCTTGTTCCAGGGTGGGGGCGGCGTTGTTCATGACCCTCTCGCGCGTGGAGCCGGACCCGCCGGCGACATGCGGCCGACGATAGGCCGTGCCCCGGCCAGGCGCTTGATGCAGGTCAAGACACGCGGACGGAGCTCGGCGTGCGCTGCTCCAGGGCCTCGGCACGGCGGGCCATGCGGGCCGTCATGCCCTTGAAGATGAACAGATGGGCAGGCACGAGGGCGTACCAGTACAGCAGGCCCCAGATGCCTTGCGGGTGCCAGTAGGCCGTCACCGTGACGCAGCACGAAGGTGCGTCCGGGGACAGGCCCTCACCCACGGGGTCGGCCACTGGCGCGATGTCGATCTCCAGCACGCCCGAGCCCGGCGAGCGCATGCCGAACTGCAGCGTCAGCCGCCGCCCTTGCTCGACGCCCAGCACCGTCCAGTAGTCGATGCGGTCGCCCAGGCGCAGCTCGGTCGGATGGCGCCGCCCGCGGGTCAGGCCCCGGCCGCCGAGCAGCCAGTCGGCAAACCCGCGCAGCCACCACAACACGTCCATGTAGAGGTAACCGTTGTCGCCACCCAGGGTGCTGACCACCTGCCACATCGAAGCCTCTGACGCCTGGGCCACGGCACTGCCCCCCGCCCGCTTGGCATAGAAGGCGTTGTCGATGCGGAAGTCGCGGAACATCATCAGCCCTTCGGTCCAGCGCGCCGCCACGGTGTGCGTGCGCTCGGCCTCCAGCGCGGCCTGGATCGATTCCTTGAACGTCAGCAGCCGCTGCGGCACCATGCGCCGCAGCGCCGCGTCATCGGCCGGCAGGTCGTGCTTCAAGCCACCAATCAGCGCCCGGGCGATGTTGGCCGGCACCGCCGTCACCAGACCCAGCCAGTGGGCCGACAGCGTCGGTGTCAGCAGCGGCACGCGCACGATGCGCGGGCGGCGCCCCACCGCTTCGCCGTACTGGCGCATGACGTCCTCGTAGCTGATGTAGTCGGGGCCAGCAGCGTCCAGCACCTGGCCGGCGGCCTCGGCGATGGTGGCGATGCGCACCAGGTACTCCAGCAAGTTGTCCAGCGCGATCGGACCCGACTTCGACTGCACCCACTTGGGCGTCAGCATGACCGGCAGGTGGTTGACCAGGTCACGAATCACCTCGTAGGCCGCCGAGCCGGCGCCGACGATGATGCCGGCGCGGATCTCCGTCACCGGCACCGCCCCCTGGCGCAAGCGCACGCCGGTGTCGCGGCGCGAGGTCAGGTGTTCGGAATCGGCGTCGGCGGGAATCAGCCCGCCCAGGTAGACGATGCGCCGCACGCCTGCTGCGGCCGCGGCAGCCGCGAAGTGGTCTGCAGCGAGCAGGTCGAGCGCACCAAAGTTGCGGCCGGCAGCCATCGAATGCACGAGGTAGTAGGCGGTGTCCACGCCCTCAAGCGCCGCGCCCAGGGTGGACGGCTGCAGGGCGTCAGCGGCCACGAGCTCTGCGCCCTGCCAGCCGCGCGACTGCAACGCGCCCAGGCTGCGGGCGCTGGCCCGCACGCGCACGCCATCGCGCAGCAGGCGTGCGACGAGATGGCTGCCGATGTAGCCGGTGGCGCCGAACACCAGCACCAAGGGGCCCGGAACCACCGCTCCTTGATCTGGCGCAAGAGGCCGCTGTGCTGCATGCATATCGTTCGACGCCTGACCCGCCACAAAGGAAGCAGCCATCATGACCGATAACGCAATGACCTGGCCGGAGCTGGCTGCACAGCTGTACGACAAGCTCACCGGCCGTGGCGCGGAGATCACCTACGAGTTCCAGAATCTGGAGGTCTTCGTGCCCGACAGCCATGTCGAAACACCGACCTTCGCCAAGTGGAAGCTCAACGGCGTGCTGAAGATCCGCACCCGCGACGCCCGGCAGGGCTGATGGCACGCCACGACCACCATGACGTGAGCTGACGTGACCATCCCCGTTGACGCCCTCGGGCACCTGAGCCTGGTCGACCCCCAACAGCGTTGCATCGACATCCAGGCGCGCGGTGCTTCGGTGGACATCGGCTTCCCCGATCTGGGCAGCGCACGCCAGGCCTACCTGGCGTTCTCGACCCGCGCCGACAGCAACCGCGCCATCGCACTCGCGCAACGCGAGTTGCAGCGCGCCGACCTGGCATTGCGCTTCACGGTGCGCGGGGTCATGGTGGCTCAGCTCAGCGGCGACACGCGTGGCAACCTGGTCAGCCGCGCGTTGCGCTTGAACGGGACAGACATCCGATGGCGTGGCATGCTGCGGGCATTCCTGGGTTTGCGATGACCATGACCGAACTGTCCCGCACCTTCGGCAAACACAGCGTGGACGAGCAGGAGCGCGAGCAGCGCATCCGCCGCGTCTTCGAGGCCGTGGCCGCCCGCTACGACCTGATGAACAACCTGATGAGCATGGGCATCCACCGCTTGTGGAAGCGCACGCTCGTGCGCATGGCGGCACCCGCCCCCGGGCAGTGCATCGTCGACCTGGCCGGCGGCACCGGCGACGTGGCCGCGCTGATGGCCGCCCCGGACCGGCAGGTCACCGTGTGCGACCCCAGCCTGGCGATGATGGACGTGGGCCGGGCACGCGGACACGGGCACGTGAGCTGGCTGGAAGGCACGGCCGAACGCATCCCGCTGCGATCGGCGTCGGTGGACACCGTGACCATCGCCTTCGGCATCCGCAACGTCACGCGCGTCGAAGATGCGCTCGTCGAGGCGCTGCGCGTGCTCAAGCCCGGTGGGCGCTTCCTGTGCCTGGAGTTCTCCACCCCGCACGCACTGGTCCGGCCCTTCTACAACCTGTTCTCCTTCGCGGTGATTCCGCGCCTGGGCGCATGGATCGCCAGGTCGCCCGAGGCCTACACCTACCTGGTCGAGTCGATCCGCCGCTTCCCGGATCAACGCGCCTTTACGGCCTTGATCGAACAAGCCGGCTTCACCGATGTGCGGTACCGGAACCTGAGCTTCGGCATCGCCGCCATCCACACCGGCACGCGGCCCGCCACGGCAGCACCAGCGGCATGAATACGAACCGCAACACCGCCGACGCCGCCCGCGCAGTGCGCTCGGGCTCGCTGGCTGCGTGGCTGGTGGCGGTGCGCCCGCACAGCCTGCTGGTGGCCTTCAGCCCGGTGCTGGTGGGCGCCACGCTGGGCTTTGTACGCACCGGCGCCATCGACGCAGTTGCGGCCCTGCTGGTGCTGGGCTCGGCGCTGCTGGTGCAGGTCATCACCAACATGCAGAACGACGTCGGCTACACCGTGCGCGGCGGCGACAGCAGCGGCACACGCACCGGGCTGCCGCGTGCCACGGCCAATGGCTGGCTCAGTGTGCGGCATGTGCGCACCGGCATCGTGGTGGTGGCGCTGGCAGCCACCGCGCTGGGCCTGGCATTGGTGGCCTACCGCGGCTGGCCGGTGCTGGCCATTGGTGTGGCCTCGCTGCTGGCAGCCCTGGCCTACATGGGCGGGCCCAAGCCCATCGCCTACACGCCCCTTGGCGAACTCACGGTGTTCGTGTTCTTCGGTCTGGTTGCCGTGATGGGGACCGATTGGGTGCTGACGGGCGCCATCGGCCTGGACAGCGCACTGGCCTCGGTGGCCATCGGCGCCCTGGCCGCCGCGGCGCTGGCCGTCAACAACCACCGTGACCTGGCCCACGACCGCCTGGTCGGCCGCCGCACCTTTGCCGTCACCTTTGGCGAGCGCGCATCATTGGCGCTGTACAGCGCGCTGCTGCTCGGCCCCATGGTGCTGGTCCCGGCGATGGCCCTTCTGGCGCAGTCCCCCGCCCTGCTGCTGCCCTGGCTGCTGCTGCCGGCGGCAGTGCATCTGCAGCGCGACTTCGGCAGGTGCGCCCCTGGCACGGCGTTCAATGCCATCCTGTTCCGAACATTTCGTCTGGAACTTTGGTTTGCAGCGCTCCTGACCGCGGGCGCCTTGCTCGGCCGGGTGCTGCGTTGAACTCGGTTGGCCTCAACCGGCGCGCACTGCTGGCGGCAGCCTCGTTGATGTGGCCCGGGCGTGCCGTGTGGGCACAAGATGCTGCGCCCAGGTTTCCCAGCCGCGCCGTGCGGCTGGTGGTGCCCTACTCGGTCGGCATCGGCCCTGATGTGGTGGCGCGCAGCGTGGCCGAACAACTGGCTCAGCAGTGGCAACAAGCGGTGTGGGTGGACAACAAGCCCGGCGCTTCCGGCATCGTCGCCTTCAGCGACGTGCGCCGCACGCCGGCCGACGGCCATACGCTCTTCCTCGCCGACACGGCCACGCTGGCCGTCAACCCGCTGCTGCACGCCAGCCTGCCCTACGACGCGCAGCGCGACCTGGTGCCGCTGACCTTGCTGTTCCGCGCCACCTTCCTGCTCTGGACGGGCGGCAGCAACCGCTGGCGCACGCTGGTGGACCTTCAGGACGCCGCGCGCCGCGAGCCCGGCCGGGTGAGCTACGGCACCTTGGGCAACGGCCACGCCAGCCACGTGGCGGTGGAGAGTTTCGCGCGTGCCGCCGACCTGCGCTTCCTGCACGTGCCGTTCAAGGACGCCGGCTCGCTGTTCACCAGCGTGGCCTCAGGCGATGTCGACTTCACCGCCTTCGGCATGAACAGCGTTGCCGGCCTGTTCCAGGCGGGCCGCCTGCGCCCGCTGGCCGTGGCCGCGCGCCGACGCCTGGCCAGCCACCCCGACATCCCGACACTGCCCGAGGCCGGTGGCCCCGCCGTCGAGATGCACCCCTGGGCGGCCATCGTCGCCCTGGCCGGCACCCCGCAGCCGGTGCTGGAGCAACTGCAACACGACCTGACCACCGCCATGACCCACCCCGAGGTGCTTGCACGCAGCAGCCAGGCCGGCTTCGAGATCACGCCGTCCACGCCCCAGGGCCTGCGCGCGCGCGTCGAGGCCGATGTGGCCCTGGTCCGCCCGCTGCTCGCCGAGGGCCGCATCGCGCGGCTCTAGCGCGGTAACGCGGCCAGCCGCCATGATCGTGCGCCGTTCGGCATTGCTGGACCAGCCTGCGGGGCATCTGTTCGACGTCATCGAAGCCGCCGAGCACTACCCCAGCTTCCTGCCCTGGTGCGTGGGCGCAGTGATCATCAGCCGCGACGACGATGCCGTCTCTGCCGAGCTGCAGGTCCGGCTGGCCGGCATGAACTTCTCGATGCGCACGCGCAATCCCAAACGGCGCCCCGCGTACATGGCCATCCACCTGGAACGCGGGCCCTTTCGCCGCTTCGAGGGCGAGTGGCAGCTCACCGCCCTGACGCCCGACGCCTGCAAGGTCGCCTTCATGCTCGACTACGAGTTCGACAGCAGCTTCATGACCCAAGCCGCCGGACCCGTCTTCAGGCATGCCGCAGACAGCCTGATGGACGCCTTCGTGCGCCAGGCCCAGTCCCTGCCCGTGGCGCCGCAACCCGGGTCGGCAGCGCTGCCGGCCGCGCCGGCGTCTGTGGCCCCGGCACCGGACCGGGCACCCCTTGGTTCGGGGAGTACGCCACCTTGAAAGACCCCAACGTGTCTCCTGAACTGATCGACCTGCACCCCATGCTGGCGCGCATGGTGAAGGTCACGGGCGCCACCGTCCTCACCGCTGCCAGCTACGACGCCTGGGCAGGCCAGGCCGGCAACGCCATGGTCGTGTTCACCAAGGACCCCGACCGCTTCAACGAGACACTGGACCTGGCCGCCGTGGTGCCTGAGCTGCAGGCCACCGCAGGCGGGAGCCTTCGCCTCGGCTTGTTGCCACCGGCGGCCTCACGCGCCATCGCACCACGCTACGGCTTTGCCCACTGGCCCGTGTTCGTGCTGTTGCGGGACGGCCGGTACCTGGGCGCCGTGGAGGGCATTCGCGACTGGGACGTCTACACCAGCGAGCTGCTGCGCATGCTGGCGGCAGAGCCGCCCGCACCGCCCGCCGCCGACACCTCATCCAAGCCGTGACAGAGCGCGGGCGAGGCTGAACCCGCATTCGCGGCTGCGGCTGCGGTGTGCGCTGTCAGCGGTGCACCGCCAGGTGCCGCGGCGTGAAGGCGTGGGGCTTGCGGTGCACGAAGTGGTGCCGCGCGACGTGGTAGCTGGGGTCGAAGCCGTAGAAGTTGCGCTGCATCTGCGCCAGTTCGTCGGCGCGGTAGGCGGCCAGGGGGCGCTCCGCCTCGTCGGCCGCGCGCTGCTGCGCCTTGGCGGTGATGGCCAGCGCCAGGCCCGGGCCGACCGCCAGGGCCAGCGCACGCGCCAAGGCCTGGGCCTCGAAGTCTGCGGTGCCTGAGCCGAAACAGGCGTCGACGAGGCCTGCCGACAGTGCCGCCGGGCCGTCCAGCGGCAGCCGCTGCTGCATCAGGGCCCTGGCCTGCTGCGCACCCACGCGCTTGGGCAGCACGTAGGTCCAGTACTCCGAGCCGTAGAGGTTGCCCATGTTCTTGTAGTGCGGGTTGAGCACGGTGCCGGCATGGGCCCACAACTGGTCGGCGGCCAGCGCCATGAAGCAGCCACCCGCGCCAGCGCTGCCGCGCAAGGCGCTCACGGTCAGGCGGTCGGTCATGGTCAGCAGTTCCAGCACCACGTCGTCCATGGCCTGGATGTTGCGCATGGAGGCATCGGCGGCGCTGTCGCCTTCAAGGTGCGCCGCGGCTTCGATGTCGTGCAGGTGGATGCCGTTGCTGAAGAAGTCGGCGCCGCCAGCCAGCACCAGCACTTGCATGTCGTGGCCGCGCAGGCTGTGCAACGCCGCCTGCAGGCGACGGCATTGGCGTTCTGACATGGCGCCGTTGTGGAAGTCCATCTCCAGCCATCCGACGCGGGCGCCGGTGGGGCCGAATTCGCGCAGGCGCAGCTCGTCCCACTCGTCGTCGGGGCGCGACAAGGGCACGGGCCACTCAGGCACGGCGGCCGCCAGTTCCGCAAGAGCCCGCGTCGCCGGCAGCTTCAGCGCCGAGGTCTGGCCGGCGGCGTCGATCAAGCGCACATGGCCGACCCACAGCGCGGCGTCCAGGGTCGCCACCAACAGCGCGGGGCCGCGGCGTGCCAGCGCCTGCCCGGGTGTGGCGCCCGGCCACTGGGCACGCGCACGGGCCACGGTGGCCGCGCTGGCGGGGTGCACGTCGTGCAGGCGGCAGTCGTGCCCCATCAGACGGGCCACGGCGCCCGGTGCGCCGTCTGCACTGCGCACGCAGCGCAGCAGCTCGGTGCTGGCGTGCGCCTGCCAGTCCACCGCGCGCTGCTCGCGCCTCACCAACGGCTGCCAGCGGGGCTGCGCTGCCGGTGCATCGGCACAATCAGCCCCGGCAGCTGCTGCAGCAGGCGCGAGCTGCCCCGGCACATAACGCGCCACCGCAGCCAGCGTGGCCGCCACCGCCGCCTGTGTCACCTCGCGCCGGTACAGGCTGGACTTGGTGGCATCGGGCCGCACATTGAAGCCGGTGCTGGCCCAGACCGGTCCGGCGTCGAAGTCGGCCACGGCCTGCAGCACCGTCACGCCCCAGCGCGTTTGCGCCTGCAGCACGGCCCAGTCCAATGCCGATGGCCCGCGGTCGCCGGGCGGGCCGGGGTGCACCACCAGGCACACGCAGGCCTGCCAGACCGCTTCAGGCAGGCGCCGCTTCAGGAAGGGTGCGATCAGCAGGTCGGGCTTCCAAAGCGCGACGGCCTCTGCCGTGACGGCGTCGGCAATGTCGAGTTCCACCGTCACCGCGTGTCCCTGGGCGCGCAGGGCGATCAGCAGGCGCTGCGCCAGGCCATTGAAGGCGTGCGTGAGCAGCAAGATGCGCAATGGCGCGGTCATCGAGCCCGCTCCGGCGTTCAGCAGATGCGCGGCAGCGCCTCGCCCACCAACCAGTCCACGACGCGCCGGCCGCCGAAGGAAGTCGCCATCTGCACGAAGTGGTGCGGGTCGTCGCAGACCGTGCCGATGCGTGCCGCCTGGCGGCCCAGCGGGTGGGCGTGCATGGCGGCCAGCACGGCGTCAGCCGAATCGGGCGCGACGATCGCCACCAGCTTGCCTTCGTTGGCGATGTACAGCACGTCCAGCCCCAGCAGCTCGCAGGCTGCAGCCACCTGCGGCTGCACGGGTATGGCGGCTTCTTCCAGCAACATGCCCACGCCGGACTGGCGGGCGATCTCGTTGAGTGTGGTGGCCAGCCCACCGCGCGTGGGGTCGCGCAGCGTGTGCACGGCGCCTTCGGGCACGGCCGCCAGCATCGCGGCCACGAGTGTGTGCAGCGCGGCGCTGTCGGAGACGATGGCCGTATCGAATTCCAGCGATTCGCGCTTCGACAGCACGGCCACGCCATGTTCGCCCAGCGTGCCCGAGACGATGACGGCATCGCCCGGCCGGGCCAGTGACCCGCTGATGCGCCGCGCCATCGGCGCCAAGCCCACGCCGGTGGTGGTGATGAAGACCCCGTCGCCCTTGCCCTTTTCGACGACCTTGGTGTCGCCGGTGACCACCCACACGCCGGCCTCGCGCGCTGCGGCGGCCATGGACTCGACGATGCGCTTCAGGTCGGACAGCGGCAAGCCTTCTTCCAGGATGAAGCCGGCTGACAGCCAGCGCGGCTCGGCCCCCAGCATGGCCACGTCGTTGACCGTGCCGTGCACGCTGAGCGAGCCGATGTCGCCGCCGGGAAAGAACAACGGCGAGATCACATGCCCGTCGGTGGCCATCACGACGCGGTGGCCGGCGGGCAGGTCGAGCAAGGCGCCGTCGTCGCCCTGGCGCAGGGCCGGGTTGTCGAAGGCGCGGGCGAACAAGTCCTCGATCAGCTGCGCCGCGGCACGACCACCGGCGCCGTGGTTCATGTCGACGCGACCCTGCTTGAAGTCCAGCGGGCGCTGGTAGCCCGGCTTCATGAGGATCTCATGCGGAAGTCACCGCGATGTCCCTGAAGCGGCCGTAGGAGTAGTGCGCCGCGCAGGCGCCTTCGCTGGACACCATGCACGAGCCCATCGGGTTCTCCGGCGTGCACACGGTGCCGAAGAGCTTGCAGTCGGTGGGGGTCTTCACGCCGCGCAGGATGGCGCCGCATTCACACTGCTTGTGGTCGGGCACGGGCTTGTAGTCCAGGCCGAAGCGCCGTTCGGCATCGAACCCCGCGTAGGCCTTGCGCAGACGCAGCGCGCTGTAGGGCACCTCGCCCAGGCCGCGCCACTCGAAGCGTTCGCGCAGCTCGAAGACTTCCGACACCAGCTGCTGCGCGGCCAGGTTGCCATCGGACGTGACAGCGCGCGTGAACTGGTTTTCCACCTCGGCGCGGCCGTCGTTCACCTGCCTGACCAACATCAACACGGCCTGCATCACGTCCAGCGGCTCGAAGCCGGCGATGACCACCGGCTTGCGGTACTCCTGGGCAAAGTGTTCGTAGGGCTGCGAGCCGATGACGATGCTGACGTGCGCCGGGCCGACGAATCCGTCGATGGGCACGGTGCCGTACAGGCGCACCTCGGGCGATTCCATGATGTGCGTGATGGCGCTGGGCGTCAGCACATGGCAGCACAGCACACTGAAGTTGGCCAAGCCTTCGGCACGCGCCTGGCGCAGCACCAGGGCGGTGGGCGGCGTGGTGGTCTCGAAGCCGATGGCGAAGAACACCACCTCGCGTGTCGGGTTGTCGCGTGCCACCTTCAAGGCGTCGGCCGGTGAATACACCATGCGAATGTCGCCGCCACGCGCCTTGGCACGCATCAGCGACAGGCTGCCCGAGGCCGGCACGCGCAGCGTGTCGCCATAGGTGCACAGGATGACGTTTCTCTCCAGCGCCAGGGCGATGGCCTGGTCGACGCGACCGATGGGCAGCACGCACACCGGGCAGCCCGGGCCGTGGATCATGCGGATCTGCGGCGGCAGCAACTCGCCGATGCCGTAGCGCGCGATGGCATGCGTGTGACCACCGCAGAACTCCATGAAGCTGTAGCGGTGGTCGGGTTGCAGTTCGGCCGCGATGCGCTCGGCCAGGCGACGCGCGGTGTCGCCGCAGCGGAATTCGTCGATGTACTTCATGCGGCGGGCACCGGCTCGGCCGAACGTTCGGTGGCTGGCGCAGCCGACTGCAGTTCGTTCATCAAGGCCAGCGTTTGCCGGGCCTCTTCAGGGTCGATCATGCCGATGGCAAAGCCGACATGCACGATGACGTAGTCGCCCACCCGGGCCTGCGGCACCAGCGCCAGCGAGACTTCCTTGCGCACACCGCCCAGGTCCACCAGGGCCTGGTCGTCGGCGCGCATTTCGACCACGCGGGCAGGCAGGGCTAGGCACATGTCAACTCCTCTTGCGGGGCCGCGATGCGCAGCCGTTGTGCGGCGACCCAGGCCTGCCCCAGGGCCAGACCGGCGTCGCCCGCGCTGACGGCCTGCGGCTGCAGCACGCGCAAGCCCGCAGCCAGCAGCCTGGCCTGAAGCCGCTGCGTGAGCAAGCGGTTGAAGAAGCAGCCGCCGCCCAGCACGACAGTGCCCGCTGCGGCTTGTTGAGCCGCTGCGATGGCGGCGTGGGCCAGGCTGTCGGCGAGCATGTCGTGAAAGCGGCGCGCCCCGGCGGCGGCCTGGCCAGCGTCGGCCAGCTCGAACAACTCGGCCAGCAGCGGGCGCAGGTCGATCACGCCTTCTGGCATGGGCAGCGGCGTGGTGCTGTCCGACGCCGGCACGGTGGCAGCCAGCGCCTCCAGCGCCATCGCTGCCTGCGCTTCCTCTTGATGAAGGTCGCACAGGCCCAGCGCCGCCGCGGCGGCGTCGAACCAGCGCCCGGCGCTGGTGGTGACGGGGCAGTTCAGCCGCCGCAGCAGCAGCCCGGCGACCCCTTCTGCAGCGGCCCGGCCCACGCGCGGCGCAAAGCGGGGGCTGATCTCGTCTGCCCTGCCCATGGCATGCAAGGCGGCCGCGGCCATGCGCCAGGGCTGCCGGGCCGCGCGGTCGCCACCGGGCAGCAGCAGCGGCTGCAAGTGCGCCAGGCGCTGCGCCTGGCCGGCCTGCACACGCAGCAGCTCGCCGCCCCAGGCCGTGCCATCGTCGCCCAGGCCCACGCCGTCCAGCGCGATGCCGATGACGGCTTGCGTTGGCGGCACTTCAGCTTCACCACAAAGGCCGGCTTCGCCCAGCGCCACGCCGATGTGCGCCAGGTGGTGCTGCACGCCCACTGCCGGCACCCCCAGTCGCGCGGCCAGCGAGAGCGCGACGCGGGTGCTGTGAAAGTCAGGATGCAGGTCGTGGGCGACAGCGTCGATGGGGCCCTCGGCGGCCTTCAGCAGCGCCGCCACCGACGCCTCGAGCGCGATGCAGGCCTGCGGCGTCGACAGGTCGCCATGCATCGCAGACAAGGCCCAGCGGCCGTCCTGCCACAGCGCGGCACTGTTCTTCAGGAACGCACCCGTGGCGAGCACCCGGCTCATGAGGTCCCCATTCCTGCATGCAGCACCCAGTCCAGCCACGCGTCCATGCCATCGCCGCTGGTGGCCGACAGTTGCAGCACCTCGATGCCCGGGTTGACGCGACGCGCGTAGTCGATGCAGCGCGCCACATCGAAGCGCAGGTGCGGCAGCAGGTCGGTCTTGGTCAGCACCATCAGGCGCGCAGCGGCGAACATGTCGGGGTACTTCAGCGGCTTGTCCTCGCCTTCGGTGACCGACAGGATGACCACCTTGGCGGCCTCGCCCAGGTCCCACAGCGCCGGGCAGACGAGATTGCCGACGTTTTCGATGAACAGCAACCGCTCGGTGTGGGTGTGGCCGTGCTGGTGACCGTGGTCGTGATCATGGGGCGCATGGTCATGGTCGTGGCCATGGCTGTGCATGGACAAGCGCGCGAACGCGGCGGCGACCATGGGCGCGTCCAGATGGCAGCCCTTGCCGGTGTTGACCTGGATGGCCGGCGCGCCGGTGGCACGGATGCGGTCGGCGTCGTGGCTGGTCTGCTGGTCACCTTCGATGACGGCGACGTCCGTGTGCGGCGCCGTGCGCTGCAGCGCTTCAATGGTGGCCACCAGCAGCGTGGTCTTGCCCGATCCGGGGCTGGACACCAGGTTCAGCGCCACCACACCGTGCGACTCGAAGTGCGCCCTGTTCTGCGCCGCCACTTTCTGATTGGCACCCAGCACATCGGCTTCGAGCTTGATGGCACGCTCCTGCGACAGGCCGGGCACCGACACGCGCGCCAGGCCGGCGCCGAAGTGCAGGTCGCCGGCCTCGGCTTGCAGCGCAGGCGCCGCCTGTGCTGGCGCCTCGTGAACCTTGGCGGCATCGCCGCAACCACACACGACGCACATGGTCTGGTCTCCTTCAGTCGACGACGTTCATGTCCACCACGCGCAGCTCGGTGCCGCCGGTGGGTTGGATCTGGTAACTGCCGCAGGCTGGGCAAGCCTGGCCGCGCGAGCGAATGTGCACCGTGCTGCTGCAGCGCATGCACCAGGCGCTGGCGGCGGGCTCGTCGATGTCGATGATGCTGCCGTCGAGGCAGGTGCCGGGCACCAGGGATTCGAGCGCGAAGAGCAGCGCACCGATCTCCACCCCGCACAGCGCGCCGGCCTCCAGGCGCAGCCGCGTGACGCGGCTGAAGTGCTCGCGCTGCGCGGCGTCCTCCACCAGTTGCAGAATGCCGCCGGCAAGGCTGACTTCATGCACGGGCAGCCTCTTGCGGGTGCAGGTCGACCTCGACGCAGGGGTCCAGCGCGGCGACGGCAGCAGCCACTTCACGCGGTGTGCGGGCCGGCTGAGCCAGCCACCGCGCCAGCGTGCCCTGGGGATGAAAGTTCCATTCCGTGGGCGCCAGCACGCGGCAGCCCAGCACCGTAGCGCCGGCGCCTTCGCCCTGCAGATGCACCCCATGCAGCAGCAGGCCACGCGACATCTCGGTCCAGGCCAGCGCCTGGCCGTCTTTCAGCCGCAATGCACCAAAGCGCAGCCAGGGCCCGGGCCGGGCCAGGCGCAGCAACTCGGCCAGCCGCGCCAGCCAGCGGCCCCAGGGGCTGCGCGGCTGGCGCGCGTTGGGTGCCTGGGCTTGACGCGTCCAGCAGCCGGTCTCGGCAGGCGCGCCTTGCCACAGCGGCTTCAAGGCGAAGTCGGGATCGTCCGACAAGCGGGTGGCCAGCAGGCGCAGCCCGGGCTCGCCTTCGTCCAGCACGTTCAGCGAGCGGGCCGGCAATTGCAGCGCAGTGGCCAGCGGGCGTATGCCGTGCAGCCAGCGGGCGACGGGATGCGGGTGCGTTGCGCACCAGTGCTGCAAGCCAACGGGCGCTGGCTCGCCGTGCTCAGGATGGCTGCGGCCCGCAGTCCCGGATTCCCACAAGGCCAGCCACTGCGCGGCCGGCTGGCCGAATACAGTCCGCTCCAGCCAGGTCAGCAAAGCCGTTTGCTGCTGCACGAGCGCCTGCTCAAAGGCCGCATCCGATTCGCCGGCAGCGGCCTCGCGCAGCTTCAGCAGCGGCGAGCCGCGCAGCCAGGCCGCGTCGGCCGCGGCACCCTCCACCGGCACCTGGCGAGGCAGGTCGATGGCCAGACGCTGCAGGTGCTCGCGCGCGGTCCACAAGCGCAGCAAGAGGTCTTCACGGGCCTGCTGGGCCGCGTCCTCCGGCTGCCCCAGCGCTGCGCGCACGGCCCGCGCGGCGGTCAGACGGTGCGCCGAACCGCACAGGCTGAAGACGCTGGCCAGGCGCTGCGGCAATTGCAGCGCTGGCAGCCCGCCGGTCAGCCGCTGCATCAAGGCCACGCCGATGACCGGCCGGCCACCGGCCAGCGGCTGGGCCCCGCCCGGGCGCACCGCCAGGCGACCGGCCAGCAGGTCGAGCGCGGCGGCGCTCACTGCGTCAGGCCTTGTCCTTGTCGCGCCGGTCCTTGTCCCGACGAAGCAACCGGCGCAGCACCGCCGCCACCGCGACGAGCGCCGCCACCGGCAGCAGATGCATCGGCTCGAGCATGTGCAGCAGCCCCAGCAGTGTGGTTTCGTCGCCGTGGCCTGGGTGCGCCCACGAGCTGGCTGCCGGTGCCAGCAACAGAGCCGACACAACGGCTCGCAGAGGAGACTGCTTGTTCATTGAGACGGCCCTTCTTGGACGGGGTGGGTCGGGGATGGCGGCCAGCGCAACGCCAGGTGGCGTGACGGGCGCCGACGATCGATGTGCGGCTGCACCAGGAATGGCGCAGCAACGGTATCGCCGAAACCTGCTGCAGGCTGGTTGACTTAGCTCAAGGCAGGTGGAACTACTCCCTTTGTCCCGGTGGAGCCACTGCCGACTGCGCTCGCGTCATGAGCGCTTTGACAACACCTGTGCCGATGGGCCGCGACGGCCCCAGGCGCTGATCGAACTTGATCTGGATCAGAGCTTATGCGCACCAGAGGAAGAGACTCGCAACCGGGTTGCCGCCATCCCGTCCATCCGGAATGCCGCAGTGCAACCTGAGACAACCCGAGGACGTCCAAATGACCGAGACCTTCTACGAAGTCATGCGCCGGCAGGGCATCACCCGCCGCAGCTACCTCAAGTTCTGCAGCCTCACTGCCGCGTCGCTGGGCCTGGCGCCGGCCTTCGCGCCACGCATCGCGCACGCCCTGGAGACCAAACCGCGCACCCCCGTGCTGTGGCTGCACGGCCTGGAGTGCACCTGCTGCACTGAATCGTTCATCCGCTCGGCGCACCCGCTGGCCAAGGACGTCATCCTGTCGATGATCTCGCTCGACTACGACGACACCATCATGGCTGCCGCCGGTCACCAGGCCGAGGCCGCGCTCGAGCAGGTGATGAAGGAATACAAGGGCAACTACATCCTGGCCGTCGAAGGCAACCCGCCGCTCGGCGAGGACGGCATGTTCTGCATGCCCGGCGGCAAGCCCTTCGCCGACAAGCTCAAGCACGTGGCGAAGGACGCCGCCGCCGTCATCGCCTGGGGCTCGTGCGCCAGCTGGGGCTGCGTGCAGGCCGCCAAGCCGAACCCGACCACCGCAGTGCCGATCAACAAGGTCATCACCGACAAGCCCATCATCAAGGTGCCGGGCTGCCCGCCGATCGCCGAGGTGATGACCGCGGTCGTCACCTACTACGCCACCTTCGGCAAGATCCCCGAGCTCGACCGCCAGGGCCGGCCGAAGATGTTCTACAGCCAGCGCATCCACGACAAGTGCTACCGCCGGCCGCACTTCGACGCGGGGCAGTTCGTCGAGAAGTGGGACGACGACGGCGCCAAGGCCGGCTACTGCCTCTACAAGATGGGCTGCAAGGGCCCCACCACCTACAACGCCTGCAGCACGACACGCTGGAACGAAGGCGTCAGCTTCCCCATCGCCAGCGGCCACGGCTGCATCGGCTGCAGCGAAGACGGCTTCTGGGACAAGGGTTCCTTCTACGACAGGCTGACCACCATCACCGACTTCGGGGTCGAGGCCAACGCCGACACGGTCGGCTTGGTGGGTGCCGGCGTCACGGGTGCCGCCGTGGTGGCCCACGCTGCGGTCAGCGCCATCCAGCGCGCGTCAAACCGCAGCAAGACCCAAGCCGATAACAGCAACAAGGTAGAGAGCTGATCATGGCCGTCATCGAGACCCAAGGCTTCAAGCTCGACAACAGCGGCAGGCGCATCGTCGTCGACCCGGTCACCCGCATCGAAGGCCACCTGCGCGTCGAGGTGAACCTGGACGACAAGAACGTCATCCGCAACGCCGTCAGCACCGGCACGATGTGGCGCGGGCTGGAGGTCATCCTCAAGGGCCGCGACCCGCGCGACGCCTGGGCCTTCGTCGAGCGCATCTGCGGCGTCTGCACCGGCACGCACGCGCTGGTGTCGGTGCGCGCGGTGGAAGACGCGCTGAAGATCGCCATCCCCGACAACGCCAACGTCATCCGCAACCTGATGCATGCGACCTTGTACGCGCATGACCACCTCGTTCACTTCTACCACCTGCATGCACTCGACTGGGTGGACGTGGTCAGCGCACTGAGCGCCGACCCGAAGAAGACGAGTGAACTGGCGCAGAGCATCAGCAACTGGCCGCTGTCCAGCCCCGGCTACTTCCGCGACCTGCAGAACCGGCTGAAGAAGTTCGTCGAGAGCGGCCAGCTCGGCCCCTTCCGCAACGGCTACTGGGGTCATCCGGCCTACAAGCTGCCGGCCGAGGCCAACCTGATGGCCGTGGCGCACTACCTGGAAGCACTCGACTTCCAGAAGGAGATCGTCAAGATCCAGACCATCTTCGGCGGCAAGAACCCGCACCCGAACTGGCTGGTGGGCGGCGTGCCTTGCTCGATCAACCTCGAGGCCACCGGGGCCGTGGGCGCGATCAACATGGAACGCCTGAACATGGTGGCCAAGATCATCGACGACACCATCGCCTTCATCGACAACGTCTACGTGCCCGACCTGCTGGCCATCGCTTCGTTCTACAAGGACTGGGGCGCCATCGGCGGCGGCATCTCCAGCATGAACCTGATGAGCTACGGTGAGTTCCCCGACATCGCCAACGACCAGGGCGAGAAGAGCCTGCTCATGCCCCGCGGCGCCATCATCGGCGGTGACCTGAAGACCTTCCACGCGGTCGACCTGAAGGACCCCTCGCACATCCAGGAGTTCGTCAACCACAGCTGGTACAAGTACGGCGACGAAACCAAGGGCCTGCACCCCTTCGACGGCGTCACCGAACCCAGCTTCGTGCTGGGTACCGGCACCAAGGGCAAGAAGACCGCCATCGAGCAGATCGACGAGAGCGCCAAGTACTCGTGGATCAAGTCGCCGCGCTTCAAGGGCCACGCGATGGAAGTGGGCCCGCTGGCGCGCTACGTCATCGGCTACGCCAAGGGCATGCCCGAGTTCAAGGAACCCGTGGACATGGTGCTGAAGAAGCTGGACGTGCCCATCACGGCGCTGTTCTCCACGCTGGGCCGCACGGCGGCGCGCGGGCTCGAGGCCTCGTGGTCGGCGCACAAGATGAAGTACTTCTACAACAAGCTGATGGCCAACCTGAAGGGCGGCAACTTCGCCACCGCCAACATCGACAGCTGGGAGCCCCGCACCTGGCCGGCCACGGCGCAAGGCGCCGGCTACTGCGAAGCTCCGCGTGGCGCCCTGGGCCACTGGATCAAGATCAAGGACACGAAGATCGACAACTACCAGTGCGTGGTGCCCACGACCTGGAACGCCGGCCCGCGTGACACCAAGAACCAGATCGGCGCCTACGAAGCCGCGCTGATGAACACGCCGATGGCCAAGCCCGATGAGCCGCTGGAGATCCTGCGCACCCTCCACAGCTTCGACCCCTGCCTGGCGTGCAGCACGCACGTGATCTCGCCGCAGGGCGAGGAAATCACCCGCGTCCCGGTGCGCTGAACCCGGCGGAGGCGATCATGACCCTGAGCACCCACGACAAGCTGTTTCCGGTCTACGTCTTCGAGGCGCCCGTGCGCATCTGGCACTGGGTGATGGCCCTGTGCATGGTGGTGCTGGCCGTCACCGGCTACCTCATCGGTTCGCCGCTGCCGTCGGTCGGCGGCGAGGCCAGCAACCATTTCCTCTTTGGCTACATCCGCTTCGCGCACTTCGCAGCGGCTTACATCTTCGCCGTCATGTTCGTCCTGCGCGTCGTGTGGGCCTTCATGGGTAACCGCTTTTCGCGCCAGATGTTCATGGTGCCCGTCGACATGTTCACACGTGAGTTCTGGCGCGGCTTCACCAGCCAGGGAAAGCACTACCTGTTCATGAAGCGCCACGCCGAACCCTGGCAGGGGCACAACCCCATCGCCGCGGCGGCCATGTTCTTCATGTACACCCTGGGCACGGTGTTCATGATCATCACCGGCTTTGCGCTGTACGGCGAGGGTTTGGGCATGGAGAGCTGGGCCTTCAAGATGTTCTCGTCCTGGGTGCTGCCGTTGCTGGGCTACAGCCAGAACGTGCACACGCTGCACCACCTGGGCATGTGGTGGTTGCTGATCTTCACGATGGTGCACATCTACATGGTGTTCCGCGAAGACATCATGACCAACGAGAGCATCATCGGCGCCATGGTCAACGGCTGGCGGACGGTCAAGAAGTGATGTCGGCCGCAGCAGAGAGCTCTGCGCCGGCCGCCCGCGCTGGCGTGCTGGTTCTGGGCATAGGCAATGTGCTCTGGGCCGATGAAGGTTTCGGCGTGCGCGCCGTGCAGGCCTTGCACCAGCACTGGCAGATGCCTTCCGAGGTGAGCCTGGTCGACGGCGGCACGCAGGGGCTGTACCTGCTGGACGCGGTCTGTGCCGCGGGCAGCGTCATCGTGCTCGACGCCATCGACTTCGCGCTGCCGCCGGGCACGCTGAAGGTCTTCCGCGACGCCGAGGTCCCGGTGTGGTCCGACACCGTGATGAGCCTGCACCAGGCCTCGTTCCAGGAACTGCTGTCGCTGGCGCGGCTGCGCAACCGCTTCCCGAGCCGCATCACGCTGATCGGCGTGCAGCCTGCCGTGCTGGACGACCTCGGAGGCAGCCTGAGCCCGCTGGTGCGCGCCCGCGTCGACGAGGCCGTGGCGCTGGCCGTGAGCGAATTGACCGCTTGGGGCGTGGCCGCCGTGCCACGCACCGCGCCGCCCGAGGACATGCTCAGCGCCGACGCCCTGGACCTGCACCGCTACGAAGGCGAACGCCCGTCGGCAGCCGACGCCTGCCGCGTCGGCGATGCGCGCTTCCTCAACCAGGTGCACGGCCCGGGCGGCGCGAGGGAGCACGCCTGATGTGCCTGGGCATCCCGATGCAGGTCACCGCCATCGAGCCGCACCACGCCTGGTGCGAAGTCGACGGCCAGCGCGAACGCCTGGACATGGCACTCGTCGGCCCACAGGCCCTGGGCACCTGGGTGCTGGCCTTTCAAGGAACGGCGCGCCAGGTGATGGGTGACGAAGAAGCGGCGATGGCCCGCGCCGCGCGCCGTGCGCTGGCCGAGGTGCTCGCCGGTGGCAGCGAAGTCGACGCTTTCTTCGCCGACCTCGTCGGGCGCAGCCCGGAATTGCCCGAACACCTCAGACCAGCCACCCCGGAGAGGATCACGCCATGAGCCGCCCGGCCGTTCCAAAGGCGAATTCCGCAGTGCGAAGCACGGAGGTTTCCTGATGAGCCAGACCACCCTGCAAGCACCTGCCGTCGAACTGCACCCCCTGCTGTCACGGCTGGTGAGGGAGACGGGTGCCGCCACGCTGTCGGCAGAGAGCTTCGACGACTGGGCAGGACGGCCTGGATTGGCGATGGCGGTGTTTGCCGAGGACCCCGAGCGCTTCAAGGAGACGCTGGACCTGGCCGTCGTCGTGCCCGAACTGCACGTCGCCGGCGGACGGCGCTTCCGCGTCGGCCTGTTGCCGCCTGCAGCCTCGCGTGCGATCGCTCCGCGCTACGGCTTCGCACGCTGGCCGGCCTTCGTGATGCTGCGCGACGGCCAGTACCTGGGTGCAGTGGACGGCATCCGTGACTGGGACGTCTACACCGCAGAGCTCGTGCGCCTGCTGGCCGCTGCGCCGTCGCGACCGCCCACGGTGGGCATCCCGGTCAAGGCCGCCGACGCGCCCGACGGACCGGCCTGCCACTGAGAGCCTCGAAAGACCTGAACCCTCCCGGAGCCCCGCTGATGCAACCCCTCCACATCCCCATTCGCAACCTGATGCCCGAACCCACGGACGCCGTCGAGTACATGCCCATGCCGCGCGAGATGAGCACCTTCGAGATGCCGCGCCTGCCCGAACCCGGACCCGACACCGAAGTGGGCGACTTGCTCGTCGCGCGCGACGTGCTCGAAGTCTTCCTGGGCCACATGGCGCGCTGGCTGGCCGAAGGCGGCGAGCTGCCCGCGCTCGATCTCGTGGGCCTGCCCGCTGGCGCGCTGCGCGTGCTGAACGAAACCCTGGGTGAAGGCGAAGTCAGCGCCATCGTCGAAGCCGGGCACGAGATTCGTGTGCAGGAGACGGTGTTCTCGGGCGTCTGGCGCGAGCAGCACATCCGCGGCACGCAGCTGCTGCACGACTTCCTGCTCGGCGCACCGATTCCGCCGGTGGTGGGTGCGCTGGCGGCAGAACGGGCGTCGACGCGGCTGCGCGGCCTGCCACTGCCGCCGGCCGCGATGAACGTGCCCGCCCTCGTCAACGAACTGCAGGACGCCATGGACCGCGCCGGCCCCGACACGCCCGCGCACGTCATCAACCTGACGCTGCTGCCGCTGTCACCCGAAGATGCAGCCCACCTCGACGCACTGCTCGACGGCGGCTCGGTGGTGGTGCTGTCGCGCGGCTTCGGCAACTGCCGCATCAGCAGCACCGCGGCACGGCATGTCTGGCGCGTGCAGTACTTCAACAACATGCAGACGCTCATCCTGAACACCATCGAGGTCATCACCATGCCCGAGGTGGCGCTGGCCGCGCAGGAAGACCTGGCCGAGACCCACGGCCGCCTGACCGACCTGGTGCAGTGGATGAGCGACTCGGTGAGCCCTGCGGCCGCCTGACCGGCCTGACCCGCCTGATTCCGCCTGATTCCGGCTCATCCCGCATGTCTGCGCCCGACCCCGCCAGCCGACAGGCCACGATAGCCGCGCACACGCGCCTGGAGTGCAAGATCTGCTGGACGGTCTACGACCCGGCGCTGGGCGACGAGGTCTGGCAGATCCCGCCCGGCACGCCCTTCAGCGAACTGCCACCGCACTGGACCTGCCCGAACTGTTCCTGCGAAAAGCAGCACTTCCTCGTCCTGGATGACTAGCACCGACGCCCCTGCCGGGCCGCAGCCTCTGCCCTCCCCTGCGGCGGCACTGCAGACGCACTTCGATCACGTCATGCGGCACCAGATGGCGGGCGTGCCCATGCTGAACCCGGCGCTGCAGGTGCAGGCCCTGGGCTTCCGGCCCTGGGCAGAACACTGGCTGGGTGTGCTGGTGACGCCGTGGTTCATGAACCTGGTGCTCTTTCCGCGGCTGCCCGCACACTGGCAGGCCATCGGTGAGCGCGAGAGCCGGCACTATGTCTTCCCGGCCGGCGTGTTCGAGTTCATCGGGAGCCGCGACGCCGAACTGGGCGACTACCAGGCGTGCTCGCTGTTTTCGCCGATGTTCGAGTTCGGGGACCACGCCGCCGCCCACGACACGGCGCTGGCCGCGCTGGCCGCGCTGTTCGACCCCGCATCGCGGCCGGGCAGCGACGCGCCCGCCGCCAACCCCGTCAAGCCCGAGCCAGCCCACGCAGCCGCGGCAGCCAAGCCTGCGTTGAGCAAGCGCGACTTCCTCTTCGGCGGCAGCGCGCGGGGCCCGCGCGGGCCTTGAAGAAGGCCACCCCGGCGCAGGTGCCACAGCGGCACGTGGGCCGACCGCCCTGTCGACCCGGCCCCATGGCAAGCGAGCTTGCGTTGCGGCATGAATCATTCGGCAATATGTGCGACGCCCTGGCGGGCATTCCCGAGGTGCTGGCCGTAGGCCCCAGGACCGGCATCGCCGACTTCGAGCACTACGCCCGAAAGCACCGCCGTGCGCACGCCAAGCTGATATCGCTCAAACCCCGACCGGTGCGCGCTGACTAAAAGGCGTGCCGCAACCCCGCGGTGAAGCCGGATTGGCCCGTACCGACCTTGGGGTTGCTGCCCCCCGCACCGGCGCTGACGGACAGCGCCAGGCTGCCCTCGTTGGACACGGCACCTGCCGTCGCGTACAGCGCAGTGCGGCGCGACAGCGCGTAGGTGGCGCGAGCGGCCAGCAGCCAGGCCCGGTCGGTGCTGCCCGCGTAGTCCAGGCGCAGCAACTCGCCGTCCAGCGTCAACGCCGGCGCAGCCGACCAGACGACGCCGGCGTACCAGAGGTCGCTGCGCGGCGTGCTTTGACTGGCCCCGTTGCGGCGCCTGACCACACCCAACGTGGTCTTGATGCTGCCGATCTTCACATAGCCATTGGCCGACACGCGGGTGTCGCTCAGGGCGGCCGACGACAGCCCGGCAAACGCGCCCGGCCCGCCGCGGATGGTGTCCCGGGCCCAAGCCACACCCCAGCTGGCAGCGTCGTAGCGCGCCAGAACCGACCACTCGCGGCAGGCCTTGGCGTCGGCCGCGAGCTCGCCCGGGCAATTCGTGCCCGCCGGGTTGCCGGCATTCACGGCATCGCGACCGAAGCTGTAGGTGGCCCCCAGCATCCAGCCGCCAAAGCTGCCCCGCCAGGCCAGTGCGTTGTCGGCGCGCGCGTTCGGGATGTAGGGGTCGAGTGAACCCGTGCCGTATATGGCCGGCCCGAGCACGTCGGACTCGAGGATCGACCAGAACAACATGGTGTACTGGCGGCCGAAGCTCACCGTGCCCCAGGGGCCGGACACACCGACGAAGGCCTGTCGCCCGAACGCCCGCCCGCCCTGACTGAGGCCGCCGGTGTCGGGCACGAACCCCTGCTCGATGGTGAAGACCGCACGCAGGCCACCGCCCAGGTCTTCCTGGCCCCGAAAGCCGATTCGCGACGGCACGCTGCCCGTGAGGCTGGGCATGCGCGTGAGCCCGCTGCCCGCGGGGCCGACCCGGGTGACGTGTTCCACCGCGGCATCGACAACGCCGAACACGGTGAGCGACTGCGCGCACGCGCCGACCGTGAACGCCGCGAGCAGGACAGGCAAAACGAGCAGACGATTCATCGCGGGCGGGCAGTCATGTGGGACAGAACTCCGGCGCGACCGGACCGGCACGGCACCGCTAGGGGCCCACTCTGCACAGAAAGTCCGCCTCCGGGATGATGCAGATCAAGGTCCCCGATCTGATTCAGATCAAACATCGACGTGATGGGCCTGCCGTGCTGCTTGTGGCCCCTGAGAATTCGGTACGCTGGCAGTCGGCCATGTCGGCGCACCGTTTGCGTCGCGCGTTGTCGTTGTTGGCTTGCTGCCACGTACCCTACCTTTTCCCGGAGATGAACCCATGAGACTGCCCATCGCATTTGCCCTTGTCCTGGCCTGCGCAGCCAGTGCGGGTGTAGCCCAAGCCGCCACGGGTGACGAGGTGATCGCCGCGCAGAAGTGCAACAAGTGCCATACCGCCAAGACGACGAAGAAGGGTCCGTCCTTTGCGGACGTGGCTGCCAAGTACAAGGGCGACGCCGCCGCCAGCGCAAGCTTGTTCAAGGGCCTGAAGGCCGGCGGCAAGATGGGCGACGAAGACGACCACAAGAAGCTCGAGGTCTCCGACGACGAGATCCGCGCCGTCGTGGCCGTGGTGCTCGCTTCCAAGTAAGGAGCCTTTGGCTTCGTGGTTTGCCCCAGTCCCGCGGCACCCGCCCGGCGCTTGTTGACGCAGCGCAAGTTGCGAGGCTGAGCGCGACCTTATGGTCGCCCGATCGCCCGACACTTGATGGAGCTTGACGATGGCACCGACCCCGAAGCCCGGCCTGATTCGGCGACTGTTTGGCTGGCTGTTCAGCCCTTCGGCCAAGTGGTCGGTGTTCGCACTGCTGCTGGCGGGCTTGGTGGCTGGCGCGGTGGGTGTGGTCGGCACGCAGGTCGCGGTGGCCGTCACGGGCACGAATGAGTTCTGCGGCAACGCGTGCCACTCGCACACCAAGTTCGTCTACCCCGAGTACAAGGCCTCGGTGCACGGCAGCAACCGCACGGGCGTGCAGGCCACCTGCAGCGACTGCCACATTCCCCACAGTTATCCGGCCAAGCTCTTCTACAAGGCTGAAGCCGGCATCCGCGATGGCATCGCCGAGATGCAGGGGGCGATCTCGACACAGGAAAAGTTCGAGGCCAAGCGCTGGGAGATGGCCAACCACGTGTGGGAAGAAATGCGGGCCAACAACTCCGCCAACTGCCGCACCTGCCACACGCCCGAGGCGATGAGCGCCGAGAAGCAGTCCGAAGATGCCGTGAAGCAGCACAAGAAGTTTGCGTCTGGCAAGGCCACGTGCATCGACTGCCACACCGGCATGGCGCACAAGGAACCCGAAGAGCCCAAGGCCGTCAAGCCGGCGGCCGCTGCGTCACCCGATAGCCAAGCCGTTGTGCAAGCGGCCGCCGCGAAGTAGATTCGTGGATGGCCAGCCCCGGCGGCTGGGGCCAACCCTATAGCCCGCAACGGCACGGCCAGCAACTGATCCAGATCAAGTTTTTTCGGCCACCCGCACGGACACTTGCCACTCTGTACCGGTCGTCGTTTGCCAGGGGGCGAGCAGATCCGGTCCGCGTGAGGACTCCGATGGCCAAGATCGAGACTCGCCGCTGGTCAGCACTGCTGGCAGCCGGCTTCGTCGCAGCCCTGCTGTCGGCTTGCGGCGGTGGTGACAGCGGTGCGGCCGGTCCGGCCGGGACGGCAGGCACGCCCGGCGCTCCGGGGCCGGCAGGTCCGGCAGGGCCCTCTGGCCCGGCGGCGACTGCGGCTGTCAACGTCGCAGCACTCACGCCCGAGTCGTGGGAAAACGCGCAATGGAAGTCGACCGTCACCAAGGTCACCATCGCCAGCGCACCTGTCGTTGAGTTCACCGTGGCTGATGCGCTGGGCAACCCGGTTGTCGGCCTCGAGAAGCTGACTTCCCGCAGCGCCACCGCAACCGCCGCGCAGTATCCGAACGTGTCTTTCGCCTTGGCCAAGCTGGTGCCGCGCACCGACGCGCGGCCGAGCACCTGGGTCAGCTACATCGTCACCACCGTGCCCACGACCACCGCAGTGGCCGCGCCGACACGCCCCAGCACCGACAACACCGGCACCCTGGCGGCCATCGCCGACAAGCCCGGCAGCTACCGCTACACCTTCTTCCGTGACGTGACGACCATCAAGACCCAGGTCGATGGCATGACGGTGTCCGGCGCCAACAACAAGGCCCAGCTCGGCGACCTGACCTGGGCACCCAACCTGCACCACCGACTGACGATCCAGATCAGCGGCGCAGCCCCGGGGACCGGCAGCAACACTGCGACGGGCGCACAGACCACCCCGGCCGTGAACATGGCCAACCCCATCAACGTCACCTACGACTTCATTCCCGCCACCGGGCGGGAACTGGCGGCCACCGAGCTGACGCGCGAAGACGTCAACATCGACAGCTGCAACACCTGCCACGGCAAGCTGGCCTTCCACGGCGGCAGCGCCCGTGTCGAAACGCGCTATTGCGTGGTCTGCCACACCGATCAGCGCGGATACGGATTTGCGAATGTCGCTTCCACCGCCGGCAAGTTCCCGGCGCTGACCGAAAGCAAGAGCGTCAATGCCGCCACCGGCATCACCAGCTACAGCTACACGCCGGAGACCCGCATCGCCGACGGCGAGGTGCTGGGCAACTTCACCACCATGATCCACAAGATCCACCAGGGCCACACCCTGGCCAAGGACAACTACCACTACGCCGGCCTGGCGATGAACAACAAGGGCTTCTCCAAGCTCGGCGACGGCCAGCGCATGTGCACCACCTGCCACGACAGCGGGATTGCGCCGACGGCAGAGAACCACGTCAAGCTGCCCAGCCGCACGTCCTGCGGCGCGTGCCACGACGGCATCAAGTGGGACACCGGCACCGGCTCGACGCTGGCGGACAAGGCCGCAGCCACCGCCGTGGGTTCTGTGGTGGCCACATCCGGCCACCGCGGCGGCCCGGCCGCCGATGACGCCAACTGCGCGTCCTGCCACACGCCCACCTTCATCCGCATCTCGCACCGGATGGAGAACATCACCAAGAACAACCCGACCATCACCGACGGCCTGGCGAGCTTCACCTACGAGATCCGCTCGGCGACGGTGAATGCAGCGAATGACGTGACGATAGAGTTCGGCATCAAGCAGCGCATCGCCCCTTCGACCACGGATAGGCTGGTCACGCTGGTGGCACCCGCCGCGAGCGTGTCCAACTCGCTGGCGGGCTTCACCGGCGGGCCCAGCTTCCTGCTGCCCTACGCGATGAGCCAGGACGGCATCACCACGCCCGTGGACTACAACAACCTGGGCCGACCGCAGGCGCAGCCGCGCAGCGTCAGCATCGCGCAGCTGCTGAGCACCAACAATGCCGCCAACGGCAGCGTGGTGGCATCAGCTACCAACCCGGGCTACTACATCGCCACCATCCGCGGCTCCGGTCAGTGGTCATTCCCGGTGGGCGCCAAGCTGCGCGCGGTGGCCTTGCAGGGCTACTACAGCCAGATCACGGCGCCGGCCTCTGCCACGGCACCGAACGGCCGCCATGCCATATCGGTCGTCAGGGGCGTGGCGGGCGACACCGTGCGGCGCACCGTCGTCGACTCGAACAAGTGCGCCAACTGCCACGAGTGGTTCGAGGCGCACGGCGGCAACCGGGTGTTCGAGCCGCAGGTGTGCGCCACCTGCCACGTGCCCGGCCTGGCCACCAGCGGGCGCGGCATCAGCGATACCTTCCTGAGCACCTTCAACTTCAACATCGCGCAGACCAAGATCCTCAACGACTGGGGCTTCAACAAGTCACTCCCGAACGCGGCGCTGAAGTTTCCCGCCACCAGCAACAACCTCAAGGACATGATCCACGGCATCCACGCCGGCCGGGAACGCGTGACACCGTTCCAGGACGCACGCGACTCCACAAGCCGTGGCTCGATCGACCTGGTGGACCTGCGTCGCATGGACTTCCCGGGCCGGCTGAACAACTGCGAGACCTGCCACGTGACGGCGGCCAGCAGTGACCAGAAGACCTACAACTATGTGCCCAATGGCGCGCTGCTGTCGACTTACGAATCGGTCGATGCGACCTACGCTGCAGCCATCGCCACCAGCAGCGCGACACCGCTGATGGCCAAGAACTCCTTGGCGGTCGCCAGCGCCACCGACGTCGTCACGACACCCTTCGCGGCCGCCTGCGTCAGCTGCCACGACCGTCCCGCAGCCAAGGCGCACATCACCTTGAACGGTGGTGTGGTCAACGGCACGCGCGCCGGGGCCCGCCCGACCGGGGTCGAAGATGTCGAGTCCTGCGCGGTGTGCCACGGGCCGGGCCGCGAATTCGACGCGGCAAAGATCCACAAGTAGGCCGTTCACGACACGCCGATGACCTCAACCTATCCGGTGGCGGCTGCGCTGGCCCTGCTGGCCCCGCTTGCATCAGGGCCAGCAGCCGCCTACGGAACGACGCTTGCAGGCGCCACACCGCCGGCCGTCGCCAGCAAGACACAGGGCACACCGGGGCCATCGGTGGTGCGGCTGGTGGACCTCAACAGCGCCAGCCGGTCTGACCTGAAAACCTTGCCCGGCATCGACGACGCAGCGGCCGACCGCATCGTGGCCGCACGCCCCTACCCCAGCAAGGCCAAGCTGGTGGCTGACAAGGTCATCAGCATGGAACTCTTCCTGAGCCTCAAGGACCGCGTCGTTGCCGTGCAGCAGCCCCTGCTGCGCGCCAAGGCCAGCCCGCACAGCAGCCGTCAGCCCTGAGACCAGACGCCGCATCGCGCACATCAACGGGCCCAGACCATGACGACCAGCCGATTGCTCCTGTGTTTGCTGCCCCTGTTGATCGGTCTCCTTGCGCCCTTGGCGTCGCAGGCCCAGGCCACGTCAGCCCCGGCCCCCCTGCCCAGCGCCGACCAGTACAGCGCCAAGGGCGCAGACACCTGTCTGGGTTGCCACGACGACGAGAGCAAGACCTACTCGGCATCGGCCCTGTTCAAGACCAAGCACGCCCAGCGTGGCGACAAGCGCTCGCCGTTCGGTGCCGGCGGGCTGCAATGCGAGTCCTGCCACGGCCCCGGGGCCTTGCACGCCCGCACCAAGAAGGCCGAGCACATCAACACCTACAAGACCGACTCGAGCGTGCCACTGGCGCAGCGCAACCAGGTCTGCCTGAGCTGCCACCAGGGCAGCACCCGCAACGCCTGGCACGCCGGCGCCCACGAACGCGCCGAACTCGCCTGCAGTGATTGCCACAAGGTGCACCAGCAGCATGGCGACCCGGTGCTCAGCAAGGCCAGCCAGACCCAGACCTGCCTGAGCTGCCACAAGAACCAGCGTGCCGACTTCCACAAGCCTTCCGCCCACCCGGTGCTGCAGGGCAAGATGGCCTGCAGCGATTGCCACAACGCCCATGGTTCCTCGGCACCGGCCATGCTGGTGAAGGCCACGCTGAACAAGACCTGCCACAGCTGCCACGCTGACAAGCGCGGGCCGCTGCTGTGGGAACACGCCCCGGTGGTCGAGAACTGTGCCTCCTGCCACACGCCACACGGGTCGGTGCGCGCTGCGATGTTGACCAAGACACCTCCCTTGCTGTGCCAGCAGTGTCACAGTCCAGCCAACCACCCGTCCTTGGCACGCACCGCGTCCAGCCTGCCCGGCGGCAATGCGGGCGGCGCGATCTTCCTGGTGGCGGGCAGTTGCAGCAACTGCCACACGCAGGTTCACGGCTCCAACCACCCCTCGGGCGCCAAGCTGCTGCGCTGAACGGGTCGGCGCTCAACAGTCCCCAGGCCCTGGGTCGAGCCACCAAAACCACGGATGCTCCCATGACGATCTACAGCCCGTTGTTCCTTTTGGGTGCGCTGGGCGTGCTGTCCAGCGCCGGCGCGTGGGCGACCGACACCAGTGCCTGGAAGTGCGAGTCCTGCCCCTACCCCAAGGGGCTTGGTGGCAGCGTCGAGGTCGGTGTGGGCAACGTGTCCGACCGATCGGCCAAGTTCGGCGACTACAGCGGTCTGCAACGCAAGGGCGCCCACGCCGTGCTGGGCGGGTCGGCCACGCTGCGCGAAGCCGACGGCATCTACGCCGACCTGGACGCCGCCGACCTGGGCCTCGATTCACGCAGCCTGCGCCTGCGCGGTGGCCGCGAGGGCCTGGTCGCGCTGGACTTGCGTTACGACGAGATCCCGCGCTACTTCGGCGACGGCGCTCAGACACCCTTCCTGGGCGCTGGTGGCGGCACGCTGACACTGCCGCCGGGCTTTGCGGCGCCCGGCACGAACAGCATGCCGCTGGCCGCCAACCTGCGCCCCATCGACCTGGGCTACAGCGCCAAGCGGCTCGACCTGACAGGCAGCTGGCTGGGCACCGATTCACTGAACCTGCGCGTGGGTTTTCGGCGCGATGTGCGTGACGGCACGAAGCCGCTGTACGCGTCCTTCCTGTCCACGGCGGCACAACTCCCCGCGCCGGTGGACCACGTCACCGATGTGCTGGAACTGGCCGCCGCCTACAACGCCACGCAATGGCAGGCCTCGCTGTCCTACCAGTGGTCGCAGTTCCGCAATGGCACACAGGCGCTGACCTGGGACAACCCCTTCACCGCCGTCGTCCCAGGCGCCACGAGCGGGCAACTGGCGCTGGCACCCGACAACGAACTGCACCAGATCATCGGCTCGGCCGCTTACCAGCTGGCGCCCACCATTCGCGCCAGTGCGGATTTTGCCATCGGTCGCCTGACCCAGAACCAGCCTTTCCTGGCGCCGACATTGACCGCCAGCCTGGTGCCCGGCGCCATGCCCGCGGCCGGGCTGGACGGCCGCGTCGACACCTTCAACGGCAGCGTGCGGATCACGGCCGCGCCGCTGCAGGGGCTGCGGCTGAACGCCAGCTATGCCCGCGACGTGCGCGACAACCGCACGGCGCGCCTGGCCTACCCCTACGTGGAAACCGACATCTTTGCCGGCTTGCCAGCGCGCACGAACACGCCCTTCAGCCACTGGCAGGACCGAGTCAAGATCGAGGCCGACTACCGCGGCCCGGCCACCTTGCGCCTGGCCGGCGGAGCCGAGTACGAGCAGCGCGAGCGCAACTACACCGAGGTCGTGACGACGAGGGAGACCACGGTGTGGGGGCGCGTGTCGCTGCAACCCATCGCGATGCTGGGTCTGTCGCTCAAGCTCGCCCATGCCGAGCGCGACCATTCCACCTACGGCACCGCGGTATGGTTCGGCGCGCCAGAGAACCCCTTGCTGCGCAAGTACAACCTCGCCGCGCGGCTGCGCGACAGCGCCGGCCTGCGTATCGACCTGACACTGAGCGACACGCTCAGCCTGGGCCTGTCGGCAGACTATGCCAACGACGACTACCACCGGTCGGTGATCGGCCTGACCGAGGCGCGCAGCGGCAGCGTCGCCATCGACCTGGCCTGGGCCGCGTCCGAGAACACGCGCCTGCATGCCTTCGCACAGGGCGAGAGCATCCGGTCGCTGCAGAACGGCAGCCAGAGCGTGGGCTTGCCCGACTGGACCGGCCGCAGCAAGGACCGGTTCGAAGTCCTGGGGCTGGGCGTCAAGCACGCAGCCATTCCCGACAAGCTGGACATCGGTGCCGAGCTGTCAGCGTCCCGCTCGCGCAGCGACATCGATGTGCAGACGGTCATGATGGAGCCGGCCTTCCCCCGCGCCAGCACCTCGCTGGACCGCATCAAGCTGCACGCCACCTACAAGCTCGACGACAAGATCAGCCTCACCGGCACACTCTGGCACGAGCGCTACGAGTCGGTTGACTGGCGCAACGACGGCCTTTTGCCCGCGTCCCTGGTCAACCTGCTTTCCTTCGGCACGCAGGAGCCGAGCTACAAGGTCAACGCGCTCAGCGTCGCGTTGCGCTACAGCTTCTGATGGCGGGGGATCGATCGCCTGTCCCCGCCCATGACGGCGGCGCAGGCGAGCAAGCCCCACCCGCCCAGCATTCGCGACCACCCGCCGATGCGCACGACGCTCGTCATCCCTGTGACTCGCGATGTGCGTCCCAAGACTTTCATCGATTGGCATAGATCGAAAGAAAGTCGGGGCCTACGCAGTTTGTGTCACGCCTTGACCGGCTCGGCGTGATGGTGGATCACTGAGATTCACGATGCGAGGTCGTTATGGTTGTCATTCCTGGTTTGACGGATTCATTGGGCGCCGTTGGCAAGCGAATCAATCACTTTGAGACCGCCGAAGGTGGACTTGCTGTGGACGTCGCGAGCACAGCACGGTCAGCGCGATACCCCAAGTACTCGCACCGCAGCTCGCGCCATTGATTGACGTGTGGTGATGTGATGGAGACCTCCGAGTTCAACACCAAGCGATACAAGTTGTGGACTTGTCTAGAGCTGCCCCGGGTCGGAGAGAGCGTTTCGGTGATGTGGCGAATTGCCGGGAATCAGCCCACTGCACGCCCTGCGGCAGTTGCCGACCGGTGCCAACGGCAGCTGGTGCTCCCGTGCCTCGATCAGTACCGTCAGATGGATGCCTCGCATCAAGATTCCGGGCAACCGAACCATCCGCGCGAATCGACGAACTCGGGACCGCTCATGAAGTGTTTACCTCATCAACGAGTCCTGCAGGTTGTTGACTTGAATAGTGTTTTTAGGCCCGTCACTCCCACTCAATCGTCGCCGGCGGCTTGCTGCTCACGTCATAGGTCACGCGGTTGATGCCGCGCACTTCGTTGATGATGCGGCTGCTGACCTTCTTCAGCAGCGCATAGGGCAGCTCGGCCCAGTCGGCGGTCATGAAGTCGCTGGTCTGCACGGCGCGCAGCGCCACCACGTAGTCGTAGGTGCGGCCGTCGCCCATCACGCCCACGCTCTTCACGGGCAGGAACACCGCGAAGGCCTGGCTCGTCAGCTCGTACCAGCTCTTGCCGCTGGCCGGGTCGACGAAGTTGCGCAGTTCCTCGATGAAGATGGCGTCGGCACGGCGCAGCAGGTCAGCGTATTCCTGCTTCACCTCGCCCAGGATGCGCACCCCCAGGCCCGGGCCGGGGAACGGGTGGCGGTAGACCATGGCCGGCGGCAGGCCCAGGGCCACGCCGAGTTCACGCACCTCGTCCTTGAACAGGTCGCGCAATGGCTCCAGCAGCTTCAGGCCCAGCTGTTCGGGCAGGCCGCCGACGTTGTGGTGGCTCTTGATCGTCACCGCCTTCTTGGTCTTGGCGCCGCCACTTTCGATCACGTCGGGGTAGATCGTGCCCTGCGCCAGCCATTTCGCGCCCTGTGCACCCGCACCCACCAGCTTCGCGGCTTCCTGCTTGAAGACGGTGACGAACTCGCTGCCGATGATCTTGCGCTTGGCCTCGGGGTCGGCCACGCCGGCCAGCTTGCCGAGGAAGAGCGCGCTCGCGTCGACACGAATGACCTTGGCGTGCAGCTGGCCGACGAACATGTCCATCACCGCATCGCCTTCGTTCAGGCGCAGCAGGCCATGGTCGACGAAAACGCAGGTGAGCTGCTCGCCGATGGCACGGTGGATCAGTGCCGCGGCCACGCTGCTGTCGACACCGCCGCTCAGGCCGAGGATGACTTCCTCGTCGCCCACCTGTTCGCGGATGCGGGCCACGGCCTCGGCGATGTGGTCGCGCATCACCCAGTCGGGCCTGGCACCCGCGATGCCGAGCACGAAGCGTTCGAGCAGGGCCCGGCCCTGCACGGTGTGCGTCACTTCGGGGTGGAACTGCACGCCGTAGTAGCGGCGGGCTTCGTCGGCCATGCCGGCGATCGGGCAGCTGGGCGTGCTGGCCATCAGCTTGAAGCCCGGCGGCAGCGCGGTGACCTTGTCGCCGTGGCTCATCCAGACCTTCAGCATGCCGTGGCCTTCGGCTGTCGCGAAGTCCTGGATGCCGTCCAGCAGTTTCGTGTGGCCATGGGCCCGCACCTCGGCATAGCCGAACTCACGGTGCGTGCTGGCCTCGACCTGCCCGCCCTGCTGCACCGCCATCGTGAACATGCCGTAGCAGATGCCCAGCACCGGCACGCCCAGGTCCCACACCGCCTGCGGCGCGCGCAGTTCGTGTTCCTCGTAAGTGCTCGCGTGGCTGCCGCTCAGGATGATGGCCTTAGGTGCGAAGCTGCGCACGAAGTCGTCGCCGACGTCGTTGGGGTGGATCTCGCAGTACACATGCGCCTCGCGCACGCGGCGGGCGATGAGCTGCGTGACCTGGGAGCCGAAGTCGAGGATGAGGATCTTGTCGTGCATGGGGGGCCCGGTGGAATCAGGTGGCGGCGGCTCCGGCCGTTGCGGCCAGCCGAATCTTGCGGAAGTGGGACCAGGCCAAACCCAGGGCCACGGCCTGCAGCAGCGCGCAGGCAAAGAACGGCGCGCCGATGCGCCAGTCGCCGGCCGGGTAGTGCGAGACCAGGCCCAGCAACGGCGCGCCAATGGCCGGCGCCAGCACCGCCATCAGGCTGTTGAGCGAACTGATCGAGCCCATCGTCTGGCCCTGGTGCTTGGCGTCGGCGGCGCCGGAAATCAGGCTCTGCAGGCTGGCCGCGACGGTGTTGCCCAGGATGTTGGCGGCAATCACCGCGTACATCATCCAGCCGCTGCTGGCCAGACCCCACAGCGCGTAGGCCAGCGTCGACGACACCAGGCCCAGCACCGCCAGCCGCTGTGGCGTGAAACGCTTGAGCAGGCGACCGAGCAGCACGCCCT
Organism: Rubrivivax sp.; assembly: GCA_022842595.1. Lineage (GTDB taxonomy): Bacteria > Pseudomonadota > Gammaproteobacteria > Burkholderiales > Burkholderiaceae_C > Rubrivivax. The sequence continues at coordinate 129,991 of JALHPF010000011.1, forward strand.
GCACCAGCGCCGAGACCACCCCCACGGCAAACAGCGACCAGCCGTTCTCGGTGGGCCCCCAGCCGAACTTGAAGGTGGTGTACAGCACCCAGGTGGTGTACAGCGTGAACTGCGCCAGGCCGACGAAGGCCAGCACCCAGACCAGTGGCGCGGTGTCCTTCAGCGCCGACAACTGCTTCAGCGCCGCGATCGGGTTGGCACGGCTCCAGGCGAAGCCGCGGCGCTTGTCCAAGGGCAGCGATTCCGGCAGCACGAAGTAGCCATAGACCAGGTTCAGCAGCGCCAGCACACCCGCGGCGATGAAGGGCCATTGCAGGTCGATGCCGCCGAGCAGCCCGCCGACCACCGGCCCCAGGATGAAGCCGATGCCGAACATCGCGCCCAGCATGCCGAAGCGCTTGGCGCGCTCTTCGGGCGCGGTGATGTCGGCCACGTAGGCGTTGGCCACCGCGGCATTGGCCTGCATGCCGCCGCCGATGACGCGTGAGGCAATCAGCATCCACAGCGACGTGGCAAAGGCCGTGACGAAGAAGTTGATGGCCAGCCCGCAGAAGCCCAGCAGCAGCACCGGCCGGCGGCCGAAGCGGTCGGACAACGCGCCCAGGATCGGCGCGCCGAAGAAGCTGGCCAGCGCGAACGAGAAGGTCACCACGCCGTACCAGTAGGTCTGCTGGGACGGGTCGCTGGTGAACTTGCCGACGAGGGCCGGCAGCACCGGCACGATGATGCCGATGGCCAGCATGTCGATCAGCACCACCAACATGATGAAGCGCATCGCCGCAGGCCGGGCGGCGGCGGGCACGGCGGCCTTATTCGAGGCGGTAATTCGGCGCTTCCTTGGTGATCTGGACGTCGTGCACGTGGCTTTCGCGGATGCCGGCGGTGGTGATCTCGACGAATTCGGCCTGGGCCTGCATCTGCGCGATGGTGGCGCAGCCGCAGTAGCCCATCGAAGCCCGCAGGCCGCCAGCCATCTGGTGGACGATCGAGACCATCGTGCCCTTGTACGGCACGCGGCCTTCGATGCCTTCGGGCACCAGCTTGTCGGCGTTGGGGTTGCTGGTCTCGTCGGCTTCCTGGAAGTAACGGTCGGCGCTGCCGGCCTTCATGGCGCCGATGCTGCCCATGCCGCGGTAGCTCTTGTAGCTGCGGCCCTGGTACAGGATGACTTCGCCAGGCGCTTCTTCGGTGCCGGCGAACATGCCGCCCATCATCACCGTGCCGGCGCCAGCGGCAATCGCCTTGGCGATGTCGCCGCTGTAGCGGATGCCACCGTCGGCAATCAACGGTACGCCGCTGCCCTGCAATGCCGTGGCCACGCTGTCGATGGCCATGATCTGCGGCACGCCCACACCGGCGACGATGCGCGTGGTGCAGATGCTGCCCGGGCCGATGCCCACCTTCACCGCGTCGGCACCGGCTTCCACCAGCGCCAGGGCGGCCGCGCCGGTGGCGATGTTGCCGCCGATGACCTGAACCTCGGGGTAATGGCGCTTGATCCAGCGCACACGTTCGATGACACCGGCGCTATGGCCGTGCGCGGTGTCGACCACCAGCGCGTCGACGCCTGCCTTCACCAGCAGGTCCACACGCTCCTCGGTGCCGTCACCCACGCCGACCGCCGCGCCCACGCGCAGCTTGCCCTGGCTGTCGCGCGCGGCGTTCGGGAAGTCGGTCTGCTTGGTGATGTCCTTCACCGTCATCAGGCCGCGCAGTTCGAAGGCGTCGTTGACGACGAGCACCCGTTCGAGCTTGTGGCGGTGCATCAGCGCCTTGCCTTCGTCCAGGGTTGCGCTCTCGTTCACCCAGACCAGGCGTTCACGTGGCGTCATGACTTCGCGTACGGGAACATCCAGGCGCGTCTCGAAACGCAGGTCGCGGTTGGTGACGATGCCGACCACCCGCTTGCCTTCGAGCACCGGGAAACCGGAGACGCCGTGCTGGCGCGAGAGCGCCATGACCTCGCGCACCGGCGCGTCGGGCGAGACCGTGATCGGGTCGCGCAACAAACCCGATTCATACCGCTTCACCCGCGCCACCTCGGCCGCCTGCTGCTTCGGCGTGAGATTCTTGTGGACGATGCCGATGCCGCCTTCCTGGGCGATGGCAATCGCCAGGCGGGCTTCGGTGACGGTGTCCATCGCGGCCGAAACCAGGGGCAGGTTCAGGCGGATCTGGCGGGTGAAGGCGGTCGACAGGTTGGTGTCGCGGGGCAACACCTGGGAATAGGCCGGCACCAACAACACATCGTCGAAGGTGAGCGCTTTGCCGAGTAGGCGCATGAAAAGGCTCCAGACGCAAAAAACGATTATAGGTAGGCCGCTGTCCGGGGTCCGCCAGGGGCCTGCCAGCGGCCCCCAGCGTGACCGACTGCACAGCAGCCCCCCACCCCCTGCGCACTACACTGGCGGGATGCGCAGAACCCTGCCCCGCCCTGCTTCCCGACGCCTGACCGCCCTGGCCACCTTGCTGGGCCTGGCCCTGCTGTGCACGGCCGCGCAGGCCCAGTGGACCTGGCGCGACAAGACGGGTCGCGTCACGGCCAGCGACCTGCCACCGCCGCGCGACGTCCCCGAGAAGGACATCATCAGCCGACCGCCGGCCCGACCGGTGCCAACGCAGTCGACTTCGCCGACTCAGCCCCGCCAGGCCTCGCCCGGCAGCCCGGCTTCCTCGCCGGTTTCGGCCACGCCGACCCCAGCGCCGGTGGACCGCGAGCTCGAGTCCAAGAAGAAGGCCGCCGAAGCCGAAAAGTCGGCCCAGGCGAAGGCCGAGGAAACCAGGCAGAACCAGCTTCGCGCCGACAACTGCCGGCGCGCCCGCGCCCAGGTGCTGGCACTGGAAAACGGCCAGCGCATGGCGCGCGTGAACGAAAAGGGCGAACGCGAGGTGCTCGACGACAAGGGCCGTGCCGAGGAAACGCGGCGCGCCCGCGACGTCATCACATCGGACTGCCGCTAGGCCGCCTTGGCCGCTGCTTCGCCGCGCTGGCGCTTGTAGCGCAGCCGCCGGGCTTCTTTCGGGTCCACTGTCAGCGGACGGTAGATCTCGACGCGGTCGGCGTCGCGCAGCACCGTTTCCAGCGGCTTCACGCGCGACCAGACGCCGGCTTTCAGCCCATCCAGCGTCAGCGCATGGCGGTCCAGCAGGCCGCTGGCCTGCAGCGCCTGCGCCAGCGTGGTGCCCTCGGGCAGCTGCAGCAGCACGGCGTCGACCTGCCCAGGCCGCGGGCAGAAGAAGACCTCGAGCTTCAGCATCGCCCTGCTCAACGCGCGCCGTACACGGTTTCGGCGCGGCGCACGAAGGATTCGACGAAGGTGGCGGCCACCTTGTCGAACACCGGGCTGACGACGAGTTCGAGCGCCTTGCTGGAAAAGGCATATCGCAGGTCGAATTCGATGCGGCAGGCCTGCTGCACGCTGTCGTCGCGGCCGATCGGCTTGAACAGCCAGGTGCCGTCGAGCAGCGAAAAGGGCCCGTCGACCAGGCTCACCGTCACCGATTCACCCGCCACATGCAGGTTGCGGGTGGTGAAAGCGTGTTTCACCCCCATGTACGCCAGGCCCAGGCGCGCCGTCACGCCGTCGACGTGCTCGTCCAGCACCTCGGCCTTGTCGCACCAGGGCAGGAAACGGGGGTACTGTTCAACGGCGGTGACCAACTCGTACATCTCGGTGGCCGAGTACCACAGCAGGACCGACTTCTTCACATGCTTCATACAATGCTGTCATTGTAGGAGTGCCTCCAGACACATCGCCGAAGAGGCAGCCCATGGCCCACATCGCAGAAAACCGCCGCGCCCGTTTCGAATACAGCATCGAAGAACAATTCGAGGCCGGCATGGTGCTGGAAGGCTGGGAAGTGAAAGCCATCCGTGCCGGCCAGGTGCAGCTGACCGACGGCTACGTGCACATCCGCGACGGCGAGCTCTTCCTCATCGGCTGCCGCATCAACGCTTTGCGCGCCGCTTCCACACACATCAGCCCGCAGGCCGACCGCACCAAGAAGCTGTTGATGAAGAAGGACCAGATCCGCCGGCTGGTGGGCAAGGTCGAGCAGAAGGGCTTCACCCTGGTGCCGCTGAACCTGCACTACAAGGGCGGCCTGGTGAAGGCCGAGATCGCGCTGGCCAAGGGCAAGGCCGAACACGACAAGCGCAACACCGAAAAAGAACGCGACTGGAACCGCGAAAAGGGCCGCCTCATGAGACACAAGGTCTCATCCAAGGCGTAGCCTTGGGGCGGCGAAGCCGACCGCGACCGGTTCGTGCGCAGCACAAAAGGGCCGCCTGATACGGCACAAGGTCTCGTCTAAGAACTGAAGGCCAGCGCCAGGGCCTGCGCCAGGTCGGCCTGCAGGTCGGCCACGGCTTCGAAGCCGGTCGAAAACCGCACCAGATGGCCTTGCCATGCCTGCCCCGGGCGCAGCAGCGCCATGTCGTAGGGCACGACCAGGCTGACCGGGCCGGCCCATGAAAAGCCGATCTTGAAGAGATTCAGGCCGTCGACGAAGGCGTCGACCTGCGCGACCGTGAAGCGCGCGTCGAACAGCACCGAGAACAGGCCCGCTGCCGCCGTGCAATGCGCCTGCCAGTGTTCGTGGCCGGGTGAGCCCGCCAGCGCCGGGTGCAGCACGCGCACCACTTCGGGCCGGGCCTGCAGCCACTGTGCCAGCGCGCGGCCCGTGCTGTCTTGCGCGGCGTAACGCAAGGCGATGGTCGACAGCGAACGCAGCACCAGCTCGGCGTCGTTGGCGGCCACGCCCTGCCCCGTGCGCATGTGGGTGAGGTGGATGCGCTCGTGCAGCGCATCGTCGCGGGTGCAGACCGAACCCATCAGCACGTCGCCGCCGCCGCTGGGAAACTTCGTCAGCGCCTGCATCACGACGTCGGCACCGAGATCGAAGCCGTTGAAAGCCAGGCCGGCACCCCAGGTGTTGTCCAGCGCCGTCGTCACGCCTCGGGCGCGGGCGATGCGCGCCAGCTCTGGCAGGTCGGGGAATTCCATCGTCACCGAGCCCGGCGCTTCCAGCCAGATGAGCTTCGTCTTCGGCCCCAGCATGGCCGGCAAGGCTGCCGCGTCCATCGGGTCGTAGAAACGGTGGCTGATGCCCCAGCGCGCCAGTTCATGGCGCGCCAGTTCACGGCTGGGGCCGTAGACGTTGGCCGGCAGCAGCAGTTCGTCGCCCTGGCCCAGCAGCGCCTGATTGACCAGCGCAATGGCCGCCAGCCCGCTGGGCACCAACGCGCAGTGGGCCGCGCCTTCCAGGGCGGCGATACGCGCTTCCAGCGTGAAGGTGGTGGGCGTGCCGTGCAGGCCGTAGGTGTAGCCGGTCTTGTGACGCCAGTCGCGGCTGCGCATGGCGGCCACGTCGCTGAAGATCACCGTGCTGGCCTTGTGCACGGCCACTTGCGGCGCATCGAAGCCGGCCGGCGGCCGGTAAGGGTGGTGGATGAGTTCGGTGCTCAGGTCGCGAGCCATGGACGCTTTCTTCGGACGGTTCAGACCGGCAGAGCCACCAGGTCGTGGCCTTCGGCGGCGACGATGCGGGCGCGGGTGAATTCACCCACCTTCAGCGTCTTGCTGGCCTTTTCAGGCGGCAACAGGCGCACGGTGCCGTCGATCTCCGGCGCGTCGGCGTAACTGCGGCCAGTACCGCCCTTGCGGCCCAGCGCCGGCGCATGGTCCACCAGCACCTGCATCGTGGCGCCCACGCGGCGCTGCAGCTTGCGCGTGGACACTTCTTCGGCCACGGCCATGAAGCGCGCGCGACGCTCTTCGCGCAGCTCGGCCGGCAGCATGCCGGGCAGGTCATTGGCCACAGCCCCCTGCACCGGGGAATAGGCGAAGCAGCCGGCGCGGTCGATCTCGGCTTCACGCAGGAAGTCGAGCAACGTCTCGAACTCGGCCTCGGTCTCGCCCGGGAAGCCGGCGATGAAGGTGCTGCGCACGACGATCTCGGGGCATACCGCGCGCCAGGCGGCCAGGCGTTCCAGATTGCGTTCGCCGCTGGCCGGGCGCTTCATGCGCTTGAGCACATCGGGGTGGGCATGCTGGAAGGGCACGTCCAGGTAGGGCAGCACGCGGCCCTCGGCCATCAGCGGCAGCAGCTCGTCGACATGCGGGTAGGGGTAGACGTAGTGCAGGCGCACCCAGGCGCCGTAGGGCGCGGCCAGGTCACCCAGGCGGGCGCACAAGTCGAGCATGCGCGTCTTCACCGGCTGGCCGTCGAAGAAGCCGGTGCGATACTTCACGTCGACGCCGTAGGCACTGGTGTCCTGGCTGATGACGAGCAGTTCCTTCACGCCCGACTCGAACAGCGCACGGGCGTCGCCGAGCACGTCGCCGATGGGCCGCGAGACCAGGTCGCCGCGCATGCTGGGGATGATGCAGAAGGTGCAGCGGTGGTTGCAGCCTTCGCTGATCTTCAGGTAAGCATAGTGGCGCGGGGTGAGCTTGATGCCGGCGACGCCACGGAATTCCTCGCGCGCGGCGGGCACCAGGTCGACGAACGGGTCGTGCGGCTTGGGCACGTGCAGGTGCACGGCGTCCATCACTTCCTGCGTGGCATGCGGGCCGGTGACGGCCAGCACCTTGGGGTGCACGCTCTTGACCAGGTTGCCGCCGTCGCCGCCGGCCTTGGCCCCCAGGCAGCCGGTGACGATGACGCGGCCGTTTTCGGCCAGCGCCTCGCCGATGGTGTCCAGGCTTTCCTTGACCGCGTCGTCGATGAAGCCGCAGGTGTTGACGATCACCAGATCGGCGCCGGCGAAGGTCTTGCTGGTTTCATAGCCTTCGGCGCGCAGCTGCGTGAGGATCAGCTCGGAGTCGGTCAGCGCCTTGGGGCAGCCGAGCGAGATGAAACCGATCTTCGGCGTGGCTGCGGCCGGGGCCGGGGCCGTGTGGGTGTCTTGGGTCATCCGGCCGATTTTCACCGATTGGCGCTTCAGGCTCGAAGAGTCGCACGGGCACAGCCCCGGCACCGCAGCAAGTTGCGCTTCAGCCGAGCAGCGCCGCCAGCCGTGCCGCGGCCAGATCGGGCAGCATCTGCTCGGTCGCGATACTGATTTCAGGTGCCAACGGCGGCTCGTAGGGCGACGCGATGCCCGTGAAACCGGGCAGCCGGCCCTGGCGGGCGCGCTTGTAGAGCCCCTTGGGGTCGCGCGACTCGGCCACGCTGAGGGCCGTGTCCACGAAGACCTCGATGAAGCGCCCGGGCTCGAACAAGGCGCGCGCCAGCGCCCGGTCGGCACGAAAGGGCGAGATCAGGGCGACGATGACCACCAGGCCGGCATCGGCCATCAGCCTCGCAACCTCGGCCGTGCGACGCACGTTTTCGGAACGGTCGGCATCGGAAAAACCCAGATCGCGGGTGAGGCCGCGGCGCAGTTCGTCGCCGTCCAGCACCACCGCGCGCCGGCCCTGCGAGCGCAGCAGCTGGCAGGTGGCCTGGGCGATCGTCGACTTGCCGGCGCCTGAAAGACCGGTGAGCCACAGCACGCGGGCCGGCGTCATGTCGGCGCCACCGGCGGCCGTCTGCATGGGCAGGCGCAGCGCTTGCCGTCAGCGCTTCGGCGGGAAACCAGGGACGACCGGGAACAGCGCACTGGCCTTCTGCATCTGTTCGAACAGGCTGCGGCTCTGTTCGACGTAGCTGCCCATCAAGCCCTGCAGTGCGGCCGGCTGCCCGCTGAGGAACTGGGTCCAGAGTTCGGGCGTCAGCTGTTTCGGGTCATACAGGCCCTTGCTGCTTTGCAGGAACTGCGCCTGCATCTCGGTGAAGGCCTGCAGGTTCTTTTCGAGCATGGTGCCCATCACGCCCTGCATGGCGTGGCCATAGAAGCGGATGATCTGTGCCAGCGCCTGGGTGCTGAACATCGGCACGCCGCCGGATTCTTCTTCCAGGATGATCTGCAGCAGGATGCTGCGCGTCAGGTCTTCGCCGGTCTTGGCGTCACGCACCTCGAAGTCTTCGGCGCCCAGCACCATGCGCTTGACGTCGGACAAGGTGATGTAGCTGCTGGTCTGGGTGTCGTAGAGGCGCCGGTTGGGGTACTTCTTCAACGTGCGCACGGCGCCTGTGGGCGCCTGGCCGACCTCGGCATCGGCTGCGGCCTCGGCTTGGCCATCGGCCGCAGAGGGTGTGGCGCCAGGCTTGACGCGTCGGGAAGTCGGCATGCGTGGCGCTTTCAGCGTTGGGATGTTCTCTCGCTCATTTTAGGGAGCCACCGGCGCTGGAGCGCTGCCTGTTTTCCCTGCCGTGAAGGCTGGGGCCCTCAGGCACGCGTCACGGCCACGAAGGCCGGGTTGTCGAAGCCGGGCTTGCCGTAGTGAAGCGGCTGGCCCTGCAGGTCCAGCACCTCGCCGCCAGCGGCGCGCAGCAGTGCATGGCCCGCGGCCGTGTCCCATTCCATGGTGCGGCCGAAGCGCGGGTAGAGGTCGGCCTCGCCCGCGGCCAGCAAGCCGAACTTCAGCGCCGAACCGGCGGCCACGCGCGCGGCCACATGCTGCTTGGCCAGCCAGGCCTGCAGCGCCGGCCCGTCGCCGTGGGCCCGGCTGACGGCGAGCGTGGCACCCGCCGCAGGCAGGACCCGGCAGGCGATGGGCCGGCGGCCACTGGCGACGGTGTTGGCATCGTCGGCGAGCCAGGCGCCCTGCCCCGGCACACCCGCGAACATGCGCCCGAGAGCCGGCGCGTAGACCACGCCCAGCACCGGCGCGCCGTCTTCCACGAGCGCGATGTTGACAGTGAACTCGCCGTTGCGCAGCACAAACTCGCGCGTCCCGTCCAGCGGGTCGACCAGCCAGAAACGGCGCGCGACCTGCGGCACCCGACCGGCCGCACAAGCTTCCTCGGCCACCACCGGCACGCCGGGGTCCAGTGCCTGCAGGCCCGGCACGATGAGCGCTTCAGCGCGTTCGTCGGCCAGCGTCAGCGGTGATGCGTCGGCCTTGTGGACCACCGCGAAATCACTGCCGTAGACCTGCATGATGGCCGCCCCGGCGCACCGGGCCAGCGCTTCGACTTCGGCCAGGAGGCGCAGCATCTCGCCGGGCTTGGCAGCGCCCCGGGTGGCCCGGCCAGACGTCATGCCACCACTGGCTTGCCGCCGCCCCGACGGCGCTGCAGCCAGCTAAAGCCTTGGCGCGGCAGGCGCCACAGGAAACGCAGGAAGGTCAAGGTGGCCAGCGCTTCCAGGAAGGTCAGCACGAACGCCGGGAAAGCGCTCCAGCGTTGCTCGCGCCGGCTGTACTTGGCGACGGCGCGGTCGCGCGCGATCTCGATGCTGTCGTAGAAGCTGGGAACCACCAGCAGCGTGAGCAGGGTGCTGGTGATGGTGCCGCCGATGATGGCCACGGCCATCGGCCGGTAGAACTCGCCCCCTTCACCGACGCCGATGGCCACCGGCAGCATGCCGGCAATCAGCGCGAAGGTGGTCATCAGGATCGGCCGCAGGCGTTTGCGCCCGGCGGCCATCAGCGCGTCTTCGCGTTCCATGCCTTCGGCCTGCAGGTTGCGCGCTGCGTCGAGCAGCAGGATCGCGTTCTTCGCCACCAGGCCCATGAGCATGATCACGCCGATGAAGCTCATCAGGTTGAGCGTGCCACCGGTGAGCAGCAGCGCCAGGACCACGCCGATCAGCGACAGCGGCAGCGACAGCATCACCGCCAGCGGCGCGGTGAAGCTGCCGAACTGCATCACCAGGATCAGGTACATCAGCCCCACGCCCGAGACCAGGGCCGTGCCCATCGCGCCGAACACGGCCTGCTGGTCGCGCGAGGCGCCGGCCAGTTCCAGGCCGTAGCCGGGTGGGAAGTCGATGTTCTTCGCCAGCTTCAGCGCGTCGGCCGTGACCTCGCCCGGGCTGCGCCCCTGGGCATTGGCGGCCACGCTGATGGTGCGCTTGCCGTCGGCATGCTGGATCTGGCTAGGGCCCTTGCCCATGCTGACGGTGGCGATCTGTTCCAGCGGCACCATGCGGTTGCTGCCGCTGACGGCAATGGGCAGGCGTTCGATGTTGCTGGCGTCGACGCGGTCGCTGGGGTGCAGGCGCACCGAGACGTCGCGCGTCTGGCCCACCGGGTCGACCCAGTCGCCGACTTCGACGCCGGCAAAGGCCACCCGCAGAGCCTGCGCCGCGTCGTTGACCGATATGCCCAGCGAATTGGCCAGGCCGCGGTCGAGCTCGATCTTCAGTTCGTCCTGCGGGTCCTGTTCCGACAGGCCGACATCGACGGCACCTGGCACGTTGCGCAGCTCGGCCATGAACTGGTTGGTGATCTCCAGCAGCTTGCGCGAATCGGCACCGGTGAAGCGGATCTGCACGGGCTTCTGCGCGCCGTTGTTCAGGTCTTCGAGCACCACGTATTCAGCACCGACCAGACGTGCGGTGAGCTTGCGCAGGTCGGCGGCGATCTCGATGTGGCTGCGCGCACGTTCGGTGCTCTTGCCGATGTCGACGTAGATGCGGCCACCGCCGGCCCGCACCTGGCTGTTGGTGGCCTTGGTCTCGGGAATGCTGCGGGCCAGCGCGGCAGCGGCCTCGATCTTCATCCGGGCGTATTCGAGGCTGCTGCTGCTGGGCGTGCGCACCTCGATGGCCAGCGTGCCGGCGTCGGAACTGGGCAGGAAGCTGGAACCGCCGAACTTCGCCTGCAACGCCACCGCTGCGACCAGGCTCAAGGCAGCGAATGCCGCCATCCAGCGCCGATGGTGCAGCGCCCAGGCGATGACCGCGCCATAACGTTCGCTCTGGTGGTCGAACCAGTTGTTGAAGCGCTGCAGCAAGCGCCCGACGCCCTTCTTCGGCGCGTGGTGGTAGCCGGGCGGGTCGCCCCAGTAGGCGCTGAGCATCGGGTCGAGGGTGAAGGCGATGAGCAGGCTGACCAGCACCGAAGCCACCACCGTCAACGCAAACGGGCGGAACCACTCGCCTGAAACGCCGGGCATGAAGGCCACGGGCACGAACACGGCGACGATGCTGAAGGTGGTGGCGGCCACGGCCAGGCCGATCTCGGCCGTGCCATTCATGGCCGCGGTGCGCCTGTCCTCGCCCATTTCCATGTGGCGCACGATATTCTCGCGCACGACGATGGCGTCGTCGATGAGCACGCCGATGGCCAGCGACAGGCCCAGCAGGCTCATGAAGTTCAGCGAAAAGCCGAACAGCCAGACGGCGATGAAGGCCGCCACCACGCTGGTGGGCAGGCTGAGCGCGGTGATCAAGGTCGAACGCCAGGAATTCAGGAACACGTAGACCACGAACACCGTGAGCCCGGCGCCGAACACGAGCGCGTGGATGACGTTGTTCAGGCTGTTGGACGCGTTTTCGCCGCCGTCCTGCGTGACTTCCAGCTTCGTGCCGCTGGGCAGCTCCTTGCCGATCTCGTCGACCAGCTTGCGCACCTGGTTGGCCACCGACACGGTGCTGGCGTCGCGTGTGCGTGTGACCGACAGACCGACGTTGGGGTTGCCGTTGCGCACCGAGAAGCTGCCGATCTCGGCAAAGCCGTCGGCGACCGTGGCCACCTGGGCCAGGCGCACGAGTTCACTGCCGCGGCGCTTGATGACGATCTGCTCGAATTCGCGCGGGCTTTCGATGCGGCCGACCAGCCGGATGCTCTGGTCCTCGAGCTTGCCGCGCACCTTGCCGACGGGCGCGGTGGCGTTCTGCACACGCAGGGCGTTGACGACCTCGGTGACAGAGACTTCGAACTCGCGCAGCTTGTCGGCATGCAGCAGCACCGTCAGTTCGCGGCGCAGCGCACCGTTGACGTTGACCACGGCCACGCCGGCGATGCCACGGAAACGGTCGGCGAGCTGGTCTTCGGCCAGGCGCGAAATGGCCGCGAAGTCCTGGCTGGTGGACGACAGCGCCAGCTGCATGATGGGCTGGGCCGCCGGGTCGACCCGCGTCAGCACGGGTTCACGAATCTCCAGCGGCAGCTTGTAGCGCACCGTGCCGATGGCATTGCGCACCTCTTCCACCGCCTCGATCATGTTCTTGTTGAAGTTGAAGAACATCACCAGGCTGGCGTTGCCTTCACTGGCCGTGGCCTGCACGCGGTCGACACCGGAAATGCCCTGCAAGGCCTTTTCGATGCGGTTGATGACCTCGCGTTCGACCGTTTCCGGGCTGGCACCGGGGTAGGTGATGTTGACGACGAGGATCGGCTGCTCGACGTCCGGGATCTGGTTCACACGCAGCTTGCTCAGCGCGAGCAGGCCCAGCGCCATGAGCGCGATGATGAGCACCACGGTGGCCACCGGGCGCTTGATGCTGAAGTCGGACAGGAACATGGTCGGGCCCTCGGGGGTTCAGCGCGGCAGCGGCGCCGACGCCGACGCGGCCTGCACGGGCGCGGCTGCCAGTTCCAGCTTCTGCCCGTCGACGAGATTGCCGCCCGGCTTGCGCAAGACCCGGTCGCCTGCGGCCAGGCCCGCCAGGACCGGGTATTCGCCGCGACGCGGATCGCGTTCGCCCAGCTGCACCGGCACTTTCTTGATCGTGTTGCCAGCCACACGCCAGACGCTGGCGCTGTCACCGGCGCGCACGATGGCCGCTTCGGGCAGCATCAGCGCTTCACGCGTGCCGGATTCGATGCGGCCTTCGGCGAACAACCCAGCCACCTTCGGCGCCGCCGAACGGTCGACGAAGGCCACGACCACTTCCACCTGGCGCGTGGTGGCATTGGCCGTGGCGTCCAGGCGTTCCACCTTGCCTGCGAATTCGGCTTGCGGGAAGCCATTCACGCGAAAGCTCACCGACTGACCGACCTTCACTTCGTGCATGCGGTCGGCCGAGACGAGGCCCTCGAAGCGCATGCTGGACGGGTCGATGACTTTCAGCAGTTCCTTGCCCACTGCTGCCGTGTCACCGGCCGAGACCTTGCGCTCGCTGACGACGCCGTCGAACGGTGCGCGGACTTCCGTGCGACGCAGCTGCTGGCGGGCGCTGACGGCGCGGGCGCGGGCGGCAGCGAGATCACTCTGCGCATTGTTGCGGCGGACCTCGGCATCTTCCAGCGCCTGCATGCTGGTCATGCCCTGGGCCTGCAGAGTCTTCAGGCGCTGCACCTGGCGTTCGGCCTGGTCGAAGGCCTGGCTGACCGCGCGCACCGATTCGTCGGCACTGCCGAGGCTGTCGCGGATGGCGGTGTCGTCCAGGCGCACCAGCAGGTCGCCACGCCGGACCGGGTCGCCATTTTCCCTGGCAACCTGAAGGACGACGGCCGAGATTTCGCTGCGCAGGTCGGCCTTGCGTTCGGGCTGGAGCAGGCCGGTGATGACGGGCCCGCCCGCCAGCAAGCTGGGGCTGAGGCTGCGCAGGTCTTCGGGTGCGACAAGCAGGACCGGGGCCGATGCGGCGGCGGCCTGGGCCTGGGCAGATGTCGCTGCAGAAGCCGCCGAAGCCGGCGAAGCGGATGAGGCCGAGCCGCCCGCCTTGGTGCCGGCGCCGGGTTCAGGGGACTTCCCACAGGCGGCGAGCAGACCCAACAGGGCAGCGAGAAGGAAAAGAGGGCGCATGCTCAGGTGGCGCCAGCACGCTACAGCTGGGCGCGGAATGAATGAGTGAAGACGATAGCCTACCGGCGAGCAGGGGCACAGCGGCTGGGGATGCGACGAATGGCCGAGAGGACGTCGCGAGTCGACGGCTGGCAGGGCCGAGTCTGCGCGCACGCCGGCGCAGCCCACCCTTGCGCCGAACGTGGCAGAGTTCCACACCAGACCAGCCGCGCGCATGGAGAGCGGCGGACAGCCCGGAGCACCCAAGCACCATGGAACTGCCTTCGAGTCCGAACACTGAACCTGCCACCCCGCTGCCGGCGAGCACACGAACGCGAACCGGCCCTGCGGGTCCGCAGCGTGCCGTGCAGGGGCTATTGCGCCTGGGAATCACCCTGTTCGCGTTTGTCTTCCTGCTGGGCTTCCTTCTTCTTGGGTTGGCAGCGGCGTCGGCCCTCGTTGCATGGGCACTGATCCGCGGACAGAAGCCGGCGGCTGGTGTCTTCCGTGACCGCTTCGAACGAGCCAGGGGGCGACCACATCGTGCGAGCCAAGCGGACGTGGTGGACGCGGAAGTACGCGAAGTGCCTGAAGCCGAAGGAAGATGAGCGGCAGTGCGGGGGGCAATGGAGACGCCAACTGCCCGACCAATGGAAGCAGCGTACGCAAACGTTGAGACATCGAGCCTGGAGAGGAGCGCCTGAATGACAGTTCATCTGCTGAAGACCCAGAAAACCGACCCGACGGCATGGCAGGTTTCAAAGACCATCAAGCCGCATCAACGCGGTGCGATCAAACTGGCACGCGCCCACGGCGAGAATCTACTCTGCGTCCGTTACCGCGAGAACACAGAAGGTACGGAACGCCTGACGACCGTCGAACTCGTCATCGACCGCGTCGTCATCCAGAAGCGAGAAGACCCGATCGTCTTGTTCAAGATCAGACCCGAAGAGCACCAACTGCGCCGACTGGCCCAATCCAAGGGCGCCACTTACCATGGCAAGAACGGCATGTGGCGACTCAAGCGCAGCGAGGTGATTCGCATGGGCATGAAGGCCAGGATCGCGGTGACCCGTGACCAGTTCTACCAGGAACATGTTCATCCATGAGCACATTTGTTCCTAGATGGAACTACAGGGTGAAGATGTCGAAAACACGTTAGGCCGCACAAGCGCGATCGTGCGCTGTTGCACTTACTGAAACACAACATCAGCGATGACCGACGCCGCCACACCAGAACCCATCCGCATTGAGCTAAGTCGAGACGAAGCTCT